>CAYSFR010000003.1:319583-400591 GCA_964430625.1 uncultured Solibacteraceae bacterium
CTTCGGCTGGGGCCGGGGTGGGTTTGGGTGCGGCTGGTTCGGTTGGGTCTGCGGGTGTGGGGTCGGGGCCTTCGGCTGGGGCCGGGGTTGGTGGTGGGGATGGGCAGGCGGGGGCGGCGGGGTGGCGGGCGGGGCATGGGGTTTGGGCGCATGGGCCTACTAGTCAACGGGGTCGGGATGGGAATGTGCCACCACCTGCGGGTGGTGGTCGTTTGTTGCCGGATCCGGGGGGGTGGGGGGCTCCGATCGAGCTGCAGCCGGGGATTCATTATAAGGCTTATAACCTGCCGCCGGGGTATGTGCCGGGGTATCCGGTGCCGCCGGGGCAGTCGAATGAGGGGGAAGAGGAGGGGCCGGGACTTGTTGAGTACTGGCGTCTTTTGCGGCGGCGGAAAGGGACGGTGTTCCTTATCGCGGCGGCGGGGCTGATTCTGGCGATCCTGATCACACTGCCGATGACGCCGGTCTATACGGCCAAGGCGTGGATCGAGGTCCAGGAGACCAACCAGAACTTCATGAACATGAAGGATGTTCAGCAGTTCTCGTCCGATTCGGGCGGGTTCATGCTGATGACTGACATTCAGACCCATATCCGGGTGCTGCAGAGCATCACACTGATGGACCGGGTGGTGGCCAAGTTCAAAGAGCAGCAACCCGCGGCTGGGAGCGCGCCGGAGACGGGCCGGGTGAGCGCGTGGCGCCGGGCGCTGCACCTGCCGGAGGAGAAGCCGGAGGATGAGCGTGAAACCGCGCTGGCGATGGCGCGGACGTCGATGAAGGTGCGGGCGCAGGGGCAGACGCGGATCATCGAGGTGACCACGGACAGCACGGACAAACAGCTGGCGGCGGAGTTCGTGAACACTCTGGCGAACGAGTTTATCGACCAGAACATGGAGAGCCGGTGGCAGCAGACGCAGAAGACGGGCGAATGGCTGACGCGGCAACTGGACGACATGAAGATCAAGCTCGAACGGAGCGAGGATCAGTTGCAAGATTATGCGCGGCGGAGCGGGCTGCTGTTCACGGCGGAGAAGAGTTCCGTGAGCGAGGAGCGGCTGAAACAGCTGCAAATGGCGCTGAGCACGGCGACGGCGGAGCGGGTGGCGAAGCAGAGCCGATTTGAGATGGCCAAGAATGCTTCGCCGGAGACGCTGCCGGACGTGATCAACGACCCAGGGTTACGGGAGCTACAGGTCAAATTGACCGAGCTAAAACGTCAATCCGCCGAAATGCGGGCTACCTACAACGACAAGTACCCGAAGCTGCAACGGCTGGAGCCGCAGATTCAATGGCTGGAGAGCCAGTTCCAACGGGAGCGGGCGGCGATTCTGCAACGGATCCAGAACGAGAACACGGAGGCGCTGCGGAAGGAGAGCCTGCTGCGGGTGGACTACGAGACGCAGGCGAAGCTGGTCCGCGACGAGGGCGAAAAAGGGGTCCACTACGGGATCCTGAAGCGCGAAGTGGA
The DNA here is from genome assembly GCA_964430625.1 of uncultured Solibacteraceae bacterium. Lineage (GTDB taxonomy): Bacteria > Acidobacteriota > Terriglobia > Bryobacterales > Bryobacteraceae. Next base: position 321,052 of record CAYSFR010000003.1, read on the forward strand.
CAGCAACCGGCAGCTTTATGAGTCGATGCTGCAGCGGGTGAAGGAGTCGTCGCTGGCCGGAGCCATTAAGGCGAGCAACATCCGGGTGGTGGATCCGGCACGGCCGCCGCGGTTGCCGTCCCGGCCGAGCCTGCCGCTGAATGCAGGACTTGGGCTGCTGGCCGGGCTTTTCGCGGGTGTGGCGTTTGTAGTGACGACGGACAAGGCGAACAAGACGTTCCGGGATCCGGGGGACATACAGTTCTACCTGAACCTACCGGAGCTGGGGGTGATCCCGAGCGAGAAGGCGCAGGTGGGCTCGTACGCGAAACGAAAGCTGAAGGCGGCGGTGCACAACGAAAAGCTGCTGCTGGGCACGGGTGGCGCCGGCAGCGTCGACATGGTCGACCGGATCGAGCTTACGGTCCACCAACAGAAGAGCTCGATGCTGGCGGAGAGTTTCCGGGCGACGCTGACGTCGATCCTGTTCACGGGACAGAACGGGCACCGGCCTAAGGCACTTGTCGTCACCAGTTCGGGGCCGGGCGAGGGGAAGAGCACCGTTGTCAGCAACCTGGCGTGCGCGCTGGGCGAGATCCATCAGCGGGTGCTGCTGATCGACGCGGATACGCGGAAGGCGCGGCAGCACGAGATCTTCAGCGTGCCGAACGAGGCGGGGCTGACGACGCTGCTGCTCGATACCCGGGACCCGGCGGAGGTGGACCTGGAAGAGGTGATCCTGCCGACGCGGGTGCCGGGGGTGTTCCTGATGCCGGCGGGGCCGAGCGTGGCAGCGGTGACGAACCTGCTCTATTCGGGCCGGATGGAGCAGTACCTGGAGCTGCTGACGCAGCTGTTCGATGTGGTGCTGATCGACACGCCGCCGATGCTGCAGATTCCGGATGCGCGCGTGATCGGGCGCATGGCGGGGGGCGTGGTGCTGGTGATGCGGACGGGGAAGACGACCCGTGACGCGTCGATGGCCGTACGGCAACGGCTGCAGGAGGACGGCACCCGGATTCTGGGGACCGTGCTGAACGATTGGAACCCGAAGGCGTCTCCGGGCGGCTATTATGGCTATACGCAAGGCTATTACCAGTCCTATAAGGGATACTATGGGGGGAAGAGGGCGGGGTAGCGGGTGTGGGGTTGCTCCCGTTGGGGGGCTTGCCTGTTGGTGATTGGCTTGCTCCTTGGGGGATCCGATTTCCTGGCTTTTCCCCTGGGCTTTTGGCCTGTTCCCTCTTCCTGGGTTCGTTTTTTGCATTTTTTATTTCTTACTTTTTCGCGTTTGGTCCTTTCTGGGGGTAATTTTGCCCCCTTTTCTTTTTGTGGGTGTGGTTTGCGGGGGGGGTGGAAGCCCTGATTCCGCTTTTCCTCCCCAATCCCTAGGTGCCAGGCGAGCGAAAGGCGGTCGCCTACACCAATCGCAGCTTCTACTTCTCTTCCTCTCCTCCTTTAGAAGAGAGGGTAGGGGGAGAAGCCGATGAAATACGGCGGGCCCTGGTTGTCGCGGCGGACGGCGCCGGGGATTAGCTCTGGCACTGACCGGCAGGCGGCCCAGACGGCGAGGGATGTTGCCATTACCAGGTCGTCGTGGCCTTCGCTGGAGGCTGGCTGCATGGTGTCGCCCTCCAGATCCAGCAGTTCCGCCATCAGTTCCGGCCAGAACTTCAGGCCTGGCGGGACGGCGAGGTGGCGGACCTGGGCCATCTGGATGAACCGGGTGATCAAGGACCGGCGCGGCACGCCGGTGTAGCCATCGACCAGCGTGGTTTCGCCCTTGCCGCCGGTGATGATCACCGGGGAGATGCGAACCCCTTTGGGTACGGCGCGGCGAATGCGATCGATCATCGGAGGCCCGGGACCACCGGCATCCAGCATGATCTCCATGTTGGGATCCGCCCGGAAACCGTGAATGGCGAACTCCAACTTCAGCTTGTCGATGTAGTTCACCAGATCCTCATGAATCTCCTCATACGAGGTGAGGAGCGGCTTGCGATCCAGATGCCGGATGGATAGCTGCGGCTGGAAGAGCGAACCGAAGGTGACGGGACAGCGCCCGCGGGGAATCCAAACGAGATCGAGCAGGCAGATGGCCGAATGGTCATGGCGCTGGCCGAAATCGACGCCGGCGATCCAACGGGGATCGGGGCGCTGGTTGTGCCCGAGCGCGTAGACGCGCGCCGCAGGGGCGGATATGGTAGGGCCCGGCGGGTCCGCCCTCTCGGGCGGCGGCGCGGGTTCCTGGGGTGTGGACTGATTCTCTTCGGGCATAGTAAAAAGACTCCTAGCGAATAAAGTCTCTGAACAGAGGGCTGCCGGCGCGCCGGAGGAGTCGCGGCGAACCGAGCGATTACAAAAGTAAGGCCAACGAACCGTACGGGGACAGCAGGCCTTGCGCCGGCCGGGTTCACAAATGTGAATGCCAGCGCGGAAAATGCGAGCCGAATCCGAGAGGACCAGGGCGCGCTACGGGCGTTGCGGCTTGTGGAAGTTCCACGCGGTGAGCGTGGGGTCCACGAGGCTTTCCAAGGTCTCGCGGGTGACGAGACGATTGGCCGGCTGAATGAACTCACAGAGGAAGTCCTGCCGATACTTGACCGGGTCGAGCGCCTGCTGCATTTTGAGGAACTCGGGATCGATATCGGGGCAGTCCTTCACGGTGGAGAGGACGCGGTGCCAACGCTTGTCGCCGTTGTGCCAGATGTTATAGAAGAAACCGACCTGGCGGCGCGGGGTTGAGAGGAGCCAAATGGCCCCGCGGGTACGGCTGGTGAAGGCCGTGACGCTGGAATAGACGAGGTCCTGGACGAGGGCGGCTTCGTCGACGACGAGGACATCGGCTGTGTTGCCGGCAGAGGTATCCTGGCAATGCGAGACGGCGAGGATAGACGAGCCGTTGGGCAGGGCGAGCGAGAAGCGCTCGCCGAGGTAACGGCGGACGGGGTAGCCGAGGCGGAGGGCGAAGCGGCAGGCGCGTTCGATGAGAATGCCGGCCTGGAACTTTGTCCGCGAGATGATGACGATGGCCTGGCCCGGGGTGGAGATGGCTCGATGGAGCGTCTTCAGGGCGATGGTCGTCGTTTTGCCCCACTGCCGATTGCAGCAGAGGATCATAAACCGGGCGGCGGAGTCGAGAATTTCCGCCTGTTTCGCACTGGGCATGAATTGCAGGTGCTTTTCGGCCCAAACGGAGGGAGCGAGGACAGGGTCCGGCGCCGGATCGCGAGAAGGCGCGTTAGTGTCCGGCGATTCCGGGCACACTCTGGCCGCGTACGCTGCCGTGCGCTGGAAAAAGGCGGCATCGAGCCCAAGAAATGTGATGGCCATAGACAGTTCTCCTCTGTTCCTCCGGTGCGGCGTCTGGTTCCGCGCGGATTCGCGCCGCGGTCATGCGGCGATTCTGGGTACGGGCGGAAGGTGGTCGCGGATCTCGACCCCGTTGGCGACGTCATCGGGTGGCAGAACGATGATTTCGCGACCCGGGAAGTTGTTGCGGTAGTACTCAATGACTTCGGGTAGATTCTCCGAGATGTAGAGCGGCTGCGGGACAGCGACCGCGTCCGGCGCGACAGACGGGACCTCTTCCTCTTTGTTTTCCATGGTTTCGGACCCATCCGGCACTGCCGCAGACGATTGTCCGTTTGGCGATTCCGGAATCGGCCCCTTCGGCGACGCGGGCGATTGGGGCCGCAGAGGCGGAATGTGGCCAGGGAAGTTGGCGTGAACGAAGCGTAGGCGGCGTTCGAGCCGGGCGATGCGCAGTTCCAAGTGGTCTACCAAACGGCTTACGCGATGAGCATGGGCGCTGCCGGTATGGAGGGCAGCGGAGGCGCGGTTGATTACCTCCCATTCCCCGAGTTCGGGTGCAACGGTGAGAGGTGTTTCACTGTGGCCAACGAGGGCAAGGTTCCAACTGTTGGTGAGGCAACCGTTAAGCCGCATGATCTGCCATTGGGTGTTGGCAATCCCGCGGACGATAGTGACTGCTATCGGGTTCAGCGGTTGGTAGGTGTCCCAGAGCTCTACGAAGAGGCGATCGTAGGCATCGCGGTCCTCATTGAAGAGCACTGCGTGGTGGGGCGGGGCGAATGTGGCGCGGATGTCAGGGAATCCCTGTTGGCCGCCAGCGCCTTCGATGTGCGCTGCCGTGGGTTCCTTTCCCTCTCGAACTCGAGTCCAATTGCTTTGCATTTGTTTCTCCTGAAATGAATAAGGCCCTCCGGGGTGGGAGGGCCTTTTGTTTTGGCGGAGTGGTGCTCCAGCCGATTTCAATGTAGCACCCACGGCACAAGAAAATTGCGCGTTTGAAACCGTAATTTATTGAAAATGCGTGAAATATAAATTTGAAATGCTTGTGAACCACAAAAACGATACATCATTTCCACGCAAAAATAGGGGTCCGACGGAATGCCGCGAGCCGATACGTGAAAAGATTGAAGAATCGAACCACGAACGAAGTGATCGAACGCACCGACGCAAGTCCCACAACTGCAAATACCACCAAACTGCCGCGGCTTATCATCTATAGGAGCGTTAACCCGATTCCGCAAAAGCCCGAACCAGATTGCAACTCCAGCTGAAGGTTTCTCGGATCTCGGGGCTTTGCGGCACCACCCGAACATTGAATAAGTATAGAAAAGACGAAGTTTAGAGTATGAAATCCTCCTTATTCCGCTTGTTTTCATCCGACAAGACTGTTCCGAGCCCCCTCCTCAATCGGCTCGGCGCGCAAGTTGGCCGAACACTTCTCGCCCAAGGAATGACTGTCGTAAGACGGCGACGGATTGGGAAACAACCCCTAAACGGAGAAGCGCTGTTCGAAAGACATTGCCGGGAATTATTAGACCATGGGTTTACCGCTTGGCCGGGATTCTTGGAACAGTCTCTTTTTGAGCGTGTCGTCAACGAATCCAAGTCACTCGACGAGATGGTAGCCCAGTACCCCCATACCTTCCTGAAGAATACACTTAACCATGGCCCCAATCGCCTCTACTTGACCTCAATAAGCAAGGAATGTTTCGAACATGTACCTGCCATTGAGACATTTTATCAGGACCGTCGGCTCTTACAGTTGATGTCGGTGGCGGAGGGGCGCATGATGGATCTATCGAAAGGTCACCGTGCCTACGAACGCCTAATTCAGGGCTCGAACTACGACGAGGTAGATCCGGAGACAGAACTCCATAGCGACATCTTTTTCAACACACACAAGGCGTGGCTATATTTAGAGGATGTAGAACTGGAACACGGGCCCCTTGTCTTCGTCAAACTATCCCACATACCAACGATTGCCCAAATCAGGCATATATTTCGGGAAAGTTGCGGCGCAAACCGCGGATCGAGGAGAATCGCGCCAGAGGAACTGCAAGACGTCAATCTAAGTGAGACCGTTTTGGCCGTTCCGAGAAATACCCTCGTCATCGCAAACACATTCGGCTATCACCGCCGGTTACGAGGCAGATTTGGAACTGAGCGTCATGCGCTTCACTGGAGCGTGCGCGCCAATCCTTTTACCTTTTGATAAAAGTTAGTGGCGTACCGATGTCATCTACAAAGCAACGGGAACGCGCAGGCGAACTTCATAAGATGCGATACTTTGAACGCGTAAAAGAAAAAGCGAGGTTGTTCCGAAGCCATTGGTTCCTATTTCGAAAGTATGGGACACCCTTTCCGACAAGCCTTGAACTCCCTCATACGACGAATCGAATATACGTCAACTGCAGGGAGAATCGCGGACGGGCAATTTTTCAGTGTGCAGGGACTGGGCAGCCACACCTGAAGGCGGTGTGGCGCGAACTCTGCAACGCATTGGAACCTACACTTGTACTTGACATCGGCGTAAACTACGGCGAGTTTCTGTTTTCGATGAACTACCCGACAGATGCACAACTGTTAGGTATTGAGGCCAATCCCGAACTGATTGGTTACCTCGATCAATCTCGAGATATTCACCCCAATAAAAGCCAAATTGAACTCATTAACGCTCTGGCAGCAGAAAAATCACTCCATGAGCGACGGTTCTTTATAGATCGACGCTGGTCGGGAACCTCGTCGGCTCTGAAACTCCGGGAAGACAGCGAATTGACCCCGGTCTCGATGCAATGCATAGCTATTGATGATCTCGTCGCCGAGATCGATTTGTCAACACAACGAATTGTATTCAAAGTGGATGTCGAAGGATACGAGCCTTATGTTATTGCGGGTATGGATAGAATTCTCAGTGAAGCCGGGAAATGGGCTGGGTTGATCGAATTCAACTCCGGGTCTTTTGAACGAAGTGGAGCCGACATGCGAACGTACCTTGATCGATTAGTGCGGAACACGACTATCTGGGCGATCGATCATCGAGGATTAGCCGACATCGTCACGCCACTCACCTTGGAAGATTGGATCTCAAGTTTGAGCGAAGGGCGTGAGGTGTCGCTCGACCTGCTAGTTCTAAGTCACGGTTTAGACTTTGCCTATATACGGGAACTGGAGAGGAGGTGACCACGTGTCTCGAAAACACGGACTACTGAAGACACAGTCACTCCCCGTGACTCAGACTCCAATTCCACCCCTCCAAGCCCTCTAGACCATGCGAAGAGAAGACTGCAAGAAAGTAATCTAACAATGACAACCGAGTGTTTAGCGGCTAGAATACTCAACGAAGTGTGAAAATGATACCTGATATTATCGTCTCCAAAACCAAGAATACAATCGCGGTGGTGGGACTAGGCTATGTGGGCCTGCCGTTGGCTGTAGCGTTTGGGCAGAAGTTCAAGGTCATTGGCTTTGACACCGACCCACTTCGAATCGACCAACTTCGAAAAGGCTACGACAAGACGAACGAAGTTAGCGAGATCGAATTGAAGAGTGGCAGTGAGGTCGAATACACTTCAAATCCCGCGGACCTCGGGACTGCGACAATCTACATAGTAACCGTACCTACCCCGGTCGACGAATCGAAGCGCCCAGACCTCACTCCGCTGTGTCGGGCGTCGGAGACGATTGGCGGCTACTTGAAGCAGAACGACATCGTGATCTATGAGTCGACGGTGTACCCCGGAGCGACAGAGGAGATATGTGTGCCAATACTCGAAAGGCACTCTGGGATGGTGCACAACGTGCATTTTTATACTGGATACAGTCCGGAGAGAATAAATCCGGGCGATAAGCAACACCGTCTGTGTGACATAAAGAAAATCACCTCAGGCTCAACGCCCCAAGCAGCGCAAATTATAGATCATGTGTATTCAGAGATTATAACCGCGGGAACGCATCAGGCCTCCTCGATAAAAGTTGCAGAAGCCGCAAAAGTTATTGAAAACACCCAACGCGATCTCAATATCGCACTGATGAACGAACTCTCTTTGATATGTCATCGATTGGGTATCGACACGCTAGAGGTGTTGGAAGCCGCAGGTTCGAAGTGGAATTTTCTTGCGTTTCGCCCGGGACTTGTCGGGGGCCATTGCATCGGTGTTGATCCGTACTACTTGACGCACAAAGCACAACAGCTCGGTTACAATCCTGAGGTCATCCTCGCCGGGCGTCGAATCAACGACTCGATGCCATCACATGTAGCGTCAAGGCTAATTCGCCTAATGTTGAATCGTAAGATAAACGTCAGCGGAGCTCGTATCTTGGTGTTAGGACTGGCCTTCAAAGAAAATTGCAGCGACCTTCGAAACAGCAAGGCCCTTGAGGTCGTGTCGGAACTCAGGTCCTACAGCTGTGATGTTGACATCCTAGACCCTTGGATTGACCCACAAGATGCCTTTAAGTACTGCGGAATACAGCTCATAGAAGGAGAGCCGGCCCAAGGGTTATATGATGCGATAGTGTTATGCGTCGCCCAACCTGAGTTCGCCGAATGGGGCATCGAGTGGATACGAAGTCTTGGCAAAAAGCCATCTGTTTTTTTTGACGTGAAAGGTGTCTTCCCTCCGGGAATCTCGGACGGACGGCTGTAGAATGGGTCGAGCACGGAAGCTCATTCTTCATCGGCGAGACAACGACGAACGGCCTGTAAGACAAAGCCGGCTCAGTACCTCGGAGCGTTAATGTCATGTTAGAACACAACGATAAAAAGCAACTGAAACATAAGTTCGAGATCGAAGGACATCCAGTGGGTGCGGGCGCTCCCTGCTTTATCATTGCAGAGGTGGCACTAGCGCACGATGGAAGTCTCGGTGCTGCGCACGCATACATCGATGTCGCAGCGCGAGCAGGCGCCAGCGCTGTGAAGTTTCAGACGCATCTCGCTGACGCTGAATCAAGCGACTTCGAGACGTTTCGGGTCCGATTTTCACGACAAGATGTAACACGGCGAGACTATTGGATTCGGACGGCCTTTACAGCCGCGCAGTGGCGAGGGTTGGCCGACCACAGCCGAGAAAGAGGACTCGTCTTTCTCTCTTCGCCCTTTTCGCTGGAAGCTGCGAAGCTCTTGGATCCATTAGTTCCGGCCTGGAAGATCTCGGCCGGGGAATTGCATACCGGCCCTCTACTAGATTTCGTAGCGACAACGAAGAAGCCCGTTATTCTCTCAACCGGCCTTGCTTCATGGAAGGAAATCGAGGGCGCGGTTGAGTTGGTGCGACGAAAGTGCGATGAGATCGTGCTGTTACAGTGCACGACGGCATACCCCTGTCCGCCCGAGCGACTCGGTCTTAATGTGATACGCCAATTAGCTGAGAGGTTCGGTTGTCCGGTGGGGCTCTCCGATCACTCGGGGACGGTCTATGCGGGACTAGCTGCCGCCATTCTTGGTGCCAACATGATCGAAGTTCACATTGTCCTGTCAAAAGATTGCTTCGGACCCGACGTTATGGCCTCGCTTACGCCCACTGACCTGGGTAAGTTAGTTGAGGGCGTCCGGTTTGTCGAGACCGCTTTCCGTTCGCCAGTGGACAAAGATGTAGAGGCCGGTGATCAGGTTCACTTGAAGAAACTATTTTCGAAGAGTATTTTTGCGGCAAAAGAAATTCCGAAGGGACAAGTGATCCAAATAGAAGACTTGTCCATGAAGAAGCCGGGTTTCGGAATTCCTGCAAACGAAATAGCCAGGGTTGTTGGCAGGAGAACACAACGACATGTTGAGGAGAACGAAATGCTGGCGTATGGCGATTTTGAATGAAATGAGACCTGAATGAGACGAAAGATCTGTGTAGTTCTTGTCGATAGAGCCAATTATGGTCGGCTCATGCCGGTAATGCAAGCGATCGCCGCGACGCCATCTTTAGAATTGCAAGTAATAACGGCCGGAACTATGGTACTGGAAAGGTTTCAGAAGCCGAATCGGTTGTTGACCGAGGCAGGATTCCCGATCAGTGCCGAGATCTATATGGAGTTAGAGGGGTCAAATCCTCTGACGATGGCCAAGTCTGTGGGACTTGGGATCATCGAATTCTCTAATCACTACGAGCGTCTCAAGCCGGACGTCGTTCTGGTTATTGGGGACCGATACGAGGCATTGGCGGCTGTGGTGGCCGCTGCTTATATGAATTTATGCATTGCACATATACAAGGCGGTGAGGTTACTGGCTCAATCGATGAAAGTGCTCGCCATGCTATCTCAAAATTTGCACATTTTCATTTTCCGAGTACAAGACGGAGTACTGAGTATCTGGTCCGAATGGGGGAGCGAACTGAAAACATTCTTGCTGTTGGGTGCCCCTCTGCAGACGTGGCCAGCAAAGTTGCAACTCGTCCACTTCCCGAGGGCGCCTTTTCAGGAGGATCCGGCGCTGAAATTAATCCAGAAAGACGCTTCCTGCTCGTGCTCTACCACCCCACTACAACTGTCTACGGTCAGGAGCGAGCGGAAATCGACGAATTGTTGGCAGCCTTAAACGAGGTGAAAATGCCGACCGTGATGCTTTGGCCGAATATCGACGCTGGCGGAGATCACATCAGCAAGGCGATTAGAATTTTTCGAGACAGGGAAAGACCCGCGTGGTTGAGGCTGATGACAAACTTTGAACCCGATACATATTTGGCAGTGTTAAATAGGGCGTCATGCGCAATCGGGAATTCGAGCAGCTTCGTGAGGGACGCCAGCTTCCTGGGAACCCCGATCGTTTTGGTCGGACAGCGCCAAGCCCATCGGGAAACGGGAGAACATGTCAGGTTTGCACGGCCGGTCTGTGCTGAGATCGTTCCTGCAATAAAAGTTCAACTCGAACATGGGCGTTATGATTCTAGCGAGCTATACGGGCGGAGCGGTATTTCGTCTCGAATCGCGGAATGCCTGGCGGACCTGAAACCATACGTACAGAAACATCTCGCTTATGCAGATGAACGTGGCCAAAATCATGACGACGAATAAGGTACAGCGATTTCCCAATGGAAGAACAACTCTATAGATGAAGATACTTGGACTAATACCCGCAAGAAAGAACTCTAAAGGGTTGCCGCGCAAGAATTCAATGAAATTGTGCGGAAAATCGCTGGTGCAACGGGCCATAGAATGCGGGCTCGAAAGCAACTGTCTAGATCGAATCATCGTCTCCACAGACGACGAGTTGATTGCTGAGGAGGCTCAGCGGTGTGGCGCAGAGATTCCATTTCTGCGCCCTGAGCAATTCGCGCTGGATTCATCGCCAATGATCGATGTTGTGCTTCATGCTCTAGATTTCTTGTGCCCAACATATGTTCCTGATGCGGTCCTTCTTTTGCAGCCCACATCGCCGACTCGAGATCCGTCGGCAGTTAGGCGATCGGTCGAACTATTGGCCTCAGATCCCGAGGCAGAATCGGTATGCTCTGTGTTCCCGGTTCCTCAGGAATATTCTCCTTACCTTCTTATGGAGCCTGGTGAGGGCGGATTTCTCCAGCACGTGGTCCCGCATGGGCTCACAATCACGCGGCGACAGGACCTGCCGATCACGTACAAGCGGGACGGCGCCATTTTCCTCACCAAAGAGCGTGTGTTGAGACAATCGAGGACATTTTATGGTCGGCGCTGCATCCCTTTAATTCAGCCTTTCAGCGACCAAGTGAACATCGATAGTATCGACGACTGGCGGCGTGCTGAAGCGATAATCTCAAAGACGTCACAATAGGTGCTCCGGGTATAATGGGTGTGCTACCGCGAGCCGAGGGCCGAAAGAGGGCGCGGACCGAAAAATGCATTACGTTGCAAGCGATTCTCATGCTGGCTCGAAAGAGGACCGCCAGGGTCTGACCTGTGTTCGTTCAACCCACGTTGGGACGTTATACTTGGAACCCGGGCGGTACAAGGGTTGACTGCAGAGCATTCTAGGATTGCCGAATCGACAACGCCTCGGTCGATGGCGCGCAGTGCAGGTCTCTTAAGATATCCTGGACTGATGCAATCTCAAGACTCCTCTTCATCCCAGCTAATTGTAAAGATTAGCAGCACAGGCCTCTCCCTCCGTCAGGCCGACGACTCAGGTTATGCCGATTTGTCCGCCGGTACAATCACGGCCGCTCTCGATGGCAACGCCAGTACTGCAAGCGCTTTAAGCACAAGTTTTCCAGCCGGGGAGATTCTCTTCGGACAAGGCTCCGGTATTCCGGCGACTGAACCGGCCTTAGCTTATGACGCAGCGACCGATATCCTTTCGGTTGGTCCGGTCCAAATTCGAGGTGCAGTTGGCTCCAATAGCACTTACCTTGGCGCCTCAGCAGGGGCATCCTGCACTGGCATTCAAAACACGTTGATCGGGGCGCAGGTTGGCTCGGCAATGACGTCTGGCCAGGAGAATACTGCAGTCGGATACTCAGCACTTCAGTCCAATATCGTTGGTACAAATAATGTTGCAGTCGGCAATCTCGCGTTAAACAAGGCGACTGGAGATTCTAATACCGCAGTTGGAAAGGACGCTGCGACCAACACCTCCACAGGTAATTCCAACACCGCAGTTGGACTAGCCGCGATGAAGGAGAACACGACCGCAAGCGGAAACACCGCCGTCGGGGGGGGCGCCCTCCAGTTAAACCAAACGGGGAACAAGTTGGTCGCCGTGGGTTATGAGGCTGCACGGGCGATGACCGGGAACCGCATTGTTGCGATTGGCTACCAAGCAGGGAAGGCAACAACCGGAGGAAGCAACGTAGCCGTAGGTACTGAGGCGCTGCTTTTGAACACAACCTCGGCATTCAATACAGCGGTCGGCGATTCTGCATTGGCAATTTCAGTCGGAGGAGAAGAAAACACCGCTGTTGGAAGCTCAGCGCTCGGGATAGTAAGTAGCGGCGATAGAAACGTCGGTGTGGGCGCGGGAGCAGGTACGGACCTTACGAGTGGATCGGACAACACCATTGTAGGCCGATCCGCTACTGCCGGTGCAGGCGCTGCCTCATTTCGAACCGTTATTGGTTCTGGGGCCAGCGGAGCTGTCGACAACTCCATCACCCTTGGCCGTAATGCTGATACCGTGATAGTTCCTGGGAAGTTTCAGACGGCAACCAGCACACCGTCGAGTGCTTCTTCTGCCGGCACGACAGGACAATGGGCATGGGACACTTCGTACATCTACATCTGCATCGCCACTAATACGTGGAAGAGAGTGGCCCTGACATCATGGTAAACAATCCGAAAGTATAGATGTCCTAGAGTGCTCGAGAAAATTAAGACACATTTCCAAACATCACTTATTTGCAGGATGCGAGGATCGGCATTCGGTTAAAGGGGGGCGTATGCCTCAAACTACACAAACGAACGTGCCGTATTGAGGGGAAATACTAGCAGAAGGCGGGCAGTCGTCATCCAACAGCCTGCCTTCTGTCCCGCTCGTTAAAATGCGCGTCAAGTTGCGCCGCGCCAAAGCAGAGAAATTATAGATAACTCCCCTACAGTAATCAGGGCAACACAAGGTGAAGGAGATGGCATTCTCCTGAGAGTGTGGAGAATAGGAGAAACTAACAAGAAGTTGAAGGAGACTGCGAATAAACGGAGGCCCGCGCGACCTCAGGCTCGTCACGCGATTAGCAACCTCTTCGCGCGAGCGATAGCGCTCCCTGCGTCCGTCCTGAGCAGTATATTCCTGGCTAGAATCCTAGGTGAAGAAGCGCGAGGTGATTACGGCTTTCTGATGATGTTCAATTCTCTTTGGTTGCCATTGAGCAGCATTGGGCTTGGTGGGGCAGTAACATATTTCCTGAGTACCGCGAAATATTCTGTCTCTGAAACATGGGCCGCGATGAGCGCAGTTGGGTTTCTTCAGGGTGGCTTAATCGCGATAATAGCCCAGCAGCTATACGGTGCACAACTTCTGGGCCAAGTTGGGTCTTCGATCCCCTTCGATATATTCTCCATAACAATGATCACGTTGCCCCTTCAAGGCATCCATTCGTTTGGGAGCAGGATACTGCTGGGTGATTCACGATACCGGCTCGCAAATATCTTCACGATATTAGCTGCTGTGCTTCCACCGCTAGTTCAGACCATAACCATAATCGCCATTCCCCGGTTCTTACTTGACGTACCACATCCTGCAAGACACTTTCTTCTGAGCCAAGCCGTCCTTGGGCACAGCATCTCGATATTACTCCAGACCGTCGCAATCGTGAGCGTATTATGGATTCAATATGGAGGTGTGAGGTGGTTTCCCGCAGGATTCTTGAGAGAAAGTTTTGGTTATGGCGCAAAGATCTGGTGGGCGGACATCACAGCTCGGCTTAATCTACGTGGCGATCAGTGGATCCTAGGTATGCGATCGGGGAGTTCGCAGTTAGCATATTACGGGATAGCAGTGACAATTAGCGAACTGGTGTGCCTGATACCGGATGCCATTAATCAAGTCCTTTTCAATCGTCTGGCAGCGCAGAGTGCCGATGAACAGCGCCGAGAACTGGTCGAACGCATTCATCGACTTCTGGTCTGGGTCGCATTGATTCAATGTGTTGTCGCATGTATCCTGGCACCAGTAATCATTCCAGTAGTCTTCGGAGAGCGATACAGACCTACAATCGGAGTGTTGGTGTTATTGCTGCCCGGGGCGATCTGTCTGACAAGTATGAAGGTCTTGACTAAGTATTTCGCCGCGAGTGGCTTGCCTGGCTTATCGAGTATTTCGACCATGGCCGGAACTATTATCGGTTTGGGCACCTGCTGGATAGTGTTATGGGAATACCCCGAACTTGGCGCGACGGGCGCGGCCATCACGGCCTCCTTCGGTTACTTTGCAGGCGCGGCCGTAGGCGGATACCTCTTCTTTGGAAATCGACGAATTACTCAAGAGATGTGGGCCTTGATTCGGTATAACCGAAGTGACTGGGTCTGGGCGATAGGCCAAATTCGCTATTCAATTAACCCACCACGAAATGTGATCATGACTGATAAGGAGTCCCGCTAGACAGTGAAGCAGACCCGAATTCTCCTCAATGTCACCCACGGATTCCAGGCACGCAACTTTCTTCGATCTGGAATCACTTCGACTCTAACTGAGAACGGAGCAGAAGTGTTTGTCGTAAGTCAGAACGCAGACGAACGATATTTCCAGTTGGAGTGTGCCGAACAAGGCTTGAAGCTCCAAGGTGATCCCTTTCGGTGTTCTAAGGTCGAGGCGCACTACACAAACCTCAGACAATACATTTTCATGAATGAGCGCCTAGGCGCCACTCTGAATTACAAGCGCGAAGTGTTGCGGGTTAGTCGGCCGATATCGTTTATAATTGCAAGATGGGGAGGGCGGATAATAAACTCCATCGGCTGGATTAGGAGTGTGAGCTTTGAGCTGGAGAAGATGGTATTCAGTGGTGATGAATTTGACTCGTTGCTCCGGGAGATTCGGCCCGACCTGATTGTGACAGGTACGCCAGGTTACAATGTGTCAGATATTCACTTACTGCGCTCCGCGAAACGTGCGGGTGTTCCGTCAGCAACAGTGATGCTCTCTTGGGACAACCTCACTTCCAAGGGGGCGATGGGCGCAGTCCCTGATCACCTTCTTGTGTGGAGCCGCCTCATGGCGGAGGAGTCGCGGGAGTACCACGACTTTAGGGAGGAGAATGTCACAATCTGTGGATCTCCTCAGTTTGATATCTATTCGGAGCGAGCCTCAAATGAAGCTAAAGCACAATGGCGTGCCGTTAACGGGATACCTTCTGATGCGGCACTAATCGTTTACGGTACGATCAATCCAGCGATCCTTCCGCACGAACATAAGTTGCTCAAATGTGTAATTGAATCGCTTCGAACACTAGATCTTGATCGTCGCCTGTACGTGTGGGTTCGTGTACACCCGCAGGCGGTACGCGGCGAATACAGCGGAAGCTTATCGAAATTCGAATCATTGGCGGCATCGGATGTGATCATCGAGAAACCTCCGGTTCAATCAGAAAAGTTGGCGTGGGATCTTCCTCGGCAAGACGCCGAACACTTAAAGATGTTGCTGTCTTGCGCTGACGTCGTAGCACTCACGAGTTCCACGCTTGCAATTGATGCCGCGTGCGTCGGAACTCCCGTAATTGGAGTATACTTCGATGGATGTGATGTGCCTCCCCAGGAATCGGTTCGTCGCTTCCTCCGCTATACACACCAGCAAAAGCTGAACAGCAGCGGTGGGATGACTATCGTACATTCGCCCGACGAATTAGTACATGCCACACGACGTTATTTAGAATGCAGAAACATGCATTCTAACGAGCGAGAAGAACTTGTGTCGCAGCAACTTGGTACGGTCGACGGCAGGGCTGGCCTGCGAATTGGAGAGACCTTATTAGGGATCGCGAGCAGGCAATGAAGGAGGCGACTCGACTAACCGACTGCAATTCCGCAGAGTTCGATATTGCGTTATGGTTTGAGTTGGGTGTGGACAGCAGATGGCCTCGCTAGGGAGCGTAAATACAAAGCGCCATATAATCATCGTCTCGTGGACAGTTCCTCCGACGAAGACTGGTTCGGCAATGATTGTGGGATCACTCGCACGGGAGTTTAATGTTGGCGAAGTGACCCTAATTGGTGAGAGGCCGATAGGTGGCCAGCGTAGTGTGGAAGAGGAAGATCGCCTGCGAATCGTGTATTCCGGTTCCGGTGACCTTCTCCCAGTGCGGGGACGCCGCTTTGTTTCGTGGATCAGGTGGATCTATTTGCCGTCCATCGTGTGGAAGGTGTTGCGTGCGGTGCGGCAGAACCCGGCCGCCGCTATTGTTGCTGTGTATCCGGATATGTTGTACCTTGCCAGTGCATATATTGCAAGCTGTGTAACCGGCGCGTCATTATACCCATACTTCCACAACACATTCGTCGAAAATCTCAGAGGATTGTCGCGATACTGGGGGATATGCATTCAGAGAGCAGTTTTCAAAAGATCACGAGTCCTGTTGGTACTAAGCGAGGCGATGCGAAAGGTATATTCCGCGCAAGGCGCTGAGTTTACAGTTGAGATCCTACGACATCCTGGACCGGGCTTCAGAAACTTGGAGGAGAGTAGGCCACGGGATGGAGTTATTCGCTGTGCAATTGTCGGCAACATCAATGAATCTAACCGAGACGCATTTATTCGAATAGTTCGTGCCCTGGAAGGGATGCGGTCCTATCAATTAACCATATTCTCAGCGACGCCCGAATGGTTCATTCGAGGAATTGGAGTCGATACGTTCCGGATGCCAGTTCGGGTATTGGGTGATTTGGAGTTGGCCATTGAAGTAGGGCGCCAGGATCTGCTATTTTTGCCCCATGGTTTTGCGGGAAACCTGCCACAGGTGGAATATGACACGATATTCCCTACGCGAACAGTAGCATATTTGTTCTCAGGTGTTCCAGTAGTCGCGGTGGTGCCTCCAACTTCGGCGATCTGTATGTGGCTCAAGGAGAAAGGCTGTGCGGAGGTAGTGACGTCACCCGAGATTTACGAGATTCAACAGGCGGTAACGTCATTGGTGAATGACCGCAGACGTCAATTAGAACTCATATCTCGGGCCAAGGGCGCAGCGGTTGAGTTTGATCCTACTACCGTAGCAGCGGAATTGAGGCGTATTGTTGAAACACAGTATTGAAATCTCCGAAGGTGGTGCATCGGGATCGGTGCTCGACGCTTCGGGATTGAGACGGAATTTCAAGTGGGACAGTGCCACTGCTGTATTCTTCGCGCTGTCTGCGTTTTTTACGTTGAATGTGGCCACGCTGGCGACGATATATTTTCGGCAGGACTGGCCTATTAATCCTATCGTGTATGGTGTATGTGCGATTTACATATATATCTTTACACCCAGTGCGCCTTCGACGAGATATATAACGGTCGGCTACATATATTTCGCCACGCTGTCAGCATTTGGAATGATTGGATATCTCGCAAGGGACACTTCACTTGACAATGTTACTGGTTACCAAATCCTGCAGATGTTGTTGAAAACTTGGATCAATCTAATTGGCTTGCCGTTCCTTGCTCTGCGGGTTATCGGACCCGGAACTGTTCGGGTATTCTTGTTGATGGTGCAGTTGCTTACAAGCGTCGGCGCAATCCTAGCACCGATACAAATGCTGTATCCCGAACCGTTTGTCGATTATCTGGGAGAGGTTGGCAGAGGGGCGGGAGTATGGGTGAATCCAAATAACTGCGGCGCAATGTGTGTAATAGCTGGAGTTGTGAGCATCGCCTGTCCTCCGGCAAGCGCGACGTGGAGGTGGCTGACAAGATTTAGCTATATTTTTGGCCTCGCGTCGTCGCTGTCCCGTGCCGCGATTCTAGCAGCGGTGTTTGGCATTCTTGTCTATTTAGTGGCTCGAAGGAGGGTAAAGCAAGCATTCTTGGTGACAGGTGTACTGTTGACGTCGGTTCTATTACTCCCTCCGGTACTTGAACTCGCTGGTGATGCGATGTCGCTTAGCGAGGCACATCAGGCGCGGGTGAGAAGTATCGTGGATCTTGCTCGGGGAGATACTACGGGTGTGGAAGAATCGGACACCCGAAGTGAATTGTGGCGTTATGCATGGGACGCGGTTCAATCGGCATGGCTCTTCGGACTTGGTCATGGCTCTATGGAACGTATCGTTCCGCTAGGTGCAAAGGGACTATCCCCACATAATTATTATCTCTACGTCTGGGGCACGAGTGGTGTGTTTGCATTGGGTGCGCTCTTTCTTTTCCTGTGTTCTCCAGTGTTTTTGAATCGGAGTGACCGTCGCAGAAAGTGGCGGGCGATCGTGTTTGGGTTAAGCGGTGTGTTGATGTTGCTCTTGGTTTTTGATACCGCGCTGCCCGCTCATCAATGGTTGAGTCCGCTTTTCGTGATTATTTGTTGGTCCTCGGTCCCTTTGAATCTGAGAGTCTTTTCGGAATGGTCAGGAAGTAATCGGAGCTTGCAGCGGCAGGGCGCCCGCATCTTCGGAGAGACACATGTCTAATTAGGCCAAACATATGAAGGCGGTTTGTATCCTACCGTGCTGACGGCCGTGTGGCTTGATGAGTATGGGCCCGGTAACGGTGGTCGGGGTGGAAGGGACCGATACATATTTCTTAACAGTTATAGTGAGGTAAGCTAATAGCGCCATGTGTGGAATAGCTGGGTACTTTGGTCCGCCTATTGCGAGTGAGCGATTGAGGGGTGCATTAGGTGCAATGGCCCATCGGGGGCCCGATGGATCTGGATTCGTGCGGGAGGTTGATACTGTCCGCGGCATTGAGATGCAGATGGCCCATTCGCGCCTTGCTATCCAAGATTTGTCAGCAAACGGGAATCAGCCAATGAATTCGCCGACAGGACGGTTTTGCTTAGCCTTCAATGGAGAAATTTATAACTACAAGGAGGTCCGTTCGTCTTTAGCGTCTGAATTCGAGTTCAAGAGCAGCACAGACACCGAAGTTCTGCTTCACGCCTTCGACTTAGTCGGGTGGGAGGTGTTGTCGATGATTGAGGGAATGTTCGCGTTAATTGTGTGGGATAGGCGGGAGCGTGTTGCCACATTGGTCCGTGATCGGTTTGGGGAGAAGCCGCTTTATATCGCGGAGGGCACGCGATCTCTTCTAGTGGCATCTGAGGTTCGGGCGATTTTGGCGACCGGTCTCGTAACGTCAAGATTATCTCAGGATGGATTAGCCTCTTTATTGTATTTTGGAAGTGTATGTCATCCCTTTACCGCGATTAGGGATGTGCGGTCGATCGGACCGGGAGAGAGGGCGTCTTTTGATACTCAAGACGGTTTACTTCGCGTAACTCGATACTGGGATTTCCCGGATCCGCGGGATCGCAATGACGTTGGGGGTGGGGCTATCGATGCGATTGCGGGCGCATATTCTCGGGCGTGCCGGTTAACAACGGTCTCCGATACGCCGATCGCTGTGCTCTCGTCAGGTGGGATAGATTCCTCGTGTAATGTGATCAAGATTGCTGAGCAACGTGAAAGTGCTGTAACGACATTTCATGTTCGCTTGCATGATGATGCGGCTAGCGTTAAGGACGCTCTGTGTGCAGAGCGGCTTAGTAGGGACCTGAATCTTCCCCATATCGAGACTCGGATCGGCAGTTCCGATTTAATGGGATTGACCGATTCTGCCTTTTCGGTGATGGATCAACCTTCTGTCGACGGTATAAATACGTTTATCGTGAGTCGAGCGGTGCGGAATGCTGGCCTGAAGGTTGCAGTGTCCGGGCAAGGCGCCGATGAATTGTTTCTGGGTTATCCCTCTGCTCCGACATTCGGGTATTTGGGGCTCCTTCGCCGAGTTCCGGGCCTCCAGGCGATCTCTGGAATCGTGGGCGCTAGGTTAGGCAAGAATTGTGCAGGCGTTGATGACTATAGATTGAAGTTGTTTTCGATACTGTCAGACTCTGGGGTTCATGCAGAGTATGCCAGCCAGCATTCAGTGTTCTCGAACATCGCTGTATCCTGGCTTCTTGAGAAGCAAGTCCGGCCGGCCTCTGCGTATGTCCTGCCACCACAGGAGAAGAGCGACATGGCGGATACCCTTGTTCGTCTGGAGGCGAAGAACTATCTCCACAATACCCTCCTGCGAGATGGCGATCAAATGAGTATGGCCAATTCAGTTGAGATGCGAACTCCGTTTTTGAACCATAGGTTAGTTTCCGCGACTGTCCGAATGCATCCTTCGCTGTTTAACATTAAACATCGGACTAAGAAATGGCCTCTTATAGCCGCGATGAATGGGTGTTTGCCGGAATATATCTGGAATAAACCGAAACGGGGCTTTTTGGCTCCGTTTGATAACATCGACAGAAAACGTATTGCGCTTCTTTTTGATGAGTGTGTCGGCTTTCCGTTTAATGAGAGGATCTACGAAGGCGTACGTGGCGAATTCTTGCGAGGGCAAAGTTTTTTCAGGTTTTTTGCTGTGGGCGTAGCGAATCGTTGGTGTTCTCAGAATAGCGTCAACACGTATTAGTTAAGTGAAGATACTTCATCTTATTCCTAGCTTTGGGGCGGGAGGTGCTCAGAAGCAGTTAGGCCTTTTAGCGGCGGCACAGGTGGCTTCAGGGTTGGAAGTATACGTTTTATATCGAGAAGAGGGGCCGAACTTTGATTGTATTCTAAGATCGGGCTGTGTTCTTGTCGAGTTAAAACGAAAAGGAAATTGGAACGTGCTGTCTGTTATCGAAGTGTCTTTTCTAATTAGAGAGATACGCCCTGACGTCGTCCAGACGTGGATGCACTCGATGGATGTTCTCGGTGGCCTCGCATGTCGGTTACAGCGGGTTCCCTGGATTTGCAGTGAAAGGAGCGGAGAAGGGTGGTATGATGACACAACCCTGCGAAATAGAGTTAGGGTCTGGGTTGGGCTAACATCTTCGCGAATAGTCGCGAACTCTGCGAGCGGAGTTCGATATTGGTTGGGTCGGGGTGCGTCGAAGGAACGCGTCGAGTGTATTCCGAATATCGTACTATCGGGCGGGTGCCGATCTATTGCCGAGTCGAGTTTAGACGCGTTGATGTGCCCCCGTTTCGTTGCGGTAGGACGATTAATCAAAAGCAAAGAGTTTGAGTTACTGTTCCGGGCATTTGAGGAAATTGCATCTGTTTGGCCGGCTGCTTCGTTGGTGGTGGCGGGTGACGGGCCACTGATGGGTCAATTGCGCGGGCTTGCCGGGGAATTGGCTATTGAAAGGCGTGTAATGTTGCTGGGCGCCGTTCGGTGCGTGGACGATGTATTGTCGAGTGCTGATGTGTTTGTTTCTTTGAGTAGATCTGAAGGTATGCCAAACTCTGTTCTCGAAGCGGCGGCGGCCGGAGTCCCGATGGTTTTGTCTGACATTCTGCCGCACCGGGAGCTCTTTGGTCCGAACGAATGCGTGTATGTTCCTACTGATTGTGACGTCGGTTCGGTGGCAAAGATGTTGATGATTGCTGCTGTATGTCCGGGGCGATTTGAACGGGCAGATAGAGCGCGGAACAGTGTCAAGCAATACTCGCCGGAGGTGATCGCAGAGCGTTATCTTGGGTTATACAGGAGTGTGTTGTGAAAATTGGTCGGTTAATTCATCGTGTGCGATACTATGGACTAAGAGTGGTTGTCGATTGCGTGGGGCGAATTAATCATCGTTTGTACATGCGGCTTAATTCGTGGTTGTTGAAGTCTTCCGGACTTCGGTTGAAGGGAACACCTCGCTATATTGCTTCGAGTGTGTACTTCGATGATATGGACAGGATTAATCTAGGCGATAACATAGTGATATCGTCACATGTGCGGTTTCTCACGCATGATTACTCGGCGACAACGGCGCTGCGAGCTATTGGCAGAGCGCCGGACTCGGATATCGCACTTCAACGGGGGATCACTGTCGGTGACAATGTGTTCATAGGTTTGGCCTCAATTATCATGCCGAATACAGTTATCGGTGATGACGTTATTGTTGGAGCTGGAGCGGTGGTCCGAGGAAATGTTCCAGCGAGGAGTGTGGTGATCGGAAATCCGGCGTCTGTTGTGATGTCGATAGAGGAGTTCGCCGCTAGGGCAGAGGCGGTGATCGCGTCCGGGCGTTTCAGGAAGGACTAGTGGCTTGGCGGTTCGGAGAATAGCCGAGAATGTAGTTCAACGGTCGGTTGGTGTATTGCGACCTCAAATGTGAAACTTGGACAATACTGACCTGGGGAAGACCAATTTCGGAGGGGTTAGGCAATGAAAATAATGATCGTGGCTGACGGGCGGAGCCCTATTACAAGGGCGTGGGTCGAGGCATTGTGTGCCGCGTGTGACGATGAAGTGATATGTGTCTCTACTAAGGCGGTTGTGGACTCCCCTAAATGCCGGGCAAGGTTCTTGAGTCTCTTTGGTAGTCGGAGAACGGGCTTAACGCGAAGATCGGCTCTGTCTAATCGTGTTTCTTGGTTGGTGCGAATGATTGTTCAGAGTAGTGTCGGCAGCGTAGTTATGAATGAGGTGTGTCAGCCGGTCTTCGCTTGGTTTTGCGCTCTTCGACTTCGATCAATTATTCGTCAAGAGGGCCCAGATATCGTTCATGCGCTTCGAATTCCTATCGAGGGGCAGGTGGTCTGTCTTGCAGGCGGTGTGCCGGCTGTGGTCTCAGTGTGGGGAAACGACTTTACGTTGTACGCCAACAAATCAGTAGCACAGGGATTCCTAACACGGAGAGTGATTCGAAATGTAAAGGCGTTAATGGCAGATTGTTCCGTTGACGTGGTGCGGGCGCGGGAGTTCGGGCTTAACGATAACGTTCGAACGCTTGTGGTGCCGGGTTCAGGTGGGCTGCTCGATGAATACCGTTGGAGAAGTGATGCAAGGGAAAAGGCAAGGCAAGTACTCGGTATCGATCAGGAGGCATTTGTCGTCATAAATCCTCGAGGATTCCGCCGTTATGTCAACAATGAGGTGTTTTTTGCGGCCGCATCTGAGATTTGTCGCGAATTTCAAGATGTAGTTTTCATTTGTGTTGGGATGGCGGGGTGGCCTTATGCTGTGAAGTGTGTTGAACGGGGGGGGCTATCTGAACGCATCCGGCTTGAAGGGACGATGTCTTCCGCTGAGATGGAGGTCCGTTTTGCAGCTGCAGATTGTTCCGTGTCGTTGTCTACGCATGATGGGACTCCGAACACTCTTCTTGAGGCAATGGCGCTTGGGGTGTATCCGATCTGTGGAGATCTGCCATCGATTAGGGAGTGGATTGAGGATGGCGTCAACGGACGGCTTGTTGATGCCAACTCGGTGGCTGAAGTCGCTGAATCGATTCGGTCCGCCAGAAGCGATCCCGGGGCACGTATTGTCGCGAGGGAGAGAAACGGCGTACTTATTGACCAACGCGCGCGACGATCGAGTAGTATGGCACGGGTCATTGAGGTTCTTCGGGATGTATGTGGGTCAGGTGAATCGCGCCTCCGAAGCGGAGTGTCTCAGGTTCGAATGCATTTTGACCGCCAGTCTGGACAGTGGAGTGAGAAGTATTCCGCTGAGGGTTCGATGTCTCCGCGGATCCCTTGGTTTGTGGCGGCCGTTCACCGCGAAGTGCCCAAGGGAGAAGCTATTTTAGACTTTGGTTGCGGAACTGGGGAATTGACGAGCGCCTTGTGTGGGGAGGGTTACTCCTGCTTTGGAGTTGACTGTTCGTCGGGTATGGTTGAGGCGGCGAGGGCTCGCTACCGCACGCTTTCTGAGCGTTTTAAGTTGTATGGTGGCTCGGGGCCCTTGCCGTCGCTCGGAACTGAGATTAAGGCGGTAGTGGCGTCGAGTGTATTTGAGTATCTTGATGAGCCGGCGGAGATGTTACGAGAGATGTGGTCTGTATGTGTACCGTCGGCAAGATTGTATATTACTGTTCCAAACCGCGATCACATTGTGCGTCGATTAGAACGCCTTGCGTTGAGGACTCGGGTGTCGATGTGGCTGCCCCGTCAGGGTAGAGTTGCGATGTGGGCCGAGTACCTTCATTTGTCGAAAAACAGGTTCTCCCTTGAGGAATGGAGACAGGTTCTCCGGTCGTCGGGGTGGGAGGTTGATTCCGATATTGTGGGGCAAGGCACATTGTTGATGTTGAGGGCTCGGCGATGCTCAGAAGAGAAGGCAGCGGGTGCGACTGGAGTCCGTAGTGTGTCCTGTTAGGAATGGGTATTCGTGTGTCGGGCGCTCGTGAGAGCCGTGGCCGGATTACTGCTAATCAAGTTAGAAGTCGAAAGCGCTTGAAGAGGTGGGAGCTCGTTGTTACAAATCATACAAAGTATTAGTAGTGGGTTAACGGAGAGGGTGGATGTTCCGCGGCCGGCTGCAGGGCCATGCAGCTATTTGGTTAAGTCGAACTGTACGCTGATCTCCAGCGGTACCGAGCGGATGCTGCTCGAGTTTGGGAAGGCGGGATGGGTAGAAAAGGCCCGCAAACAGCCGGACAAGGTGCGGATGGTGCTGGACAAGGTAGGGACGGACGGGTTGTTGCCGACGATTGAGTCGGTACGGGCCAAGCTGGATCAACCGATCCCGCTGGGATATTGCCATGTGGGTGTGGTGGTGGAGGGCGAGGGGCTGGCACCGGGGACGCGGGTGGCGTCGAATGGGGCTCACGCGGAGCTGGTTCGCGTAGCGAAGAACCTGACGGCGGTTATCCCGGACGGGGTGACCGACGCAGCGGCGAGCTTTACGGTGCTGGGCGCTATTGCGCTGCAGGGGATCCGGCTGCTGGCGCCGAGCCTGGGCGAGACGATGGTGGTGATGGGGTTGGGTCTGATTGGTCAGCTGGCGGTGCAGATTCTGAAGGCGAACGGGTGCCGGGTGGTGGGGCTGGACCTTGATCCGAGCCGGGTGGCGATGGCAAAACAGTGGGGGGCGGAGGACTGGGACGGCGCGACGGAAGTGGATGGGGTGCTGATCTGCGCGGCGACGCAATCGAGCGAGCCGATGAGCCAAGCGGCGAAGATGTGCCGGAAGCGGGGTCGAATTGTACTGGTGGGAGTGACGGGACTGGAACTGAGCCGGGACGATTTTTATAAGAAAGAGCTGAGTTTCCAGGTGTCGTGCTCTTACGGGCCGGGGCGTTATGACCCGGTGTATGAGGACCGCGGGGTGGATTACCCGAAGCCTTACGTGCGGTGGACGGCCCAGCGGAACTTTGAGGCGGTGCTGCAGTTGATGGCGGAGGGGCGGCTGATTACGGAGCCGCTGATTACGCACCGGTTCCCGTTTGAGCGGGCGCTGGAGGCATACGAGATGATCACGAACGGGACGCCGCACCTGGGGGTGCTGCTGGAGTACCCGAACGCGCCGAAGATGGAGGCGACGATCCAGGTGGCGGCGCGGCAACCGGGGCGGGCCGGGGCGCCAGTGGTGGCGTTCCTGGGGGCGGGGAACTATGCGACACGGGTGCTGATGCCGGCGGTGAAGAAGGCGCAGGGGCGGTTGCGGACGGTGTGTGCGTCGGGAGGGACGAGTGCGGCGCTGGCGGCGCGGCAGTTCGGGTTTGAGCAGGCGAGCTGTGACCGGGCGGCGGTGCTGGGGGATGGGGAGACGAATGCGGTGTTCATCGCGACGCGGCATGACAGCCACGCGAAGCTGGCGCTGGATGCGCTGGCGGCAGGGCAACATGTGTTTGTTGAGAAGCCGCTGGCATTGCGGGCGGAGGACCTGGATGCGCTGGCGGAGCGGCTGTGCGAGAAGCCGGGGCTGCATTTGATGGTGGGGTTCAACCGGCGTTTTTCGCCGCTGGTGCAGGAGATGGTGACGCATTTGCGGCGGGCGGGCGGGAAGAAGGCGATTGTGATTACGGTGAATGCGGGGGCGATACCGAAGGAGCACTGGACGCAGGACGCGGAGCTGGGCGGGGGACGGATTGCGGGGGAGGCGTGCCACTTTCTGGACCTGGCGCGGTATCTGGCGGGGGCGGCGATTCAGGACGTGCAGGTGGTGAAGGCGGAGGAGGATACGGCGAGCCTGCAGGTGGGGTTCGCGGACGGGTCGTTTGCGACGATTCTGTATCTGGCGAACGGAAGCAAGAAGTTTCCGAAGGAGCGGGTGGAGGTGTTCTGGGCGGGGCGGGTGCTGCAGCTGGACAATTTCCGGGTGTTGCAGGGGTATGGGGTGCCGGGGTTCGGGAAGAAGAGTTTGTGGAAGCAGGACAAGGGGCAGGAGGAGTGCGTGCGGCGGTTCCTGGAGAGTGTGGAAAAGGGGACGGCGGCGCCGATCCCGGTGGAGGAGATCTTTGAAGTGAGCCGGTGGGTGCTGAAGGCGGCGGCGGGGTAGGCGGGGGGAGCGGGGGAGGAGCGAGACGCTGACAGGAGAGGAGTGGACGGGAAGCCGGAGCGGCAGAGGGGGAGCGCCCCGCGGTACGCGACCGGCTTTTTTGTTATTGCATGACGATTGAAACGCTGCTGCTGTACTGGAACACGGTCCGATATCTGCGGCCGGTGCAGATTTACGGGCGGGTGCTGCGGCGGAGGCCACGGGTGTCGCGAGCGGCGCCGCCGCTGTTGCGGGAGCGGGAGGGTGTGGCGCGGATGGGGTGCCGGAAGGAGAGCGGCTGGCTGGGGGGGCGGCGGTTCCGGTTTCTAAACGAAGAGCGGGAGATTGTGACGTGGAACGACGCGGGGGTTCCGAAGCTGTGGCTGTATAACCTGCATTACCAGCATGGGGTGACGCGGGAGCTGATGGAATGGTGGGTACGGGAGAATCCGCCGGGGGAGGGGAACGGGTGGGAGCCGTATCCGCTGTCGCTGCGGATTTGCAACTGGGTGTTGTGGATCCTGCAGGGGGGGAAGGCGTCGCGGGAGGTGCTGGTGAGCCTGGCGACGCAGGTGCGGTATCTGCGGGATTCGATTGAGTGGCATTTGCAGGGGAACCACCTGTTTGTGAACGGGAAGGCGCTGGTGCTGGCGGGGGGGCTGTTTGCCGAAGACGGGTGGCTCGAGTTGGGGCGGAAGATCGTGGCGCGGGGGATGGCGGAGCAGGTGCTGGAAGATGGGGGGCACTTTGAGCGGAGCCCGATGTACCATGCGCTGGCGCTGGAGGATGTGCTGGACCTGGTGAATGTGGGGGAGCGGGAGTGGACGGAGACGGCGGGGCGGATGTGGGGATGGCTGGAGAAGATGACGCTGCCGGACGGGGAGGCGGCGTTTTTCAACGATACGACGGGCGGGGTGGCGCCGGGGTTGGGAGAACTGGCGGGTTACATGGAGCGGTTAGGGTTGTTCGGGGTGCCGGTGAAGCTGGGGGAGAGCGGTTTTGTGCGGCTGGAGGGGGAGGGGGTGACGGTGGTGATGGATGCGGGGAGCGTAGGGCCGAGCTATCAGCCGGGGCATGCGCACGCGGGGACGCTGAGCGTGGAGGTTTGTATGGGGGGGAAGAGGGTGGTGGTGAACCAGGGGATTTCGACGTACGAGAAGAATGCGCAGCGGCAGTGGGAGAGGGGAACGGGGGCGCACAGTACGTTGCGGGTGGACGGGCAGGATTCGAGCGAGGTGTGGGGCGGGTTCCGGGTGGCGCGGCGGGCGCGGGTGGTGGGGAGGACGACGGATGGACTGCGATGGGCGGAAGCGGGGCATGACGGGTACCGGCGGATGGGGGTGCGGCACTGGCGGAAGGTGCTGGTGGTTGGGGGACGGGTGGAGGTAAAGGACCGGCTGGAGGGGAAGGGGCGGCACCGGGTGGAGGTGCTGTTCCATATGGGAGTGGGGGAGACGGGGGAGCGGGTGCGGCTGGACGGGAAACTGGGGCGGGAGGAGCGGCGGGGGGAGTGGCACGGGGGGTATGGATTGACGGAGGAGATAGTGACGGTGGCGGGGGTTTGGGAGGGGGAGTTGCCGGTGGAGTTTGTGAGCGTGGTGGGGTAGCGTGCGGGGGAAGGCGGGACTTCCGCGAGGCCAGTGGAAGGGCTGGGACGGAACGAATGGGTCGGCGGGGAATAGACAGAGATAGATGGGACACCCAGCGGGGGTGGCCGGACAGGTATATATGAAAGTGATTGTGGTGGCCGGAGCGCGGCCGAACTTTATGAAAGTGGCGCCGCTGCTGCGCGTGTTTGGGGCGCGGGCGGGGGTGGAGACCGTGTTTGTGCATACGGGGCAGCACTACGACGCGAAGATGTCGGACGACTTTTTGCGGGATTTAGGGATGCCGGATCCGGATGTACATTTGGGGGCGGGAGGGGGGAGCCACGCGGAGCAGACGGCGAAGGTGCTGGTGGGGTTTGAGAAGGTGTGTTTGGAGGAGCGGCCGGAGTGGGTGGTGGTGGTGGGGGATGTGAATTCGACGGTGGCGTGTACGCTGGCCGCGAAGAAGCTGGGGGTGAAGGTGGCGCATGTAGAGGCGGGGTTGCGGTCCGGGGACCGGGAGATGCCGGAGGAGATTAACCGGCTGTGTACGGACGCGATTGCGGATCTACTGCTGACGACGGAGAAGGGGGCGGGGGAGAACCTGCGGCGGGAGGGGGTGGCGGAGGAGCGGGTGGTGTTTGCGGGGAACACGATGATCGACAGCCTGGCGGCCAATCTGGAGAAGGCGAAGGGGAAGGCGCTGCCGGAGGGGGTGGAGGCGGGGCGGTACGGGGTGGTGACGCTGCACCGGCCGAGCAATGTTGACCAGGGGGAGACGCTGCGGCCGCTGCTGGAGGGGGTGGCGAGGGTGGCGGAGCGGACACGGGTGGTGTTTCCGATGCATCCGCGGACGCGGAAGAATGTAGGGGCGTTCGGGCTGGAGGGGTTGCTGGGGAGGGTGACGGTGACGGAACCGATGGGGTATTTGGAGTTTGTGGGGCTGGTGGCGCGGGCGCAGTTTGTGCTGACCGATAGCGGAGGAATCCAGGAGGAGACGACGTATTTGGGGGTGCCGTGCCTGACGCTGCGGCAGAATACGGAGCGTCCGGTGACGTGCGAAGAGGGGACGAATGTGCTGGTGGGGAATGACCTGGGGCTGATGGAGCGGCTGCTGGGGGATGCGGTGGAGGGGCGATGGAAGCGGGCGACGGTGCCGGCGCTGTGGGACGGGCGGGCGGCGGAGCGGATTGTGGAGGCGATTTGCGGATTCTCTTCTTAGCCGATAACTTTCCGCCGGAGCGGAATGCGCAGGCGTCGCGGGTGTATGAGCGGGCGTGTTACTGGGTGCGGTGGGGGCACCAGGTAACTGTCGTAACTTGCGCGCCTAACTTCCCGGAGGGGAAGTTATTCGCCGGTTATAAGAACCAGTGGCACGCGACGGAGGAGATGAACGGGATCCGGGTGGTGCGGGTGAAGACGTTCATTGCGGCTAACAAAGGGGCGGCGCTGCGGACGCTGGATTTTCTGTCGTATATGGTGACGGGGTTCTGGGCGGGGTGGCGGGAGGAGCAGCCGGACCTGGTGGTGGCGACGTCGCCGCAGTTTTTTGCGGCGGTGGCGGGGTGGGGGTTGGGGAAGGTGCGGGGGGTGCCGTTTGTGATGGAGTTGTCGGACCTGTGGCCGGACTCGATTGTGGCGGTGGGGGCGATGAAGAAGAATGTGGCGCTGGTGTGGCTGGAGAAGCTGGAGCTGTTTTTGTACCGGCAGGCGAAGCGGGTGGTGGCGCTGACGGGGGCGTTCCGGGAGAACCTGATGCGGCGGGGGATCGATGGGGGGAAGGTGGACGTGGTGATTAACGGGGTGGACCTGGAGAGGTACGCACCGCAGGAGCGGAAGGGGGAGTTGGGGAAGGAGTGGGGAATCGGGGAGGGAGAGTTTGTGGTGGGGTACATTGGGACGCACGGGATGGCGCATGCGCTAGAGAATGTGTTGCGGGCCGCGGACTTAATGCGGGGGCGGGCGGTGAAGTTTCTGTTTGTGGGGGCGGGGGCGGAGCGGGAGCGGCTGATGGGGATGAAAGCGGAGATGAGGCTGGAGAATGTGGTGTTTGTGCCGGCGCAGGGGAAGGACAAGATACAGGATTACTGGGGGCTGTGCGACGTGGCGCTGGTGCATTTGAAAGATACGCCGACGTTTGAGACGGTGATTCCGTCGAAGATATTTGAGGCGATGGCGATGCGGCTGCCGATATTGCTGGCGTCGCCGCGGGGGGAGGCGTCGCGAATTGTGGAGGGGGATGGGGTGGGGCTGTGGGTGAAGGCGGAGGACGCGAGGGAGCTGGCGGGGGCGGTGGCGCGGATGATGGAGGACCGGGGGCTGACGGCGGGACTGGCGGCGCGGGCGCTGGAGATGGCGCCGGCGTACAGCCGGGAGAAGCAGGCGCGGGACATGATGGCGAGTCTGGAGCGGGCGGTGGGTTGAGAGGCGGCAGGATGCGAATGTGGAGGCGCAGGGAAGCGCAAACGCATGATTTCGTTCGACCCGGCGCGGGGAGGAGGTGGAGTATGGGAGTGACCAATGGGATGGTCCGACCGTACTCCGCGGTCCGGCCCGCGCTTATCCGGGGGGATGGGCTGGGGGCGGGCCGCGGAGGATGGCCGAAATATTTTGCCCCCATTTTCCCGGGAGTACGCATAAGGTAATAGAAGTGGCATTATGTATTCTTTATTGACACTGGCGTTGGGGTCGTTTTTGTTGTCGCTGTTGCTGACGCCATTCGTTCGAAATGTCTCGGTGAGCCGCGGCTGGGTGGACGCTCCGGACAGCCGGCGGAAGTTGCACCGGGTGGCGATACCGCGGACGGGGGGCGTGGCGGTGATCGGGGCGTACCTGATCTCCTACGGGGTGCTGGTGCTGGCGGGGTTCAAGGGAAGTACGCTGCTGGACCTGGATATGGTGTGGCGGCTGGCGCCGGCGGTGGGGATTGTTTTCCTGGTGGGGCTGGTGGACGATTTGAAAGGGATGACGGCGTGGCAGAAGCTGGCGGGGCAGTTGCTGGCGGCGACGGTGGCGTTTGCGAGCGGGGTGCAGGTGCACGGGGTGGGCGGTTACGTGGTGCCGGAGTATCTGGAGATGCCGGTGACGCTGGGGTGGCTGATCCTGGTGACGAATGCGGTGAACCTGATTGACGGGATGGACGGGCTGGCGACGGGGGTCTCGCTGTTCGCGACGCTGACCATTCTGACGGCGGGGCTGCAGACGAACAATATTCCGCTGGCGATGGCGGTGATCCCGCTGGCGGGGGCGCTGCTGGGGTTTCTGCGGTATAACTTCAACCCGGCGACGATTTTTTTGGGCGATTGCGGGTCGTTAACGATCGGGTTTTTGCTGGGGTGTTTTGGCATTTTTTGGTCGCAAAAGAGTGCAACGATTTTGGGGGTAACGTCACCATTATTAGCGCTAGCCATTCCTTTGCTGGATTCAGGGCTGGCGGTGGTGCGGCGGTTTCTGCGGAGGCAGCCGATTTTCGGGGCGGACCGGGGGCATGTGCACCACCGGCTGCTGGACCGCGGGCTGAGCGTACGGCAGGCGGCGCTGCTGCTGTACGGGGTTTCGCTGGTGTTTGCGGTGTTGAGCCTGGTTAGCTCCGTGGTGCATGACAGTTACGCGGGGGTGATTCTGGTGCTGTTCGGGTCCGTAACTTGGATCGGGGTGCAATCCCTGGGATATGTGGAGATCAATATGGCAGGCAGATTGTTATTGGGAGGAGGGTTCCGGCGGATGCTGGTAGGCCAGCTTGTGCTGCGGAACTTTGAAGAGGCGCTGGCGGCGGCGAAGGGCGGGGAGGAGATCTGGGATGCGGTGCGGGGGACGGCGCGGGAGCTGGGGTTCGACCGGGTGGAGATGGAGTTGCGGGGGGAGCGGCGGGCGGAGCGGATGCGGGAGGGGCTGGCGGCGGCAGAATGGACGGCTGAAGTGCCGCTGCCGGGGGGCGACTGGGTGAAGTTAACAAGGCCGTTTGACGCGACTACGCACCAGGCGGCGATGGGGCCTTTTCTGGACGCGCTGCGTAAAGGGCTGATTCATAAGAAGATTGAGCTGGACGGAGAGGCACGGGCGCGGGCGGCTGGGGCCTAAAGTGTCATACGGAAATCGCCGATATACAGCGAAGTTGGTACTTGTAGCGGCGGTAATACAACGGTACATTAAATAATACGGAGGAATTGTCAATGGTCGGAAAGTTTCTACTCGCTGCGGTACTCGCGGTGGGTTGTGTGCAGGCAGGTGAAAAAGCGGCGGGGAATGTGACCTCGGCGCAGGGGTTGCAGTTGAACGGGCAGGCCGTTCCTGTGGCCGCGGCAAAGAGCTGGCCGGTGGCGACCGGCGATGAGCTGAAGACAGACGCGGCACCGGTGGTGCTGACGTTGAAGGACGGCAGCCGGCTGGTGCTGGGCAAGCAGAGCCAGGCGAAGGTGGAAGCGGGCATGGTGCGGCTGGTGGCGGGGACGATGCAGTACGAACTAGCACAGCGGAGCACGATGCAGGTGGCGGTGAAGAGTGAAGTGCTGCCGGCGCGGACGGGATTGGCGTCGACAGTGGCGAACCCGGTGCGTCCGGTGGTTTCGGCCGTGGCGGCATCGGAAGCGGCTCCGCCGATTTCGCGGCGACGCCCGTAAGCAATTTTCTTAAAAAACAGTAGGCCCGAAGTGAAGAGAGCGCGAGAAAGCGCCGATGGTGGTTAGTGGGCTGGACGGAAGATTTGAGACCGAACTTCTAAAGGAGTGGCATTCGTGAGGAATTTACTACTTGTGGGCATATTGAGCGCGGCCAGCATGATGGCGGCGCCGGTTTTCACCGTGATCCCGACGTTTGGGCCGAACCCTGGTTCGAGTTCCTTCAGCGGGTGGGTGACGAATACGATTAACGGACTGCGTGGTCTGCAGGTGCCGCCGGTGGGTACGGGCGCGCAGCAGTACAACCCGATGGCGAACGGGGCGACGGTGCAGGCGGGGCAGTTGATTGCGACGGAGACGTTGAATTTCCTGTCGTGGCAGGGAACGACGCCGGGAACGCTGCCGGTGACGGGCGCGAACACGAACGAGTTGGGGAACACGCTTTACTTCTCGCTGATTGTGCAGGAGTCGACGCCCGGGTTGGATTCGTTCTCGCTGGGCGAGTTAATTGTGGATGAGACGTATCTGGGTACGGCGTATGGCACGAGCCCGTTGAGCCCTGGGAACCCTTATCGTCCGGCTGCCGTTGGCGTGCAGGGGAACGGTACGGTGTTGAACGACGGTATCACGAGCGAGAACACGTTGGTGAACGCGCTGTATTACGTTGGTGTTGGGTTCTCGTGGCAGGCTTTGCCGGGCAGCGGGTCGAACCAGGACGTGCTGAACCAGAACATTGCCGCGATTCAGGGATTGAGCGACCGGACGACGTCGGTGTGCTACGGGAGCAACACGACGTACGACTGTGCGAGCGTGAACGTGGCTGGGGCGGAGAGCGGCATTCCGGAGCCGGGGACCTGGGCGCTGATGGGCGCGGGCTTGGCCGGGCTGGCGCTGCTGCGGCGCCGGGCGTAAGCGTTCGGAACTAAAAATAGTGCGAAAATAACCGGGCCGGGGTTGCTCTTTGCGAAGAGCGACTCCGGCCCGGATGCGTTTTGGGGGGAGGAAAAGGGGATGGACGTGGTGACGCTGGTGCTGGCGGGGCTGGGGATGGCCGGGGCGGTGTTTTTCTTTGGCGGGGTGACGCAGCCGGAGTGGGGTGTGTGCATGGGGCTGCTGGGGGTGGCGGGGGCGGTGTACTGGGGGGGGGCGAAGAAGTATAAACGAGCGCCGGAGGACTGGTGGCTGGTGGCGGGGGTGGTGGGGGTGGTGGTGTGGACGTGGGCGCAGGCGATGTGGTTTTCGGTGGCACCGCGGCGGACGATGGAGTACGTGTTTACGAACGCCGCGGCGGGGGGGATGCTGCTGCTGGGGCGGGAGTTGGGGTGGCGGTGGAGGAGGCGGTTGTGGGTGGCGGTGGTGCCGCTGCTGGTGGTGGCGGGGCTGGAGGGGGGGCTGGGGCTGTTTCAGTTTTTGACGATGCGGGCGGGGACGGGGCCGGTGGATTCGGCGACGGGGACGTATGCGAACCGGAACCATTTTGCGGGGTTGCTAGAGATGGTGTTGCCGCTGGCGGTGGCGGGGGCGTGGGAGTGGCGGAGGAGGTGGTGGGCAGCGGCGGGGATGCTGGCGGTGGGGGGGCTGCTGGTGTTGGGGACGGTGATCAGCTTGTCGCGGATGGGTTTCGTGGCGGCGCTGGGGGGGCTGTTTGTGTTGGGGGTACTGCTGCTGGGTGGGCGGGGAAGAGTGGCGGCGGCGGGGGTGGCGGGGGTGGTGCTGGCGGTGGCGTTTGTGGTGTTGCCGACGGACGAGTGGATTGCGCGGTTTGCGTCGATTGCGCAGACGGAGGATGTGTCGGCGGATTCGCGGGCGCAGATCTGGCGGGATACGCTGCCGATGGTGAAGGAGTATTGGAAGACGGGGGCGGGGATGGGGGCGTACCAGGCGGCGTTCTACCGGTTCAAGAGTGTGGCGCCGGACAATACGGTGGACTACGCGCATAACGACTATTTGCAGTACCTGGTGGAGCTGGGGGTGGTGGGGTTCGGGCTGGCGCTGGGGGTGGCGGGGCGGTGTTTTTACTGGATGGGGAGGGGGCTGGAGCGGAGCTGGGTGGTGGCGGGGGCGTGGGGGGCGGCGGCGGCGATGGCGATGCACTCGCTGGTGGATTTCAACCTTTACATTCCGGGGAATGTGGTGGTGCTGGCGTGGATTCTGGGGGTGGCGACGGCGCCGGCGATGACGGAGGAGCAGCGGGCGGGGAGCGCCCGCGCTGCGGTTATTTCGGGATAAAGCGGAAGTTGGTGAGGCCGAAGATGTCTCCGCCGGGGATGATGAGGCCGAACTTGCCTTGGGTGAGGTTGCGGGAGGAGGTGGACCAGGAGTCGATGTTGCGCCATTCGGCACCGTCGAGGAGGAACGTTTTGACGGTGGTGGGGGTGATTTCGATCTGGACGGAGTAGTTCTTGGTGTCGGGGAGTTTGTGATCGATTTTGAATTCGTTGCGATCGCGGCCGTTGATGATTTCGCGGCGGATGAAGTTTTTGCGTTCGAGCTGGAAGTGGACGTAGTTACGGGCGTCCTGGATGTCGACGGCCCACTGGAGGCGGCGGCCGTCGATGCGGGAGATGTTGAAGGAGAAGGTGCCCTGGGTGGGGGTGATGCCGTAGGTGACGACGCCGCCGCCTTTGCGTTTGTACCAACCGCCTTCGGGGACCCACTGGCCGGCGTCGTCCCAATCGGCCATGCCGCCGGTGCGGCGGGTGGGGGTAGTTTGTTTCTGGGAGGCTTGCTGGGCGGTGAGGATGAGGTCGATGGATTTGTTTTCGCCGTTGGCGAGGGTGATGGTTTGGGAGCGGTCGGCGTAGTTGGGCGCTTTGCCGGCGATGACGTAGGTGCCTTCGGGGAGGGAGAGGGGGGAGGTGGCGGTGACGGGGCGGGGGGCGGCGTCGGCGGGGCCTTTGATGGTGATTTGGGCGTTGGCGGGGTTGGCCTTGATGGTTAGGGTGCCGCCGGCGGCGGAGAGGGTGACGTCGGGGCCGGAGAGTTCGATGGTTTCGCCGGCGCGGAACTGGCGGGGGCTGCGTTTGGGGGCCATGCGGTCGCGGCGGAGTTCGACGACGTGTTCGCCGGGGGCGACCTGGGCGAACTCGAGGGAGCCGGAGGCGGGGATGGCGCCGAGGGGGTTGCCATCGAGGAAGACCTGGGTACCGATGGCGGCGCCGCGGACGCGGAGGGTGGCGAGGCGGGGGACCATCTTCAGTTTGAACTCGACGCGGGCTTCCTGGCCTTTGGCGATGACGATTTTCTGGGGGGGATCGGGGGTGTAGCCGTCCTTGGCGACGCGGACCATATAGGTACCGACGGGGATGCCGGGGAGGCGCATCTGGCCGTTTTTGGATTTGACGCGGGCGGGGCGGTCGTTGAGGAAGGCGGAGACTTCGTCTTCGCCGGGGGTGGAGATGAGGAGGGAGCCGGCGTTGATGTCGAGTTTGAGGTAGGCGGTGAGGGTGGGTTGGGCGGAGACGGAGACGAGGAGGTTGCGTTTGGTGGCGCCGTCTTCGACGGAGAGTTCGCGATCGCCGGGCTGGAGGTTGTTGACGTCGAGGCCGGCGGGGTTGGCGTCACCGGCGGGGTTGCCGTCGATGGAGACTTTGAGGGAGGGGATGGAGGCGTGGATGCGGGTGGACTGGCTGGCGTTGGCGACGAGGATGGCGAGGGTATTTTTGGCCGTGACGGGGCCGGAGATGACGGGCTGGCGGCCGGGTTGGGCATCGAACTCGAACTGGGCTTCGTTGGCGGCGGAGGTTACCTTGATGGTGTGTTTGCCGGCGGCGATGCGGTCGAGGATGAGCTGGCCGTCCTGGAGGTCGCCGTAGGGGGCGCCGTCGAAGGTGACTTTGCCGGCGGTGAAATCGGTATAGAGGCGGACGGAGAGGGGGAGAGGGGAGAGGGTGAGGTCGACTGCGGCGGGGGAGTTGGCGGCGACTTCCATTTTGGAAGAGGCGGGTTCGTAGCCGGGGAGGACGGCCTGGATTTCATAGGGGCCGGGGGCGAGTTCGATGTTGCAATCGGAGGTACATTTGACTTCGCCGTTGACGCGGATGGAGGCGCCGGGGGGGTTGGTTTTGACGGCGACTTTAATATTGGTGGAGGTGGTGACTTCTTCCTTGGCTTTGCGGGCGTTGCGGATGGTGTAGATGCCGCCGGCGGCGACGAGGAGGCCGATGACACCGCCGACGGCGGCGGCGCGTTTCCAATTGAAGGCGACGGGGGCGGGTTTTTTGGCGGTTGGTTGCTGCTGGGTGGGCGGGGGCGGGTTGAGCGGGGCGGTTTTGGGAGGCTGGGGGCCGGTTTGGGGGCCGGTGGGGGTAGGGGGGCCGTAGATGCCGGAGGGAGGGGGGGCGGCCTGTTGCTGGCCGGAGGTGGACATGAGGCGCTGGCCATGGGCGACCATGGTGGAGCGGAGGGAGGCGATGGCGTTGAGCATGGCCGCGTCGGCGGCGTAGAGGCGGGACAGCTCTTCGAGGCGCTCGTGGATGGGCTTGAGGGTATAGACATCGGCAGCGCGGCGGATTTCGCCGTCGAGCCGATTGAGTTCATCAAAGTGGGCGTTGCGTTGGGCGGGGTTCAAAGGTTTGTTCTCCCTGGCTCACGCGGAGTTCGAGGGTCTAGGCCCGAGGAAACAGGTCGCGCAAAAATTCAACAGCTACCAGCTCACGGATAATTATATGCTAGCCAGAAGCAAACAAGATTTTGTCTGCGTAACGATTTTCGCACAGGAGTGAGGGGAAGATGACGAGACGGGGATTTTTGGCAGCGGCGGGAGCGACGGCGGGGTGGGGGCAGGGGGCGCGGCCGAACATTTTGTGGATCACGTGCGAGGATATGGGGCCGCATATCGGGTGTTTCGGGGACGGGTTTGCGAAGACGCCGGTGCTGGACGGGTTGGCGGGGAAGGGGTTGCGGTATAAGCGGTGCTGGTCGAACGCGCCGGTGTGTGCGCCGGCGCGGACGACGATTATCAGCGGGATGTATCCGCCGGCGCTGGGGGCGGAGCATATGCGGAGCGAGATCGGGATGGGGGCGGGGCGGAAGATGTTTCCGCAGATGCTGCGGGAGGCGGGGTACTACACGACGAACAATTCGAAGGAAGACTATAACCTGACGCTGACGGGGAAAGTGTGGGACGAGAGTTCGCCGCGGGCGCACTGGCGGAAGCGGGGGGCGGGGCAGCCGTTTTTTGCGGTGTTTAACCAGACGGGGACGCATGAGAGTCAAATTCGGACGCGGCCGCACGAGTGGAAGCATTCGTTTGAGGGGGTGCGGGTGCCGGCGTATCATCCGGATACGAAAGAGGTGCGGCAGGACTGGGCGCAGTATTACGACAATATTGAGGCGATGGACAAGTGGGCGGGGGGGATATTGAAGCAGTTGGAGGAGGACGGGCTGGCGGAGGAGACGATTGTGTTCTTCTACTCCGACCATGGAAGCGGGATGCCGCGGAACAAGCGGTGGCCGTACGATTCGGGGTTGCGGGTGCCGCTGATTCTGCGGGTGCCGGAGAAGTATAAGGCTTTGCGGCCGCCGGAGTATAAAGAGGGCGGGGAGACGACGCGGCCGATTTCGTTTGTGGATCTGGCGCCCACGGTATTGCGGCTGGCCGGGGCGCCGGCGGCGGGGTATCACCAAGGGGTGGACTTTACGGCGGGGAAGGCGCGGGAGTATGTGTTCGGGTTCCGGGGGAGGATGGACGAGCGGTATGACCTGGTGAGGACGGCATTTGACGGGCGGTGGGTGTATATCCGGAACTATATGCCGCATAAGATCTACGGGCAACATATTGCGTATATGTTTGAGACGCCGACGACGCGGGTGTGGAAGGAGATGTACGATGCGGGTAAGTTGAACGCGGCGCAGCGTAAGTTCTGGGAGCGGAAGCCGTATGAGGAGTTGTACGACGTGAGCGTGGACCGGGACGAGGTGGTGAATGTGGCGGGGAAGGAGAAGGGCGTGCTGGGGCGGATGCGGAAGGCGCTGGACGAGTGGATGGTGACGACGGGGGACCGCGGGTTGCTGCCGGAGGCGGAGCTGCATGTGGAGGGGCGGGCGTATGATGTGGCGCGGGTGAAGAAGATGGCGGACCGGGCGGCGTCGATGGTGGGGGGGGCGCCGGCGGATGGGTTGAAGGACAGTGATTCGGCGGTGCGGTACTGGGCGGTGATGGGGCATATTACGCGGGGGAAGAGCGCGGGGCTGCTGCCGGGGGATGAATCGGCGTCGGTGCGGGCGCTGGCGGCGGAGGCGGAGGGGTGTTTCGGGAAGGATGCGCGGGGGGCGGCGGAGGCGTTGCTGGAGTTGGGGGATGCGGGGAAGCATGGGGTGTATGTGGCGATGCTGGCGTTGAACGGGCTGGCGGCGATGGGGGAGAAGGCGCCGGCGGATGTGCGGGCGAAGGTGAAGCTGCTGCCGGACGGGGGGCGGGGGAGAGCCGGGGGGTATGTCAGCAATTTGAAGAAGGGGATTGTATAGGTGAAGGTAGCGCTGGACGCGACGCCGCTGGCGGGTGGGACGGGCGGCGTGCCGCGGTATGTGCGGGAGTTGCGGCGTGGGTTGGAGGGGTTAGGGAGCGGGGATGAGTATGGGTATGTGACGGACCAGGCGGTGGAAGGGGCGGCGGGTCCGGGCGGGGGGTGGCTGGAGCGGAAGTGGTGGCTGGCGGGGCTGCCGATGTACCTGCGGCGGGAGGGGTTTGATGTGTTTCACGGGACGGAGTTTGCGGTGCCGTATGTGCGGGTGTGCGCGTCGGTGCTGTCGTTGCATGATTTATCGCCGTGGATGGATGCGAGTTGGCACGGGGCGGGGGTGAAGCGGGTGCGGGAGCGGACGCCGTGGCTGCTGCGGACGGGGCGGGCGACGATGGTGCTGACGTTGAGCGAGGCGGTGCGGAGGCGGGCGATTGTGCGGTTCGGGTTGCGGGAGGAGCGGGTGGTGGCGGTGCCGCTGGCGGCGGCGGAGGGGTTGCGGCGGGTGGAGGGGAGCGGGGGCGGGGAGCCGTATCTGCTGTATGTGGGGACGGTGGAGCCGCGGAAGAATCTGGAGATGCTGGTGGAGGCGTGGCGGGCGGTGCGGGCGCGGCATGGGGTGCGGCTGGTGCTGGCGGGGCGGAGGCGGGAGGATGGGCCGGCGTTTGTGAGCGGGGACGGGCTGGAGGTGCGGGGCGCGGTGGAAGAGGGGGAGCTGGCGGGACTGTATAGCGGGGCGCTGGCGGTGGTGTATCCCACGTTTTATGAAGGGTTTGGGTTGCCGGTGGTGGAGGCGATGCAGTGCGGGGCGCCGGTGGTGACGTCGACGGATGAGAGTGTG
Organism: uncultured Solibacteraceae bacterium; assembly: GCA_964430625.1. Classification (GTDB taxonomy): domain Bacteria; phylum Acidobacteriota; class Terriglobia; order Bryobacterales; family Bryobacteraceae. The sequence goes on from CAYSFR010000003.1 coordinate 360,604, forward strand.
GTGGAGGTGGCGGGGGGGGCGGCGGTGCATTGCGAGGCGCGGGATACGGGGGCGTGGGTGGCGGCGCTGGAGCGGATTTGCGAGGATGCGGGGTGGCGGGCGGAGTTGCGGGCGGCGGGGCTGGCGCGGGCGGGGGTGTTCAGTTGGGCAAGGACGGCACGGGAGACGCGGGCGGTGTATGAGAGGGCGGTGCGACTGTACCGGGGGGGCTAGAACTGCCAGGTGGCGGTGCGGCCGCGGAAGGAGAGGGTGGAGCGGCCGAGGGTGAGGGGCGGGGCGGAGTGGGGGCGCTGGAGGCGGAACTGGACGCGGCGAACGCCTTGGGGAGTGGGGGCTGGGTGGAAGATGACTGTGGCGTTGGGGCCGCGGCATTCGATGCGGCCGGATTTGGCGGTTTTGACTTTCCAGCCGGCGAGTTGGAGTTGGCGGGCGCGGAGGGCGAGTCCGGGGGCGGGGCCGGCGATTTCGACGCGGGTTACGTCGGAGAGGAGGGCTTTTTCGCGGGTTTCGGAGAGGCCGAGGGAGTGGGCGTAGGCGGCGAGGACGTCGGCCATGCGGATGGAGCCTTTGGGTCCGGCGCCCCAATTTTCGAGGAAATCGGGGGCGTACTCCATGGAGAAGAGGCGGAGGCCGGGGACGGCGGATTGGGCGCGGGTTTCGTCGAGGGAGGTCATGAGGAACCAGTTGATGGGGCGGCCGTTGCGCTGGCGGGTGACGGGGGTGCCGGAGGCGGGACGGAGGGAGGACCATTGGGCGCGGAGGGAATCGGAGGCGCCGGGTTGTTCGAGGCCGAGGGCGAGGCCGGCGTCGCCGGGGAGGCGGTCGCCCTGGTTTTCGGCGAAGAATTCGAAGTAAGTGGAGCGGCCGTAGAAGTAGAGGCCGGAATAGGTGGAGTCATTGCGGACGGTGGTGCGTTTTTCGAAGGGGGCGAAGTGCTGACGGAGGAAGGGGGAGGCTTCGATGGCGGCGTAGGTGGCGGGGGCGACGGTGACGTAGAAGTGGTTGAGGGCGGCGAGGAGGAGGAGGGCGGACATGCCATCCATTGTGCGGCATTGGGGTGAAATTGGGGAACGAAATGGGGGGCGGCGCGTATGATCAGTTTATGCGCATGATTCTGGTAATGATGGCGGGGCTGGCGGCGGCGGGAGCGGCGGCGGAGTGGGGGCAGTTCCGGGGGCCGGCGTCGAATCCGGTGGGCGTGAATCCACGGCTGGCGGAGAAATGGTCGAAGACGGAGAACGTGGAGTGGGTGACGGAGGTGCCGGGGCGGGGGTGGTCGTCGCCGGTGGTGGCGGGGGAGCGGGTGTTTTTGACGGCGGCGGTGACGGAGGGGGAGTCAAAGAAGCCGCAGACGGGGACGGAGTACAGCAATCAGTATGCGGCGGAGTTGATGAAGCAGGGGGTGAGCCAGGAAGAGATCATGAAGCGGGTGATGGCGCGGGATATGGAGATGCCGAATGAGGTGATGCTCCACTATTTCGTGTATTGCCTGGAACTGAAGAGCGGGAAGGTGCAGTGGAAGCGGGAGTTCTACGCGGGGCGTCCGCCGGGCGGGCGACACCGGAAGAACAGCTTCACTTCGGAGACGCCGGTGACGGATGGGTCGCACGTGTATGTGTATGTGGCGAATCTGGGGATGTGGGCGTTTGACTTTAAGGGGAAGGAGTTGTGGAAGACACCGCTGGAGGCGAATCCGATCTATCTGGACTTTGGGACGGGCGGGTCGCCGGTGTTACATGAGAATCAGCTGATTATTATTAGTGACAATGAGAAGCAGCAGTTTCTGGCGGCGTATGATAAGCGGAACGGGAAGCAGTTATGGCGGACGAACCGGGAGGTGAAGGAGTCATTGGGAGGGCGTCCGGTGGGGTCGGCGTGGACGACGCCGTATTTGTGGAAGAATGCGCTGCGGACGGAGATTGTTACGGTGGGGCCCGGGGCGGCGGTGAGTTATGACCTGGAGGGGAAGGAGTTATGGCGGCTGGGGGGGATGTCGGGGGCGCCGATTCCGAGTCCATTCAGCCATGAGGGGCTGTTGTATATCAATGGCGGGCGGGGGAAGAGTATCTTCGCGGTGAAGCCGGGGGCGAAGGGGGATATTACGTTGCCGCGGACGGAGAAATCGAATGCATTTGTGGCGTGGTCCGATCAGCGGGGCGGGACATATCTGCCGTCGTCGCTGGCGTATGAAGGCGGGGTTTATTCGCTGACGGAGACGGGGATTCTGACGCGGTTTGACGCGAAGACGGGGAAGCAGAGTTATAAATCGAGGCTGGACGCGGAGGCGGGGTATTTTACGACGTCGCCGTGGGCTTACAACGGGAAGATCTTCTGTTTGAGCGAGGAAGGGAAGACGTTCGTGGTGGCGGCGGGGGAGACGTTCCAGGTGCTGCATGCGAATCCGCTGGAGGAGATGGCGCAGGCGACGCCGGCGATTGCGGGGGATCGCCTGCTGGTGCGGACGGAGAGTAAGTTGTATTCGATTCGGAAGGGGAAGTAGAGGGGCTGGCGGAGTTACTGCCTATTGTTGATCGTCTTCGGAACTGGCGCCGATCCCCGAGGGGGGCGCGCGGCGGTTTAAAATGGCGAATGCTCTTGTGACCGCTCAGGGCATCGAATAACCGGCTCTCATTCGAGCCGCCGAGGATGAGAATGGCTCAAAGCGGGAACGTGGCAGCGCAGCAGGCCGAGGTTGCCGGCAAGGAACCGATCTGGAACCAAGAGGAGTTGCGGCGACTCATCGAGTGCACCGGCGATGCCAGTTTTGTTCTGGAGGCGAGCGGAAGGGCAATTTCTGTCCATTGGGGAACATTGGGATACGGAAGGCTCCCGGCGGATGGGCTTGCTGAGAACGACTATCGCCGTCATATCGTCCATCCGGATGATCTGGAGGCTCACCGGGAAACGATGGCGCGATGCCTGGCAGCGGGTGCCGCTTTTGCCCTCGAAGAACGCATGCGCGACCGGGATGGGAAGTACCGGTGGTTTTTGATCCGCTACCGGCCCTTTCCGGACGAACAAGGGGCTCCGCATCGATGGTATGTCAGTGCGGTCGATATCGACGGGCGAAGGCAGACCGAAGCGCTGCGGAGCGCGGAAAAGCAGGCGCTGGAGATGGTGGCGGATGGATCGACGCTGGAAGCGGTGCTGGATCATCTTTGCGGGGCGATTGATGCGCAGATTGCACCGTCGGTGGCAACGATCCTTTTGATGGATGCCGATGGGAAGAAGTTGTGGCCGACGGCCGGTCCGCTGGTCCGGCCCGAGTGGCGCCGCGCAATTTCCCCCTTGCCGGTGAGCGAGGAGGTGGGGCTGTGCGGGACGGCGGCATACCGAAAGGAGCGGGTGGTGGTGGCGAACATCGCCACCGAGCCGACGTTCCGGGAAGAGTATCGCCAAGCGGCGCTGCGGAACGGGATTCTGGCGGCGTGGTCCGAGCCGATCCTGACGAAGGCGGGCGATGTATTGGGGACGTTCGCGATCTACTCAAGCGATTCGCGTGTGCCGGGCGCATCCGACCTGGCGTTGATTGAAGACGCCGGACGCATTGCGCGAATCGCGATTGAACGGCAGCGGGCTCACGCCGCGCTGGCGATGGCGCAAAGCGAACTGGAATCGGAACGGGACCGTCTACGCCTCCTGCTGGAGGTTCAAGGTTCGCTGGTTTCGAATCTGGATTTGCGAGGGTTGCTGATGGGATTGGCGGGGGGGCTGCGCAGGGTTACCGAGTGCGATTTCATCGGGCTCTCGGTTCCCGGCGAATCGGAGAAGTTCCTTCGTCAGCACTTTGCTCACTACTTCGGGGATCCAGGGAACATCCGGGAGGGGATGGCTGTGCCGATCCATGGATCGGCATCGGGGAAGGCGTTTCGGACAAGGGCGCTGGTGTGCCTGGACGACCCCGACGCCAACCGGCCTGACCCGGCGATCTACGGCAGCCCCGAGGGGGCCGAGTTCTACCGGTTTCTGCTGAGCGAGGGTGTGCCCGCGGGCTATTTTCTTCCGCTCTGCCGCGGGGAGACCGTGATTGGGGTGCTGCAATTGACGAAGTACGCCGGAAAGGCCCTGAAACCGCAGGCGGCGCAGTTCCTTACGGGGCTGGCGAGCCAGCTCTCGACGGCGGTCTCCAATGCGCTGGAGCATGAGTCGGTGGTGGCTTCCCGGGAGCAGTTGGCACGGGAACAGGTCTATCTGCGAGAGGAGATCGTCCGATCGTCGATGTTCGAGGAGATCGTCGGCTCCTCGCAGGCGCTGCGGCGAATTCTCGATCAAGTATCGCGGGTAGCACCCACCGACTCTACGGTACTCATTCAAGGGGAGACGGGAACCGGGAAGGAGTTACTGGCGCGAGCGATCCATAGCCGGTCGCGGCGGGCGAGCCGTCCTTTTGTGCGGATGAATTGCGCGGCCATACCGCCGGCGCTGATCGCCTCCGAGCTGTTCGGGCACGAAAAGGGCGCCTTTACCGGGGCGCTGCAGCGGCGGGTTGGCCGGTTCGAGTCCGCCGATGGCGGGACGATATTTCTTGACGAGGTCGGCGAGATTCCGCAGGAAACGCAGATTGCCTTGCTGCGGGTGCTTCAGGAACGGGAGTTTGAGCGGGTAGGGGGATGCCAGACGATCCGGGTCGATGTGCGTGTGCTGGCGGCGACGAATCGAGACCTGCAGCGCGCGGTGGAGGCAGGGCAGTTCCGGCGGGATCTTTTTTACCGGCTGAATGTGTTTCCCCTGGCTGTGCCGCCGCTCCGTGACCGGGGCGACGACATTCCCTTGTTGGTGGAGTATCTGGTTGACCGGTATGCGAAACAGATGGGGAAGCAGATTGGAAGCATCAGCCGTCGGACCTTAGAGGCGTTCCAAGGCTATGACTGGCCCGGCAATATCCGGGAGTTGCAGAACGTGATTGAGCGGGCGGTGATCCTGTGCGACGGACCGACGTTTTCGGTGGATCCGACGTGGTTGGGGGCCGGGCGGAAGCCGGGGACACCGGGAGGCGAACGGACCGATCCGTTTGACGAGCAGGAGCGTTTGCTGATCGAAACGGCACTCCGGGAGGCGGATGGCAGGATTTCCGGGCCGGCGGGCGCCGCCACCAAGCTTGGTATTCCGAGGCAGACGCTGGAATCGAAGATGAAAAAGCTCGGCATCGACCGGTATCCATTCAAGCGACCTGTGCTGTAGCGGGGACCGGCCGCGGAGGAACCGTGGCCGACAGCATTGCCGAAATCTCGGCAAATGCTGAATTCATTTCCTGTCCGCTGGCAATTGCCGGCGCATGAAATCAACGGTTTGCGATTGGCACGCGGTGTGCATATAGAAATTGCGCCGTCCGTGCGTGCCTGTCGGATATGACTTTGATGATTGAGAGCAGTTTCGGTGAGAGTGGCCGGACGGTGCGGCTGACCGGGGACCTGAGAGGGGAAAACCTGCCGGACCTATTGGCGGTAATCGCCGAGCCGGGGGGCGCCGTACTGCTCGACCTGGCGGAGGTCCGGTTGGTGGATATTGCGTCGATTCAGTTTCTGGCGGATTGCCGGAAGCGCGGGGTGCCGTTGCTCCATTGTTCTTCCTACATCGAAAGCTGGATTGCAGGAGAGGAGAGGCATCTCGGAGGCGGAAACGATCGAGAACCGGGGACTTGAGGAAAGCATGCCAACGATTACAACCAAAGACGGAGTCCAGATCTACTACAAGGACTGGGGGACGGGGCAGCCGATTGTATTCAGTCATGGCTGGCCGTTGTCGGCCGACGACTGGGACGCGCAGATGCTGTACTTTCTGGGCGAGGGATTTCGGGTGATCGCCCACGACAGGCGCGGCCACGGACGTTCGGCACAGACCGCGGACGGGCACGACATGGATCACTATGCGGACGATCTGGCGGCGCTGGTTGCGCATCTTGGGCTGGAGAACGCGATTCATGTCGGCCACTCGACCGGGGGAGGGGAGGTGGTGCGTTACGCGGCAAGACACGGTGAGCAGCGAGTGGCCAAAATTGCGATCATCGCGGCTGTGCCGCCCCTGATGGTGCGCACGGCGGGGAATCCTGAAGGGCTTCCGAAAGAGGTGTTTGACGGATTTCAGGCAGCGGTGGCCACCAACCGTGCTCAGTTCTACCACGAGGTGGCGGCGGGTCCCTTCTATGGGTACAACCGGCCGGGAGCGGTTGCGTCCGAGGGGGTGATCCTCAACTGGTGGCGGCAGGGAATGATGGGGGGCGCCAAGGCGCACTACGACGGGATTGTGGCGTTTTCGCAGACCGATTTCAGTGACGATCTCCGAAAGATCACGGTGCCTGCGCTGGTGATGCATGGAGATGACGATCAAATTGTGCCCTATGCGGCTTCCGCTCCGCTGTCGGCAGCCCTGTTGAGAAACGGAATCCTGAAGACCTATCCGGGGTTTCCGCACGGCATGCCGACGACGGAGGCGGAGACGATCAATCGCGACCTTTTGGCGTTCATTCGGGAGTAGCCCGCGTGATGCGCACGAGCGAGTCCTTTGCGGCGAGGCCGGCTAACGGCCTGCGCCATTGACGACAAAGAGAGGGAGGATGCTGATGCCGGCAAGAGAAATTCGTGTCGCGGAAGAGAAGATACCCGGGGGAGAAGGCGCCCTATTCATCCGCACGTGGCGGCCCGAAGGAGAGCCTCGAGCGGTGATCGTGATTGTTCCCGGATTCAATTCTCACAGCGGCTACTACCTATGGGCGGGGCCGAAGTTTGCCGAGAATGGCTTTGCCACGTATGCGCTCGATCTCCGCGGGCGGGGACAATCCGAGGGTGAGCGGTACTTTGTGGAGACGGTGGAGGCGTACACAGCCGATGTCGGGACTCTAGTACAAACGGTAAGGCGGCGAGAGCCGAATTGTCCGGTGTTTCTGTTCGGGCATAGCGCCGGGGGAGTGATTTCGTGCATCTACACCTTGGAGCATCAGGCGGAGTTGAGCGGGCTGATTTGTGAGAGTTTTGCGTTTCGGGTATATGCTCCGGACTTTGTGCTCGCGGTGGTGAAAGGGATCAGCCGGATTGCCCCGCGGGTGCCAATTCTGAAACTTCCGAACAAGGACTTCTCGCGGCTGAGCAGTGTGGTGGGCGAGATGGATTCCGATCCGTATGTCCGTGCCGAGGTCGAACCGGCGGTCACGGTCGCGGCCATGGCCCGGGCCAATGACCGGCTACTGGTGGAGTTTCCGCAAATCACGCTGCCCTTGCTTATCCTGCATGGCACTGCTGACAAGGTGACCAAACCGGGCGGGAGCCAGTTTTTCCATGAGACGGCGGGTGCCACCGACAAAACGCTTCGCCTGTACGAAGGCCACGCCCATGACCTTCTGAACGACACCGGCCGGGAGAGGGTGATGGACGAAATCCTGGCGTGGCTGGGATCGAAGCTTGCGGAGAAGGAGCAGGCGACGAGCCTGCAGGAAAGGCCTGGGGAGGCGTGATGCGTAGCGAAGAGAAGTTCGTCAGCGTTCCGGCAGCCGAAACCGCGGAGACTTTGCGGGTGGAAGTGGACGGGAGTCTGATTGGATACCGTACGATCGGTACCGGCTCGCCGGTGGTGTTGTTGACTCGTTTCCGCGGCACTCTGGATACGTGGGACCCGCTGTTTTTGGGGGAACTTTCCAGGCGCCATCAGGTGATTACGGTGGACTATCCCGGCATCGGTTACTCGGGGGGAGCGTTCCCGCAGGACCTTCGGGCGGTGGCGGCGTTTGTAGCTGCTTTCACGGCAAGAATCGGGATCCGCCGGTTCGCGGTGGCAGGATGGTCCTGGGGCGGACTTGTGGCACAGACTGTTCTGTTGGATTTCCCGGAAGTGGTTTCCCACGCGGTGCTCATTGGGACAGCGCCTCCGGGACCGGGCCAAGCGGAGATCTACCAAGCCTGGCTGGCCTGCGCGCTCAAACCGGTGAACGATCTTGCCGATGAGGAGATCCTGTTCTTCGAGCCGCGTTCGCCGGCAAGCGTTCGTGCCGCCAAAAGCAGCCATGAACGAATCTATGCGCGGCCGTCGGTGGCCTCGAAGATCCCATCGACGGAAGCTGAATTCCAGAAGTATTTTCAAATGGCCGGGGAGTTCAAAGCCGATGTCTCCGGACGGCGGGCGCAGCTTCAAGAGAGCCAAGTTCCGATCCTGATCCTATCGGGAGACAACGATCCCAGTGTTCCGGCCACGAACTGGTATCCGCTGATTGGCCGAATCCCGCGGGCGCAGATCCTCGTTCTGCCGCAATCGGGACATGGCCCGCAGCATCAGTACCCGGAGCTTTCCGCGCGCTACATTGAGGCGTTCCTGGCGGAGTCCTGATGCGCCCATTCGTTCCGGTGCTAGAGGAGTTGCTGGCCGGTCACTCGGCTGCGCTTGGCGCCGATTTCGATGGTTACCGGGGCCACTGTTACCGGGTGTTGAACTTTTGTACGGAGCTTGCGCCGGAAGCGGGGAAGGCACTCGACCTGCTGGCGGTGGCAACCGCGTTTCACGACCTTGGAATCTGGACGCACAAGACGTTCGACTATCTGGAACCTTCCGTCCAAGGCGCGACGGCATACCTGCAGCGTATCGGGCGGGAAAGCTGGATTGAGGAAGTGAGCTTGATGATCCGCGAGCACCATCGAATCCGCCGAGTTCCGTCGGAGCCGGCGGGCCTGGCGGAAGTGTTCCGGCGGGCGGACTGGATTGATGTCTCCGCGGGTCTGGTTCCCCTTGGGCTGCCGCGGCCCCTCGTTCGGGAGGCATACAGCCGGTGGCCGAGCCGGGGTTTTCATCGCCGGCTAGTTCAACTTAGCTGGGAGCGCTTCCGGGCGCACCCGTTTTCGCCGCTTCCGATGATGCGACTTTGAGCGGGGATCGATTCCGGATTCCTTTGGCTGCCCGGATTTCGGATCAGCAGTCGGCTGTAGCCTTTTGTTTCCAAAGTGCGCGTTCGGCCATGACGACGGTGACGTAGACGGCGCGGATGCGGCGGCAGTTGGTGACGCCGTTCTGGCGGCACCAGATGGTGAAGTCGTCGCAGGAGAGAGGCACTTTGATGACAACGATGCCGGCACGGCGCAGTTCAGCAATTTGCTTTTCCGCGCTGGCCACCCATTCGGCATAGGTGTCGAAAAAGTTGTTCGGATCGGTTGCCGTAGAACGGAATCTGAGCCACTGCGGCTCGTTCTCATACCAGGTGACGCCAAGTGGGGGCGGGCCGTCGACTGGGAGCGGTTGGAGAAGATCCTCAGAGAACCGCATACCTGTCCGATAGAGTACACCTGTAATTGGTGCGGCGCATCCCGGGGGGGGATGATCAGTTTGCCAAGGGCGGTCCGCCGGGGATCAGGATCTTCCCGGGGCGGGAAGAGGTGGCGGTATGGCGGCGGGCGGTGAATTGCGCCGTCAGGTACTCACCCATATAGACGCGCCCGTTGATCACTTCGCCTTCCAGGGTCCCGGCAAAGGTATAGGGAATCAGGTCGCCCGGGGAGCGTTCGGTACTCTGCAGCTTGACCTGGTTGCCCTCGATGGTGCCGAAGGCCTCGCGGGTGGAGAACTCGCCGCGGTGGGTTCCCTCCAGTTTGTCTCCCGTCTGCTCCAGTGTCCACGCCTGTTCACTGGTGCTACTGAAGAACCGGATGGAGACGTCCCAGCGGCCTTGGAGGGATGCGGCCGGAGCGGGTGGTGGCGGCTTGGGTGATCTCTTCTCGCTTAACAGGTCAAACAGGCGGGCGGCGACGACTTCGGCGTCTCCGGGGCGCATCATCCACGCCGTGATTCCGATGGCCGTACGGCCGACGGGCGAGGCGGCCGCGTCCCGGGAGCGGTCCAAACCGCCTGCACCGAGGGCGATGCGCGGCTTGGTCCGGGCGGCGATTTCGGCGAGTTCCTCGCCGGAGATGGGAATGCGGCTTTGGTCCCAGCTGATTTGCAGGACGGGGCTCCGGTTGGAAAGCCCACGCGGTTCACGTACCTCGGTAGAGACCCCGTCGACGGATTTCACGCGACGGGCAATGGTATCGAGATAGCCGAGCCACTTCTTCCATTCTCCGGCGTGGTCGCGCTTCACCCAGGCCTCGACGGCGGCGACCATCCCCATGGTCTCCTCCCGGCCGACCTTGTTGTCGCGGCCCGGGCCGTGGTGGGGCGAACTGGCCTGCCACGCCGATTGGAGGACATCCTTCCGGCCCAAGAGAAGCCCGGCACACTGCGGACCGCAGATCGCTTTGCCTCCCGAATAGGCCACTACGGAGGCTCCGCGGGTGAGATGGACGTTGGGTATGGTGAGGATTTCGGCGGCGGCGTCCACCAGAATCGGAATGCCCTTCGGCTTGGCGATCCGGGCGACATTCTCCAGCGAGAGCGGGCCGCTTTCGGTGGCGCCGCCGGCGGTGAGGTAGACCATGGCGGTGCGGGGGCCGAGCGCCTTTTCCAGTTCCTCGATGGTCTCCACGGTCAGGATGCGGACGCCAATGTTGCGGATGGCGTGGTCGTAGACGGTGCGCGAGGAGCGGGGAATGACGACTTCGGTTTTGTCGAGTCCAGTCAAGTCCGGGATACGCAGCAGTTTCTCCGGGTTCCCACCGGCGACACAGGCTGCGGTGACATGTTTCAGGCCCGCGGCGCAGCCGGCCGATACCATTCCCCATTCGGCACCTGTCAATTCGGCCAGGCGCTGGCCGACGGCGTCGGCGAGTTCGTCGAGTTGCACGAAATGCAGCGCGGCGGCGTCCATGGCGGCCCGCACTTCCGGCAGTTCGACGGAGGCGCCGATGATGGTGAACGTTCCCCGGCAGTTGATGACGGGTTCCACCCCGATGGACTGATAGATTTCCGGTCCGGGGCGCAGGGGTCCTTTGGCGCTGGCCAGAGGCGCCGCGGCGCCCGCCAGTGCTCCCAGTTTGATCACGTCCCGCCGTTTCTGCTTCGCCATGTGGCCTCCCGTGGGTGATTCTACGCGATTTTGCGGGGGAGGGACAGGGCGTTGGGGCGGGTTTGGGTTTCCGGAAGCCCCCAGCGCCACTCCCGAGCCTGCGGTTCTGCGTCAGGCGGGTAGCTAGCGGAACCGGGAGACGAGGATCAGGTCGGCTTGGACCTGCTCATTCTGCGTGAAGATCAACGTCCGAAAGTCCGGAGAGAGAGAAATGGCGTTGTGAACAGGTTTCGAGATGGTGAGGATCGGCCGGCTTTCGCTTTCGCCTTCGGGGAGGAAGTTCAGGGTGGTGGTGCCAGCGGCGGAGGGGGCGCTCAAGTAATAAACTCCATTCGGCGCGACGGCGATTGCAGATCGTCCGAGAGCGCCACTGGTGATCGTCACTTCCGGCCCACCGGCGCGAGGCATGCGGCGGATTTCGGCGCTACCTTCGGGGCTGGTCAGGTAGAGCCAACGTCCGTCGACCGATTCGAGCGCGAAGGCTGCGCCGCGGCGAGTGATGCGGACGGCTTCAGCCTGGCCAGCAAATGCCTGACGGTAGATCTGCTGGACGCCGGTTTCGGGATCGACCCGGCTGAAATAGATGGAAGTGCCATCGCGGGACCAACTGGGCCGGGACTCCGGCCAAGGGGTGTTGGTGATACGGCGCAGTTGGCGGGTCAGGGGAGACAAGGCATGGATATCGACGGCGCCGGTGGAGCGGGATTCGAACAGGATCCACTGGCCGTCATAGGACCAACGTGGCACGCTGGCCCCAGAGTCACCGAGGAAGGTGAGTTGCCTGGGCGAACCGCCGGCAGAGGGGAAGACCCATAGTTGAGGAGAGCCGCCGCGGACCGAACTCATGACCACCTGTTTGCCGTCGCCGGAGAAGTCGGGGGAGTAATCCCTACTGGTGGAGGCGACGAGCGTTAGGGAGGGATACGGGGCCGTTAAGTCGACGCGTTGGATGGCGGTGGGAGCCAGCAGTTGGCGGGAAAAAGCGAGGGCGCCGGATCGAGAAATGGCGGGGGAGTGGCCATCGAGGCGGACGGCGGCCAGTTCCTGGACGGCGCCGCCTGAGGCCATCACCCGGTGAATGGACGCCGGGCCGCCGCCGGGAGGGGAGCTAGCGAAGACGAGTTCGGCTCCGTCGGGTGTCCAAGCCATCGAATCCACGCGGGCATTGTGTTGTGTGACCTGGGTGGGCGCGGCGGCGGTAAGTCTGGAGGAATCAAAAGGTGCCACGAAAACATCGCGCCAGTCTCGTGCGGTATCACGGGTAAAGGCAAGGGATGTGCCGTCCGGGGAGATGGCGGGGTTCAGATCGCCTGTCTGTCCGGGACTGGGGATGGTGATTCTACGCCGTTCTCCGGAAACCACGTCGATGGCAAAAATGCTGGAGGCGATGCCCCCAATCCGATCGGGCGCGAGGATCCAGCGCGAGTCCGGGGTCCAGGTAAGGCGAACGGAGTTGGACGGCAATCCGATTCCCGTCAAACGGCGAGGGTTTCCGCCGTCGGGAGCGATGAGCCAGAGATCGCTCGACTCTGAGGTGGCGTCCCTGATGAACGCGATGTTGGCGCCGTCGGGAGACCAGGCGGGGTGGCTTTCCCGCTCGAGGGACTGCGTCAATCGCGTTGCTTCCCGGGAGTCGACGTCCAGGACATAGATGTCGAGGTTGGCGACGGTAGCGGAGCCATCCCATTGAAAGGCGATTCGCGACCCATCGGGTGAGAACGAGGGACTACTTTCGGCACCAGGATAAGTTGTCAGCGGTGCGGCGATGATGGGGACCGGTTGCCTCCATTGGCGGGACACGATCCAGGCTGTTAGCGAGCCAGCCGTCAAAAGCACAGCTGCGGCGGCAAGCCAGCCCGCCCGGAAGCGCCTTGGGGCCGGAGGGGGAAGTACGGCTGGATGGGGTGGGGAGACGGCGGACGCGGGAGTGTCCAACCGCTCTGCCGGGCAAACGAAGCGATAGCCGACTTTGGGCAAGGTCTCGATGAAGCGAGGCGAGGAAGAGGAGTCGCCGAGGACCTCGCGGACCTTATTGACCACTTTGTTGAGCCGCTGGTCGTGGTCGCCAAACGGTTCGTCCGGCCATACGCTTTGTTGAAGCACCTCTCTGGTGACAACCCTGCCTTGGCTGGCCAACAGCAGTTCTAAAACGAGGAGGGGTTGGGTGGAGCACTTCAACCGGATGCCGCTCTTGCGCAATTCGCGCGACTCGACATCGAGTTCAAAAGTGGCGAACCGAAAACCGGAAGGCATGGAAAGCTTCAGCCAGTGTAATCAATTGGAAACCCGATTGTGCCGGGGTTCGGCGAGTGGCTACACATGCCACATTCGGCCGGCTTCGCGCCAGGAATCCCAGGCGACCTTTTGGAGATATCTTCCTGTAGCCGGGGCAAGGCGGAATGGCTGAGCCATCGAGGAACGCCGTTTCAGGAACCGGGGTAAAGCGTCGTAGTAAGGGACGCCGGCAGTTCCGCGCTCGGTGACTTTGCGTTCAGCCAGTTGCTTGGCGGCATCGTCCAGGGGCAGCCAGACCGGGAAGTCGAGGGGCAAGACGCTGGGATTGGTGCCGGAAAAGGCAGTGAAAAGGCAGCAGAGATTCAGGTAGTGGCCGAGGGGCCCGGGATGGGAGCGATCGGGGGGGATCTGGAGATCGACGTCAGGGCGTTGCTCGCGGACCCGGGCCCAAGCGGTGGAGCAGGGGGCATAGGTGCGCACGTTCCATTTCCGGGCAACCTGGCGAATCCGTTCGCGGCCGGGACCATCGTTGGCCCTCCATCCCATCTCGTAGATCACTGGTTGCCCGCCTGCCTTCCGGATAGCCTCGCAGTAGGTGCCGAGGGCGGAGGCGTGCTCCTGGCCATCCGGACCGGAAATGAACTCCGCGACGGCCTGCAGGACGACGAAGTCATTCCGCTCGGCAGCAATCTTTTCGAGGAACGTCTGCCCTTCCTGGAAGCCGTATTCTGGCTTAAAGGAACCTGGTTTGAGGTAGACGTGGATGCCCGAACCGCTTCGGCCGACGATTGCGGATTCGTAGAGACGCCGCTTGGGGCCGAACTTGTTCAGCCATCCAGCCACCTGCATCGGCATGTCGTGGTAGTACATGCTGCTTGAACCGGTCCAGAGCACACGGGCGGGTTGTGGGAGGGACTGGGCAAAGAGGGCGCTGAGGCCCGTTCCAAGGATTGTTCTGCGGAACATACCCCCCGATTGAAACATGTCCGGGGTGGAATGCCCAACTCCTGCGCTGGGAATACCGGACTTTATGTTCCTTGTTTTCAGATAGTTGTACGGGGACATAACGGAGATGTGAAAGGAAGCGGGAGAATTCTCCGGCTCTCCCTACAATCAGCCGGTATGATGCGATCCGCGCAACGACTCAGCAGGCGAGGGATGCTGTGCCAGCTTGGGGTAGCAGGCCTTGCCGGCGCCTCGAAACCACCACTGGTCGGGATTCAGATAGCACCCTTCAGTTTTTTTGACGAGGGGATCGAGCGCGCGCTGGACCTTATCCAGGAGACGTCGAAGGCGAACGCGGTATTCGTTTACACCCACACGTACTATGCGGCCGATGGGTTAAGGCGCCGCCGCCATGTCAGCATACTGGCGCCGGATCACGGCGTGGCACCACGGGATCCAGCCAAACGGAACCTGCCATTGGCCTGGGTCCGGCATCGGGAGGATTCGTTCCGGGGCACCGGGGTCCGGCATATGGCCGTTGATACCAGCAGGGAGTACGGGGGACGGGACCTTTTCCGGGATCTGGTGGAGCCGTGCCGAAAGCGAGGGATTCAAATTTACGGGCGGGTGTTGGAAGGGTCGGCACCGGAACTGGCGTCCGTGATACCGGGATTTGCCCGGGTCCTGGGAAAAGACATTGACGGGAATGCGGCTCCGGCCTGCTGGTTCCATCCGGAGTATCAAGCCTGGTGGTCGGCGACGGTGGAGGACATTTTTCGCCACTATGAGCTGGACGGGTTTCAGTGGGGAGCGGAACGGATCGGGCCACTTTCCCACCTGCTCAGCAGCGGGGGGGCGCCGTACTGCTTCTGTGAACACTGCGTACGGCGGGGCCGGGATCGCGGAATCGACGTAGAGCGGGCCCGGTTGGGTTTCCGGGAGTTGCACCGGCTGATCGGTGCCCTGGCGGACGCGGACGGGCCGGAGAGCGCCTTAATGCGATTCTTCCGGGTCCTTTACCGTTACCCGGAGGTTCTGGCGTGGGACATGCAGTACCGGCTCGGGCAAGAAGAGATGTTCCAGCGAGTGCGTAACACGATTCGTTCGGTACGCCCTGGCACTCCGGTAGGCCGCCACATCGATCACCAGCAGACGACGTACGACCTATTTCATCAGGCCCAGGCCGGCTATGGCGAGATGGCCGAGTATGCGGACTTTATCAAACCCATCCTTTATCACGATGTGATGCCACCGCGAGTGCAGGGCCGAATTGAGGCGTTGCGGAAGAACATCTGGAAGGAGTTCTCGCAAGCGCAAGGCACTGCGTTTCTGGAGCGCTACCGCGGGCATGATGCGGGAAAGATGCGGGGGGCTGACTACGTGGCCACGGAGATCCGGCGAGCAGTGGCGGCCATCGGCGGGAAAGCGCCGCTGATCGCGGGGATCGGCATTGACATTCCCCACGATAACCGTCCACTGGCAGCGAACCCGGACGAGGTGACCGAAGTGGTCCGGCGGGCTTTTGCGGCCGGGGCCGCCGGCATCCTCATCTCGCGTGAGTACGACGAGATGAGAGTCGCGAATCTGCGAGCCATCGGGCGCGCCTTGAATTGAGGAGAAACAGGCAATGCGATTATCCATGTTGATCTTGCTCGGCGGTCTTGCCGCCTTCGCCCAGGAATACCGGTCCACCCTCAGCGGGCGGGCCACGGATCCGCAGGAGGCGGTTGTCCCCCAGGTAAAAATCGAAGCGGTGCGACTGGAGACGGGGACCCGGGCAACGACGATGACCGACGCCACGGGCCAGTATGTGCTGCCGTTTCTCCAGCCCGGAGCGTACCGGATCACCGCGACGGTGGCCGGATTCAAGCGCTTTGTCCGGGAGAACTTTCCCGTCTCCTCGAACGAACGGCTGACGCTCGACATCCTCCTCGAAGTGGGCCAACAGGCCGAGAGCGTGACCGTTGAGGCAAGCGCGCCGCTGTTGACGACGGCGACGGCCTCCGTCGGCCAGGTGCTTGGCGCCAAGCAGGTTTCGGCGATGCCAGTGAATGGACGAACGCCATTGGTATTGGCGCAGCTGGCATTCGGGGTTGTGCCTCTGCGGATTGCTCAAATGAACCGCCCCTTTGACGCGCAGGGACCGTCGGAATTTACGATGGGCGGCGGGTCGCTCCAGCAGGACGGAAAATATGGGAACGAATTCCTGCTCGATGGCGTGCCCAACATGACGGGAAATAATCGTACGGCCTACAATCCGCCGCTGGACTCGGTTGAGGAAGTAAAAGTAGAAGCGTTTAATGTGGACGCCGCGTACGGGCACACTGCCGGAGGCACGGTAAACGTGGTGACCAAGGGCGGGACGAACACTTTGCATGGAACGGTCTACCTGTTCAATCAGGCATCCCGGCTGAACGCCGCGGACTTCTTCCTGAAGGCATCGGGTGGATCACTGGCGGTGAGCCGCTACAACCAGTACGGATTCAACGTCTCGGGACCTGTGATGATCCCGAAGGTCCTGGATGGGCGCAATCGGGTCTTCTTCCATTTCTCGCAGGAGCGGATCCGGGACTTGTTCGTTGGTCCTGGCTTCTCCACGATCCCGACCGCGGCGCAGAAGGGCGGCGACTTCTCGTCCCTTCTCCGTGTTGGTGCCCAGTACCAGGTCTACGATCCGGCGACCGGCACCAGCGAGGGTGCGCGGGTCCGGCGGGCGCCCTTTCCCGGCAACGTGATACCGCCGAGCCGGATTAATGGGGTGGCGCGCAATCTGATGCAATACTATCCGGAACCGAATGTGGCGGGCCAAGCGGACGGGCAGAACAACTTTATCGCCGGCGTCTTCGGCGCCACGCGCGATACGTTCGACTCCTATCTGGGCCGGCTGGACGTGAATCTCAGTTCCACGCACAAGTTGACGGTGAATGCGCGGCAAAGCGTGTGGTTCGGATATCGAGGGAATCCGATTGGCCGCGCCGACGACGATGTCACGGCGAATCGAGCGACCAACCGGATCAATTGGGGATCAACGATTGACGACGTGCTGACGCTGAGCCCGACGCTGGTGCTCAATACGCGATTCAACTTCACGCGCTTTGAAGAACCCCGGCCGAATCTGAGCGCTGGTTTTGATACGACGGCGCTGGGCTTTCCCCGGGCGCTGGCCGCGGCGTCGCCCGCGCCGATCCTGCCCAGGATTCAGTTCAGCCGGTTTACAGGATTTGGGGACACCGGCAACGAGGTGAAGCCCTGGGACAACTTTCAGATCTTCTCCACGCTGAACAAAGTGACAGGCAAGCACACGCTAAAGGCGGGGGCAGACCTACGTTTTGGGCGGGAGAGCGGCATTGTCTACGGCTTTTCGAACGGTTCCTACAACTTCGGCACGGAATGGACGCGCGGGCCTCTGGACAGTGCTGCCGCTTCGCCGCTCGGGCAGGACTTCGCCGCGTTTTTATTAGGTCTTCCCACGGCCGGCTCATTTGACATCAACACGAACCGGACCGCCCAACAGGGTTATTACTCGCTGTTTGTCCACGACGACTATCGTGTGCGGCCGAATGTGACCTTGAACCTGGGTCTCCGCTACGAACGAGACCTGCCGACCATCGAGCGTTTTGACCGGTCGGTGGCGGGCTTTGACTCGACGACGGCAAACCCGATCAGCGCGGCGGCCATCACGGCCTACGGCCGCAACCCGATTCCAGAGGTAGCCGCCGGGAGTTTCCGAACGCCGGGAGGCCTGCTGTTCGCCGGACAGCGAGGCGGAAAGGACCTCTATGAAACGCGAGGCTACTTCAGCCCCCGCGCGGGAGTCGCCTGGAACGTCACCCGGAAGACGGTGCTGCGGGGCGGGTTTGGTCTGTTCTACTTCCCGCTTGGCATTTCCGGAGTGATCCAAACCGGGTTCAGCCAGTCAACTCTTCTCGTGCCGACGCTGGACGGCTTCCTCTCGCCGGCCGCGACGCTCAACAATCCGTTTCCGAATGGGATACTGCAGCCAACCGGCGCCTCCCGCGGGCTGGGGACTTTCAATGGCAACGCGATCTCCTTTTACAATCCGAAGCCAGAGAACCCGTACTCGACGCGCTGGAACTTCAACGTACAACGGGAACTGCCGGGAAACGCCGTGCTTGAGCTGGGATACATGGGGAACCGCGGCTACGGCTTATTGGTGGATCGCGACATCAACTTTGTTCCGTCCCAGTTCATGAGCACTTCTCCTTCGCGCGATCAGCGGGCGATCGACTTTCTGTCGGCCCGGGTGTCGAATCCGTTCTCAGGATTGGTGCCCGGGACGTCGCTGGAAGGAACAACGATCCAGCGCCAGCAACTGCTTCGGCCCTTTCCCCAATTTGCCGGTGCGACTCAGCGGGCGATGAATGACGGCGGTTCCTGGTACCACTCGCTGCAGGTTCGAGTGGAGAAACGGCTGTCCCACGGGTTATCGGTGCTGGGGAACTACATGTTCTCCAAGCTCCTGGAACAACGTGTGTGGCTGAATCCGCAGGATGCCCGGCCGACGAAAATGATCGCCGACGAGGATCGTCCGCATCGTGTTGTGATCAGCGGCAGCTACGATCTGCCGTTCGGGAGAGGAAAGCGATTCGGTGGCGGAAGTAGAGCGTTGGTGGATCATCTGATCGGAGGATGGGCGCTGAACGGCATTTACACATGGATGTCCGGCGCACCGCTGAATTGGGGGAATGTCATTTACTTTGGCGGCGAGTTGAACTTGCAGCCGCGGAATCTGTCGAACGCCTTCGACACGACGCGGTTCAACAGGGTTGCCGCGCAACAGTTGGCGTCGAACATCCGGACCTTTTCGCCACGGTTCGGGGATTTGCGGGTGGATCCGCAACGCGGGTTGGATACCGGGCTGCACAAGAACACGAAGATCACCGAACGGGTGACGTTTCAGCTGCGTTGGGAGTGGTTCAACGCCACCAACTCGCCGGTTTTCGGCGGCCCAGGGACCAATCCCACGGCGACGAACTTCGGCATCATCCAAAGCCAGGCGAACCAGCCGCGGCGGACGCAGCTTGCCGGCCGGATCATCTGGTAACGGAATGCGTTTTCGTGGCCAGCCCCGCGGCGCAGGCGGCAGCTTGGGTGATACCATGGCGGGTCCGGATGAGAGTCTGCAGATTGTGTTTAGGGCTGAAGCTGAGTGATTCGATGCGCATCCTATTCCTAGCCTTTTCAATGGCCGTTTCGATCGCCGGCGCACCCTATGAGAAGGTGCTGCCCATCGTACAGCGATCGTGTCTGGGGTGTCACACAGGAACGGGGGCGAAGGGAGGCGTGAACCTTGCCGGACCGTCGATTCCCCCGTCGGTCTGGCACAAGGCAGGCCAAGTCGTGGAGGCCGGACAGATGCCACCTCATGGAGCACCGCAGCCCGCGGCCAGTGAACGGGAAGCACTGGTTGCGTGGATCGGCGAGATGCTTGCTGACGATCGCCACCGGCAGCCTGGGCCCCGGTTGATGCGACGGTTGACACGGCTGGAGTACAACAACACGGTGCGCGATCTTCTGGAATTGGACCGGGATCTGTTCCAGTTTCCAGAACGGTTGCCGTACACCAAGACCTACTTCCATCCCGAGACCGGTTCGATGGGCCGGCAGTTGACCGTGGAAGGAATAGAGTATGGCCAGAAAATACCTGTGCTGCTGCGCTACGGCAGTTTGCTTGCTGATAATCGGGCCGAATACGGCTTCACCAACCGGGCCGACGCGCTGAACATTTCGCCGCTGTTGATGGAAAAGTACATGGCTGTGGCCAGCGAGATCGCCTTGTCGCCGGAGTTGGAACGACACAGCGGAACAGCGCGTGCGCTGTTGCAGCCAACGGGAGCCAGGACGCCCCGCGACGCGGCGCGGAAACGTATTACGGAGTTAGCCGGGCGGGCCTACCGGCGACCGCCGGCCGACAAGGAGATCGATGCGCTGCTGCGCCCGTTCGACGCGGCAATGGCCCGCGGGCAGTCGTTTGCCCAGGCTTTGCGCAGTTCTCTTCGAACGCTACTGGCGTCACCGGGCCTGATCTATCTAAATGAGCCGCGAATGGCTGGGGGCGGCAAGGAGCGGAAGCTCAATTCCTGGGAACTGGCGAGCCGTCTTTCCTATTTTCTGTGGGCCACCACACCAGACCGAGAGCTTCGGGCGTTGGCACAGGAAGACCTGCTCGGTGACGAGGCCGTGCTGGAGGCGCAAGTGCGGAGAATGTTGCGCGATCCCAAGATCCGGGAGCTTTCGGAGAGCTTTGCCTATCAGTGGTTGCAGTTGAATGAGTTGCTTGGTGCCCGGCCGGACTTGGAGGTATTTCCGCAGTTCTACAAGAATGACGCTTTCGGAACAAACAAGTTCAATCTGGGCACTGACATGCTGACCGAGGCGCTGCTGCTGATTGAGACGACGCTGGTGGAGGACCGGAGCGTACTTGACTTTCTGGATGCCCGCTACACGTGGGTGAATCAGAACCTGATGAAGCACTACGGGCTGGAAAAGCAGTTCGAAAAGGAACTCAAGAACGGGGCCCGGCAATTCGGGTCGAGTTTGGGCGGCCGCTGGTTCCGGGCGCAACTGCCGGACCGGACCCGGGGCGGAGTTCTCGGGCTGGGCGCCACCCTCACCATGACCTCCACCCCGTTGCGAACCAGTCCTGTTTTCCGGGGTGCGTGGGCGTTGGAAGTACTTTTCAATCGCCCGCCACCGCCACCTCCCAATGTCGCCACGCCGCCGCTGGGCGGGGACAGTACCTCCGACACGTCCGCAGCGCCGGTTCGCAAGCGAGTGGAAGAGCATCGCCGAAATCCGGCGTGCGCATCTTGCCACAACCGGATGGATCCGATCGGCTTCGCGCTGGAAAACTACGACGGGATCGGGGGGTGGCGAACGTCCGATGGGCCACATCCGGTGGACCCGTCGGGGACCTTGTCACACGGGCGGACGTTCACCGGCATTGCTACCTTCAAAGACGCGCTGCTGGAGCGGCGGGAGGATTTTGTCCGGGGTTTCGTTGAGCACATGATGAGCTACGCTTTGGGCCGCAAAATAGAGTATTACGACGCTCCCGCGGTGAACCGCATTGTCACCGCGGCCCGCAAGGACGACTACCGTTTTTCGCGCATCGCAGTCGAGATCGCCCGCAGCTATCCTTTCTGTAACGTGAGGAACGAAGAATGAGAAGACTTTCCCGCCGCAGTCTGCTCCGTGGTGTCAGGGCGACGCTGGCGCTGCCCTGGCTGGAAGCCATGGGTGCGCCGGCGAAGCCGAACCGGCGGGCGGCGTTCATCTACATCCCGAATGGAGTCCTGCAGGAGGGGTGGCGACCGCGCCAGACAGGTGCCAACTATGTGCTGCCACCGTCGCTGGAGCCGCTCGCCAAAGTCCGTGAAAAGGTGCTTGTCATCTCCGGTCTGGACCGGACTTATGTCAGCGGCACAGGTGTCCACGCCCAATGCGGCTCCTGCTGGCTGACCAGTTCGCCGCCGACGGAGGCTTTGGACGGAGGGTTTCCCACCAATGCAACACTTGATCAGGTGTTGGCGCGGCATATCGGGCAAGATACGCTCTTCCCGTCGCTCGAATTGAGCTGCAACGATCACACCGACAACAAGGAGACCCGCTATTTCGAGTCGATTTCGTGGATTGCGCCAGGCTACGCCGCGAACCTCGAGCGCAATCCGCGCGCCGTCTATCAACGGCTGTTCGGCGATCCGAACGCGGATTCGGGTTACCGGAGCATGCTGGATGCGGTCAGGGAGAGCGGCCAGTCGTTACGCGCCAGACTCGGCAAGGACGACCAGGTCCGCATGGACGAGTACCTGGATTCCGTGCGGTCGATCGAGCGCCGGATCGAGATGGCGGAGAGGGCAGCGGCGAAGAGAGGAACGCCACCGATTCCCGAACCGGAGGGGATTCCTGAGACCCGCGGCGGTTACATCCGGTTGATGTTCGATCTGATGATCATCGCTTTCCAGCAGGACATTGCGCGGGTTGCGACCGTGGTGATAGATCCGGAACGTTGGGATTCGCCGCGCACCTATCATGGCCTCTTTGACAAACCTGAGGACCATCATCAACTGACCCATACGAAAGGGGATGAACCCAAGGCGAAGATCGCCAAGATCGACCGGTTTCACGTCGAGCAGTATGCTTACCTGGTGGAACGGATGGCGGCGATTCGGGAGGGGGAACGGACGCTGCTGGATGATTCCGGAATCGTGATGGGGAGCGGCCTGGGGAATGGCTCGATACACAGCTACAAGGATCTTCCCCTGATACTGGCAGGTTCAGCCGGCGGCCGGTTCCGGCTGGGAGAGCATGTGGCCTTCCCTGCCGGGACGCCGTTGGCAAACCTCTGGCTGACGATGCTGGATGTTTATGGCGGCAAACAGGTGCGGTTTGCCGATAGCTCGCGAACATTGGGGGAGATCTGTAGATCGGTTTGACAGATGACCTGTGCTGGAGAGGGACCGGCAGACGATCTGCCGGCTGAGCGCGGCCAAAACGCACCGGCCGACTGTGAAAGTCCGGCGGTTGTGATGCCGTCGTTCCGCCCGCTAGAACTGCTTGGCCTTGGAGACGGCGCGGAAAACGTCGAGCCGGCCGGAGCCGAGATTTCCACTCGCCGGAGCCGCCTCCGAGAGCGCCGCGTCTGCCCATTCCCAGCCCAGGTTCGGTTTTGCCTGGAGCATCAATGCGACGGTGCCAGACACCAAGGGCGCACTGAAGGAGGTCCCCCAGGCCGCGGCGTAACGCCCGCCCGGATAGGGGGCGATAAGACCCTCGCCGGGGGCGGCAATCCGCACCAGATTGTCGCCGTGATTGGAGAAGAGACTGCGCTGGTCGAGAAGATTGGTCGAGCCAACTCCGATGGCTTCCTGGTAACCGGCCGGGAACATCATCACCTGCTGACCCGCGTTGCCCGCCGAGGCGACGCAGGTGACGCCGCGTGCGCTCACCTCGGCGATCGCACGCTCTAACTCCGGGGAAGAAGCGGCAAACCCGAGGCTGAGATTGATCACCCTGGCTCCATGATCGGCTGCGTAGTAGATGGCGCGGACTACATTGAACCTGGTGGCTTTCCCATCAGCTCCGAATGGTTTGAGTGGCATGATCTTCGCGGTGGGGGCGACAAGGCGGATGAGGCCGGCCACCATCGTTCCGTGGCCGAAACCGAGGGGAAGACGGGCCGGATCCAACAGGCTGACTGCGCCTTGATCGAGAATGGCTGTTGTAAACGGATTGATATCGAAAGCTGTGTCGAGAATGGCGGTGGTGAACGGATTGATCACCGCCCGAGTGGCCGGATCGAGGTCTTCGAGTTCCGACGGGAAGCCGGCGCGTTCGCGGATAAAATCGTAGCCGGGAACGAGCCAGCGGGACAGGACCGGGTGTTTGGGGTCGATTCCGGTGTCGATGACGGCGACGATTCCGGCGCCGGTGGCCAGCCGTGCGTGGGTTTGGGGGACGCGAACATGAGCCAGCGCGGGTTGGCGGACAAAACTGGACCAGACGGTGTCGCCGAAGAATGAGGTGGTGGTCCGGTCGGTGAGCGCGTCCCAAGCCGGTTTTGCGCTTCCGATCAGCCGGTCGGTATTGTGGCCCGGCAGTTCGATGAGGGCATTGATTTCGATGAGGACGTCATCGTCATCGTCGTCGTCGGTGTCATGGTCGTTGTGGTCGTAGTTCCTGACGGCCGCCATAATTCGATCGGCCGGCACTCCTTCAGGGCCGCGAACCAGGAACAGGTCCTGGCCGGGAACCTGCTGCAACAGGGCCAATCCAAAGAAGCGGCTGATCTCCTCGGCGTATGGCTTCGGGGCGCGCATCAGGAACTGATCCGCGGTGGCGGCCGGCATGGCCACCCCGACCAGGAAAAGGATCAAGATCTTTTCAATTTGCATCGTGGCTACACTCCAAACGTTTCGTTCCATCGGCGAGGCTAACCGAGGCCGGGGCCTTCGCGGTCGAGCGGCGGTCCGAGCGGCTTGATTTCCGGGATGGGGATAAGCAATTGCATTCTGGTTTCCGGATCCAGGATGCTGAGATGGGCGTTTTCGGCAGGCTTGCCTTTCAGGACGAACTCCCCGAACTCGTTCGTGGTGCTGTTGGACACGACGCGTTGGCCGGCCATCAGTTTGACGGTCAATCCCTGTCTCCCCTCTTCGACATCGTGGTGAACCTGACCGGCAAGGACGATACCGGTGCTTTTGGGCGCAAACTCAATCGAGAGTTCCACTCGGATGTCTGCTGAACGGAAGCTAAGTTGGCGGGCGGCACCATGGGCGCTGCGGACGCCGGGCAGGCCTGGTTCCGCCCAGCTATCGAAAATCTGGCGGGCTACGGCGAGGAGATTTCCAACTGACGCCGGTTCCGGGGCGGAATAAGGGAAGACCGAATAAGCACGAAAAAGCACGTGGCGCGGTACAGGAAAGCTGGATGCCTGGCGCACGGTACCAGCGACTTTTTCCAGGCGGCGGACGAGGCCGCCACAGTCCGCGCAGCCGTCATCGAGGTGAGCCTGCAGCGTCCGCCGGCCAGGCTCGTCGCCCAAGCCGCGGATGAAATCGACCCATTCCTGGATGCTGAAGTGTTCCATAGTCCCGTTTCCGTTAAGTAGAGAGAGCGGTCTGGTCGCTGGTTTGATATACCTGCGCCATCTTTTTTTCACGGACTGGTGCGCCGGTCAGAATAAATGGGGCCCAGTAGTAAGGATGCGGATAGCGGCTGCGCAATTCAATCATTGCGGATTGGAGGGCGACAGCCGGGTCGGCCCCGGCACGGACGGCCGAATAGAACGCCTGCATGTAAGCGGTGGTGCTTTCGTCGTTGATGGCCCACAAGGTTACTTGGGCGGAACGTGCGCCGGCGAGCAGGACTCCACGGGTGAGCCCAAGGATTTCGTCGGCGCCGGCGGACTCCTGGACTCCGGTGGCACAGCCGCTGAGGGTGATGAGTTCGGTGTCGAGCGTAAGGTCGCGCAAATCGAAGAGACAGAGTCGTCCATCGCCGAGACGGAGGGAAGAAAAAGCCGGGTTGTCGGCGCGGAAAACACCGTGCGAAGCGATGTGAATGAAGCGGCTGCCGCGGCAGCGGCGCAAATGTTCCAGAGAAGCATCCCGACCGAGAAAGAGCTCAGCTCCCGGCAAGGCCCGGGCGACGGATTCGGCTTCGAGCGCGATGGAGGGACAGCGCGGGTCGGGCACGGCGAACACGGAATAGCGTTCGACGGACGAATTGAAGGACTTGGCCAGGCAGGCGAGCCATACGCTGGCACTAGGCGCGTAGGAGACGGTACGTTGGTCAATCAGGTAGCGCCCTTGGGACAAAAGGGCATGGAACGGAATCCGATGGAGGTCCTCATGGGGCGCGATGGTCCAGTGTCCGGCTGGGAGCAGGGGCTCGGCGGGGGCGATGAGGAGGCGGTAGATGCGTTCCAGATGGCTACGGGTCGCCGGGAGCCAGGTACGCTCGGCGGAGTTGGCCCAGGGAAGGGCGCCGCGGGAGAGTTGGAACCGTAGGAGGTGCCAGACATCCTGAAGTTCGGAGGCGCGGCCGAGGGGGAAGGACTCGATTTTGTTTCGGGTTGCGACGAACAGCAACAGGGTGTCGCGGATACGGAAATACTGGAGAAAGGCTTCGCCGGGGCCGAGGGCAGCCTGCGTTTGCGCGAGGGCCGAGGCGGCGACGTCGATGGGGTCGGCGACGCGAGCGGGGGCGCCGGCACGAGCTAGGGAGAGTGCCTGTTCGCACTCCAGGGCCTGGCGGCGCAGGCGGTCTAAGGAGGAGGCCAAGAGTGGCTCAGGTCTGGATTCGAGCGTATCCAAGCGCCGGTAAAGGCGGCGCAGTTGCAAGTGGAGTTCCTTTGTTTGGCCCGGTTCGGTGGCGATGAGCCCGTCCGGGCGAGTGAGAGAATCGGCGAGACTCCTTGACTTGCCGTACTCGACAAAGCGGAACGCGCCGGCAAAATCGGCCCGCTCGACGAGGATAGCGACGAGGCCTTCGTAGATGGCCCGTTTGTCCTGAAGAAAAGAGAGTTGAAGTTCGTCGCGCACCAGGCGCTGCCGGAGGCTGTCGGCGAGGGTGTGAGCGCGTTGGAAGGAGTCAAAGGCAGCCTGGGAATCGCCCAGAGCGGCGGCGGATTCGGCGATTATCATCTCCGCGCTCAGTTGGAGATGCGGAGCGCTGGCCGAGCCGAGTCCGGCATTGGCTTGGTGTGCCAAGGCACGGGCTGCCTGTGGTTCGCCCTGGCGGAGGTGGAGGCGGGCGCAGACGATCAGCGCCAGGAGTGCCTTACCGGTGAAGGCGGAGGCGCCGAGTTCGACGCGGGCTCGGGTGGCGAGGGCAACCGCGGCTTTGCTTCTGCCCGCCCCTTCCATGGCGAGGGCCCGGGACAGGTCTGTGATGGCGACCCAGACTTTGTTCTGGTCCCGCAGGAAGAGCTTGCGTACTCTCCCGAAGGCCTTCAGGCTGATTCCAACGTTTCCGAGGTGGAGGTGCGCGATTCCGAGATTGAGCAGAGAACGGGCCTTCTCGCTGCGCATGCGCAGCCGGGCGAAACCATCCATGGCTTCGGCTGCCAGATGGGCCGCTTCTTGAAAGAGATTAAGTTCCAGAAAGAGGTCGGACTGGTCGAGGAGGGAGATAGCCGCCTTGTGTGGGTTTTCGGCCTTCCGGGATGTTGAGACGCGGTAGAGGTGGATGGCGCGGGTGTAGTTGCCCTCGAGGAAATTCAGGTAAGCGACATTGATGTCGACCTCGTTTTCAAGAACGGGCAGGTTGAGGCGGGAGAAGATTTCGCGTGCCTGCTGAAAGCAACTCAGGGCGCGATCGAGTTGCATGGTGCCGATCATGGCGACGGCCATGTTTCGGAGAGCGATGGCGGCGGAGGATTCGTCGCCCTGCTCCCGGAGTGCCGTTAGCGCCCTGGTATAGGCATCCACGGCCTCGGCGTGGCGATCCTGGCGGTGCAGGATGTTGCCGATGTTGGCGTCGAGCCGAGCCAGTCGCAAAAGGTCGGTCTGTTGTTCAAACGTTCGGCGGGCTGTGGCGGCCCAGTCCAGCGCCTCCTCGTAGCGTCCCAAATAGATGAGGCTTTGCACGGCGCTGCTTCGCGTTCGGGCCGCTGTGGAGTGGTCGCCGAGATCCTCGAGAATCCGAATGGC
Organism: uncultured Solibacteraceae bacterium; assembly: GCA_964430625.1. GTDB lineage: Bacteria > Acidobacteriota > Terriglobia > Bryobacterales > Bryobacteraceae. The sequence goes on from CAYSFR010000003.1 coordinate 387,874, forward strand.
CCGTTCATAGGTACGGCAGGCGCGGCGATAACGGGCGCTGGAGTACTCGAAATGGGCTTTCATCCGCAGCGCCTCGGCGATGGCGAGGCCATCATTGATTTCCCGGGCCATCTGGTAGGCGCGGACGGCCAGCCGGGTTCCGGCGACGAGGTCCTTGCCGAGTTCGCGTTGCGCTAGGCCGCAGAGCCGAAACACCTCCTCCTTGGAAGGGGCGGCCGGGTTCATATTCCCGCCGCCTTCAGCAACTGCTCCAGTTGCCGCAGGCAGCGTCCGCGGATGAATCCGATCGAACCGACCGCCAGGCCGAGTGCTTTCGCCACCTCCTGATAGGCGCGCGGCGGGTCTTCGTAGAACAGCATCTCCACCATCTCCCGGCAACGGGCCGGGATCCGGTAGAGGAGTTCGCGGATGAGCTGTTGCTGCTCCGACTCTGCGAGCCAGTCAGGGGCCGAGCCCGATGGGTCCGCGATGTCCGGCAATTCGTCCCGGTCCATTTGGGAGAGACCCTTCTTCCTGCGGTAGCTCTCATTGGCAGCAACGCGGGCCAGCCAACCTCGAATCGCCCCGGCATCGCGCAGCGTCTCGAGGTGCTGGTAGAGAAGAATGCAGACATCCTGGAAGACATCTTCGGCATCTTCCTGGTTTAGCCGGTAGCGAAGGGGAACGGAAAAGATGAGGCCTTTGTACTTATCGATGAGCGCATTCCAGCCTGCGGGCTGTCCGGCCAGGCAGGCGGCGATGAGTTCGTGATCCTCCCAGCCAGGGTGGGGCGTTGAGGAAGGCAGCAGTTTATTCTTGAGGACGGTCAGAGGCACGGGTATCTTTTCCAGTCCAATACAGTGAATCAGCGTTGCTGAGGGCGGGGTGTCCGCCCGCGGTGCGTACGATGCCTGCCAGTCCGCGGGGAGCAGCCAGAAGAATGTTCGGGCTTGCGAGGGTGATGAAAGGCAACTGGCCGGCGAGAATCTGCTGGACCTGACGGAAGAGGACCACGCGCCTCTCCGTATCGGTCGCCTTCAGTTGGCGTTGGAGCAAATCGTCGACTTCGCGCTCCCAGGGCAGAGCGGGACCTCCCAGGTTCCATAGATGCGCTTTTCCGGACGAAAGGAGTACATTTATATCGGCGGCGGGGTCGGCCTCTCCCGGGCGGAGGGCCATGACCGCGAGGTCGTAGTCTCTTTTGGATGTCACCCGATCGATCAGGCTTCGAAATTCTAACGCTACCGTCCTGGCGCCGATTCCAAGAGCCTGCAGATCCTGCTGAATGATGGCCGCGGTCTGGGTGTAGGCGGAGTTGCTGGAACTGGCGGCGATGGTGAACTCGACCTTCGCACCGGACGGATCGATCAAGTGTCCGGCCCCATCCCAGCGAAAGCCCGCGTTGCGCAGGAGGAGGCGGGCGGCGTCCGGGGAGCGGGAAGGACGGGGGAGGGAAGGGTGAAACCAGGCGGCTCTGGCCGGCGTGACATGGCCCCAGAGGGAGGTGGCATGCCCCCGGTAGACGAGGCGAACGATGGCCTCGCGGTCCACGGCGAGGGAAATGGCCTGGCGGAACGAGGGATCGGAAAACCATGCCATCCGCTGTTTCAATGGGGGCTGGACCCGGACGCCTTGATTGAGGTTGAAAAGGAGAAAGGTATAGTCGAGGCTCGGACCAAGATCCTGGGGGGCCAGGTGCGCGGCGCTTCCTGACCTCTTCAACGCGTCAAAGGATCCACTGCCCAACCCGGCCAGCAGATCGATCTCCCGCGCCAGCAGCCTGGCCAGCAGGGATTCCTCTGAGGGTGCGAAGACGAACTCCACCTCATTGAGGTAGGGCAGTTGGCGCCCAGATTTGTCGCGCCGCCAGTAGTGGGGATTGCGTGCCAGAACGAGCCGTTGGCCCGGTTCGCCGCGAGAGATCCGAAAAGGTCCGGCACCGGTAAGTTCAGCGGCGGGAGTGTTGTTGCCCCAAACCTGGCGGAGCTTTCCCTGGCGGAAATGCTCTTCCAGACGATGGCGGGGCAGGATGGGGATCGCCTCCAGCATCCGTTCGCCCAAGGCGGTGGGGAACGGCAGGTCGACGGCGATCGATCGAGCGTCGACTTTTCGCAGGCGGACGGTCTTGCTATTCAGGACGAGGACATCCCGCTGCGGGGCGGCGGTCTTCTCGTCCTGAAAGACATCGAAGGAAAAGACGACGTCCTCGACGGTGAGCGGAGCGCCGTCGGAGAATCGCAGGTCCGGCTTGAGGCGGACCAAAATCTGGCGCGCGTCCCGGGAGAGCTTCCAGGACTCGGCCAATGCCGGCTCGACGCGTCGGGAGACAGGGTCCGTCCGGATCAGGGTCGAATGGAGCAGGCTGTTGATGATCCGCGTGGGCTCGTCGATTTCCAGAACGGGATTGAAAGAGCGGGGTTCGCCCCGCTGACCGACGACAAGTCTCCCGCCGCGCAAATCCTGCGCCCCGGCCAGGTTCGCCAGCAGCATCGCCGCGGCCAGGGCCAGGAGGCCCACCGGCGCGTTACCCATTTTCAATTTCTCCCTCCCGATCGGTTGCCGAGGACAACAGCGTGCGGTAGCAAAGCGAGACCGCGGCGAGGGCGACGGCCGGGGCAGCGAGCCAGGGTGCGCGTGTCAGGGCGTCGAACCGGGCATAGGCCGCGAGCATGGTTCCCCAGCTTGCCGCCGGTTCGCCCAACCCCAACCCCAGGAAGGAAAGAGTGACCTCTGCCATCACAAACTGGGGAATCGCAAGACAGAGGAACTCGGCGACCGTGGGCCACACCGGCGGCAGAATGTGGCGGGTGAGGATGTAGGCGTGTCCGGCGCCAAATCCGCGCGCGGCCGCAACGTAGTGTCGTTCTCTCAGGCTCAGCACCATTCCCCTCACGAGTTTCGCAGGCCGAGGCCAGCCGGCAAGAGCCAGTACTCCCAGAAGTCCGGCCAGTACGGCAGGTGGACTGGCGTCCAGCGGAAGCAAGGCTCTGGCACCGAGCAGCAGATAGAGCCACGGTAACGAGAGAAATATGTCCGCGGAATACATGACTAACCCGTCTTTCCATCCAGAGAAGTACCCGGCGAGCAATCCGAGTGCCATTCCCAGGAATGCGGCCAATGCGGCGGCAATTACACCGGAAAACAGGGAGATTCGGGCTCCATGGAGCAGACGGGACCATTGATCGCGTCCGAGTGAATCCGTTCCTAGCAGGAAAATCTTACCCGGATCATCGACGGTAAAAAGGTGAAGGCCGCCGTTATCGCGGTGGAACCATCGCAGGGGAAATTCGGTGACTCCGTTTCCAGTCTCGATGGTGGCTAGCGGGATCAATCCGTGGAATACGATCCGTGTGGGAGGGGAGAAGGCGTGTTCTCTGTGCTGGGTTGCCGGCCCGTACGGTCCGAGGAATTCCGCCAGCGCCGCCGCGGTGTGAACCAGAAGGAGGAGCCAGAGGGATAGCTTTGCTCCGCCCGTCATTGACAGTCCTTCCGGATCCGCGGGTCAGCGACGGCTAGCAGCAGGCCGACAGCAAGATTCGACCCGGCAAGCAGGCAGGCGGAGAGCACGACGCCAGCCAGGACAACGTGGTGGTCCCGGGCGGCGACGGACTCCAGCAGCAGGGGGCCGAGTCCCGGCCATCCCAGAACGACTTCGACAATGAGCGAAGCGCTGAGAAGCGAAGAGACCGAAAGGCCGAACAGGCTGATTAGCGGATTGGCGGCGGCGGGGAGAATATGCCCCACCCAAACGCGAAGGGGCGACAATCCGTGCGCGCGAGCACTCTCCACGAATGGTTCCCCCATCACCTGGCGGACGCTGGCAAAGGTGTGCCGATAGATCGCTGGAAACGAGATGAGCGCCAAGGTGAGGCCTGCCCCGGGCAGGCTTCCGCTCACGGCGATCCACTTCGTGTTGACGGCGGCGACCAGCATGAACAGGGCCAGGAGCAGGTCTGGAATCGCGACCAGAACTGAGACTACCAGGGCGCCCGCTCGACTGCCCCAGGACCCGGACCGGGCGGCCGCCCAGGCGGCCAGCGGGACGCCGAGCAACCAAGCCCCCAATAGCCCGGTAAACGACAGCAGCGCCGTGTTCCGTACTCGGGGCCAGAGGAGTTCGGCCACCGGCCGGTTCCAGGTCAAAGACAGGCCAAAATCGCCCAGGAGGAGCGATCGGAGCCAGTGGAGCAGTCGATATGCCGGCGGCTGGTTCAAAGCGAATTCGTGCTGCAGTCGTTCGACCGTCGCAGCGGGGATAGAGGGGTTGGACTTCAAGTCGGTGAGGAAGTCTCCGGGGGCCGCCTCCAGCATCAAGAACGCCGCCACCGCGACGATGGTGACCATAGCGACGGCTTGCAGGACACGTACGGCGACGAACCTCATTCCTCTGCCTCAATCAGCGCGCGGCTGGCCGGGTGGCGCGGAGATGTGAAGAAGTCTTTACAAGGTGCTGCTTCCACGACAGTGCCGCCAGACATCACTGCCATGCGCTGGGCAAGCCGGTGCACGCAGGAAAGGTCGTGGGTGATGGAGAGCATCGAAAATCGCCGGGATTGTTGGACGGTCAACAACAACTCGACGATACTCTCCCGGCTTTCCGGATCGAGGCCGCGCAGCGGTTCATCGAGAATCAGGAGCTCCAGGCCGTCGACGGAAAGAGCGCGGGCGATCGCTACGCGTTGTCTTTGACCACCGCTCAACTGATGGGGACGGAGGCGGAGGCAGTGTTCGGGCAGGCCCACGGAGAGCGCCATGGCAATGGCGTCCGCTTCCCGGCCGGAGCGCAGCGCGGGGCGGCGAAAGCGAAGGGGCTCTCCAATCAGTTCGCTGACGGTCCATCGCGGGTTTAGTGCGAGCGGGGAATCCTGGCGGACCATTTGGACGGATGGGTTGGGCCCCCCTTTTCCCGGCCACAGCAGGTGTTCGTTCTTCCAGATCGTCCCGCTGGTCGGTTCCAGGAGGCCGGCAAGGCAAAGCGCCAGAGTCGTTTTCCCGGAGCCTGTCCGGCCGGCCAGAGCGGTGCGCGAGGCTGGCGGCAATGCGAGCGTGGCATCTCGCAGGGCCGGGGTGGCGGGCGCGGGCCGGTAACACTTTGCCAAATTCGCGACGCGAAAAGAAGGCGCGTTCACTGAGGCTCCAGGCGGCCTTCGCAAAGGGCGAAAGCGCGGGAAGTGACACGCGCCAGGGCGCGCCGATTGTGGCTGATGAACAGGAGGGACAATCCGTGGCGGTCGCGGAGGTTGCGGAAGAGATCGAGTACTTCCCGCTGACCAATCGAATCGAGCGACGCGGCCGGTTCATCGGCGATCAAGAGGTCTGGACGGCAACAAACGGCGCGGGCCACGGCGGCCCGCTGTCGTTCTCCTCCGCTTAGTTGGTGGGGGAACGCCCCGGCAATGCGTTCCGGATCGTCCGGGAAAAACGGGGCCAAGGCAGCAAAGGCGCCTTCGCACGCCGTCTGGCCGGACGGAGCGCCGTGGGCGGCGAGGACCTCGGCAACTTGCGCACCGATTCTCCGTTGTGGGGTCAAACTGAGGGACGGTTCCTGAGCGATCAGCGCAATCTTTGCTCCTCGAAATCGCCGCCATTCCCGTTCGGGAAGGGAAAGGAGGTCTTCTCCCAGGAAGCGGATGGACCCTGAGCGGATCGCCGACGGCGGAAGGAATCCCAGGATGGCTCGGGCCAGCGTGGTCTTGCCACATCCGGAGGCCCCGCAGATGCCGACGGCATCTCCGCTGGCCATTGTGAGGTCCAAATGGCGCAGGACCGGCCTCTCCGGGACGTAGCCAATGTGAAGATCCGAGAGCTCCAAGAGCAGAAAAGTCTCCTCCTCGATCATGATCGCGCGATTGAGTTCGCTCGTGCGGGATGCGGGCGCCACCAAGGAAAGAGTGGAATGCCGGGCGAAAAAATATAGCAAAATTTCGCTATTTTTTCGATCTTTGTGTGCTCCTTATGCCCAGCGGACCGGAAACGACGGAAAGTCAAACACGGTGCCGTACGAAGGAACAAAGGAGAACGAAAATGAAAGTGTTACGGAACATTCTTGGAGGTTCGGCTTTGCTGGCCGCGTCCGCGATGGCGCAGGACTTGACGCCGCTGCAATTAAAAGCGGCTTGCGAGTCGGCGTTCATGAACACCATTGCGGTGAATGCCCCGCTGAAAGTAGCCAACTACGGCCCTCGCGTCAGCGTGGCGTCGGGTTGCCGGATCATCTTCGGACCCAACGGGAAGCTCGAGACAGACTCGATCAACATCGGCTTCACCGGACCGCTGACCGTTCAGGGCGGCTCGTCGTCCGGCGCGATCTTCGTTAAGAGCCTCGTCGAAGCGCCTTCCGTATCGGTTGACCTAACCGGTACCGATAACTTCCTGGGTTTCGCGGAATCAACCGTCCGTGCGACCGCCGGAAACGTCGTCATTCGTACGGGCGAGTCGTCGAAGTGGACGGTGGCGAGTCGCTTCACCGGCCGGGCACAGGCCATAATCGCGAGCGGTTCGGTGATTGTCTCGGGCGCTCGGAAGTTCGAAGTCAGTCTTTCGGACACCGCGGTATCCGGCAACACGGGCGTCGACATCTCCGGCTCGGGCGACGAGGCTACGATCAGCATTGCGAACTCCAATGTGATCTCCTCGGCGGGAGCAATCAGCCTGACCTCGCCCGGTCGGCAGGGTACCCTTACCCATGCGGTCGGCCAACTGCGAGCCCGCTCTGGAATTACGATCAGCTTTTCCGGAAGCGAAGGCCAGGCGACCCTGCAACAGGTGACTGCCAACGCCGGTTTGGGAAGCGTCTCGGTGATCACCGCGTTGAGCGGAGCGCGGCCAGCGAAATCCATCGTGCTTGAGTCCAACATCACGGCCGGTGGTTCGGTGAGCGTGATCGCTTCCGAGACCGGAGAGAGCGGCGAGGCCGCGCTGGAGAGTTCGCGGGTTACGGCCTCGGGCGGAATCGTGGTTCGCAGCGGGCCGCTGGGGACCACCAATGTAAAGCTGAACCGTTTGAACTCCGGGGTGCTAACCGGGGCCTACACTGGTCCGTCGGGCTCCTGCACGGCGGAAAACAACACTATCGTCGCACCGGCGCAGGAGATGTGCCTGCTTTAGTCGCCGGCAGCGTGAGGGGAGCCGGGAAGGTGGTTCGAGGACCGTGGTGCCAAACGGTCCGGCGTCTCCGCCTTCCCGGCTGTTTTGGTGTTACCTTCCCTTGCTTGCCCTCTTGTAACGGAAAGCCGGCAGGAGGGACGTGACATCTCTACTTCCGGTTCCCTGCGCCGAATCTTGCGCCTGCCTGACCCAGGGCGAGCACTGAGACCGGCCGGTAGGCCATCAGGACATGTGTGAGTCTGCGTCATGTGTCTGAAGTGACGCCGTCAAATCGTCACTTCCGGCCAATTCAAAGTTGCTCTTCCTGGGGCCTATCGGCGCGAAAAGATCCCTATAGCCGGGCGTCCGGACGGACAGCGGTCAGGCTGCGGAGAACCGAACTCATCGCAGTCCAGGCCTGGCAGGTAGGGTATCTGGCGAAATCTATCAGAAATTCAACCTAAGCCCGAACCGGAACATGCGCTCGTCGATTCCTTCGCGGCCGGTGTTCTGGACGCCGGTGATGAGGCCGGGTTGGGTGGAGCTGATGTCGGACCGCGGGTTGCCGAAGTGCGGCGTGTTGGAGACGTTGAACACCTCGGCACGGAACTGCAGGCCGAAGCGCTCGCTGACCTTGAAGGCGCGATAGACACTCAAGTCGGCGTTGATCAGGCCCGGTCCGCGGAGTTGGTCCCAGCCGCCGGTGCCGAAGCGGGCGGCAGTGACGGGGGCATAGGCTGTCGGGTCGAACCAGAGATCGCGGGTGCCGAAGATGGTGACGTTGGGCTTGATAAGATCGGCGGTCTGGCCGTTGCCTGGGGCGTTGAGAGAGCCGCCGGCGCTGGTGACGCTGAAGGGGGCGCCGGTGTACATGGTGAGCATGCTGTTCACCTGCCAGCCGCCGAGCAGTGCGGCGGTGAAGCCCTGGTTGGCCCAGCGTTTACCTGTGCCGAACGGCAGTTCGGCGGTGGCCATGGTGTTGAAGGTATGCGTGTGATCGAAGCTGCGGAGCACCTTGGCGATCAATGGGAAGTAGTCGGGGTTGTTATTGGTGTAGCCATCCACGCCGTTCTCATTGCCGCGGGGCCCGAGCGACTTCGACCAGGTGTAGTTGAAGCGCAGCATGATGCCGGCGGTAAGGCGGCGCTGGATCGTACTCTGCAGCGCATCATAGTAGGACTTGAAACCGCCCATGTTGGAGAAGACGTTGGTATCGGCGACGCGGCCGAAGCGGGTGTTCAGGACACGGCCGGCATTGCCGCCGCCGATGACGCCGTAGTTGGCGTTCCAGCGGTTCTGGAGGTTCATCTGCCGGTTGCCCACGTAGCCGGCTTCCAGAGTCCAGCTATGGCCCAGGTCGCGTTCGATCATGAAGTTGTAGGAGTGGATGTAGCTCCGTTTGAAGTTGGGGTCGGCGAGTTCGAGCGAGACGGTTCCGGGAGGGGTAACGGTGCCGTTGCCGAGATTGGGAGCGGCGACCGCCGGAAGGCCGCGCGAGATTTCACTGACGAACTGATAGTTATTGGCTGCCGGGAAGTTGTTGATGCTGACCATGGGATAGGTCTGCAGCGGATTGCGGCCGATGTTCACCGGATCCCAGGCGATGCCGTAGCCGGCGCGGATTACCATCTTGTCGGTGGGGCGATAGGCGATGCCGAGGCGAGGCGCGAAGTAGCCCTTGCTCATCTTGAAGCCGCAGTTGGCGGGCTGACTTCCGATGCCGCAGAGGCGCAGCTGATTGGTATTGAAGTCGTAGATTTCCAGGCCCTGGCCCTCCAGGCGGGTGGGGACGCCGAAGTAGTCCCAGCGGACGCCGAGCGAGAGGGTAAGCCGATTGGTGACGTCCCATTTGTCGCGGGCATACAAGCTGTGCGCCCAGGTCCGGGTGTAGCCGGTGACTTCGCGGGTGCGGCGCTCCATGGAGTTGGGAAGGCCGAGGAGGAAAGCGGCGTAGGAGTTGTAATCATTGACCGCGGTGCCGACGGTGCCGGTGACTTCGCGGTTGAAGGTGAAGCCACCCGGGTAACCGGCCGGTTCATTGCCATCCATTCCGACCCAGAGCGCGTCCCAGCCGAAGCGGAAGTTGTGTTTGCCCTTCACCCAGGCCAGGCTGGAGACGTACTGGGCCTGAGGGAGGCGGAGGCCCCAGGGGGAGTTGTTCTGGGCACGGCCATAGGTGGGGAAGCCGGTGACGGCGAATCCGGACCAGCCGCCGTAGTTGCGGGACGGACCGTTGGTGCCGGGGATGCCGAGGAACTCGAGTCCCAGTTTCTCGTCGAGGCGGGTGTTTTCCACCTTGTTATCGATGACCGTATAGCCGACGTAGCCATCGATCACGATGGTGGGCGACAGGGTGTAGGCGGCCGAATAGGTCATGGTGAGGGTGTTTCCGATGCCCTGACCGTCGTAGGAGCCGCGGCTCTCAATGCCGGTGCCGCCGAGCGGGCCGTAGAGGGCGGGGTTGTCGAAGTTCCAGCCGAGGTAGCTGACGCGGCCGTTGACGTTGAGCTTGTCGGTGACCTGCGCATTCACCTTGGTGTCGAGCACATGGCGGTCATAGATAAATGCGCCATTGCCGAAGAAGTTGGTGCCGAGTGTGGTGGTGTTCAGGTAGTTAGGGTTCGGTGTGAGGTCGACGATCTTGCGGATAATGGGGCTGATGCGGGCGGCAGGGAGGATGTTGCCGGCAAATGGCGTGCGGCCGGCGCCGGTGGCGGTGCCGGTGAGCGGGTCAAAGATCGGCAGCGCGGAGCCGGACATATTGCCGGCTTTCATGGCGACGGTGGGGACGACGACGGTCTGGAAGCTGGACTGGCGGTCGAGCGTGCCTTCGTAGGAGCCGAAAAAGAAGAGGCGATTCTTGACGATGGGGCCGCCGAGGGTGCCGCCGAACTGGTTCAGGATGCGCTTATTCTTGCCTTGCGTGGGCGAGAGGAAGTAGGGGCGGGCCTTCAGGTGCTGGTTGTTGTGGTATTCAAAGCCGGAGCCGTGGAGTTCGTTGGTGCCGGACTTGATCTGTACGTTGACGGCGGCGCCGCCGGCGTAGCCGAGGTCGGCGTCGTAGCTGGAGCTCTGGACGTTGACGGTCTGGATGGCCTCCAGCGCGGGGACGTAGCCGCCGACGTGGGGTAACCAACTGTTCCAAGCGGTGGCGCCGTCGATGCGGATGGCGGTGGATTGGGCGGTGGTGCCGTTGGCGTTCAATTGGAGGGAACGGGAGGGGTTCGCCGAAATGGAGTGGGCGTCCCGGGGCGGGGCCATGCCGGGGACGGCGACGAGGAGCGTCTGGAAGTTGCGGGTGACCGGGACAGGGACATTCTGGAGGTCGGAGGCGGCAATTTCGGCGCGAACGTCCATCGTGTCGGTTTTAAGGACGGCGGCTTGGGCGCTCACTTCGATACTCTCGCTCACCTGGCCCACCTGGAGTTCGAAGTTGACGCGCATGGTGGCGTTAGCGGTGACGTTAATATCTTTGTGGGTGGTGGATTTGAACCCGGAGGCGGTGATCGAGACCGAATAGTTGCCCGGGGGGATGGTGGGCGTTGCGAAAGTTCCTTCGGCGCCGGTGGCGATCTCCCACTGTTGGCCTGTGGAGGCATTGAGTACCTTCACCTGGGCGCGAGGGACGGCCGCGGAGGAGGCGTCGGTGACGCTACCGACGATAGTGCCATACAGCATCTGGGCCGGGGCATGGGGAGCAAATGCGGCGGCGGCGGCAAGCCACATCAGTACAGGGATGGGGGTAGAGTTCTTCATGTGGACTCCTGAGGTGGGAGCAGTTTATCGCATCCTTGTTGCCGCTGACGCGGGGGGAATGTTCTGATTGGAAACATGCGAATCGGTCTCCTTGTGTTGGTCGCGGGGCTGGAGCTGGCTGCCGCGGGGTTTCAGAAAGTTGCCGTAGGACAGGATCATTTTCTGTTCTTGCAGGACGACGGAACGGTACTGGGATTCGGACAGTGCCAGTACGGGAATCTGGCGGCCACCGGCTGCCGGTATGTGCTGAAGCCGGCGCCGATCGCGTTGCCTGGGCCTGTAGTGGATATCGCGGCATCGAAATGGGCGAGTTATGCGGTGTTGGCGGATGGGCGGGTGTTCTCCTGGGGATCGGATGAGACCTGGATGTTGGGGCGGGAGTCAGCCGGAATGAAAAGGCCGTCGACGGAGGGGAGCCCGGTCCCGGCGCCGATTCCTGGCTTGCCGAAAGTGACGCAAGTGGTTGCCGCGCTGGAGACGGCGGCGGTGATCACCGAGAGTGGCGAGGTGTGGATGTGGGGCACGATCTACAATGACCGGAACAGTGTGCAGGTGCGCGCGGAGACGCCGCGGCGCATCGAGGGATTGCCGCCGGTGGTGTCGGTGTCTATCGGGGAGCGGTCCTATGCGGGAGTGACCCACCAGTTGGCGGTGGGGCGGGACGGATCCTTGTGGGCGTGGGGATTCAACGAACTGGGGCAGGTCGGGGATGGGACCACAAAGGCCGTCCCCGCGCCCAAACGGTTGAATCTCCCTCCGGTGTTTTCCGCCGCGGCGGGAGGAAACAACTCGGTGGCGGTGTTGGCGGACGGAACCGTTCGGGTATGGGGCGGCAACGACTCGTCGACGATGGGAAATGGACAGAACGTACAGGGTGAGGCGCATCCTGTGCCGGTTCCGGTGGCAGGGGTGACGGGAGCGGTGGCGGTGTCGGCGGGGTACGGTTCGGTAGCGGTGCTGCTGAAGAACGGAACCCTCCGGACGTGGGGGCACGACGGGTGGGGACAGGCCGGAATCGGGACCTCCGGCGGGTATCAGATGCGGCCGGCGGCGCCCAAACTGACTGGAGTAACGGCCGTGATGCTGCGGCGAAACAACTGCTTCGCCTTGACCACCGGGGGGCGGCTTTGGTTCTGGGGCCCGGGCCGCTACTGGTTACCGGGCCCGATGAGGACCGACAAGAGTGTTCCGGTGGACATCACCGCATTGTGGTGATCTCTGCGGTTAGAAACGGAAAGAGAGCGTGATGTTCATCAGGCCCTGACCGCCGGCGTTGGCGGTGGTGCCTTCGTCGGAAGTGGAGGTGGAGACCTTGCCGAAGGTGGCGGGATTGGTGAAGTTGACCACCGTATTCGGCGCGGAGAGGTTGAACCATTTCAGGGGATTCTGGAAGTCGAAGCGGAACTCGGTGGTGAACCGTTCGCGGAACTTCCACTCCTTGGACGCCGAGAACTGGGTATCGATGAAGCGCTGGCGGTCGAAGGTATTGCGGCCGGTGTTGCCCTGGGTGAAGGCGGCCGGGTAAGAGAAGTAGCTCATGGACTCGATGAGGCTATTCTGTGCGGCCTGGACGAATCGATTGGTTCCGATGTCCTGCCAGTTGTCGCGGAGTTGCGCCCGTTGGCCGGAGGAGTTGGGGCGGCCCGAACGGGTGGCGACGACACCGGGCATGTACTGGAACGGGCTGCCGGCGAAGGTAAAGGTGAGCGCGTCGCCGCTGGCGATGCGGTAGAGGTAGACGACATCAAAGCCGCCGAAGACGGCGTTGGCGAGGCCAGAGGAGTTCAGCCACTTGCGGCCTTTGCCGAAGGGGAGCTCATAGGTCATGGAGCCGGTGTATTGATCCTAAATCCGGCAGTTGAACACGTTCAACAGAGCATCGGCGCGGGGTCCTGAG
>CAYSFR010000004.1:0-277291 GCA_964430625.1 uncultured Solibacteraceae bacterium
CACTTATCACTTAAGCATCAGTTACTTTCGTGTCTAAATGTTGGGGTCCACTTCAATCATCTTCCCCGCAAAATACACATTCCACGAAACCACATTCAACGCAAACGGCGCCCCCGTCACGCTATAAGTCATCAACTTCTCTCCGCCCGCCCCATAGAAATACACCGTCTCCGCCCCGTTCGGCGCCCGCTTCCACACCCGCTTGTTATCGCCCAGATACCGGTACGTCTCCACCCCCGCCGGTCCATCCCAGCTGATCATCCGATTACTAACATCGTAAGCAATCGACGCAGTGCCCCCGCCGAGCGCCGGCATCGACGTCGTGTTCCCGTTATTGTCGTACCCGTACGTGCTGATCCGGTTCGTCGCCATATGCACGCTCAGTGAGACACTCGGCGCCGTCCCCTTCGTCACCGTCTGCCCCAGTAAGTTCCCGAATCCATCGTAGGCGAACGACTGCCCCCATCCTCCGCTCCCGCTCACCGACGCCGATATCACCCGGTTCAGCGAGTCATATTGATAGAGCACTTCCTCCCCCGAATACCAGTTCTTCCGCGCCGTAATCCGCCCGTTGCTGTTACTATCAGCGAACGTGTACGATACATCCGCCGCCGTCCCCCCGCTCCACGTCGTCGTCTGCCGCGTCAGCTGAAACATCGCGTTGTAACTCTTCGTCTCCGCGAAGTACCGCGGCTCCGACGAACTCCCGTTGTCATACTCCGACTGCAGATAACTCATCGACGTCACCTGCCCCGCCACCCCATACACCACATCCTTCGCATGGTCGATCGTCTGCCCCGCATAGTAAGCCGACGGCCCCGACATCCGAATCGGCCGGTCCATCGCGTCATAGTAGTAGCTGAACGGAATACTCACTCCCGGATACTGCACCGTCGCCAGTTTCCCGTCCGTCCCGTAACTATAGAGGACGTCCTTATCCACCGTCCCATTCGTCCGCACAATCCGCAGCCGCTTCTTCGTCACCGCCCCGCCCGAGTTATACGAATACATCTCAATCAGCTGTCCCGCCGCCTGCGCCGCGCAGCCCGTCGACGTCGCCGCCAGCCGCCCCGCCGCATTCTGCGTAAACGATGCATCATAACTCTGCGACCCATAAGAATAAGTCACCCGCTGACACAGATCTTCATTCGCCCCCGGAAACTTCCGCGCCTCCGTCACCCTTCCGTCGGAGTCATAAACAAACTCCAGCTTCTGCCCCTTCGCGTCCGTCTTCCGCAGCATCGACCCATCGGCGTTGTACTCCATCGTTGTCGTCCCGGACTCCGGATGCGTCACCGACGTCAAGCGCATTTCGGCATTGTACACCCACGTCCGCTCCTGCGTCACCGTCGCCGGATTCCCCGCACCCACCCCAGGCCGCGCCATCGTCACCTTCACCAGCGGCCCCAGGTCCGAATACAGATAACTCGTCATAAACTCCCCGCCCGCCGGATTCGGCTCCCGTACCTCCTCCAGATTTCCCAGCGCATCATTAATGTAGCGCTTCCACTTCCCCGCCGGATCGGTCACCTTCACGGACGGCCCCTCATACAAATAGCTCGTCGTCCCCCACGTCGCATTGGTCAACGGATTCTTCGGCTGAATCACCGACACCGTTCGTCCCAGCGCGTCGTACACATACTCCGTCCAATTCGCCGCCACCCCGGGCGCATGCGGTAACGAAGTCCTCCAAAGCTTCCCCGCCGGCGAACACGCGCACGGCGCATACTGCGTCTCCACCACCGTCAACACCGTATCCGGCGAACCCGTAAACCCCGTCTCCACTTTCAGCGTCCGCCCCAGCCCATCGATCGACGTCTTCGTAAACCGCGTCCCCGTCAGCGCCCGCTTCCAGTGCGGCGCCGACGACGAATAGGTGTAGGTCGTCACGGCCCCGTTCGGTGCCGTCGTCTGCGATGGCCTCGCGTACAGGTCATAGGAAAAGGAGGCCGTCGCCGAATTCGGCCCCACCGCCGAGCTTAACGCCAGAAACCCCGTCCAACTGAACGTGCTCGTCAACGACCCCGCCGTGATCGCCGACGGCACCGCATAGTTCCGCGTCGCGTCCGGCGTCTGACTGATCGTGTGCCGGTAGTCGTCCCAGGACGACCGCGGCCCCGTCACGTTATAGCCGATGTTGGTCGCCTTCCCAGGGCTCACCGTCCGCGTCACATTGCCCCGGTAGATAAAGTACGTCCCGTAGTTCGCCGAATCGTGCTGCCGCAGCGACGAGGGATCGGTCACCGCGTTCAACGCGTTCCCCGGATACTGATCGTAGGTATTGGTCACCAGCGTCACCACCGGCCCGCCCGGCTTCTGCACCGTCACCTGCGTCATCCGGTCCCAAATGTGCCGCCCCGTATAATTCCCGTTGTTCAAATAGCTATACGCATAGGTGCGCAACAGCGCCGGCGACGTCCCCGGCGCCGAGAACGCATACTGCGTCCGCTCCGTCAGGTTCCCTTGATTGTTCAGAGTCTGCCCCGTTTTCGTATACTGTGGCGTCCAAGACTGACCTACCCCGGGGTAAATCGTCTCCTCGCTCAGCGAGATGTAGGGATTCCCATTGCCCGTCTGCGCCCACGTCACCACCGTCTGCCTCATCGTCGTATAGCTCGGCAACGCCCGCTCATGCAGCATCCACATCTTCCCCAGCCGGTAATCGGCCGCCGTATTGAAGTAGTAGACCTTGTCGGCAGCCCCCGAAGCATCCACCACCACCGTGTAATGATGCGCCGGCCTCCCGGTATCCCCGGCATCGTCATGATACAGCGTGTACGTCTTCGCCCCCTGCCCGTCCAGCGCGTTCAGAATCCGGTAATTCACCTCCATCTGCGTCCGCACCCCATATAAGGTCTTCGGCGCATACACCCACTCCACCGTTCCCCCGTACGGCATGGTCACCTTTTTCAGTTCCTGCGAACTGCTTTGGTATTCCATGGAGTACTGCAGCGATCCCCCCGGCAGCGACAACGTGTTCAGCCGCGTCACGGTCCCATAACTTCCCGCCGTAAACGGATCTTGCAGCGAATGTCCTGACGAATACGACAGCCCGAACGCCTGCCCGTCCCCAATATCGCTCGCAATCGAGGTCAGGTGCGGGATCGCGTCGTTGTTGTAGTTGAACAGGTACGTCCGGTACTTGCTCCCCGTCCACTGCGCCCGCACATCCTCCACTTCCGTTACCCGCGAACTCCCGTTCTCCCCGCCGTAATGCAGTCCGCCCTGATACCGTAATTTGATCTCGTTTCCATTGGAATCCACCAGCCTCGTCGGATACTTGGTCCCCGCGTCGGCCTCGGTCCCGTTCGCCTCGCACCCAAACTCCCAGTACATCCCGTTCGGAAAATACAGCCGCCCCGCTCCCGAGTCATACTCCACAAAGATCCCTTCCTTCGATCGCCATATCCCGGAATCATTCGTGTCCAGCCGGTACTCCGCCCCCGTCGAGTCCGTGTACTTGTAGTAACTCACCGTCCACCAGTCCGCGTACACCGGTGTCAGCGACCCCACCATCATCTTCCATCCCCACCCAAAGCCGACATCGGTTCCCAGCTTCCACACCAGGTTGTTATCCTTCCGCCAGTTCAGCGAGTTCGACGACAGCCGGAACGGCACCTCTGTCCCTCCGCGCCCCTTGGCCGTCACCAGCGGCAGCGTGAAGTTCAGGTTGCCGCTCTGCAGGTCGATGTTCTCCGGCGACGCCCCCCAGTAGGTCCCCGTCGGCCGCACCCCCACCGCCCGCGGGTCTTTGTTCCCCGCCGGCGGCGTCCTCACCGCTACTGTGGTTTGCGAGTAGTTCAGGTGAACATCGTGCGGGTAAATCTTGTAGGTATAGGGGGTATCCGGAGCCACCGTCGAATCGGAGAAGTTCGGTGTCGGCAGCGATCCCATGTACACATCGTTACGCGTGATGTAGTACATCATCATCCCGCTCCCGTTGGCATCATCCACCACCCCCGGCGCCGAAATGTCCACCCGGTTGTCAAATAGCGCTGTCCGCACGTCAAGCTGCGATATCGTCCCCGGCGGCGTCGCCTCCAGGTTTCCGATCTCGCCTTTGGTGATACTGTTCCCCGCCGGCATCGCCCGCGCCCCGAATCCCGGTTTCCCCGCCGGCACCGACGTGTCCCAGAACAGCGCCAGCTGATTCAAACTCGTGAAGACCGTGAAGTAGCCGGTCCGTTGCGTAAACCGGACAAAGAAGTCCCCGCCCGTCTTGCAGGCCAGCGTCTGGCTCGCCATATGTGTCACCAGGTTGCCCACCCGCTTGTAGTAATTCGCCGCCAGCGTACATCCCCCGCCGCTCACCGTCGGCGTAAACTCGGCCGCATAATAACTCCCCTGCTCCCCCGGTCCCGATAGTGCGTTGCTCGTAGCGTTCGAATAGATGACAAAGGTTCCCCCGCTGGCGGTGATCTTCATCGTCGCCTTGGCCTCATAAACCGGCCCGGCCAGCCCGGCGGTATAGATCACCGATCCACCATTGGCCGCCGTACTCGTCAGCCCATCGGTCCCGGACGCCACCGTCCCATTCGTCGCCCACTTCGAGCCATCAATCGTGGCGAACGTGTCGGTATACAGATAGGTATAAACAGCCAGCAAGGGCATCGCCACCATCGCGGCAAGAACAATTCTGCGCATACAAGCTCTCCAGGGATAAAAAAGGAAAAGGGGGTCTATCAGGATCAGGGACCGGGAGGGGCGGAACGGCTATTTCCCGGCTTGCGGAGCGGGCTCGGGCAACACACTCGGCGCGCCGCCGGCCTTCTGGAACGTGGACGGATCAAAGTCTCTCTTCCACTTCCGGAACTCAGCCACGGCATCGGCCAGCTTGTCTTTCCCGGGCCGGAACAGCTTCGCCCGCGGTTCTTTCTTCAGTTGTTCTTCCAGCTTCTGCATTTCCAGCACATTCCGCGGCGAAACTTCCACCAGCGCCATCGTCCCGTCGTCGGAGGCCTGAAAGGAGAACGGAACCCCGGCCTCGCGCACAATCGCCGGCCGCTTCGGATCCTCCCATGTCCCCTTCCCTACCATCGGAACAGCAATGTATCCCCGCTCACCGCCACCCATTAACCGGGCATTTTGCGCAGTAATTACAGCTGTATTACACAGACATAATGCGATAAAGGCACGAATCATTCGCTAAGTATGCGCCCCCCCCCAAGGGCTTTGTCAAGCAAAAAATCGAGTTACTAACAACCTTTTCTGCGAGACATGTCCCAACTTCGCCCGCAACCATCAACCAAAATCCACCCCTGCCACGCCCCAACAAACCCCGCCTCATTCTATTGATAAATAAGATTCAAATAAAAAATAAAGTCGAAAAATATATTCACACTGTTTTCAGTCACTTGGTCCCGCAAAGTGAATTCTGCCCCTTGTCACAGGCCTATAATAAAAGCAGGGGAGGAAAAATCCGCCCCGCCAAAGGCCCTCGCCACCAACGAGGGCCTTTTCTATTTCTATTCCAGGAAATGAGGATCGAATATGTCTCCCGAAGATCGTGCCCGCATCGCCCGCGAAAACGGTGCCAAATCCCACGGCCCCATCACCGAAGAGGGCAAAGCGAGGTCCTCCCAAAACGCTCTAAAGACCGGCGAATTCGCCCACAAATTCTTCCCGCCCCATCGTGCCGTGCTCTGCAACGAGTCCATCCCGGCCTACGACCACCTCATCGCCGAACTCCAGGCTTTTTACCGCCCGGCCAATCCCGTAACGACGGCCATCGTCGACGACATCGCCGCCGCCCGTTGGCAGGTCGAACGCTGCCAGCATCTCATCACCGCCGAGTGGAACGCCGCCCTGCTCGCCCAACTCGCCAAGCCCTCCGCCCATGCCGACGAAGAGCTCGAAGAGATGCACCAATGTGTCCAGGCCGCCAACGGCCTGCTCGCCGGCACCGCCCTCATCGCCCGGCTCAACCGCGAAGTCGCCCGGCTCCACCAGACCATCGCCCGTCTCGAGCGCCGTCTCCTCTTCGTCCAAACGAAATTTCCAGAACGAACCCAGCCGCCCGAACCGGCCGCTGTTGAAAACACGCAACTTACGGACCAACAGGCCGCTGAAATTGCAAAAAACGAACCACCCGTCGTCATCACCGAATCGACGCCCGATGTCATCGAAGCCTGCCGGCAGAACTTCCCCGGCCGCCCGATTCTCATCCTCCCGCCCGATTTCGTGGCTCTCGGCCTCCCGGAGGACGACCAACTCCCCCTCCCGCCGCGAAAGGCGGCGTAAGAATCCGATGATCTACGCCTTCGGCCGTGCTGTTCTCCGCTCCTACTGCCCGCCCACAGCCGAAGTGTGCCCGGAAGCGGAGACGGAGACTCCCAAAGTCTCCCAATGGGCGAAAGAGAAGGTCTCCTTCACCCCCAGCCCCAAGCAAGCCGAAGTCCTCGACTCGGAGGCCAAGTACATGATCCTCTGCTGCAACCGCCAGTGGGGCAAAACGACGACCATCGCCGTCAAGGCCCTCCACCACTGCCTGCATCACCCCAGGCAGTGCGTCATCGTACTCGCCCGCGCCGTCGAGCAAGCGGCGATGATCGTCGAACGAGCCATCGAATGCGCCGTACTCCTCGGAATGAAGACCCCCCGCTACAACGGCCGCCGCTTCTCGTTGGCGCTCCCGAACGGAAGCCGGATCATCGCCATTCCGCACACGGAAACGACGAGTCTCGGCCGCACGGCCAACGTCCTGATCGTCGACGAAGCCGCCGTCGTGAAGGACGCCGTCTACTTCTCGGTGGCGGCATTCATCTCCAGAACGCACGGCCGAATCTGGATGATGTCAACCCCGGCCCGCCAGGCCGGCTTCTTCTACAACTACTGGCACGACCCCGACAACGGGTTCCACAAGGTGTTCTCCCCAGTCGCCGACTGTCCGGAGATCGACCCCGACTATCTGGCGATGTTAAGGAAGGCAAGCCCGACGAAGTACGCCCAACAGTTCGAATGCAGGTTCATGCAGCCCTCGGACTATCTGACGAACCGCGAATTCGTCCGCTCCGTCCTCCGCAAAAGCCCCCCCTAACCCAGACTTCCCCTGGATGCTGCTTACCGGGGAATTCCGCAATTACGGAATTCCCCGCCCGTTCGCCTCCAGTGTGCCCGTACCCGCCATCGCCCCCGACTTGATACGATAAGGGCAGTGCAGCTGAGAACTCTTGCGTTACCGTTCGCCGGCCTTCTGCTCGGCTTCGGCCTCTCCTGGGCCGCCGCCGTGCCGAAGAAAAAGGCCGTAACCACCGCCGCCCCCAAACGGGCGGCCGCCAAGCCCGCTGCCCGCAATACCATCGCCCGACGCCCCGTTACCAAGGGCCGCGTTACCACCACCTACTCCCGCGGGCGCACCCGCGGACGCAGCCCCCAACCCGTCGTCGCCCGCCGCTATTACGGCCAGCAAGCCCCCACTCAGGATCGCTACCTGGAAATCCAACAGGCCCTCGTCCTCCGCGGCTTCCTCCAGTCCACCCCCTCCGGTACCTGGGACGCCGCTACCGTCGACGCCCTCAAACGCTTCCAGGAAGAACAGAACCTGCCCCCCACAGGGAAAATCACCTCCCTGTCCCTCATCGCCCTCGGCCTCGGCCCCAAACGCAACCCTCTCTCCGCTACCGTTCAGCCACCCGCACAACCCGTCCCCTAATCGGACAAGAGAGGTCCCCGCATGATCATCGGCGTTCCCAAGGAAGTCAAGGATCACGAATCCCGTGTCGGCTTAGTCCCTGCCGGCGTCACCGCGCTCACCGAAGCCGGCCACCAGGTCATCGTCCAGTCCGGCGCTGGCCGCGGTAGCTCCATCACGGACCAGGAATACATCGACGCCGGAGCCCAAATCCTCCCCGCCGCCCCCGAGGTCTGGGCCAATGCCAACCTCGTCATCAAGGTCAAGGAACCCCAGCCCTCCGAGTTCCCCTTCCTCCGCCGAGACCTCGTTCTCTTCACCTACCTCCACCTCGCCCCACTCCCCGAACTCACCCAGGCCCTCCTCGACGCCGGCACCAACTCCGTCGCCTACGAAACCATCCGCGAAGACAACGGCTCCCTCCCCCTCCTCACCCCCATGAGCGAGGTCGCCGGCCGCATGTCCGTCCAGATCGGCGCCCAGTACCTCGAAGCCCCCAACGGCGGCCGCGGCATCCTCCTCGGCGGCGTCCCCGGTACCGCCCCCGCTAACGTCGTCATCCTCGGCGGCGGTATCGTCGGCCACAACGCCGCCAAAATCGCCCTCGGCATGGGCGCCCACGTCACCATCATCGACCGCAACCTCAACCGCCTCCGCGAACTCGACGACATCTACAACGGCAACATCGTCACCCTCGCCTCCAACGTCCACACCATCCGCGAGTCCCTCCGCCTCGCCGACCTCGTCATCGGCGCCGTCCTCATCCCCGGCGCCTCCGCCCCCAAACTCGTCCGCCGCGACATGATCAAGCTCATGAAGCCCGGCTCCGTCATGGTCGACGTCGCCATCGACCAGGGCGGCTGCTTCGAGACCTCCCGCGCCACCACCCACACCGACCCCATCTACTACGTCGACTCGGTCCTCCACTACTGCGTCTCCAACATGCCGGCCGCGGTTCCCCATACCTCGACCTTCGCCCTGAACAACGCCACCCTCCCCTATCTCCTCACCCTTGCCAACAAGGGCTTGGAAGCCGCCGCCCGCGCTAGCCGCGCCATCGCCGAGGGCGTCAATACCTACCAGGGCCACTGCGTCTACCAGGCCGTCGCCGACTCGCAAGGCCGCCCCTACACCCCGCTCGCCAGCCTCCTGTAGTGCGGGCTGCCAGCCGCGGATCCGGACCTCAGTACAGGAACACCGGCGTCTGCTTCCGCGGCTCGGCCACATGCAGCCGCGGACTCACCCCACGCGCCGCCAGCGCCTGCTCGGCCATCTGCTCCACCAGCGACGGATAGTTCGTGTTCTCGCTCAAGTGCCCCAGAATCAGCGTCGACACCGTCGTGTCCATGTCCTGCGTGATGTAGTCGTAGGCCGCGTCATTGGACAAGTGCCCCTTCCGCCCCATGATCCGCTGCTTGATCGACCACGGATACGGCCCTACCTTCAGCATCTCCAGGTTGTGGTTGGACTCCAGCAACAGCAGGTCCGTCCCCCGCAGATGCATCTTGATCGAGTCCGGCATGTAGCCCAGATCCGTCACCACCGCCGCCCGTACGCCATCCGCCCGTACCGTGAACCCCACCGGGTCCACCGCGTCATGCGGAATCGTAAAACTCCCGATCTCCAGATCCCCGATCGTAAACCCCGTCCCGGCCGCGAAGGTCTCCCGTGGCGCCCGGATCTCTTCCCAGTCCAGCACTTCGGCCGTCAGCGTCGTGCAGTACACCGGCTTGCCCACCGTCCGCGCAATCACCGGCAACCCCAGAATGTGGTCCGAGTGCTCGTGCGTGATCAGGATCGCGTCGATCTTGTCCAGGCTCTCCCCAATCCCCGCCAGCCGCGCCATCGTCTCCCGCCGGCTCAGCCCCGTGTCGATCAGGATGCGCGTCCGCTCCGTCCCGATAAATACGGAGTTCCCCGAACTCGACGATGCCAGTACACAGAACTTGAGAATAGCCGCCTCGTCTTACTAGAGTACCTCGACACCCTGTCGTACCGATTCCACACAATTCGACAACAACGGTGAGAGTTTTCCCGCTCCCGCCCCACTATCTGAGTGAGGTAACGATCATGGCAGTCACCAAACCACGCAACCGGCTGGTCAACTTCCGGGTGAGCGAAGACGAGTTCCAAAGCCTGCGAGAGGCTTGCGAAACGGGCGGTGCCCGCAGTATTTCCGACTTTGCCCGCTGCGCCGTTCTCACCGGCCAAACCGGCAAGCCGGAGTCCGATGAGGTCCTCCGCCTGCGCCTGGCGTTGATCGAAGAGAAGATGGGCGAGGTGGACGCCAAACTCCTCCTGATCGCCCGCATGCTCCGCGATACCAGCGGGCCGGCCATGATGCAGGCCAGCGCCGCGCAGTACAGCTAGAAGGCCCTCGCCGGCTTCAGTACCGGCGCCTTCTCCTCCACCAGTTGCTTGGTCGGGTCGATCAGCGTGAACAGGAACGCGCTCACCAGCAACATCAGTGCCAGCGGAATCAGCGGCTTGTTATAGCTCCCGCCAAACCAGTTGATCATGTAGCCGAATAGGACGGAACTGGCGAAACTGCCCACCTGGCCCGCCATGTTCATCGAGCCGCTGACCGCGCCGGCATACTTCCGGCCCACGTCCATACAAACCGCCCAGGAGACCGGCAGCATGCAGTCCATGCAGCCGTAGCCGAGGGCAAGGAGGATGACGGCGGTCTCCTTGCTCTCCACCTGCGAGGTGGCCAGCATGCAGACCCCGGCCAGCGCCAGGCCGGCTGAGCCGATCACACGGCGGCCGATCTTCAGGCCGTACTTCTTGCACAGGAAGTCGCTGGCCAACCCGCCCGACAGGTTGCCGCAGGCGCCCACGATAAACGGCAGCGTGGACCACAGCTTCATCTCGTTCTCGGTGAACCCGCGGCCGCGCTGCAGGTAGGTGTGCAGCCAGCTCAGGTAGAAGTAGGAGCCCCAGCAGTAGGTGTGGTACATGGCCAGGATCATCCAGAAGTTGCGGCTCCGCATCACCTCGCCCCACGGCAGCGAGTGGTGCTCGCGCTCGCCCTTCGGAGCGCCGATCAGCTCCAGTTCCTCTTCGCTGATGCCCGCCTTGTCGCGCGGGTTATCGCGAGCGTAGAGCCACCACCAGGCGCACCAGACCAGGCCCACGGCGCCAAAGATGTAGAAGGTGGCCCGCCACCCGTAGATCTGCTGGATCGGGACCACCAGGAGCGGGGAGAGGGCGCCGCCCAACCGGGAGGCCATCCAGGTAATGCCGACCGCGCGGGCCCGCTCCTGCGACGGGAACCAGCGCGAGACGGTGGCCGAGATGTTCGGGTAGGCGCCCGCTTCGCCGGCGCCGAAGAAGAAGCGGGTGGCCAGCAGCACGTAGTAGTTGGACGCCGCGCCGGTCAGGGCCGTGAAGGCCGACCACCAGAGCACGATGCGGGTGAGGATGTTGCGCGGCCCGTACTTGTCGCCCCACACGCCGGCGGGGATCTCAAAGGCGGCGTAGGAGATGGTGAAGGCGCCGACGATCCAGCCCCACTGTTCCGGGCTGATGCTCAACTCGTCCTGCATCCGGGTTCCGGCAACGCTGATGCAGACGCGGTCGAGGTAGGTGATTATCGAGAGGAGGAACAGCAACCCCAGCATTCGGTAGCGATACGGCATAAGCCGCCTATTCTTTCACAGGTGATAGTATTCCTGCATGTCGCGCCTGTTCTGCCTGTCCGCCGCCGCCGTGGCGAGCGTGGTGTTTGCCGCCGATTGGGCCCGTTTTCGCGGACCGAACGGGGGAGGAGTGGCGGATGGCAACCCGCCGGTTTCCTTCGGCCCGAAGAGCAACGTGGCGTGGAAGGCCGCCCCGCCGGCGGGCAAGTCGTCGCCGGTGATTGTCGACGGCCGGCTGTATCTGACCGGGCATAGCGGCGAGAGCCTGATTACGGTGGCGTATAAGGCCGCGACGGGCCGGGAGCTTTGGCGGCGGGAGTTAAAGCGGCGCAACGCCCAGAAACGCCATAAGCTGAACGACCCGGCGGCACCGACGGCGGCCGCCGACGGGCGGCGCGTGGTGGTCTTCTTCACCGAGTTCGGGCTGGCCTGTTATTCGCCGGAGGGCAAGGAGCAGTGGACGCTGCCGCTGGACGCGATGGCCTCGATGCAGGGAGTGTCGGCATCGCCGGTCCTGCACGGCGACACGGTCTACCTGGTGGTGGACCAGGCGCGCGACTCCTTCGTGCTGGCCGTCAACGCGGCCAACGGCGAGCAGCGGTGGCGGAAGGCGCGGCCGGATTCCCCCGGCGGAGTCTACTCCTCGCCGGTCCTGTTTGAAGGCGGGCCGGAGCCGGTGCTGGGCGTGTTGGGGGACATCGAGTTCTCCGCCTATTCCCTGAAGACCGGGGAGCGGGTGTGGTGGGTGTCGGGACTGCCGAGCCAGGCGAAGACCTCGCCGGCGGTGGCGGGAGACCGGATCGTGCTCTCGGTGAACGCGATGGCTGAAGAGGCGCAGATCCCCGTGTTTGCCGCGGTTCTGGCGGCCGACGCCAACGGAAACGGGAAGCTGGACTTCGACGAGGCGAAGGGAGTGCCCCGGGCGGTATTCCCGACGGTGGACCGGAACCGGGACAACCAGGTGGACGAGGGCGAGTGGGCGGAGTTCCGGGTGCAGGCGCTGCAGCCGTCGGCGACGCTGTCGATCCGGCCGCGGGGCCGCGGGGACCTGACGAAGACGGCGGTGGAGTGGCGGGCGCAGCGGGCCGTACCGAACGTGCCTTCGCCGCTGGTGGCGAATGGCCTCGTCTACACCGTCCGCAACGGCGGGGTGGCCGGAATCTACGATGCCGGCACCGGCGAGGTGAAGAAGGAGTTCCGGTTGCCGGGGGCGTTGGGCGACTACTACGCCTCGCCGGTGGCGGCCGGGCGGTACGTCTACTTCGCCAGCATGGAGGGTAAGATCACGGTGCTGGAGGCCGGTGCCGAAGGGCGCGTCGCGCAGACGGTGGCCATGGAGGAGGAGATCTTCGCCACACCGGCGATCGTGGGGGACGCGCTGTACGTCCGCACGCAACAGGGGCTGTATTGCTTCCGCCAGACGGTACAGGTACGGCGCGGGGAGAAGGAGGGGACGATGCAGTTGGCGGTGCCGCTAGCGTGGATACCGCTGGAGCGGACGGGCCAGGACTGGGCGGCGACGCTGGAGGTGGTTTACCGGGTGATGGGGCCGGACGGACAAGAGCGAGACCGGGCGGCGGAGGCGGTGCAGATCCGGGTGGAGGATGGGCGGAAGCGGGAGATGATGGGGCAGTCGTTGCGGCTGACGCGGCCGTTGGCGAACGACGCGGAGGCGGCCGAGTTACTGGTGGAAGTAACGGCGCGCCCGGCGGGAGTGACGGGGTCGGGGAGGCTCTCGTTGGAGCCCGCCTACCGGGTATCGACAGAGGAGGTGCTGATTCCCTTCCTTCTGCGGCATGGCGAGGGGAAGATGGTGGCTGACCTGCGCGCCGGGGAGATCCGGGTGGTGGAGGACGGGGAGCCGCGGACGGCCGCGTTGACCGCGGCGCGGCGGCTGCCGGTGGAGTCGATTCCGGTGGAGGTGACGCTGCTGTACGACTGCAGCGGGAGCGTGCAGGCAGGCGGGCGGTTCGACCCGTTCCGATTGCGGAAGGGGATGCTGGAGGAGTACCCGAACGTCCGCATCGCGATCTACGGATTCAGCGACATCTTGCGGGAGTTTACGCCGCATACCCGGGACGAGGCGGCGCTGGAGCGGGCGGGTGCGGCGTTGCTGTCGGTGGCGCCGCGATCGACGCCGTTGTTTACGAGTATCGCGGAGACCATCCGGCGGTTTGACCGGCGGCGGCAGGCGCTGCGGTTACTGGTGGTGTTCTCCGACGGGGAGACGTTCAAGAGGATCGACCAGGAGAGCTATGGGACGGTGATGAAGGAGGCGCGGGAGGCGGGCGTGGCGATCTACCCGGTGTACACGGGTCCGCCGATGGTGTTCGGGGCGCGGCCGGCGCGAGCGCGGCGGCCGTCGAGCGACGGAGGGGCGGCGGCGATGGCTGGAGTGGTCTATCAGATGGACGCGTCGACTTCAGCGGCGGACTTTATGAGGCTGGCGCAATCGGGGGGGCAGGGGTTCACGAAGATCAGCGGGGCGGATGTGCTGCCGAAGATCCTGGGGACGACGATGGCGACGGTGCGGCAGGGGTATGTGGCGAGTTACCGGCCGCGGCCTGGGGCGCGCATGGCGCGGGTGGAGTTGCAGGACGCGCGACGAGGCCAGATTGTGGGCGGGATCCGGGAGTTGGGCGGGGTGCGGAAGTAAGGCGGCGCGGGGCTGCGCCGGGGATCCGTTGGACGTGGGTTCCTTGGAATGTGGCGTGGCGATCTACCCGGTGTACACGGGTCCGCCGATGGTGTTCGGGGCGCGGCCGGCGCGAGCGCGGCGGCCGTCGAGCGACGGAGGGGCGGCGGCGATGGCTGGAGTGGTCTATCAGATGGACGCGTCGACTTCAGCGGCGGACTTTATGAGGCTGGCGCAATCGGGGGGGCAGGGGTTCACGAAGATCAGCGGGGCGGATGTGCTGCCGAAGATCCTGGGGACGACGATGGCGACGGTGCGGCAGGGGTATGTGGCGAGTTACCGGCCGCGGCCTGGGGCGCGCATGGCGCGGGTGGAGTTGCAGGACGCGCGACGAGGCCAGATTGTGGGCGGGATCCGGGAGTTGGGCGGGGTGCGGAAGTAAGGCGGCGCGGGGCTGCGCCGGGGATCCGTTGGACGTGGGTTCCTTGGAATGTGGCGTGGCGATCTACCCGGTGTACACGGGTCCGCCGATGGTGTTCGGGGCGCGGCCGGCGCGAGCGCGGCGGCCGTCGAGCGACGGAGGGGCGGCGGCGATGGCTGGAGTGGTCTATCAGATGGACGCGTCGACTTCAGCGGCGGACTTTATGAGGCTGGCGCAATCGGGGGGGCAGGGGTTCACGAAGATCAGCGGGGCGGATGTGCTGCCGAAGATCCTGGGGACGACGATGGCGACGGTGCGGCAGGGGTATGTGGCGAGTTACCGGCCGCGGCCTGGGGCGCGCATGGCGCGGGTGGAGTTGCAGGACGCGCGACGAGGCCAGATTGTGGGCGGGATCCGGGAGTTGGGCGGGGTGCGGAAGTAAGGCGGCGCGGGGCTGCGCCGGGTGTCCGCTGGACGTGGTTTCATAGGAATGTGATGAGAGTCTGGCTGCTGCCGCTGGTCGCCGTGGTTGCGGTTGGGGAGACCATCCCGCTGCAGATTGCGCGGGGGGAAGACGGCGTGGCGCGGGTGTCGATGGCGGGCGCGGCGATCCCGCTGGTGCAGGAGGGCGCCCTATGGGCGGCGTCGCTCGCCTTTACCTTTCGCTGCCTCGACGCTACGGGGAAGGAGTTGGAGAGGAAGGCGGCGGTGCTGCCTTTGCGGTTCGATGAGGCGCGGCGGGCGGCATTGCTGGGGGAACGGGTGAGCGTCTCCCACACGCTGGCGGCGGGGACGGAGATCTTCGAGGTCTCGGTGGTGGCGCGGCCGACAGGAGCGACTGGGAGCGCGACGCTGGCGGTGGGAGGGGCGCCAGCGTTCCGGGCCGAGACGGCACTGGTCCTTGTACCGTTCCGGGTGGAGCGGGCGGCGCGGGGGCTGGTGACCCCGTTGACCGGGGACGACATTGTGCTCACCGAGGACGGACAACCGCGGGAGGCACAGGTGATGGCGGTGGAGCGGGAAGCGCGGGAGGCGATGGGGGTGGACATCTCGCTGCTGTTCGACTGCTCGGGGAGCGTACACGCGCTGGGGGCGCTGGACCCGGAGGTCTTCCGGCGGGGGTTGCTGGAGGAGTTTCCGAACGTGCGGATTGCGGTCTACGGCTTCAGCGACGACCTGGTGGAGATGACCAAGCACACGCGGGACGAGCGGGCGCTGGAGGCGGCGGCGAAGGCGATGGCGCTGATTCCGACGCGCAGCACGCCCCTGTTTGGGAGCATACAGACGGTGATCCGCGGGTTCGATCCGGAGCGGGCGGCGGTGCGGATGCTGGTGGTGTTCTCTGACGGAGAGTCGACGACACCGGGCGATTTGGGGGCGGCGGGCGGGGCGGTGGAAACGGCCCGGAGGGCGGGGGTGGCGATCTATCCGGTGCAGCTATCGGCGATGGCGGGGAGGCGGAAGGCGGAGGAGAAGCAGGAGGCGATGATATCGGCACAGCAGTATCAGAAACTGGCGGAGCGGACGGGCGGGCGCGGGTTTGCGCGGGTGTCCAATCAGGGAGCGGTGGAAGCGGTGTTGCGGGAGGTTGCGGGTTCGCTGCGGGGACTTTATGTCGCCAGCTACCGGCCGGAAGCGGGGGAGACGGAACGGGAGCGGGAGGTGCGGATCGTCCTGAAAGACAAGCGACTGGGGCGGATTAGCGGCGGGACGCGGTTGGTGGTGCGATAGTTAGCGGCGAAGGACGGCCTGGGCGGCGGTGGTGGCGGCATTGACGAGGTCGGCGGGTTTCATCTGCTTCTTGACGACGAGGGAGAAGAGCTGATTCTTGCGGGCGACGACGAGCTGGCTTAAGCCGGGGATCCAGTAGGCCTTTTCGCCGACATTGGCGACCCATTCGAGCTTTTGGGGGCGGACGGCCACCTGCTCGCCGTCGCGCTCGATGGTGTAGCCCTTGGTGAGCTTTTCGAAGCGGGCGTCGAGCTCTTTGACGGCGTTGGGGATGGGCTCAATGCGGAGGCTGAGCGACTCATTGGCGCGTGGGGGAAGGCGTTTGCCGGACATGAGGGCTTCGCGGAGTTGCGGCCCGGTGGGGGGGAGTCCCATCCAGATGTAGCTGCAGCTATCGGCGCGAAGGGCGCGGATGGGGGTGGTTTCGGGGATTTCGAAGAGCTGGCGGACGTCCTGTTCGGGGAGGAGGGCGCAGGGGTCGGCAGCGGCCATGAGGGCCAGGAGAAACGGGGTGATCATGCTTTCAGGTGTTTGGCGAGGAAGGCGAGGCCGCCGCCGCCGTGGAAGAGGTGGTCGCCTTCGAAGACCTCATGCTGAGCGGCATCGGGGACGCCGAGAGCGGTGTAGACTGCCTTGACCTTGGCAAAGGCGGCTTTGCTGGCTTCGATGGGGAAGATGGGGTCGCGGGTGCCGCTTTCGACGTAGAGGGGGCGAGGAGCGATGAGACTGGCGACGTCGTAGTTTTCGCACCAGTTGAGGATGCCGGGCACATAGTTATCGATGCAATGGGACATGGCAACGATGGAATCTTTGAAGGTATTGAGATAGCCGCTGACCATGGCGGCTTTGATGCGGGGTTCGAGAGCGGCGGTGAATTCGGTGATGGTGCCGCCGCCGGAGATACCCATGAGGCCGACGCGGGCGGGGTCGAGTTCGCTGCGGGATTCGATCCAATCGATGGTGCGGACGACGTCGTAGGCGCGCCAGGCGACCATGGTTTCGCCGAGGAGGAGGGCGGCGCCGGCGACGGGCTGGCAGGCGGAGTTACCGAGGCCGCGTTTAGCGCTGCGGGCATCGCGGCGGCAGCCAAAGGCGATGGGTTCGATGGCGACGGCGGCCATGCCGGCTTCGACGACCTGGATGGCGAAGTCGTGCTGGTATCCGGCTTTGTCGGTGCGGTCGCGGCCTTTGTCGTCGATGCCGACGATGTCGTCGACACCGCGGCCGTGGCCGGGGACGCAGATCATCGAGGGGAGGGGGCCGCTTTTGCCGGTCTTCGGGGTGAGGAGGTAGCCGAGGAGGGCCATGCCGGGCTGGGTTTCGATGACGAACTTTTCGCGGCGGTAGGTGGGGAAGTCGCGGACTTCGAGGGTGGTGGGGTTGAGGGGGGATTTGGTTTTGGGGAAGCCGCCGATGAGCTCGGTGATTTTGGCGCGGAGTTTCTTCTGCCAGGCTTCGGTGGCCTTTTTGTTGGCGGGTTTGTAGGTGAGGGCGAGGGGGGCGTTGGCGTGGCGGGTCATGGTCCAGGCCACGGGGTCAAAGGCGGGGAGATTGACCTTGCCTTCGAGGCCAGTGAGGGCGCCGGTGTAGGTCGTTTCGGCAGGCGCGGCGTGGGTGGCGGCCTGGGCGGCGGCGGCGGCGAGGGCAAACTGGCGGCGATTGAGTTTGGGGGACATCAGTCGTCGTTCTCCTTCTTGTCGTTGTCGGGGTCCTGCATCTTGTTGATGAGCGCGGTGGGCGGGTTCACCAAGAGGGCAATCAGGATGACGAAGATGATCGCGAAGATCATGCCGCCGACGATCAGCCAGTCCAACGCAGGGAGGAATATCACCCCTACAGTTTATCCGGGTTGGAGGCGGGTGGGGATTGGGCGGGGCGAGGGGGGCGGGAAACGGGGGAAATTCATTCCGAAAACCGCCGCAAAACACTGAAACCATTACAGTTAAAAATGGGGTCGGGTGCACCCGGCCCCATTTTGGGGTTGTTTAGTATTCGAGGGCGCGGGGGAGGGTTTTGGCCTCTTCGACCCATTTGGTGACTTCGGCTTCGGAGGGGACGCGGCGGGTGAGTTCCATTTCCGCGTTCACCGCGGCGAGTTTCCTGGTCAGATTCTCGGCGTTGCGCTGCGCCAACTCCGGCACCGTGTCCACACCGACCGCTTCCAGCAGTTCCGCGTACTCCGAGCCGACGCCGTGGATGCGGAACAGATCGACCATGTTGGCGAACTTCAGGATCTGCTTTTCGCTGACGCCGGAAGCCTCCGCCAAGGCCTTGCGCTGGGCCGGGGTCTTGGCCCCTTCGAGCAACGCGTCTGTGGTCGCAATGCCGGCGCCGCGGAGTTTTTCTCCGATGACCGGGCCGATTCCTTCTACTTCTTCAATTTTGTGATTAGCCATGATTTCCTCCTTAGAATGCGCCACGAGGCGGCGGGTTACAGTTTTAACTCCCATCCCTTGCGGAATTCGGGGCGGAGCAGCTTGTTGGCCGCTTCACTGTTGGTGAAGCGCATCGCTTTGCTGTCCCACATGAGC
Source organism: uncultured Solibacteraceae bacterium (assembly GCA_964430625.1). Lineage (GTDB taxonomy): Bacteria > Acidobacteriota > Terriglobia > Bryobacterales > Bryobacteraceae. Next base: position 18,590 of record CAYSFR010000004.1, read on the forward strand.
TTGCCGGGGACGCGGAAGGCGATCACGCCGAGCAATACCCACTCGGTGTAGGGGACCGAAATGCTGAAGTCCGAGCAGGACATTTCGCCGCCTTTGCAGGCGCGGATCCAATCGGTCATGTGGCCGGGGGAACGGGTGAGGAGCGGTTGGGGGAGGGTATAGTCCTTCCAGCGGCTTTCGGGGAGAAGCTTGACGCCTTCGCCGCGTTCGACGGTGGAGAGGAGCCCCTTGGAGCCGACGAAGACGGCGCCGTTGCCGGTGAGGATGCCGGGCTTGGGCTGGGGGCGGGGACCCTGGTCACCGAAGACTTTGACGCCGGGGCCGCCGGCACCGATGCGGGGGGCATTGGGGTCATTGGCACGAGCGGCGAAGGCTTTGCGAGCGGCGGCTTCGGCGGGGTCCATACGGGCGGGACCGCCGCGGCCTTTTTCGCTCAGATTGCCGGAACGAGGGAGGACCATTTCATCGGCGACGCCGGGGACTTTGTAGGCGTCGGAAGCATCGGCGACGGCGGAGTCGTGCCAGAAGATGGAGACGGGGGGGAGACCGCCGCGCTGGGGGAAGTCGAAGCGAATGACGGCGCGGGAGGGGAAGGTCCACTTACTCTGGTTTTGCTGGGTGAGTAACTCGACACTTACGGGAGCGCCGAGCTGGAGAGCGAGGTGGACGGGGCCGAGGGCATGGATGCCCCAGTTGCCGAGCTGGCCGGTACCGAAGTCAAAGAAGCCGCGCCAGTTATAGGGGACATAGTCGGGGGAGAAGGCACGCATGTTGGCCGAGCCGAGCCAGAGGTCCCAATTGACATTGGCGGGGACGGAGGCTTCCTGGGCGGGTTGCTGGTAGCCGGTGGGGTGGGTACCCGGGGTGGAGGAGGCGTGGACCTCGGTGACATCGCCGATGGCGCCGGACCAGATCATCTCGGCGGTGGTACGGATGGCTTCGTGGGAGTAGCCCTGGTTGCCCATCTGGGTGGCCACCTTGTACTTGGCGGCGGCATCGCGGAGAAGGCGGGCTTCCCAGACGGTGCGGGTGAGGGGTTTTTCGACGTAGACATGTTTGCCGCGCTGCATGGCGTTGAGGGCCACGGTGGCATGCATATGGTCGGGGATGCCGACGGTGATGGCATCGATATTCTTGCCTTCCTTGTCGAGCATGACGCGGAAGTCTTTGTACTTGGGCTGTTTGGAGAACTTCTGGAAATTGGCGGCGGCGCGGTTCTCGTCGACGTCGCAGAGGGCGACGATGTTATCGGTCTGGGCGGCATTGTTGAGGATGACGCCGCCCTGGCCGCCACAGCCTACGGCGGCGATATTGAGTTTGTCGTAGAAGGGCTTGTAGCCGAGAGCGCGGAGGGAGGGGACGCTTCCGAAACCAGCTGCGGGCACGGCGCCGGCGAGCAGGGAACCGTAGAAAAAGTAGCGGCGTTTCATTTCGACCGATATCGTATCAAACGGCGCGATAATGGACCTTAATGCGACTCGACAACACTGCACAAGGGCTGTATCCGATAGCGCCGACGCCGTTTCTGGCCGACGGGCGGATTGATTTTGACTCGATAGACGGCCTGACCGACTTTTATTTGCAGGCCGGGGCGACGGGGCTGACGGTGCTAGGAATCATGGGCGAGGCGCCGAAACTGGAGCAGAGCGAAGCGATTGCGGTGGCGACGCGGTTCATCCAGCGGGCACCAGGGATTCCGGTGGTTGTGGGGGTATCGAGTCCGGGGTTTGCGGCGATGACGTCCCTGACGCGGGCGGCGATGGATGCCGGCGCGGCAGGGGTGATGATTGCGCCGCCGCCGTCGCTGCGGACCGACGATCAGATTGTGACTTACTTCCGGCAGGCGGTGGAGGCGATTGGTCCGGACGTGCCGTGGGTGCTGCAGGACTATCCGCTCACACTTACTGTTGTTATGACGCCGGGGGTGATCCGGCGGATCATTACCGATAACCCTTCGTGCGTGATGTTGAAGCATGAAGACTGGCCGGGGCTGGAGAAGATATCGGCGTTACGGGGATTCACGCGGGAAGGGACGATGCGGGAGATCTCGATTCTGTGCGGGAACGGGGGGCTGTTTCTGGATTTCGAGATGGAGCGGGGGGCGGATGGGGCCATGACGGGGTACGCGTTTCCCGACATGCTGGCCGATGTCGTGCGGCTGCAGAAGGCCGGGGAGCGGGATGCGGCGCATGATCTGTTTGACGCGCATTTGCCGTTGTTGCGGTATGAGCAGCAGCAGGGGGTGGGATTGGCGGTACGGAAGTATGTGATGATGCGGCGGGGGATGATTGCGTCCGACGCGCAGCGGAAGCCGGGGGCGGGGTTGACGGGAGCGGCGAAGGCGGAGGTGGAGTATTTGTTGGGGCGGGTGGCGCGGGTGGACGGGCGGGCGAAGTTGGGGTAGGGGGGAATACTGGCGTTGGGTCGGTGTTGGATTTGGTGGGTTTCGGCGTTTTGGGGGACAGCCGTGCTGTTTCGGTGAGGGGGGTTGTGTTCCGGAGGAGCCCCGGCTATCCCCGAGTGGGGGTTGCGGGTTGGGGAGGAGATTATTGGAGAGGCCGGGGTTGGGTCGGTGACGGACTTGGTGGATTTCGGCGTTTTGGGGACAGCCGTGCTGTTTCGGTGAGTGGGGGGTTGTTCTCCGGAGGAGCCCCGGCTATCCCCGAGTGGGTTTGCGGGTTGGGGAGGAAAAGAGGGACAAGGCCGGCGTTGGGGAGGAGACGGCCTTGGTGGGTTTCGGCGTTTTGGGGGACAGCCGTGCTGTTTCGGTGAGTGGTGTTGTGTTCCGGAGGAGCCCCGGCTATCCCCGAGGGGGGGTGCGGGTTGGGGAGGAAAAGAAGGACAAGGCCGGCGTTGGGGAGGAAGAGAGGGACAAGGCCGGCGTTGGGGGGGAAAAGAGGGACAAAGCCGGCGTTGGGGAGGAGACGGCCTTGGTGGGTTTCGGCGGTTTGGGGGACAGCCGTGCTGTTTCGGTGAGTGGGGTTGTGTTGCGGAGGAGCCCCGGCTATCCCCGAGTGGTTTTGCGGTTTGGGGAGGAAAAGAAGGACAAGGCCGGGGTTGGGGAGGAAAAGAGGGACAAGGCCGGCGTTGGGGAGGAGACGGCATTGGTGGGTTTCGGCGCTCCCTGAGTCGTTTTACGGGTTGGGGAGGTGACGGCCTTGTCCGGGACGGCCGTGCTGCTATCGACGGGAGTAAGACAATTTGCCTACAAAAAAACGGGGATCTGTTTACTTGATTTGGGCAAACGTGAATGTTAGTCTGATGGCACGTGGAGTGATTTAGGTGTTGGCCTCCCGCCGACCCAAGCTACTTGCAACCACGGTAAAAAGTGCTAAACGCGAATCGGGCCTCGCTCAGGACTTACCACTCTGTCTACTCCCTGAAAGCCGGTTTGCCGCGTTTCCAAGGAGAACGGTATGTCTGTTTTGATCTCCCCCGAGGAGGGCGAATTGTTCCTGATTAAGCTCTGCGTGGAATCACGCTACCTGGAAGAAGTACTGGAAGCACTGGCGGCGTTGCCGTTTCCGGTGAATCCGGACCTGTGCCACGCCGGACTGCACAGTTATGTGGAGTTTCCGGCGTTTGAGCACCGGCTGGCGTCCGTGAACGCCGCGTTAGCGCCGTTTGACCTAACGGCGGAAACGCGGCGGATGTTTGACGCTATTCGCGCTTAAACTAGAGCGTCGGGAGCGTGACGGCGTTCGAAACGCGGCCGTTGGACTCCACCCGTAACGGGGTGGTGTCGCCGGACGGGGCGTTGGCGGGGACGATGAAGTTGATCTGGTCGAGCCCGGCGAAGCCCGGGGCACGGCCGGCATAGAGGACCTGCGCTTCCAGGTTGCCGACAAAGATCTTGGGCTGGAGTTTGGCCCACTGGAGGCCGTCGCGGGTTTCGGTGGCGCCGAGGCCGGTCATATAGAGGCTGATGGCGTCGCCGGGACGGGCCTTGTTGGCGGTGGTGATGACCATGCCGCTCAAGGCGTTGAGGGCCGAGGCGGGACCGGATCCGGTGCCGGTCTGGGTGAAGATGGCGGGGACGGCGGGCTCAATGACAATGTTCAGGCTGCTGGCGCCGGCAGCGCTCTTCACCGTGAGGGTGAGGAGGCCGGAGGCATCTTCCGGCAGGATGGCGTTGATCTGCGTGGGGCCGGCGAACTGGAGGCCGATGGGGGTGGTGCCGGAGAGGAGTTGGGTACCGGCGAGAGTGGTGGGCAGGGGGAGCGCCTGGGCGGCGGCGCTATCGCCGGCCATGGAGGCGCCGTAGAGGCTGACGAACATGCCGGGAGCGAGGGTGCGGGTGGGGACGCGGCCGGCGGCAGGGAGGACGGCGGCGGCGCGGGGGCCGGGCTTGGCGGTGACGACCGAGTAGAGACCGCCGGTGACGGTCTGGGTGGCGGTGGTGTTGCCGGCGGTGGCGGTAATGGCGATGTTCTGGGGGCCGGTGGCGATCTGTTCGGCGTAGTGGAAATCGGACACCTTCTGGAAGGTGGTGGAGCCGGCGGCGACGGCGCTGACGCCGTTGAGGAAGGCATCATCCTTATCCTTGGCGACGACGAGGAGGCCGCCGCGGGTGGATCCGGTGGCGTCGGCTTCCAGGGAACTGCCGAGGGTGCGCCATTCATCGGTCCCGTTCAGGTGGCTGCGGATGATGCGCCAGCTGAGGTGATCGTCGCCATTGACATTGGCGATGAAGGGGGGACGGGCGCAGGCGGAGGCGACGAGGACGAGGATGCCGACGTCGGTGTGGCAGTAGGGGACGGTGCGGGTGCGGGCGGGGTCGCCGGCGAAAGAGAGGGAGGCCGAGGGGACGGGGACGAGGCCGTCGTTGCCGCCGGGGATGGAGCCGACGACGGAGACGGCGTCGACGCCGCGAAGGTCGTCGCCGCCCTGGTTCCAAGTATTCAGGTCGTAGATAAAGCGGGAGCCGGGGACGATCTGGCGGACCTGGGGATCGGTGCCGCCGAAGGAGATGAGGGTAGGGGCGAGGCCGGGGCCGAAGTGGGGGGTGGCGAGGAAGACGGCTTTGCGCACCTTATGATTGGCCGGGGGGCGGAAGGAGCCGGGGGTGTTTTGTTTACCGGCGAGGTAGGCGCGGAGGATGAGTCCGCCCATGGAGTGGACGACGACGTCGACCTGAGGGGCGGAGTGGGAGGCGATGCGCTGGCCGAGGGCGGCGGCCATGTCCTCCATGGAGGGGCGGGTGGAGCCGGCGGGGGCGGGGACGGAGCAGTTGTTAAAGAAGACGACTTCCCGGCCGAGGTCGCGGAGGCGTTGGGGGAGTTGGCCAAAGGTGGATTCGGCGGTTACGGTGTCGCAGGGGGGCACCTGGAAACCATTGATTAGGAAGACGGGCTGGGAGAAAAGGGGGAGGGCGAGGAATAGGAGATACAAACAGCGCATGGGCCTATTGAAACACGAAGGCCGCCCATTTGGGGCGGCCTTCGGTACGACTGAATCTTCTGAACGGTGTCAGGGGCGACCGACGTTTTCGGCCTGCAGGCCCTTCGGGCCAGTCTTGACCTCGAATTCCACCTCCGTGCCCTCATCGAGGGTCTTGTAACCATTCATCTGAATGGCGGAAAAATGGACGAAGACGTCCTCACCGCTGGCCCGCTGGATAAAGCCGTAGCCCTTCGCAGCGTTGAACCATTTCACGACACCTTTTTCTCTCACTACCGATCTCCTAATGCGAAACACCAGCCGAGCCACCCAAGCCGTGAGGGGAAAATTCCTTCGGCTGGACGGGGATTGATACGGTTGGCTTCTTGCTCCGGGTATTTTCTCAGAAGGTTTGGCGGAGTGCAAACTATTTTTTTACAGAAGCGTCAAGAAATTCAGGCCAGGAGTTTTTTGACGACCTCGCCGTGGATGTCGGTGAGGCGGAACTCGCGGCCCATGAAGCGGTAGGTGAGGCGGGTGTGGTCGAAGCCGAGGAGATGGAGGATGGTGGCCTGGAGGTCGTTGATGTGGACCTTGTCTTCGAGGATATTGAGGGAAAAATCATCGGTTTTGCCGATGGTTTGGCCGGGTTTGATGCCGCCGCCGGCGAGCCAGATGGAGAAGCCGTTGGGGTTGTGGTCGCGGCCGGCGCCTTCGGCGTCTTCGGGGCGGCGCATTTCCGACATGGGGGTACGGCCGAACTCGCCGGCCCAGACGACGAGGGTGTCTTCGAGGAGGCCGCGTTGTTTTAAATCCTTAATGAGAGCGGCGGAGGGCTGGTCGGTGGTTTTGGTCTGTTTGGGGAGGTTCTGGTTGATGCCGGAGTGGTGATCCCAGGAGGCATGCATGAGCATGACGAAGCGGACGCCGCGTTCGACCATGCGGCGGGCAAGGAGGCAGTTGGTGGCGTAGGCGTTGGGTTCCTTGGCGTTGATGCCATAGGAGGCGAGGGTAGCGGGGGACTCCTTGGAGAAATCGAGGAGTTCAGGGGCGCTGGACTGCATGCGGTAGGCGAGTTCGTAGGAGTGGATGCGGGCGTTGATCTCCTCGTCGCCGGTTTGGGACTGGTGGAGGGAGTTCATGTCGCGGATGGCATCGAGGCGAGCGCGCTGCGTTTTGCCGGAGATGCCGGCGGGGTTCGTGAGATAGAGGATGGGGTCGCCGGTGCCGCGGAACTGGGTGCCGGAGTAGGTGGAAGGGAGGAAGCCGGCGGAGAAGTTATCGGTACCGCCGGAGGTGCCGACGCCGGAGGAGAGGACGACGAAGCCGGGGAGGTTTTCCGACTCGCTGCCGAGGCCATAGAGGGCCCAGGAGCCCATGGAGGGGCGGCCGACCTGGTTGTGGCCGGTGAAGAGTTGGAGTTGGCCGGGGTGGTGGTTGAACTGGTCCGACTGCATGGAGCGGACGAGGCAGATGTCGTCGGCGATGGAGGCGGTGTGGGGGAGCAGGTCGCAGAGTTCGAGGCCGGACTGGCCGTACTTCTGGAAGGTACGGGGGCTGGCGAGGACGGCGGCGGTGGGCTTGATGAAGGCCAGTTTCATGTCCTTGGTGAGGGACGGAGGGAGGGACTTGCCGTGCCATTCGCGAAGGCGGGGTTTGGGATCGAAGAGATCCATCTGGGAGGGGGCGCCTTCCTGGAAGAGGAAGATGACGCGTTTGGCTTTGGGGGCGAAGTGGGGTTTGCGGGGGGAGAGGGGGTTCTGGGCGCCGTAGCCGTTGCGGGCGAGGAGGTCGCCGAGGGCGATGGTACCGAGGCCCCCGGTTACCTTTTGGAAGAATTCGCGGCGTTTTTGGATGGCGTGGAAGTTCATGGGGGATTACTCGCGGGTGAGGAATTCGTCGAGGTTGAGAAGGACGCTGGCGAGGGCGGTCCAGGAGGCGTGTTCGGCGCGATCGATGCCGGGAACGGGGTGGACGGGGAGGGTAGATTCGGAGGCAAAGAGGGTGCGCTGGTGGTCGAGGTATTTAGAGAGGCGTTCGACTTCGGCGGGGCGGGGATCGCGATTGAGGACGAGTTGGGTAGCGAGTTGGATGCGGTCCTTATTCGCAGCGGGGCCTTCGCGGAGGAGGCGGAGGGCGAGGGCTTCGGCGGCTTCGAGGAAGACGGGGTCGTTGAGGAGGTTGAGGGCCTGGAGGGAGGTGTTCGACCGGCCGCGGCGGCAGGCGGCGGTGGTGGAGCGGGGCGCGTCAAAGTTCATGAGCAGCGGGTAGGGGGTGGTGCGCTGGAAGTGGATGTAGAGGCCGCGGCGGTACTGTTCGGTACCGGCGGCGACTTCCCATTTGGTGCCGCGGGCGTAGCCGATGGAGGTGACGCCATCGGGCTGGGGAGGCTTGATGGAGGGGCCGCCGGTTCTGGAGAGATCGAGGAGGCCGGCGGAGAAGAGGGCGGCGTCACGGATGTTTTCGGCGTTGAGGCGGACGCGGGACTGGCGGGCGAGCCACTTGTTTTCGGGGTCCTTTTCGACGAGTTCCTTGCGGGCTTCGGAGGACTGTTTATAGGTAGCGGAGGTGACGATTTCGCGGATGATCCGTTTGCGGCTCCAGCCATCGTCGCGGAACCTGGCGGCGAGGTAGTCGAGGAGATCGGGGTGGGAGGGGCGGTTGCCCATGACACCGAGGTCTTCGGCGGTTTTGACGAGGCCCTGGCCGAAGAGTTCCTGCCAGATCTTGTTGACTGTGACGCGGGCGGTGAGGGGGTTTTCCGGGGAGGTGAGCCAGTTGGCGAGGTCGAGGCGGGTGGCGCGGGCGCCTTGTTTCTTCAGGGGCGGGAGGAAGGCGGGTGTGTCGGGTTCGACGGGGATACCGAGCTGTTTGAAGTCGCCTTTGATGCGAAGGTGGGACTGTTTGGGGGTGGCGTTTTCGCTGAGGATGTAGGCCTGGGTGAGCTGGGGGTAAGCGGCTTCGAGGTCGCGGAGTTTCTTGTCGAGTTCGTCGAACTTGAGCTCCTTATAGACTTTCTGGCCGACGGCGAAGTGGTAGTTGCGGATGAAGTGGGTTTCCAGGATGCGGCGTTCGCGGGCGGTGCGTTGGGCGGCGGGCTTGAGGATGATGCGTTCGCCGTCACCGCCTTCGGTAAGTTTGAGGAGGCAGTCCCAGGCGAGGTCCCAATCGGTGCGGCGGCCGGGGTTGGTGCGGGCATCGAGCATGTCGACTTCCCAGGCAGGCTGTTTGGCGCGGACGGGGTATTGGGCGACGAGGGCCTCCCGTTTCTGTTCGAATTCGGCGGCTTTGCGGAGCCAGAGGCCGGTTTCGCCGGGGAGGGGGGCGTCGATGTCTTCTTCGTCGGCGTTATCGAAGAAAGCGTACATCTGGTAGAAGTCTTTTTGGCGGTAGGGGTCGTACTTGTGGTCGTGGCACTGGGCGCAGCCGGAGGTGAGGCCGAGCCAGACGGAGGTGGTGGTGACGGCGCGGTCGGCTACGTTTTCAAAGCGGAACTGGTTGTTGTCGATGCCGCCTTCGCGATTGGTGAGGGTATGGCGGTGGAAGCCGGTGGCGACCTTCTGTTCGACGGTGGCGTTGGGGAGGAGGTCGCCGGCGAGTTGTTCGCGGGTGAACTGGTCGAAGGGCATGTCGCGGTTGATGGCGTCGATGACCCAGTTGCGCCAGCGCCAGGACCAGGGGCGAGCCCAATCCTTTTCATAGCCGTCGGAATCGGCGTAGCGGGCCTGGTCGAGCCAGTGGCGGGCCCATTTTTCGCCGAACTGGGGGGAGGCGAGGAGGCGGTCGACCTGTTTTTCGTAGGCGTTAGGGGAGGGGTCATTGAGGAAGGCGTGGAGGTCCTCGGGGGAGGGGGGGACGCCGGTGAGATCGAGGGCGAGGCGGCGGAGGAGGGTGGGTTTGGGAGCTTCGGGGGAAGGGGTGAGGGATTGTTTGGTGAGTTGTTCGCGGACGAAGGAGTCGATGGTGCCGGCGGGTTTGCGGATGGGCTGATAGGCCCAGTGGCGGGACTGGGGCGGGGCGGCTTTGGCGGCTTCGCGTTTGGGATAGTTGGCGCCCTGATCGATCCAGGCTTTGACGAGGGCGACCTGATCGGGGGGTAGGCCTTTGGAGCCGAGGGGCATGGCTTTGAGGCCATTGGCGGCGGTGATGCGGTGGAAGAGGGGGCTATCGGTGGCTTTGCCGGGGAGGATGACCTTGCCGCCGTAGCCGCCGGCGAGGGCGGAGGGGCCGTCATCGAGGCGGACGCCGGAGGTTTGCTTGGCGGGGCCGTGGCAGGAGTAGCATTTGGCCGCGAAGATGGGTTCGATCTGTTTTAGGAAATCGACGGGCTGGGCGAATGCGGAGACGGCCAGGACGGGGAGGAGGAGAAGGCTTCGGGGCACCACCTCTTCATCTTAAACCTTGCTTAATGGGATGAGTTCGGCAAGGGGCACGAGGACGAAGGGGCGTTCGTGCATGAGGGGATGGGGGACGGTGAGTTTGGGGGACTGGAGGGAGAGGTTGCCGAAGAGGAGGATATCGATATCGATGAGGCGGGGGCCTTTGTCGATGATTTTGCGGCGGCCCATGTCGCGTTCGATCTGCTGGGTGCGGCGGAGGAGTTCGGTGACGAAGAGGGAGGTTTGGGCCTCGATGACCATATTGAGGAAGTGGGGCTGATCGAGGACGTAGGCGGGCGGGGTTTCGATGATGGAGGAGCGGCGGAGGGTTTCGACGCCGGCGGCGTTGAGGCGAGCGATGGCGTCGAGGAGGTGGGCCTGGCGGTCACCGAGGTTGGAGCCGAGGGCGAGGTAGGTGATGGTCAAAAGAGGTTGGGTTGAGCGGTGGGCGGGGGGGCGATTTTGAAGTATTCAAAAGCGCGGCGGGTGGCGACGCGGCCGCGGGAGGTGCGGTCGAGGAAGCCGAGTTGCATGAGGTAGGGTTCGTAGACGTCTTCGATGGTCGCTTCTTCCTCGTCGATCGAGGCGGCGATGGTTTTGATGCCGACGGGGCCGCCGGAGTATTTTTCGAGGATGGTGACCATGATTTTCTGGTCGATTTCGTCGAGGCCGTAGCGATCGACTTCGAGGAGGTCGAGGGCGGTCATGGCGACGGCGTGGGTGATGTGGCCTTTGGCGCGGACCTGGGCGTAGTCACGGACGCGGCGGAGGAGGCGGTTGGCGATGCGGGGTGTACCGCGGGCGCGGCGGGCGATTTCGGCGGCGCCGGGTTCATCGACGGGGATCTGGAGGAGGCCGGCGGAGCGGAGGACGATGGAGGTAAGGTCGTTGATGTCGTAGGGGTTGAGGCGGAGGACGAGGCCGAAGCGGCCGCGGAGGGGGGCGGAGATGAGGCCCTGGCGGGTGGTGGCGCCGACCGCGGTGAAGCGGTTGATGTCCATGGAGTGGGTGCGGGCGCCGGCGCCGGTGCCGATCATGATGTCGACACGGAAGTCTTCGAGGGCGGAGTAGAGGATTTCCTCGACGTCGGGGAGGAGGCGGTGGATTTCGTCGATGAAGAAGACCTGTTTGGGGCGGAGGTTGGTGAGGACGCCGGTGAGGTCGAGCTTTTTCTGGATGATGGGAGCGGCGGTCTGGTCGAATTCGACTTCGAGTTCGCCGGCGATGAGGGTGGCGAGGGTGGTTTTACCGAGGCCTGGGGGGCCGTAGAGGAGGACGTGATCGAGGGCTTCGCCGCGTTGTTTGGCGGCCTGGATGGCGATGGAGAGGTTTTCCTTGAGGCGGGCCTGGCCGGTGAAATCGGCGAGGCGGGAGGGGCGGAGGGCGGTTTCGTACTGGCGCTCGTTTTCCATGGGAGCGCCGGAGATGAGTTGGCGATCGCGCATTAGCGGACGAGCTCCATGGATTTACGGAAGAGTTTTTCGAAGTCGCCATCGGGGAGGGCGGCGTGGGCTTTGCGGACGGCGGCTTCAGCGGCGGGGCGGGCGGAGCCGAGGTTGACGAGGGCGCTGATGAGGTCGAGATCGAGGTCAGAGAGTTGGGCGCCGGTATTGAAGGAGACGGGGGTGGAGGAGGCGCCGACGGCGATGTCGAGTTTGTCGCGGAGTTCGACGACCATGCGTTCGGCGGTTTTCTTGCCGACGCCGGGGATGCGGGTGAGTTGGGCGAGGTCGCCGGAGCGGATGGCCTGGACGAGGTCGACGGTGGAGATGCCGGAAAGGGCGGTGAGGGCGACTTTGGGGCCGATGCCGGAGACGGTGATGAGTTTTTCGAAGAGGAGTTTTTCTTCCGGGGTGAAGAAGCCGTAGAGGAGCATGGCGTCTTCGCGGACATGCATATGGATGCGGAGTTTGGTTTCGACGCCGGGGTCGGGGAGGCGGGTGAAGGTGGAGACGGGGATGTGGACTTCATAGCCCACGCCGGCGCATTCGACGATCACGAGGTTCGGGTGTTTTTCGAGCACGCTGCCGCGCAGATGGGCAATCATCGTAAACTCACATTCTACATGGCACGGCGATTATTCTATGTTCCGGAAGTGAGGCGGGAAGAGGCCGAACTGACCGGGGATGCGGCACAGCACCTGGTGAGGGTATTGCGGGTGGAGGAGGGGCAGCAGTTTGAGATTTCCGACAACCGGCACCGGTACCTGGCGACGGTGACGACGGCGCGGAAGAGTTCCGTGGTGTTCCGGGTGACGGAGCGGCTGGCCGATTCCGACCCGGTTCCGGAGGTGACTCTGCTGGCGAGCCTATTTAAATTTGACCATTTTGAATGGTTATTGGAGAAGGCGACGGAGCTGAACGTGGCGCGGATTGTGCCGGTGATCGCGGAGCGGAGCGAGAAAGGGCTGGAACAGGCTGCGGGGAAGCGGAAGGAACGGTGGGAGCGGATCCTGCTGGAGGCGAGCCAGCAGGCGCGGCGGATGACGCGGCCGGAAATTGTTGATCCGATTCGATTTCGGGAGGCGATTGGGACGGAAGCGGGGCACCAGATCTTCCTGGATGAGATGAGACAGGGACCGCCGCTGATTCGGTTGGGGGTGGCCGCCGGGGAGAGTGTAGCACTGCTGCTGGGACCGGAGGGCGGATGGGCGGACCGGGAACGGGAGGCGGCGTTGGGGGCGGGGTGGGAGGCGCGGAGCCTGGGGCCAAATGTGTTACGCGCGGAAACAGCGGGGATGGCGGCACTGGCGACTGTATCGCAATTGTTGATAACAGGTTAAAATACGTCTATCTCGCTTCGGGTGCTCGAGTTTGGTCAACGTTTCGCCGTGCTGTGCCCGAGGCCTGATTAATATCATTTAATCTTCAGGAGTAATGCATGCACAAGGCATACGTAGGGGCCTTTTTATCCCTCGTGTTCATATCGAGTGGTTACTCGCAAACCACTTCGACAACCATTCTGGGTACGGTGACGGATCCATCGGGAGCCGCGGTGGCGGGCGCGAAGGTGACGGCAACGAACGTCAAGACCCAGGTGAAGCGCGAAGACGTGACGACCTCGACGGGTGACTACAGCTTTCCGCTGTTGGACATCGGCGAGTACTCGGTCAGCGTGGAAGCAAGCGGGTTCAAGACGGCGTCGCGGAGCGGACTGACGCTGCAGATCAACGAAAAGCTGCGGTCGGACTTTACGCTGCAAGTGGGACAAGTTTCCGAGCGAGTGGAAGTGACGGGCGCGGTGACGGCGCTGAAGACGGACGAATCGTCGATCGGCGAAGTGATCGAGCAGCGGCGGATTGTGGAGTTGCCGGTGAACGGCCGGAACGTCGGCAACCTGGCGGTATTGCAGGCGGGCGTGATGTTCGGAAGCCGCGGCGGGTTGGACGGACAGAGCGGCGGCGGCGGCGGGATTCCGATCCCTGGCCAGACGATCGCGCTGGTGGCCAACGGGCAGCGTGAAGTGAGCCAGCATGCGACGCTGGACGGCGTTGTGGCGACCGAGGCCCGCGTGAACACGGTTCCCTTCTCGCCTTCTCCGGAAGCGATTGAAGAAGTGAAGGTATTCACGGGCAACTATTCGGCCGAGTACGGCTTCAACTCGGGTGCGCAGCTGATCATGGTGATGCGTTCGGGGACGAACGATTTCCATGGTTCGGTGTTCAACTTCCTGCGCAACGACAAGCTGGACGCGGAGAACTACTTCCAGAACTACTTCAACACGTCCGCAGTGCGGCTGCCCAAGCAGGGGATCCGGCAGAATCAGTTCGGGTTCGTGGTGAACGGGCCGGTGGTGCTGCCGAAGCTGTACAACGGCAAGGACAAGACGTTCTTCATGTTCAACTATGAGGGGCGGCGGCGGCGGTTGCCGGGCGCGGCGGCTTCGGCGCTGGTTCCGACGGACGAATTCCGCAATGGCGATTTCAGCCAGTTGCTGCGGATTCCGACGCCGGTGCAGTTGATCGATCCGATCAATGGCGTACCGTTTGCGAACAACATTCTGCCGGCGTCGCGGATTTCGAACACGGCGAAGGCGCTGTTGCCGTTCTGGGAACGTCCGCAGGTGGCGGTGGCGAATCCGCAGGCCGGGTTCAACTACACCGGGACCGGGAAGGACGCGATCGACGACAACCAGTACTTCATGAAGGTAGATCACAGCATTTCGACCAAGGACAAGATCATGGGCCGTTATGCGACGAACAAAGTGAGCTGGGAGACGTATGCGGGCACGTCGCCGCAGTTTGCCTACCTGGTTCTGGGACGGAACGACAACATCGCGACGCAGTGGATTCACGTCTTCTCGCCGGCGGTGGTGATGGAAACGCGCTACGGGTATACCCGGTCGAAAGACGACAGCTTCAACCCGCGGGCGAACACGGACTTCAACCTGGCCTCGATCGGCATGGACGGATTCCGCGTGGTGAACGACGGGAACCGTCCGCTGACGCAGCGGGAAGCGGGCATTCCGTCGATGAACCTGTCCAACGGGCTGCAGGGCCTGGCCGAACGCGACGGTGGGAACGGGTTCGACGACAACCAGTTGCACCAGGTGAGTTCGAGCTTCAACCTGAGCTTCGGGGCGCACAATGTGAAGGCAGGCGGCGAGTTCCGCCGGGTATCGCTGTTCCGCGGGGCGGCCAACGTTCCGCGCGGGGCATTCACCTTTGCCGGCAACATCACCGGGCACAGCTTTGCGCAGTTCCTGCTGGGGCTGCCGAGCTCGACCGACACGCCGGAAGGGTTGCCGCTGACCGATGTGCGGCAGAACCGGATGGGCTTCTACGTGGCCGACGACTGGAAGTTCAGCCGGAAGCTGACGCTGAATCTGGGCGTGCGCTGGGAATACAACACGATGGCGACCGACGTACAGGGACTGTGGCGGAGTGCGGAATTCAATGGGAACACGCTGACGTTTGTTCCGGGCAAGATCCGTTCGCAGTACAACTTCTATGAGCCGCAGAAGGGGCTGATCATGCCTCGGCTGGGCATCGCGTATCGCGCCAGCGACGCGTGGGTGATCCGGACGGGCTTTGGGATTTACTACAACGTGCACCAGTTGAACAACTACACGATTCTGAACCTGAATCCGCCGTTGTCGGGGAGTTCGAATTTCTCGAACGACGCGACGAACAACCGGCTGGTGAACACGACGAATCCGTACACGTTCGCCAACCCGTTCGGGGTAATCAACCGGACGGCGGCGACGAGCGCGAACGTTCTGAACCGGGACAACTTCCAGCCGCAGGTGGCGCAGTGGAGCTTTGATATCCAGCGCCGGCTGCCGTGGGATATGGCGTTGAACGTGGGCTATATCGGCTCCAAGACGACGCACATGGACAACACGGTGGAAGCGAACTCGCCGGACCCGGCATTCAATACGCCGACCTCGACGCTGCAATCGCGGCGGCCGTTCCAGTTCATCAATGATGACGGAGCGCTGCGTCCGCTGACCCGGCTGCGGTTCCTGGATTCGGGCGCGAATGCGTCGTATCACGGGCTGCAGATGACGTTGCAGAAGCGGTTCCAGAATGGTCTGTCGTTCTCGATTGCGCACACCTTCTCGAAGTCGATGATGGAAGGTTATGGGCGGAACGAAGGCGACGGCTACAACCCGAACACGTACCAGAATCCGCGGAACCGGGCTGCCGAGCGCGGGCGCGTTGGTTTCGACGTGACACACAACGTGGTGTCGAACTTCGTGTACGAACTGCCGTTCTTCAAAGAAGGCAATGCGTTTGCGAAGACGGTGTTGGGCGGCTGGCAGACGAATGGCGTGATGACGTTCCGCACGGGTTTCCCGATGACGGTGACGCAGGGCGCCATTACGAACACGGCGAACGTGACGATCCGGCCTGACCGGATTGCGAACGGGAGCCTGAGCAACCCGACGGTGAACCAGTGGTTTGATCCGAACGCATTCCGCCTGGTGAGCTGCCAGAACACGGCGCTGCCGGAGTTGTGCCGCTATGGCAATTCGGGCATGGGCATTCTGGAAGGACCTGGCGCGAAGGTTGTCGACTTCTCGCTGTTCAAGAACTTCCAGATTGTGGAGCGGGTAAAGCTGCAGTTCCGCGCGGAGATGTTCAACCTGTTCAACACGCCGCAGTTTGCGCGTCCGAACGGGGCGTTGAATACGGGCGGAAGCTTCCTGCCGGTGCGGAATGCGTCGGGCGGGATCGACTATCCGAGCCAGGCGGGCCAGGTCCGCGGACCGGGCGCGATCACCGGGCTGGTTTCGCCGATGCGGCAGATCCAGTTCGGTCTGAAGCTGCTCTGGTAAGACAGAAAACCAACCAACGAGGACGGCCGCCCTTCGGGGCGGCCGTCCTCGTTTTGGGAGGGAGGAGGGTTTGACATTCGGGGTAAAGCGTGGTTAGACTCTAACATTCCTTAACCGAGGACATGGAATTGCAGCCAGTCCGTCCGTGCCACGTGATGCGCACTCGCGGATACCGAGTAGTCCAGCTCCAGCATTTGGCGGCGGACGCTATCTGATCCTCCGTCACACCGCAACGCAGTGAACGACTAATCAAGAGGGAAGCACATGACGCAGTGCAGTAGGGTTTTCCGGCTGTCCTTATTCCTCGCCGCGGGAGCGGCGCTATTCGGGCAGTCAACAACACAATCCATTCAGGGGCTGGTGACCGATTCAACCGGCTCGTATGTGGCAGGCGCAACAGTAACCGCCACCAATCAGGGAACGAACGTCACGCTAAGCGTTCCGACGAACGAGACGGGCAATTACACGTTTCCGCTGCTGCCGGTAGGCGACTACACGGTACGGTGCGAGAAGACGGGATTCAAGGCCGGCCTGGTGAAGAGCCTTCGTCTGGAGACGGCGGCGCAGGTGCGGCAAGACTTCAAGCTTGACGTCGGGAGCGTGTCGGAGTCGATTGAAGTGGTGGCGAACGCGGTGAGCCTGCAGACGGAAAACGCGACGGTGGGCGCCGTGATTGAGAACCGCCGGATTATCGAACTGCCGCTGAATGGCCGGAACATGCAAAGCCTGGCGGTGCTAGTGCCCGGCGTGCAGTACGGCGAGCGGACGGGACGCGGTGACGGATCGGGCGGATTTCCGATTCCGGGTCAAGGCTTTTCGGTGAGTGCGAACGGGCAGCGGGAGACCAATCAGGTGGCCTCGCTGGACGGCGTGGACGCCAAGGATCCGCGCATTCACATTATGAACTTTGTGCCGTCGATCGAGGCCATTGAAGAGTTCAAGATTCAGACCAACGCGTATACGGCCGAGTACGGTTTCGGCGGCGGCGCGCAGGTGACGATCACGATGAAGAGCGGCACGAATCAACTGCGAGGAACGTTGTTCAACTTCCTGCGCAACGATGCGTTTGACGCGGAGAACTACTTCCTGAACTTTGAGCGGGCGGCGGGGCTGGAGCGGCTGAAGAAGAATCCGCTGCGGCAGAACCAGTTTGGGTTTGTGCTGAGCGGACCGGTGCTGTTCCCGAAGCTGTACAACGGCAAGAACAAGACGTTCTGGGCGTTCAACTATGAAGCGCGGCGGACGCGGGAAGGGATTGTGAGCACGGCGAATTTCCCGATTGACGAGTTCCGGCGGGGCGACTTCAGCCGACTGCAGCGGGGCTACACGGCCAATGGGCGGTTTGTTGCGCCGACGCTGATCTGGGATCCGGACACGGGGAACCTGTTTCCGAACAACGTGATTCCGGCGTCGCGGCTGCACCCGGGCGCGCTGAATGTACTGGAAAAATATGTGCCGAAAGCGCAGTTTGTGCAGGAAGATCCGCTGGACTTCACGGCGCGGGCAGCGGTGGCGCAGCCGATCAATGTGAACACCTATTTTGCTCGCGTTGACCATAACTTCAGCGACAAAGACCGCGTGTTCGCGCGGCTGGCGTGGGACCGTTCGGATCTCACCCGCACCAACATCAACCCGAATCTACCGGTGTTTGTAAACTCGCAGGTGACGAACCTGGCGACGCAGTGGATCCATACGTTCAGCTCCAACATGATCAACGAACTGCGGTTCGGGTTCCAGATCTCGAACGATCTGACTTCGAATCCGCGGACGGACAACGCGTCGTTCGACATGGACGCGCTCGGCGTGGGGTTGTTCCGGATTCCGTCGGACGGAAACCGGAAGCTGACGCCGCGCGAGCATGGGTTGCCGCAGTTCACGGGACTTCCCTTCCCGCTGCAGGAACTGACCAACGGTAACGGCTACGACAAGATGAATACGTACCAGTTTGGCGACCACTTCTCCTGGTTCAAAGGGAAGCACAACTTCAAGTTCGGGGCTGAGTACTACGGGCTGACGATTGAACGCGGCGCGGCGAACCTGGAAGAAGGATTGCTGGGCTTTGCGGCGGCACAGACGGGGAATGCGTTTGCATCGTTCCTGCTGGGCCGGCCGAACACGACGCAGACGCCCGAAGGGCTGCCGTTGACGTTCCCGAAGGCGCAGCGCGGCGGCGCCTATGTGAACGACGACTGGAAAGTGTCGTCGAAGCTGACGGTGAACTGGGGCATCCGGTACGACTACAACGGGTGGCCGGTGGACCGGAAAGGGTTACAGCGGACGCTGGACATTCCCGGGCTGGGCACGGAGATCGGGCGCGGCGCTGGTTACCAGAAACCGGGCGGCGGCGGGGTGATCCCGTCGGTATTCCCGAGCCAGTTGGGCGAAGCTGGTGCGATCAAGGTTGCGCAGCAGCAGCGTTTCCGGTTCATGATGCCGCGACTGGGCATCGCGTTCCGTCCGACGGAAAAGTGGGTTATCCGCACGGGCGCCGGCTGGTTTGACAACATCCAGCACCAGAACACGTTTACGATTCTGAACCTGATGCCGCCGAAGGCTGGCAGCCAGGTATACCTGACATCGATGCGGCCGGCACAGAACTATAATGTGACGGGCGCCAACGGGCAGGCGTTCACGATCGCGTCGCAGACGTACGCGCCGGGGTCCAACATTCTGACGCTGAACGATCCGTTCCTGACGCGGGGCGGCGGTGCGACGACGGTGCGGCCGATTGACGTGCTGTACCTGCCGCCGGACTACAAAGACGGCGCGGTGTGGAAGTGGAGCTTTGACCTGCAGCGGGAACTGCCGTACGCGATGGCGTTGTCGGTGGGTTATGCGGGCAGCAAGGGCCAGAACGTCGGCAACAGCGTAATCAACTGGAACGATCCGATCCGGCCGGCGACGACGTTCCTGCAGAGCAACCGCCCGTATCCGGAGTTCTACGACGCGGCGACGCCGAACCTGGGCGTGCAGGCGATGGGACGTATCCGGTATCTGGACTCCTACGGCGAATCGTTCTACCACGGCTTGCAGGTGAAACTGGACAAGCGCTCCTCCAAGGGGCTGACGTTCGGTATCGCCTACACGTATAGCAAGGCACACGGAGACGGAGAGAACGGCGGGCAGGAAGGCGCATCGCTGCAGAATCCGCGGGACCGCCGCGGGTCGCGCGGGTTGTTCCGCTTCGACCAGACGCACCGGATGGTGAGCAACTGGGTGTACGAACTGCCCGGGCAGAACCTGAAGGGACCGGCGAAGTACGTAATTGGCGGCTGGCAGGTGAACGGCATTCTGAGCTTGGCGTCGGGCTTCCCGCTGACGATCGGGCAGGGCGCTGGGGACCTCGCGCTGCCAAACGGCGCGGTGCGGCCGGATATGATCGGCAACCCGGAGCTGAGCGACCCGACGCGGAAGCTGTGGTACAACCCGCAGGCATTCCAGCGGGTGACCTGCCAGATTGCCGCGCGGCCGGACCTTTGCCACCTGGGCAACACCGGTTACAACACGCTGCGCGGACCCGGCGAACGGCGGATTGACTTCTCGATGTTCAAGAATTTCCAGATCACCGAGCGGTTCAAGATGCAGTTCCGGTGGGAGGCGTTCAACGCGACGAACACCCCATGGTTCGGCGATCCGGCCGGCATCAGCTTCTCCAATGCCAACCAGATCACGCCGAACGGGAGCCGCGACGGGGAGATCCGAAGCATCCGGAATCCGATGCGGCGCATGCAGTTCGGGTTGAAGCTGTTCTTCTAACCGAACGGTTCACGGTCAAGAGAAGAGCCCCCGGAGGAATCCGGGGGCTTTTTCATTGTCTATGTTAAAATCGAGGCTCGCATGAAGCCAGCGGTACGGATCCAGGTCTACGAATCGACGCAGTTGCGGGAGCGGCTGGTGGAATTGGGGCACATATTGCGGCCCGGGGTGTGTATTGAATGCGGGACCCACGTCGGGAAGGGATCGACGCGGATTCTGGTGGAAGTAGCGGCGGCGTGCGGGATACCGCGGATCTACACGATGGAAATCTCCCGGGCGTTGTACGAGCAATCGAGGCAGAACCTGTCGATCTTCCCGCAGGTGGAGTGCTTGTGGGGGCTGAGCGTGAAGAAGGACGAAGCGGCGGAGTTTCTGCGAACGGATCCGCTGCTGCTGGAGCGGGGCCCAGAGCCGGATATCTATATCGACTTCCTGCCGGACCCGGTGGCGGGGTATTTGGGTGAGTTGGAAGGGGCGCTGGGCGGCGATAGCGGATTGCGGCCGCCGGATGGGCTGCTGCACGCACTGGTGCCGTCGTTTGCGGACCGGCGGCCGCTGTTTTGCCTGGACTCGGCAGGGGGCGTGGGGTGGCTGGAATACCAGACGGTGCGGGAATTGATGGGAGACCGGCCGTTTGCGGTATGGCTGGATGATATCAACCATGTGAAGCATTACCGGAGTCTGATCCACCTGCAGAATGACCCCGCGGCGACGGAGGTTAGTTTACACTGGGAGGAAGGCTGGGGAGTCGGATTAGTGAATGCACCTCGGCGATAGGGAAAGAGATGATCAGAGAACCGATACTATACGAGTTTGATAGTTACCTATATGGGCAGGGGAGAGAAGTTATTGAGTCTGAGCCTGCCGTATTTCCTCTTTTTGAAGGGGAAGCCCTGGAGGCGATGCTAGCAGAGCTACGTGAAATCCTGCGGAAAGACCGGGAGGAATTGCGACCGGAGCTACTCCAAGGCCCGGTGGCAGACGGAATACGGAAGTACGCAGGGGATTGGTTTCAGCGCATCGATTTCCCGGAGTACGGTATATCGACAACGTCAGACCGTACGTGGGGGTATTTTGATGAGGGCGGTGTGAACACGCTAGGCCGTCATTTGACCAGCGAGGAGGCGTGCCTATTACGGCCTTGGCCGAAGTGGACATACGTCCGGCATCACTTAGGGGATCTGCGTGGAAAGACGGTGATGGAGATAGGGTCGTGCAACGGCTTTTTTCCTTTCCGATTCGCGGAGATGGGTGCGCTTAAGGCGACCGGTGTGGAGGTATTGCCACATCGAGTAGAGATGGCGAACTGGGCGAAAAGCGTGCTTGGCTTGAGCAACGTGGAGTTCATCCACGCCGATATCATGGTGGACTACACGATACCGCAGCACGACGTCGTGTTTGTCTCAGAGGTACTTAATCACCTGCTTTGTCCGCTGTGGGGACTGACCCGCCTGGTGGCGTTAGCGAAGGAGTTGTTGATTCTGGATACGGGAGCGTTTGAAACTCCGCACCATTGCCTGGAGCTGTCGAAGGGTATGTCGCTCGACGGACAGAGCCTTCGGTTTTTCAGTTTCGACATCAGTGACGGGCTGCTGTGTGGATACTTGCGGTTACTCGGCATTCGAAGTGACGAGATAGTGAAGTATGTGGAGACGGGTGCCGGGCATATTCTATACCGGATCGATACGCGGGGGGTTCATGAGCGCCGGGCCAAGGGTGACATACCCTACGGAATGGAACAGGCACTGCGCGTGGAGCTGAAGCTACCGGAAACTGGTGCTACCGGACCTGCTTCAGATCATTCATAATCCGAGAGAACTTCTTCCGCTGCTCCACGTTCAGAACCTGATCGATGCGTGACTTACTGGTCGCCATCACCTCTTCCATCTGAGCGTGGAGCATCTGGTAGTAAAGGGAGAAATCGTCAAGAGCAGTTTCAATTTCGGCGGCCTGCTCTGGCGTCAACTGGAGTTCCTGCTTCAGATGAGCGAGGGTTTGGCCCTTGGTGGACTCTTTCCAACCGGCGGCGACCTGTTTTGCTGAGACGGGTTGTGAGGCGAGCTTATAGATCACCGCACCAGCGAGGGCACCGCAGCAAAACACGAGAAGCAGCGTGAATACGATCTGCGGATTTTTCCAAGCGGCCTGTGAACGTCCGATCATCGTATTCGCAATTCTTGGGCGGCGGCTATTCGGAGAAAGAAGCCATCGTCACGAGGAAATGTTCGCGATCACGCTGCATGTCCTGACCGAACTCCGCCGGAGTGAGTTGGGGGGAGGAAGCGGGTTGGACGATGATCTGGACCGGCGTCTGGGCAAGCTCGGGGGTTTCACCGGTAGTTGCCAAAAGAAAGGAGGCCATCAGCAGGAACATGGCACCAGTGCCATAGACCAAACGGCGGCCGAAGACGGGGTCGAGGAAGAGGTTCCAAAAAGAGGGCTTTGCCTGAGCTTCGATCCGTTCCATGACGCGGGCATAGAAGCCAGCGCACGGTTCCGGTGCCTCAGCGGCATGTAGGGATCGAAGGATCCCGGCGTGGAGACGCATTTCATCGAGTTCAGTCACACATTCCTCACACGCTGCCAAATGAGCCTGGACACTATCGCGCACCCTGGGATCGAGTTTTCCCTGGAGGATGTCTTCTAAGTGACTTTGAACTGGCTCGTGCATTTTTTGCCTCTCAACAGGAGCGGGCTTGTTTAGAATTTACCCGTGAACCGGCCCAACCGCTGAGCAGCCTTGACCAACTTTTGACGTGCGCGGAAGAGCTTAACCTTTATTGTATTCTCATTCATGCCCGTCATGCCGGCCAACTCTTCGACAGAATGGCCTTCGACTTCCTTCAACAGGAGGAGATTTCGGTCTTCCTCTGAAATTTTACCCAGTAGCTTCACAGCGAGATCGCGTTGGGCAAGACTTTCGTCGATTGCCGTACCCGCGTCGAGGGACGAAGAGGCATTTTCCATGAGTACGGCGTCTCCTTCGGAGAAGTCGCTCTCGTAGACGAGTTTGCGAACCTTCTTCTTGCGGAGGTAGTCGTAACATTCATTGACGGTGATCTTGTAGATCCAGGTGAGCAAGGAGCTACGGAAGTCGAAGTTGCGGATGGAGAAGTAGACTTTGGCGAAGACCTGCTGGGAGATGTCTTCGGCGTCGTTGTGATTGCGCAGGATACCGTAGATGATGGAGAAGACCTTCGACTGGTAGCGCTCGACGAGGTCCCGAAATGCCATCTCATCGCCGTCTTGGACGCGGCGGACGAGGACGTATTCTTCTTCCCGGTTCGATTCCACTTTAACCTTGGTTCGCAGTTCAGCGCCCGCCAGGGGAAAGTCCAGAATATCAGTGATCCCGCTCATACTCGATTCGACGGGCGTGTTTCCGATTGGGTTTCGATTTTGTTCGAGAAAGGGGCCGGTGGCAATTCGAATCCGGGAGCGAATCCCGAGCATCTAGTATAAGGTAGGAAAGAGACCCCACGGTTCAGCCATGTCTGGGGGTAAAATTGAAGGAAAAGGAGAGTGCATGATACAACTCACAGAACGTGCGGTAAGCAAGGTTGCCGAGATTATTGAGACCCAGGAGCCCAAGCCGGCCGGCTTGCGGATTTCGGTGGTTGGTGGGGGCTGTTCGGGCTTCAGCTACTCGATGGCGTTCGAGAACAATCCGACGATGATGGATAAGACGCTGAAGTATGGGCCGCTTCAAGTATTTGTGGACCAGGCGAGCCTGATCTATCTGGAAGGGGCGGAAGTGGACTATGTGGAGTCGCTGGAAGGTTCTGGCTTCAAGTTCAACAACCCGAACGTGAAGTCAACGTGCGGATGCGGTAGCTCGTTCAGCGCTTAGTAGGTTTCGTTCCCTACAAAAGAAGAAGGCCAGCCTTTCGGCTGGCCTTTTCGTTTGGGTTGGAGTTTGAATTAACCGTTGCGGCGGCGGAGAGCGGCGATGCCGACCAAGCCAGCGCCCATGAGGACGAAGGTCATCGGTTCCGGAACACCGGTCTGGGGCTCAGCGGCGTAGAAGTAGTTGGTGTAGCTGACAACCGAACCCTGGCGGGCGAGGTTCGTGGGAGCGCCGATGTCCTTGGCGTCGAAGACCAAGCGGTCGTTGATGCTGAGGTTGGGAGCGCTGAACGCGTTGGTGGTCTGGATGTAGTCAGAACCCGAGAAGGCAGAACCGCCATTGGGATAGCTAAGGTTCAGCGAGGTGTGAACCGTGTTAGCGGACTGGTCTTGAATTTCCTTCTCAAAGCCCATGTAGGCGTTGTTGCCGGCGACGCCGTATACGTTGCCGAGGCCGATGCGGACGACGTTGCTGTCCACATTGGCTGCCGTTACCCAAGCGCCGCTCAACCAATTGACGTCCTGGTTGTCCCACGTATTGTAGGGGGAGCCCACGGTGTAGGTGATCGAGAAGCCAGTGGAGCCCTGGGTAGCAAAGGAAACCGTCAGGGCACTGGCCACCGAAGTGGTGGTGGCGCCGGGAACGAATCCGTTGCTGGAAACGTCAAACACGCCAATATTGCTCAGATCCCAGGCGTAGGAACCGTTGGTGACCGTGCAAGGAGTGGCAACGCCGGTGAGCACGCCGTCTACGCAAGCAGGGGCGCCGAACGAGTTGATAGATGCGAGAGCACATACTGCCGCCGCAAGAAGAATTTTTTTCATTTAGAGAACCTCCGAAGGTCGAGCCGTCATTCTGAAGCAGATGTATAGCAGGCTATACAGATGTCTTCATTACTCACACAGTATACGGATAGGACTAAGGTAGTGTCAAGGAATTAATTGGGAGGCGAAATCGGGAGTACTATCCCTCCATGACCAGCGGGCTACAGTGACGCAACTGGAAGAAACTAAAAGCCTTACTTGGGTTCACCGGGACCGCACCCGAGAACAGCGGCAAAACGGTACTAGCCGAGGTATGACATTTGTTTTCAGATAGATGAGAGCATGGCGGGCCATTTTGCTCGTTTATCGTGGTCCCCCCATCGACGGCGCTGGTCCCCGCAGATGGGGTTGGACGTTATCAGGCACTGTAGTACCAAAGGGGATCTTCCCATTTAGGAGGTAGATCGTGCGATCCTCTGAGAAGCATGGAGCAGTTGGGAAGTCTGGAAACCGAGCAGCGAAACCGGGC
This sequence comes from uncultured Solibacteraceae bacterium, assembly GCA_964430625.1. Taxonomy (GTDB): domain Bacteria; phylum Acidobacteriota; class Terriglobia; order Bryobacterales; family Bryobacteraceae. Next base: position 43,523 of record CAYSFR010000004.1, read on the forward strand.
AAGTGAGCGGATTGACTCCGTCTCGACACGGGAAATGCTGGAGATAATGAACCGGGAGGACGCCGGGGTGGCCGGGAGGGTGGCGGAGGCGATCGGGCGGATTGGGGCTCTGCTGGACGAACTGGTACCGCGGATTCGTGGCGGGGGACGTCTTTATTATATAGGGGCGGGTACGAGCGGGAGACTCGGGGTACTTGACGCCTCGGAGTGTCCTCCGACATTTGGAGTGGCGCCGGAGTTGGTACAGGGGATCATTGCCGGCGGAGAACGGGCATTGAGCCGTGCGACGGAGGCATCCGAGGACGACCCGGCAAGCGGGGAGCGGGATCTGCGGGAGCGAGGATTCCGGGATATCGACACGTTGGTGGGGATTGCGGCGAGCGGGCGGACGCCTTATGTAATCGGGGCGCTGCGGGCGGCGCGGGAAATGGGGGCGTTGACGGCAGCGATCGTCTGTGCGCGGGGCAGCCGGATGGCCCAGGAGGTTGTGCACGCGATTGAGGTACCGGTGGGGCCGGAGGTGGTGACGGGATCGACGCGATTGAAGTCGGGGACAGCGACGAAGCTGGTACTGAATATGATCAGCACGGGATTGATGATCCGGCTGGGGTACACGTACGGGAACCTGATGGTGAATGTACAGCCGAGGAATGAGAAGTTGGTGGACCGGGCGCGGCGAATTGTCGCCGAGGCCGCGGGAGTGGATGCGGCGCGGGCGGGCGAGTTATTCGAGGCAGCGGGGAGAAATGTGAGGACGGCGATTGTGATGGGGCTACTGGGATTGGGCAGGGCTGAGGCAGAGAAGCGCCTGGCGGAAAGACAGGGAGTGCTTGCGGAGGTGCTGCGTGGATAGGTTTGTGGTGGAAGGCGGGGTGACGTTGCGCGGGCGAGTGGAGGTAAGCGGAGCGAAGAATTCGGCGCTGCCGGTGCTTGCGGCGTGCCTGTTGACTGGAGAACCGGTCACCCTGGAGCGGATTCCGCGGGTGAAAGACATCCGGACCATGATGGATTTGCTGTCGCACATGGGTGCGAAGGTGGAGGACAGCGCTGCCGGGCCGGTGAAGATAACGGCGGTGGCCGAGCTGCAGCCGGAAGCACCGTATGAAGTGGTGAAGACGATGCGCGCCTCGAGCCTGGTTTTGGGGCCTCTGGTGGGCCGATTCCGGCGGGCGCGGGTATCCTTGCCGGGAGGCTGCGCGATCGGAGCGCGACCGATCGACCTGCATATGCGCGGGTTGGAGCAACTGGGAGCGCGGATTGAGCAGACGCATGGGTATATTGAAGCGACGGCGCCGGAGGGATTGCGGGGGGGGACCGTTCATTTCGATCGGATTACGGTAACCGGAACGGAAGACATTATGATGGCGGCGGTGCTGGCTCGGGGCGAGACCGTCATCCAGAATGCGGCACGCGAGCCAGAGGTCGTGGACCTGGCTGAGTTGCTGGTTAAGATGGGCGCGGAAATTGAGGGCGCGGGCTCGTCAACGATCCGGGTTCGCGGAGTGGAAGGGCTGCATGGGGCACAGCACCGGATCATTGCGGATCGGATTGAGGCGGGGACATTTGCGATTGGAGCGGCGATAACGGGGGGGGACGTCGAGGTTGCGGGATGTGTTCCGGAGCATCTGGCGGCGCTGTGCGCGAAACTACGGCTGGCCGGGGTGGAGGTGAGTGAGCCGGCATCGGATGTGTTGTGTATCCGCCCGGGAACAGGACTGCGGAGCGTGGACATGGTGACGGAAGAACATCCCGGATTCGCGACGGATTTACAGGCGCAGTACATGTCGCTGATGACGCAGGCTGAAGGAATTGCGATTGTTTCCGAGCGGATATTCGAGAACCGCTTCATGCATGCGCCCGAGTTGGCGCGGATGGGGGCCAGTATACGGATAGAGGGGCGTCAGGCGATTGTGGCAGGACCACGGCGGCTGACCGGAGCGCATGTGATGGCATCGGATTTGCGGGCGAGCGCGTCGCTGGTGCTGGCGGGGTTGGTGGCCAAAGGGGAGACCATTGTAGACCGGGTGTATCACATGGATCGGGGCTACGAGAAGATGGAGAGCAAACTGGCCGGGTTGGGTGCGCACATCCGGCGCGAGCGGGGATAGACCGGAGAGGGAATACGATGAAACACACACCGGGTTTTTTGGCGATAGTAGAAGACGCGAAGTCGCGGGTGACGGAAATGACTGCGGCCGAGTATGCGGCGATGGCTGAAGCAGGGACGGCGCACGTGCTGATCGATGTGCGGGAAGAGAGCGAATGGGCGGCGGGTCATGCAGCCGGCGCGGTCCATTTGGGGAAAGGGATCATCGAAAGGGACATCGAAACACGGGTGCCCGATCCGAATGCCCTATTGGTGCTTTACTGCGGCGGGGGATACCGGTCGGCGCTAGCGGCGGATGCACTGCAGAGAATGGGTTATCGGAATGTGCGGTCCTTCGCCGGAGGATGGCGGGCGTGGCAAGAGGCGAATCTGGAAATCGTGCGTTAGCGGAAAAGTACGTAGTCGAGACAGCGCCAGATGATGTAGATGAGGCAGATTGCTTCGATGACGCGAAACACCTTCACGAACCCCTGGGACATAAACTCGAAGCGGATCATCATGGCACAGACGACACCGGCGTAGATGAAGTTGGCCTCGAGGAACTGGCCGCCGGACTTCTGATAGAGGACCATGGCCAGGTAGTAGAAAAGGGGCCAGTTACTTTCCATTGCCATGCGTCCGCGAGCCGCAAAAAGCCAGCCGGTGATTCCACTCACAATGAGAGCGAGAAGCTCGAGATCGCTGAACCGTAACATCCCTGTCAGAAAGAATAACTCAGACTGACATATCCTGTGTGAGCGGAGTAGTTTTGGCCGGCGAGGAGCGTTTCGGCATAGTCGTAGTATTGCCAGCCGAAATTCCAGCGGAGGTTGCGATGAAGTACGACGGAAACACGGGCTAATGGGGCCTGGTAGGCGACGGGGAAGACCTGCGCTCCGGCAAAAAACGGGGCTGTTTCCGCAACGCGGAGGACAGCCTGGGGAGCAGTGGCGGTGGCGAGAGCGCGGCCATCGCCGCGGTCTTGCGTGCGCACATAACCGGCGTAGAGGTCGACGCGTTTGCGGATCTGAACTTGTACACCCGCATGGATAGAATGAATATTGCTGAGGTAGTAGGCTTTGTCGCTTTCGACGAGTTCGAAATTGGCGAAGTAGGCGAGTCCGCTCAATGTATCGAGATGGAGATAGCTGTAGCCGGCGTCGAACTGAACACCGGGGCGGGGGCTCCATCCACCGGTGGCGGACCAACTACGCCCAGCGGAGGAATGAATGAAGAGGGACGCCGAATTGGTGTTCGTAAAGGAGCGGAAATCGCTGGCTAGATTGAACTTAGGGACGCGATACTGGACCCGGGCATTCCAGGCGTGGTAGTCCTTGTCGCTGGTCTGATAGAAAGGCCGGTCGTTGCGGCCAACCTCCCCGCTCAATGATATGCGAAGGGGCTTAAGCGGCTGGAGCCGAATACCGCCGGTGCCGGCTCGCAGTTGGTTGAATTGCTCGATGGGGCGCAAGGCAGAGGGCAATTCGAGATCCAGTGCCTCGGCAGAGCGAATGCGACGCTCCGAGAAGTGGTAGTTCCCAAAGAGACCGACCCACTTTCTGGGTTGCCAGATGGCCTCCGAGGTATTAGAGATATTGCGAATTTCCAACTGTTGGAAGGCAACGAGCGCAGCGCCAGCGGTGCCGTTATTGAGTTCGGAGTAGCGGCCATCCCCTTCCATGCGGCTGTGGCTGTAACCGGACTGATTAGTGAGCGTCCACTGCGGGGTGGGGCGCCATCCCAAGGTCAAGTAGCCGGTAGTGACGACACGTCCGCCGGTACCCGACAGGAGGACCTGACGGTTCCGACCGGAACCGAACCGGTCAGTACCGCGGGCGAATTCGTCAAAGACAAAGTCCCGCTGTCCGTCGGAGTGAGTGAATTTTCCTTGGACAGTGAAAGTGGCGGTGGCATCGGTGTGGAGATTGAGGCGCCAAAAGGGAGTGCGGCCACGAACGGGCTCGTCGCGACGGAGGAACGACAGGGAATTTCGGTCGGTGAGATTGGTGCCAGAGGGGTCAACGGGGATACCGGCAGACGCGGTGTCATCCTTGAAGAGTTCCCAGCCTCGGGTCACGGATAGCTTCATTTTGCGCCACTCAAGATCGCCGCCCAGACGGTACTCCCGCTGCGCGCGGCGTACATCGCCCCAATAGGCATATTCATCGCCCCGGGAATCAAACCACTGGCCGGTGAAGACACCCGGACCAGTTTGGGCATTATTGGAGTAGCCGACACGAAAACGGAGGCGGCTCTGGGGAAAGAGAGTCAGGTCGTGATCCTGTAGCTGACGGTTGGTCGCCAGAATCTGAGAACCGGGAACAAACGTGGCGGCGGGGTTGACGTACTCACTCGAACGCCAAAGCAAATCATACCGATATAGGGCATTCTTCTGCATTCGCAAAGAGCTGAACTGATAGGGATCGTTCCCGATACCGCGTATATCGAGAAGCAATTCATCCAGCCACTTCCCCTTTCCGCTTCGAGAATGAACGCCGAGCGTACCACCGAGCAAGCGGATACCGTTGCCAAAATTGATATCGCTTCGATACTTTCCGATATTCCCATCGACGGAATGAAACCGATAGCCCATCTCCCAAGAGTTGGTGATGTTGTAGGGGCCCCAATTGTCACCGCGCGGAGATCCTGCGGTCTCCGGCGTTGGAGCAACGACGGGTTGGGAAGAAACTGGTAGGCCAAAAACGATAGCCAAGACCGTAGCAAAGAGTGCGTGGAAGAGGATAGGAAGGAATCGATTCATCGCAGGAACGTCCTGTCCGAGTTGGAGCCATGGATACGCACATGACAAGAGGTGCAGTTGCGATACCGTGGATCGGCCATATTGTGGGACGCAGATTGAAGGGCAATTCCGTCCGCTTGCCGCCCAAGGCTGCCTGCGCCGTTGTGACATTCCAAGCAAACAATCGCGACGACCGGGCGACGGAGGAGCCGGGCGTTAGCCGAGCCGTGCGGGGAGTGGCAAGTTTCACACCCGTCGACCCGAACGGCAGCATGTTCGAAAGTGAATGGGCCCCGTTTCTCGGTATGGCATTTCAGGCATGCCTGTTCGTTCTGAAGCGCCGTATCAACCATATGCGGACGGCGGCCCATCTTCCAGACCGGCGCGTTGGTGCCGTGCGGATTGTGGCAATCCGAACAAGCCATGAACCCCTCGTTCACCCTGTGCTTAAAAGGCTGGGAGAATTGGGCTTTTACGTCATTGTGGCAGCCATAACAGACATCGGTCTGTCGCTTGGCCAACAGAGTGCGATTCGACTCCGCCTGGTGAATGGAATGACAGGAAGTACAAACAACATTTGCCTGGGTGTGGGAACTACGGCGGATGTTCGCGCGATTGGAGTCCTTGGCGTGGCATCGCAGACAGGCATTGAGTGCCTGGTCCGGGGTGAGTTCCGAGAACGCGACTATGCTCTGTTTTCCACCCTTTGCATCAACGTGCTTGCCTCCAGGTCCATGGCAGCCCTCACATCCGGAATCGTGTGGCGCCGTATCTTTGGCAACCAAGGTTTTGTTGTGAGGATTGCGGAAAAACTGAAGGGCCACATTCGGATGGCAGGTTCGACAGACCATGCTGCCACGGAAACCGGAGTCAGCGCCCGGCGTTTTCGGTCCAGTCGTTTGGGCATCGATTGGGCCGGAACCCAGGAGCCCGAACACGGCGAAAACAAACAAGTTCGTGCGAAATAAACCCATGAGGCGTAAACGATACTATAAAGGATTGGAAGCGGTCACTGGTGTGAACTCTTATTGACAGGCGGAGGGGGATGAATGGAGAGCGAATGAGAGAGGCGATGGGGTACGCCTCTCGAGGGGATCGTGAAGGGGGAATCAACTTAGAAAAGCACGCTGAGGCCTGCGGTTGGGGCGAAGTTGTTCAGCCAGCCATCACCGCCGCTGCCACGGTTTGGAGCGATGACTTTCTTGGGAAACCGAGTGAGGTTGTCGCGAAATTCCAGACGCAGCAGGACGCGGTCGGTCAGTTGCATCTTCACCCCGACACCGAACGTGACGAGGCCGGTGGTTTCGGTGGTACGCGTGAGCACCGCGATCTGACTTAACGGCTGGAAGGAGCGTTCCTGTCCGGTTCCCCGGAACATCTTGACGCCGCCGCCGGCCAGTACGAATGGCCGGATCCTGGAGCCTTGATCATTGAAGTGAAAGTGGACGTCATAGTGGATGGCATGGGACTCAGCGCCAAAAGAGGCCTTCGCGCCGGATCCATCCAGCGTCATGTCATTCCGGAGAAAGTCGTAACGGATTTCTCCAGAAATTTTCGGGTACATATGGTGACCGAGCCAGACGCTTGCGCCAAAGCCGGAATCGAATCCCGCGTCGGCATTCCCGCTCGTCGAAGTGAATGTCTTCTTGTCGTAGAAGCTCCCCACGATGCCACCGCCGAACTCATAGCGAGGTTCGCCCGGCCGGCTCTGCGACCAAAGTTGCGCGCCTGAGAACAGCATCAGAGTCGGGAGTATGAATGGAAGGAAAGATACATTCCGCATAGCACTCTTCTATCGACGAATTGGGACTCCACCTTTACCCCGGGCTGAAAAAAGGTTATGCCGTGGAGGAGAATGCTCCTACCACGGCATCTTGATGAAGCGAAACGAGTGGATGTCGGCGTCTCGTTACTCCACAACGCGGACGGCAACCGAGGTTCCTTGCCCACCCTGACTCACCGAAAGCGGAACCTCGAATCCAGTGGGAACCGAGCGCGGAACTCGTGCGTTAATCTGATAGATACCGACCTGGCCCGGCGCCAGACCTGCAAATTCAACCGACAACGGGACACCTCCGAGGGTGACCGTGGGGGGGATTACGGGCGCGGCAATCGGATCAGAACCACCCGGGAAGCCGGCTTCGACGGCCGGCGTCGTATTGCCCATACCGTTGAGATACAAAGTGATTGTGTCTTCCCGGTGAATGGGATTAGACACGGTGACGACCTCATTATTGCGGGCGCGGATCACCGTGGGCAGTTGCGTCTCCACACCGTTACTCCCAGACCTGAAAATACTGGGCGCGGCTGGAAGCACGGTCAAGTTGAAGTTGTCACTAACACCACCCGGCGTTCGGAGGATCATCGTAACGTTCCCATCAACCTGATAGGGCATCTGTGCATTGATCTGCTGTCCCGACACAAAGAGCATGGGAACGGGAACGCCGTTGACGGTGAGACAACTCTCACCAAGGGCCGTGGGCAACGGCGTCGTGCTACTCGCCTGGCTGACTGGGCTCAGGTTCGTTCCGATCAGCGAAATCAGGCTTCCCGGGGCGGTATTCTGCGAGAAGTCGGCCGCATTGACGATCCTCTCAATTCGCGGCGGGGCGACGGCGGCATCATATGCCCAAGGGAGTATCGTCAACCCGCTTGTTGTGAGGCTGACGATGGCTTGGCGGCTGTAAAGAGGCGCCAAGGTGCGGGTAAATGGCCTGCTTGTGTCGGATAGGAGCGGAGCTTCCGCCATCCGCGTCGACCGGAGTGCATTGGACGAAGCAGTCTCGATACGCTGAATGTTTCCCGGGCTCTGCGCGTTGGCGGCAGTAGTGCGAAATCCACCCTGGTCAAGGAAGGCAAACCCGGAGTTGGAACCGGTCCCAGACTCGAATTGCCGAACAGGAACCAGCGAAGCATTCAGAAGCAGGTTGCCGATAACAAATTGGTCAAAGTTGGATGCTGCATAGGCCCCACTTAGGGAGGCCCCTTCCTTTCGAGAGACGGTGAACGTGTCTACATTTGCGTTGTAGAGCATCATCGTCCCATCGGGTTGGAAGGCAAAAATTGACGATCCGTTTGCACTCGCGACCAAGGTCATGTTCGGATTGATGTCATTTTTGTAGATTCCTAGGGTCGGTGGGGTGGACGCCGACCGGGAGAGGAAATCAACTCGGTCGATTGTGTGGACTGGGCCGGCGACGCGACATGCCACTAGCGTCGCCCGGCCAGAACTGGCAATCGATCTCGGATAGTGACCGAAGGGCATACGAATCGGGGCGCTCGGCAGCAGCGTCTCCATGTCAAACACGCTGATTAGTTGCGAGTTATCATGGCCCACCAGTAACCACCGCCGATCAAAAGAGATGGCCAACTGAGTCGGCGTGTTGCTGGTTTTCAGTGCCCCTATCTGCGAATAGCTGGTGCCGTCAAATACCAGCACCTGGTTATTGTCCTGACGCAACACAAAGAAGCGGTCGCGCGCAGGATCAGCAAGGATATCCACCAGTTTGCCGGGGACATTCACAAACATCCCCCGCTGATCGGGCTCCTTGTTATTGATGAGCACTCGAATGGATCCCGGTATGTTAATGGCCTGCGTGGAAACAATATCGATCGTACCGGCAGTGGTGCCCTTGGAGTTCTGGAACACCGTCGGGTCAACCCGGATCGTCACAGTCGCCGGCGTCACGCCCGACGACGGACTAACTGTGACGCCCGCCAGTCTCGACGTCAGTTGAAATGGGGTGCGGTTACCGCCCGGATCCAGAATCGTCACCTGCTGAGTACCCACCTGACGATCACAGAAGTTCCCACGGAAAGAAACGTCTTCTGAAGACGCAACGACTCGCGGCTGGCCGGCCAGGTTGCCGACAGGAATCATCGTGACCCCACTCTCTGACACGGAGTACATCATGCTGCCATCAGCGGACAGCACGCTACGGCCTGCCAAATTCTCCTGGAGGTTCAACCGTTCGAGAACGGTGAGGTTCTCGGGATCGAGGATCTGGAGCTGCGGCAGTTCGGTGGTGCCGGTCCCAGCCTTTGTCATTTGAGCGTATACGAGATTTCGATGTGTGTCGAAGACGTGTGAACCGATATTGAGAACACCGGCCGGATCCGGGAACTGCGCTACCAGAGAGCCTTGCAGATCGCCGAGCGCCCATCCAGCCAAATGAAGTGATCCGTCCCGATTGACACTGACCACCCGCGGTCCCAGAGGAGGCGTTGATGTTGCCTGAAAGGCCGACAGTCGCCGAACTTCGACGTCATAACGGAACTCAATGGTCAAATTGTCAGCGGCCCCTCCAGCAAGAAGTCCGAAGATCCGGGTGCCATCGCCGGAGGTAGCCATCGAACTGGAGACAATGTTGGCGGGGACCGCGCCGGCAGCGACGGGAAGCACCTTGGAAGTCACTCCCGAAATTGTCTCCAACGTCTGGGTTGAGCCCGTCGCCGGATCAAGCAGGAGGAACTCGGAGGTCGTTACCACGAGCGCCCTGCCATCGATTCCAAAGGCAACACCAAGCGGGGGAGAACCCATCGCGAAGGTCTGCCTGCCATTGGAAGGCAAATCCAGAATTGTCAATGCATTCGTCGGAGTACCAGGGGTCTGAAAGTTCCCATAGTGCGTCACCACGAGGAACCGGCCATCGGGAGAGAGTGCGAGGGCGCCCGGATTAGGGGCAACATTGATAGAGGTTTGGATCCCCCCGTCGGCCATCGACATAACCTCGATCCGATTCGCGGTAAAATTGGCGACGTAGACTACCTTGCGCGACTCGTCGACCGCAAGATCCGAGGCATGCCCTCCGATGGCGACGACCTTTCCAACCGTCGCCCCCCAGACCGGCATCATGCAGATCCAGAGCAACCCGGCCCATCGGGTCATGGTCGTATTGAGCTCGACTTTTGCTGACATAACTATTCCGCTTCCTTACGATATTTTTCTGACGCCCAAAGCGTGATCCAGTCCAATACTCCCGGCCAGATACGGACTTCGCGATCCCTCGCCGTCCTGCTACTCCGCTACTGGGTAAAACGAGTCGCCCGATAACTTTTCTCCATGGGATACACGCCGGTAAGGCCGTGTATCCGGGAATTGTTGGATTATTCTTCCTCGGTGCTGCGGCGGCGCAGAACGATTACGCCCAGAAAAACCGCTGCCATCGCGGCACAGATAATGCGAACCATGTTCGAGTCCATAATAGTTTCCTCTCCTTACTCAGGTTGAATGTCCGGCAAGCCGGGTCTGTTGATACGTTGTGCGATCTGTGTCCTAGATGTTATTGACCATCGGGAGCAGTTCCCGCACAATTTTCACTGCCATGGGACCAACCGTCACGACAAAGAGTGACGGCATGATACAAAAGAAGATCGGGAAAATGAGCTTGACACCCAACTTCGCCGCCTTTTCTTCGGCGATCTGACGGGCTTGGATTCGCATGAAATCCGCGTGTGCGCGTAGACTCTGTGCGATACCGGTACCGAACCGATCGGCTTGAATCAGGACAGCCACCAACTTCTTAAGGTCGTCGACGGCGGTGCGGTCAGCGAGGTTCCGAAGGGCCTCAACGCGACGTTTACCCGCCTTCAATTCCAAGTTGATCATGGCGAACTCTTCGGTAATCTCTTTGTGGGCATGCTCCAGTTCTTTGGCAACTTGCACCATCGCCTGATCCAGACCCAATCCGCTTTCTACGCAAACGACCAAAAGGTCCAGAGCATTCGCCAAACCGCGCTGCACCGCCTTCTGGCGGCGTTGAGAACGGATTTTGACGTACTCATTCGGGCCAAAGAAACCGGCGGCAGCGGCAGCCAGAATTGCGGCAATCTTGTTGGTCGAGTCCGCTTCGGAATTGGCAACGGCGAAACTCATCAGAACCGGAAGCGATACACCAAGGAGTATTTTGGCGCCATAGAGAATACGAAGCGCATTGGGTCCTTTGATGCCGGCGCGGATCAGGCGCCGCTGCATCACACTCACATCCTTAGGTGACGCAGGGACCAGATTGCCCAACCGCTTGATCAAATCATGGAAAACCAAGCTCGGATGGACGGGCATTTTCTCCGGAGCCAGCGTCTCCATCCCCGTCACTCGTTCGATCGCTTCCTTCGGCCGAACCCACATCTTTAAGCCGGCGGCTGCAATTGCCACAGCTACTGTCAAGAAAACAAGAAATGCGACAAGTAGCGGCATGGTTAGACCTCGATGTTCACAATCTTCTGAATGATCGCGTAGCCGATCAGTTGGAGCAAGACGGCGCCGCCCATCATGTAATTGCCCAGTTCGTCACTAAAAAAGAAGCGTACGTAGTCAGGGTTTGCCCAAAACATCAGAACGGCAACACCGACAGGGATAAGCGTGAGCGCGGTACCCGTCATCCGACCATGGGCGCTGATGGCCTTGATTCGTCCCCGGAGTTTGAACCGCTCGCGCATCAGGTAGGCAAGTTTGTCGAGAATCTCCGCCAGGTTACCGCCCGTTCGCTTCTGTAGCATCACAGCCGATACGAAGAAATGGACATCGAGGGACGGTACACGCGCAGCCAACTTCTCCAGGGCATTCTCGAGCGGCAGACCGAGATTGTGTTCTTCAAACGTCCTTCGAAACTCTCCAGCAAGCGGTTCCTGAAACTCGCGATGGATCAGTTCGAGTGAAACAGAGAAGGCATGACCGGCGCGCATCGAGCGGGCTACGAACTCCAGACTTTCCGGGAACTGTTCTTCGAACTTGTGTAACCGCTCGGCCCTTTTCCGAACCACGTATAGGAGCGGTCCCATCCCGGCAACCAAGGCCGGCACGAAGGCGAATTGACGGAACTGCGGGGGGAAGAACAACCATGCGGCACCATATCCGACCAGGAATAGTCCGAGGCAGGCGTGCATCAGGCGGGCAACTTTCCACCTGAGTCCTGCCTGTTCGAGAAGCCGATGGAGACGATCTCGCAATTCCATTCTTTGCAGCAACCGCATCACCATCTGGCCCGCGGCAGCTTCATCGGAGGCGATAAGAGCAATAGCTTTCTTCTTCTTTTTCTGCTCCTTTTTCGCGCCAATCGGATCCACCAGGCGGGAGCGGATCTTGCCGACATCCGCATTGCGGAAGGTACGGCTGAGGAACCACCACGCGGCCAGTGAAACCATCCAAACGAGAATGAGAATTGCAAAAAACGTCATTGGGAAACACTCCGAGGCATTCTACGGGACCTCAACCACTTCATCGAACAAATCGGCGCGTAACTTTATGCCGTGCGAAAGGAGTTTTTCATAGAACTTGGGACGGATTCCGGTTGCGGCAAAGCGGCCAAGCACTTCGTTGTTTGGTCCCAGTCCACGCTTTTCGAAAACGAAAATATCCTGGAGCGTCACGATATCTCCTTCCATTCCAGTGACTTCGGTGATACTGGTGACGCGTCGGCTGCCGTCCGACATACGGGCTGCCTGCACAAAGACGTGGACAGCGGCGGCGATCTGCTGCCGAATCGAGACAAGTTGCATGTTGGCGTTCGCCAGAGACACCATCACTTCGAGACGGGAAACGCCGTCGCGGGGCGTATTGGCATGGATGGTTGTGAGCGAGCCGTCGTGACCGGTATTCATGGCCTGGAGCATGTCAAGCGCTTCCGGGCCGCGGACTTCGCCGACCACGATGCGGTCGGGGCGCATACGGAGACTATTGATAAGCAATTCGCGCTGACGGACGGCTCCGTTGCCTTCCAAATTCGGGGGACGGGTCTCCAGGCGAGCCACATGAGGTTGCTTCAATTGCAGTTCGGCGGCGTCCTCAATCGTCACAATCCGCTCCTTCGGCGCAATGAAGGCCGAAAGGGCATTCAACAACGTGGTTTTACCTGCGCCGGTTCCACCGGCAATGATGACGTTCATCTTGGCTTTGACCGCAGCCTCAAGGAGTTCCATCATCCCTTGCGTCAGCGCCTTTTTCGCAACCAAGTCACTCGGCATGAGCTTGTCCTGAGAAAAGCGGCGGATGGACATTAAGGGCCCATCGACGGCAAGTGGCGGAATGATGGCATTGACGCGCGATCCGTCGCGCAATCGGGCATCGACCATCGGAGTGGATTCATCGACGCGCCGGCCGACCTGGGAGACGATCTTGTCGATGATTCTGAGCAGATGTGGATCGTCGCGGAAAGTAACGTTTGTTAGTTCCAGTTGTCCTCGACGCTCGACGTAGACCTGTTTGCTACCGTTGACGAGAATGTCGGAAATGGTCGGGTCCTGCAAGAGCGGCTCGAGTGGCCCCAAGCCGAAGACTTCATCCAGAACTTCATCGCAAATCTGCTGCTTTTCGTTCGAACTGAGCAGCGTTGGTTCGCCCTCGATCAGGGTGAACAGCGCCTGGCGGACTTCGCCGCGCACACGCTGGTTGTCAATCGTGGCCAGGGCCTCCAGATTGATCTTGTCGAGGAGCTTTCTGTGCAGCGTGAACTTCAGTTCCTGGTATTCCGGCTTAAGCCCGGCCTTCTTTTGACTGGAGTTCTTGAGCAGTCGCTGCTCCCAACTCAACTGCTGCGCCCCTTGTTTTGACTCAATACTCGAGATCATACGAATTTCATGCTCCCCTTCTTATGGCGGCGAGTCGCCCAATTTCGAGTTTCATTTCGAGCGTTCATGACTGGGAAAATACCGGCTTCATGCCCCAAAAACTTTTCGGTTTTCGAATCTGGTCGATCGTGACCCCAGCCAGTTTCGCGGCTAGCGTCTCGATTCCACGTCCTAATTCCGCATCACGTGAAAGCGGTTCTCCGCGAGTTACAACACGGTGCAGAGAGAAGTAGTCATTTGGAAGAACGGTGTTGACGGCAGCACCGAACATCTTTTCTACATCGGCGGCCGCAATACCCTGCTGTTTGCTCAGTCGATTTACGACAATACTGTAACGTCCCTTGTCAAATCCAACGACCTCGAGCATGTCAATGGCTTTTCGCGTCAGATGCAAACTTGGAAGTTCGGCAGTAGTGACAAGGCAGGCCGAGTTGGCCTCGGAGAAAGCCAGCAGCGCGGTCCGATTGAAGATGGACGGTAAGTCAAGAACGACGAAGTCGTACTGCTTTCGAATCATGTCCAGGACCAGGTGAAGACGCCCGGGATCGAGAGACATTGTCTGCGGTTCATCAGGCCCAGGGAGGATGTCGATGCCGTCCAAATGCGCGGTGAGCCCTTCCCATTCCTCTTCATTTGGCAAGGTGTCTCGGCCAATCAGGTCCAGGAAAGAGTGCGGATGGTGGATCTTAAGGTAAAAGCCGATGGTCCCGCCCATCAGGTCCAAGTCGAGCAATAGAACCCGCTTGCGACTCAATCGTTGAATGGCAAAGGCGCTCTGGGCAGCCAGGGTGGAGGCGCCGGAGCCAGGTTTCGTACTGGCAAAGCCAATCACGGTCCCCAGTTCCCGCTCCTCTTGGATGGCCGGAACGCGGAGTTTTTGGACGCGTTCAAAAGCAACGCGCAATGCCGGAGACTCGAAGGGCATCCAAAGGAACTCGGCTGCGCCAGCGCGTAGAGACCGGACAATGGCATTTCCATCCTGACTGGTATGCAGGCCAATCACTTGGACCGGGGGAGTCCGATTGAGCAAGAATCGGATCGTTTCGCACGCCTCGTCGATCTGGGTGGTGAGATCGATGAGCACCACATCGGGTCCCCACTGCCGAAGGCGCATTTCCAGTACCTGCTCGGGAAGGTACGATTTGAGATCGGAGACAACCTGAAAATAGTGCGACGGCCCCGCAACCCGAAGAAACGCTTCGGCGAGTTCCCGGTTGGGAGAGATCAACAGTGCGCTTACTGAGTTGTCACTGGCCGACATATTCAGGGTTCTCGTTCCATGGAGTGGGTAGACATTCAGAAATTTGGTGCGTCACCGGGCTGGCGTATTAGGAGTTTTTGCCGTCGCCGGGAGAAGCCGGCCGGGGGGAGCGCTTCTCTTTCTTGGGCGGCTTCGACGCAGGATTCGCGGACCCGCTACCGGGAGCAGGCCGTTCGGAGACGGGCTGTTTCATAAATTCCTTGGGGAATTCGATGGTGGGCCGAGGATCGCTGACTCCAATCGGCGTAGTGATTTCAGGGGTCACCAGAACAATGAGTTCTGACTTCGATCTATTCTCTGTCCGGCTCTTGAACAGGTTGCCGAGAAGGGGGATGTTGGAGAGGCCGGGAATCTTGGACATGCTATCGGTGACGCGATCATCGAGAAGACCGCCAATCACAAAGCTTTGGCCCTCGCCGAGCTCGATGTTCGTTTCAATCTTCCGGGTGGCCAGTGCAGGAATGCTGAAGCCGGCGATGGAGACTGAATTTGCCAGGTCAAGTGTGTTGACCTCGGGTTTCACGTAGAGCTTGATCGTCCCGTTCTCCGTCACCTGAGGATTGAAGCTCAGGCGAATACCGAACTCCCTGAATTGAACCGTGACCGCGCCGGCATTGGAGCCACCCTGAAGAATCGGCACCGGGAACTCGCCACCTACGAGGAAGCTGGCCTCTTTTCCGTTTGTCGTTACCAGGTTGGGTTCGGCGAGAATCTGAAGCACTCCTTCGGCCTGCAACGCCTTGACGAAGGCGCCGATGTTCAGGTCAGGCCGGAAAGCAAAGATGTTCAGAGCGTCCGTGATACTGAATTGCGATGCGGCGCCATTGGCCGAGCCAGTACCGCCGATCTGACTGGGGACGGGTGCCGGGGTGCCTCCAGCGGTGATACGGCCGATCGTGTTGCCCGATCCGGTTGACACCAGATTCACGCCGAAACTCCTGGCGGCATTGCGATTCAACTCCGCAAAGCGAACTCGCAGCAGGACCTGTTTTTCAATCTTGGGAGGAGACAATCGCATATTGTTGACGACGCTCTTTCCCAAGGGAGTAACAAGGGCCACCGCACGGTCGGCGATCAGTTGCGAACTGACAATACCGGTGAGAGAAAGGGTATCCCGCGCGGCTTGGACCTGAATGTCCTCATTGGGAAAGGTAGCCTTGACAATCTTCCGGATTGGCTCCAGGTTGTGCTCGACAGTGATCGCATAGAACTCTCGCTGGCCCGACCGGGACCAGACGATCAACGTCGAGGTACCGTGTGACTTGGCGTGAATAAGAATCTCCCGTGTGGTCACCGCGACGTAGTCGGCGACTTCAGGATTGCTTGTCGAGATTCGACCAATGTCGGCCGGATAGTCGATGACGATGCTCTTACCGACCGTAAGTCGCAATTCCTGAACGCTCTGCGCCAAGACCGGGTGATCGGCAAACACTGAAAGTACGATAAGGCCACCGAGCGTTTGCAGCCATGATTTCAACCTGTTGCTCATCGGAATCCTTTCCTTCTTGTGTTCGACGGCAACGCCACTGTCTCCGTGGGACGGAGGAAAAGTGGCGATGTGGCGGCGAACGGGCTCATCTGGTCCTCAGATGTCTAGTTTTTCTTGGAGCCAACGACCTCGACGGCGCGAACGGTACCGCGAAAGGTAACGATCTCATCCGGGGGCGGAGGAGGAGGGGTGGCTACTGGAGGCGGCGCGATGGCGGCCGCGGCGACGGTAACTGGCCGAGGCCGGGGTCTGGGAGCCGGCACAGGCATTTCTGCCGTTACCCCATCGCCGGCGATCGGCTGCCGGCTCTTTTTGCCACTCCCTCGGCCGAACAACTCAGCCAGTTGCCGGCCGGAGGTTTTCTCAATTCCGTGATCACTTCCATTCCGCAATACCAACTGGATACGACCTTCATTGCCGGCCAAGGTCAGCAATTCCGCTTGCTCAGGGGATGCAAGCAATGTCACTGTGCTGGCGTTGATCGCCTGGCCACGCGCATCAGGCTGATAGGTTTGGCCGGCGGAGACGACCACAATATTCTGCAAGACCGTGGTAGTTACGGTATCGTTGGAGTCCGGCGGGCGTCCGGTGACGAGGACGTCGACGCGCATACCCGGTAAAACGAAACCAGCGACGCCAACCACCTCCGTGACTCGAACCGTGACGGCTCGCATCCCTACCGGGATTATGGGAGCGATACCCTGCCCGCTGCCCCGTTCGCCGAGTCGCCCTATGATAATTGGCTCCTCCAACAGAATGTTGCTGACCACCGGGCGGTCCATGACCTCTTCGACCTTCGAAAAGCCGCCCTTGGGGAACTGGTCGACGGGGATCTTGCTCACTTTGACATCGCCAGGTTTAATAGAGGCCCCGAGGCTCAGAGGCTTCGCGGCCACGACAACATCCTTCATTTCCTTAGATTCCGGAGCCTTGGCGGCGGGAGCTCCGGCTCGAGCCGTGAGCTGATAGAAGATCGCGGAGACAACCAGCGCGAAAACGAGACTGACTCCGAGAACTGTGAGGAACCTGCGATCCATACTTTTGCCCTTTCGTATTGCCCTTTACTGCTTCCCGATCGATGTCTGACCGCGGAAATTATCGTTCCCTGCCGCCCCTGGCGAGGAGGGTCGACGCCACAAAGCCACCACGCATGGCATATTCGGCCAACCGCATTCCTCCGGGTAAATGCCAAGCGGGAGCGGCCATCGTCTCGGTACGCGACGCCTTGATGCCCGGCCGCGGTCTGTTCGCAGACCGGGTAACCTCGGTCGGTTTCGTATCATTCGGCTGGGCGATCTTCATGTGTCAATTCGTCTCCACTAGTTCTTTCGGCCGGTTTGGTGGTTTTCATTAGGCTCGAAATTGCGATTCCCTAGAACTTCTTTCCCACAGTCACCACCCGTCGGCGGAGTAGAACGGCCTTTTCGCCGTCAGCGAGTACCTCCCACTTGCCACTCTTCCGAAGTGCACGCTGGATCGGCCACTCCCGCGGGACAAGCACCGTATCAAACTGAAAACGCTCCACTTGTGATTCGGCTTCAACACCGCCCTGCATCAGGCTCAGGTACACCCGGCCCAGTGTCTCCCCGTAGTAGTCACTACGGCCGTCGAAGAACACCCGCTGCACGGGGTAAAAGCGATAGGAGAGGTAGTCCCCCCATTCATCGGTTGTAAGCACACGCTTCCCCTCGATCTCGCCGCGGTGGGCTTCAATCACGGATACGGGGAACTTGACCTCCGGAAACGTGGTGGGCCAGGAGATGGGCCGGTCCAAAGCCACCAAGAGGAGGACAGGCGCAACAACCCAGACAGAGTTGCGGACGAATCCTGGCCTCAAGTCGCTGGACAAGTGATCAAGCGTTCGCAACAAGGCCCGCCGGGGCAGTCGCGGCGACAACTCATTCCACCAGGCTGTTAACTCGCCGGCAAGTATCGGAGCGGCGACGAGGAGGAAGATCGGTACATGGCGGACAGATCCGAGGCTGAGGTGCGCCCACCCGACGACCAGGAGGGCGTCCGCCCAGTTTCCGCGGCGAACGCATCGGTACACGGAAATCAAGGACGCGAACAGGAGAATTTCAAAGAGCAACATCGCTTCCGACCGAAAGCTGGGAGACTGGAATTCGTCTACTGCCTCCCGAATCCAGTCGCTCCTTAAGTAGGACAGGATGTGTTCATGCAGGTGA
This sequence comes from uncultured Solibacteraceae bacterium, assembly GCA_964430625.1. GTDB lineage: Bacteria > Acidobacteriota > Terriglobia > Bryobacterales > Bryobacteraceae. The sequence continues at coordinate 61,850 of CAYSFR010000004.1, forward strand.
TAACCGTAGGGGTTAACGACGGAGACGGCGAAGCACCCGGCGGCCAAGGCAGCGTACCGGATAGCCGGCCCCCACTCTTTGGCCAGCGCCGAACCGGCAGCAACAAGCCCTACACAGGCCACGAGACCGAGGAACCCACCGTGCAGGTTCGCCCAGACAATGGTCAAGGGAATAAGCAGCCAGATCCGGCCGGTCGGCTTTCGCCGGTCGGCCTCTAACATCCATAGGGAGACTGCCAGCAGCAACAGCGTGAACAGATGTGGCCGGGCTAAATAGTGGATCGCCGACGACCCGCTCGCGATGAGAAGTATTGGCAAGGCCAGAAGTGGAGTGGCCCCCCGCCACATCGCATGGCGGAAAAGCACAAGGAGGTAGGCCGGAATCAGCAGTCCGAAACCAAGGACAACGCCCTTCATCCCGGCGAGGGTGTGCAGCGCCGACATGGCGACCTCGGCACCCCATTCCCAGGCAAACCACGGCTCTCCTGGCTTAGAGAAGGACATGAAATCGACACGCGGAAATGCCCGGTGTTCGCGAATCCAGTCGCCGACCCGGATATGCCAACCGGTATCGCCGTCCGACAATAAGGCGATCCATCCATTCGGACCCGCCAGGAACAGCCAGACGATCAGCGAGAGAAACAAGAAGTCGGCCAAAGTCGGTGTCCACCAGGAATTGCCCTTAGGCGCGACCTCCAGAGAGTGCGTTCCGGCAGGTTGCACCGTCGCAACTGCCTCGCTCAGCGTCCGCAGGTCTGACTCGGCGCTCGCAGTCGTAACCCGATGTTCAATTTCCGGCTGCATGTTTTCTCATCCCCGCATTCCATCGGACCGAAACGGGGAAAACCTTAGGCGGAGCGGCGCACTTCCCCCACGGGCTCAGTCTCCAACAGCAACCGCGAGCCGCGGACCGCGAGTTCATAACGGTCCCGTGCCCCCGTCTTTTCAAAGACATGCATCAAGTGCACTTTCACCGTACCGGCGGTAATCGCCAGCCGTTCGGCAATCTCCCGGTTTTTCATCCCCTGTGAGACCAGATCGATGATTTCCCGTTCACGCGGGGTCAACCGCGGGAGATTTCGGCGAACAGTCCATTGCCGCAGGGTGGCTGAGGCGGACTCCTCCAAATAGGTATCGCCGGCCTTTACCCGCCGCAGCGCCTCCAGTAAGACTGGGAGCGGTGAATTCTTCTTTACAAACCCTTTTGCGCCAGCGCGAAAAGCCCGAACCAACTCCGCCTCTGGCACATCTCGCGTCCAGAGCACGCAGGAGGTCGAGGCGCTGAGAAACGCCAACTCCGATAGAAAGTGCAAGGCGGAGCGAATCCCCGACGAATGGTCCATCAATAGGAGGTCTGGCCGCAGCGCCTCGATTAGCGGTACCGCCGCGGTGATCGAAGAGGTGTGTCCAACCAGTGAAAACTCGTTCGTCTCGGAGAGAAACCACCGCAATCCAGCGACTGCGGCGGGCTCTGCTTCACAAAGAAAAACGGTAGGTAGATTCTGCATTCCTGCCTATCCATCGGCAGGTTGAGCGGTTAGGACACGTCTCCTGACTACTAAGCACCCGACAAAAACACCCTAGATGTGGGTAGGGGCAATACCCTTTAGAACGCCGGCATCCGCTTGTAGAATCCAGTGGCGTCCTCCAGCGCTGCCGCTGCCTCCAACATGCGCCGTTCGCCAAACGGCCCGCCGACCAATTGCATTCCGATAGGCATTCCCTCCTCATCAAATCCGCACGGAACCGAGATGGCGGGAAAGCCAAGGACGTTGATTCCACGCACCAGGCGCGTCGTAGCCAGCCGGAAGTCCTCTTCCACGCCACCCACTAGGATGGAGTTCTCGCCGATCCGCTTGGCCACCGTCGGGGTGGTGGGGGTCAGGAGGACATCGATACCGGCAAAGAGGCGAAGGAAGGCGTCGCGGAACTGGCGACGGAGACGTTGGGCGTTGACATAATCGGTGGCAGGCAGAAGCGCGCCTTGATCGAAGAGGACACGAACGTCGGCTCCAAAGTCGGCCCGGCGGTCGCCGAAGCGTTCATAGACCGCCGACGCTTCCGAGAGGAGAATAACCCGTCCGACGGCGTTCAGCGCGGCGATGTCGGGCACGGTCACCATTTCAACGGTCGCCCCCAGCCCAGCGGCCAGTTGCACCATTTTGCGGACCGCGGAAGCCACATCAGGGTCCACCTGATCGAAATAGAAATTCGCCGGCACGCCGATGCGCAGGCCCCGGATCGAAACGTTCTCTGCAGGTACGTAGGAATCCACCGGGGCGTGGCTGGATGTGTCGTCGCGCTCATCCCGCCCGGCCAGCGCTTGCAGGCAGATTGCCGCATCGCGCACCGTTCGGGTCAACGGACCCATGTGATCCAGGCTGAAATCCAATGGCAGCACGCCATACCGGCTGACACGGCCATAGCTGGGTTTCAGGCCTACCGTGTTACAGAAGGCACCGGGAACACGGATGGAGCCGCCGGTATCGCTACCCATTGCCATCAGAGCCATGCCGGAGGCTACGGCCACACCGGACCCGCCGCTTGAACCACCGGGCACGCGGTCCACGTTCCAGGGATTTCGAACCGGCCCAAAATGCGGATTATTCGAAGTGACGCCGTAGGCGAGTTCGTGCATGTGTGTTTTGCCGAGCAGAACGGTCCCGGCAGCGGCGAGACGCTCGGCTACAGCGCAGTCGTAGTCGGGAACGTAGTCCTTGTATAGGAGTGACCCACAGGTGGTGCGAATTCCCTTTGTGCAGAAGACATCCTTCAGGGCGATAGGAATTCCGTGCAGGGGGCCGCGATCGTGACCGTTGGCGAGTTCGCGGTCGGCGGCGTCGGCAGCGGCAAGGGCTGCCGGCGCGGTGACTGTGAGGAAGGCATTCAGCTTGCGATTGCCAGTCTCAATCTCCCGCAGGCACTGCTCCGTCAATTCGCGGGACGACACGGATTTCGCCCGTAGGGCTTTCGCTGCCTCCAGAATCGTCATCGCGATTCCTCCGGCAGCGGCAGGACGGGGAAGGAAACCGGCTCTGTTTCCAATGCAATCTGCTCGCGCAGAGCGCCGAACTGTGCCTCCAACTTCTCTAACGGGACGATAATCCGATCATCCGGTTCCAGCCCTTTTGCTTTCGCAATCGCGTTCCAATCAGTCATACTCGGTTTCGCCATCATATACGATGCTAAGGGAGGAAGCCCGTCATGTTTTGTGATCGCTGTGGTTCGGCAGTACCCGCGTCGGCATCGCAATGTCCCCGCTGCCAGGCGCGCCTGGCCGATGTCGCAATCGTGCCGGCAATGGTTGTGCGCGGCCCAGGCGCCTGGATTGGCGACGGCTGGAACGCCGTCACCGCCAATTTCTGGACGTTCGTTCTGCTGGCGCTGATCTATTCCATCGCCGGGTCAACGATCCCAATTCTGGTCCAAGGCCCGCTCGCGTTCGGACTCCAGTGGGCCGCCTTGCGGCAGGTGAGCGGCAATCGTGCTGACATCGCCGACGTCAAGGCGGGCTTCGACATTTTCCCTCACGCATTGATGACAGCGCTGGTCTATACGATTATCGTGACGGTCGGCACGATTTTGTGCATCGTGCCCGGCATTGCGGCCGCCGTTTTGCTGCAGTTCGCTTACCTGATTGTCCTCGACCAGAAACTTGAGTTCTGGCCAGCCATTCAGGAAAGCTATCGCGTCGCCAAGGATCATTTCGGCAAACTGCTCGGTCTGTTCTGTCTGCAGTTCTGTTTGATCATTGCCGGCGCCCTGCTCTGCGGCGTGGGTTTGTTCGTCGCTCTTCCTGTGATCTATACGTCGACGGCGGTAGCCTACATCGAACTGTTCGGATTGCGCGCCGATACAAAGGCCCGGCTGGCGGGAGCGCCGCTGGGATGACTGGGAGGTTTACCGCATTCGCGCGACTGGCCGTACCGGCGGGGGCGCTTTGCGCTTGTGCGCTGATAGAACCCCGCCAGCCACCCGGATGGATCGTCTGCCCCTTTCGCCTCCTCACCGGATTGCCCTGCCCGATGTGCGGAATGACGCGAGGGGTGGCTTCCCTGCTCCGCGGCCGATGGGCAGACGCCGTCGGGTTCCACCTCCTCAGCCCGGTGGTGCTTGTTGCGCTGGCCGCATGGGTTGTTGTCGAAACGGGCCATCTGCTTGGTTTTTGGAACGCGAATCCGATTGGGCGGCGGGTATTAATGCCGGTACCCTGGGCGGCCTTCTTGGGCATATGCACCGTGTACGGTGCCTTGCGGTGGTGTGGTTTGGCCGGTGCGGTATAATTGTGAGTCGGCTTGTTAAGCTCCCCTTACCTGCCGTCCCTTCAATCAAATGACATCAATGTGGAACGGTGATTACCTTTTCCTCTTGGAGAACCTGGTCGTCAAGGACTTCAAGATCAGGTATCGCAATATGTCCCTCGGGGTGTTCTGGTCATTGTTGAACCCCATGGTCATGATGGGCGTTCTCACCTTCGTATTTGTGAAGGTAATGCCCAACAACACCATCCCCAATTTTCCGATCTTTGTTTTGTGCGGACTGGTACCGTTCAATTTCTTCACGGTAGCCTGGAACAACGGCACCATTTCGGTCGCCAATAATTCCGGACTCATCAAGCGAATACCCGTCCCGCGGGAGATCGTTCCCATCGCGTCGGTACTTTCCACAACCATCCACCTTGGCATTCAGATCGCGCTCCTGCTTCTGTTCGTACTCTTCTTCGGCCGCGGCATCAATATTTACTGGTTGTGGCTGCCGGTGCTGTGGGCGCTGGAAATCGTCTTCGTCAGCGGCTTGGTTCTTGCCACGGCCGCGTTCGACGTTTATTTGCGCGACATGCGCTACATTGTCGAATCGGCTTGCACGGTCTTGTTCTGGCTGGTTCCGATTTTCTACACGCTCGACATTGTGCCTCGGGAGTATGTCGCTGTCTACGAATTCAATCCGCTCGCTGCGCTGATACTCGGCCTGCGGCGTATTCTGATTGAAGGCGTGTCGCCGAACGGAGACGCCGGGCTCGTCTACAAGTTCGCCTTCACCTCGGGGCTGATGTTCGTCATCGGATATGGCATCTTCTCCCGGCTGAAGAACAAGTTCTTCGACTATCTTTAGGAAACGGAGGAGCACACGATGACAGTCATTGAATTTAAAAACGTCTCTAAAGCCTTCCATCGTCTGGCCGGCCAAAAGCTTCTCCGCCACTACCTGGAAGACTTGATGGGCAAGGCGGGCGCAGATTCCTTCCACGCGCTGAAGAACATCAATTTTTCGATTAAGGACGGCGAGTCGGTGGCTGTCGTGGGCGCCAACGGCGCTGGGAAGAGCACGCTCCTTAGCCTGGTTACCCGGTTGGCCCCGCCGTCGTCGGGAGAAGTAGTGATTAATGGCCGGGTGGCTGCCCTGCTGGAGTTGGGAGCCGGCTTCCACCCCGATCTCACGGGACGGGAAAACGTCCGGCTGAATGCGTCGCTGCTCGGATTCAGCCGCCGTCAGGCTGGCGCGCTCTACGACAGTATCGTCGACTTCGCCGAACTGCACGACTTTATCGACGAGCCGTTGCGGACCTACTCCAGTGGGATGATGCTTCGGCTTGCATTTGGCGTCGCCGTCAATCTCGATCCGCAGATCCTCATCATCGACGAGGTGCTCGCCGTCGGCGATCAGCAGTTCCAGGCCAAGTGCATCGACAAGATTTTTGAGATCCGCAACCAGGGCCGCACGATTCTTTGTGTCTCGCATGCCACAACGATTCTGCAGAATCTGTGTTCTCGCGCCATTTGGCTCGATCACGGCCAACTGATCATGGACGGTCCTATTAACGAAGTCCTGCAAGCCTACGAGGGCCGAACCCTCCATGCTCCTAGCGAGTAGGGTCTAAAATAGGGGAAGTGTCCACTCCGCTTACCGTACTTTCGGAAGAGGATCAGCTCTTCCAGTCTTCCGTCCGCCGATTCGCGCGGGAACAGATTGCGCCGCGGGCGCGCGACATGGACCAGAAGGCGGCCATCGACCCGGCGTTGCTGAAGCAGCTTTTCGCGCTCGGCCTCACTGCGATCGAGATTCCGGAAGAGTATGGCGGCCAGGGCGGAACGTTTTTCCAGTCGATTCTCGCGGTGGAGGAGATTGCCGCCGCAGACCCCGGGGTAGCGGTTCTCGTGGACGTGCAAAACACCCTCGTCGTCAACGCCATTCGCGACTACGGCAACCCCGCGCAACAGCGCCGTTTTCTTTCCGCGCTCGCGGCCGACACAATCGGCGCCTACGCGCTCAGCGAGGCAAATTCCGGCTCGGACGCATTCGCGCTCACCACCCGGGCCGTCGCCGACGGGTCCGATTACCTGCTCACCGGGCGCAAACTCTGGATTTCCAACGCCGCCGAAGCCGGCCTTTTCCTTGTATTCGCGACGATAAACCCCGATGCAGGCCACCGCGGGATCACCTGCTTCCTGGTCGAGCGCAACACCGCCGGCCTCACCATCGGCCGGAAGGAGGATAAGCTCGGCATACGGTGTTCGTCCACCTGCGAAGTGGTCCTCGACAACTGCCGGGTACCTGCGGCGAACATTCTAGGCGAGCCAGGCAAGGGTTACAAAGTGGCCATTGAGACGCTCAATGGGGGCCGAATCGCCATTGGCGCCCAGTTGGTGGGACTGGCCCACGGCGCCCTGCAGCACGCCGTGGCCTACGCTCGCCAGCGGCGTCAATTCGGCAGGCCAATCTCGGAGTTCCAGGGTGTTCAGTTCCAGTTGGCGGAAATGGCGATGCAGGTGGAATCGGCACGGCTGATGGTTTACAACGCCGCCCGCCTTCGCGACGGTGGACACCCGTATGTCAAGGAAGCCGCCATGGCCAAGCTCCATTCTTCGCTGATTGCCGAGGAAGTGGCCAGCCAGGCGGTGGAGATCTTCGGTGGCATCGGATTCACCAAGGAGTGCCCCGCCGAAAAGCTCTACCGCGATGCAAAAATCGGGCGGATCTACGAGGGCACATCCAACATGCAACGCCTGACCATCGCCAAGGAAATTCTTTCGTAACCTTTGCGTCCCAGCAGCCATCCATCATTTCCAGGAGACCCCATGCGCGCCGCCCTCCCCATCCTTTTTATCCTCGTTGCCGCTCTGCCCGCGCCGTGCGCCCCCGCAAAAGCCGATCCCACCGAGCCGGAACTGCAAAAAATCATCGAGAAATTCGCGGAGAAGGAGAGCGAGTTCCTCGTTGCCCGGGAACGCTATACCTACCGCCAAACGGTTCGCGTGGAAACGTTTAACGGCGGTGGCACCCCCGATGGCAGGTACGAACTGGTTTCCGACATCGTCTTCACCGGCGCCGGCAAACGGGCGGAAAAGATCGTCCGCGCCCCAGTCTCCACCATCACGCTCGTCAGTTTCACCCCGGAAGACGAGCAGGACATCCGCAGCGTGCAGCCTTTTGTCCTTAACTCGAAAGAGCTTCCCAAATACCATGTCCGATACCTGGGACGAGAAAAAATTGACGAGATCGACACCCTGGTTTTCGCCGTCAAGCCCAAAGAAATGATCGTCGGGGACCGCTATTTCTCCGGCATCGCCTGGGTCGACGAGCAGGATCTGCAGATCGTCAAAACCTACGGCCGCGCCACCGGCAAACTAAAGAAAGGCAGCGACCAGCGCTTCCCCAAGTTTGAGACCTTCCGCGAACAGATCGACGGTAAGTACTGGTTCCCGGTGCTCACCCGCGCTGACGATACCCTCTACTTCGAGGATTCCGCCGTCCGGTTGAAAATGCGCGTCCGCTATGAGGACTACAAGCAGTTCAAAGGGGAGACCACCATCACCTTCGGCGAAGTCATTCCCGACGCCCCGCCGCAGCCCGAGCCCCCGAAAAAGCCCTGAGAATCCTCATTCAACCCCCAGGATTCCCCACTCGATCGGTAATTGCTGCGTCTGTGCCCTGCCCTGTGTTTTAATGAGTTGTTAACGCTAGTATGCCGAGCCTTGCCATCCGGCTTCGTCGCAAATTGCGGGCGGGGCATCGTCGCCTGCGCGAATTGCAGATGATCGCGAAAGGTCTCCTTTCCACCGATCATATCGTTCAGGCGCACATCATCCCCATGCGCCGGTGCAATTTATCCTGCACCTACTGCAATGAGTACGACGACGTCTCCAAACCCGTCGATGTCAATATCATGCTTGAGCGTGTGGACCATCTCGCATCGCTCGGCGCTACGCTGATCATGATCAGCGGCGGGGAACCCCTCCTCCACCCGGACCTCGAAAAGATCATCGCCCGCATCCATCACCACGGTCGCATTGCCGGCATGATCACCAATGGCTACCTGCTGATGCCGGACCGCATTCAGCGGCTAAACGAAGCCGGCCTCGATCATTTGCAGATCTCCATCGACAACGTCATGCCCGACGACGTGTCCAAGAAGAGCTTAAAGGTGCTCGACAAGAAGCTGCAAATGCTCGCCGAGCATGCCGAATTTCACGTGAACATCAATTCCGTGCTCGGCGGCGGCACCAAGAACCCCGATGACGCTCTCATCATCGGCCGCCGCGCGCTCGAACTTGGATTCAGCTGTACCGTCGGCATCATTCACGATGGCCATGGCCAACTGAAGCCGCTCGGCGAACGCGAGCTTAAGGTGTTCCGCGAATTCAAAACGCTCGACCAACGCAGTTTCGCCCACTTCTCCGGTTTCCAGGAAAAGGTAGCGCTCGGTCAGCCCATCGACTGGCGTTGCCGCGCCGGCAGCCGCTATATCTACGTTTGCGAAAATGGACTCGTCCACTACTGCTCCCAGCAGCGCGGTTACCCCGGCGTCCCGCTGCTCGAATACACCGTCGACGACATCCGCCGCGAATTCCTCACAAAGAAGGATTGCGCGCCGCACTGCACCATTTCCTGCGTCCACATGACTTCCCATATGGACTACTGGCGCGCTCCGCAGACCTTGGAATCGGGCTTGAACCAGCGCAAGCCCGAGGTCGACGATCTTGTCAATATTCAGGGCGTTGGCCGCTGACGCCGGGCCAGCGCCAAGCCGATCAGGACAATTCCAGCCAGCGTCATCGTTCCCGGTTCCGGCACGTCACTGTAGCGCCACCGGATGATATCGTGGTTCTCGAACGCTCCGCCCGTGGATGACGTGAATCCGATAAAGGCATCGGTCCCGTTCTCGAGATTCAGAACTTGACCCAGGTTGACGTTCACAGTCAGCAGCGGTGCCGACATGTTGTCGAAGTAAACGGAGAGCGCCCCGGGCAGATAGGTGATCATCACGTCGTAGACTGTTCCGTTGGACATATCCTTGGACGGCGTGACGATCCCGAGCGTCGGATTGGCAAAAGCGCCGCCGGAGTCCGCGCAGTGCTCCGGGTGGTTCTCCGCTGCACCGAGGGTCTGAACGGCGATGTGGTTGCCGTTGGGCTCGCAGTAGGAGGGCTTGTTGTTCCAGGTATCGAACTCGATCGCCAGGCTGTTCGGAATTCCGTAGTAACCGATCCCGCTCGCATACAGCCCCAACGCCGATTGACCAGCGTTCTGAATGGTGAAGGTAAATCCATCCGCCCCGTCGTTGACGACCCCCGGCTCCCAGTCTGGAGTGTGGCCGCCGCGGTCGGTCATTTGGAATTGGAATGTGGTGACGAAACCGCCCTGGACGTTAACGCGGTTATTGAGCCAGGCCGCACCTAGCTGGTTTTCCTGCGCCCCGGTCAGTCGTAGCCGGTTCGCCGACAAAGCCGCGTCACCGGTCAACGTGATTCCCGTCGGGTTACTGAAATCATTAAACGTATAATTTGCCGCAGTCAGTCCCGGCATAGCGGCCAAAGCGGCCAGTAACAGCCCCACCGGGCGTCTACTCTGTTGCATCGGTATTTACCTCCTCTCCATTCCGCCATGCGCGCCGGAACGGCCCAATAGGCCAATCGCGCCTTCAGTAATGGAGGGATCCCCCGCCCGTACCGGGACGACAGCGGGAAGAGGTTCTAGAACTCGAAGAACATGCGACCCGTCATTCCGGTACGCGAGTACGCGCCGAACTTGGTTTGATGGTCCAGCGAAACATAGTATCCGTAGTGCCGGCTCAGCCATTTGCGGAAGAACAGTTGGGTGGAGACACTGTTCAGGTTCACCTCCAGCGGCGTGGTTGCGATATAGGTATAGACCTCTTTGCCGCCGCCCACCACCGCGCCCACCCAGTGCTTGCCTTCCTGCCCGCGCTGCACCGCCAGGCTCGCCGAACTCGAAAGCAGGCTATTCGGCTGGTTGCGGTTCAGATAGTAATTCCCTTCCACCATCATCTTGCGTGGATAGTAGATGAACCCGGTGTTAAAGATGTCCCCCTTCACCAGGCTGCCAAAAGAGAAGTGCGAATAACCCGCCGCGAGCACGAGGCGCCGATTGAAGGGTGCCTTGTAAAACCCCTTCACGTCGAAGCGCTGATGCGGAAACAAGGAAAAGCCATCCCTCTTCGGAGAAACGCTGAAGCCCTGTGTGGTGTAGAAGTTCTTGGTCCAGTTGGCAAAGCTGAAAAACCCCAGATTCTGCTGGGTAATTCCCGGCCGCGTCTGGGAGTTGAACAGGAACACGGGAGTAAACCGGGGGTTGTGCCGCAACCACAAAGCCGCGTCTGCGCCGCGCCAGTACCCATATCCGTTGGTCACCCCGCTGTGGTAGGTTCCCACTTCCAGCAGCACGGGCAGCGGGCTCTCATAGCCAGGGCGCTCAAACGTCGCCGGCGTCTCCTGGGACTGGCCAAACACCACGCCGGCCATCCCCAGAATCGTCAAGAATACTCGTTTCATCCTGCTCTCCTTCACGCGCGCACCGCCGGGCCGCGAGCCCCTTCCAGCCAGGCCACCGGCGTCGACACTGCCACCACTCGCTCCGCCGAAGCCAGTTTCCCGTTCACCACCACATTGCTCTCCACCGTCATCACTCCGCCCGCGTATACCGCCACCGGCAACTTATCCCGTAACCCGCGCACTCCCCGCGACAACCGGACCGCGCCGCCCCCGTGCAGCAGCCCTTGAAAGTAGGTATTGGGCTTCAGCGAGATATCTCCACCGGCCACCAGGTTCCCCTTTACCACCGATGCCGCGCCGATCGTGATGGAGCCATAGGCCTTCAGGTCTCCCTCCAACAGGCTCTCCTTCGGGCAAGAAAAATCACCTCGAACCACCAGCGGCGAACGCAAATGCAGCGGCACGGCCAAGTGCAGATTGCCATGATAAAGATAGGTATTCGCGCCCATCGAAAACAGCTTTGCCGGGTCATAGCCGTGCGCCGCTGTCCCCTTTCCTTCGGCGTGAGGCACCTGCACGATTATTGACGGCGCCACTTCAATCTGTAATTCGCTCTCATGCCGGCCTTCGGTGAACACTTCCGGCGCGAACAGCGACAGCGCTTGCGCCCCCGGCGAAAACTCTATGGAGGTCCGCGAAGTTACCCGGCTCCGTACCACGGCATCGCTGCCCAGCGTAAGATGCTTCACGGCGTCCACCCAGCGCCGCACTTCGGCACCTTCTCCCAACTGCAACATCCCATCCACGGCAAGAGCCTGCATTCTCGTGTCCGGACCAATCGTGCAGTTTCCCTTCACCAGCAGCTCTTTCTCGAAGTCGCAATCCCGCCCGCAGGCAAAATCCCCCTCGATCACAAGGATCTCCCGCTCCGTCCGCCCCGCGGGATACTGCGCCCCGCCGGCAACGAAAATCCGTTCATTTCCCTTGTCGAAAACTCGGAGCCCGGTCGTGCTATTGGTCGCTCGCGGCAATGTCTTGATCCACCCGGCCACCTTCTGCCGGAACGACTGGCCAAAATAGTCCTCCAGCCGGACATAGCCCATGTCCAACTCGGCCGACTGACGGCCCCGAATCTGCCGCCACGCGCGGTGCGCCACCGAGAAATGCAGGTAGAAAACGGCGCAAAAGGCGATTGTGAATAGAAGGAATGCCATACCTAGTCTCCCTGCGCCCGTGAGTGATAGAGCCCGGACACGGACCGTGCCGTCACGGCCGGCCCATCGGCGCCGCCAAAAAATCCGCCGCCCGAATTCCCGCGAGTCCGGTGCGTCTTATACCAGCCATCTCCGCCGGAACCCCACATCCGGTTCCAATAGAACTTCCACAGCGCATGGCAGATTGCCCCGGTGTTGGCGAAAAAGTTCAGTAAATTCAGAGGCAATAGCAGGGACCGGATTCGTGTCCCGTCCAACATCGACGCCACCCCAATTTCGAGAAACGTTGCCTGATTGGCGAATAACTGATAGCCGAGAAAAGCCAACGCCACCGGCAACCACGGGGTCTGGTGCGCCTCCGGAATAAAGAACAGCAGCAGCGATGCCACCCACCCCAGCACCAGGACCGGCGCCGTCCAGTACATCGCCAGCAGGAACAACGCGTCCACTTTCTCCCAGGGCGACAAAAACCGGCTCCGCATCAGATCCGGCCAGTAGTTGTGCAAACACTCCGTGTGCCCGGTTACCCAGCGGCTCAACTGCTTCCGCCGCACTAACCAACTCTGCGGCACTTCCTCATAGCATTCCGCTCGGTTCACATAGGCCGTCTTCCACCCGTTCAATAACATCGCGAATGTCAGGTCCGTATCTTCGGTCAGGGATTCCGGATTCCATCCGCCCACTGACTCGAGCGCCGCGGCCCGCACCGCACCCACCGTACCGCCGAACTGCGCCGTAAACCCGAGGTTGAACCGCGATTGCTGCACACCCTGATAGCCGGCCGAGCGTTCTAGCGACAGTAACCCGCTCAACAAGCTATCGCCGATGTTGTGCGGCACAACCCGTCCCATCGACGCGCCGACTTCCGGATCGGCAAACGGCGCCACCAGCATCTTCACGACACTCCGCCCCGGCACGTAGTCGGCATCGAACATCACCAGAATCTCGCCCGTCGCCTTCGCGCACGCCTCCACCAGCGCCGCCGGTTTCCCGCTCTGCCCACCCGTGCGATGCAGAGGTTGTATGAATGGATACTTCTTGGCGAACCGGTCGACGATGTCTTTGGTGCCATCGGTACTCCGGTCGTTGATCGGAATCACCTCCAGCTTTTCCCAGTCGTAATCGCTGTCCACCAAGGCCTGCAGCACATCGGCCGCCACCCGTTCCTCGTTATGCATCGGGATCAATACCGTCACCCGCGGCATATAGAACCCAACGAGTTCCATCGAGTCCTTCGGGTGCTCAATCCGTAGCCGCGAGTAACCCAGCAGATAGTGGCGAATCGCGTACAGCAGAAGGAATGCCACTGCAAATGCAATGACGACATACGAGATGCCGATTAGAAGTGTGATTGCCATGCGCTCCGTACCCCCCACAGTTCACCCGACGAGCGGTGTATAGCCAGCGAATAGAAGAAAAGAACAAACAGCAGGTCACTCAGCGTGCCCAGCAGAAACCAGAGGGGCGGCATGAAAATCAACCCGGTGTGGTGCAACACTCCCAGAACAAACACCATCCGTAGCGCCGAGAAGAAGAAACCGTAGGCCTGCAGGAAGATAACCCACAACAGACCGCGAAACAGGCTCGCCTGGGGAATCACGAACAGCAGCAGCAGCACCCAGGGGAGAATCAGCCACACCAGCATCTCCTGGCGCAGCCAGATCTGGCCAAAGGTCGTCGACTGCAATCGGAAATTGTCGAAAACGGCGTTGGCGACCGCCGACAGGACCAGCAGGACGATCATGAAATTCGCCACGTTCCGGAATAGGGAGAATCGTTGCGCGACGATCAGCAACCCGACGATAGAAAGGATCAGCGCCAGCCTCGCCCCTTCGTTCACCTCAGCAAACGCCGGGATTGCCAGCACCGGACCGCTCGCCGGCTCCAAACCGGGAAAGACCCCGATCGGCTCCCAACCCGTCACTGGCAACCCGGCCCAACCAGCCAGTACGGCGGCAACACGCGAATGTCCTTCCATGATCGGAACCGCATAGATCACGCTCAAGACAGTGATCAATAGAGCCAGCGCCACGCCCGCCCACACTCTTTTCGCCCGTACTGGCAACGCACGCACGCTGCGGTGGGGATAGATCGTATCGCGCCGGCCCGATCTTCCGTCCGCCACGGGTCCCTTCGCGGGTGGAGGGTTGTCCACTCTAACCGTTAACAGCATCTAAACGAGTTTCGATGCTGGCCCACCTCTTCAACAATGGGAGGTACGTACCGAAAAGCCGTACTAAGGTCGCGCCGGAACCTTAGTACCCTAGTACAACCTAGCGGCTCGCCAACCGCTTCAACGTATCGGTCCCGGCTGTCCGCCGAACAATCTTCTTCAAGCGTTCCTCGTCGCCCTCAGCCCCTTGACGCTGAATAGCCTCCCGGTACCGTTCCTGCTTGTCCGCCAGGTCGAAAGGCGTCTCGCCCATCGAATTCTTCACATCCAGCGCCGCGCCTTGTGTGTGCAGGTATTCGAGCAATTCCGGTTTGCCCTCGATCGCCGCCAAATGCAGCACAGACTGGTTCTGCCGCGCCAAAGTAATGGCCTCCACCGGGTCCGGGATCTTGTCCTGCGGACTCCAGCGACCCTTCACATCGCCTCCGCGCGCCACCACTTCCTTCACCACGGCCAGGTCGCCTGCCAGTACCGCCACCGATAGAGGCGTGTGCCCGTCCTTCCGCACCAGGTTCGGGTTCCCGCCCCGCGCCGCCAGGATGCGCACCAACTCCACGCTCCCCGAACTTGCCGCAATGTGCATCGCCGACGAACCCGGCGGCGCCGGGTTAATCCGCACATCGCCCGCCGGCCCGCCCGTCGGATACATCGTCTGCCGGTTCGGATCCGCCCCGCCTTCCAATAACCGGCCGACCATTGCCAGCGCCTCCTTCAGGCTCTCCCCCGGCGCAGACCCGTCGTCGGAGCCCAACGCCAGCGCTGCCGCCGTCTGCCCGTACGCGCTGCGCTGCCTCGTCCCGCTGCGGGCCGCTTTCGCCACCGCCAATGCCGCGCCGTGCAGCGGAGTGTACCCCGCGCCGTCGGCAACCTGCACTTTCGCGCCCCGATCCAGCAACAGATTCGCCATCCGCACGTCCGGGCTGAATCGCTGGGAACTCCCCGCCGTCGCCGGCGCGCCCTTCCCGGGAACAAAGGTCGCCTTCGGCGGATCCCATTTGAACAGCGCCGCCAACAGCGGCGTCGTCCCGTCAGCCGCCACCGAGTTCACATCGGCCTTGGCGTCCAGCAGCATGCGAACCGATTCCAGGTCGTTCTTCTGCACCGCGAAAAAGAGTGCATTCAGCCCGCCCTTCTTCGCCACATAGTCGCCCTCATTGTTCCACGGGATGCCCGTCTTGCCCAGGGTCACCGTCGTCGGCAGATAGATGGTGTACTTCACATCCCAAGTCTTGGTCGCCACACGGGCATCGGCGCCGAACTCGAGCAGCAACCGAACCGCCTCCGGCTGCCCGGCCGCCCACATCAGCGCCGTCTGGCCGAATTTCTTATCCCGCGCATTCACCGCCGCGCCCTTCACCAGAAGGGCCTTCACCATGTCAATATGCCCCAGCCGCGCCGCGGTCATCAGCGGTGTTTCCCCATTCTCCCGCGCCACATTCGCATCCGCCTTGTGCTCCAACAACAGCGTCACCATCGGCCGCGATCCATTCAGAATCGCCAGCGCCAGCGGACCGATGCCAAGTTCATTGGTCAGGTTCGGATCCGCCCCGGCCCGCAGCAGAGCCGAGGCCATTTCAACATTCGTCCGCGTCGCCGCCCAGGCCAGCGCCGTGGTTCCATCGCTCTCCCGCTCGTTGGCGTTGACTCCTTCGCGCAGCAGCCGTTCCACCGCCCCGCGGTCATCGTTCCGCGCCGCGTCGAGCAACGCCGCGCCGTCGCGCGCCATTGCCACAGCCAACACCATTGCCGCCAGCAACGCTCGCCGCATCGCCTCAGACCTCCAGCCGGTTCAAGCGGCCCGTGCTGTCGCCCAGTTTCTCGGTCGGAACGCCCACCTTATCCAGCATGGTCAAGTACAGGTTCGTCAGCGGCGTTTCATCGCCGGGGAAAGCCAGGTAGCGGCCGCCGGCGATCCGCCCCGCCGCGCCGCCGGCCAGGATGATCGGCAGATCCCGCTGGCTGTGCGACGTCGGCACGCTCAAGTTGCTGCCGTAGAGAATCAACGAATGGTCCAGCAACGTCGAGTTCCCTTCCTTGATCGAATCCATCTTGCTGAGGAAGTACGCAAATAGCCGCGACTGGTCGACATTGATCTTCGCCAGCGCGTCGAGCTTGTCTTTTTCGAAGTTGTGATGCGAGATCTCGTGGTGCCCCATCGAAATATCCAGGTGCGGATAGTTGATGGAGGTCGCCTCCCTCGCGTACATGAAGGTCCACACCCGCGTCAGGTCCGCCTGCACAGCCAGCGTCTGCAGGTCAAACATTAGCTTCACGTGCTCGGGCCAGGAGTCCGGCGCCCCGGCCGGCCGCGCCATCTCCGGCAGGTCCACCGGCCGCTTCCGCGAGGCCACCTGAATCCGCCGTTCCACGTCGCGTATCGATTCCACGTATTCGTCCAGTTTCCGCCGGTCGCCGGCGCCCAGGCGCAGCTTCAGTTCGTTGATCCGCTCCGTCACCGCATCCAGGCTGCTGCGGTCGGCCGCATCGCGCGCCGCCGAAGCCGCCGGATCGATCTTTCCGCCTTCCCCGAACAGCCGTTCAAACACCCGCCGCGGATTGTATTCGAACGGCAGCGGCGTCGTCGCGGTCTTGAACACTGGCCCCACATGCGCCGCGCCCGCCAGGTTGGTCTCTGTCGATAGCTCCAAAGACGCAAACGGCGTGTCTTTTCCTAAGGTCTGTGCCGCCAACTGGTCCACGGAAATACCAACGTGGACCTTCCCCTTCGTCATTTCCACGCCCGTCAGAAACGACGCCAGCGCCCGGTCATGAAACCCCGCCTTGCTGCGGTCCGGATCCGACGACAAGCCCGTCATCACCACAAACTTCTTCCGGTGCGGTTCCAGCGGCGCCAGCGCCTCGCTGCTCACCCAATTCGAGCCTTCGCCCTTCGGCTTCCAACGTGCCTGATCCACGCCCAATGGATAGATCACAAAACCCAGCCGCCGCACCGGCGCCGCCGCCGTCGTCTTTTCCGCCGCCAGTGCCGGAATCATCGCGTCCAGCAGGGGCAATCCCATCGCGAAACCAGCGCCACGCAAAAACGTCCGCCGGGGAAGATACTTCTGCGAAACAAACATGGTTCTAGCGCTCCTGCTTCTGTCTCATTTGAAAGGGTACACTTTTCGCGATCCCCAATAGGAGATCGTGAAAGCGATATCGGCCGCCCGCGGTTTCACGCAAAATGGCCCGCACCGCCGGTTGGTCGCGTGCCTCCAACTCCCGTCCCAGCGCATAGGTCATCAACCGCTCCAGCGTCGCCTGTGCGAACTCCCCGCCGCGAGCCAACATCAACTTCTTCAATCCCTGTGGCCCGGCAAATTCCACGCCGCCGGCTAGCTTTCCCGATGCGTCAATTGGCCCGCCGTCATCCTTGGTCCGCCAGCGTCCGATCACATCATAGTTTTCCAGCGCAAAGCCCAACGGGTCGATCCGGTCGTGGCACGCCGCACAACTCGGGTTTGCACGGTGCTTCTCCACCTGCTCCCTCGCCGTCATCTTTTTCCCGCCCTTGGTACTCTCTTCCAAGGGCGGTACATTGGCCGGCGGCGCCGGCGGCGGTGAGTTCAGCAGGTTGTCCAGGATCCACTTGCCCCGCAGCACCGGCGAGGTCCGGGTCGAGTGCGACGTCAGCAGCAGCACGCTTCCCTGCCCTAACAGTCCACCGCGCTCCGCATTCCCCTGCAGCGATACCCGCCGGAACCCCGGCCCCGTCACACCCGCGATGCCATAGTGCCCCGCCAGGCGTTCGTCCAGATACGTGTAGTCGGCACCCAACACGTCCAGAACGCTCCGGTTCTCTCGCAGCAGGCTGTTCACAAACAGGCGCGTCTCCGTCTGAAATGCCGCACCCAAAGCCGCGTCAAACTCCGGATAAAGTTGCTTATCCGGCTCCACGCCCGCCAACTCCCGCAGTCCCAGCCATTGCGCCGCGAAGTTGTCCATCAGCGCCGCCGCCCGCCGGTCGGCCAGCATCCGCCGCACCTCCCGTTCCAGCACCGCGGGTTCACGCAGTTGGCCGCCCGCCGCCGCGTCCAGCAACGCATCGTCCGGGATACTGCTCCACAGAAAGAAGGAGAGCCGCGAGGCGAGTTCAAACGCCGTCAGCGGCTGCGCGCTGCCGGGTGCCGCGTCAGGGTGGTCAAACTCCAGACGAAATAGAAAATCCGGCGTCAGGAGAATGTCGCGAATCGCCGCGCCGATTGCCGTGTCAAATCCGCCGGTCCGCCGCGCCGCCGCGAAGCTCTTCAGGAACGGCGCAACATCGCGCGGCCCCACGTCTCTGCGGAACGCCCGCCGGACGATCGGGTTCAGAATCTGCCGCGCACACTCTTCCTCCGGCCCGCCCGCGCTCGGCCGGCACACAAAAATCCGGCGGCGGCTCACCGTCTCGCCCGGCCCGGTGGCATTGTACGGTCCGGCGATTTCAATCCGCCCCAGCGTCGGCGGCCCAGGCTGCCCATCAAAGGCCGCTTCGCCGGCAGTCATCCCGCCAATCTCAAATAGCTTCACCCGACGCCCGTCCACACGGAACTCGAGTGTCGGCCGGACCGCGCTTCCCAGTACATCCAACGGCCCGCCCAGCGGCCGCCCCCCCGGCCCGCCAACGTTCATCACCGGCCCTTCCCGCTCGGCGAACTCGTCAGGAAAAGTCACAATCACCGTGTGCGCGCCGGCCTTCACCTTCTCCAGCCGCAGCCGGAAGAACCGTACCCCTTCCAGCGGAGTCAGGCTCTCTTTGGCCAGGAATGCCCGCAAATCGTAGTCGCCGTCCCGGGGGAAATAGTGCTCCACCCGGATCCCGCCCCGCGTCCCGAACGGCATCCCCTCTCCCTGCCAGGCAGCTTGCGTCCCTTTCGCCGGAAAGATCTCCACCACCGGAGATGCGTCGCCCGTCCCCGTAGCCAGTTCGCCCACCCGGCGCGCTACCTTCAAATACCGCTCGAGCAACAGCGGCGACATGGACAGCGCATCGGCAATGTTGTCAAACCCGGCCGCCATCTGATCCTGCGGCAACTCGGCGGCCAGCGGCAGTTCCAGCCCCAACAGGTGGCGGATCGTGTTGGCATACTCGGTCCGGTTCAGGCGGCGAATCACCGGCCGCCCGGCAAACCGCGTCTTCTCCCATGCCCGGTCCAATTCCCCAGACAGCCCATCGACAAACGCCCGCGCCTCCGCCTCGTCGGGCCGTGGCATACGCGGAGGAGGCATTTCGCGTGCCCGTACCCGCTTCGCCGCTTTCTCCCAAAGGTCCGGCCGCGCCGCCGGGTCCGCCGCGCTCACCCCTTCCAGGACAAAACCTCCCGCCTTCGCCGCACTGCTGTGACACGCCAGGCAATGCCGCTTCACAAACGCGTCCCGGTCCTGCGCTTCCGCGGTTCCGATTGGGATCAAGACAGCAAAAATGAGTGCGCCAAGTCTCAGCATGTGGGTTCGGAAAGGGGGGGGAAGACAGCTTACATTTCCGGGCTATCAGCCGGTCCGGATTGCCCACGCCGCGGCTGTCGTCACGCATGAGTATACACCGCACTTCATCGTTCCGCGTACTCTCCGCTCACTACCCGCCCTTCTCCGTCAAACAGGTTCAGATAGAACGCCGTCGCCCCGTCAGGCACCGCCGCGCTCGCCCGCCCGCCGCGCAGCTCCGCCGGCACCACTTCCCATTTCCGCTCCTGCCACTTCCCCGAATCCCGTGTGAACGCCAACTCGGCGCGTTGAATCCCCGGCCCACCGGAAAAGCGAACCCAAGCCCGCCCTTCCTTCACACCCTGCCCCGTCACCCGCGCCGCGCGCGGCCCTTTTCGCAACACCGCATCGGCAAACTGGAAAATCTCTTCCGGTTTTGCCCCCGGCGGGTGCCCGTGCGGCATCCGCACCCGGAATGCCAGCGAACGCGGCCCCTTCGCCAACCGGTACGATTTCCGCCACGACGGCGGCGGATACGCAAAGTCGTTCGTCCCGTTCACCCACAGCATCGGCATCTTTGAACTCCCCAGATACTGCGAAGGGTCCCACAAACGCAGCCAGCGCTCAGCCCGCTGCGGGCCCAGCTTGGCGAAGTCCTTCAGCCACGCCGAATCCTCGCCCAGAAAGCCGCACCCATAGACCGGCGCCGCAAACCGGAACCGCCCATCCACCCCGGAAACAATCGAGGTCAGGTAGCCGCCCCAGGAGATCCCCGTCACCCCAATCCGCTTGGCGTCCACCTCCGGAAACGATCGCAACAGCGAGTGCGCCCGCACCACCGCCGCCACCGCGTGATAGCTCCATTGCTCCTCCGGCGCCAGATCCACGTTGGCAAAGTCCCCCCATCCGGCTGGGCCTGAATACTCGGTCCGCTTCCGCGCCGGGTTCCATTTCGTTTTCTCGTCCACGGCCCTCTCCGGCACCGCCCCTGTCGTATCCATCGCGATCGCCGCATACCCCCGCGCGTTCCACATCCGCACCCACTCGGCGAAAGCCGTCCCGCCGCCCCCATGGATCAGTACCATCGCCGGAAACTTTCCCTTCCCCGCCGGGACCCCATAATACGCAAACACCCGTGTCGCCTTCCCCTGATACGGCATCCCGGCAAACCATACCGGCTTCACGCCCGGCTCCCCGTTCGGCGCCACCTCGAAGGTCTCCGGCACCGCCTCCAGATCCTTCCAGTTCCACGGCTGCTTCTCTGCCCCGGCCAGGAGCCCCACCCACAACAGCAACACCATCAAACGCTTCGTCATCCCGCCTACGTTATCAAAAAGAAAAAAACCCCCGCCGGGAAGGCGGGGGTGTAGAAGAACCGTCGGAGGATCGATCCAAACAAAAACTTAGTAGCGGTAGTGATCCGGCTTGTAAGGGCCTTCCACCGGTACACCAATGTACTCGGCCTGCCGCGGACTCAGCGTCGTTAGCTTAACACCAATCTTCTCCAGATGCAGCCGCGCCACTTCTTCGTCCAGCTTCTTCGGCAGCGTGTAGACGCCAACCTTGTAGACGTCCTTGTTCGCCCACAGATCAAGCTGCGCCAGAGTCTGGTTCGCAAAGCTGTTCGACATCACAAAGCTCGGATGGCCCGTCGCGCAGCCCAGGTTCACCAGACGCCCTTCAGCCAGCATGAAGATGCAATTGCCGGTCGGGAACGTGTACTTGTCCACCTGCGGCTTGATGTTCAGCCGGACCACGCCTTCCGCCGTATTCAGCCGGTCAATCTGGATCTCGTTGTCGAAGTGCCCGATGTTGCACACAATCGCCTGATCCTTCATGTGCTGCATGTGCTCCAGCGTGATGATGTCGACGTTGCCGGTCGTGGTGACGTAGATGTCGCCAATCCCCAGCGTCTCTTCCACCGTCGTCACCTGGTAGCCTTCCATCGCCGCCTGCAACGCGTTGATCGGATCGATCTCGGTCACAATGACGCGCGCGCCCATCCCGCGCAGCGAGTGCGCCGAACCCTTGCCCACGTCGCCGTAACCGCAAACCACCGCCACTTTCCCGGCCAGCATCACGTCGGTCGCCCGCTTGATGCCGTCGGCCAGCGACTCGCGGCAGCCATACAGGTTGTCGAACTTCGACTTCGTCACCGAGTCGTTCACGTTGATCGCCGGAACCAGCAGCTTGCCTTCCTGCTGCATCTTGTACAGACGGTGGACACCCGTCGTCGTCTCCTCGGAAACGCCGCGCCACGCCTTCACAATCCCGTGCCAGTACTGCGGATTCTCCGCGTAGACCTTCTTCAACAGGTCTTTGATCACCTTCTCTTCATGGCTGCCCGAAGGAGTGTTCACCCAGTCGCTGCCATTCTCCAGTTCGTAGCCCTTGTGGATCAACAGCGTCACGTCGCCGCCGTCGTCGACAACCAGCTCCGGTCCCTGCCCGTTGCCGTGGTCCACCGCGCGCATCGTGCATTCCCAGTACTCTTCCAGCGTCTCGCCCTTCCAGGCAAACACCGGCACGCCCGCCGCCGCGATCGCCGCCGCCGCGTGATCCTGTGTCGAGAAGATGTTGCAGCTCGCCCAGCGCACGCTCGCGCCCAGGTCCACCAGCGTTTCAATCAACACCGCCGTCTGAATCGTCATGTGCAGCGAACCGGTCACTCGCACCCCGGCCAGCGGCTTATCCTTCGCGTATTTCCCGCGAATCGACATCAATCCCGGCATCTCGTGCTCGGCGATCGAAATTTCCTTCCGGCCCCAGTCGGCCAGACCCAAATCGGCAACCTTATATTCGGTCGCCAGCGTGTTTGCAGTGGAACTCATAGGGATGAAAAAACTCCTCACCCGTTAGACTACCACAAATCCATCAACGGATCATGATTTGTTGATACGATGTTTAAATTGCATGCCTGGCCTCCTCAAAGCCCTTCGCCTCCTCGGCGATGAAAGCCGCCTCCGCATCCTTCGCCTCCTCGAACGCGAAGAGCTTTCGGTCGCCGAACTGCAGGAGATCCTCGGCATGGGCCAGAGCCGCATCTCCATGGCCCTCTCCCAACTCCGCCAGGCGGAACTCGTCGAACTCCGCCGCGCCGGCCAGAAAAGTCTCTATCGGTACTCCGGTGACGCCACCGTCGCCAATCTCCTCCACCAGTCCGCGCTCGAACTCACCGAAACCCGGGACGACGACGAAGCTCTGCGGCTGATCCTCAAGAAACGTAAGGATCGGGTCCGTAGCTACTTTGACGAACTCGCCGGCCGCTTCGGCCGGGACTATGTCCCGGGCCGCTCCTGGAAGGGCCTCTCGGAGATGCTCATCAAACTCCTCCCTCCCATGCGTATCGCCGATATCGGCGCCGGCGAAGGCACCCTATCTCTCCTCCTCGCCCAGCGCGCCGAACACGTCATCGGCATCGACAACTCCGAAAAAATGGTGGAGTATGCCAACGGTGTCGCCCGGCGTGCCGGCGCGAAAAATGTCGAGTTCCTTCTCGGCGATCTCGAAGAGCTTCCCCTCCCGGATGCCTCCGTCGACCTTGCGCTCTTCTCCCAGTCGCTCCACCACGCCCTCCACCCCCAGAAAGCTGTCCATGAGGCCTTTCGCGTTCTGAAGCCTGGTGGTCGCATCGTCATCCTCGACCTCCAGCGCCACGCCTTCGAAGAGGCCCGGGAACTCTACGCCGATGTCTGGCTCGGATTCACGCAGGTCGAGCTTCTCGATTTCCTTCGCAAGTCCCGCTTCCGCGCCGCCGATGTCGCCCTCGTCCACCGCGAAGACGAAGCTCCCCACCTGGAAACCGTTCTCGCCGTCGCCGAGAAGCCTCCCACGCGCGACGCCGCATCCCACTAGCGCAAAGGATGCGGCATTCGCTCACAAGATCGTCCCGCCACCGGCTGCGCCACCGTGTCGCGACGATCGTCCTTACACTAGATCACGAGACGCTTTCCCGCGTTGCCAAATATTTATCGCGCCGGAACAATCAGCGGCCCGATCGCCAGGTCTTCATCCAGGAGCGGCCATCGGATGGAACATCCCGCCGGCGATAACGCCATCCGCTGACGCTCAGCCTGCGTCGCCTGTCCCAGCTTCTCCGAACATAACTCCCAGCGGATTTCGTGTTTCCCCCGGTGCGTCGTGATCACTAAATGGGTATCGGTCGCCTGCGCCTCCCGCGCATAAACGATCAGGCTAGAAGGCACGCCGCCCTCCAAACGTGTCGTACCAGGCGTTGGCGATCTCATCGAAATGGAGATAGACGATCTTTCGGATCTCCCGCCGCCCGCGCGAAGAGAGATTGTGTTCAAAATCCTCTTCCGCTACATACTGGTCCGGATGCAGCCAGAACTTCGTCTCCGATTGCCCCTTCTGCGCGTACACGTGCATCGGCTCTTCCCCCTCATTCGAGTTGAAGTAGCACCGCCAGCCTTGTATCTGCATTACCGTAGCCATATGCTCGGGGCCAGTATAGTACATATATGGACTGGCATGCGCTCCACGAGGGCGAAGACGCGAAACTGCTCGAACTCGCTTCCCGCTACGCCCTCCATCCCCTCCACATTGAGGACTGCCAGCACCGCGGCCAGAACGCCAAACTGGAGGAAGACCCCGGATATCTGTTCGCCGTCTTCAAACCTGTCCACACCGGCGACGACGGCAATCTCACCTACGGCGACTTTGATGTCTTTCTCGGCAAAGATTACATCATCACTTACGAGGAAACTGGCTGCGAAAAACTCCTCGCCCTCGTCGACAAGGTCCGGTCTAATCCCAACCTGACTCCGGATCAGGTCTTCCACCGCCTCCTCGACGGCATCGTCGACTCCTACCTCCCCATCCTCGACGGCTACAGCGAAGAGATCGACACCATCGAGGATCAGGTTCTCAACTCCCCCCGCCCCGACTTGCTCGAACGTATCTTCGCCCTCAAACGCGCCTTCATCGAACTCCGCCGCGTCCTCACCCAAACCCGCGACCTCACCGGCCACCTCCTGCGCGCCGAACACTCCTTTATCAGCCCCAAACTCTTCCCCTATTTCCGCGACGTCTACGACCACCTCTCCCGCCACATCGAAACCGTCGAAATGTCGCGCGACCTGCTGAGCGGCGCCCTCGACATCTACCTCTCCTCGGTCGCCAATCGCACCAACCAGACCATGAAGGTGCTCACACTCCTCTCCACCGTCGCCCTACCCTCGGTCGCCCTCTCCAGCTTCTTTGGCATGAATTTCGAGTTCATGCCCTGGACCCACAACCCCAACGGCCTCCTCTACGCCGGCGCCACCTCGCTCACCATCACCGCGTTTCTCATCCTTCTGCTGAAGTGGCGAAACTGGGCCTAGGCCCCCGGTCGCGTCCGCTCCTCCAGATCCGTCAAATAAACCATCGCCGCCGCATCGCTCTCCCCGCACATCTCCGGCCCGGGGCGTAACTCCACGCACACCCGCGGCCGCCCCGCCTGCCCGAAAAGCAGGCACCGGTTGTCACCACTCAACTGCGCGCAACGCACTCCAGCCGGCTTCCCGTCCGGCATCCCGGGAATGAAGCTCGTAATGGAAGGCGCAATACAGCAGGCTCCGCACCCAACCCGGCACTCCATCGCCGCCCTATTCCGCCACCGGCGTGATCAGGAACGGCGTCGTCGTCGGCGCCGGAGATCCGCCCTCCGGCTCCACCGACAGCGCAATCGCCGCCGCTTCCTCCAGCGCCACTCGCCCCGTCTGGAAGTGAACCGCGCTGCCATCGCCGAACGGTTTGAACAATCCCGCCGGCCGCGGTCCGCCCACCTTTGGCACCACCCACATCTCGTACGTCCGCCCCGCCTCCAGCGCCGGCAGATTCGCCGCCACCAGCAGTACACCCCGCTCGGCGTTCACGAATACCTTCGCCACCGGCTTGCGCTCCTCCGCCGTACCGGCCTTCAACAGCCTCGTCTCCGGCCGCCGCAGGAACTCCAGCGTCGCTTCCCGGATCTCCAGCGTCGCCCGAGTCTGATCCAGCCCCCGCCGGGCCTCCGCCAACTCCGTCGACAACTCCTGCCGCTGCACGCCCGTGTAGACTAAACCGGCCACCAGACACGCGCTCAATGCCGCCCACGCCCAGTTCCACGGCGCTCGCGATGGCGCCGGCTCGGCGATCGAGAGAACCCGTCGCCGCAACTGCTTCGACGGCTCCACGTCCGGCGCCAGCGTTCCCAGAATCGCATTCGTCTCCAACGCCTTCCGCAGCCGCTCCTGTGCCGCCGGATCGTTCCGACGCAACTCCTCCTCAATGCGCGACCGCTCCGGCTCTTCCAGCAAGCCCAGCACGTACAGCTCGTAGAGATCGTTGTGCTCGTTGCCCGTGCTCATGCCGGCACCGCCTCTTCCAGCTCCGAACGCAGTATCTGCAGCGCCGTTCGAACCCACGTCTTCACGGTTCCCAGCGGCTGTTTCATCCGCTCCGCCATCTCCGTCTGCGACAGCCCCTCGAAGTAGGCGAGTTCAATCACCATCCGCTGCTTCTCGTTCAGTTTTTCAAACGCGCTCTTCAACTGCCTCGCCCGGTCACTGTTCATCAGGTTCGCTTCCAGATCGACAAACACCGCCGGCGTCTCCGTCGCGCTCAATTCAATCGCGTTCTGCCGCGTCCGCCCGTCCACGCTCCGCAGATAATCGATTGCCCGGTTCCGCGCCACCGTCAGCACCCACGCCCCCAGCGCCCCGCGCTCCGCGTCGAACCCGGCCATCCGGTTCCACACCCGCAAAAATGTCTCCTGCGTCAGGTCTTCGGCGATCCCCTGGTCCCGCACAATTCGCACAATCAGCGAAAACGCAATCCGGCCGTATTTATCGTAGAGCTCCGCCAGCGCTTGCGGATCCCGGCGCTGCAGCCGTTTGGCCAGCTCCCGGTCCCCTTCGGCATCCAGCGCCGCGAATACGAGTGGGAAAAAGAGTATCAAGCAAAAATCTCTTTGAAGATATTGCCGCCCACAATCGTCGGCCGCTCGGCCCGCCCGTTGTGGGGATAAGTCATCTGCAGGTGATCCATTCCCAGCGCATACAAAATGCTGGCGTGAATGTCGTGCACGTGGCACGGCTTCTCCACCGCCCGCAGCCCGATCTCATCCGTTGTCCCCACGTATTGCCCACCCTTGGCCCCGCCGCCCGCCATCCACATCGTAAAGCCCCACGGATTGTGGTCTCGTCCGTTGCCCTTCTCGTTGAACGGCGTCCGCCCGAACTCTCCGCCCCACACCACCAGCGTGTCCTGCAGCATGCCCCGCTGCTTCAGGTCGGCCAGCAAACCCGCGATGGGTTTATCGGAAACCTTGCACCATTTCCCGTGATTGGCCTCAATGTTGGAGTGCGCATCCCAGCCTGAGCCAGACCCGCAATACAACTCGACAAAACGCACGCCGCGTTCCACCAGCCTCCGCGCCAGCAGGCAGTTGTGCCCGAACTGCCGCGTCTCCTCGGTGTCCATCCCATACATCGCCCGCGTCGCTTCGGTCTCCTTCGAGATGTCGACCGCCTCCGCGCCCGCCGACTGCATCTCGTAGGCAAGCTCAAACGAACGCACCCGCGCGTCCAGATCCGTATCTTCCGTCTTATCGGCGCCCCAGTGTTGATTCAGCTGTTTCAGCAAGCGCAACCGGCTCCGCTGCCGCTCATCGGTGACGCCCTCCACCGGTTTCAAATTCAAGATCGGCGTGTCCCCTTGCCGGAACTGTGTGCCCTGGTACGTCGCCGGCAAAAAGCCGGACGACCAGTTCTTTGGCCCGCCCAGCACTTCTTTGTCGTCGGTCAACACCACAAAGGTGGGCAGGTTCTTGTTCGCAGTCCCCAGCCCGTAGGTCACCCATGCGCCGAGCGCCGGCCGCCCCGCCAGAATGTCGCCCGTATTCATCTGGCACACCGAACCCACATGGTTCAGTCCATTGGCCCAGCACGACCGGATCACCGTCATGTCATCCACGTGCTTGGCAATGTGCGGATACCATTCGCTTACCCACATCCCGCTCTGCCCGTGCTGCTTCCACGTCCGCGGCGAGGCCATCAGCGTATTGCCGCCCGTTCCCATCGCCGTGATCGGCTTCCCGAAGCTCGCCGGCATCGGTTTCCCGGCCAGCCTGTTCAACTCCGGCTTCGGATCGAACAAGTCGATATGGCTCGGCCCGCCTTCCATGAACAGCCAGATCACCGACTTCGCTTTCACCGGGAAGTGCGTCTTCTTTGGCGTCTCCGCCCCTTCGGCGAGCATGCTCCCCAGCGCGATCGCGCCCAGCCCGCTCCCGGCCCGCGCGAAAAACTCCCGCCGGTTCGATACGTTCCAGTGATGTCGCAGCTTGTTGTTCATGGCTAGTTCAAGTAAAGGAATTCGTTGGTCGACAGCAGCGTCTGGCAAAGGTCCGCCCACGCCTGGCTCTCATCTCCCGTCAGCTTCGTCTGGCGCGCCAAGAAATCCCGGGCACTCTCCCGCTCAGCGGCCGCCGGCGTCCGCTGATACGCCAGCCGCCACGCCCGGTCCAGCATCCCGTCCACGTTCTGTCCCCCGTCATTGCGTACCCGCGCCGCAAAACTCCGCGACCAGTCCGCCACCAGCCGGCTGTTCATCAGTTCCAGCGACTGTGCCGGATTGATCGTCATATTCCGCCGCGCGCAACTCTCGTGCGTGTCCGGCATATCGAATGCTTCAAACATCGGGTACCGCGTATTTCGCCTCACAAAGACATATACGGAGCGCCGCTCGGCTTCGGATGGATCTTCGTTCTTTTTCCATCCCCCGCGCGTCACCACACCGGCCGGCAACGGCGGAAACACCGGCTGCCCGTACATCTTCGTGTTCAACCGTCCAGCCACCGCCAGCATCGAATCCCGCACCGCCTCCCCTTCCAGCCGGTGCCGCGGATACTTCCACCACAGCTTGTTCTCCGGATCCTTCGCCGCGTTCTCCGCATGGTTCCCGCTCGATTGCTGCCACGCCGCCGACAGCATAATCTGCTTGTGCAGCTTTTTCAAGCTCCAGCCGTTCGCCACAAACGAGTCGGTCAAATGGTCCAGAACAGCTAGATTCGTCGGCCGCTCCCCCATCAACCCGAAATCGCTCGGTGTACCCGAAATACCGCGTCCGAAGTGGTAGTGCCACACCCGGTTCACCATCACCCGCGCCGTCAGCGGATTCGCCGCGTTGGCAATCCAGTTGGCCAGCGCCGCCCGCCGCCCGCCACTCACCGGCGCGTCGGACGGATCCAGGATCGACAGAAATCCCGGCGCCACTTCCTCGCCCGGCGCCTCAAAATTCCCGCTCTTCAACACATACGTCTTCGGCGCCTCGGTGTGCATCTCCGCCAGCGTCTGCGCCATCGGCGGCTCGGCCGGTTTGATGGAATCAAACGCCGCCAGTTCTTTCTTCAAGTCCGCATACCGCTTGGCCGGCTCGCCCCGCAACGCCGCCGCGCACTCGGCGTCCGTAAAGGTCACCTGCGCCTTCGCCTTCATGAACATGTGCCACTGCAGCGGGCTCCGCTTGGCCGGGTCGATCAGAATCGTCTCCTGAATCTCTTCCGGAAACCGCGATAGCCGGTCATCAAACTTCTTCTTCCGCGGCGCCTCCAGCAACTTCTGCATCTCCGCCCGAATCGTTGCCGTCTTCGCTTCCCACTCGGCTTTCTGCGCCTTCCACGCTTCCAACTCCGGCCCCGGCATCAGAATCGCTTCATCTTCAATTCGCGTGTTCTGATAGAACGCCTGCAACCGGTAGTAGTCCTTCTGCAGAATCGGATCAAACTTGTGATCGTGGCACTTCGCGCAGCCATAGGTCAGCCCCAGGAATACGGAACCAGTCGTGTCGGTGATGTCGAACAGCAACTCCTGCCGCCGCTGCCGGATATTGGCCGCGTTCGATTCGTCCGGAAAATGACGATTAAAACCCACCGCCACCTTCGCATCCAGATCGCCCGGATACAACTCATCCCCGGCAATCTGCTCTTTCACGAACCGGTCATACGGCTTGTCAGAGTTCAACGAGCGAATCACATAATCCCGGTAGCGCCATACATTGGGCCGCGTCTCATCGGCCTTGAAACCTTCCGAATCGGCATACCGCGCCAGATCCAGCCAGTGGCGCGCCCAGCGCTCTCCATACGCCGGCGAAGCCAGCAGCCGGTCCACTACCTTTTCAAACGCACCCGCCGACCCGTCGGCCAAAAACGCCTGCGTCTCCTCCGGCGTCGGCGGCAGGCCCGTCAACACCAGCGACGCCCGCCGCAACAGCGTAATCTTGTCCGCCGGAGCATTTGGCACCACGCCCTTCTCCGCCATCTTTGCCCGCAGCAGCGAATCGATTGTCGCCCCCGGCGAAGCCTTCACCGGCTGAAACGCCCACCACTTCTTCTGCAGCGGAGAAAACTCCTTCCGCTGTCCGGATTCACCAAAGGCGGCCATAAAGGCACCACCAACAAGAAGGGCAATGAGTAGGCGCATAGAGACACGTTCCCCGCAATAAGGAGTGCCATTAATATATCAAAGGCGCACCCCAAGCCACGCCATCCGGGGCGAATCCAATCGCTCGCCCCCGCGCCGCCGAACTGCTTACGGCAGCTTCGAATCGCCCATCAGCCACGCGTCCACACCCCGCGCCGCCTTCCGGCCTTCCGCAATCGCCCACACCACCAGCGACTGCCCGCGCCGCATATCCCCGGCCGCAAATACGCCCTCCACCGACGACATGTAGTTGTCGCCCGTCTTCACGTTTCCGCGCCCGTCCAACTCCACGCCCAGGCCCTCCAGCAATCCGTTCTTCACCGGTCCGGTGAATCCCATCGCCAGCAGCACCAGGTCGGCCGGAAACTCCTGCTCGCTCCCCGGAATCGGTGTAAACGTCGGCGGCGGCCCCACCCGCACTGCGCGCAGTGCCTTCACGTTCCCATTTCCGTCATCGACGAATTCCGTCGTGGAAATCGCAAACTCCCGCACCCCACCCTCTTCGTGCGAACTCTCCGTCCGCATCATCACCGGCCACATCGGCCACGGCGTCGACGCGCTCCGCTCCGCCGGCGGCTGCGGCATCAGCTCAAACTGGTGCACGCTCTTGGCCTTGTGCCGGTGCGACGTCCCCAGGCAGTCAGCGCCCGTATCTCCGCCGCCGATGATGATGACGTCCTTACCCGTCGCCGTCACCTGATTCTCCACCACGTCCCCGGCCACTTTGTGATTCTGCTGCGGCAGGAACTCCATAGCGAACATGATCCCGTTCAGATGGCGCCCCGGCACTTTCAGGTCCCGCGAAGCCTCCGCCCCGCCCGACACCAGAATCGCGTCGAACTTCGTCCGCAGATCCTCCACCGGAACCGTCACGCCCACGTGCGCATTGACCACAAACTCCACACCCTCGGCTTCCATCTGCGCCACGCGCCGGTCGATCAGGTGCTTCTCCATCTTGAAGTCCGGAATCCCGTAGCGCAGCAATCCGCCCACCCGGTCCGCCTTCTCATACACCACCACCGTATGCCCGGCGCGGTTCAACTGCTGTGCCGCGGCCAATCCCGCCGGCCCGCTCCCCACCACCGCGACACGCTTCCCCGTCCGTACTTCCGGCGGCTCTGGCTTAATCCAGCCCTGCTCAAACGCATAGTCGATGATCGAACGCTCAATCAGCTTGATCGAAACCGGCGGCTCATTGATCCCCAGCACGCATGCCGATTCGCACGGCGCCGGACACACCCGCCCCGTAAACTCCGGAAAGTTGTTCGTCGAGTGCAGCACCCGGATCGCGTCCTTCCAGCGATCCTTGTACGCCAGGTCGTTCCAGTCCGGGATGATGTTGTTCAGCGGACAGCCCGTATGGCAGAACGGCACACCGCAGTCCATGCACCGCGCGCCCTGCGTACGAACTTTTTCGTAGCTGAACGGCTGGTAGATCTCAAACCAGTCGTTGACGCGCTCAGCCACCGGCCGCCGCGACGCCACTTCCCGCTGGTATTCAATAAACCCGGTTACCTTACCCATGCAGCACCTGCTCTCCCTGCGTCGCCGGAACGAAGTACGGCTTTTCTCGCTTCGCCACTCCCAGCACGCGCTTGTACTCGTGCGGGAACACCTTTACAAAACGACCCAACAGCTCGCCCCAGTTCTCCAGCACCCACTTGCCGCGGGGGCTGTTGGTGAACTGCACGTGCCGTTCCACCAGATTGCGCAGCGCGTTGATGTCACTGGCATCTTCCACCGGTTCCAGGTCCACGCCCGCCCGGTTGCAGCGCGTCTTGCAGAACTCGCCGGTCTCGTCCAGCACATAAGCGATACCGCCGCTCATGCCCGCCGCGAAGTTCTTGCCCGTCTCGCCCAGAATCGCTACCAGACCGTTCGTCATGTACTCGCAGCCATGGTCGCCCACGCCTTCAACAACCGCCGTCGCACCGGAGTTGCGCACCGCGAACCGCTCCCCGGCCATCCCGTTGAAGAAGCACTCGCCGCTCGTCGCGCCATACAGCACCACGTTGCCGATCAGGATGTTCTGCTCCGGCACAAACGTCGCGGCCCGCGGCGGATATACCACCACACGCCCGCCACTCAGGCCCTTGCCCACGTAGTCGTTCGCGTCGCCTTCCAACTCCAGGCTGATCCCGGCCGCCAGGAACGCGCCTAGGCTCTGCCCGGCCGAACCGGTGAACTTGATCTTGATCGTGTCCGCCGGCAGCCCTTCGGATCCGTACCGCTTCGCCACTTCGCCGGAAAGCATCGCGCCCACCGTGCGGTGTACGTTCCGGATCGGCAGCTTGAAATCCACCGGCGTTTGATTCTCCAACGCTTCCTGCGCCAGTTCGATGATCTTGTGGTCCAGCGCCTCTTCCAACCCGTGATCCTGCCCAATCGAGCAGCGCCGCCCCACCTTCTTCGGCACCGGCGGGTTGAACAGCATCGACGACAGGTCCAGCCCCTTCGCCTTCCAGTGATGCTGCACATCGCGCATCTCCAGCAGGTCCACCCGGCCCACCATCTCGTCGAAGGTCCGGAATCCAAGCTGCGCCATAATCTCGCGCACTTCCTCGGCAATAAAGAAGAAGAAGTTGATCACATGCTCCGGCGTGCCCATGAACTTCGCCCGCAGCACCGGGTCCTGCGTGGCAATCCCCACCGGGCAGGTATTCAGATGGCACTTCCGCATCATGATGCAACCCAACGCCACCAGCGGCGCCGTCGAGAAGCCAAACTCCTCCGCGCCCAGCAGCGCGCCGATCACCACATCGCGCCCCGTCTGCAGTTTCCCGTCGGTCTGCACCCGGATCCGCGACCGCAGATCGTTCAACACCAGCACCTGCTGCGTCTCGGCCAAGCCCAGTTCCCAGGGAATGCCCGCGTGCCGCAGCGACGTCAGCGGCGACGCGCCCGTCCCGCCCGAATCGCCGGCGATCAGCACCAGGTCCGCATGCGCCTTCGAAACACCCGCGGCCACCGTGCCCACGCCCACTTCCGACACCAGTTTCACCGAAATCCGTGCCTGCGGATTCACGTTCTTCAAGTCGTAAATCAGCTGCGCCAGATCTTCAATCGAATAGATGTCGTGGTGCGGCGGCGGAGAAATCAGGCCCACACCCGGAATCGAGTGCCGCACCTTAGCCACAAACTCGTCCACCTTGTGGCCCGGCAACTGCCCGCCTTCTCCCGGCTTGGCACCCTGCGCCACTTTGATCTGCAGTTCGTCGGCGTTCACCAGATAGTTCGCCGTCACGCCGAACCGCCCGCTGGCCACCTGCTTGATCGAGGACCGCTTCGAATCCCCGTTCGGCAATACCTTGAACCGTTCTTCGTCTTCCCCGCCCTCGCCCGTGTTCGACCGCCCGCCCATCCGGTTCATCGCGATCGCCAGCGTCTCGTGCGCCTCTTTCGAAATCGACCCGAAGCTCATCGCCCCCGTCGCAAAGCGCTTCACAATCTCCGCCGCCGGCTCCACCGCGTCCAGCGAAATCGGCGTTCCCGGCTTGAACTTCAGTAACCCGCGCAGCGTGCACAGCTGCTGGTTCTGATCGTTGATCAGGTTCGAGTACTCTTTAAAGGTCGCGTAGCTCTCCCGGTTCACCGCGTGCTGCATCTTGCTCACCGTGAGCGGATTCAGCAGGTGATACTCCCCGCGCACCCGGTATTGATAGTTCCCGCCCGGCGTCAACTCCAGGTCGGACTCGGTCAGCGGATGGAACGCGTGCTCGTGCTTCATCTTCGCTTCGCGCGCCAACACTTCCAGCCCAACGCCCTCAATGCGCGACGCCGTACCCGTGAAGTACTTCCGCACCAGCTCTTTGTTCAGCCCGATCGCTTCAAAAATCTGCGCGCCCCGGTAGCTCTGCAGCGTCGAGATGCCCATCTTCGAGAAGACCTTCAGGAGCCCCTTGTTCACGGCCTTCTTGTAGTTCTTCAGCGCCGTCTCAAACGAAACCCCGATCAACCCCTTCATCGCCAGGTTGTCCAGCGTCTCAATCGCCAGATACGGGTTCACCGCGCTCGCCCCGTAGCCGATCAGACAGCAGAAATGCATCACCTCCCGCGGCTCGCCGCTCTCCACAATGAGAGCGACCTGCGTCCGCGACCCTTCCCGGATCAGATGGTGGTGCACCGCCGTCAACGCCAGCAGCGACGGAATCGGCGCCGAGTTCGCGTCCACGCCGCGATCGCTCAGAATCAGCAGCGAATACCCCGCCTGAATCGCCCAGCTCGCCCGCCGGCACAGCGAATCAAGCGACCGCTCCAACTCCTGCTCGCCCCCATGGACGTTATAGAGAATCGGCAGCGTGTACGCCAAAAAGTCGCCCCAGCTCACCCGCCGCAGCTTCTCCAGGTCGCGGTTGGTCAGAATCGGATGTTCCAGCTTCAACAGGTGCGCATGCTGCGCCGTCTCCCCCAGTACGTTCCGCTCCGTGCCGATATAGCTGGTCAACGACATCACCAGCTCTTCCCGGATCGGATCAATCGCCGGATTCGTCACCTGCGCGAACAGCTGCTTGAAGTAGTGGAACAGCGTCTGCGGCTTGTCGCTCAGACACGCCAGCGGCGTGTCCGTACCCATCGAACCGATCGGCTCCTCCCCCTTCTCCGCCATCGGCGTCAGAATGGTCTTCAAATCCTCATCGGAATACCCGAACGCCCGCTGCCGCAGCAGCAGCGTCTCGTGATCGGTGGCATACACCCGGCCCGGTTCCGGCAGCCGGTCGAGCGAGATCTGGTTGTCCTTGATCCACTCCCCGTACGGCTGGCGTTCCCACAAACCCTTCTTCACTTCCTCGTCCGGAATAATCCGCTTCTGGTCGAGGTCGACAATCAACATCTTGCCCGGCTGCAGGCGTCCCTTCATCGTCACGTCTTCCGGCTTCACCGGCAGAACGCCCGTCTCCGACGCCACAATCAGCAACCCGTCCTTCGTCACCAGGTACCGCGACGGCCGCAACCCGTTCCGGTCCAGCGTCGCGCCCACCACATGCCCGTCGGTAAACGCCACCGCCGCCGGACCGTCCCACGGCTCCATCAGCGAGGCATGGTACTCGTAATAGGCCTTCTTCTCCGCCTTCATCGTCGTGTCGGCATCCCAGGCTTCCGGAATCAACATCGACATCACATGCGGAATGCTCCGGCCGGAGAGATACAGCAACTCCACCGCATTATCCAGCGTCGCCGAATCGCTGCCGCCCGGCTCCACGATCGGCAGAATCTTCTTCAGGTCCGCGCCCCATACGTCGGACTGCATCACCGCCTGCCGCGCCGCCATCCAGTTGGCGTTGCCGCGTACCGTGTTGATCTCCCCGTTGTGGCACAGGTACCGGAACGGATGCGCCAGCGGCCAGGTCGGGAATGTGTTCGTCGAAAACCGCTGATGCACCATCGCCAGCGCCGACATGCACTCCGGATCCGCCAGGTCTTTGAAGAACTTCTGGATCTGCGGCGCCAGCAGCAGTCCTTTATAGACGATCGTCCGGCAGCTCAACGACGGGACATAGAAGAAGTCCTTATCCCGAATATCGGTCGCCCGGATCTCGTGCTCGGCCCGCTTCCGGATCACATAGAGCTTCCGCTCCAGTTCAATCTCGCTCAGCCCGCTCGCCCCGCCAATGAAGATCTGCTCGATATAAGGTTGCGACGCCCGCGCCACGCGCCCGATCGCGTCCACATTCAATGGCGTGTCGCGCCACCCCAGAACTTCCAGCCCCTCCTCCCGGATGATCCGTTCGAAGACGCCTTCCACCAGCAGCCTCGCCGTCCGCTCCACCGGCAGAAACACCAGCCCGGCCCCGTACTGCCCCGCCGGCGGCAGCGTGAATCCCTCTTTCGCGCACTCGCGCGCAAAAAACGTGTGCGGAATCTGAATCAACAGCCCCGCCCCGTCACCGGTCTCCGGATCACACCCGCACGCCCCGCGGTGCGTCAGATTGATCAGAATCTGCACGCCCTTCGTAATAATGTCGTGCGACTTCTTCCCGTGTATGTTCACCACAAACCCGATGCCGCAGGCATCGCGCTCATTCATCGGACTGTAGAGACCCTGCTCCGGGGGCAATCCCCGGACAAATTGAAATTCTTCTGGCGTGTTGGACATGAATGAGACCTCGCTACGGGAGATTCCACCTAGAATACAGTATTAGCCGTTTCGAAATCAACCAGTTGAACCATTAGCCAAACTAATATCATTAGAATTAGCTAAACTGAATTCATTGAATGTTGACATAAGTCAACCTAATGGTAATCTAAGGGGAGTGAACATCGACCACCTCAGGCTGTTTCGCGACATCGCGCACACACGCAGCGTCAGCCGGGGGGCCCATTTAAACGGCGTCAGCCAGTCCGCCGCCAGCCAGCATTTGCAGGAAGTCGAAAAGAATCTATCAGTTACGCTCCTCGATAGATCCACCCGGCCGCTCACCCTCACCGCCGCCGGCCGTCTGTACTATGATCTCTGCCGCGACATCCTCCGTCGCCGCGAAGAATTCGATACCGCCTTGAGCGGACTTCTCCACGGCGTGGAAGGAACCGTCCGCGTGGCCAGCATCTACTCCGTCGGACTTTCCGAGATGTCCCGCCTGGAGTCGGAGTTCCAGCGCCGCTGGCCGGACGCCGTCCTCCGGGTGGATTACCTGAGGCCGGAAAAGGTCTACGAGCAGGTCGCCGCCGAAAAAGCCGACCTCGGACTGGTCAGCTACCCCGAACCGACCAAGGAAATCGCCGTCATCCCCTGGCGCGACGAGGAGATGGTGCTTGCCTGCAGCCCCAGCCACCCGCTTGCCGGCCTCCCCCGCCTTTCCATCCGCGCTTTGGAGGGCGTGGACTTTGTCGGATTTGACGAAGAACTCCCCATTCGCCGCGAAGTGGACCGCTACCTGCGCGACCACAATGTCAGCATTAATCTGGTGATGCACTTCGACAACCTGCAGATGATCAAGGAGGCGGTAGTCCTCGGTCACGGCGTCAGCATTACGCCCAAGCGCATCCTCGGCACCGAGATGGCCGCCGGCCGCATTGTGGCGGTTCCCCTGGCCGACCCGCTGACGCGCCCCCTCGGCATCCTCCACCGCCGCCGCCGCAAACTGAACGGCGCCGCCGAAAGCTTCCTCAAACTCCTCCAAGAATAGGACTTCCCCTGGATGCTGCTTACCGGAATTCCCCGTGACTTGGGAATTCCCCTGGTGCCTGGCTACCGGACTTCCCCTCCTTACCGGAGAAGTCCGATCACCCCATTCGCCGTTGCCACATAGGAGATCCACTGTTCGTGCCCGTGCGGGAATCCGGATTGGAAATACGGCTGCAATTTAACCGCCCGGCTCCGCACGTACCACGACCCGTCTTCCAACTGCGTCCGCAACATATAGTCGACGCCCTTCGCATAAGCCGCATCGAACTCTACCGCCACCCCAGCCTCCTTCATCGCCCGCAGCGCCAACCCCGTCGCATACGCGTCGCTGCCCAACCCTGCCATCTGCGCCCACCCGCCGTCGGAACGCTGCATCTTCACCAGCGCCCTTCCCGCCGCTCGCAGCGCCGCCGCCTCAGCCCCCGCCCAACCTAACCCCATCAACACCTCCGCCTGCTCATACGCCGTCCGGGCCCGCACCCGCAGCAACCACTCCCGCGCCCGCGCCACCCGGCCATCAAGCTCCGCCTTCCGCGACGGTATCGGATAAACCTGAATCGCCCGCATCGCGTTCACCGTCATCGTCACCGGTGACCCGAACATCGGCGCCCTCGACATCCCCATCGACTCCCCCCACGACCCATCCCCGCGCTGCTTCATCGCCACATGCACCACCGCGCTATCGGTCAACAACCCAGCATCCTGCCCCGCCGCCGCCAGCGCCAGCGTCGTATTCGTCAGTCCATCCAACCCCGCCGGCCCCGTCTCCATCCCCAGCGTCGCCGTCGGCCGCGGCGCCAATAGCGCCACCATCGTCTGCTTCATCAACCCGAACTTCTTCTCGTCCACCCCCATCCCCGCTTCCCGCGCCGCCTTCACCGCCAGCGCCGCCATCGGTTGGTGATGGCATGCCACGCAGTTGCTCTTTGCAAAAAACGTATCCACCGAACTCTGCAGCAGCCCGACACTCTTCTCCGCCGCCGCCCGCGCCGGCAAGGGTGCCTGCTTCCGCTCCGGTGCCGCCGCCATCGCCGCCCCCTTCCCCCCTGCCTTTTCCAACACGGAAACTACTTCCCGCACCCCATACTTCCTCGCCCAATCCAGCGCCGTCTCCCCATCCCCGCTCACCGCATTCACCTCCGCCCCCTTCCGCAATAGCATCTGAATCACCCCTACATCCGGCCGCGGCGTCGCCACCGCAAACTGCAGCGGCGTCATCCCACGCCCATCCCGCGCATTCACTTCTGCCCCGGCATCCAACAGCACCTTCACCAGTTCCCGACTGCCAAACGGCACCGCCATCATCAACGCCGTCAACCGCTTTAATTGGATGTCCCCGTGAACCACCTTCCCGGCAAAAGCGCTCGCCGCATTCACCTTTGCCCCCTTTGCCAGTAGCATCCGCGCCAACGCCGCGTCATCCCAGCCCACCGCCCCCATCAACGCCGTAAATCCCCCGCCGTCCATCACGTCCGCCTTCGCCCCAGCCTCCAGTAACACCCTCATCACCCGCGGCCCACCCGCGAACGCCGCCTCCATCATCGCCGTCTGCCCGTCGGCCGATACCGCGTTCACGTCCGCGCCCTTGGCCAGCAGCAACCCCACCGTCTCGGCGCCCCCATCACAGGCCGATGCCGCCATCACCGGCGTCCGCCCCTGTTTCGTCTTCGCCGTTGCCACCGCCCCCTTCTCCAGCAACAGCCGCACCCGGTTTGCATCGCAAGCGGCCCACAGCAGCGGCGTGGAACCGCCATTGTCCGCCGCGTTCACGTCGGCGCCCCGGTCGATCAGAATCTGCATCCCCTCCAACGAGCCCATCGCCGAGGCGTACAACAAAGGAGTTACCCCGTTCCGGTCCCGGACTTCCACCTCGCCCGCTCCCAGCGACCGTAAAACGGACAAATCGTTAGCCCGGATTGCTCCAAAAACGTCCGGCCCGGAAAACACCGGGAAACAGCTTACACCCAATAGAAGCAGGCAACGCAGCATGTCGAAGGTCTCCTCAAACCTGTCAACACTATACGCGCATCGCCCCCCCGATAAGGGCCAGCCTACAGTTCCGTGATCCGCCGCACCAGATCCGGCCGCTCCAGCACCGCCGGCAACAGATCCATCCCTAACCCCGGCCCGCCCGGCAAGTCGAAGAATCCGTCCCTCGGAGCCGCCAGCGGCCCCACCACCGGCAAATACTCATCGGCATAGTGCCGCCGCACGGACTCGGCGATGTAAAGGTTAGGCACCGCCGCCGCCAAATGCATCGTCGCCGCATGCAGCACCGGGCCGCCACAGTTGTGCGGCGCCACTGGCAGATAGTGGGTCGCCCCCAGATCAGCAATCTTCTTCGCCTGCGTCAGTCCGCCACACCACGCCACGTCCGGCATTACGATCCGCGCCGCGCCATTGGCCAGCAACTCCCGGTACTGCCACGTCGTCATCAGCCGCTCGGAGATCGTCAACGGCAGCCGTGTCGCCGACGCCAACTCCCGGTAGGCAGCCATATTGTCCTGCCCCAGCATCTCCTCCAGCCACATCGGAGAATACGCCTCGCAGGCCCGCGCAATCTGGATCGCGCACGGCAAACTCCAGTACCCGTGAAACTCCATGGCAACCTCCATCGAGTCCCCGAACTTCTCCTTAATCTGTCGTAACGGCGCTATTCCCTCTTCGATCTGACGCGGCGTAATCCAGTTCCCGCCCGTCACCTTTGCTATCGGATCAAACGGCCAGATCTTCATCCCGGATATTCCCGAATCCAGCAGACTCTCGGCCAGCCGCACCGGCTCTTCCAGAAACGAGATGTGGTCGTAGCACGTGTTATAGGTGCGTATCCGGTCCCGCGTCGCCCCGCCCAGCAATTCGTAGGCCGGCACCCCCAGCGCCTTGCCCTTCAGATCCCACAGCGCCGTGTCCACCGCCGAAATCGCCCGCATCTCCGCCCCCGCCCATCCGGAGTACGAAACCGCGTCGAACATCGACGCCCACAGCCCCTCGATTCGCCCCGCATCCTGCCCCAACAGCCGCGAAGCCAGCCGCGAATGAATAACGGCCTCTTCCGATCCTGGGTGCGGATACGTCTCGCCCAGGCCGTAGAGGCCGCTATCAGTATGGATCCGGACCCAAAGCCACTGGATCGGCCCGGCGTGCACCGTAATGCCGCCAGCCAAATGCAGCGTCTCTATCGCCGTGATTCGCAAAACGCGAAAA
The DNA here is from genome assembly GCA_964430625.1 of uncultured Solibacteraceae bacterium. Classification (GTDB taxonomy): domain Bacteria; phylum Acidobacteriota; class Terriglobia; order Bryobacterales; family Bryobacteraceae. The sequence goes on from CAYSFR010000004.1 coordinate 102,165, forward strand.
TTACATCGCCACCGGCATCGGCAAACTCGCCTTCGCCAGCGACTTCGTCAGCAGATCAATCGATTCCCGTTCGCCCATCGCTCGCGCAATCGACACTTCCGTAATCAACATCCGCCGCGCACAGTCCAACATCTTCTTTTCCCGGAACGACAGCGGCTTGGCCGTCTGCAGGATCACCAACTCTTTGAAGACTTCCGCCAGGCCCATCAGCCCGCCGATCCGCATCTTCTCCGAGTTCTCCTTGAACCGGTCCTTCCAGTCCTGCGTCCGCTTTACTTCCCCGGTCGCCAGGAACGACAGAACCCGATTCACCTCGGTCCCCTTCGTCACCTTACGTAGGCCCACATCGCCTGCGTGGCTAAACGGTACCATCACCGTCATGCTGTTGTAGCTGAGCCGCAACAGGTAGAAGCGCTCAGACTGCGCCCCAAAGCTGCGGGTGCTGATATTCTCTATGGTTCCAACACCATGGTTGGGGTAAACTACCTTGTCGCCAATGTGAAAGGTCGTGCAGGGACCCATGATTACACCTTCTGTGAGTTGTTAAATTGACTAAACCAGAGCGTTAGCTAATAGTAGCCGGGGCATACAAATGTGTCAACCATAAATCCCACAAAACCACTACCAAAACGGTTAGACACAGAAATTTTTTGCTTCCGTTTCCAGCCCCTCTCCCGTTATTTTTCACCCTCCGTTCCCCTCCATTACCACCCCCAATCAGTGAACACTGTTCTCCCCCATCGGTACCAACACCCGCCCCTCGTGCTATCCGCTGCAACCCCGTTATCTTTTTGTAAATTATTGATTTCTAGACGGATGAGCTTCCGCTAGACTGGTACTACTACGGCTGGCAAATCTCCGTATTCAACCAGGGACATGGATAGGATTGGGCGATACAACGTCGAAGGCGAACTCGGCCGCGGAGGCTGCGGCATCGTCTACCTGGGACGCGATCTCAAAATGAATCGCGCCGTCGCCATAAAACCATCCTCACCAAGGAACTTCGCGACTCCGCCGCCGGCAAGGAACTCGAAACCCGCCTCGCCCGCGAAGCCCAGTCCGCCGGATCCCTCAACCACCCCAACATCGTCACCGTCTACGAACTCGCCGAAGAAAACGACCTTACCTTCTTCGTCATGGAATACGTCGACGGCCCCCCGCTCGACGCGGTCATGGCCCAGGGCCCCCTTCCTTGGCCCCGCCTCCTCCAAATCCTCCGCGAAATTGCCGCCGGCCTCGATTTCGCTCATTCCAAAGGGATTATCCACCGCGACATCAAACCGGCCAACATCCTCGTCTCCTCCGCCGGCCACGCCAAAGTCTCCGATTTCGGCGTCGCCAAAATCCTCGAAGCACCCACCATGACCATGACCGGCGCGGCCATCGGCACCCCCGCCTACATGTCCCCCGAGCAGATCCTTACCAAACCCCTCACCGGCCGGTCCGACCAGTTCTCCCTCGCCGTCATCGCCTTCGAACTCCTCACCGGCCGCCGCCCCTTCGCCGCGGATTCCCTCCCCGGCCTCATCCACCAGATCCTCTCCGTCGATCCCCCCTCCGCAACCCAGATCAACGCCGAAATCCGCGAACCGGCGGCCGGGGTCCTCCGCCGCGCCCTCGCCAAGGATCCCACTGCTCGCTTTGACTCCTGTACCCAGTTCATCGCCGACCTCGACGCCGCTCTGAACAACCGCCCCACAACTGCCACTATCGTTGCCGATGTAAACCAGCAACCATCTGAAACAAAACAACTTTCGGAGCCACCTGCCAAAAGTGGCAACATGGCCCGCGCCATCCTTTTTCTCGCCCTCGGCCTCGCCGTTGCCGGTTACTTCCTCTCCCGCCAGCACCCCGCCGAGGTGGCTACTTCCACTCCCGCCTCTTCGCCCACCCCAGCCGCCCCCGTCTCCGTCCAGCCACCCCCGCAGGCCCCCGTCTCTCCGGAACCCAGCAAGGCGCTGCCCAAAGCGACGCCGAACGAGACCACGAAAGAGAAGAAGAAGGTCCCTGCCCCCGAACCGGTCGCCCAACTCCCCGTCCCGCCTCCGGCCGCCCCGCAACCCCAGGACCCAGGCCCCGACCAGCCCGCTACTTCTTATATGGGCTCCCCGGAAGGCCGCTTCACCTGGTCCGGCACCCTTCCCGCCGGGGAAAGACTCGTCATCGTCCGCAACCGCGTCCGCATGGGATCCATCTCCGGCAATGGCCTCCCCGCCGGCGTCCCTGTACAGGTTGAGGCGCGTCCTGCCGATATCCGTGTCATGCAACAACCCGCTGCCGCCAATGGGTTCCGCCTGATTCTGAGTAATCAGTCGGCTCGCGAAGTTTCGTCATTCACGGTCCTCTGGCGGGAGCAGGCCCATTGAACCTCCGCGTCGCCCTCTGCCTCTTCTCCCTCACAGTCCTCCCACTCTCCGCGCAGACCCGGCGCGCCCTCGTTGTCGGCAACAGCGACTACAAATCGCTTCCCGCCGCCCCCCTCTCCGCCCCCTCCGCCCGCGCCTTCGCCCGCTCACTCTCCGCTTCCCAGTTCCAGGTCAACCTCCTCATCAATGTCGAGGCCGATGCCCTCGCCCGCGAAATTAACAAGTTTCTCCAGGACCTCAAACCAGCCGACTCCGCCGTCGTCTTTTTCTCCGGTTACGCCGTCCAGGACCTGGGCGAGAACTACCTCCTCCCCGTCGGCTACAGCCCCGCCTCCTCCGATGGCATCGAGTTCCAGTCCTACTCAGTCAAACGCCTCGTCCGCTACCTCGAAACCAAGAAACTCGCCACCGGCATCGTCGTCGTCGACCCCGCCCCGCCTGCTCCCCCCATCGAGCGCAAGTTCCCCGAACCCGGCCTCGCCTCCATGGACATCCGCGCAGCCAACCTCGTCCTCGCCCTCGCTAACCTCCCTGGCCGCGCCACCCCGCCCGCCCCCAACCGCGAACTCTCCCGCTTCGCCGAAGCTTGGACCGCCGCCATCGCCGAACCCGGCCTCTCCCTCGATGCCGCCCTCCGCCACATCAAACAACGCGTCAGCCAGTCCTCCAACTCCGAACAGGTCCCCGCCGAAATCTCCACCCTCGTCAACGATTTCGCCTTTAACCCCCGCTCCCCCGCCGCCCAGGAATGGGAGCGCCTCGCTTCCTCCTCCGATTCGGCTGCCCTCGAGGCCTTCCGCCTCCGCTTCCCCGGCGACCCGCTCGCCCTCGAAGCCGCCAAACGCATCGAGTCCCTCGAATGGACCCGCGTCCAGGCCGCCCCCTCCCAGCAATCCGTCCGCGATTTCCTCGCCCGCTTCCCCCGCCACGCCCAAGCCCTCCAATGGCTCTCCGCCAACTCCGCCAATGAACTCGCCAGCGCCAACGCCGCCGTCCTCTCCGCCATCCGCCAGTACTCGGCCGCCTACGAAAGCCGCGATATCGCCGCCGTTGTCGCCGCCCGCCCCTCCCTCACCCCCGCCGAACGCAAACGCCTCGAAGAAGCCTTCCGCAACTTCAAGTCCATCAAATATCACCTCACCCCCGTCGGCGATCCGCTCGTCGACCCTACTGCTGCCACCGTCAAATGCCGATTGAGTGTAGAAATGCGCTCCAACGACGGCGGCAGTCCGCGCCCCGTCGAACAGTCCGTAACAGTCCGGCTTCGCCGCCAGGCTGATGCCTGGCTCATCGACACCATTCAATGAAATTCTTACTCCCCCTGCTGCTTACCGGTCTGGTCGCCACTGCCCATGACCCTGTCTCCGGCTCCAATGCAGCCGCCGGCCAGTCTTCCAAACTCATCGCCCTCTTCCCCAGTCTCTACGGGCCGACAGGCATCGTACTCCCTAACAGCGAACACGCCGCCCACTTCACCAACGCCTTCCAATCCAACTTCAGCCCGCTGGTCGGCTCCATCGTCAACCAGCTAACCTCCATCCCCATTCCCTCCCCCGCCTCCGGGTTCCTCTATTCCTTTGACCCCAGCCTCGGCGTCTACTCCCGCTCCGGCCAGAGCTTCGGCCCCATCTTCGCTGAACGCGCCGAAACCATCGGCAAAAACAAGTTCCTCGCCGGTGTCAGCTACCAGCACTTCAATTTTGACCGCCTCGACGGCCTCAACCTGAAAAAGGTGCCCGCCCTCTTCCAGCACCAGCCCGCTGAAAATCCGGAATACCAGAAGGATGTCATCACCACCGACAATGCCTTCGACATCCAGGTCGGCCAGACAGTCGCCTATTTCACCTACGGCCTCTCCGATCGCCTCGACGTCTCCGTCGCACTCCCCATGGCTTCGGCCTCTGTCGAAATCGTCAGCGAAGCGACCATCCGCCGTATCGGCACCTCCACCGAACCCGACGTTCACTACTTTGACTCGCCCTTCCCCACCCGCGACCGCCAGACCTTCTCCGCTTCCGGCACGGCTTCCGGCTTGGGCGATGTCCTCGTCCGCGCCAAGTTCACCGCCCTCCGCTGGAAAAGCGGCGCCCTCGCCACCGGCATCGATGCCCGCCTCCCCACCGGCGATGAGTACAACTTCCTCGGCACCGGATCGGTCGGCGCCCGCCCCTTCCTCGCCCTCTCCCTCCGCCGTGGCAACTTCTCCCCCCATGTCAACGTGGCCTACCAGTGGAACGGAAACTCCATCCTCGCCGGCAACGTCCAGGCCGGCACCTCCGGCAACCAGTCCGATCAGGTCCAATACGCCATGGGCTTCGATCTCGGCGTCACCCGCAAGTTCACCTTCGCCGCTGACTACCTCGGCCAGCAGCAGTTGCAGGGGAACCGCGTCAGCCTGGTGAACTTCCGCGCCGCCAATGGCGCCCAGTTCCCCAACGTCCAGGTCCGCCGCGCCCGCCTCGCCCAGAATGCCGCCGCCCTCGGCATGAAGGTGAACCCCATCGCCGAACTCCTGGTCACCTTCAACCTCCTCATCGGCCTCGACGACAACGGCCTCCGCGACCGTGTCGCCCCCATGATCGGCCTCTCCTACACCTTCTAGCTCGCCCCTACAGGTACTTCTTGTACCAGTCCAGATACCGCTTCATCCGGTCCACCTGGAAACTGGGCTTGGAGATCCCGTGGTTCTCCCCGGGATAGATGATCAGCTGCGAATCCACCCCCACGTTCCGCAACGCCTGGTACATCTGCTCGCTCCCCAGCAGCGGGACGTTGAAGTCCTTGTCGCCGCAAAGAAACAGCGTCGGCGTCTTGATCCGGTCGGCGTGCAGGAACGGATAGCTGATCTTCAGCCACGGCTCCAGGCCGGACTTCCACGGCGGCCCGATCTCATTGTCGTACTGCCGTATGTACTGGTCGTGTCCGTAAAACGCCAGCGGAAACGCTGCGCCGGCTCCGGAAGTCGCCGCCTTGAACCGCGTCGTCGTCGCGATCAGGTAATCAGTGAGAATCCCGCCGTAGCTCCAGCCGCCCACTCCCAACTTCGCCGGATCGGCCACGCCCATCCCCACCACGTGGTCCACCCCGGCCAGCAGGTCGAGCACCTCTTTGTTGCCCCAATCCTTGGCAATGGAAACCGTATACGCCTGTCCCCGCCCGCTCGACCCGCGGTAGTTCACCGCCAGCACCGCATACCCCGCCGCGGCAAACATCTGCCGCTCAAACTGGAAGGTGTGCTGATCCTGCGCGTTCGGCCCGCCGTGAATCCGCAGCAACAGCGGATACTTCTTCCCCGCTTCATATCCCACCGGCTTGGTCAGCAATCCGTGCGCCTCGTTGCCGTCCTTGGCCCGGAACTTCACCTCCTCGGTCATCGGCAACACCAGTTCCCCCAGCAGGGCATCATTGTGCCCGGTCAACTTCTTCACCCCGTCCCCGGCCAGCAGGTAGACGTCGGGCGGCGCGTTGTCCGTGGAAATCAGCGCCGCCGTGCACGCGCCCGCCTGATCCCAGGCCCCGATCACCCGTTGCCCGCCCGTCAACCGCTCCACGGCGCCGCCCGCCACCGGTACCCGCGCCAGGTATACCGACATATCGTCGGCCACCAGAAAGCGAAGAGCCTTGCCGTCCTCGGTGAACTCGTGGCGCGAAACACCCCGGTCCAGTTGCGCCGTCACCATCCGCGGCGTGCCGCCATCCGCCCCGACAATCGCCAGTTGCGTCATGTTGTACTCGCCCAGTCCGTGGTCGCTGCTCTTCAGATACGCAATCCACTTCCCGTCCGGCGACCACACCGGGCTGCTATCCCCGCCCGCAAATGTCGTCAGCTTCCGCGGCGCCGATCCCGCCTTCGCCTCCACCACGAAAATATCGGAGGACGGCACCCGGTCCCAATCCGCCGCATGGTTCGATGCAAACGCGATCCGCGTCCCATCCGGCGACCACACCGGCCCCGACTCATCAAAGTCGGTCGTCGTCAGCAGTTCGAACTTCTTGCTCTCGATATCTAACAGGTGAATGCGCGTCTTCTTCGTGCCGCTCAAATACCCGGCCCCATCCCGTTTAAACGAATACCGGTCAATCACGATCGGCCGCGGCTTCTCCCGATCCTTCTCGGCCAGTTTCTTCACCTCTTCTTCCTCGTCCCGCACCAGCACCGCCATCCGCTTCGAGTCCGGCGCCCATTCAAATCCGGAAATCCGGGGCTTGGAGTCGGTCAACTGCTGCGCCTCGCCTCCGCGCCGGTCCAACAGCCAGATCTGCGCGCCCTTGTTCTTCCCCGGACCCGGCCGGCTCGATAAAAAGGCGAGGTACCGCCCGTCCGGACTCCACCGCGGCGAGGTCTCTCCCTCGGTCGACGTCGTCACCCGGACGTTTTCCTTCCCATCGGCACTCACCATCCAGATGTCGGTGTCCCGCTTATCGGCCGCCACATCGGTCGAAGTGAGCGTGTAGGCCACCCACTTGCCGTCCGGCGAACATCGCGGATCCCCGGCGTCCCGGAACTTGTGCATATCGTCCAGCGTGAGCGGTCGCGGCGCGGCCAGGATGGCAAAGGGCAGCCAAAAGAGGAGCAGTTTTGCGCGTGTCATAGCGTGAGAGGGGTTTGAATACTATGATGTACCCTATGGCGCTTGTATCGAAAATTTTCCCGGCCTTTGTGGCCGGCATGGTCCTCTTGTCCTCCTGCGGAGGCGGTGAGACCAAGCCCGAAGAGAAGAAGGCGACCGCGCCCGCGCCTCCCATCGATGAGGCGTCCGCCGCCACCATTACCGGAAAAGTCACCTTCACCGGCGAGAAACCCGCCCCCAAAACCATCAGCATGGATGCCGTCCCGGCCTGTGCCAATCAATACAAAGGGCCCATTGTTGCTGAAGACACCGTCGTCAATACCAACGGAACCCTCAAAAATGTCTTCATCTACGTGAAATCCGGCCTCCCGGCGCGCCAGTGGGCCGCGCCCAAGACGCCCGTCCTCCTCGACCAGAAAGCCTGCGTCTACGCCCCCCGCGTCCTCGGACTGATGGTCGGCCAGGACCTGGAGATCTCCAACAACGACCCCTCCATGCACAATGTCCACCCTCTGCCCAAGAACAACAAGGAATGGAACACCTCCCAGGCGCCGAAAGGCGAGAAGATCGTCAAACAGTTTGAGAAGGAAGAGGTCATGGTCCGCTTCAAGTGCAACGTCCACCCGTGGATGGTCGCCTGGGTCGGCGTCGTCTCCCACCCCTTCCACGCCGTCACCGGCGAAGACGGCAGCTTTTCCCTGAAGGGCCTCCCCCCGGGCGAATACACCCTCGCCGCCTGGCACGAGAAACTCGGCACCCAGGAGATCAAGGTCACCGTCGCCGCCAAGGAATCCAAGGCCGCCGATTTCTCTTACAAGAACTAATTTTCTTGTAAGACTAGAATTTTTCCACACTTGCGATAAACTGGTTCCAGGAATGGGCAATCGTTTCGCGCACATCCTGGCGGCCGGCGTGGCCTTATTCGCCTTGGCGGCAGTCCTTACCGGCGCCCGCCTCACCAGTGCCAACTCCATGCCCGGCATGGACTTAGGCCTCTGGAAGGGCCTCCACCGGGGGCTGTCGACGCTCTCGGCCGCCGGCGCTCTCGTTCTCGCCTTCCAAGTAAACGGTCCGGTCCGCGGCTGGCTGATCGGCAGCGTCCTGCTCGCCGCTCTGCCCGGCGGCATGCTGGAGGCCAAGGCGATGGCCAAGGTCGCCGGCCTCCTCCACGCCGTCGCCGCCACCATCATGACCTCGGTCTGCGCCGTCGCCGCCCTCGTGCTCCGCCCCGGTTGGACCAACCCGGTCGAGACCATCCTCGACGAAGGCTCCCCTTCCCTCCGCGCCCTGGCCCGCGCCACCTGGATCGCCTTGCTTCTCCAGACCGCCCTCGGCGCGCTCTACCGCCACCAGTTGCTCGGACTCATGGCCCACGTCGCCGGCGCCATGCTCGTCATGGGTATGGTCATGTACGCCGGAATCGCCGCCTTCTCCACCGCCGCCGCGCCGGCGCAGGTGAAGCGGCCCGCCCTCGTGCTTCTCATCATGACGGGCGTCCAGATGTTGATCGGATTGGGGGCATATTTGTACCGGATTCAAGTCATGGAACAAGCCACAGGCCACGCGGCCATGTTAACCTTTACAGTGATCCATGTCGCCGTCGGAGCGCTGACGACGGCAGTGTGCGCTCTGATGGGAATGCAAATCACGCGATACGTTCGCCCGGCGGTAGCTGCTTGATGAAGCACTACATCGCCCTGACCAAACCCCGCATCACCTGGCTCATCCTGATGAGCACGGGGATGGGTTATTACTTCGGGTTTAACGGCACCTGGGACCTCTGGGTACTCCTGCACACCATCGTCGGCACCGGCCTCATCGCCTCCGGCACCGCCGCGCTGAACCAGTGGTATGAGCGCGACGCCGACGCCCGCATGCGCCGTACCGACCAGCGCCCGCTGCCCTCCGGCCAGATGCCCGCCCGCAACGCCTTCCTCTTCGGGGTGCTGCTCTCGGTGCTCGGCTTCGTGGAACTCGGCTTGGGTGTGAACTGGCTCTCGGCGGGCCTTGGCCTCTTCACCCTGTTGAGCTACCTCTGCCTCTACACCCCTCTGAAGCAGGTCTCGCCGGTGTCGACCACCATCGGCGCCGTGCCCGGCGCCATGCCGCCACTGATCGGCTTCGCTGCCGCCAGCGGCACGCTGACCGCTGAAGCGTGGATCCTCTACGCCATCCTCTTCCTGTGGCAGTTCCCTCACTTCTACGCCATTGCCTGGATGTACCGCGAGGACTACGAACGTGCCGGCATCAAGATGCTCCCGGTGGTGGAACCGGACGGGGAATCGACGGTCCGCCAGATGCTGCTGTTCTCGGTGCTGCTGATCCCGGTGAGCCTGATCCCGCGCTACCTCGATATGACGGGCAACTTCTACGTGGCGGGCACGCTGGCTGCCGGCGTGGCCTTCGTCGCGGCTTGTGTTCGCATGTCTAAGGACCGGACGCTGCTCAAGGCGCGAAGCGTCCTCCTCGTCTCGGTCATCTACCTGCCGGTGCTCTACGGGCTTTTGCTGCTCGACCGGCCCCGGTTCTAACGTGCTGCCCCGGCGCGAATGGCTCGCCGCCGGCCTCGCCGCACTCTCCTGCGGCAAGCGTCCCGCCTTGCCCGCCATTTCCGTGGTCCAGCCGTTCCAGTTGACCACGCAAGCGGGGCTGCCCTTCGATAGCGCCCGCCTGCGCGGAACACCCTGGCTGGCGTCGTTCTTCTTCGCCTCCTGCAACGGACCCTGCCCGCGGATGAACACCGCCATCCATCAACTCCAGGAACAGACCTACCCCTATAAGGGCCTGAAGATCGTCTCGTTTACCGTAGACCCGGAGCGGGACACCCCGGAGGTGCTGGCGGCCTACGCCCAGCGCTACAAGGCCGATCCGGAACGCTGGTTCTTCCTCACCGGTCCCCGCGCCACGATCAGCGATCTGGCCAAGAACGGATTCCTGGTCGGCGAACTCGATACGGCCCAGAGCCACTCCACCCGCATCATGCTGGTGGACGGCCGCAGCCGTGTCCGCGGCCATTTCCCCAGCGCCGAAAAAGAGGGCATCGACGCGCTCCTGGCCGGCATCTCATCCCTTTACGAGGAAGCATCCTGATGGAACTGCGTGACCTGCCCGCGTTGAACGCCACGCTCAACGCCACTGCCTTTGTCCTGCTCCTGATCGGCTACCGGCTCATCCGCCAGGGCAAGCGCGAGGCGCACAAAAAGGTGATGCTGGCGGCCTTCACCGTCTCGGCGGTGTTCCTGACCTCCTACCTGATCTATCACTTCAACGTCGGCTCGGTCCGCTTCCAGAAGGAAGGGCCCATTCGCACCGTGTACTTCGCCGTACTGTTGAGCCACACCGTGCTGGCGGCGTTTGTTGGTGTGATGGTGCCGATTACGATGATCCGCGCGCTGCGCGAGCGATTCCCGGCCCACGCCAAGATCGCGCGCATCACCTTTCCGCTGTGGGCCTATGTCAGCATCACCGGCGTGATTGTCTACCTGATGCTCTACCAGATGTGATATTCCTGCTGGGGTGAGAACCCTTCTATTGCTGGCGGCCGCGAGTGTGTTGTGGGCGGCGGGCCCGCCGAATGTGGTCCTGATCGTCTCCGATGATCATGGCTGGCGCGACTACGGCTTCATGGGCCATCCGGCGGCGAAGACGCCAAACATCGACAAGCTCGCCTCCGAGGCGCTGCTGTTCACCCGCGGCTATGTTCCGGCGAGCCTCTGCCGGCCGTCGCTGGCCTCGCTGATGACGGGACTTTATCCCCACCAGCACCTGATCACCGGCAACGACCCTCCGGGTAACGCCAAGGACCCGGCGAGCCGCGCCGCCATGGTGGCGCTCTTCCGCAAGGCCAAGACGATTGTCGGCGAACTGGGCGCGGCCGGCTACGTGAGCCACCAATCGGGCAAGTGGTGGGAGGGCGAGTGCACCTGCTGCGGGTTCACCGAGTGCATGTCCCACGGCGATGTGACCCGCGGCGGGCGCCACGGCGACGTTGGGCTGCAGATCGGCCGGCAGACGATGCAGCCGGTTTTTGACTTCATCGACCGGGCCGAAGGAAAGCCATTCCTGCTCTGGTATGCCCCGATGATGCCGCACCAGCCGCACACGCCTCCGGCGCGCCTGCTGGCGAAGTACGCGGGCCAACCGGCGGCGCAGGCGAAGTACCTGGCCATGGTGGAGTGGTTCGACGAGACGGTGGGGCAGTTGACCGCCTACCTGGAAAAGAAGGGGTTGGCCGATAACACCTTGTTCGTCTATGTGGCCGACAACGGCTGGGTGCAACTGGAAGGGCAGCAGTCTTTGTACGCGACCAGGGCGAAACTGTCTCCCTATGACGCCGGGCTGCGGACGCCGATCTTCTTCCGGTGGAAGGGGCGGATCGCGCCGAAACGAGATGACCGGACGGTGGTGAGTTCGCTGGACATTGCGCCGACGATTGTGGCCGCGGCAGGGCGGAAGGCGCCGGCGGCGTGGCCAGGAATCGATGTTCGAGACGCGGGAAGGCTGGCCAAGCGCACGTCGGTTTACGGGGCTAACTTCATGCACACGGCGGTGGACATTACGCGGCCCGCGGCGAACTTGAAGTACCGCTGGCTGGTGCGGGGAAACTGGAAACTGATCGTGCCGCACGAGCCGAATCTGGGCCTGCCGATCTGGGAAGGCAGGCCGGAGACGGCGTGGGGTGAGACGGTGGAACTCTACGACCTGGCGGCCGATCCGGGCGAAAAGACCAACCTTGCCATGAAGCACATGGACGTGGTGAACGCGCTGGGAATGGAGCTGGACCGGTGGTGGAAGCCCTAGGTAATTCCTACCCGCGAGTTACAGCGGTCAAGGCGTAAGCGACTCAAAACAGGTCTTGCGGCTCAGTGGCCACATACATGCTTGGATAAGGCTCGAGATGCGGCCATGCCGCATCGAAAAGGAGTCAACCATGAAGCTATGTACGTTGTATGCTCTTGTGCTGATCTTGGCCGGCGTCTGCGTGGCGCAACAGCCGGGGCCGTCCGGCGGGGTTGTGCCGCCGCCGTCGGTTGTCGTAACGGGTTGCCTGGAGAAAGGCCAGGAAGCCGGGGAGTTCTTTCTGAAAACGGAGGATGGACAAAAAGTGCGGGTCGAGTCGAAGGACGACCTGCAACGGCACGTCGATCACCGCATCCGGATCACGGGTATCCGGGCCAAGCAGGACGAAAAGGCCATTCTGCGCGCCGATCTGGTGGAGCACGTGGCTAACAGCTGTCAGTAAAGGAGGGCCAACTACCGGGCCGGCCGGCGTCAATCCCCGCGGAGGGCATCGAGGGGATTGACACGGCCGGCGCGGATGGCCGGGATCAGGCAGGCGGCGAGGCCAGCCGCGGCGAGCACGGCGCAGGCACCGGCGAGCGAAGCCGGATCAAACGGATTGGCGACGCCAAGTTCGCCGCCGAACCGTTTCAGCAGCAGTAGGGTGATGGCGACTCCAGCCGTGAGGCCGATGGCCAGCAGGCGGGCGCCTCGTTTGAGGACCATGGAGACGATGTCGGCAAAGCCGGCGCCGACGGCGAGGCGGATGCCGAACTCCTGGCGCTGTTGGACCACGATCTGGGCGAGGAGGCCGTAGACACCGATAACGGCGAGCGTAAGGCCGACGGAGGCGAAGGCGCCCATGAGCCAGAGGTGGAAGCGGCCGCGGCTGTAGACCCATTCGTCCATGAGGTTGGCGAGGGACTGTGTCTGGTCGACGAACTGGGAGCCGTCGAGGGAATAGATGCGAGCGCGGACGGGCTGGGAAAGGCGGAGCGGATCGCCCTGGGTATGGACGATGACCGTATCGGCCATACCGGTGAGTGAATAGGGGACATAGGTCTCGGGGCGCGAGTGGCCGTCCTCGAGGTCGAAGAGGGCGTCCTGGGCGATGCCGACGATCTCGAAGGTGGCGTCGGCCATGGTAAAGGGCGGCTGGCGGAGGCGCGGTATGCGGACCTGTTTCCCGAGGGGCGACTGGCCGGGGAAGTAGCGTTTGGCGAAGGTCTCATTGACGACGACGAGGCGGCGGCGGGCGGCGACGTCATCGGCGGTGAGCCAGCGTCCGGCGCGGAGGGAGATGCCGGTGGTGCGGAGGTAGGCGGCGTCGACCTGGTGGAAGTTGACGGGCCGGGGATCGGACTGGGCAGCGCCGGGGACTTCCATGGGGAAGTCCCAACTGCCGATGGGGTGGATGCCGGCGTTGAGGGAGGCGGAGAGGACGCCGGGGACCGATTGGACGGCCTCGAGGACCTGGGCGAGGAAAGCGGCGCGGCGCTCCGGGGTAGGATAGCGCTGTGCGTTGAGGGGGAGGCGGAGGACCAGGCGGTGATCGATGGCGGCCGGGGAGGGGGCGTTGTAGAGCTGGAGGAGGGTCTTCAGGAACAGGCCAGCCGCGGAAAGGAGGACGATGGCGAGGCTGAGTTCGACGACGACGAGGGCACCGCGGAGGGTGGCCATGCGGCGGCCGCCGGCGGCGGAGCGGCCGGACTCCTTGAGCGGATGGGCGAGTTCTCCGGAAGCGGCATGGAGGGCAGGGGCGAGGCCGAAGAGGAGCGTTGTCCCGAGGCTGACGGCGAAGGAGAAGGCGAGGACGGGGAGGTTGAGGACGACCTCCGATTCGCTGGGGATGACGTCCGGGGGGATGACGGCAAGGATGGCGTTGAGGCAACCCCAGGAGCCAAGGACGCCGACGGCGCCGCCGGCGAGGCCAAGCAGGAGGCTTTCGGTGAGGAGTTGGCGGAAGAGGCGGGCGCGACCGGCGCCGAGGGCGGCGCGCATGGCGATTTCGCGCTGGCGGGAGGAGGCGCGGGCAAGGAGGAGGTTGGAGACGTTGGCGCAGGCGATGAGGAGCAGCAGGCCGACGGCGCCGAAGAGGATCCAAAGGATGCCACGAATGCCGCTAGGGAAGGTCTCGGCGAAGGTAATGAGTTCGATGCGCCACTTGGGGGGATAGCGGGAGGGGTTCCGGGAGGCCAGGTCGCGGATGATGGGGTCGAGATCCGCCTGGGCCTGGGGGTTGCCGACGCCGGGTTTGCGGCGGGCGGTGACGTGCATGTTGGTGACGCCTTCGGTGGTCTGGCCGGCGCGGTAGTGGAGGGGGAGGTAGACGTCGGCACCGCGGAAGGAGAAGCGGGGCGGCATGACGCCGACGATGGTGCGAGGCCTGCCGTTGAGGGTTAAGGTCTGGCCGATGACGGCGGGGTTGGCGGCGAAGCGGTTGACCCAGAAGCGGTAGCCGAGGACGGCCTTGGTTTCGGGGTCCTCTTCGGCGGCGGAGACGGTGCGGCCGAGGAGGGCGGGGACGCCCATGACGTCGAAGCCGTTGTGGGAGATGTGATTGCCGCGGAGGCGGGTCGGCTCGCCGTTGTCGACCCAGAGGACGTCGGAGATGGTGGAGGCGGCGAGGCCTTCAAATATGGTCGCGCGGGCGGCGAGTTCGGCATATTCGTCGACCGAGTAGCTGGACCGCCAGCCGCGCTGTTCGGGGTTGCGGATGGCGATGGAGACGAGGTTGTCGACGTCGCGGTAGGGGAAGGGGTCGATGACGACGCCGTGGATGACGCTGAACATGGCGGTGGCGGCCATGATGCCGAGGGCGAGGGAGAGTGTAGCGGTGGCGGTGAAGCCCTTGCTTTTCGCGAGTTCGCGGGCGCCGAAGCGGAGGTCTTGGGCGATGGATTCGAGCCAGGTGGCAAGCGGCATGGGGGCTCCTTTGCGTGCGTGTGCGCTAACTAGTACGCGTCATCCGGTTGATGGTTAGGGTAGCCAATTTGCGTACACGCCTGGGACCCTCCTGTTTTTTTTGATTTTCTCTGTCCTTTGTTTTCAATATGTTCTGGGACCCTCCTGCGTATAAATTCATCGCCACTCGCCGCTGGCGGCGGGGAGGGCCCTCGCGGCGAGGGCCCTCGTGTTTCTCCACTCTGAAGGTAGCAGGCAGGGGAACGACAATTGCCGATTTCAAATTCTATTTGAGTGATAACAGGGGAGAAATAAGTTTGATTTCGCCGTGACTCCGTTTTTCAGGGTGACGGGTGGGCACCTTCCCTTCCCCACCGAAGTGGAGAGCAGACGGTCAGCGCCCCTGCCGCGCGGGCCCGAAGTGATTTAGCCAGGGCTGGTTATATACTTCGCGCACGCGGTTGCCGAAGGCATTGCTGCGCGGCATGCCGTGCGGTTTGGAGCGAGCGAAGCCAATCTGGTACAGAGTGGCGAGAATGTCGGGCCGCCGGCGAATGCTCCAGGCGGGGTTGGCCTTCTCCCATTGGAGTTGATAGAGAGCCAGAAGAAATGCGCAGGTCTCCAGGTTCTTTTCCGGGTTGTGGAGCGCCGCCACGATTTGCTCTCGTTTGGCGTAAACCGGTATGGGGGGAGCCAGGCCGGGTCGTTGGCTGATTCGCTGTTCCCACCCCGCGCCCAAGGGCTCGAAGATCCCCTCGCCTTCGTGTTCGATGAGGAGGGCACCGGCGCGTTGGAAGGCAGGCGGACCACCGACGGCGAGCACAGCGCCGGTTTGCGCAGTAGTCGGTTTGATTTGGGCGACACCGAGCGAGAGGTCGAGTGCGCGGTTGAGATAACGGTCCGGAAGGCCAATCGTCCAGGCGGTACTGAAGATCCGTTCGATGGAATCGCGGAAGGGCGAAAGCTGGTCGCGATGGGTAACATAGACAATCGCCGCGATCAGGCGCGGGTCGGATTCGTAACGGGTGGCCGCGGCGAGAATCGGCGCGCGATAGCCATTCACCATGTCCCGCACGTCGCTTTCGGTTCGGCGCTGGACGGCGAAGGCAAAGGTGAGAATCGAAACTCCCATGGCGACGGCGATGACGGCGCGGGAGGTGTGCCCGGGAAAAAGGAAGAACGCAGGCGACGGGGCTCCGGAAGGGTTGGCGGCTTCGCGCCAGTAGTCCAAGATCAGGACACCCGGAATCAGATACATCGGGCCCATTGCCAAGATGGCCAGCAGCAAGTGGGGCCCGCTCCAATACCCGGCATCGGGGATGAGGAGATGCAGATCCTTCCAGGCAAACAGCAACAGACAAGCGAGCGAGGCCGATAGTAACAAGCGAAGGGCCGTGCGGGAGGCGGCCGAGCCGGGGAGAAAGGCCGAACCGCAAAAGCGCCAGCCCCATACCGCAACCAGGAGCAGCGAAGCGCCGGCATGCAACGGCGCCATCCAACCGCCCAGCGCCCACTCCGTCCGCAACCTGAGCATTCCGGGGCCCGCAGTGAGGATCGCCAGATAAAGCACCGGGTTAAGCAGGCCGAAGTAGAGTTCCGCCGCGAGACGTCCGGACTGCTGCACGGCGACTGGCACTTTGGTCCACGGTTGGCCGCCCGCCGCCCGTTTCCTGAGGCTCCACAACAAGGCCGCTAGCACCGCGAGGTCAATCAGGAACACTTTGGAGAAGAGGACCGCCCACGCGTGAGCACTAATGGCGCGCGCCAGCCAGGTTCCGGCGGTCTCCGGGAACTGAAGCAAAAGTGCGAAGAACGCGCCCAGTGCCGCCGTAACGAGTATGCCGTTGCGCCAGCCGCCGGGTTCTCCGTCAGCCGGTGGGAACAACGCCACACGCGTACAACTGAGAGCGAAACTCCAGCGTTGAGACGGCTCCACATGCCGCAACTCTGCCAACATTGCCGCGCCCCAATCGGCGCGGTCCGCCGGCAGGCAACGTAACGCAAGCGCCAACCAGCGTTCGGGAGTCATGATGCCTCTCCCAGCCGTGGGCGCAACCGGCCTGGGGCAGCCGCAGAGCCGACCACGCGCAGTTCATGGACGGCGGCGGTTCCCGCCTGTGTCAACCGGTAAAGATGCCTCGGAGGACGCCCTGCCGGGAGGTCGGTCTCCCATTTTGTCTCCAGCCATCCGCGGTCGGCGAGGCGAATCAGGATGGGATACATCGACCCCGCCTTCAGACCTGTTTGCTGGCAAAGGTCGTAGCCATGCCGCCAAACCTCCGGATCTCCGGCCAAAGCGAGCAGTACGCTGATCGTTTGTTCGGAAGGAGGGCGATTTCGCTGCATGCCTTAACTCTATATAGATAGCGTTAAGGAGTCAAGAACTTGTATACAGCTTCATGAACACCGACCGGAACAACTTCGCCACCCGGATCGGGCCTGCCTACAAAGCCGCCAGCAAGACGGGGAGGCCTTCAGCCTCTTTAACACGCCGCCTCTTCAACACGCCGCGGTTCGGGTTGCCGAACGCCACGATCGGTGTCGCCAATGCCGGCGTCATCGAGACGGTCATCAATCCGGAGCGTCAACTGCAGTTCGCGCTTCGGCTGTCGTTCTGAGAACACCAGGAGCCAACGATGAAACCTGCCAGAAACCGCCCTTGTGCTTACGGCGCGGACCATCGAGTGATTCAAGTTTGGGGGCCGTTTCTGTGCCTGCATCCGAGTTTCTCTTCTCCCCGAAACCCGGGCGCCGGACGCGGAGTCTAATGGAACCATGCGACAACTGCTCCTTGCCTTGCTGGTCGCCGTAAACCCTGGATGGGCTTGTTCCTGCATGATGATCCCTTCGCCGTGTTCTTCGATTGGCGGAGACAGCGTCATCTTTGTGGCGGAAGGCCTTTCCGACAGCGGGGACGGGTGGGGTAACGGCCCGGGGAGGGTGGCGATCATCGAACCGCTCCAGAACGTTCCGCGAGAACTGAAGGAGGTGACGGTGGCGACGGGGGCGGGAACAAGTTGCTATCGCCCGATCCGTACTGGAGAGCAGTACGTCATCATTACTTCCGGTCCGCGTTATTCGATCGCCGCTTGCAACGGGTCGTTCGAGCTGAAGGGCAACGAGCACATCCTCGATGCGATGCGGAATCAGTTGCGCGGCGGGGGTCCGGGGCTGGCGGGGATCGTCCGGCGAAGTACGGGGCGTTATTCGCACGGGACCGGGGTCTCGAATGCGCGGGTGGAGTTGAGAAACGGGGAGGCCCGCCATGAGGCCATCACCGACGGTGAGGGACGATATGCGATATCGAATTTGGAGGCCGTTCGTTACAAAATCCTAGTCTCCAAGGAAGGCTACGTCCCCGATGACGAGTTCAACAACCGCTCGTCAGACCGGCTGGCCATTCACCCGAAAACGAACAAAATCGAACCGGTCAAGGACGTTCCCGGCGAGATTGAGATCATGGGCCAGACCTGCACGATTCGAGATCTCGCCCTGTGGCCCTCCGGGAGCATTCGAGGCACCGTGCGCGGGGTGGAGGGTAAGCCGCTCCCTGGCGTCCCCGTTGAGGCGTTTCCGGTGAATGAGAAGGGGCGGCAAGATTCCCGGGCCCTACGAACGGCGGTGACCGATTCGCAAGGGCAGTACATTCTCCAGCCACTCCCTGCCGGGCAGTTTGTCGTGGGGGTAAACGCGCGACTCCATGAAGATACAAGTGCATACCCACCTGGCGTCTACGCCGGCGGGCGGCCCATCTCTCTGGGCGAAGTGGCGAGGGTGGAGGGGATTGACCTTGCGCTCGGGGCGCCGCGGACGGCGGCGAGGCTACGGGTGAGAGCCGTCAACGCGATCGGGCGGCCGCTGCAAGGCGCAAGAGTTTGGCTGGAGGCACCCGGAGGGAAGGAGCGATGGTCCTCGCGAGAGCACACAAACGCCGAGGGGGAGTTGATTGCGCCCGTTTACACTGGCGAGGAGTATATCGTGAGAGTGTCCCACTACGAGACCGGGAATGGCATTCGTTCCATTTCCGGTCGTGCTCGGATTGCCGTGGATCAGGGCGAGACGAACGTCACCGTGGTGTTGCAGGCGGAGCGTTAAGAACTCATTTGGGCCCGAAATCCCATCCACTACGCATAGACAAATGGGAGGCCTAGTCGCCTGGCCCACACTCCTGTTTCGATCAGCGATACTTTCCTCCGGAGAAACAATCCCCATGAACTTAAAAATCGCCCATAGCGTCGCGGTTCTCCTTCTCACTCTTGCCCCGGTGCCATTGGCAATGGCACAACCTGCGTTGCCGGGGGGCATCGAAAAGCTCTCGACCGTGGAGGGCATTACGGAGTATCGACTGGCTAACGGAATGCGGCTGCTCCTGTTCCCGGATGCGTCCAGTCCAAAGCTAACGGTGAACATCACCTATCTGGTGGGGTCAAAACACGAAAACTATGGCGAAACCGGCATGGCTCATCTGCTGGAGCATATGGTCTTTAAGCCCACGAAGAACCGGAGCAACATCATCAAGGAGATGACCGACCACGGCGCTGCGTTCAATGGCAGCACGTGGCTGGACCGGACGAACTACTTCGAAACCATGAATGCCACCGATGAAAACCTGCAATGGGCCATTGAGTTGGAAGCCGACCGGATGGTGAACGCGCTGATCTCCAAAAGCGATCTGGATAAGGAAATGACCGTGGTTCGCAATGAGTTTGAAGCGGGAGAGAACAGCCCGATGCGGGTCTTGATGCAGCGCACCCAAGCGGCCGCCTACGATTGGCATAACTATGGCAAGACGACCATTGGATCCAGGGCAGACATCGAGAATGTGCCGATTGAACGGCTGCAAGGGTTCTATCGCAAGTATTACCAGCCCGACAATGCCGTCCTGGTGATCGCCGGGAAGTTCGATACCGGAAAGGCGCTGGGCCTGGTGGCGAAGAACTTCGGGGCGATTCCCCGGCCCGAGCGGAAGCTGGACAAAATATGGACCACGGAACCGACGCAGGATGGGGAACGAACCGTCACGGTGCGGCGCGTGGGAGACGTGCAACTCCTGCTGGCGGCCTACCATATCCCCTCCGGGATTCATCCCGATTCGGAGGCACTGGAGGTGTTGTCCTCCGTGCTGAGCAACAACCCATCCGGCCGACTGTACAAGGCGCTGGTGGAACCGAAGAAAGCGGCGGGGGTGTTCGGGTTCGGCATGCAGGGGGCGGATCCGGGACTGTTGATGTTCGGGACGCAGTTACGGAAAGAACAGTCGCTGGCCGAAGCGAAGAAGGCGATGTACGCCACCTTGGAGGACGTCGTGAAAGAGCCTCCCAGCCAGGAGGAGGTCGAGCGCGCCAAGACCAATTTGAGCAAGCAGATTGAACTGATGATGACCAATTCGCAGCAGATTGCGATTACGTTAAGCGAGTTGGCCTCGATGGCGGACTGGCGAATGCTCTTCGTCTCGCGCGACCGGTTGCAGAACGTCACCGCAGCGGATGTGCAGCGGGTTGCCAAGGCCTATTTGAAGGAGGACAACCGGACGGTGGGCACTTTCCTTCCGGTGGAGAAGCCGGACCGGGCCGAAATTCCGCCGCCGCCCGACTTCACCAACCTGGTGACGAACTACAAAGGCCGGGCCGCAATGGCCGAAGGAGAGGTCTTTGACCCGAGCCCAGCCAATATCGATGCCCGCACCCGACGCGCGACACTTCCGAACGGAATGAAGTTGGTTATGTTGGCAAAGAAGAATCGGGGCAACACCGTGTATGGACGGATCACGCTTCGGGTGGGTGATGAGAAGTCGCTGTTTGGCGCAGCCGAAAAAGCCAGCCTCACCTGGTCGATGCTGATGCGCGGCACGAAGACCAAGACCCGCCAACAGATTCAGGATGCGGCGGACAAGCTGAAATTACGGCTGAATGCTGGTGGGTCGGCCTCCTTCGGCACTGCGAACCTGGAGACCACGCGGGAGAATCTGGCCGGAGCTTTGCGCCTGGCGGTGGAGGTGTTGCGGGAGCCGAGTTTTGAGGAGCGCGAGTTTGAAACGCTGAAGCAGTCGATCCTGGCCAGCTATGAAGCGAATTTGCGGGAGCCCCAAGCGCTGGCCGGCATGCTGCTCACGAAGCATCTTCGCCCTTATCCGAAAGGAGACATCCGCGCCGTGAACAGTTTCGAAGAGAGTATCGAACTGATGAAAGCGGCGAAACTGGAGGATCTGAAGGCGTTCCACGATCAGTACTTCGGCGGTACGAGCAGCGGTGTGATCACGCTGGTGGGTGATTTTGACCCTGCCGCGGTGGAGGCACAGTTGCGTGAGTTGCTGGGAGATTGGAAATCGCCGAAGGGGTACGCGCGGACCGTGACGACATATCAAAAGGTGGAGGCGGTGAGCAAAACGATCCACACTCCGGACAAAGCGAACGCCATGTTTGCGGCAGGCATGAACATTCCCTTGTCTGACGAAGACCCGGGTTATGCGGCGATCCACTTCGCCAACTACTTGTTCGGACAGAACGCGGATTCGCGATTGTTCAACCGGTTACGCCAGAAGGAGGGCTGGAGCTACGGGACGGGGTCAATGCTTGGCGCCGGCACCAAGGAAAACGGCGGCTCCTTGCAGGTGTTTGCCATTCTGGCGCCGGAGAATCTGACCAAGGTCGAAAATGGAGTGAAGGAAGAGTTCCAGAAGATCCTCACGGAAGGGTTTTCCGCCGAGGAGGTGGCAAAAGGGAAGAAGTCCTGGCTGCAATCGCAGCAGGTGCAACGAACGCAGGATCAGTCGCTGTTAGGAATGCTGTCCAGCTTTGCGTATCATGGGCGCCAAATGGATTGGACGGCCCAGATGGAGGCGAAGGTGGCCGCCCTGACGGCGGAGGACGTGAACGCCGCGGTGAAGAAGTACTTCGATCTGAGTGCGCTGAGCATCTTCAAGGCGGGAGATATGAAGAAGGCCGGGTTGCCGCAGTAAGCCGGCCTGAGGGGGGCGCGGAGCGCGGCGAGCGCTGCTGCGCTGCGATCACATCGAGAGGACCTGGCGTCCCCGCTCCAGCAGGAGGCGATTCTCAGGCACCCTGACAGCGGGTGTTGTCAAAACAGGAGGAGAAAGCACCGTTGCAGGCGGGCTACCGCGGAAGGAGCGTCAGCAAACTTTCGTCCAGGCCGGGTAGTCTGTAGGGGTATGCAGAAGCGGCATTTAGGGACGAGCGGGCTGGAGGTTTCGGCCCTTGGCTTGGGATGTATGGGGATGAGTTTCGGGTACGGGCCGCCGGGGGAGGAGAAGGCGATGATGGCGGTGATCCGCGCCGCGGCGGACACGGGGGTCACGTTCTTCGACACGGCGGAGGTGTATGGGCCGTTCACCAATGAAATCCTGGTGGGCAAGGCGCTGGCACCGATTCGAGACAGCGTCGTTATCGCCACCAAGTTCGGTTTTCAGTTCGATGAGAATGGCAAACCGGCCGGATTGAACAGCCGGCCGGAGCACATCCGGGAGGTGGCCGAGGCGAGCCTGCGGAGGCTGCAGACCGACCGGATCGACCTGCTCTACCAGCACCGAGTGGATCCGCAGGTACCGATTGAAGATGTGGCCGGCGCGGTGAAGGATCTGATTCAAGAGGGGAAGGTGCGGCACTTCGGACTTTCGGAAGCCGGGGTTGGGGTGATCCGGCGGGCGCACGCCGTGCAACCGGTGGCGGCGCTGCAGAGTGAATACTCGCTGTGGTGGCGGGAACCGGAGGAACAGATTCTGCCATGCCTGGAGGAGTTGGGGATCGGGTTTGTGCCGTTCAACCCATTGGGGAAGGGATTCCTGACGGGCAAGATTGACGAGTCGACAGCGTTTGCGAGCACGGATTTCCGCAATACGGTACCGCGATTCTCGGCGGAGGCACGGAAGGCCAACCGGGCGCTGGTGGAGCAGGTGGAGTTGATGGCGGCGCGGAAGGGGGCGACGGCGGCGCAGGTGGCGCTGGCCTGGGTGCTGGCGCAGAAGCCATGGATGGCGCCGATCCCGGGGACGACGAAGTTGACGCGACTGGCGGAGAATCTGGCGGCGGTGGCGCTGGAACTGGACGAGGCCGACCTGGCGGAGATTGCACAGGTGCTGCAGACGATCGAGGTGCAAGGGGCACGGTATTCGGAGGCGGCGCAGAAGATGATCAACCGCTAGGGGCGGCAGGAAAAAAATCGCAGGGTACAGAAAGCGCCGTATTGCGGGTGGCGGGAATTGCGCCTACGATCATTTAACGCTTTTCTTCGTAACGCTGTGGATTGAGGATACTCCCCCATGGGAGGTCCGGGGATTGAGAACTACCCGCCGGCCGGTGGACGGCCGGGGTCGGATCCGTATTTGCCCGCATCTGGCCAATCGAGGCCGGATAAGCCCGAAATCACTTAGGGGACCAACACCGATGCGATTCATCTGGTACGGCTGTGCCATGCTTCTTTCCATACTCATCTGGGCCGTGCGATCGGACGCACAGATCCTTCATGGGTCCCTGGTGGGAAATGTCCGTGACGCCTCCGGGGCGGTGATGCCGGGCGCTCAGCTCCTGCTGAAAAACTCCGACACCGGACAGGTTCGCGAAGGGACCAGCGACGCAAATGGGAGCTTTTCCTTTGCCACGTTACTGCCGGGGACCTATGAGCTGACGCTATCGAAGATGGGCTTCAAGACGCAGCGGGAACAGGGGATTGTCATTGTCGTCAACAATGTGGCGCGGCGGGATGCGTCGATGCAGGTCGGTCAGGTGTCGGATTCGGTAACGGTGGAGGCAACCGCGGCGACGCTGCAGACAGACCGGGCGGAGATTCGCGCCGAGGTGACGACCAAGGAGTTGTTGAACGTCCCGACGCCGCCGGGACGGAACTATCAGAATCTGTTCGTGACGATTCCCGGATTCTCGCCGCCGCGCAACGCGCATTCGGTGCCGGCGAATCCGTCGCGCGCGCTGCAGTTCAACGTGAACGGGACCAGTTCCAGTTCCAATAACACGCGGATTGACGGCGCATCCTCAACGAACGTCTGGCTGCCGCATATTGTGGCGTATGTGCCGGCGCTGGAATCGATTGAGACGGTGAATGTGGTGACCAACTCCTTTGACGCGGAACAGGGGCTGGCCGGAGGGGCGGCGATCAACGTGCAGATCAAGTCCGGAACAAACGAACTGCACGGGTCCGTGTTTGAGTATTACAACTCCAACGCGACGAAGGCGAAACCCTTCTTTCTGCCGCAGGGGCAGCGGAACCCGAAGTATGTGTTTAACCAGTACGGCGCAACGATTGGCGGTCCGATCGTCAAGAACAAGCTGTTCTATTTCGCCAGCTACGAAGGGACCCGGGACCGGCGATTCGCGTCCTCGCTGACCTCGATTCCGACGGTGGCGATGCGGCAGGGCGACCTGTCGGGTGCGCTGGCGGCACGGCCGATCTTCGATCCCGCCACGGGGACCGGGGACCACTATGACCGGTCGCCCTTCCCCAACAACCAGATTCCGTCTTCCCGCATCAGCCCGGCGGCGGCGCGGCTGTCGGCGCTGTTCCCTGCGCCCATTGCGCCCGGAACCGTGAACAACTACTTTGCCGGGAGCGGCTATAACTTTGACCGGGACACTCTGGATACCAAGATCAATTACAACGTCTCCGACAAACTGACGACATACGCACGGATTTCCATTCTGGATTACCGGACGGCCAATCCGGGATTTTTTGGCGAGGATCTGGGCGGTCCGCCGGTGGCGGGCGGGCAGGTGGGACTGGCGACGGGGAGTTCGTATTCCACCACCTTTGCCGCCACGTATGTGATGACGCCGTCGTTCATTATCGACGCTTACTTTGGCTGGACGCGGATGCAAGGCGACTCGCGGCAGCCACGGCTGGACGAGAGCGTGGGACGCGACGTGCTGAAGTTACCGGGCACGAACGGGCCCCGTTTTTTTGAGGGCGGGCTCCCGCAGTTTCAAGTGGGTGGGTTCACCAATTTCGGCCAGCCGAACAATTTCATGCCCTATCTAAACCGGGATCCGCAGTTTCAGTATGTGGCCAACGCCAATTGGAACAAAGGACGCCACCAGGTGCGCTTTGGAGCGGATTTCTATCAGCAGCAACTGAACCAGACGCAGCCGGAGTTTGTGGGGGCACCGTGGGGCGCCTCCGGCGGATTTGGGTTCGCCGCCGGGCAGACAAGCTTCCGGGCGCGGCCGGGCCAGACGGCGCCGAACACGTCGGAGTACAACTCCTGGGCGTCTTTTCTGTTGGGCCATACGAACAATCTGGGACGGCTCTTGATGGTTCCCGATGAGTTTACGACCCGATTCTCGCTTTACTCGGCGTACATCCGGGATCAGTGGCAGGTGAACAACAAACTGACGGTGAATCTGGGTGTGCGGTGGGAGTACTTCCCATTCCCGACGAGGGCGGACCGGGGGCTGGAGCAGTATGACTTTGCGCAGAACAAGATGCTGGTATGCGGCGTTGGCGTGGTGCCACGGAATTGCGGTGTGAACGAAAGCAAGAAGAAGTTCGCTCCGCGGGCCGGCATTGCGTACCGCATTCAGGACGATTTTGTAATCCGCGCCGGGTACGGCATCACGAACGATCCCTACAACCTGGGACGGCCGTTCCGGACGAATCATCCGCTGCTGATTCCATTCAACCAGACGGCCGCCAATTCCTGGACACCGGCCAGCCGATTCGACGACGGGATTCCGGCGATCGTCGCCCCACCGCTGGGGAACGGGATCATCGACATCGGCCCGTTCGTGGAGGCCAATACGGTGATTGCGAACCAGTGGACGCGCGGATACATCCAGAGCTGGAATGTGGCGTTGCAGAAGCGGTTCGGGACCGGATGGGTGGCTGAGGCGGCCTATGTGGCCACGCGGGCCGTGAATCAACTGGGGAATCTGAACCGGAACGCGGGCCTGGTGGGCGGCGGCAACGCGAGCCGGCCACTGGCGGTGCGTTTCGGACGGTTTGCGAATACGATTCAGGTGACGGGTCTGGGCACCTACACCTATGATTCGCTGCAGACGAAACTGGAGCGGCGCTTTTCGAGCGGCTTCCAGGCGCTGTTTGCCTACACCTACTCGAAGAACATGGGCACGGCCGGGAACATCAACTCCGACGGCGGGCCGCGCATTCATCTGCCGGAGTATTTCCACCTGAACCGCGCCGTGAGCGATCTGAACATTCCGCACAACTTCCAGTTCAGCGGGATCTACGAACTGCCGTTTGGCAAGGGGAAGCGGTTCGCGACCTCCGGTCCGGCGTCTTGGATTCTGGGCGGGTGGCAGTTGAACGGGCTGTTGTCGGCACTGTCGGGCCAGCCGTTTTCGGTGACGGCACCGGGCACGGATCTGAACGCACCGGGGAACGGGCAACGCGCCGATTTATTGAAGGCCGACGTGGAAAAGATCGGCGGAGTGGGTCCGGGCCAGAAGTGGTTCGACCCGACGGCGTTTGGGCAAGTCCGGCAGGCGCGATTCGGCACGGCGGGATGGAACATTCTGCAGAGCCCTGGCATCATCAACCTGGACGGCAGTGTGTTCCGCAGTTTCCGGATTACGGAGCGAGTCCGTCTGCAGTTTCGCGCGGAGGCGTTCAACCTGACCAACTCGCCCCACTTTAATGCGCCGGTATCCGATGTAGCCAACAGCCGGTTCATGGAGATCACATCCACCCGGGGGACCGGGCGCGAAGGGATTGACGAACGGATGCTGCGATTCGGACTGCGGCTGGGCTTCTAAAGAGGGGAAGGGGACGGGCCGCAGGAACCGCCCGTTCCCTGAAGCGCGGGGCATTCCACGGTCCACGACGCTCCGAAGGGGCGGCGGTGAACCGGACAGCGAATCCAGGTGGGCCGCCCGCCGCGGGCAGGAATCAGGGTTCCGTGTGAGAATCGGAACCAGGCAGACGTGCGATCCGGCTGGCGAAGAATCGTTTTTCCGCGTCCTGCGCGGTGAGTTGCAGTGCCTGCTCATAGGCAGTGCGGGAATCGGCGAAGCGGCCCAGTTTCTTCAGAAAGTCGGCGCGCGCGGCATGCAGCGGCGGATAGGAGAGCATGCCGGGCGTTTCCAGAAGGGCGTCAAGGAGCGGCACTGCATTCGCGGGACCGTCCCGCATTCCAATGGCGATAGCCCGGTTGAGCGCAACGACGGCCGATGGTTCCATCCGGAAAAGCAGATCGTAGAGCGCCACGATGTCCGCCCAGTTGGTGAGCGAGAATTGAGGCGCAGCCGCGTGAACGGAGGCGATGGCGGCTTGTAGGAGGTACGGACCGACAGCGCGGGAAGCGAACGCGCGATCAATCAGAGCTTGTGCCTCCTCGATTTTGCGGGTGTCCCACAGGGAGCGGTCCTGTTCCTCGAGCAGAATCAGATCACCGGCGGCGTCGACGCGGGTTGCCTGGCGGGCATCGTGAAGAAGCATCAACGCCAGCAGGCCGATGGCCTCGGAATCCGCGTGGAGTTCGGTGATGAATCTGACCATGCGGATGGCCTCTGCGCAGAGGTCCGGGCGCGTCAGTTTGGGTCCGGCGGCGGTCGCATATCCTTCGTTGAAGATGAGATAGAGGACATGCAAGGCGCTTTCGAGACGCGCAGCTAGGTCCGTCCGGTCGGGAGCAACGTAGGGGACGCGGCATTCCCGGATCCTGGCCTTGGCGCGAACGATTCGTTGAGCGATGGTGACCGGTTTGGTGAGGTATGCGCGGGCAATCTCCTCGGTGGTCAGCCCCGCCACCTCGCGGAGGGCGAGCGCGATGCGGGCATCGGGAGGAATGACGGGATGGCAGCAGATGAGAATGAGCCGCAATTCGTCGTCGCGAACGGCGTCCGGATCGGGCATTTCCACGGTGCCTTGGGAGAGGGCGGCTAACTCCGGCACGGCGGCGGCGATCCGGGCGCGGCGCCGCCAGCGGTCGATGGTTTGGAACCGGGCGGTGGAGACGAGCCACGCGTAGGGGTTGGCCGGCACGCCCTCAGTTGGCCATTGGCGGGCGGCATGGACGAGTGCATCCTGCATCGCCTCCTCGGCTGCGTCGAAGCTGCCGAGGAGGCGGATCAAAGTGGCCAGCACGCGGCGGCGTTCTGAACGGTACACGGACTCGATCGTACCGGTCAGTCCCGGGGTCACAATTCGGGCCGTGGCTGGCTGAAGTCAACGACGGGCCGTACCTCGACGGCGCCAATCCGAGCTATTGGATGGGTGCTTGCCAGCCGGACGGCCTCGTTCAGATCGGCGGCATCGATGACGATAATGCCACCGAGCATTTCCTTGGACTCCATGAACGGTCCATCGGTGGAGGACATCTTGCCCTCCCGCACGCGAACAGTCATGGCATTTTCCGGCATTTCGAGAGCCTCGCCGAGGACGAAGTTGCCGGTGGATTTCAGCACCTCGTCATGGCCCTGACACTCGTCGAGGGCCGCATTCGCTTCGGCTCCGCCCCCGAACAGAATCTTGGGGTCGTAATAGATCAGGCAGGCGTAACGCATCGATTTTCTCCTTCAGAAGATATGGAACTGCACAGGGTTGTCGTCTGGACGGAGGCAAAATCGACAGGCGGTACGATTTTTTGTGGGGATTCTTCCCCCCCCGGGCGCCGAGTCGCCTGCCTTTGGCGTCCCGGGGGGCGTGAAGCGGTTACGGGCTTTACTTGGGAGTGACGTGAATCAAGGCGCCGGGATTGGCGTCTTCCAGCATCCAGAGCGAGCCATCCGGGGCCTGTTCCACGTCGCGGATGCGCTTGCCGACATCCCAACGTTCGGCGGTCTTGGCGCCACCCTTGCCGTCAAAGAGAATGCGGTTGAGCGAGTGGCTGCCGAGGCCGCTGATGAAGCCGCTGCCGTCCCACTGGGGGAAAGTCTTCTTGCCGCGGTAGAACATCAGGTTGCCCGGGGCGATCACGGGTACCCAGTAGAGAACGGGCTTGGTGAATTCGGTCTTCGAATCGTGGCTGGGGATGGGCACCTGGTTGTAGTTCATGCCATAGGAGACATAGGGCCAGCCGTAGTTCTTGCCTTTTTCGATGAGGTTGAGTTCGTCGCCGCCGCGAGGACCGTGTTCCACTTCCCAGAGTTCCCCGGCGGGCGAAAAGGCCAGGCCGTAAGGGGCGCGGAAGCCGCTGGCCCAGGTTTCGGCGGGGGTGAGGTTGGGCCCGGGGAAGGTATAGGTGCTGACGGTGTTGGCGGACTTGGCGAGTTCGGTATCGCGGGGAGGATCGATCAGCGAGATGGTGGCCGCGCCGGTTTTGCCGTAGTTGGGGTTACCGGGGGCGGGTTTGCCATCGAGCGTGAGGCGGAGGATCTTGCCCACCGGTTGATCGGGGTCCTGGGCGGGGACCATGCGCTGACGGTCGCCGACGGACATGTAGATGAATTGGCCATCGGGGGAGAAAGCAATCTGGCCGCCGGCCTGGCCGCCCTTGCCACGGGGCATCTGGCGCCAGAGGACTTCGAAGTTCTGGAGGCGGGGGGCGCGTCCGGCGTTCAGCTTGGCACGGGCCAGGACCTGGCTGCCGCCATACTCGCCGGGTTCAATGTAGGTGATATAGACACTCTCATCGGTGGCGAATTTGGGCGAGACAAAGATGCCGAGCATGCCGTTCTGGCCCTGCCAGTAGACGGGGGGCGTGCCGCCGAGAGGGGCGATCTTTTCGCCCTGGGCGGAAACCAGCCAGATGGGGCCGATCTTTTCGGTGACCAGCATGCGGCCATCGGGCAGGAAGGCGATGCGCCAGGGGAGGCCGAAGGTGGCCGTGGTGGTCATTTTGAAGGGGAGCGTGGGTTCGGGTTTCTGTTCGCCCACGTTGACTTGCGCCCAAGCCGCGGCCGCGGCGAGAACGAGCGCCGCTGTCCTCAATATCATCCGGAATCTCCTTGGTGGTGTTTGCGCGGGGGTGGGTCCGGCAAACGGGGTGATAGCCTTTACAGTAAACGATTGGAGGGGTGGCGGGCTAGGGCGCCGTGTTGGAGGAGGAGGGCGGCGAGGGCGAGGAGGCAGCCGGCGACGGGGACGGAACCGGAGGCGGCGACGAGGTGGAGAAGGGTTCTGCCGGAGAAACGGGCGGCGACCAGAGCCGGGTTGGCCTGGAGAGCCTGGCAGACGGCGTCGACAAGGGCGGGGCGGGCGGTGCGCGTCATGCGGGCGAGCAGGCCCGTTAAGACGCCGGGGCGGGCGGCGAAGCGCGGGAGGAGGCGAAGGGCCTCGGAGTCGTTGCTGGCGGCGATGGCGGCGACGGCGTCATCGAGGGCGAGTTGGGCGGCCCAGCGGAAGGAGAGTTCATCGGCGCCGGGGCCGGGGCCGGGGCCGCCGGTGACGTACTTCGAGGCATGGCGGAACATCTCGCCGAGTGCCTGCGTGTCCCGCGGGTCGAGGCCGGCGGCGAGGAGTGTGGCGGACATGAGGTCCCACCAGGCGGCGCGCTGGGCGGGGGTGATGGAGAATCGGGCGTGCGATTCGCGGAGGCTGAGCCACCAGCGGGACTGGGACTGGGCTTCGTCGCCGCCGAGGAACTGGATGAGGAAGGCGGCGAACTCATCGGTGGCGCAGCGGAGACTCTTGCCGGGGAAGAGCGGGCGGAGGGAGGGGTGGTGCTGGACGCGCCGATAGAAATCGGTGGCCAGGCGCCGGCAACCTTCTTCTCCGCCGATCTGGGCGAGGAGTGTGGGAGGGGCGGGCATGATCGATTGTAGACATGGCCGGGTGGATCGCCGCCGGCGGGAAGTTCCCCTATGATAAAGGCAGCCCTATGCGCACCGCGATGGCGTGGCTGGTTTTGGCGGCGTGGCCGCTGGTTGCCGATGAGTTCGATACTCTCCGCGTTCGATGGCGGGAGACGTTAACCGGAGGCCAGGCGGACACTTCCCTGCCCCAGGTGCGGTCGCGCCTTGCTTCCATCGAGAGCACCGCGCGTGGCTACCTGCAGAGCATGGACAAATCCGCCGGGCGGCGCACGTTGTGGACGGACCTCGCTTCCACCACCGACTCCGGCCACATCACCAGCAACTGGCGGCGGCTGCGCGACATGGCGCTAGCCTGGGCCACGCCCGGCCAGGCCTACCACCAGAACGCCGAAATGCTGGCAGCCGTCCGCGGCGGCATGGACTGGATGGAAGCCAACCGCTACAACGCCCGAGTCACCAACAAATACGACAACTGGTGGGACTGGGAAATCGGCTCGGCGATTGAAGCCGGGAACCTGCTGACGCTCGTTTTCGAAGAGTTGAGCGAAGCCGAAGTGTCCAAACACGCCGCCGCCATCGACCGTTTTGTCGCCGATCCGCGGATCATGATCACCAGCACCGTCTCCACCGGCGCCAACCGCGTGTGGAAGTGCAAAGGGGCCATTCTCCGGGCCATTGCCGTCCGCGACGCGGCGAAGCTGAAACTGGCCAGCGACGCGCTGAGCCCCGTCTTTCCGTACGTCACCAGCGGCGACGGATTCTACGAAGACGGCAGTTTTATTCAACACACGCGGCACCCCTACACCGGCGGCTACGGCAATGCGCTGATGAACGACCTGGCCGATGTGCTCTATCTGCTGTCGGGTTCGCCCTGGGAGGTGACCGATCCGGCGCGCGACAACGTCTGGCGGTGGGTGGTCGAGAGTTTTGAACCGGCCATATACCGGGGGGCGATGATGGACATGCTGCGGGGCCGGGAGATCTCGCGCTCCGGCTCGCCGGACCACGCCACTGGGCACAGCACGGCCGCGGCGATCCTTCGTCTGGCCGCCTTTGCGCCGCCGGAACTGGCACCGCGGCTGCGGGCGATGCTGCGCGAGTGGTACCTGTCGGACACGTCACGCGACTGGGCGACAAGCCGGTCCCTTTCGCAGATCATGGCGATCCGCCGCCTGTTCGACGAGGACGACGGCGCGCGGCGCGGCGAGTTGCTGGGTTCCTGGGTCTACGGGTCGATGGACCGGGTGATTCACCTGCGTCCCGGCTGGGGACTCGGCCTGGCGATGCACTCCTCGCGGGTCTACAACTACGAGAGTATTAACAGCGAAAACCTGCGCGCCTGGCATAGCGCCGACGGGATGACCTACCTCTACAACCACGAGTTGACGCAGTTCAGCGACACCTTCTGGCCGACGGTGGACCCGCACCGACTGCCGGGGACGACAGTGATCGCCGGTTCCACGGCGCGCCAGAGCCAAGCAGGCGGCAGCAACATCGCCGGGGGAGCAACGCTCTACGGTTACACCGCCGCGATGATGCGCCTGCGGCCCGACGGGCGCGAGTTGGAGGCCAACAAGAGCTGGTTCCTCTTTGACGGCGAAGTGGTGGCGCTTGGCACGGGCATTCGCTCCACCGCGGCGGGCAAGGGCGTGGAAACGATCGTGGAGAACCGGCTGATCCGCGGTACGCCGGAGTTCTCCAGCGCCGAAGATAAGTCCTGGGCGCACCTGGCGGGAACCGAGACAGGCTACTTCTTCCCCGCGAACCGGGATTGGCAGACAGTGCGGGAGGACCGGACCGGGGCGTGGCGGCAGATCAACACCGGGGGGTCGGCAACAAGCGTGACCAGGCGCTACCAGACGCTGTGGTTCGACCACGGGACGGAGCCAAACGGCGGCGCCTACGCCTACGCGCTGCTGCCCGGACTGAGCGCGGAGCAAACCGCCGCCTATGCCGCTGAGCCGCATTTCCGGATTGTGGAACAGACCGCGGCGGCCCACTGCGTGAGTGAACAGACACTGGGTGTTAAGGCGGCGAACTTCTGGACAGCCGGTGAGCAGGCGGCAGGCGGGATAGCCGCCGACGGAGTGGCCTCCGTGATCACGGTGGAAACCGACGGCGCGCTCCACATTGGCGTGGCTGACCCGACGCAGGCGAACAACGCCGGCCTGCGCATCACGCTGGACCGCGCGGCAGTTGAGACGGTGGAGGCCGATGCGGCCATCGTGGTGGAGCAACTGGCGCCGGCTGTCATCCTCAAGGTGGACACGCGCGGGGCACGGGGACGGACGCTGCGAGTGGTGGTGCGGCTGGCCGAATAGCCGGCGCCATCGCTATTGTTTGCGCAGGCCGCTGATGTCGGAATCGGAGGTAATCTGCCCGGGTCCGGGATCGAGGCGGGCGACGAAACCGGGCGATAGCTCGACGCTGGCAGCGGTCTTGAGCGTGATCTGCTTGCCGGGGGCGCGATTCACGATCCAGGTGAGTTCCCCGGAATGGGCGAAGACGCACCCGGTCATGTTGATGCGGGTGGGGCCGTAGTCGTTCATCGCCTGGTTAGAAAGGAACTGGATGCGGTTGTTGCGCAGGGTGGAGTTGGCGATGGTCAGCACGTCGATGGGCGTACGGATACTGAGGAATGCGGTGGGTTCGGAGTAGAGTACGCGCACGTTTTCTAGAAGGATGTTCTCCTGGCGGGGGGTGGAGGCGCCGGGGTAGAACGAGCGGCTGTACTTGTCGTTATCGAAATGGATGGAGAAGGCCGTGCGGGGTTTGGAGAGGAAGATGTCGCGGAAGACGACGTTGCGGACACCGGCGGTGTAGGTGACATCGTCCTGCACCACGCCCCAGGGGATGCCGTCGAGCGTCTGGGATCCTGTGGTGTGCGTGGGGCGAGTGGCAGACGTATAGACCTTGCCGTCGGGCTGGGACTGTACGCGGTAGAGACGGCCGTTGGAGACGACTGTGTCCGACTGCTGTACCTGCATCCCGGGCCGCCAGTCGATCCAGGCGCCGGCCAGAATGCGGGCGAAATAGCCGATCTGGCGGGCGGGATTGGGCAGATCGTGCATGTTTTCGATGACGCCGTCTTCGATCCAGCCCAGTTCCGGGTTGCCCACCGAATAGTCGTGGGCGTTGAGAGCGATGGCATCGTCGCCCGTTTCAAACGTTCCGTTGCGGAGGGTAAAACGGCGTCCGCGGCCGAGATGGATGCCGTCCTTGCCACCTTTGATCTGGACGTCCTCGATGTGGATGTCTTCAAAGGTACAGACATGAATGGCGTATTGGATGCGGCCGCCATCGAAGAGGCGGAAATTGTCTATTTTCAGGTCTCGGATGTAGAAAAACGCCAACTGGCCGTGCAGGCCGTAGACCTGCCATTCGCGCACGTCGACGTTGTTGACCACGATGTGGAGGCCGGAGACGCGAATATGTTCGTCCCAGGTTTTGGTGAGGGCGCCCCGGTTGAGCAGGACGTGGGTGAAAGGTTTCTCCTCCACCACTTTCTGGATCCGGACGTTGGGGGCAAAGGTCAGCGTGGTGTTGCTGGGAATGTAGACGGTTCTGGCCAGTTTGTAGGTCCCTGGCTGGGTTACCGTGACAGCGCCGGCGTGATCGAGCGCCTTTTGGAGCGCCGCGGCGTTGGCGAGGCCGGAGGCCGCGGGGGAGAAGCCGTAGCGGGCCGGATCGATCTGCGCGGAGAGGGTGGGGAGTAGGAGGGCGTAAAGTAGTACTCCCGCAGCCAGCGCCGGCCGACGGGGAACCTGCCTGAGCTCACCGCGCATCTCAGATGATCCAGATTTTAGTGCCCAGGAAGTCCTGGTGCACCCACTGCTCCCCGTGCGTTTTCCAGTTCGACAGCATCGAGGAGACGCCAGGCAGTTCCGGATTCTCCCGAGCGAAATTCACAGCCTGCTCTGCGTACTCCGGCGCAAAGTCACGATGCGCGACGAACAGCTTGTTACGGCAGAAACAGAAGGGAACGAGGTTGGTTTCGGTCTTGTACCAATACCGCAGAGTGCCATCGGTAACGCCAATCGCAGTAGGATTGAAAAAATCATCGATCGCGATGACTCCCCACGGTGCCAGTACCGACTCAGACAGGCTCAAGTCACTGAAAACCGCTTCCGGAGTGTGCGCCCCATCGACACTAATGAAGGCGGCAGGGTGCCCGCCGAGGTGTCCATTCAAATCCGCGGTAGACATCTTGGTGGAGTCCCCGGGAATGAGACGGATACCATCCAGGCTGCCGAACGCGCTACGCATATTGTGCTCGACAGCGTGCGTAGGTACCCACTCGAAAGTATCGAAGCCCAGCAGACCGCCGCCCGCCGTACGAGCGCAATTCTGAAGGACGCTGAAAAACTTCCCCATGTAGACGCCAATCTCCAGCATCGGGGCGACCCGGCCAAGACTCTGCTGGTACCGCAGCAAATGAGTGGTGATCCAGGCGGCCTCAGCCTCACACCAGCCTCCAATGGTCGGAAAAGTTCCCTTGAGAAACGCTACATCCGGTTCAGATATCAGCATTAAACCAAGATACATGAACGCCAGAGAGGGGGTCCAGACATCGATGTCCACACCGTGGCTGCCAGCCGCAAACAGCTCAAGCCAGGCGGTTCCGCACCAGCAGTACCGCCAGGATCCCCATCGCCACACCGGCCAACGTGGCCGGTTCCGGCACGGCAGAGCCCTCTGCGAACTGGTTGGTAAGCGGATCCGAGAAGTCCAGTTGGCCCGTAAGAGACTCGATTCTGAGAACGGTATAGCCATAAAATGCCCCGGCAGGAATCGTGCCGGCCGGCTCGTGGGAAGAAATCAGAACCTTGCCCGCGGTAGGCGCATCGAAGCCAAATGCGGAGGTCTGGCTCAAGATCTGGTTCGGACCGATTTCCTGAAGCTGATTGCCCACATAGGTGGGGGTACCGGTAAATACCACCGTGTTGACACTCCCGTAAAGAATGCCGCGGTCGTCCGGGGGAAGGACGAGCGAGGTCAGGATGCCCTGGAAGTCGATTCCGACGGTCGAGAAATTCGATCCGGTGAAATCGACGCGGAATCGGGCGGGGGTTCCGCCGCCGCAACCGCCCATGTCGGGACAACGGAGGATTCCGGTGGTTACGATGGTTCCCGCGCCGGAGTTCGCCGTGGCCGTAAAGTTCGTCCAGCCCAGCGAGATGCCGTCGCCAAATCCAGAGTGGCTTCCCGTGGTCGAGGAACCACCGAGCGGATCCGTGATCGAGGTTATGGAAAGGGTCCCGCCAAACGCAGTGGTGGCGGCAAGAAGAACGGATAGGAGAGTGGTTCGCATGTAGAAGGGGGCTCCAACTACAAGGGAGAACGCAAGAGTCGTGGGAAATCCCACGCACCATCCGCAGAATTTTATGGCCGAACGCCGGGATCCCCGGTGGGAGGCGGAGCGAGATCGGTGGCGGCGGGCGGACCTAGGAGTTCCCGGAAAATCGGCTTCAGCGCGTCCGCCCACACCTGATAGCCTTTTTCGGCGAGGTGCAGGCGGTCGGGATGGGTCATGCCCTCACGCAGGCGTCCCTGCGCATCGGCCAATTGGGCGTTGACATCGACGAATCGCACTTTGCCGCCGGCCATCGCG
Source organism: uncultured Solibacteraceae bacterium (assembly GCA_964430625.1). Taxonomy (GTDB): domain Bacteria; phylum Acidobacteriota; class Terriglobia; order Bryobacterales; family Bryobacteraceae. The sequence continues at coordinate 138,070 of CAYSFR010000004.1, forward strand.
GCCACGTTGGCATTCACCGTCTTGATCACCGGGATCGCGGCCATGTTGTCGTTCCGCGGGAAGATGCCGGTAACAACGATGGTCGCCTCCGGCGCCTTGGCTCGAATGGCGGCGATCAGCGCTTCCATGCCGGCGGTGATATCCGCCGCCAGTGCACTTTCGGTGCCGGCCGGAATCCGGTTGCCAATGTTGTTGGTTCCGGCCTGCAAGACGACAATTTTCGGATGAACCCCGTCCAACTCCCCATTCTGGATTCGCCACAGCATGTTCTGTATGCGATCCGCTCCCCAGCCAAAGTTGGCAGCGTTCCAGCCCGTGAAATTCTGCTTCCAATTCGCCAGGAACTGCGGGTAATCCAGAGCGCCCCAGCGTCGGGTGATGGAGTCGCCTTCAAAATAGACATCGATCCGGCCCTTGGTTCGCTTCTCGAGAAGTTGCGCATGGGCAGTGAGAGAGTTCGGATCCAGGCGAGGGACCGCGACCGAAGCCGGGAAAGTGGGCGCGGCGGGCGACAGATACCGGATGAGCCGGTTCGCCCATGGGAGGAAGTACTTCCAGTTGGGGCCGTCGGTATGCCCGCCGTCGTGCTGCCGCCAGACGAGAGCCCCGTCGAGCAAGCCCTTATTGACCGGGGGCATCTTCGCTGTCCGATAATCTTCGGTAACGCCGGTATCCTTCGCGCCGAGCAACCGAAAGACAGCGCCCGCGGCGACGGTGGCCATGAAGCTTCCCTGCTGATCGAGCCAGCGCGCATCCCCTTTCTCGGGAATGCCATAGGAGATGAAAGTGGGACGCGGTGCGCACAGGGCAATCAACTGGTGCGAATCGACCGGGATGTCGCCGGCGTTCTTACTGCCGAAGGCGGCCTCTGCAGCGCCATACTTCAGAAAATTCCCGGCCATCCAGTGGTACTCGCCGGAACCGGTCAGGTTCTCCACAGCCTCGCCGAAGTTGCGGCGGTGGGGCTTGGCGCCTCCCTCTCCGGAGGAGCCCACCAGGACGAGCGCAAACCGGGTATCCATGGCCATGGTGACCAGTGCGGCTTTCCCATAGCGCGAAACGCCTTCAATGCCGACGCGCTTGGCGTCGACCGTAGTGTCGGTCTCCAAAAAATCAAGCGCCCGCGAAGCTCCCCAAGCCCAGGCGCGCAACGCTCCCCAGTCCTCCGGCTTACGAGGACGGCCTTGATTGGCGAGCCCGATGATGCCCTTGGTGAGTCCGGCGCCATTATCGGCCTGAATGCTGCCCGGGTTAATCTGGGCGTACCCCCAGCCCGCGGCGATCAATTGCTGGGTGGCGGGAGGGTCCGAGCCGGCCAGTCCGGCAAAGCGGGCGAAGGCGGCGGGAACCGGGGTGGACGGGAGAGCAGCGCGTCCGAACATCATCATCAGCGGCACCGGTTTGGCGATCCACGCCGGGGTGACGACGACCATCTGGATATCGACGGAGATCCCCGGGAATGCGGCGTTGTCCGCGTGTCCGGTGACCTCTCGAGCGACAACCGGATAGGGGCCCACTTTGTCGTTGACGGTATTCGTTACGGTCCAGCGAATTCGCGGAGCATTCCCCGGGACCCGGCCCAGCACCTCGCGCTCAAACTCTTCGACAATCTCCGGCCGCCGCTGCTTCCACCAGCCCTCCGGCGTACGGACCGGGTTGCCGTTATTGAGCCGCAGAATCTCCGGGTAATCAGGGAACGGGTTAGCGCGAGACTCATCGTAGTTGGCGTGATTGGGAGCAGATTCGTTCCCGCTGGGGCCGGGCCGGAGCGCCTTAATCCCCAACTGGTCGAGCATCTGACGGTGATCCTCGGCAGTGGTCGACGGGGCAGTTTGGGCCAGCAGCAAGGCGCAGGAGAGCGGGAGAATGGCGAGTTTCATGGAGTGGTGCCGCGGCGCGTAAGCCTATCAAATCGATAGACCGGTTCGCACCCGCCTATCGGGAGGCCCGCAGTTACGGTTTCGGTGCGGCCACCGGCGGCCGGGGCGCGCCAAACGGCCGGGGCGGCGGCTGTGTCAGGAAGTAGGCGATATCCTTGGCGGCCTTCGTTTCCACGCCGGGTTTCTGCAGGAAACCAAGGTCGCGGAACCAGTCGATGAAGCGATATTGCCACGTGCCGAGCGGAATGCCGGTGCGATCGGTGAGGCCGCCAGACTGTCGCGAGCCATCCGGCAGCGGGTCTCCCGGATGCCGGCCGTTGCCGTAAAGGTGGATCTCATTGTTCGGAATTCCGGCAGCCAGCATGGCCGAGTAGTAATCCATGGCCCAGATGGCATGGCCGCGGTCGCCGGGACCGCCGGAGGCGATGAAAGCGGGCGGCGCATTGCGGGGAATCGCCGGCGCCGTACGGTTGCGGGCGAAGGGCGTGGGGCCGGGATAGATGATGCCGACAAAGTCCGGCCGGGCGGAGATGCCGGCCAGCGGATCAGCCGGGTCACTGTTCTTCTTGTCGAACTCCTCAAACAACACCGCCGGCGGCGAGGAGAGTTCCGCACCGGCCGAAAAGCCCATGATCCCGATCCGGTTCGGATCGAAATTCCACTCCTTGGCATAGGCGCGGACCAGCCGGATCGCCTGCATCGCGTCATTTACCGCATCGGTCTGCGGGTTATAGCCATCCCGCCGCAACCGGTTGCGCAGGATCACCGTATTGACCCCGTAATTGTAGAAGAACGGGACAAAATCGGCCGATTCCCCGCCGACGTTCAGCGTATTGTGCCCGCCCCCGGCGGCGAGAATCACCACCGCGCCGGTATTAATCCCCCGCTCAACCAGGTGAACTTCGATGGACGGATTGTGGATATTCACAATGCTCGAAATACGGCCCGGAACCGCCTGGCTCATGTTGTACTGCTCCGCTTCCTTCACCCGGTCCGTCTTGAGGAACGGCGAGTTGGCCGGATAGAGCGGGACGACAATCCCGCCAGGCAAAATGGCCTGCGGCACATACGGACTATCCGTCCCGGCCGGACCCGGCTTCGGGATCGACTGTGGCGCCGGTAACGGCGGCAGCGGCGCTTTCTGAGCGACAGCAGACACGGCGAACAAAGCCAGCAGCAAACGAGTCAAATGGTTATCTCCGGAGCAGGTTTTTCGAGAACCGCCTCGTATAGGAATATCATGGCGGCGACCAGCCGGGGATGGGTACCGGTTCCGGCGGAGAGCGGCGATCAGGGAAGAGCCGGGAGTCGACAATCACCAGGTAGCGCCCCGACCACGGCCCCGGCGCCCAGTCCGGCGTCAGAGTAAAGTGCCGGTTACCCGCCGCGGCGGCGCGGACATAGTCCGCGTCCAGAATCCCATATCGATCCAGGAACCGGTTGAGCGACTCCGGAATCCGAATGCACCCTTTGGAGAGCGGCCGCCCCAGGCGCGGCTCCAAAAGGTCCGGATCGGTCGAATGCATCTGCAAACGCAGTACACTCTGCCGCTTGTCGCCCCACCCTTTGCGGCTGGCGACCCACCCAAAATCGTAGACCCGCATCCCTTTCCTGCCATAGCCGCGGATGCCGAATTCATTCCGCGTTCCCAGCGCCCGATAGTCGGGATTGTCCAAAGTATGCGCAAATACCCCCAGCGGGGATTCAAAGTACTCAAAACGGCCCGGCAACCCAGTGGAAACAGGCGATGCCCCCACCAGGTGCGCCTGCCCATCGAGCCCCTTCCAGTACAGTACAAATGTCTGTATCTCCGGATGGCGGTCCACCAACCCGACGAACTCGCCGCGCCCAAGCTGCGGAGTCTGCTCAACAGTGGCAGCATAGCGTTCCAGTATCCCCGGCGGAAGGAAGTGCTGCCGGTTGACCTCATCCGCATAGCGAATGGCAAAATCGCCGGGCTGTCCGGATATTGCAACTGAGGCAAAGAGCAGAAGAATCAGCCGCATATGCCAATCTCCCTGCACGCACAGGGCCACACGCCCCCGGCGTCAATGGGGGTGGCCAGCGGCGGTAAATCGTTGTAGCATGGGCTCAAAACCAAGACAGTCAGGCGGAACGGGATTCTCGTGTATCCGGTGCCCGCCGATAAGGAAGTAAATGAGGCGAATGGGGAGTATTCCCGCCAAATGGCGAGCTACGCTGGCCGTTGGGTTAATCGCACTAGGCGGTTCGATTTGGTTTTGGCGCCGTGCGCACGGGAGTGTCGATACGGAACGGACGTACCGAATCGGCTACAACCGGAACCCGCCGTTTCAAATTCACACCCCCCAGGGCGGGGCCGCCGGGTTCGCGGTAGAAACGCTCAACCGGGCAGCACAGCGCGCCGGAATCAAGCTTGAGTGGGTTTACGACGAAAGTCCGCGCGCCGAAAAGATGTACCGGGGAGAGGTGGATCTCTGGCCCCTGACAGCCGATATCCCGGAGCGCAAAAGCCTGTTTTATATAACCCCGCCGTGGGTGATTGCCGATTACTACCTGATCGCCCGCGGCGACAGCAATCCGGCCCCGGACCATAACTTTGCCGGGGTGGTTCGATACTCCGGCCCGGCCCTCTATGAGCGGCTCCTGCACCGAGCCTGGCCAAACGCCCAAGTGGAGGCGAAACAGGACGCCGCGGCGATGCATGAGCCGTTCTGCAGCGGCGCCTACACCCACCTGTTCGTTTCGTCTCATCAAACCGGCTACCTCCTGCGCGAACTGGCGCGGCTCTGCCCTGCCGTCCCATTCCGCGCTCACCACCGCCCCGAATTGACGATCCGGCTCGGCGTCGCGTCTCAATTCGCTCTGACGCCGGTCGCCAACCGGCTCCGGGAAGAGATCCTCCGCATGGGGGCCGACGGGGATTTAGGGCAGATCCTGGCCCGGTACGCCTACGTCGGATTGACCGAAACGCGCGTCATCCTGCAGCTCATCGAGACCGAACGGCAGGCAACCCGAATGATCTGGGCCACCGCTGCGCTGGCGGCACTGCTCCCCCTGTTGGGCTTGCTGCTATGGCATCTGAGGCGGGCCAAGCGCGCGGCCGAGCAAGCCAGCATCGCCAAAAGCGAGTTTCTCGCCAACATGAGCCACGAAATCCGCACGCCCATGGTCGGCGTCATCGGCATGGTGGAACTGGCCTTGGACACGCCAGCGGACGAGACCCAGCGCGACCATCTGGAAACGGCCCACTCCTCGGCCAAGTCACTGCTTTCTATCCTGAACGACATCCTGGATATCTCCAAAATCGAAGCCCGGCGGCTGGAGTTGGCGCCTGTCGATACGTGCCTGGCCGAGGTGATCGCAAAGGTGTCCCAACTGATGGGGCCCGTCGCCCGGAAACGCGGACTGGATTTCTCCATCAATATCGACCCGGCTGTACCGCCGTATCTGCGGCTGGACCCGGTCCGGGTACAGCAGGTGCTGCTGAATCTGGTGGGGAATGCCATCAAATTCACGAGCGAGGGCGAGGTGCGCATCCACATCTCAGGGCACGCCTCCTCCCAATACTGGCTGGAGGTCCGCGTCACCGACACCGGCATCGGAATCCCGGAGGCGAAGCGAGCGCAGATCTTCGAACCGTTCCGCCAGGCCGATAGCGGCATAACCCGGCAGTATGGCGGAACCGGTTTAGGTCTCTCGATTTCCCGTCAACTCGTGGAACTGATGGGCGGCGCCATCTGGCTGGAGACTGGCCGGGAGCGAGGCAGTCAGTTCGCCTTCCGCCTCCCGGTATCGCCGGCCGCGGCGCCGGCCACGCCGCTGGAATCCCCGCCCGCCCCGCCGCTGGAACCGCTCCGGATTCTGGTGGCCGAAGACAATCCAGTGAACCAGAAACTGATCCGCGCCCTCCTGACCCGCGACGGCCACACCGTTACCATGACCGCATCCGGGAAAGAAGCCGTCGCCGCCCTGCGCGATGGCGCGCCAGTGGACCTGGTGCTTATGGATATCCAGATGCCGCAGATGGACGGATTCGAGGCCACCCGGGCAATCCGTGCGATGGAGGGTCACCCCTTACAACAAGTGCCCATCATTGCCTTGACCGCCCATGCGCAGACCGGCTACGGCACACTCTGCCGCGAGGCGGGAATGAACGGATACATCAGCAAACCCATGGACCGCGTGGCACTGCTCCGCGAGATGGCGCGCGTTCGCCACACCGCGGCACCCTTCACCGGGCATGCGTGACGGCTTCATGCCGCCGCCGGCCGGCCACCCGCCACAGCAGCAACGAGAACAGGAACCCAAGCCCGCTCATCCCGCCGAAAAACAGCATCATCGGATGGTAGCCGCCCGGATTCGCGGCGCTCGCCCCGGCCCCGTCGTTTAGCCACCCAGCCACCAGATTCGCCCCGGCAATCCCGGCATTCTGCACCACGAACATCAGGCCCAGCGCCGCGCCATACCGATCCGGCGCCACCAGCTTACTCGTCAACGGCCACATTACCGCCGGCACCAGCGAGTAACTCACCCCGATCAGCGCCGTAGCCACCCACAAACTCCCCTGCACCACCTCCATCCAGGCAATCGCAACCGGCAACAGCCCCGCCCCGAAAGCCAGCAGCGGCGCATACCGGCCAATCCGGTCGCAAAGCCACCCAAACGCCGGCGTCGCGAAAATGCTCGCCAGGAAAACATAGCTGTTCATGGCGCCCGCCGCCGCCAGCGTCAGCCCGTGCGCATGCTGAAAATACTTGATGGAAAAGGTGCTCCGGAAGGCCAGAATCACCGCGTAATAAAGCACACACAGCGCGAGCAGATACCAATAGGCCGTACCAAAGCGAAGCAGGTCGGCCACCGTAAACCGCCGCGCCTCTTGCGCCGTTCCGGCCGCGCCACCGCCTCTTCGCCGGTCGATCCACCAGTAGGCCACCGCCGCCGCCAGCGACGACGCGCCCATCCACACCGCTATCACCAGCGGCGCCTGCCAGCCCTGCGCATACGCCGCCGCAAACCACTCCGGCGACATGTCCGCCGAGTACGATCCCACCCGGCCCACCGCCAGCGTCACCCCAATCGCAAACGCCAGATTCCTCCCGGCAAAGTACTCCGGAATCGCCGCCAGCGTGCTGACGCTCAGCGTCTCGGCGCCAATCCCATACAGCAATCGTCCCGCCGCCATCGCCGGATACCCCGGCCCCCACGCCGTCAATGCCGCCCCGGCCAGGCACAGCGCCGCTGTCCACAGCGTCACCCGCGCCGCTCCGAACCGGTCCGTCAGCACCCCGCCCGCCAGCACCAGCACCACGTTCGGCAGGCTGTATATCGCATTCAGCATGCCGATCTGCGTGTCGCTCAGTCCGCGTTGCGTCTGCAGCAGATCCGCCACGGGCCCAATGGAATCGTAGACGTAGTAATTGCCGTAGAGCACGGCCGACACGAAGAGGAGAACCAGCCAGGCGATGATCCGGCGCGGCTCACCCCCGCCGGCAGGATGCGCGGTCATCGCCCGAGTGTAGCAACAATGCGGCGCCCACTCAGGGCGCCACGCACACCGCGACGTTTTCCGTCCCCAGCGTCGTCGTCACCTTGATCACCGCGTTCGACCGCGTATCCCCGCCCCCGCACAACAGCGGAACGGCCAGCGTCCCCGGAACCCGCACGTTGATCTGATACAGGCCTACCTGACGCGGCGTCAGCCCCGCATAAACCAGAGCGTTTTCCCCGGCGGGCGCCGTCGCATCCAGATACCTCGGCAGCGCCGGCGGCGCATTGCGCAACATCGTGAAGCCGGCATGCAACTGCCGCACCACGCCGTCATGCAGCGGAATACCGGTCGCCGGTGTGCCGTGCCCGGTCACCGCCCGCGTCTGCGTCGGCCCCAGGCCGTGTGCGTAAAGGACAATGGTCTCTCCCCGCCGTGCCGGCGCCGCGGCACTCACCGGCGTCCCATCGGCATGAAATGCCAGCCGCGGGCACTCCGCGCCCGGGTTCGTATCCCACGTCAGGTCGCAGGACGTAAGGATATGCGCCTGATCGCGCACCGGCCGCACCAGGAAGGTCCGCGTCGATTGGCCGTCTTCGTCCAGCACTAACTTCGCCACTCCCGGAGTAAGTTCCACCGGCACCTGCACCCGAACAGCGGTCAACAGGCACACCGGCCGCCCGCCCACTTCTTCACACTCATTCTCCTGCCGCACGGCAAGGATAGGCACCCGCATCGGGCCCGGCTGCGAAGACTGCAGGATCGTCACCGACAGTCCGCCCAACACCTCCGGCAACGGCAGCGACAACGCCCGCGCATCCCGCGGAAACCCGTTTGGCGCGGGTTTCACGCCACGGAAGAAAAGCGTCACCACCTGCCCGGGCGAGAGTTCAATCGGAGCCGGCGCCGCGTATCCAGCCGACATCAGATTGCCATCGGTCTGTGCCGCCAACGGCGGCATGGCAAGAAGGAACAACGAAACAACATAGTTTCTCAGCATCGAAAGGACTCCACCCAACTACGCGAAGTCCGCCATCCCGATCGGGTCGACCCAAAGTAACATTCGCCATGTTACTTGCGGAAACCCGCGCGCCGGGCCGGTGAGTCTACTTCGCCGGAATCAGGCTGACGTTCAACACCCCGCCCGCCTTCACCAGCACCGCCCGCAGCGTGTTGTAATCCACATCCTGCACCGCCCCGCCGCGCTCCAACGCCAATGCCGCCGCCGCCCCCGCCGCCTGCCCCAGCGCCAGAAACGTCTGCTCCAGGCGAATCGCCCCATAGGCCACATGCGTCGACGAAGGGCACGTCGGCGTCAGCAGATTGGTGGCCTCCCGCCGTCGCGGCGTCAGCGCCCGGTACGAAATCCCAAACGGCCCCCACGTATTGTCGTCAAACACAAATCCCTCGTTGTACGCCGCGCCGTCCCGCACAATCCGCCGCACCGAGTGCGTGTCGGTCGGCCAGAACGCCACCGCCACCGGATCGGCAACCGGCACCGGATTCACCCGCCGCGTGTGATGCTCCGTAATCACGTAATCGGAAACCATCCGCCTCCCGTCGCGCACATACAACTGCCGCGGCCAGTGCCCGTGATCGGCAAACTCATCCTTCGGCAGCCCCCACTCCCGCCACACCTTCCGCGTCTCCTCCGGTATCTCGGGATCGTTCGCCAGCAGCCACAGCAAACCCTGCGTAAAGTCCCGATGCTCCTCGAAGATCCGCCGCCGCGTGGCGTGCGAACCGTTCGGCCAATCCCGGTTCATCCCGTATAAGTTCGCCGACAGGTCATGCCAGCTCCCCTGATCCGTTTTCCCGTTCGGCAGCCGCCCCTGCGGCGTCCACAACTTACCGCCCGCTTTCACGTACCGGAAGTAGATCTCATACTGCCCCCGGTCGAACTTCGCCGGCTTGGGAAAGGGAATCCGGTTGGCCGGATCCCGCGTCAGGCACAGCCGGAAACAGAACGCCTGAATATTGGTATCCGCCGCCCCCGGTTCCCCCAGCGGCTCATCCTGTATCGTCGGAATCAACCCGCTCTTCGGGTCGCCCGGCACCCGGTACGGATCCACCTTCACCGTAAACTGCGCGTGCGTCGTCTCCCCACGGATCCCGTTCTTCGTCTCCCCGTACTGCGCGTTGGCTTCCCGCCCCCACGTCGTCTCCACGCCTGCCGCCACCAGCAGATCCCCCTCCATCGTGGCATCCAGAAACAGCTTCCCTTCATACCGCCGCCCGCTCTCGGTGACAATGGCCCGGATCGCCCGCGTCCCGGCGTGAAACTCCACCGCGCTCGCCAGCGGTTCCCGCAGCCGTTGGTCTTTGTGAACCGTCACGCCCGCTTCCCGGATCCAATCGGCAAACACCGCCTCGGCCACATGCGGTTCGTACTTATACACCGGCTCGGACTTACCGTACTTACGCCCGATCCGCAGATAGAAATCCGCCGCCAGTCCGCCCACCGCATAGTCGTTCCGGAACCAGTGGTTATTGATATCGGCGGACCCCAACCCATCCACCGTGATACCGCCGATATGCGTCTCCGGCGCCACAATCGCCACGCTCCGCCCGGCCCGGGACAACTGCACCGCCGCCGTCACCGCCGCTGCCGTACCCCCGTAAATCACCACGTCCGGCGAGGCCGCGGCGGCCGTCAGGGCCGCCGCGCAAAGAGAAAGAACCAGTGTCCGCATCGCCTAAAAATATAGCTTCAGCGCGAGTTGGAAAGCACGGGCGCCCGAATTGGCCGCCAGTCCCGTCACCGTCCCGAAGTTCCCGGCGTCGATGTTGCCCGCCGGATTCCCGAACGTCGGCGTGTTCGTGAAGTTGAACGCCTCCGCCCGGAACTGCAGCTTGATCCGTTCGTAGATGGGGAACGTCTTCATCAGCGAAAGGTCAATGTTATTCTGCCCGTCGGACCGGGTCCGCGGCAGGTTCCGCGCCACGTTGCCGAAAGTAAAGGCCGGCGAATTGGCAAACGCGGCACGGTTCAGCCACCGGTCGATGTTCGGTTCCGCCAGCGACGGATCCCCGATCGCGTTCGGCCGCCCCGACCCGAATGCCGTCCCGTTCTGCGTCACCGCAATCACGTTCCCGCTCTGGAAACTCGCAATCGCGTTGAACTGCCACCCGCCCGTGATCCCCCGGTACACCGGGTGTCCGGACTTGCCGAACGGCAGCTCATAGCTCGCCGATACCACCAGCCGCTGCGGCAGATCGTTCGAAGATACTGACCGCTCCGCCGCCAGGTTATCCCAGTTCCGCACGCCGTTATCCCCGGACTCGGCAAAGTTATTCCCGCCGTCCCCGGTATTGTTATCGATCAGCTTGGAAAAGGTGTAGGCGAGTAACATGCTGAGCCCCTGCGAGAAGCGCTTCTCCACCCGCAGTGTCGCCGCATGATAGTTGGAATCAGCCATCGTTGCATATCCGCTCACCCCGCTGAACTGCGGATAGGTATCAAGCAGCGTCGCCCGCGTCACCTGCCGCTGCCCGCCCGCCAGATTCCCTGGAATAATGCCGAAGTACGGGTTATCCACCAGCTGCTGCAGCTGCGTCCCCAACGCGCGGAACTGCTGCGGCAGATAGTCGAACGTCACCCGCCCGGGCAACTTCACGCCGCGGTTGCCCATGTACCCGCCCTCCACCAGCCAGTTCCCCCGCAACTCCCGCTGCACCGTCAGACTCCACTGCTGCGAGTAACCCCGCAACATATCCCGCCGGTTGCCGCTGATCCCTTGCCCTAACAGGCTCTGCGCCCCTTGGCTCGACCCGATCGGCGACAGCTTCCCGTTCGGGAACGGATTCGCCAGCGTCTCATTCGGCGTAAACCCGCCGTCAATCGAGCTCACTAGCGGCGTGTTCAGCGAGAAACCCGTCCGGTCCAGCCCGACGTAGATACCCGTCGTCGGCAGATAAGTGATCCCATAGCCGCCGCGAACCACCGTCTTCGGAATCGCCTGCCACGCAAACCCGAGCCGCGGCTGGAAGTTCGTATACTCAGCGTCCCGGTGCCCGCGCGAAAGGCCATTCACGCCCGGAAACGCCAGCCCGCCGCGCATCGCCACGCCATTGATCGTGTACGTCGCCGCCGGGTCGAAGTTACTGATCGCCCCGAACCGGTCCGTAATTCCCGGCTCCACTTCCCATCGCATGCCCAGGTTCAGCGTCAGCTTCGGAGTCACTTTCCAGTCGTCCTGCGCGTACAGCGCAAAATTCTTCACCGTCTCAGTCACCGGCGCGCCGAAACCCACCGTGCCCCCGGCCGGTGTCCCCAGCATGAAACTGGCAAACCCGAACCCGGAGGTCGCCCCGGCCGTGTTCGGATTCGGCCCCTGCGTAAAGCCGCGATTGAAGGAGAACGACATCCCCGCCGCCCCCTGCGTGTTGTTCAACTGGTACACCCGGTTATCGGATCCAAACTTCCACGTGTGCGCCCCGCGAATCCACGTCAGCGTCCCCGTATAGCTGAACGCCTTGTTGGATTGCACCAGTTGGTCGCCCTGATCGGCGCCGATCGAAGTCATATCGCTCATGTCAAAGCGCGGAAAGCTCTGCACCTGCATCAGCCCGTTCAGCCGCGACGCCATGTTGATCTTCGTCACGTCGAACCCAAAGCTCCGCGTCACCCGGTTCGGCAGATAGAAGTTCAGCCCGCCGCGAATATCAAACAGCAGGTTCGGCCGGATGGAGTCGGAAAAGCTGACAAACCCGGAGTGGCGCTGCAACGGCAGTTCCGAGGTCTGAATCTCGGCCACGTTGTCGTAGAAGTTCGGAATGCCCTGCAGCGTCTTGTCCCACGTGTACCGGCCCGCCAGGCGCCGTGTCGGGCTCAGATAATGGTCCAGCCGGAGCCCGTAGATCTCTTTGTCGATCGGCGACGAACCAATGCCGAAAAAGTTGTTGGCGTTCGTGATCGCCACGCCTGTCGTGTTCGGCTGCGGATAAAACGCGTTCACCCCCACGGCAGCCTGCGATAGCCGGTTGGCCGGAATGCGGTTGCCCGGAAACTGGTCTCGCAACCGGTTGGCCGGGTTCGCCGGGTCGGGCCGCGTCGAAAGCGGATCAAACACCTGAATCAGCTGTCCGGCCGCCGTCCGCGTCTCGGAAAAGTCGCCCGTTCGCTGCAGCGCCGTCGGCACGGAGCGGATCGTCGACGCCAGCGTGCGCTGCTTGAACTGTTCCCAGTTGAAGAAGAAGAAGGTCTTGTCTTTCTTGATCGGCCCGCCTACCGTCGCCCCCCACTGGTTGAACACAAACGGCTGCCGCGCCCGCCCGGCCCGGTTGGAGTAGAAATCGTTCGCCCGCAGACTCTTGTTGCGCAAAAACTCGTACAGACTGCCGTGAATCTCATTCGTACCAGCCTTGGAGATCAGGTTGATCACGCCCCCGCCCGTGCGGCCGAACTCCGCGCTCGGGTTACGCACAATCAGCCGGAACTCCTCCGTCGCGTCCACCGATAGCGGCGTCTGCAGCGACCCCGACGTGAAGTTCTCGCTCGCAATCCCGTCCACCATGTAGTTGTTCACGCTCGCCCCGCCGCCGCCGATCGACGCCCGGCCGCCGCCAAATGCCGACACCGGCAGGTCGCCGTAGGATCCGGTCGCCCGCACCCCCGGCACCAGCAGCGCAAACTGCAGCGGATTCCGCCCCACCGTCGGCATGTCCAGAATCTTCTGGTTCGGCACCACCGTCGATATCGTCGCCCCTTCGGTCTCCAGCAGCGGCGCCGCCCCGCTCACTTCAATCTTCTCGCTCACCTGCCCCACTTCCAGCGCAAAGTCCAGCCGCAACGTCTGCCCTTCGTCCAGGCTCAACCCGCTTCGAACGGACTCTTTAAACCCCGCCTGCTGCACCGCCACCGCATACACGCCGCGGATCAGCAGCGGTGCCGCATAGTAGCCTTCGGCGTTGGAGATCAGTTCCCGCCGCACCCCGGTTTCCGTATTGGTCACCGACACCTTGGCGCCGCTCACCACTGCGCCCGAGGAATCGGCTACCCGGCCGGTAATCTGTGCCGTCTGCGCGAACAGGGCCGCGCCGGCAAGCAAAAAAGTGAGTAGTTGCTTCATGGCATTTTCCTTTTGGTTAAAATTCAGGTGGCCCGCCGGTACCGCCGCGTGGATCGCTCCACTTTTCCGGCTGACCGGGGACAAAATCGAGTACCTGGCGCTGCCGCCGCAACGTGGCCTGCAGCTGCGCGACGTGAATCTTCTGCACCGGGCGCCGCGTGCCCGCGGCCTGCGCCGCCGCCACGCCCGCCGCATGCCCGGCTACCATCCAAATGCTTTCCAGCCGGTAGGTGCAAAACGCAACGTGGGAAAAACTCGCCGCACCCGGAACCAGCAGATTCGTGCACTCCCCCTCCCGCGGCGTCAGCGCGCGATAGGGCATCTGATACGCCCACCCTAGCCGCCAGATGCGGCCCTCGTTCACAAACTCGGTGGCCGATACCGCCACCCGCTGCACGTGGTGCGAGTCGATAAAGTGCGAACTCATTCCTACCGTCTCCGCCTTCCGGCGGTCGGTGGTCACGTCCTTTTGCGTCACCACATACTCCCCCCGCATCCGCCGTGCCTCGCGGATATAAAGGGCGTACGGCAAGTGTCCGTTATCGGCAAACTCCCCCTTATGCAGGCCCCACCCCCGCATCTCCGCCCGCACGTTCTCCGGCACCGCCGGCGCCTCCCGTAGGAAATGGAGTAGCCCCAGCGTGTAGTCCCAATGGTCCGCCAGAATCCGCTCCCGCTCGGCATAGGTGGCGTTCGGATAGTCGAACTGCCCGCCGAAATGCCCGGTGGAGATGATCGCCGCCTGCTTGTTGTTCACCTCGAACTTGCCGTTCCGCCGCGGATACAGGTCCAGAAAATCCGTCAGCCGCAACGCCCGCCCCGCGTTCTCCGCCAGCCAGTTGCCCAGCAGCGCATACCGCCCCGCGTCGTAGTTCCGCGGCTCCGGGATCGGCACCTGCAACGCCGGATCTTTGGCAAACGTCAGCCGGTAGTTGTAATTCATCCCCGCCCGGTGCGCCTCCCCCTCTTTCAGGTCCCGCGCCCACGCCGATATCCCCGGCAGCAGCCGCCCGCTCCCGTCCACCGTCCGCGCCGCCCGCGGTGTCTTGTCAAAACGCACCCCCGCCGCTTCCTCCCCGAACTCCGCCCGGCTCTCCCGCCCCGCCACGGACGTCACTCCCGCCCGCGCCATCAGGTCGCCCTCATACCCGGCATCGATGAAGACCGCCGCCCGCACGCTCGTCCCGTCGGACAACCCGATCTCCCGGATCGCCCCGCCCGCCTTCTCCACCCGCTCCACCCGCACCCCGTAGCGCACCTCCACCCCCGCCTCCCGCAGCATGTCCAGGTACACCTTTTCCGCTACCGACGATTCAAAGTAGAACTCCGCCTTCCCCGTCCCATACTCCTTCCCCAGCCGCTGGTAGAACTCCAGCGCAATTCCCCCAATCGTCCAATGCAGCAGATGTTCGGACTCGGCCGTGTTGATCCCGCTCGTCGACAGCCCGCCCACATGGCGCGACGGCTCCAGCAACAATACCCTCCGCCCCATCCGCGCCGCCGCGATCGCCGCGGCAATCCCGCACGGCACCGCTCCGTAAACCACAATCTCCGGCCGCACCACCCCCGCCGCCCACCCGCTCGACGCGGCCGCGGAAATCACAAATCCCCGTCGGGAAACTAGACGCATCCGGGTAGAATGGACACTCCCGCCAGGGGTCGGCAAGTTATTTGTTGTTCGGCCGCAGTTGTGAAATAAGTCACTTGTTTTTAATCGCGTGGCGAACGTTACAGAATTGTTGTAACGTTGTTTCCAATGGCCGTAGACCTGTTGCCGGTGGAGCTGAAACAGCGCGCCCTCGACGCCCTCCTCGCCAGCCCCGCCCTGGGCCGCTCTGAACAGTTGCGCCAACTCCTGCGCTTCCTCATCACCGAAGAACTCGAAGGCCGCGGCGCCGAACTCACCGAATACACCATCGGCGTCAAAGCCCTCGGCCGCCCGCCCGAGTTCTCCCCGGAGGTCGACTCCACCGTCCGCACCCGCACCCACGAACTTCGCAAACGCATCGAGGAACACTACCGCACCGCGCCCGATGCCGCCCTCCGCATTGAAATCCCCCGCGGTACCTACCGCCCTCGCTTTGTCCGCGAACCGGAACCCGCCGCCCCGAACACGCTCCCGCCTCCGGCACCCGCCGCCCCGCCGCAACCCGCCACTCCGCCGCCCTCCCGCTTCTGGCCCGGATTCGCCGCCGGCGTCGCCGCCCTCCTCACCCTCGGCCTCGCCGCTTACCTCTGGCCCGCCCCGCCGGGCGAACGCGCCGCCAGGCAGGTCTGGGGCCCCCTCCTCGACAAAGGCTCCACCGTCACCCTCCTCCTCGCCACCGCCCCCCAACTCTGGATCCGCGACTTCGGTGCCGACCCGCTCCCCGTCAACGACCCGCCCTTCACCCTCCCCGCCCCCTCTGACCCTCGCTTCACCGAGTGGTACAACACCAACGTTCGCCGCAAACCCATTAACCCCGTCCTCCACCCCAACCACCACGGCGTCCTCGGTGGCGAAGCCAGCGCCGCCGTTACCCTCGCCGCCTTTCTCGCCGCCCGCGGCGTTCAGGTCGAACAACTCCACGCCGAACACCCCGGCGCCCCCGAACTCAAGGATCGCAACGCCGTCGTCCTCGGCCGCGCCGAATACAACCGCGCCGCCTCCTCCCTCCAACCCGCCCAGGGGTTCGCCCTTCGCTACGTCCCCGAACGCCGCGAAATGGGCATCGTCTCCGCCGATGGCAAACGCTCTTTCTTCCGCGAAAAATCCGGCACTATCAACTACGGCCTCATTACCGTCCTCACCAACCGCACCAACGCCGGCCCTCGGCGTACCATCCTCTTTGCCGGCATCAACTCCGATGGCAGCCAGGCCGCCATGGAATACCTCACCTCCGTCGACGACCTCGCCGAACTCGTCAGCGATTTCCGCGGCACCGTCCCCGCGTCCTACCAGGTGGTCATCCGCACCCGCTCGGCCGACACCCGTGCCCTGCGCGGGGAACGGGCGGCGACGTTGGTATTGGAGGATTCGGATCATGGCGAAAAGAAATAGACGCACGTCTCCCCGCGCCTGGCAAGCCAGACGGTCGGTGAGCCGTTGCAGCGTGGGCTAGGCGGTTACGACCAAAGGTCGGATACCTCGCGGAAGTTGACGACCTTGGTTCCCGCCGCCGGGTCCACATACAGGAAGTCCCGCCCGGACGGCGTATTGGTTATCCGCTTGGAGTAGTCAATCCCCAACACGGAGTAAATGGTGGCGCAAACGTCTTCGGGATACACCGGACGCTTCCCGGACCAGCCAAATTCAGTAATGTGCGCACACTCGGCGTCGGTGGCGCCGATCACCCGGCCCCCCTTCACCCCGGCGCCGGAAAACAGCGCAAACATCGTATCGGCGTAATGCTCCCGTCCCGCTACGGGCGTCAGGTCCCCCGGCGTCCGGCCGAATTCCCCCATGCAGATCACCAGCGTCCGCTCCAGCAGGTTCATCCGCTTCAGGTCCGCCAGCAGCGCCGCATAGGCCGCGTCCAGCGTCGAACAGGTCTTGTAGATCCCGCCCTGGCTGTTCTTGCCGTATATATTGCTGTGATGGTCCCAGCCCGGCTGCGTCACCATCAGAAACTTCGCCCCCGCCTTGGCCGCCACCATGTTCCGCGCTATCAGGCAGGCATCCCCGAACGCCGTCGATCCGTACGCCTTCCGTTCCTCGTCGCTCACCTGCAGCACGCTCGACATCTTCGGGTGGTTCATCATTTTGAACACCTGTTTGGAGAAGCTGTCGAACCGCCGCATCCCCACCGGCGAACTGTCGTCCAGCGCGTGCCGGCTTGTGTCCATCTCCTGCAGCGCCGCCCAGCGCCGCAACAGCCGCGCCCGGTCTTTCTCCTCCACGAAGAACGGCAGATTCTTCTGCGCCAGGTCCAGCGTCAACGGCGCGCAATCGGCCGCCAGGCACCCCTCCCCCTGCAGCGGACCGTACATCGTCGTCGGCTCGTAGTTCATCGACACAAACGGCGGCAAAAAGTCGTCCTCCCGCTTCCGCGGGTTGAACTCATGCGCCACCACCGACCCGATCGCCGGCGACTCCTTGATCCGCGCCGCGCTCACCGCGTGCCCCGTCTGCAGATAATACTGCCCGCGCGAATGGACCGTCTCCCACGCCTGTGCGGACCGTACCACCGCAATCTCACCCAACTGCTCCACCAGCTTCGGCATCAGCCCGTAAGGAAACCGGTAGCCGTACTTCGTACTTCGCACGTCCCGGTTCTCCGGCGCCCACTTCCCTTCCTTTACGTCGAACATGTCCATCGGCGACGGTCCGCCCTGCATGTTCAGGAAGATGACGGCGTCGGCCGACCCGCGCAGCCGCACCCGGCTCTGCGCATGCACATTCAACGGCCGAAACGCTTCGGCGGCTTCGTACCCGGCAATCGAGAGCGCGCCCAGGCTCAGCAGATCTCGGCGGCGAAGTGTGGGAAATAGGGACATGGCGGCTCGTTAGTAGAAAAGGAAGTCCAGTCGGTTCACCAGGGTCCAAAGCAGGTCTTCGGTGCCCTCTATCGGGTTGTCTTTTAACATCGCATCGGCCAGCCGGCGCTCTTTCTCGCTGGGGTATCGAGACAGGGCGGCCAGATACACCTCCTCGACGATCTTCTCCGGCGCCAGTGCCCGCAATGGGTGATCCTTGCCCAGCACCAGGCGCTCCCGGATCACTTTATCGTTCAATAGAATCGCCGCCTGCACCATGCTCGGCTTCCGGTCCGCCTCAATCGCATACCGGTCACACTGCCCGAACGCCTGCAGCGCCCGGTACATCGCCGGATCGGACTTGTCCACGTCCTGCGGCGAACGCGTCTGCAGAATCGCCGGTACTTTCTTATCGGAGAACGTGATCTTGTAGCTCGGCTTCAGCGCCGCCGTATGGCTCACCGCGTCAAACAGCATTTCCGCCGGCAGCCGCCGCGTCACCCGCCGCGTGAAGTAGGTGTCGTAGTTCGGGCTCCACCCCTTCGGCGCCGCAATCGCCCGCTGATAGGCCTGCGAATTGACAATCATTTTCATCAGCCGCCGGATATCGTGCCCGTTCGCCCGGAAGTCCGCCGCCAGCTCTTCCAGCAACTCCGGATGCGAGGGCTGTATCGTCCACGGCGCCGGTGGCGGGTTCTTCGGATCCTGCCGTGCCAGGTCGAAATCAAACGGCCCGTCCACGATTCCCTGCCCCATAATCTCCGCCCAGAACAGGTTCACCGCCGCCCGCGCAAACTGCGGGTGCGTCGTCAGCATCCGCGCATAGGCCTCCCGCGGCTTCTCTCCGGCCGGAATCTTCTCCCCGGTCAGCAGAAAGGTCGGCGTCACATCGGCCTTCGGATTCCGCGGTGGGCGCAGGCCCGATCGCGTCGTCAAGTCATACCCCTTCCGCGTGTCCTTCACCAGAAATTGCGGACTCCGCCCGAAAACCGGCGAAATGTACGTCTTGCCGAAGAAACTCGCCTGCCGCCACATCTCCACGCGCTTCCGCTGGCTCAGCCACAGGTTCACTTTCTCTAAATGGTTCGCCCCGTCATGGCAGGAGACACACTCCAGACTCACCCCCAGAAACAGCCGCGTCGTGTTGATCGCAATCTCATCGGCCGTGTCTTCATGATTCATCTGGTAGCCGTCACCCTCAAAGATGTGGCTCCGCGCAATGAAGTTCGCCGGCCCGTCGGACCACGTCGATACCGCCGTCGCCGTGATCAGATTCTGTACAAACTCGTCATAGGGCAGGTTCAGGGTGAACGTCTTATAGATATGGTCGTAGAAGGTGTTGATGCCCTCTTCCAGCAGTTCCCCGTTCCGGAACAGGTCGTTAAAGAAGTAGGACCAGCGGTCCAAATAGGGATGGTCCTTCACTGAGCGCATCCCCGGCACCGGAATCGCCGGGAACAGGGAGTCAATGTACTTTTCCCGCTTTTGCGGATCCGTATCGGCCAGGAACTTCCGCGCCGTCGCCGCATCCGGCAACCGGCCCTGCAGGTCCAGCGTCACCCGCCGGATAAACTCGCTGTCGGTGGCCACCGGTGCGAAAGGCACACCCTGAGCCTTCGCCTTCTGGTTGATGTGGCGATCGATCAAATTCTCGTCCGCGGCCAGCAGCGGCAGACAAGCACACAAGAGGAGCGTTGCGCGTCGAAGCACAACATGATTCGATCACATTTTCTCGCCCGCCGAAAGTTTCTCGGGGTCTATAACGCCGTGTAGCGAAAATGTAACGTAGAAAAATGAATGGTTTAGAGGGTTAACGCCCGCGCCGCCACCGGACGCGCATCCAACACTTTGTCGCCATTGCGCTCGTAACGGATCACCGCTTCAAAATACTTGCCGGTCTGCTGCTGCGCCAGAAACTTGCGCAACTGCTCCAGTTCGGTCGGCAGCGTCAGAACCGAGGCCAGCGCCGGATTAAACGACGATGCCACCACCAGCACGTGCGTGCCCGCGCCCTTCCCCGGCAACAGCGCAATCACGCCGTAGCCGGTCGACCTCGCCGGCGAATGGTTCGTGATCGGAAACGTCACGGCCGGGTCCCGCCGGTCCGCAATCCCCCGGTTGGTTCCCGCCGTTGACTGCTGAAACCCGTACCCCAGCCGTTTCATAATGTCCGGAATCTGCGCGCTCGTCCCCGGGCCGACAAAGAAAATCGCGTCCTGCGACGCCAGCAGGTCCAGACCCGCCGACGGCGTATCCAGCACCACCGCCGGCGTCCCCCGGTCCTCCAGATACCGCGAAACCGCCGACGCCGCCAGCGTGTCGGAGGCAATCGTATAGAGCCGGCTCTCCTCCATCGGTCCATACTTGCTCCGCAACTCCTGCAGATAGGCCGACTCGGTCACCTCCTCCGGCCGGTTCACCCGGAAATCCCGCGCCAGAAACGGTTGCTCCTGAAACCGGAAGAACATCGGCGCCGGCACGATCAGATTCTGCGGCCGGCCCTTCTGCAGAAACTGCAACCAGAACGCATCCAGCGCCGGCGCCTCCGGCCGCGACCCCATCCGCAACCGGACGTTATCGAAGAGGAGTGCCGTCACCGCCGTCCCAGCCGCGGCTAGGCGCCAGGGAAACTCCCGGCGCGTCGGTGCCGCCGCCGGCGCCGCTTCCACCGGCCTCTCCGCCTCCGCCACTCGCTGCAACTCCAACCGGTACTCCCCCGGTGGAATCGACACCCGCACCGGAGAAGGATTCGCTTCGTAATGCTCCTTCAGCCGCGCCCGCAATCGCGAAATGTGTACCCGCACCGCCGAATCGGTCTTCGGATCGAAATCCGCCTTCCGCCCCAGCACCTCCGTGCCGATCGCATATTCCGACAGCGCCGCCTCCCGGTGCTCCCACAAATACAGCAGCAGGTCGCGCAACACCGGCGCCTTTCGGAACGAGGAACTCCCCGCCAGCGCCGCTATGGCACTCTGCTCACTTTCGGGAATGGCCGTTTCCGGTCCGTGAATTTCGGGCATGGGGATCGCACCCTTATAGTAACGCCGGGGCGGACCGCCTTGCCCGTCCCGGCTGTATGCAACTGGAAACACAACTTGATACCCGTTTATCCCCCGATTTCCCATTACACCCCCTTGCAGTTGCACGCACGACCCCACATTCACGAGAACTGTGCGATTTCCACCGATTTCTTCTACCTCCCATTTGCAACTGAGTTGCTTTCTGATACCGTGGAACTATGAGAAGCGCGAAAAACTGGGCCCTGTTGCTCCTTACCGGCTGGGCGCTCGCAGCCGAACCCGCCGCCACCGAACTGCGTGGCCGTGTGGTCGATTCCATGGGTGGAGGCATCCCCGCCGCCAGAATTACCGTCGAACCTACTCCCCGTGTCGCCCTCACCACCACAACCGGCGAATTCTCCCTCGTCCTTGCCCCCGGTACCTACTCCCTCCGCGTCACCAAGGAGGGCTTCGCCCCGGCCACCCTCCGTGCCGAGGTCTCCTCCGGCACCACCGCGTTGAACGATGTCGTGTTGCAAGTGGCCGCCCTCATCGGCACCGTCACCGTCACGGAGGACGCCGGCTACCTCGTCAGCGATGTCTCCTCCGCCACCAAAACCCTCACCCCCCTCCGCGACGTCCCCCAGTCCATCGCCATCGTCACCCAGTCCCAGATCCGCGACCAACTCATGATGAGCGTCGCCGACGCCGTCCGCTATGTCCCCGGCGTCATGGCCGTCCAGGGCGAAAACAACCGCGATCAGGTCATCATCCGCGGCAATAACTCCACCTCCGACTTCTTCGTCAATGGCGTCCGCGACGACGTCCAGTACTTCCGCGATCTCTACAACCTCGAACGCGTCGAAACCCTGAAGGGCCCCAATGCCATGATCTTCGGCCGCGGCGGCGGTGGCGGCGTCATCAACCGCGTCACCAAAGAGGCCGGCTTCCTCCCCCTGCGCGAAGTCTCCCTCCAGGGCGGCTCCTTCGGCAACAAACGCGTCTCCGGCGACGTCGACCATGCCTTCGGCGAAAAGCTCGCCTTCCGCCTCAATGGCGTCTACGAGAATTCCGACAACTTCCGCCGCGGCGTCAACCTCGAACGCTATGGCGTCAGCCCCACCATGACGCTCCTGCTCAGCCAGCGCACCCGCCTCGCTCTCGCCTACGAACACTTCTACGACCAGCGCGTCGCCGACCGCGGTATCCCCTCCTTCCAGGGCCGCCCCGTCAATGTCGATATCCGGTCTTCTTTCTATGGCCACCCGGACGACTCCCCCGCCCGCGCCACCGTCAACCTCGGCTCGGCTACCCTCGAACACCAGGCCGGCCAGGTCAACCTCCGCAACCGCACCCACTTCGGCGGCTACGACAAGTTCTACCGCAACTACGTCCCCGGCGCCGTCAATGCCGCCGGCTCCCAGGTCTCCATCTCCGGCTACGACAATGCCACCGGCCGCCTGAATGCCTTCAATCAAACCGACATCACCTATGGCGTCGCCACCGGCTCCGTCCGCCACACCATCCTCACCGGCGCCGAGTTCGGCCGCCAGTCCACCGATAACCTCCGCCGCACCGCCTACTTCAATAACACCGCCACCTCCGTCCTCGCCCCCCTCTCGGCCGGTACCGCCATCCCCCCCGCCACCTTCCGCCAAAGCGCCACCGACGCCGATAACCACGTCGGCGCCAACATCGCCGCCGTCTACGCCCAGGACCAGATTGTCGTCTCCCGCTACCTGCAACTGATCGGCGGCATCCGCTTCGACCGCTTCGACCTCCGCTTCCGCAACCAGCGCGTCACCGAAAACCTCCGCCGCACCGACCACCTCCTCTCCCCCCGCCTCGGCGCCGTCGTCAAACCCGCCGATACCGTATCCATATATGTGAACTACTCGGTCTCCTTCCTCCCCGGCTCCGGCGACCAGTTCGCCGCCCTCACCGCGGTCACCCAGCAACTGAAACCGGAAAAGTTCACCAACTACGAAGCCGGCGTCAAATGGGACGTCTCCCGCTCCCTGTCGCTGAGTTCGGCCGTCTACCGCCTCGATCAGACCAACACCCGCTCCATCGATCCCAACGACGCCACCCGCATCGTCCAAACCGGCAGCCAGCGGACCAACGGCTTCGAGTTCGGCCTCAGCGGCAACATCACCCGCGCCTGGCAGATCACCACCGGCGCCGGCTATCAGGACTCGACAATTTCCTCCGCCACCGCCGCCGCCCGCGCCGGCGCCCGCGTCGCCCAGGTCCCCCGCGGGACCTTCTCCCTCTGGAACAACTACCGCCTCCTCCCCCGCCTCGGCGTGGGCCTGGGCATCCTCAACCGCGCCGATATGTTCGCCGCCGTTGACAATACCGTGGTCGTCCCCGGCTACACCCGCGTCGACGCCGCCGTCTTCTACTCCCTCACCGAGAAGATCCGCCTCCAGGCCAACGTCGAAAACGTCGGCAACCGGACCTATTACGCCAACGCCCACAACAACACCAACATCTCCCCCGGCTCCCCCCGCGCCGCCCGATTGGGACTTACCATGCGTTTTTAATAGCATGGAGGGCGATGCGGATTACGGAAGTTCGGATTCATAAGCTCGACGCCCCCCTCTCTCAACGCTTCGGCTGGTCGCTCGGCTGGACCTCCCGCCGGACGGCTACCCTCGTCGAGGTGCGTACCGACGAAGGTCTCACCGGCTGGGGCGATGGCTACTACGGCGGCGACACCCTGCTCGCCAATCCCGAACTGGTCATCGGAAAATCCCCCTTCGAGGCCGAAGCGATCTATGACTCGCTCCGGCCTTTTTTCTTTAAACAGGCGCGCACCGGCGCCCCGGTCTGCGGCGGCCTCGATACCGCCCTCTGGGACCTCCAAGGCAAAGCGCTCGGCCTCCCCGTTTCCCGCCTTTTCGGACGCGTCTGGCGCGACAGCGTCGAACCCTACTGCACCGCTCTCTACCGCAAGGATTGGCCCGACCTCGCCCAGGGCCTCGCCGAAGAGGCGCTGGAATGGAAACGGCGCGGCTTCCGGACCATGAAGATGAAGGTCGGCTACGGCCCCGATATCGACCTCCGCAACGTCGCCGCCGTCCGCGAAGCCATCGGCCCGGAAATCGGACTCGCCATCGACGCCAACTGCGCCTACGACGCCGCCACCGCTCTCCGCCTGGGCCGCCTCCTGGAACCGTTCCACCTGCTCTGGTGGGAGGAACCGGTGCTCGCCGATAACTTCGCCGGCTACCGCCGCCTCCGCCAGTCGCTCGCTATGCCGCTGGCCGGCGGCGAAACCTTCGACGCCGACCGCCTCGCCGCCGGCTACGTCGAACCCCGCCTGGTCGACATCCTCCAACCCGAAGTCGAAATCATCGGCCTCACCGGCGCCCGCCGCCTGATGGCCGCCTGCTGGCGAAACGACATCCAGGTGATCCCCCACAACTGGGGAACCGCCGTCCGCACCGCCGCCATCCTCCACTGGATGGCGGCGGCCGCTCCCCTCACCGAAGCCCTCGCCGCCCCGCCGGCGATGTTCGAGTTTGACCAGACGGAAAGTCCCTTCCGCGACGCGGTGGTGGAACAGCCATTTTTGATGCAAAAAGATGGCAAAATTGCGGTTCCAGCAGGCCCTGGATTGGGTATTTCGGTCAATTCTGAGGCTGTTTCGGCGTTCTGTAGCGAGCTGATCGTCGTTTGACCGGGCCGCGGAAAGTCCCCCGAAATTTGTCCGCAACCCACTGAAAACAAGCCACATAAAAATGGGGTCAGGTGCACCCGGTCCCATTTATTTGGATTTTAGCCGGGTAATATTGACGGGGGTATTTTTGCCGGGTAAAATAGGGGATATGGAACAGGAAGAGACGTATACGGTGTTCGCCGGCAGCGAACTGGTGGCCGGCGGAACCATGGAACAGGTCCTCCGCTTTCTCCGGGTCTACGTGACCAAGTACGGGGAACAGGGGATCCGCGGGTTTTCAGACCGGACCGGGAAGGATGTCGACTTCGACCTGCGCGGCGTCATGCCCGTGGACGTGCGAATGGGGCCCGGACGGCCCAAATTGGGCGTTGTTTCGCGGGAAGTTTCCCTTCTCCCGCGGCACTGGGAGTGGCTGCAGGACCAGCCGCAAGGCGCCTCGGCCGCTATCCGGCGCCTGATCGACCAGGCGCGGCAATCTCCCGAAGAAAAAGCCAAACTCGGCCGAGCCGCGGCTGGCCGCTTCCTCACCTCCATCGCCGGCGATATGCCGGGCTTTGAAGAGGTCACCCGCGCGCTGTACGCCGGCGACCAGGAAAAGATGATGGAACTGATGAACGGCTGGCCG
Organism: uncultured Solibacteraceae bacterium; assembly: GCA_964430625.1. GTDB lineage: Bacteria > Acidobacteriota > Terriglobia > Bryobacterales > Bryobacteraceae. The sequence goes on from CAYSFR010000004.1 coordinate 163,252, forward strand.
GCCGATGTAAAGAAACACGCCAAGCGGCTCATGGAGTGTGAAATCTGAAACTTTAGAGTTGCAATTGGGGGGGCGGATATGAAAGTATGGCCAACGGACAATTTTCATGTTTCGCTTAACCACACTTTTTGCCTTCGTCATTGGGGCCGGAGCGCTGTTCGCCCAGCAGGGCTCCGGAACGATCTCGGGAATCGTCACCGATCCGCAAAGCGCGTCCGTTGAAGGGGCTGATGTCCGAGTGAGGAATACCGGCACCAACGCCGTCTTCCGCACGAAGGCCAACGCCGAAGGGTATTACACGGCGCCGGGTCTGCCGGTCGGTGAATATGAAATCACCGCGGAGCGGACCGGGTTCAAGCGCTCGGTGCGCACCGGCATTACACTGCAGGTAAACCAGACGGCGCAGGTGGATTTCCGGATGGAGATCGGGCAGTTGGCCGATACGGTGCAGGTGGTCGGCGAGGCGCCGATTGTGAATACGAGCAACGCGACGGTGGGCGAAGTGATTGAAAACCGGCGGGTGCGCGATCTGCCGCTGAACGGGCGCGGAGCGCTGGCGCTGACGCTGCTGACGAGCGGCGTGATCTCGAATGCCGGTCCGACCAACTCCGGGTTCGGCGACCGCGGGATTCAGATCTCGTCGGTTTCGATCAACGGCAGCCCGAACTCGATGAACGCGCAGATGCTGGACGGCTCGAACAACATTCTGAGCTATGTGGGCGAAGTCGGGGTACCGCCGGCGGTGGACGCGGTGGAAGAGTTTAAAGTACAGAGCGGAACGATGTCGGCCGAATTTGGGTTTACGGCGGGCGGGACGATCAACCTGGTGACGAAGTCGGGAACGAACCGGATCAAGGGTTCGGTTTATGAGTTTCTGCGGAACGATAAGTTCGACGCGCGGAACACGTTCGCGCCGGTGAAACTGCCGTTCCGCTACAACCAGTACGGGGTCACACTGGGCGGGCCGATCCGGAAGGACAAGACGTTTGGATTCGCCAACTGGGAAGACTACAAGTCGCGGCGGAGTTCGCCGCGCATCGCCTCGGTGCCGCTGGCGAACTGGCGGACGGGCGATTTCAGCAACCTTTATACCGTGGCCGGGGCGGTGATCCCGATCTACGACCCGTTGACGACGCGGAACAACACGGCAGGGCCGGGGCAGGTGCGGGATCAGTTCCCGGGCAACCAGATTCCGCGGAGCCGATTCGACTCGATTACGCCGAAGATCGTGGACTTCTGGCCGCTGCCGAACCGGACGCCGCAGAACGCATTCACGCAGGCGCAGAACTTCCAGGACGCAGCGCGGAGCACGATCGACTGGCGGCAATACAACTTCAAGGTAGATCACCGTTTCGGGGAGCGGAACTCGATGTTCGTGCGGTATACGTCGAGCCAGCACGCGCCGGGATCGGACTCCTACTTCCTGGAGCCGACGGTAGGCGCAAACCGGTTTGACGATCAGACGAACCGGAACGCGGTAGTGAGCGACACGCACACCTTCTCGCCGACCCTGATTAACGACTTGCGGGTGGGGTTGATGCGGCAGTCCTTTATTTTCGTGGCGGCGAACTTCGGGCAGGGGTGGCCGCAGAAACTGGGGTTGCCCTCCATCGTTCCTAACGACCAGATGCCGCTGATCAACTTCGGATATGGCGAGATCGGCGGAGGCGCGGCGGGAAACCGGGGATCGATGAACTGGGACATCCAGGAGATGGTCACGAAGGTCTTCCGGAACCACACGATCAAGATCGGCTACAACCACCGGTTGCTGCAGGGCGGCAATCAACAGGGCGCGGCGCTATCGGGGAACTACTCATTTGCCGGGCTGACGGCGAATCCGCAGTTGCCGGCGGCTTCGGGGAATGGTTTGGCGCAGTTCCTGTTAGGGGAAGTATCGAGCGCGTCGATCGACCGGATTTTGGGTAACACGTTCGTCGGCTATTCGGCGAGCGCGTTTGTGCAGGACGACTGGAAACTGGGCCGGCGGCTGACCTTCAACATGGGCTTCCGTTACGATTTCCAGCAGAAGCCGGTGGAGCGGCACAACGGGCAGATCAACTTCGACCTGAACGCGATCGACCCGGTGAGCGGGTTGCGCGGGAAGACGGTTTACGCAGGCGTAGACGGACAGCCGCGGAGCTTCCTGGGCGAGGACTACAACGACTTCGGACCGCGGTTCGGCTTCGCCTGGGACGCGTTTGGGACAGGCAAGACGGTGATCCGCGGCGGGTACGGGATCTTCTATCCGCCGATCTTCTGGCGGAACTTTATGGGAAATACGCAGTTGTTCTCGACGAACTCGACGGCATACGCGGCGCAGGGTCCCGGGCAGCGGGCGTTCCTGTTCCGCAACGGTTTCCCGTTTGCGCCGATTGAATCGCCGGGCGCCAAGGCGGGTCCGAGCGCGCTGTTGGGGCAAGGCGTGAGCGCCTGGGAGAACGACCCGACGACGCCGATGACGCAGCAGTGGAACTTCTCGGTGCAGCAGGAGTGGAAGGGGTGGCTAATCGACGCCACGTATGCGGGCAACAAGGGCAACCACTTCATTTCGAACTCTTACAGCGTCAACTCGCTGACGCCGGACGAGCGGTTGCGGCTGGGGCGGACGCTGCAGGACGTGCTGCCGAATCCGCTGGCTGGAAAGGTTCCGGGCGGGTTGGGAGCGGCGACGGTATCGCGGGAGCGGCTGTTGCTACCGTATCCCCACTACAACGGCGTTTCGATCCGCAATCCACGGTACGGGAACTACAACTCGCATCAGTTGCAGTTCAACATGAAGCGGCGGATGGCGAACGGGTTGCTGGTGCACTGGGCGTTTACGGGTGGCAAGAAGATCAGCGACGGCGTGGCGGTACCGGTGGACTTCGGGCCGGTGGAACAGACCAACGAGAACGGATTCCAGGACGGCGGCATTGCCAGCCGGCAGTTGAACAAGAGCGTGGATCCGGCGGACATCTCGCGGCGGAGCGTGATCAGCCTGCTGTATGAGCTGCCGTTCGGGCGCGGCAAGCAGTTCAATCCCGGGAATGTGGTTTTGAGCAAGATTGTGGGCGGCTGGCAGCTGAACATGATCAACACGCTGCAGAACGGCGCGCCGTTGACGGTGCGGGGAGCGACGAACTTTGCCGCCGACCGGCCGAACTCGACCGGGCAGAGTGCCAGGCTGGATAATCCGACGCGGGCGGCTTGGTTCCGGACGGACGTGTTCGTGAATCCGCCGGAGTATCAGTTGGGCAATGTCGGCCGCACACTGCCGGACGCGCGGCATCCGGGGGCGATTAATTTCGATCTTTCGCTGATCAAGGAAACGACGTTCCGGGAGCGGTTCCGGGTGGAGTTCCGTGCCGAGGCGTTTAACATCGCCAACCACGTGAATCTGGGCCTGGCCGACGACACGTTTGTCGCCGGGACGGACGGGAAAAATCGGAGTTCGACGTTCGGAACGGTCAATTCCGCTCGTGATGCGCGTATTGTGCAGCTGGGAATGAAGGTGATTTTCTAGCTAGGGTTGCAGGTCTGCAAGCGCGCCCGGCAGGTTCCTGAAGGAGCCGGCCGGGCGTTTTCTATTTCGCGCTCAACAATGGGAGTTTCGGGCCGATGAGGCTAACTGTGGGGAGATTCCTCACAGTCAGGAGTTCATTGAAAATGCTACCGGCGCTAGCGGCCCTTCGCGACCGCACCATGCCATTTTTACATCGCGAGTTCGGGGAACGGACGCTGCTGGAGTCGATGGACGAGCACATGAAGGCGGCGCTCGACTCGATGGGGTCGAACGTGTTTGTGGCGGACCTGGACCTGAATCTGGTGTTCATGAACCGTCAGGCGCGGGCGATTCTGGAGACGATGGAAGAGACGTTGCAGAACGCCTTCCAACTGAGCGCGAGCGACCTGCTGGGGATGAAGATTGACGCCTTCCACGGGCGGAAAGCGAAACAAATCCGGAGGATGCTGAGCGATCCGGCGAACCTGCCGATCCGGAAGGAGATCCGGCTGGGGAGTCTGATTCTGGACCTGAACGTGAAGAGCATCCGGAATCCGAAGGGGGAGCATGTCGGGTTCGTGGTGAATTGGGACGAGGTAAGTGAAAAGAAGCGGCTGGAGGCGGCCAACGAGGACTTTGCCGGCAAAGTAGAGGCGATGACGCGCAGTATGGCAACCGTGGAGTTTTCGCCGGACGCGAAGATCATCTCGGCGAACGACAATTTTCTACGGGTGTGCGGATTTGAGGCCGAAGAGCTCGTGGGGCAGGCGCATCAGTTGTTTGTGCCCGAAGAGGAGGTACGGAGCGGGCGCTACCGGGCGTTTTGGGACAAGCTGCGGCGGGGCGAGGCACAGTCGGGTGAGTTCAAACGGATCGGCAAGAACGGGCGGGAGTTCTGGATCCACGGGACGTACTTCCCGATTCCGGGAGCGGACGGGCAGATCAAGAAGATTTTCAAGATTGCGCAGGACGTGACCGAGCGCGCCGAGACGCGGGTGGAACTGGAACGGATCGTGGAGGCGCTGGCGCATTCGGCTTCGGAGCTTTCCGCGTTGAGTCTGCAGATGGGGGCGAACGCCGAAGAGACCTCGGCGCAATCGACGGCGGTATCGACGGCATCGGAAGAGGTGAGCGCGAGCATCGGGACGGTATCGTGCGGGGCGCAGGAGATGAACTCGAGCATCCATCACATTGCCAAGACGACGACGGAGGCGGCGGCACTGGCAACGCAAGCGGTTGAGATGGCGCACAAGACAAACGAGACGGTGAGCGAACTGGGGCGGAGCAGCCATGAGATCGGGAAGGTGATCCGAGACATCACCGACATTGCGGAGCAGACGAATCTGCTGGCGCTGAACGCGACGATCGAGGCGGCACGGGCTGGGGAGGCCGGAAAGGGGTTCGCCGTGGTGGCCAACGAGGTCAAGGAGTTGGCGAAGCAGACGGCGAGCGCGACGGACGACATCAGCCGGCGGATCGAGGCGATACAGCGGGACACGCAGATGGCGATCACGGTGATTTCCAAGATTGGCGAGGTAATCACGCAGGTGAATGATTACTCGCGGACGATCGCGGCGGCGGTGGAGGAGCAGTCGGCGACGACGAATGAGATCGTTCGGAGCGTGGCGGAGGCGGCGGTGGGGACGACGGAGATCACGCGGAACATCACGTCGGTAGCCGAGGCGGCGCGCGGGACGGCGAGCGGCGCGGGCAACATACAGGAGTCGGCGCAGGCGCTGGCCCGGGTGTCGGATGAGCTGCAGGTGGCGGCGAAGAAGTTACGGACGACGTAGGGCGACCGCGGGCGTGACGGCTGGGCGGGAGGGGACTTCCGGTGGGAGGATCCTCCGCCCGGCTGAGCGTAACCAGCAGAGGAATGGGATCTGGCGGGGTACGGCGGGCGCGGGCAATTGCCGGGCCTTTGCGGGTCCGGATCCGGCGTTGGGGGGGATGGCCCCTGGGGCGGCCAGACATTTCCGTAATCCAGGACTTAGCTGGTAAGCAGCATCCAGGGGAAGTCTGGGGGGGTGGGAGGAGTTGTGACGCGCGGGCAAAGGTGATCTACTCATCGGGATGATTTCCCGCCGGAGTTTTCTTGCCGGGGCAGGGGCGCCGCTGGTCTTCGGACAGGGCGCGGCCCGGCCCAATGTCCTCTTCATCGCCGCCGACGACATGAACAATGCCCTGGGTTGCTACGGGCACCCGGTGGTGAAGACGCCGAATTTGGACCGGCTGGCGGCGCGCGCGGTGCGGTTCGACCGGGCCTACTGCCAGTACCCGGTATGCGGGCCGAGCCGGTGCTCTCTGTTGACGGGGCTGCGGCCGGACACGACACGGATCTTTGAGAACAATATTGCGATTCGGGATACCCTGCCCGACGTGGTGACGCTGCCGCAACTGTTCAAGAACAACGGCTGGCGGAGCGTGCGGGCCGGGAAGATGTACCACATGGACGTCCCCGGTTCGGTGGGAACCAACAAGTGGGACGATGCGGAGAGTTGGGATACGGCGACGAGCCCGCCGGGGGCGGAACAGTGGACGGCGGGAAAGGCGAAGAACATCACCGCCGGCAAGCAGGCGCGTTGGGACACGGTGCAGTTTACGGGAGACGGAGCCGACCAGGCGGACGAGCGGACGACACAGATCGCGATGGAGACCATGAACGCCAACCGGCAGCGGCCGTGGTTCCTGGCGGCGGGGTATCTGCGTCCGCATGTGCCGCATGTGGCGCCGGCGCGGTTCTTCGACATGTACCCACTGCGAGACATTCCGGTGCCGGAGAATCCGGCGAATGATCTGGACGACATTCCGGTGGCGAGCGAGATGGCGATCAACACGCGCGCGAAGGATATGGGCGGAATGAGCGATGGGGAGAAGCGGGAAGCGATCCGGGCCTACTTCGCCAGCGTCAGTTACATGGACTGGCAGGTGGGACGGGTGCTGGACTCGCTGGAGAAATCGGGACAGGCGGAGCGGACCATCGTGGTGTTCTGGGGCGACCATGGGTGGCACCTGGGAGAGCACCGGCGGTGGCACAAGCGGAGTCTATTTGAAGAGTCGATGCGGGCACCGCTGTTGATTGCGGCGCCGGGGCGAAAGGGGAACGGGCAGGGGGCGCGGGGGCTGGTGGAGTTTGTGGACATCTATCCGACGCTGGCGGAGTTGGCTGGGCTGCAAGGGCCGGGCAATCTGGAGGGACAGAGCCTGCGGCCGCTGCTGGACAATCCGGGGCGGGCGTGGAAGCGGGCGGCATTCAGCGTGGTGACCTCGCCGGGAGGGATTGTGGGCCGGGCGGCGGTGACGGAGCGCTACCGGTATATACGGTGGACGGGTCCGCATCCGGACGAGGAGCTTTACGACCGGGTGAAAGATCCGCGGGAGTTCACGAATCTGGCGCGCGGAGAAGGGCACGGCGGGGCGTTGCGGGAGATGCGAGGGGTGCTGGACGGGGGGTGGCGCGCAGCGCGGGCACAGATATGAAATACTGATGCGCGATGCTGACCAAGCTGCTCGGACTCTCTCTTTTTGCGATCTCCCTTTTTGCGCAAACGGCCCAAGTGGGCGGACGTGTGACGGATGCCTCCGGGGCGGCTGTTCCCGGCGTGCAGGTAACGATACGGAGCACGGCCAATGGAACGGAACGGCAGGTGCGCACAAACGACACCGGCCTATATACGATTCCGCTGCTGCAGCCGGGCGGCTACGACGTGATGGTACGGCAGCAGGGATTCAAGCCGATTTCGCAGAGCGGGATCACACTGGAGGTGGACCAGAGAGCGGAGTTGAACTTCCGGCTGGAAGTTGGCGCGGTGACCGAACAGGTAGAGGTCCGGGCGTCGGTGAGCCGGCTGAACACGGTGGAGGCGAGCCAGGGGCAGGTGATCGATAACCAGCGCATTGTGGAGATGCCGCTCAACGGACGGAACTACATTGATCTGGCGCTGATGTCGGGCGGGGCGGTGCAATCGGCGCCGGGTTCGCGGATTGGCGGCTTTTCGGCGGGCGGGCAACGGGTGAGCCAGAACAACTATGTGATGGACGGGATCGACAACAACTCGGTGGAGTTGGCGGCGGCGGGGCGGCGGGCGGAGATGGTGCAACCGTCGATTGACGCGATTGCCGAGTTCAAAGTGCAGACGAACGGGTATTCGGCGGAGTTCGGGCGAGGGATGGGCGGGGTGGTGAACCTGACGATCAAGAGCGGGACGAACGCGTTCCATGGAGCGGCGTTTGAGTTTGTGCGCAACGAGGTATTTGATGCGCGGAACTTCTTCACGCCGGCGAACACGAAGAAGCCCACATTCAAGAGGAACCAGTACGGGCTGGCATTTGGCGGGCCGGTGGTGCTGCCGAAGCTCTATTACGGGAAGAACAAGACCTTCTTCTTCGGGGATTTTGAGAGCACGCGGATCCGGGAGACGTCGACGATTGCGAACACGCTGCCTACGCCGCGGATGCGGAATGGCGACTTCGGGGAGTTACCGGCGGCGCGGGTGATTCGCGACCCCTCGACGACGCAGCCGTTTCCGGACCGGCTGATCCCGGCGTCGCGACTGGACCCGGTGGCGCGGCGACTGGCGCAGCTTTATCCGGCGCCGCAGTCGGCGAACCTGGCGAACAACTTCACTTATCTGTCGCCGCGGACGCAGGACGTGGACAAGTGGGACATTCGCGGGGACCAGAACCTTGGCGCGAGCGACACGGCGTTCTTCCGGTTCAGCCGGCAGGACAATCTGCTGCCAGACACGCCAAGCCTGCCGGCCCCGGCCTACGGCGGCGGGAACCTGGACTATGTGACCGAGGGGATGAACGTGGGCGCGGGGTGGAACCACATCTTTTCGCCGAGCGTGATCATGAGCGTGCGGGCAGGGTGGAACTACACGCGATTTGAGAGGAACAATCCGGCCTCGGCGCGGGGGAAGAACTTCAATGCCGAGTACGGAATTCCGGGGGCGACGCTGGTGCCTGACGGCGGGTTCAGCCAGATGAACATCACCGGCTACCGGGCGTTGGGGATTGGCGCGAACAATCCGGTGGACCGGAACTCGCAGAACCGGCAGATCAGCGGTGACCTCACGTGGATCCGGGGGCGGCACACGGTGAAGAGCGGGGTGAGTTTTCTGCGCTCGCAGAACCCGATTTACAACATCCGGAACACGCTGGGGACCTACACGTTCAACGGCGCGTATTCGGGCGACGGGGCAGCGGATTTCCTGCTGGGAGTGGGGAGCCAATGGGCGTGGCAATCGCCGGTGTCGGTATCGATGCGGGCGTGGAATATGGGCGTGTTTGTGCAGGACGACTGGAAGATCGGCAATAAGCTGACGGTAAACCTGGGCTTCCGGTACGAGGTATCGCCACCGTGGTACGAGAAGAACAACAAGATGGGAATCTTCGACATCGACACGACGCCTGGGCAGGCGACGCTGGAGTACGCAAAATCAGATGGATCGAGGGCGGACCGGGCACTGGTGGCGACCGATAAGAACAACTTCATGCCGCGGGTGGGCTTTGCCTATAAGGTGACGGAGAAGACGGTGATCCGGTCGGGATATGGCATCTTCTACGCCTACATGGAGAACATGGGGGACAGCGAGTTTCTGATCGGCAATGCGCCGTTTGCCTACGGAGTGACGCTGACGGGGTCCAACACGACGCCGGCGCTGCGGTTATCGACGGGTCCGGCGGCGGGGGCAACCGATCTGGCGCGGGCGACGGGGCTGCAGTTCTCGTCTTATGAGAGAAAACCGCCGATGTCGGCGGCGCACCAATGGAACTTCAATATTCAGAGAGAAGTGGGACAGGACTGGCTGCTGGAGGTGGGGTATTCGGGATCGCGCGGGCTGCACCTGGTGCGGCAGTACGACGGGAACTTCTCGCCGGCAGCGCCGGGGAACATTGACGCCAAGCGGCCTTATACGCGACTGGCGATTCCGGGGACGTCGATTGTGGCGACACCGCTGGGGCCGGTGTACAGCCACCGCTACGACGGAAACTCGAACTACCACGCAATGATCGCGAAGGTGGAGAAGCGGTTCTCGGGCGGGTTCACGGTGCTGGCGTCGCATACGTGGTCGAAAAACATCGGCGACACGTGCGGGACGGCGGTGCAAGGGAACGCGGGCGGGTGCGGTTTTCAGAATCTGCTGAACCTGCGGCCGGAGCGGAGCGTGGACAACCAGGACGTGCCGCACCGGTTTGTGACCTCGGCACTCTACGACGTGCCGGTGGGCAAGGGACGGGCGCTGCTGGGGAGCGCGCACCCGGTGGTGAACGGGGTGTTGGGCGGGTGGTCGATCGGGTCGATTGTGACGATCGGATCGACGGTGCCGTTCAGCCCGACGGTGCAGGGGAATCCGTCGAACACGGGATCGTTCAGCGTGGTGCAGCGGCCGAACGTAGTGGGAGCGGCCTATGACGGGGAACGGACGCTGCAGCGGGATTTCAACGTAGACGCGTTTGTGCGGCAGGCGAACTTCACCTACGGCAACGCGGGGCGGAACATACTGCGGGGACGTTCGCAGTTTAACTGGGACTTCTCGGCATTGAAGAATTTCCAACTGCTGGAGCAGTTGCGGCTGCAGTTCCGGTTTGAGGCGTTCACGTTCTCCAATACGCCGCGGTTCGCGGCGCCAGGAAATGTATTGGGGACGGCGAATTTCGGGGTGATAACGGGGGCGGGGACGCCACGGAATCTGCAGTTCGGGTTGAAGCTGATCTGGTAGAGGAGCCAATATGGATCGACGATTGTTTTTGAGTGCGGCGGTGGCGGCGACGCAGTTGCGGGCGACCGAAGGGGAGTGGGGCGGGCCGGTGACGGACATCCACCTGCATCCGCGGAAGACGGCCGGGGAAGGGTTTCTGCACACGGCGGGGAGCGGAGCGTCGAAGGCGGTGCTGCTGACAAATCTGCGGGCGGCCGAACAGGCGAAGGCGGAGATGGCGTTGAAGCCGGACCGCTTTATCTGGTTTGTGGCGGCCGACCCGTCGCAGCCGGGGAATTTTGAGGGGATCCAGAAGGCGCTCGACGGCGGGGCGCGCGGGGTGGGAGAGATGAAGAGCCACACCGAGGCCGACGCCAAGGACATGCGGCGTGTTTATGACATGTGCGCGGAGCGGAAGGTGCCGGTGCTGATCCATTTCCAGGAGACGTCGAAGTTCACGGGCGAAGAGGGGTGGAACACGGGATTCGCGCGGTTCGACAAAGTGATGAAGGCGCACAAGAAGACGATCTTCATCGGGCACGCCAACTTCTTCTGGGCGAGTATCAGCACGGATGTGGCGCGGGAGAGCGAGTATCCGTCGGGGCCGGTGAAGAAGGGTGGATTGACGGACAAGTGGCTGACCGACTTTCCGAATCTGTACGGGGACCTGTCGGCGAACTCGGGGAACAATGCGCTGAGCCGGGACATGGAGTTTGCGCGGGGATTCCTGGCGCGGCACCAGAACAAGCTGCTGTTCGGGAGCGACTGCAGTTGCAAGGACGGGCGCGGGACGGGGAGCGGGGCGCTGCTGCCGCGGCTGAAAGGGAAGTGCGTGGGACGGGATACGCTGGGGCTGCTGAAGGAGTTGACAACGGCCGAGGTATTCCGGAAGGTGACGCACGATAACGCGGCGCGTTTATTGAAGATATGACACGACGGGAGGCACTTATGGCACTGGCCGCGGCGGCAGGGAAAGTGAATTTCGCGGTGCCGACCGGGGCGTGCGACAGCCACACACATATCTTTGGGGACCCGAAGCAGTTTCCGTTCGCGGCCAAGCGGGGGTATACGCCGTATCCGGCGCTGCCGGCGGCGATGCGGACGATGATGGCGGGGCTGGGGATGGAGCGGGTGGTGATAGTGACACCCTCGGTGTACGGGACCGATAACCGGGCAACGCTGTGGGGGATCCGCGAGATGGGGAAGGGGGCGCGGGGGATAGCGGTGATCGACGAGAAGACGCCGGAGAGCGAGTTGGACGCGATGCACAAGGCGGGGGTGCGGGGGATCCGGCTGAACCTGGCGACGGCCGGGGTGAACGATCCGGCGGAGGGACGGGCGCGATTCCTGCGGGCGGCGGCGCGGATGAAGGCGCGGGGCTGGCATATTCAGATGTTCGCGACGCTGGGGGTGATTGCGGGGATACGGGAGGCGGTAATGGAGTCACCGGTGCCGGTGGTGTTCGACCATTTTGGCGGGGCGAAGACGGCGCTGGGGCTGGGGCAGGCGGGGTGGGCGGAACTGGTGGGGCTGGTGAAGAGCGGGAAGGCGTACGTGAAGATTTCGGGGGCCTACCGGGCATCAGAGAAAGGGCCCGACTACGCGGACGCGGCGCCGTTTGCGCGGGCGCTGATTGCGGCGAATCCGGACCGGATTGTGTGGGGGACAGACTGGCCGCATCCGGACTCGCCGGGACCGGCCGGGAGGGACCCGATGCAGCCGGCGCCGCCGATGGCGATTGACGATGTGGCGCTGCTGAATCAGCTGCCGGTGTGGGCGCCGGAGGCGGCGGTGCGGAAGAAGATTCTGGTGGAGAACCCGGCGCGGCTGTACGAATTTTAAGGTGAATTTGGTTCAGTAGGGCCCGGGCCGCGTGATAGGATGCGGCAAAACGGGGAGCCTATGAATCGAGTGTATTGGTGTGCCTGGATGCTGGCGGGGCTGTGGATGGCGGCTTACGGGCAGGAATCCCGGGGGACGATTGCGGGGCGAGTGGTAGACCCGCAGGGCGGCGGGGTGGCCGGGGCGCAGGTGACGATCCGGAATGTGGATACGGGGATCGATACGGTATTGACGACGAATGAGCGCGGGGCCTACGCGGCGCCGCTGCTGCTGCCGGGGACCTATCAGATCGACGCGTGGCAGACGGGGTTCAAGAAGTTCACGCGGCGGGGGGTGGGGCTGAGCATTAACGACAACCTGCAGATTGACCTGAAGCTGGAGTTGGGCGACGTGACGCAGACGGTGGACGTGACGGACGCGGCACCGCTGGTGGAGGCGGTGGGAGGGTCGCTGGGGCTGGTGATCGGGAGTAAAGAGCTGACGGAGTTGCCGATTGCACATGGGAATCCGTATGCGCTGATTGCGCTGGCGCCGGGGACGACATTTGAGGGCGACCCGAAGCTGAACCGGCCGTACGAGCCGACGCACATTGTGGATTACTCGATGTCGGGGAGCGCGAGCGGATCGACGGACATTACGCTGGACGGGGTGTCGAACACCTCCAAGGGCGGAGCGAGCAAGGTGGCGGCGGGGTATGTACCACCGGTGGACGCGATCGGGGAGGTGCGGGTGGAGACGAGTTCGTTCGACGCGCGGACGGGGCAGACATCAGGCGGGCTGGTGAACATCAGCCTGCGGAGCGGGACGAACAAGATTCACGGGAGCGCGACATATACCAAGATGCGGCCGCAGTGGATGGCGAACGATTTCTTCGCCAACCGGGCGGGGATTGGGCGGGGGGATTTCGAGTATGACCGGTGGAGCGGGTCATTGAGCGGGCCGGTGCGAATTCCGAAGATCTATAACGGCAAGAACCGCACCTTTTTCATGTGGGCGTATGAGGCGTTGAGCGACAGCCGGCCGCGCGGGGGAACAACGCTGACGGTGCCGACGGTGGACATGCGGAAGGGCGACTTCTCCGAGTTGCTGCGGATTGGGGCGAACTATCAGGTGTACAACCCGTTCACGCGGCGGCGGGCGCCCAACAGCACGACACGGTACCAGCAGGATCCGTTCCCGGGAAACGTCATTCCGGCGAGCCTGATCAATCCGGTGGCGATGAAGGTGATGGAGTATTTCCCGGCGCCGTTCAACGCCGGGACGACGGCGGACCACCGCAACAATTTTCCGCGGCCGACGAGTCCGGAGCTGGCCGACTACTTTACGCATACGTTCCGGGTGGACCATAACCTGACGCCGCGGAACCGGATGTTCTGGCGGGCGAACATGTACGAGCGGGATACGCGGCGGAACGACTTTTTCGAGACGCGGGCGACGGGGCTGCGGGAGGCGTATTCGCCGCGGGGGCTGAGCTTCGATGATGTGCATGCGTTCTCGCCGACGTTCGTACTGAACCTGCGCTACGGCTATACGCGGTTCACGCGGCAGACGACGCCGCTGCGGGGGCGGGGATTCGACCTGACGACGCTGGGGCTACCGAAGGCGTACAACGACGCGATCAGCGAGGATCTGCGGGAGTTTCCGGTGTTCAACATCAACGGCTACTTCACGACGGTGAACGCGGGGGAAGCGCGGTTCATGGACACGCATTCGCTGGTGGCGGCGCTGAACAAGCTGCGGGGGAATCATTCGATCGACTTCGGGTACGAGGGGCGGGCATACCGGCAGAGCCGGTATAACGGGAACTCGACGCGGAGCGGCAGTTTTGTGTTTGACCCGACGTGGACGCGGGGGCCGCTGGACAACTCGACGACGGCGCCGATCGGGCAGGGGTTCGCGTCGTTTTTGCTGGGGCTGCCGGCGGCGTCGAGCCTGGTGGCGCGGAATGCCGACCTGGCGGAGCAGTCGACGCTGTGGGCGTTTTATGCGCAGGACAACTGGCGGGTGCGGCGGAATCTGACGCTGACGATCGGGCTGCGTTATGAGCTGGAAGGGCCGTTGACGGAGCGTTTCAACCGGAGTATCCGGGACTTTGCCTACGATGCGGCGCAGCCGTTTGAAGCGGCGGCGCGGGCGAACTATGCGAGCACATATGCGGCGAATCCGACGCTGGAGATGACGCCGGAGCAGTTCCGGGTGCGGGGCGGGCTGTTGTTCGCGGGGACGGGCGGGCAACCGCGGGAGTTGTGGAAGCGGGACCGGAACAACTTCATGCCGCGGATAGGGGTGGCCTACACGCTGTCGAAGAAGACGGTGGTGCGGGGCGGCTACGGGGTGTATTTCAACGGCCTGGGGCTGCGGCGGGCGGACGTGTTGCAGAACGGGTTTGAGCGGACGACGGCGCTGGTGCCGTCGCGGGACAGCGGGCTGAGCTTTGTGGGCACGCTGTCGAATCCGTACCCGGACGGGATACTGGAACCGGTGGGAACGGGACTGGGGCTGATGACGGACGCGGGGAATTCGATCACGTTTTTCAGCCCGGAGCCGAAGGCTTCCTACAACCAGCGGTGGCAGGTGAGCGTGCAGCGGCAGATGGGACGGAGCAACGTGCTGGAGGTGGCCTATGTGGGCAACCGGGGGACGAATATCGAGGTGTACCGGGACCTGAACGTTGTGGGGAATGAGTTCTTGTCGCGGAGCGCGTTTTTCGATCTGGAGCGGGTGAACTATCTGGCGGCGAATGTGGCGAATCCGTTTGCGCGAATTGCGGGGATCAACGGGACGATCGGGACGAACAACACGATTACGCGGGAAAATCTGCTGAAGCCGTACCCGCAGTTCGCGTCGGTGAACACGAGCAATTTTCAGGGGTATTCGTGGTATCACTCGCTGCAGGTGCGGGGCTCGCGGCGGTTCTCGACCAGCCTGGGGGTGAACGGGTCCTATACGTGGGCGAAGAATATGGAGGCGGTGGGGTATTTGAATCCGGGGGACGCGATGCCGTATGAATCGCTGGGGGCGGCGGACCGGCGGCACCGGATCACGCTGTCGGCGATTTATCAACTGCCGTTCGGGAGGAAGGCGCGGTTCTTCGGCAATGCGCCGCGGACGGTGAACGCGGTGATTGGCGGGTGGCAGTTGTCGACGATTTACATCTACCAATCGGGGCTGCCGCTGGGGTGGGGCGACGCGGTGTTTTTCGGGAACCCGGAGGATATACGGAAGGGGCCGAAGCAGCCGGAGGAGTGGTTCAATACGAACGCCGGGTTTACGCGGGATACGTTGACGCGGCCGGCGTCCTACCACTACCGGACGTGGCCGTTCCGGTTCTCCAACGTGCGCGGGCCGGCGATGAACAACGTGGATTTATCGATCAATAAACGGTGGAAGCTGAACGAGCGGGGGACGGAGGTGCAGTTGCGCGGGGAGGGGTTGAACGCCTTCAACCACGTATTGTTCGCCAATCCGAACACGGATCAGTTCAACACGGCGTTCGGGCAGATTACGGCGGCGGCGAACTATCCGCGGCAGATTCAGGTGGTGGTGCGGCTGAATTTCTAGATGGTGACGACGAGGTCGCGGAGGCGTTTGGGTTCCTCGCCCATCCAGTGGGGATTGGCGCCGGTGCCGTCGTAGATGGACGTGGTTTTGAACATCTCATACATGCCGGTGCGGCCGAGTTCGGCGGTGCGGGCGAGGAGGGCGGCGACTTCGGAGGAGTCCATGGGGCGGAAGGTGCGGACGGCTTCAAAGGCCTGTTCGAAGATCTCGCGGGTGTCGATACCGGTGATGACGGTGGCGACGGGGAGGTTCATGGCGTAGTGGAGGCACTCGATGGCGGAGGCGGTGTTGGACTTGAGGATGTGGCCGTTGGCGAGTGACTTCATGGCAAGGGGGGCGATGCCTTGTTCGACGAGGACGGGGAGTACCTGGGCGGCGAAGGAGCGGTAGTGGGCGTCCATGACGTTGAGGGGGAGTTGGACGGCGTCGAAGCGGACGTTCCGTTCGGCGGCGACTTCGAGCATGCGGAGGTGGATGAGGGGGTCCTTGTGTCCGGTGAAGCCGATGAAGCGGAGCTTGCCGGCGCGTTTGGCGTCTTCGAGAGCGAGTTGGGCGCCCTCCTCGTCGAGGATACGGAAGGGGTCTTCGAAGCGCTGGATTTCGTGGTGCTGGACGAGGTCGATGCAGTCGGTCCGGAGGCGGCGGAGGGAGTCCTCGAGTTGGCGCGTGGCTTCGGCGTAGGAGCGGCCATCGATTTTGGTCATGACGAAGGCCTTCTGGCGGTAGCCGTCGCGGAGGGCAAGGCCGAGGCGCTCTTCGCTGAGGCCGGCGTTGTAGTCCCAGCAGTTGTCGAAGAAGTTGGCACCGCGGTGGATGGCTTCGCGGACGAACCAGGTGGCGAGGGCTTCGTCGACGTGTTTGAGGCCGAGGTGCCAGCCGCCGATACCGAGGAGGGAGACCATTTCGCCGGTGTTGCCGAAAGGGCGATAGGGTATGGAGAAAGAACCGGAGGAGAATGCCATGGGCTGAGCCCAGCATACTCCTCCGGGGCGAGGACAGGTTAGCGGCGGGCGGAGGCGAGGGGGGTATCGACGGCCATGGAGAGGGCCATGGCGGCCCAACTGGTGCCGGCGGCGGAAATGAACTGGTCGACGCCGTAGGGGAAGCCGCTTTCGAAGTAGGGCTGGAGGGGTTTGGAGCGGGCCTTGACGCGCCAGGTGCCGTCGGGGGCCTGGGTGCGGAGGAGGAAATCGACACCCTTCGAGAAGGACTCGCTGGCGGGCGGAGTGCCGGCGAGGGCAAGGGCGTAGAGGGACTGGCCGGTGGCGTAGGCGTCCGGGGCGAGTCCGGGCAACTGGGACCAGCCACCGGTGGCGGTCTGGCGCCGGGCGAGCGTGGCGGCGGCAGCGGCGAGGGCGTCGCGATCGGCGTTGCCCCAGGCCATGCCCATTACCTGCATGGCGGCGTCCTGATTGGAGGCGGGGGCATGTTCCTGGAGCCAGGCGACGCCGCGGGCGATGCTTTGGCGAGCCTCCGGGAGGCGGGTGTTGCGGGCGAAGGAGCGGAGGGTGAAGATGGCGAAGGCGGTGGCGTGGTGGTCGCCGCCGGCGAAGGGCTGGCGGTTGGAACGGGAAAACCAGCGGCCATCGGGCTCCTGGTGGGCGAGGAGGTAATTGACCATAGCATCGGTCTGGGCGTCGGCGGGGCGGTTGCGGCCGACGAGGCTCATGGTCTGATAGCCGAAGAGGCTGGAGCCGAGGAGGCCGCTGTGTTCGAAGATGCGGCTGGAATCGGCGGTTTCCGGGGCGAGGGCGAGAGGCTCACCGGCGGGGATGCCCCGTTCGCGGGCGATGCGCTGGGCGAAGACGGGGAGGTCCTGATTGTGGCAGGAGTTGCAGCCGCCGATGCGGACGAAGTTCGGGCTCTGTTGGACGAGCGGGGCGAAGGCGCGGGTGACGGCATCGCGGACGCGGGCCGACGGGGGCGCGGCGTTGAGGGCGGCGACGATTTCGGCAGCGCCGCGTTTGGCGGCCAGCTGGGCGGGTGTTTCGCCGTCCTGATTGGCCTGGGGAGTGGCGCCCTTGGCGAGCAGGAGTTGGACGGCGGGGAGGCCGGCGTGCTCGGAGTAGGCGGCGAAGGCGAGGGGTGTCCAGCCTTCGCTATCGGCGAGAGAGACGGGGGCGCCTTTGGCGATGAGGCGGGTGAGGATATCGACATCGCCCCAGGAGGCGGCGGCAGCGAGGGGGCTGACGTTGCGTTTGGTGACGATGCGGGGGTCGGCGCCGTGATCGAGGAGGGTGGCGACGGTTGGACTGGAACCGCTCATGGCAGCGAACAGGAGCGGCGTGGATCCGTTCCCGGAGACGGCGTTGACCTTGGCGCCGGCGGCGAGCAGGGCGCGGGTGAAGGGCTCGCTGCCGGCGGTGGCGGCGATGTGGAGCGGAGTGATGCCGGCAACATCGGCGACGTTGGGATCGGCGCCGCTGGCGAGCAGGAGGCGGAAGGTGGCGGCCTGATTCGACTGCTGGGCGGCGACATGGAGAGGGGTGCGGCCCTCGCGGTTCTTGGAGTTGGCGGAGGCGCCGCGGGCGATGAGAAGTTTGGTCTTTTCGGGGTCGGCGAGGGCCCAGACGAGGGGCGTGGAGCCGCGGCCATTGGGGGCGTCAATGGGGGCACCGGCATCGAGGAGAAGATTCATGGCGGCGAGGCTGCCGCGGCCGGCGGCGTGGTGGAGGGCGGTGGCGCCGGCGGGATCGGCGGCGGCGGCGAGGGCCTTATCGGCCGAGAGGGCGGCGCGAAGGGCGTCGAGATCGCCGGCGACGATGTGGCCGAGGAGCGCATTCCAGCCGGGGAGTACCGGTTTCGGGGGGCGTTCGCGGGCGGTGAGTTGGGACTTGCCGTAGTCGGGGCCCTGATCGATCCAAGCGCGGAGGAGGGAGATCTCGTGGGGTTCCAGGGGGCCGGACGGGGGCATCTGCATGCCGGCCTGGGAGCCGATGAGGCGGTGGATGAGTTTGCTGTTGGCGCTATCGCCGGGGAGGATGACCTTTCCGTAATCGCCACCGCGGAGGGCGAGTTGGCGGCGATCGAGGCGCAGGCCGGCCAGTTGCTTGGTGAGTCCGTGGCAACCGTAGCATTTCGATTCGAGGATGGGTTGGATTTGGGTATCGAAGTCGATTTTCCCAGGGGCGGGGGCTGGCATTACCGGTGTCTGGCCGAGGGCAGGCAGGGCGGCAAGGATCAGAAGAGCCGGGGTGTTTTTCATGGAAGACTCCTGTGGCCCGGGAAGGGCGCGCCCCTCTAAGCGCGGACAGCGCGGAGAAGGGGCCAGATTTGTCACGATAGAAGGCAATGGCACGATGGCGGATTCTGTTGACGAACGATGACGGGTGGGATGCGCCGGGACTGGCGGCCTTGAAATCGGTGGCGTCGCAGTGGGGGGAAGTGTATGTGGTGGCGCCGCGCGATCCGCACTCTTATGCGGGCCACCGGGTGACGACGGACCGTCCGTTGGAACTGATCGAGACGGGGCCGAGAGAGTATCATTTATCGGGAACACCGGCCGACTGCGTGCGGGTGGCGTTGACGGCGCTGCTGCCGGGGGTGGACTGGGTGCTTTCCGGGATCAACCGGGGAGGAAACCTGGGCGCGGACATCTACTCTTCCGGGACCGTGGCCGCGGCGCGGGAGGCGGCGTTTCTAGGGGTGCGGGCGCTTGCAGTTTCGCAGTATATGCGGCGCGGGGTGGATTTGCGATGGGAGAACGCGGCGGCGCTGGCGGGGAGGGTGATCAGCGAGGTACTGCAGGAACCCGCGGCAGCGAAGGAGTATTGGAACATTAATCTGCCGCATCTGGAAGAGGGGGAGGAGGCGGCCATCGCTGAGTGCGTGCCGGACAATGAACCGCTGGATGTGCAGTTCCTTCGAGAGGGCGATGTGTTCCGGTATTCAGGCGCCTATGCGGCGCGGCCGCGAACGGCGGGACGGGACGTGGATCGTTGCCTGGGTGGAGCGGTGACGATCAGCCGGCTACGCGCGTGAAAGGCAACCGGTGAGGGCGGGCTTGCTGCTTGCGGTGGTGGCGGCCTGCGCGGCACAACCGGTGCCGGACGGACCGGTGGCGACATTCGGCACGACCGTGGTGGGTACGTCCGGGTTGCGGGGCGAAGTCTACGCGATCCCCCGAGGCCAGCAAGATTTGCCGTCGTTCCGGCGGCTGAAAAAGCTCGGCGTGATTTATACGACATCGCTGCGAGTACCTTCCCGGCCGTTCAACGAGGGGTTTCCGGGGGTAACCGAGCGCAAGGAATGGTTTGCCATCGACTACACGGGCCGTTTCTGGGTGGAGACGGGCGGGGTTTACCGGTTTCGGCTGTTGTCCGACGACGGGGCCAAACTGCTTCTGAACAGAAAGGTGGTGATCGATAATGATGGCACCCACCCTCCACTGACGATCGAAGGAAGCGCACACCTGACAAGGGGGATCCACCAGATCCGGGTGCCCTATTTCCAGGGCCCGCGCTTCAACGTGGCGCTGGTGCTCAGTGTGGCGGGACCCGACGGGGGGCCGTGGCGGATCTTCGACACGGAAGAATTCCGTCCGCCGGCAGATCCCGGGGAGTGGATCAACGGGAAGATCTCGAAGGTGAAGCAGGGATCGAACTGGTAGAGAGGGTCAAGGATTGGGAGGACGGCGGAGATCGTAGAGGACGATGGAACTGCCGACGAGGCCGATGGGGCGGCGGGCGCGGAGCCACTCGTAGGTAGCGGGTCCGACGTAGACGCCGTGGAGGAGAGTGGCACTGATGGCGCCGATGCAGTTTACGTTTTTGCGCTCCTCGGTGTCCTGGGTGCGGGGGAGGAACTCGTAGCGAATGCCGTAGTAGCCGGGTTCGGCGGAACCGAAGTACTGAAGGCAGAGGGTTCCGGGGGGATTGGTATCGACGTAAGTTTTCAGCTTCTTGAGGTCCTGACCCCAATCGAGGTTGGAGTCCAGGAGATAGCGAGAGCCGGCGAGGCGCCCGCCGGAGGGGGCGTTGAAAAAAGCGAGGTACTCCGGGAATACGGCGAAGGATTCGGCGGCCTGCAGAGCGACGGCGAGGGAAGCGGCGATGAGGAACCGGCGCGCAGGCAGGACGGCGGCCAAGGCCCCGGCGGCGAGGAGATAGAGGAAGGGGTAGATGGGAAGCAGGTGGCGGACGCCGAGGTTGATGTTGCTATAGACGGCGGTGGCGAAATAGAGGACGGGGGTAAGGCTGAGGGCGGTCCAGGTGAAGGCTGTCCGCGGGTGGCTGAACACACCTCCAATCCGCCAAAGGCCGAGACCGAGTGCGCAGAGCAAAAGGAGAAGAGCGGCAACGGTGGACTTGACGGCGAAGACGACGGGGAAATAGTACCGCCAACCGGTCTCGGCCACCTGGCCCAGGAGATACGAGGAGTGGCCGGCACTGTTGTGGTCGATCACGGTGCGCAAGCCGGTGATGTAGGGATGCGGGGGCAGGAGAATACCTTGGATGGTCTCCGGCGTAACAGAGACGCTTCGGCCGCGCAGGAGACGCCAGGATTCGGGTGCGTAGCAGACGGCGACGACGGTGGCGGCGATGAGCAGAACGGCAGTGAGGGCGGCCGCGGCGCGAAATAGCCGGCGGGGGGAACGGTGGAGCAGGAGGCCATGCAACAGGGCGAGGGCGGGGAGTAGCGGCAGGAGATAGACGACGGAAAACTTGGCGGCAAAGGCGAGGCCGGTTCCGAGTCCGGTGAGGATTAACCGGCCAGTCGACGGCGCATCCAGGTAGCGGAGCCAAAGCACGACCGCGAGAAAACCGAAGAGCGTGCTGGCCATATCGGTGGTGACGTAGCGGCCATGGGCGATGAGATTGGGGTCGAGGGCGCACAGCCAGACGGCGGCAAGGGCGGCGGGGGCACCGAAGTAATGCCGCCCGGCCCAGGCGAGGGCGATCAACAGGAGCAGCGAGAGCAGGACGGTGGGAAGGCGCCCGAGCAAGAGCAGGCGGTCTGCCGGGAAGGGACCCTGGTAGAGAAAGGCTTTGGCGAATTCGGACTGGTCAATGAGAAGCTTTTCGTCAGTGGGTAGCGGAGGGCCGAGCAGCAGAAGCGGGGCGGCGCTGAGGAGTTTCTGCAGCGGCGGATGTTCCAGGTTCAGGTCAAACTTGCCGGTCTTCCAGTAGCGATATCCGGCAGCGAGGTGGACGGCTTCGTCAAAAGTCGCGCTTTCGCCGGTGATGGAAGTCAGTTGGAGCGTTGCCATCGCCAGGACGGCCACGGCCACCCACTTGCCGAAGTGACGTTCGAGAATACCCGGGCCCGCGCTCACGCCGAACGCAATCCAGGCTGGCCGGATTCGACCACGAAGCGGCGGGGCGTTTCGACAGGGGCTCCGGGCTTGCTGACGTAGGGCAGGACGCGGTATTCGGCCAGTGTCGTACGCGGGGTAACCAGGCAGGAGACATATCCGCGGCGGGCGCCATGCCATTTTAAGTGGGGATTCTCGGCATAGACGTTGTCGATTCCGTTCATGGCGACGACGCCGTCACCGCCGGAGGAGATGGAGGTTCCGACGAGTTCGACACCGACGGTGGCCGATTTCTCGTCCCGCCAGTCCAACTTCAGGTCACAGGCCCAGTTGGAGTGAATATCACCGGTGATTACGACGGGATTGGACACTTTCCGGTCGTGGAGGAAGCGAAGGACGCGCTGGCGGCAGGCTTCGTAGCCGCTCCACTGATCCATGGAGAGCAGTTCGCCGTCGCCGCGCTGGAAGTCCAGTTTCGCCAGAAGCACCTGTTGCGCCACGATATTCCAGGCGGCTTTCGAGCGCGACAACTCGCCCTCCATCCAGGCGTGCTGTTCGGCGCCGAGAAGTGTTGCCGAAGGATCGTTCACTTGTGGGCAGGGGGACTTCCGGCCGTCGCCGCAGGGCTGGTCGGTGCGGTATTGACGCGTGTCGAGCACGGTGAAATTGGCCAGCGC
This sequence comes from uncultured Solibacteraceae bacterium, assembly GCA_964430625.1. Lineage (GTDB taxonomy): Bacteria > Acidobacteriota > Terriglobia > Bryobacterales > Bryobacteraceae. The sequence goes on from CAYSFR010000004.1 coordinate 185,770, forward strand.
ACCCCAGGGGATATTGCGATAGAGAAGCAGACCGGAGCCTTTGGGCGTGGCCGCGGCGCGGAGGGGCATGTGCTCGTAATAGGCCTGGTAGGCGTTGGCGCGGCGTTCGAGCAGTTGCTGGCGGGTCTGTTTGTCTTCGGCGATGTCACCGGCGTAGTTATTGTCCACCTCGTGGTCGTCCCAGGTGACGATCCAGGGAGCGAGAGAGTGCATCTTTTGGAGCGACTTGTCGGTTTTGTAGAGAGCGTGGCGGTTGCGGTAGTCAGAAAGGTTGACGATTTCGGCGCTATTGTGGCGGCGGGGGGTGTTGTCGCGGGCGACGCCTTCATAGATGTAGTCGCCGAGGTGGACGACCAAGTCTGGATTCTCCGCCATCATGTGGTCGTAGGCGGTGAAGTATCCGGTTTCCCAGTGCTGGCAGGAGGCGAACGTATAGCGGAGTTGCGCCGGGAGGGCTCCGGCCGGCGGGGCGGTACGGGTGCGGCCGACCGGACTCACTTCGCCGCCGGCGCGAAACTGGTACCAATACCAACGATCGGGGCGGAGTCCTTCGACTTCCACATGGACCGAGTGGGCCAAAGACGGGACGGCGCGGGTGCGGCCGCGTTTGACCACCTTCTTCATTGCTTCGTCTTCGGCAACGCGCCACTCCACTTCAATGGCGGCATCCGCCATTCCGCCTCCTTCGAGCGGCTTAGGGGCCAGGCGTGTCCAGAGCACCATCCCGTCCGGCGCAGGATCGCCGGAGGCCACACCGAGAGCAAATGGATAGGAGGAAAACTTAGGCGCCGCGAGCACAGGCACGGGGAGGCCCCAGAGGGATGTCAGCAGGGTTCCGGTTTGGAAGAGGAAATCGCGGCGAGCAGTCATCTCGCCACAGTGTAACCGTTCTGAGCGGGTAGAGTGCGGCCACCATTTTGTAACACCAGCCGTGGAATGGCTCACCAAGGGAAACCAGCAACCGCAGACCGTGCGGAGCCCGGCAGCCGATGTTTTCCAGGGTATAGATGCCCTCGCCGCGGGAGATGAGCCGCTGCGAGAAGTGAAGGTCGGTGAGGGGAAGGTCATACTCGCAGCCGGCGGTGAGGAACCGGAGCCGGGCACGGTACTGTTCCCGGTCGCGATCCCACTGGCAGACGGCCTGGGCGTGTTGCGGGTCCACCCATTGCAGGGACGCTTCGAAGTTCAGCGGTCCGGGGCGCACCATCCGGCCGGTGCCCCCGAATAGAGGTCCGGAGTGGGGCGTCTGGCGTTCCAGGCTTGCCAGGAGCGGGCCGCGACAGACGGGCCGCTCCAGCAATTGCCAGGTGGTGTCGTCGACAATGCGATTTTCGGGCTGACCGGGGCGGCTGTCGGCCCACGGCGCCTCGACGCGGACCAGATCCAGGGGACGGGGTTCGGAAGAGTGAGCGAGCAGGTAGTTTTCGGGGTAGAGGACACCACTGGGCACCGGCGCCACCAGGCGCACGAACCCCAGGCGGCCAGGACGGCTTTCGCCCCAGCCGATGAACGTACGCCCATTGGAGCGGCGGGTGATCGCCACGATCAGGAGATCGAGGGGCATATACAATGAGGTGGCCGATCGGAGGAGAAATTCTCACGGTCCGGTGGCGGCAGATGGGGGGAACCACCTAGATAGTCAGCTAAGGTACAGCGGAAATCCCAGTAAACCCAGGCATTTGCTGTGTAGTAATCGACAAGCGGGAGGCCTACGCTGGTTTTGGGGTATAACACTACCCCAGAGGAAACGCCTTGCGCTGCCGGTATTGTAATAAGGCCATCTCGCTATTGCGGCGTTTGAACGACGCAGAGTTCTGCTCGGACGCGCACCGCTACTCTTTTGCCGAAGAGCAACAGTTGGCGATGCAACGGCTGGCGGAGACGCAGCCGGTGCTCCAGCGAACGCAGCGGATGGCGGAAGCCCGGGCGGGCGGGCACATGGCGATCATGGCGGGGAACCTGTCGATGGGGCCCCGGGTGCAGGCGGCACCGGCGCGGCCAGCAGCGGGTCCGGAACCGGTGTATAGCGCAGCTGTGGTGCTGTTCCGGGACCATGAACACGCTCTGCAGACCCGAGTGCCGTTTTGCTGGGAGTCCGTACCGCTGTCAAGAGTTTCCAGCGCGCCGGGAACGGGAAGGATGGAGATCGTTCCGCGACAGACGGTGGTGGCGCGACTGGTGGTACCCCGGCGAGTGAAGGTATCGATGGCTGGAAGCGGTTGGCGGCGGGAAGCATCCACGCAGATGGCCGCGATTTCCGTGCCGCCATTGCTCGGGCGAACGAACTTCCCAATGGAAGGGAGTTTCTTGCGGCGGGCGGAGGGAAAACCCTTGCCGCGGGCGCACCGGCCAAGGGAACGGCGCCTGACAACGGCCACGGGGTTGGAGCCGGTGGAGCTCCCGAAGATACCGGGGCAACGGCCGGCCCTGCGAACAGGTGCGGCATTCACCCGGGATGGTGCCCTGGCGCTATCGCTTCCGGTGAGCAGGCTGAGCGCACTGGCGCCAGCGGCGGCACGACCGGCAGAAGAGGATTTATCGGCGTTCTGGGACTTGCTGGAAAGCAGCGGGCTTGGCGCACTGATGGCGGCCACGAGCTATACGAAGGTCTATCCGGCAAATCGAGCGATCCGGGTTCGAGCAATCAGCGGCTTGCCACAGACCTCGGTACTCCCCTTGCCAGTGGCCGCGTTCCATGAAGCGTTGCGGATGGCGGGTATGGGCGGATTGCCGGCGGTTACAATGTTGGAACCGGTCGGTGCACTGACGCTGGCGGGACGGACACCGGAAAGATTGCCGGGATCGGGGCCGGTGCAGGCAGCCGCGATGCGGCGCCTGCCGGAATGGAAGCCCGAGGCGAGGCGCGGAGCGCTGTGCGCGCAGGAGACGATCGTTGCGGTGGCGCCCCCGGCGGCGGCGCGGGGTTGGAAGGCCGCGGACCAAATGGGCGCGTGGATCCCGGCAACGGAGGGAAGGACTGCGTTTCCGCCGGCGGGCGCGGCAGCTGCGGCGGCCGGTCTGGCCGCGCTGCCGAGCGGCTGTGTAGTTCCTGTCGGCGCACCGAAGGCGGCTGGCCACGAACCGGCAACGGCAGGGGAGAAGGCTTGGATCTCTCCGTCAGTGGCGGCGGCCCATCCGGCCGCACGGCGAACGAACGTGGCCGGGGGCTCCGCGGTCCGGTCAGGCTCGGCCGTACTCCCTGTGGCTGCGCCGGGAGCGACTGGCCGGCAGGCAGCAGCGGTTGCCCAACTCCAATGGACAGCCCCGGCAGTGGCGGCGGCGCATCCGGTGTCAAGACGATCGTACTTCGGCGGTGGCCCCTCCTCCCTATCGGGAACAGAGGTGTTACCAGTGGATGCGCCTGGCGCGGCCGGCCGGCGAGCGGCGGCACACTACTCGTCGTGGATTGCTCCGTCGATCACAGCCGCCCACGTGATTGGGCACGGACTGGGGTTTGCCGGGACCATAGCGGTGGCAGGGCGCGTCCGGCACGAACTTCGCCCGGATGCGCGGGATTGCAGCCGAAACACGCAGTGTTTCCGGACGCTGCAAACGGTGCTGCGTCTCCGATTGCCGCGGCATGCGCCGAAGCTGGTTTCGCGCTACGGCAGCGCCGAGTGTGTGAAGCTCTCGCCGCCGGCGCCGGCGTGTACGAAAGCCACTCCGGCGGTGGCTGACGGCCGGGACCTGTGCCCGGCGACGGCGATGCCGCCGCGACGGGTTACAGGACATCCGCGGTCGCTCCGCACGCTTCCGGTCCGGCTCTTCGCCGTGCCAGGAGCCCGGCCGATGGCCCGGCCGTCCGGGAAGAAACCGATGATCATGGGCATGGGGATCTGGGCATCGCGGCCCGCCATCCGTCCGATCGCCCTGCGGTATGACGACGGAAAGCCCCGGAACAAACAGACCGGGTCGCCGCTCTTTGGGCGGGACCTGCTCCAGCGGTTCTCTAAGGATGGGTTGGCGAAGGCATGGGGAAAAGCGTCCCGGCTACCCTCGGATCTGAAATGGATCGCCATGGTGGTACCGCTGATTCTTGGCATCTGGGTCCTGGCCCGGCCAACGGCGGCGGAACCCGGCGGCGCTCCCGTGGCCGTCCGGCAGGAAGAACCGGCCGCGGCGGTTCCCGCGGCGGCGGAGGAGAAGCCAGAGGAGCGGGCCGCCATTACACCGGTACCGGCACCGGCGATGGCCAAGGCGTCGAAGTCAGGGGGCAACAGCCAGACCCAGCCCGCAAAGACGCTGGCCCCGGCGCAGCAAGGCGCCTGGGACCTATTCACCGCGCGCATCGCCAGCCGGGCGAGCGTCGACCTGGTGGAAGATTTCCGTAACGGACTCAGTGCCTGGGAAGGCCGCGGGGAGTGGGCGCGCTCCTGGTCCTATGACCGTACCGGAACCGTCCGGCCCGGGCAAATGGCGCTATTTCAACCGACTGTGAACCTTCGTGATTACGTATTGGAGATGAAAGCCGCGGTGGAGCGGCGATCTATTCAGTGGGTTGTCCGAGCATCGAATCCGCAAAACTACCATTTCTCCCGGCTGAACGTGACGCCCGGGGTGCCGCTGACGAAACTTGAACTGGAGCGTTGGACGGTGGTGAACGGCCGGATGGGCCGTGTGACAAGGCTGCCGCTGCCACATGGCGGTGCCAATCAGACCTTGTATTCGATCCGCGTGGAGGTAAAGGGAGACAGCGTCTCGACCTACCTGCAGGACCAGGTGATCGACACCTTCAGCGACCCCCGATTACAGGAAGGGGGCATCGGACTGATCGGCGCGGGCGATGACCGGCCGCGAATTTACGGAATTCATGTTTACCATCAGAACGACTTTTTGGGCAAGCTCTGTTCTTTTTTGGCTCCACAGCCGATAAATAGCCAGGGATCTGAATAAAGGTCGTCGATCCGGAACCCAAGCACCAGCCAGAGAGTGATCAATATGAGCAAAAACCAACCTTCCCGTAGTAATAATCGCGGAGGAAACGGGCAGGCAGGAGCGCCCGTCGACGGCGCAGCGGCCGTGCTCGGCCGCGCCGTGGCCCTGCACATGGAGGGCAAACTGAAAGAGGCCCTTGGTGAACTGCAAAGCGGTCTCGGAACCCACGGCGAGCAACCGGAGATGCTGGCCGCCATCGGTCACCTGCAGTGTGAACTGGAGCAGCACGAAGAGGCAGTGAAAACCTACACGCGCCTGCTCGAACTGGCGCCGGATAACACCGTTGCCCTTTTCAATCAGGCCGTCGCGCACGAGAAGCTCGGCAACTGGGAAGCCGCTGCCAATGGCTTCACGGCCACGCTCCGAACGGAACCGGATCGCGCCGAGGCACGGCTCGGGCTGGGAATCTGCCTGCTGCATCTGGAAAAACCGGAGCCGGCGCTGGCCGAGTTCGACACTTATCTGGCAAAGAACGGCGGGGACGAAACCGCCAAGTTCGGCAAGGCCGTGGCGCTGCAATTGCTATGGCGGTTCGACGAAGCCGCCGACATTTATCAGGCCTCGCTGGCTGCCAATCCCAAATCGGAAGAGGCGCTCACCAATCTCATCGCCATCTCCATTGCGCGCAAGGACTACGATCAGGTGCGGCAGTACTCGGACCAGTTGCTGGTGTTCCGGCCGTACTCACAGGCGGCGCTGGAGGGTCTGGCAACCTGCTCGTTCCAGAGCGGCGACTTTGAGGCCGCGGCCAAGTTGTGTCAGAAACTGGTCGATCTGACGCCGAATCACTACGAGCGCTGGTACAACTATGCCGTTGCCAGTCAGAAACTCGGCCGGCTGGACCAAGCGGCCAAAGGATACACGGAAGCGCTCCGGATCCGCCCGGATGCCAAGCAGGCGTTTGCCAATCTCGGCTCGGTGAAGCAGGAGATGAACGATCTGCAAGGGGCCCGCGAAGCCTATGAGAAGGCGCTGAATATCACCCCGGATCTGCCGGAAGTCCTCTTCAACCTGGCCACCGTATTCGAGATGCAAGGTCAGAAGGAAGACGCTGAGAAGCTCTACCAAAAGCTACTGGCCAAGAACGCCGAGTGGGAAGAGGCGTGGTTCCGTCTGGGTTTCCTGCGGTTGGACCGCAATGAGTACAAAGGAGCCGAGGAGGCGTTCGAGACCTGCCTCCGCAAGCGCGCCGACTGGAAAGAAGCGCTCATTAACCTGGGGCTTGCCCGGTGGAAGAATGGGAACCGCGGGGCGGCGGCGGAAACATTCGAAAAACTGCTGGCCCAGGAACCGAAGTCCGTGGAAGCGCTGCGCGGCCTGGCCGGGATTGCTGTCGAAGGCGAGGACTTTGAAAAGGCTCTCGACTTCCAGGCGCAGTTGATCGACGTCGGGGAACGTTCGCCGGAAGTGTTTTACAATACGGGGCTTTTGCTGCAGAAGTCGGGCCAATTGGAAGACGCCATCCGCCTCTACCAGGAAGCGCTTAATGAGCGTCCGCAGTTTGCCGAGGCACTCCTCAATCTCGGACATGCGCTGAAGGCGCAGGGGCGGAATGAGGAAGCCAAGTCTTACTGGCGGCAGGCGATCAACGTGAAGCCGGAATTAGCGAAGGGCTACTTCGACTAAACTGGCCGAGTGCTGAATCTTGAACGCCCTGCCCGCGGCGTCAACCGCGGACAGGGCGTTTCTGTTTCCGGACTCTCTAGACGAATCCAAGATTCGCCTGTCCGAAATTGCCCAGGTTTGGGAACACCGCCGGCAACTGCGCCGCCGATAGCCCAAACCACGTTGCGAGTGTCGCCCCGAATTGGTCAGTGGACGTCGTCGGGATCCAAACGCCTCGGTTCCCGGAGTCGTTCGGGCCACCCAACGCAAAGGTTGGGAAGGAACCGTAGACCCGTCCGCCCTGCACCGCACCGCCGAGGACGATCTGGTTGTTGCCCCAGCCGTGATCCGATCCGCTTCCGCTAGGCTGCAGGGAACGTCCGAATTCGGAGAGGGTGAATGAGGTGACGTTGGCGGCGACGCCCAAGTCGACGGTCGACTGGTAGAACGCCTTCAACGCATCTCCGAGCTGAGTCAACAGGTTCCAGTGCATCCAACCCTGCGACCCATGGGTATCGAACCCGCCAAGAGCGCAGAAAAACACCTGGCGCTTCATGCCCGTGGAGTTCCGCAGTTGGATGATCTTGGCCACCTGCTGGAGTTGACGTCCGATGGTCGTCCCGGGGAACGTCGTGGCTAACGCCGGGCTTGAGGCGTTGTCGAGCAGCATGGCGTTCAGGCTCAAGGCATCCTGGCGAACCCGGTTGGCCGCCTGAACGAGGCTCATGCCGCTGTCGAATGTCAGTAATTCCTGAAGGGCTGTTTTGCGGGCCTGGGCGGCCGACGCCGGCCAGAGATCCATGCCCGATAGCGACATATTGAAATCGGGAATGAGGCTGGCCGACTGGACGACGCCACCGGTGCAGAACAGCGCCGGGCCGGACATCGAGACCGAAGCCGGGAACGTAGCCCCGCCGTTCATCGAGTTGGCCGCATCGGCGACTCGCCCGGCCCAACCGGTGCCGGCGCCGGTATTGGGAAAGCCGCTTTGCATTTGCGAGGTCTGGTCGGAGTGGGAGAACAGGTTGGTGGGAAGCGGATTCGCCTTGGCCAGATACTCGGCGCGGGTGGTCGGTTTCACCAGATTTCCCATGTTGGCCACCACGGCCAACTTGCCTTGTGCCCAAAGGGGGTGGATCCCGGTGAGCCCGTCGTTGAGCCCATACGGTTTGCCGTCAGCGTTGCTCTGCACGGCCAGCAGTTTCGCCGAGCCGTCGGGGAGGGCCAAGCCCCCCCGCGCCGCCTTATAGGCATCAAACTCCGTCTGGGACATCGGAACCGCCATATTGTTGCCGTCGTTTCCGCCCATCAGGAAGACGCAAACCATGGCTTTGTAGTCCGACGCTCCGGCCTGAGCAAAGGCGTTCATCGCCCCGAGCGTGCTGAATCGAAGTAAGTTTCTACGGGTCATTCCATTCATTGGAGTTAGTCCTTTCCTAGTACTGCACGGCATACTGGCCGGAGAGAGCGGCAAGATAGACGGCGGCCTGCACGCGTTGATTGTTGTCATAGGCGGCAGTTACCGCGCTGGTTATGGCATTGCGCACGCCGGCCGGCATACGCCCGTAGAAAAATACTTTGTCGACCTCATCGAGCAGGGCCGCGGTATTACCAGCCACGCCCTGGAAGTTAGTCAAATCGATGACGATCTCGCCTCCGTTCGAAGTCAGGATCTGGTAGAGGAAGTTCGCCCGTAGCGTCGCCTCGGTGGGGGTGTAGATCTGGAACTCCGGCCCAAACAGCGGGCTCTTTGGCACCCGGTAGAGCGGAGAGAACCAGTTGAACACCGACGGGGGGGCAAGCACCGACTGTCCCATGTTGTCGTACACATAGGCGATGCTGCTGTTCTGTGCGATCGACCCGTTGGTTGCCCGCAGGAACGAGGAGATGAAATAGATCGGCTCCTTCAACCGCCCGGAGGTTGCGTCAGGCGTATCCTGGCGCGCCTCGGGATCGGTGAGAATCGCGCGGACGACGGCCCGCAGGTCGCCCCGCACGCCCTGACCGTTATTGATAAACACAGAGGAAATCCTCGAGAGATAGGCCGGAGAGGGATTGCTCTTCACCAGGCTGCGGATCAACCGGGTCGCGATAAACGGGGGCATCGACGGGTGCTGGAAGATACAGTCGATGGTTCCGTCCAGATCCTGCTGGATCGTTTGATTGGCAGGCAGGTTGCAGCCGAGGAAGGATTTAGCCGTCATATCGTGGAAAGCGGGACGCGGTTCCAGGTCGCCGGTGAAGTTCTCCCAGTTCAGTCCGCCTGGCTGGCCGCCAGGGGCGGTAGGATAGGTCCACCCGGTGAGTGCGAGGGCTACCTGACGGACAGTATTCTGATCGTAAGTGGAAATCGGCTGGCCGTTGGCGTCCAGTTTCTGGGAACCGTCGTTGTTCAACTCCCATAGTCCGATGGAGAACAGTTGCATCAGTTCCCGCGGATAGTTCTCATTCGCGGCGCTGGTGGCCGTCGGCTTGGTAGAGTTTGCCAGATCCAGGAACTTAGCCATCGAAGGGTTGATGGTTACTTCCCGCAATAGCGTCCGGTAGTTCCCGAATGCGTTCCGGTTGATCAGTCGCATCCACGGCAGTATCTCGTTCGGGTAAATCACCTTATTCAACGAAACAACGACGATCTGCCCCAGCGAGTAGGCCACCCGCTGACGGAGCTGATCGTTGGCGTGCACGTAGTTATACAGCTGCCAGGAGCGGAGCGCCCCGGTGGACGACTGGTCGGGAATAGCGCTTTCCGGCAGAGCGAACTGCTCGTCAAGCCAGCCGTTGATCCCCAACTGCTGGACCTTGGCGATATCCGATGGACGGCCGCCGAAGGCCGCCTGCTCGAGCAGCCGCCCGGCGGCCAGCCGGCTCACCAGCGGCGCGGGCCCCGTGATCGTCACCGAAGCGGTGGCAAAACTGGCCGAATTCGCCGAATTCACCGCTCTCACGGTTACCATCGCGGGCGAAGGCAGTACGGCGGGCGCGGTGTAGAGACCGGCGGCACTGATGGTTCCGATCACGGAATTGCCGCCCGTCACCCCGTTCACCTGCCAGATCACGGGCAGATTCGCGCTGAAGGCCACAGTCCCGTTGAGAGCAGCCGAGGCGCTCGGGGGGGTTATGGTAATGACCGGGAGTTGGACGGTTACCATTGCCGTGGCGAACTTGGTGGCGTCGGCCGTGCTGACTGCGCGAATGGTCACCGTTTGCGCGGTCGCCGGAGCCGTATAGACGCCCGCAGCGGTGATAAACCCGGCGGCAGCGCTGCCGCCAGTGACACCATTCACCTGCCAGTTGACCGGCACGTTGGCGGTAAAACTTTGCGAAATCCCGGTTGTGAGCGTGGCGCTGGGAGGAGTGATCGTTACAGGCGGCGCGGTTACCGTCACCGTCGCCGTCGCAAATTTGGTCGCATCCGCGTTACTGACGGCGCGGATGGTCACCGTCTGCGGCATAGCCGGCGCGGTATAGACACCGGCCGGGGTGATCAGGCCGACGGCCGCACTTCCTCCGGTCATTCCATTCACCTGCCATGTCACGGGTAGATTGGCGGTGAAGCCGACGGATTCGCCCGTTCCGAGGGTCGCGCTGGGCGGCGTTATAGTTACCGGCGGCGCCGTAACCGTCACCATCGCCGTGGCAAACTTTGTGGCATCGGCGGTACTTACGGCACGAATCGTCACGGTTTGCGGCAGCGCGGGCGCCGTATAGAGACCGGCCGCGGTAATGAACCCTGTCGATGCGGTTCCGCCGGTCACGCCGTTCACCTGCCATGTGGCAGCCATGCTCGATGTAAAGGGAACGGAGGCGCCCGTCGCCACGTTCGCGCTCGGCGGGGTGATGGTCATTGATGGCGCGACCACCCGGACGTTCACTGGCTGGCTCGTCACCTCGCCCGGTCCGGGCAGGTAGACGGTGATCGGGATTAGCCCCAGTGCCGAGGCCACACCGGTCGCCTTTAGCGAAGTGGTGGAGACGTAGGTGGTCGGCAACGCCACCCCGCCCATCTTCACCACCGCGTCGGGCTTAAAGTTGGCTCCGTTCAGCCGGATTTCGAAGTTCCCGGTATTGATCGAATTCGGAGTCACGCCCCAGACCCACGGCGTTGGCCGCGTGATCGTGATCGTCGCCTCCCCGAACTTGTCGGGATAGGCGGTGCTCGTCGCCCTCAACTTCACAATGCTCGGGACCGGCGCGGTAGCAGGCGCCTGATAGAGTCCGGTGCTCGTCACCGTCCCAATCGTCGTGTTCCCTCCATTGATCCCGTTCACGGACCACACCACCGTGTTCGGCGACAACGGTACATACGTGGAGAATTGGCGTGTCGTGCCAATTTCCACGTTTGCCGTCTTGTGGTAAACCTCAATCTGTCCAAACAACGGCGAAGCCAGCGCCAATAGCGCCAACCCGCTCATCATGCCCCTCTGTCGCAGCAACAAAAGATCCTCCTAGTGGAGCCGGCCGATTCCTTCTGACCGTGCGTTTCCACCCCACAATGCGGCATTTTTTTCGGCGGATGATCAAGGTAGGGTATTTCCCAGGCCCACTAAGGCAAGATGCGCCGAAACCCCTACGGATATTTCTCGAGTCCCGGGAAAAGCAGGGTCTAAAGGGTCCGAACCAGCCAGCGCGCGACGTTCACCAGCAGGCGCGCGTTGTGCCGGGCACTCGGCGCATTCATCCCCATGGGCCGCCGCTGCGCCCCGGACCATTGGGCTGAAAACATGGCCGCTTCCCCGAATATCGCCACCCGGCCCCGCCCATGCTCCAGCACCGCGCCCTGCAGCCATCCGCCGATCGGCACCGTCTCGACACGCTGCGCGCCCGCTGCACCCGGCTGGCCAGGCCGAGTGGTCACATAGGATTCCGCCCTCGCCCCGAACACCAGCAACGGCGTCGCACCCGGGGCTCGAAAGGCCGATCCTTGGAAAGTAGTGACCCAATCGACACCCTGAGTAATCACATGTTCTCGCAGGCGGCCTCCGTTGCGGTCCCAGCGGATCGTTCCGCCCCCGTTTTCACTGTCCACCGCATATCCGTTATGAAACGTCGCCCCAAACGCAGCCCCCAGGGTGGACGCCGCACCCGGAAACGGCTGATGATCGGAGATCAGCAGGAGTGCTCCACCGCCACGTACCCAAGCCGCAATCCGCTCCACCTCGGCATCGGAGAACGCCGGCGGATTCGGCAGACGCCAGTTGTTGCTGTTGGAGGCATTCAGCGCATTGGCCACGACAAGGACGTCCTGCGTGTCCCCGGCCGCCCGCACCGTAAAGCCGTCCTTCCTTAGGACCCGGGCGAAGGTCTGATACCGCCCGCTGACGGTATGGAAATTGTGGTGCCCTTCGTCGATGCCCACCACCGGTCCCTTCCCGGCCTCGAAGGCCGGCGGCCCCAACGGCGGGTCGAACTCGGTGTCGGGCACCTGCTGCGCACTGGCTCCCCATGTCCCGGCCAGCGCCAACAGCGTTCGCCGCTTCACCCCACCACCTCAATCCCCACCGGCGCGACTTCCCGGCTGCCGAGCCTCATCTGCAGCCAGTGGGAGCCGGGTCCTATCTCGTCGGGCAGTTTAAAATTGACCTCAAACCGCGGAGGCAGCGGATCGGTACAGAAAGAGTCCAAGTCGAGCACGGGCAAACCACCCACCGTGGCGCTGAACTGGTCCGGCTCCGCCACCTCTTCCAGGGTCACCTTGACGGACCGCGTCTCGATCCGCGGACCGCTCATCAGGTTGATGCCGTCCGATAGAGCAAGCACTCGTGGCACCAACGCCGGTTGCGGAACAATCCGCACCTTGGCCGGCGGACCGATCGGCTCTCCCCGCCAGGCAAGCGTCACCGGTTGCAGACCGGTACCCGTCTCCGGCGGCAGGCGCAGATTCACCTGGGCCATCCCATCGTACTCGCGCGGACCGATATAGGTCAGCCTGCCCCGGGCCCCGCCGACGTGGACTTCGAAGTTGAGCAGATCGCACTCTTCCGGCAGGTTCTCCACCCAGAGTGACAACGCCGCGAACCGCCCGCGGGACGGGGCCACGGGCTCGGAGTTCTGGGCGTTGGTGATGCGGCGGATCACGACCGGGCCGGCCGGTTTGCTGACGGTCTCGTACCAGCCGCGCTCCCGCTTCCGCAGCGTCGTCCACATGTACTGGGTCTCGGTGCCCTCCAGGGAAAGCATTTGGAAGTCGTTCGCGCGGCAGAACTCCTGCAGTTCGACGGCGCTGATGCGGACGCCACTCCAGGTGTCGTAGCGCGCCGCCGACTCCGGCAATCCGTTAATCTGACATCGCATGAACCCGCCCGGTTTCAGCACCCGCCAAGTCTCGCGCAGATAACCCAGCACCACCTCCCGGCTGGGAATATGCTGAAAAACCGCGTAGCTGTAGACAAAATCGAACGACTCGCCGCAGAACATCTCCAGATTCGAATTCCGTGCCACATGGGCATGCGCATGCGGGATATGACCCAGCCGCCGGCGCGCCCGCGCCACCATCTCGTCGGAGATGTCAACGCCGTGGATCTCGCCAAAGTGCGCCGACATCGGCCGCAGCAGCCGTCCTGGTCCACAACCGATCTCGAGCGCCCGCCCGTTCCGGGGATCGCGCCCCGCCGGCAACCGCCGCATCTCCCACTCCAACCCGTGCACCACTTCGCCCGCCGTGGACTGGAACTCGTCGTCCTCCTGATCGCGGCGTCCGAATGCAACGTAGTAGTTGGCATCCTCCCGGGCTCGCGCGTTCCAGTCCTCGCGCATCTTCTCTACAACGTTCGGTGTCGATTCAGCCATATCAGTTCGGTTCGTGACGGCACAGATTGCCGCTCGTTTGATTGTCCTTCGGATTCACTCCCGGCGCGTAGCCGAGGCATTTGCGGTCCATTCGCCAGCCGCGGATGGTGTTGCCTTCCACACGGTTGCCGCGCGTTACCGCGGGCCGCTCGGCACGGCGGCCGAAGTAGATGCCGGTTCGCAGCAGGTCGGGTTCCCCTTCGAAATGGGTGCACCCGGGCTGCACCGCCGCCTCGCTGCAATGCGCCGTATGCAGCCGGGCCAGCACGTTCCGCCGCACCAGATGCCCGCTGCCAATCAGGAAGATCCCGCCGAAGCGCATGCCTTCGAAGTAGTTGTCCTCAATCCGGATTCCCACCGACTGCATGTCAGGGTTGGTGTTGTTCATCACCACGCCGAAATGTCCATAAACGTGATCGCGCGTGTTGACGCACCGGTTCCCCTCTATCGACCCGTGGTGAAAACCGTCCAAGTCAAAACACTTCCCGTTGATTTCCGTCATCCGGTTTCGTGCGTAGACCGACGAATCCACGTTACCCGCCGTGTCGACGCCCACCGGCGTGCCCCCACCCTCCACGTCGACGGCGTCCACCGGATAACCGATGTTGGTCATCTCATTCCCGGACACCTCCACACGCGCCGCATGCCCCACCTGCACGGCATCTCGGGCAATCGTTTGAAACTTATTCCGGCGGATCACCCCGGGGCCGTTGCGCACATGCCGGTAGCGCGAGTGTGTCCATATGCCGTTCCCCAGAATGTTGACGAAGGTGGAATCCTCCACCACGAAGTTCGCGGTACCATCCTCCAGCAACACGCCGCCGGTCGTGTTGTTCCGCCCTTTGCCGTTGCGGGATCCCGAGTCGCGAAACCGGCAGCGGGAAATCCGGATCTGCCCAACCCCGCTTGCGAGTACGGGAAACGCGGCATATCCGCTAAAAGTTGCATCTTCCACCACCACCTCCGCGCTGCCAATCACCACCAGTCCGTTTCCAGCGGGGAAATGATCCACGAACCGCACATCCGATGGGGGCAACCCTTGCCCGGCCGTCGCCCTCTCCCGGTCGCCCGTAAACTGCACCCCGCGCACCACCACCCGGCAGGGTCCCTCGACGGTCAAGGCCCCCAGCGAACCGCCCTCGCGGCGCACCTCCTCTCCGGCCCGGCAGCGGACCAACTCGGCGCCGCCCGCCGAAATGGAGCACAAAATTGCTAAGGACAGTATCCTGTTAACGATGGCCATTCATTTCCGCGAGGCCGCATCGGCCCCGCTACAACAGGTTACCGTCTCCGCTCCCGACGGCGCTCTTATTGGTGTCATCGGCGAAGATTCCAGCGGCACCCGCCAACTCCTGCGTCTGGCCACCGGCCTCGACACCCCTGTCTCCGGCGAGGTTCGTTTCGACACCGCCGCCCGCTACCTCGCCCCGCTCGATCCGCTGCAACTGTCCCCGGTTTCGACGCTCGCACTCGACCACAGTCTCGCCTGCTGCGACGCCTTGGTGCGCGCCCGCGCCATCACCGGCATCGAGCGCCTCCGAAAGTCCGGAGCGACCGTGCTGCTCGCCTCGCACGACCTCGCGCTGCTGGAACAGAACGCCGATGAGATCTGGTGGATCCACGACGGGCGTCTGGCCGCCAAGGGCGATCCGCGCGAAGTCTCCGCCCGCTATCAGCAGCACATTGCCCAACGGCAGCGGGCCTGGGGGGAGTCGGTTTCCGCTCCGCTTGCGCCTTCCCTGCGTCGCGGCGATGGTCGCGCCCAGATCGTCGCCATCGATACGCTCGGCGCCAATGGCCAGCCTACGCTCGTCATCCAAAGCGGGGAATCGATGACCGTCCGCGTCACGGTCCGCTTTCAGGGTGCCGTCGAAAGCCCTGTGATAGGGATCATGATCCGCACGCGGATCGGGTCCGAAGTTTACGGCACCAACACCGAATTGGAGCGCTATGCGCTCGGTCCGATGCAACCTGGAGAGACCATCCGCATCGCCTTCCAGTTCTCCTGCCAGCTTTGCCCGCAGGAGTACACCATCACCGCCGCGTCCCACGATCCGAATGGGGTATGGCACGACTGGATGGAGGACGCTCTTGCCTTCTCCGTAGCCGACTCCCGGTATACGGCCGGCGTCGCAAACCTCCGCGCCGCCGTCGTCGCCGAGCGCCTCTAGCCTCCGGTGCAGCAACTCCTCCCGGACCTCTCTCCGCTCACTCGCCCCGGCGATTTCCGGCTGCTCTATTTCGGCCAGATGATCTCCGGCTTCGGATCGGCCGTCACTTACGTCGTCCTGCCCGTGCAGATGTATCAGTTGACGAAGTCATCCGTCCTGGTCGGACTCCTTGGTGTCGCCGAGTTCGTGCCCATGTTGCTGATGGCGTTCCTCGGGGGCCTGCTGGCAGACCGGTTTAACCGGCGTACGCTCCTGATGGCCGCTGACTCGCTGATGGCGGTTGCCCTGGCATTGCTTACCGCCAATGCGCTTCTGCCGTCCCCGCACATCGGACCACTGTTCGCCGCCGCGGCACTGCTGGCCGCATTGAACTCCGTACACCGGCCGGCAATTGAAGCCATGACGCCCCAACTCGTTCCGGCGGAACAGATGACCGCCGTGGGCGCATTGAACTCCATTCGCCACAATGTGGCCTATATTGCCGGACCAGGACTGGCCGGTTGGATCGCCGTACAATACGGCGCCGCTGTCGCCTTCTCGCTCGACGCACTCTCGTACCTCTGCGCCCTCGCCGCACTCAGCGCCATGCGCCAGAAGGTGTTTCGGGGCGGCGACGAGGACGCCATCACCTGGCATGCCCTGGCCGAAGGCTGGCGCTATGCCATGCAGCGCAAGGACCTGCTGGGAACCTACCTGATCGATATGAACGCGATGTTTTTCGGTATGCCCAACGCGTTGTTCCCGGCCTTTGGAGCCGTATTTGGAGAGGCAAATGTTGGCTGGCTCTACTCGGCCGGACCGGTGGGCGCGCTGCTGCTCAGCCTGACATCCGGCTGGGCCAAACACGTCGTGAAGCATGGTCAGGCTATCGCCTGGGCGGCCGCGCTGTGGGGAGTGGCCATCATCGGCGTCGGTCTGTCGACGCAGTTGTGGCTTGCCTTGGTATTCCTCGCGGCCGCCGGTGCAGCGGATATGGTGAGCGGCATATTCCGCATGACGCTGTGGAATCAGACCATCCCGGCACGGCTCCGCGGGCGCACGGCCGCAATCGAAATGGTGAGCTATCTGAGCGGCCCCTACCTCGGCAATGCCGAAGCCGGCTTTGCCGCCCGGCTACTTGGTCTGGGCCCCTCTGTGGTGGCGGGCGGAGCTCTCTGTGTCCTCGGATCGGTGCTCATCACCTGGGCGCTCCCGGAGTTCCGCCGCTATCGCGCCCCCTCTCCCTAGAGCCATACTGAAGCTAGCCCATGGCGCAACGCTACGATGTCTCGCTGAAGTCGTTGTTTCAGCGCGACGGCGACGGTCTCATCCGCCGTATCCTTTTTGGTGCGCGAGTAGTCGAGCACCTTTCCACCGAGCAGCCGCAAATCTTCAACCGCCGTGCCGATATGGTGGTACGGACCGAAGACGGCGCACTTCATCACGTCGAGTTCCAAGCGGCGAACGAACCCGGCTTCCCGGTCAGGATGCTGGAATACTACGCCTAGCTCATGCGCACCCATAGCCAGCATGTGGTGCAACGGGTACTTTTCCTCGGGCCCGACGCCGCATCCATGGAGAGCACGGTCACTTCGCCCTCCATCCAGTTCCGCTTCGAGGTGGTGAATGTGCGGGATTTCGATGCGGATTTCCTCCTGGCCAGTGATGATTGGGCCGATAATGCCTTGGCCCTGCTGGCCAAAGGCGAGCCGGAAAAGGTGTTGCAAACGGTGCTCCCCCGCCTGCGCGCCATGCGACCGGATGAGCAGAACTGGGCCTCGGCGACGCTTCTAATGCTTTCAGGCATAATGGGAGCGGAACAGATTGTTGGAGAACGGCTGAAGGAGGTCGGCATGATTAACATAATGGAAAACAAGGTCCTCGGGCCGATTATCCAGCAGCAGTATGAGCAGGGGCGGCAGGAAGGACGGCAGGAGGGACGGCAGGAGGGACGGCAAGAGGGCCAACAACTCCAACTCCGCCAACTGGTCACCGAAAAGTTCGGTCCACCGCCCGCATGGGCGATCGATCGCATCCGCGCTGCTTCGCCCGACGACCTGGAACGATGGGCTCGGCGCATTCTCCGCGCAGCCACCCTCGAAGAGACCCTGCTCTAGACCACCGGAGATCTCAACCCCGCCTCTGCTGCAGTTAGGGCAGGCCCGATGAGAGAACGGCTGCATGAGGCCTGCATGATCAACATAATGGAAAACAAGGTCCTCGGGCCGATTATCCAGCAGTACTATGAGCGGGGACGCGAGGAAGGTCGGGAGGAAGGTCGCCACGAAGGCCAGCAGATCCAACTCGTTCAAATGGTTACCGAGAGATTCGGCCCGCCGCCCGCATGGGCTATGGAGCGCATCGACTCCGCCACCTCCGCAGACCTGGAACGCTGGGCCCGGCGCATCCTTCACTCCACCACCCTGGAAGAAACATTGCGCTAGGCCGACCGGTTTGACGGGCCGCGCCCGCTAGTTCCCGAAATGCAACTCTACCGTGTTCCCGCGGACACCGCCAGCTACCACGGTCACTTCCACCTTCCCTGCCCCGGCCAGCGCCCGCGGCAATTCGAAGGTCACCTGGTCCAGCCCAATGAACTGCGGCTGGGCGCCCGCATAAAGCGGAGTAATCGTTTCTGCCCCCAATAAAACCTGGACACTACTCGACCCGCGCACGCCGGTGGCATACAGGTCCAGGAACAGGCGGTCGTCACCGAATCGAATCGGCGCCGCAACGAACCCCGCCGCGCCGGCAACAAACGGAAACTCGGTCGACCGAGCGTTGTCCGGCGTCACCCGCAGTAGCACCGCAGCCGGAACGCCCTGGCCGCTTCCGTTCGCGGTGAAAACACCAGGAGAAGTGGCCGCAATTGTCGCTGGAAAGGCCCAGCGGCGGTCGCCCGACTCAATCTTCAACGTTGTCGCCCCGGTCGCAGTCCCCAACGGGACCAGAAAACTGCCCTGCCCCGGCGAAACGAAGAACCACGGCACCACCACCTCAGTGCCAGCAGCCGAACGCAGCACACCACGAACGCCCCGCAAATTCGCCTGCGGCCCATTAGCGCCGACCTCCAACCCGTTTGCAAGGCCCCCCACAAACACGGTAGCAATCGACTCCGGCGCCAGAGCCGTCCCGCCAAAACTCGCCCCCGAAACCGGTCGCAGTGCTGGCCGTTGGCCAATGGCCCGCAAAAACAGATCAATGGTAATGTGCGGGGTGAAGTTCACGAACTCATGCCCCGAGTAGGTACCCTCCAATTGCCCCTGCACGCCCAGCAGTTGCCCCTCGGTCAGGCGCTGGGGCATGGCGGCACGCCAGTTGAACGCCGGATCGTTTGGATTCCGGGTCAGAAAGTCGTTCGCGTCCAACCAGTTGTTCGCCTTGAAGATGTTGTAAACCTCGGCTGAATCGGCCATCGTCAGCACCGCGGACCGGGCAATTCGCTCCGGATAGAGCGGCATCGGCCCGCTGATCATATGACGGCCATGGATCCCGCGATTCGCGTGCGCTTCGTAGCGCACCAGCGACGTAGCCACGCCCGCCGCGCCCACTTGCGGATGGTCGTCATTCTTCCCCATCCACCACGCCACCGGTCCACGATAGGTAGTGGAGGCCGCCGCTGAGCCCTGCACGCAGGAAATCGAGACCGCGGCCCACGGCATCACGAGGGAGGTAAAGTGGGCAAACTGGGCCCCATTGGAATGACCAAAAGCCAGTAACGGCAGTTGCTGGGAGATCAACCCTTGAGAGCGCATCGCGTTGATGACGGCGTTCACCCGCACAACGTCGGGATTCGAAGTCCCGGTCGTCACGGTGTCCCACTGCCCAGTCTGGCGGTTCAAACAGTCGAAGGCCGCGACGGCAAATCCAGCCGCCACCAAGTCGCGTGTGAACGATGCGAACTCGGATGCGCTGAACAGATTGGCTCCGCTCCCGCCGGTACCGTGAAACAGGAACACCAGACCGGCCGGACTGGCCGGCACATGATAGGTGACCGCAACCCCGCCCAGGGTAGCCGTCGCTGGCGTCCAGGCGGGAGCATTGCTGTAGAGCGCCTGGAGCCGGACATTGTTTGCCGGCACGACAAACGTCGTGTAAGGGGCCGCCGGATCCGCCAGATGTTGCACGTCCCCTGCCCACCCCCGGAATACCCGGGTCGAGGTGTTTTGCTGCGCCCACAGATGGGCCACCGCACCCGTGGTGCGATGACGGCTAACATAGCCCTGATCTACGGTAATGGACACCGTCTGCGCCGTCAGGGCACCGGCCGCAATCCAAAGCAACAAAAATGGCATGCCCACCATCGTAGAGGGGGTCTCGCGCGCGGCGCAATGCTCCCTGCTAGACTATTGGGTTGGTGGGCATAGTCCGCCCCAGCGCCCCCGTCGCACCTTTGCCTTAAGGCCAAGATGCCTTGCCACTGCCACTCAGCGAGGTATCTTCATGCGACTATTCGCACTCAGTTGCGTTTTGGCAACTGCTCTTTTCGCCCAGACCTTCCGCGGCAACATCGGCGGCATGGTCCAGGACGCCTCCGGCGCCGCCATTCCCAACGCCGCCATCAAACTCGACAGCCCCGCCACCGGCCTCACACGCGCAGTCCTCTCCGGACCGTCCGGCGACTTTACCATCGCCGAGCTACCCACCGGCAAATACACCATCACCGTCACCCAGCCGGGATTTGAGACCAAGAAGGTGGAAAACATCGAGGTGGTCGTCTCCCGCACTACCAATCTCACCCTCACGCTCGGCGTTGCCTCCCAGTCTTCTCTGGTCGAAGTCAGCGCTCAAGCCGTCACTCTGGAAACATCCTCCACTGCCCTCACTGGCGTGGTGGATACCCGTACCGTCAAAGATCTTCCGCTCAACGGCCGCGACTTCCGCCAAATGCTCAAGCTCTCTCCCGGGGTCAATGCGGCCAATAACTCCGTCAACGGCATGCGTACCTCCGGCAACAACTACCAGATCGATGGCGCCGACAACAACGATGCTTTCCACAACACCTCCGCCGTCAATCAGGGCGGCGTCTCCGGTATCGCCGGCACGCTCCTTCCCGTCGAAGCCATCGACCAGTTTTCCATCCAGTCCAACGCCGGCGCCGACGTCGGCCGCAATGGCGGCGCTGCCGTCAATCTCGTCATCAAGTCCGGCACCAACTCGCTTCACGGTTCGCTCTACTACTTCAACCGGAATGAAGCCCTCGCCGCCCCCTCCCCGTTGCAACCCGAAGGAGCCAAGGCCCGGGCCATCCGCAACCACCAGTACGGCTTCTCCGTCGGCGGACCCGTTATCAAAAACCGTACCTTCTTCTTCGTTACCGGCGAAGGTCAGGTGGCCAACGCTGCCAACTCCACCCTCACCACTGTCCCCTCGGACGCATGGGTCGCCAGCGCTCGCACGCTCATGGCGCAGTATGGCATCCCCGTCAACCCGCTCTCGCTCAATATGCTCAGCTTCTTCCCCGCTCGCACCAAATCGGCCAGCGGCAGCCTGAACAACTACCTCAACGCCGACGCCAGTACCTACGACTCCTATAACGGCATCGTGAAGATGGATCACCGCTTCAACGAGAACCACTCCCTTTCCGCCCGCTATTTCGGCGGCACCGGCAAACAGACGGCCCCCACTTCCTCCCAACTCGCCGAATACTTCCAGGT
Source organism: uncultured Solibacteraceae bacterium (assembly GCA_964430625.1). Taxonomy (GTDB): domain Bacteria; phylum Acidobacteriota; class Terriglobia; order Bryobacterales; family Bryobacteraceae. The sequence goes on from CAYSFR010000004.1 coordinate 206,903, forward strand.
TGCCCCCAGCCGCATGCACAACGTCTCGGTCGTTCTCAATAGCGTCCTCACCCCGCGCCTGGTCAACCAACTCACCCTCGGCACCAACTTCTTCCTCCAGGTGTTTAACGACGCCGACACTTCCATCGACCCCAACGCCCTCGGCCTCAACACCGGTGTCACCGAAACCTATCTCCGCGGCACCCCCACCACCACCATCAATGGATTCACCCCCGTCGGCGTCACCAACCCGCTTGGCCGCATCGACACCACCGGACACCTCGTCGACAACCTGTCCTATACCATCGGCAAGCACCAGCTGAAATTCGGCGGCGAATATCGCCGCGCCCTTCTCGATGTGTTCTACGATACCGACAAACGCGGCCGTTTCGTTTTCGACGGCGCACGCGGACCGTGGTCAGCATCCACCGCCAGCGGCAACCTGAAGTCGATGGCCGATTTCCTGGCCGGCTATACCTCCAACGCCAGCGGCGCCATCATCGTCCGCGGCCAACTGCAGCGCGACTACGTCCAGAACTCCTTCGACTCCTGGATCCATGATAACTGGCAGCTTTCCCCCACCCTCAACCTCAACTTCGGCGTCCGCTTCACCTACCATGGACCGTTGACGGACAAGAAAAACAGCCTCTCCACCTTCGTTCCCGGCCGTGGCTTTGTCAGCGACCTCTATCCGGGCGACCTCAACAACTTCACCCCCCGCTTCGGCTTCGCCTGGACGCCTCGCCGCAATGGGAAGACGGTGGTTCGCGGCAGCTTTGGCTTTTTCAACGACGTTCCGCCGCTCAACTTCCTGGTCGCCAACACCGGCATGCCCAATGGCGGTTCGGCCGGTGTCCATGCGAACCCTGGCGGCTCCGCCCCTGTCTATACCATCGCCCTCAGCTCGGTAAACCTGACAAGCGGCACCCCGATCTTCGGCGCCGCCTCCCCGCGCCCGCCCTTCGGCGCCTTCGGCATCAACCAGGACTTCACCACTCCCTACGTGATGAACATGAACCTGAACGTCCAACAGCAGTTGACCAGCTCCACGCTGCTCCAGATCGGCTACGTCGGCTCCCAGGGCCGCAAACTCAGCCTGCTACGGAACATCAACGCGCCGGTTCCCGGCACTACTGGCACTGTGGCCGCCCGGCGTCCGTTCGCGGCCGCGTACCCGGACCTGGCCGCCATCAACGAACTGGCCAGCATCGCCAATTCCAGCTACAACTCCATGCAGATGCAACTCCGCCAATCGATGTGGAAGGGCCTCACCGGCGTTTTCAACTACACGTGGGGCCACGCCATCGACAACGGTTCCGACGTCCGCAACAACCTGCCGACAAACTCCTATGATCTCCGCAACGAGCGCGGATCTTCGTCTTTTGATACCCGCCACAACATGACCGCGTTCCTCAGCTACGAAGTACCCGTCTTCAGCAAGGCGCTGCCCCTCCTCATGAAGGGCTGGCAGTTAAACTCGCTCTTTACGGCATACGGCGGTCAACCGCTTAACATCCTTGCTGGCACCAACATCAGCACCTCTGGCGATGGCCGCGACCGCGTCAACCTCGTTGGCGATCCTTTCTCCGGCATCGTCCCGCTCACCGGAACCCGTTCGGTGCGCTACTTCAACCCGGCTGCCTTCGCCGCTCCCGCCGCGGGCACGTTCGGCAACATCGGCCGTAACGCCATCTACGGACCGGGATTCGGCGCCATCGATTTCTCGGTGTTCAAAACCACCAGCATCACCGAGCGGATTTCCACTCAATTCCGGTTGGAGATCTTCAACCTCACCAACCGCACCAACTGGGCCAACCCTGGCACGTCGCTCTCCGGCACGTCGACATTTGGCATCATGACCAACACCCGCAACGGCTCCGGCGCCCCTGGCATCGGCGTTGGCGAACCGCGGAACATTCAGCTAGCCTTGAAGCTTGTCTTCTAGGAACCTAGCCGTCTCCCGGCCGCCCGCGCCTCTGCGCGCGGGCGGCTTTTTCTTTTCCGCTCCACTTCCCTAAGGAACCTCATGCGCTGCTTCCGCTTCCTCCTCTTCGCCGCCGTAGCTCTTTCCGCGCAGACCCCCAAACGCACCGTCACCGACGCCGAGGTCCGTAAAGTCCACCAGTCCGCCCCCGTGCTGGATACGCACAACGATGTCACCAGTCGCACGGTGGCCGGCTTTGACATTGGTCCGGCAGCCACCGACGGCCATACCGACATCGTCCGCTACCGCACCGGCGGCTTTGGCGCCCAGTTCTTCGCCGTCTATGTCGGCGCCAACTACGTTGAAGGGAATCGCAGCGCCAACCGCGCCTTGGAGATGATCGACACCGTCCGCCACGACATCATCGCCAAACACCCTGCCGATTTTGAACTCGCCCTCACCGCCGCCGATGCGGCCCGCATTCGCAAAAAAGGTAAGATCGCCGCCTATATGGGCATTGAAGGCGGCCACGCCATCGAGGACAGCCCTCGCCTGCTCCGTTCCTTTTACGCCCTCGGCATCCGCTATATGACACTGACCCATGCCAACACCAACACGTGGGCTGGCTCCTCCGGCGATATCGAAGGCCGCACCAAGGGACTCACCCCGCTCGGCAAGGAGATCGTACGCGAGATGAACCGCCTCGGAATGATGGTCGACATCTCTCACGTCTCCGACAAGACGTTCTGGGATGCCCTCGAGGTCAGCACCTCCCCGCTCATCGCATCCCACTCCTCCTGCCGCGCCCTCTCCCGCATTCCCCGCAATATGACCGACGAGATGATCGTCGCGCTGGCCAAAAAGGGCGGCGTGATCCAGGTGAATTTCGGGTGCGAGTTCCTCAGCCAGAAGTCGGCCGATACCTCCACCTTCGGCAATCCTGCCGTTCGCGAGAAAGTCGCCGCCGCCATGAAGGACTTCCAGGGCACCATGGAGCAGCGGCGCGCCAAAATGGCGGAGGTTTCCCGCAGCCTCGGTATCAAAACCGTTCCCGCCACCATCGAGGACGCCGTAGCCCACATCGATCACATCGTGAAAATCGCGGGGATTGACGGGGTGGGCATCGGTGCCGACTACGACGGCGTCGATTGCGTTCCCATCGGACTGGAAGACGTCAGCAAAATGCCAAACCTCACCCGCGCGCTCCTGGAAAAAGGCTATACCGCCAAGGATATCCGCAAAATCTACGGCGAAAATCTGCTCCGCGTCCTTCGCGCCAACGAAAAGGGCGCCGGCCGCTGACCCTACTTGCCTTCGAGAAGGAAGGTGGGCGTCACGCCAACCGCGGTGGAGAATCCGCCGCTGGCGGGGGTCAGCCACGTCGAACAACTTTGCACCTTGCCGACGCAAACATGCGGGTGCACATCCACCTGCATATCTTTCATATCGAGCATCCCGTAAACCGAAATCGGGAACTTCGCGGTGACCGGCGCCACCACTTCCTGCACCACGTAGCGCTCGCGGATGGCTCGCTTGCAGGCGCGATCCCATTGCACGTCGTCCATGGTGGCGCCCACAAAAGGCGGCATCTCCGCCGACTCACTGTTGGGCCGAAGAACCAGTTTCGCCCGGTTCTTCAACACAAACTCGGGAAGATCCACCTCTTCTGAGCCCCACTGCGCTTTCCGCTCACCCATCACCCGGGTAATGGGGATCAACGCGCGGATGGCTTTCTTCTCGGCCAGCGGGAACTTTCCGATCACGTTCTCGTCGGTCATCAGATCGAGCATTGCCTTCCGCTGCGCAATGTCGCTGCGGAAACTGTTCACCAGGCACACCGCGCCATCCCGGTACGCCCGCACCAGCGGATGCACCGTAAGGTCGTACTTCACCAAAAACTCGTGGGTCCGCACCCGGCGGAAGATCACATCGATGGTGAACTCACCTTTGCGCAGAACGCCATTCTTGTATTCCAACTGCTCCGGACTCACCACCTCAGCCGGATTTCCATGCGCCGTCAGGTACTCGGCCAGCAGGCGATGCTCCCGGGTTTCGACAGTTTCAAACGGTTGTTTAAACTCCAGGATGCCAATTTGCGCTATTTTACGGCCTCCAAAGTCACGAAAAGCCTTCAAAATCGCGCTTTGCAGGTACTTTACGGAGGGTATTTTGGCTAATTTATGACGTTTGCGGAACTCTTTCATGGGCGCGGCGTCATAGAAAACCTCGCTCAGCAGGTCCTGATAGAGCACGCCGACGGGGGTTTCCGCGCTGAAATGAGAGAAGCGCATGGCGCCGTTGTTGATGTGAGAATCAAGCAGGCTGGAATACGCAAAGTGCTTGTAGCCGGGATTCATCTCCGCCAGCATCCGTTCACCGGGAAGCAAGTCCAACCGGCTCATGAGGATAGGAGATGCCAGAACCATCTGGCGCATGCGGTCTACCGCCGCCCAGAGCGCTTCGCCTCCCTTTTCCAACGCGTCGTATTGCCGCCGGGTAAGGAAATGGGGGCGCAGAAAAGGCGAGATCGGTTTGCCGCTCAGGTCGAGATGCCGGGCCTTCATCGCCTGGTGCATCTGCTCTACCCAGCCCAAATCTCGAAACTGTTCTGATTCCAGGAGTTTGTGATAACGGGCAATCGCCTCGTCCACTTGGTTCATCGCCGTCGCTACAAGGAGGAAATTTTCAGATTTGAGTATGGCATACGGAACGGGTAATGTATAGCAATCGGAGCGGAAAAGTAACATCTAAGGTATTGATTCCAATATCGTTAACCCACCTGAAAAAACCTCCCCCGGCGGGCGTGAGAGAATGAAAGGGCATGCTCCGCACCCAATTACCCCTCATTCTGGCCATTCTCTCCGCCGCTCTACCGGGCCGCGCCGAGGAAGGTATGTGGCTTTTGAACCGTTTTCCCAAGGAAGAACTGAAAAAGAAGTACGGAATCACGCTCACCGACGAGTTTCTGCGCAATCTGCAGCTTTCGTCGGTCCGGTTCAACAGCGGCGGGTCGGGTTCGTTCGTATCCGCCGACGGGATGCTGTTCACCAACCACCACGTTGGCGCCGAGTGCATTTATAAGGTCAGCACCAAGGAACACGACTACATGAAAGACGGGTTCCAGGCCAAGACGCGGGCGGAAGAAAAGGCGTGCCCCGACCTGGAGGTGAACATCCTCCTGAAGATTGAAACAGTTACAGAGAAGGTAAATGCCGGGATTACTCCGAGTACCCCACCGGCCGAGGCTAACCGGAAGCGCCAAGCCAACATCGCCAAGCTGGAATCGGAGTGCAACAACGCCACCAAGAACCGGTGCGACGTCGTGACGCTCTATTCCGGCGGCCAGTACGACCTGTATGAGTACAAAAAGTATACGGATGTCAGACTTGTGTTTGCGCCGGAGGAGGCGATTGCGGCGTTTGGCGGCGATCCGGACAACTTCACCTATCCGCGGTACTGCCTGGACTTCGCCCTGTTCCGAGCGTATGAAAACGGGCAACCGGTAAAGCCGAATAACTATCTGCGGTGGTCGAAGACGGGTGCCAAGGACGGGGAGCTCATCTTCGTTTCCGGGCATCCGGGGCGGACCGACCGTTTGGCGACGGTGGCGGAACTGGAGTTTCAGCGCGACGTGACGCAGCCCTTCGGTTTGGAAATCCTGAAGAAACTGGCCGACCGCCTGCTCGCCTTTGGGGCAGCCGACCCGGAGAACAAGCGAATCGCACGGGATCTGCTGGCGACGGTGCAGAACAGCTTCAAGGCGCGGAGCGGTTTCCAGCGCGGGTTGACCGATCCGGAGTTGATGCGGCTGAAGCAGGACGCCGAGACACGGTTGCGGAAAGCCGTCGCCGATGACCCGGCGAAACAGAAGGAGTTCGGGGCCATCTGGGACGAAATTGCGGCCTATGTGAAGGAGTACCGGCAGTTTTACGTTCCCTATTCCCTGCTGGAACGGGCGCCGGCGACCGGGAGCGAGTTGTTCAACCTGGCGCGGACGATTAACCGTTACAACGTGGAAAAAGCCAAGCCGAACGGGGAACGGCTGCGGGAGTACACCGATTCGGCGCTGCCGGCGCTGGAGATGGCGCTTTACTCCACGGCGCCGCTGTACCCGGCGCTGGAAGAGTTGGCGATTCACGAGTGGTTGAAGCGGATGGTGGAGAAGTTGGGGACGGAGAATGCGACGGTACGGAAAGTACTCGGCGGGCGGACACCGGAAGCGGCGGCGAAATACTACGTGAGCGGAAGCAAGCTGTTCGACGTGGCCGAGCGGAAAAAGCTGACCGCCAGCGCCGCGGCAGTGGCCGGCAGCAAGGACACGATGATTGAGCTGGCCCGTTTGCTCGATGAAGAAGGCCGGGCTCTCCACAAACGGTTTGAGGATCGCGTGGAGGCGGTGCAGACGGCGAGTGCGGGGAAGATCGCCCGGGCACGGTTTGCCGTCTACGGGGCCAATGAGTACCCGGACGCGACCTTTACGCTGCGGCTGAGTTACGCGGCGGTAAAGGGATATACGAACGCCGACGGGAAGAAGATCTCCTGGGCCACTGACTTCACCGGGCTCTATGGCCGGGCGACGGGCGAAGAGCCGTTCGCGCTGCCGCCGTCCTGGGTAAAGGCGAAAAAAGCGCTGAAGCTGACGACCCCCTACAACTTTGTTTCGACGGCCGACACTCATGGCGGAAACTCGGGGAGCCCGACGGTGAACGCGAAAGGCGAACTGGTGGGCATTCTGTTTGACGGCAATATTGAAGGGCTGCCGAATCAATATCTGTACCGGGACAAGACGGAACGTTCCGTCCACGTGGCGAGCCAGGGAATTGTGGAATCGTTGCGCAAAGTCTACAGCGCGACGGGAATTTTGAAGGAATTGGGGTTCTAGAGAATGAAACGGACGATTTTACTGTTGACGACGGCGCTGGCGGCATTCGGCCAAGGTGGATTCCGGGGGCCGGGACGGTACGAGATCTACAGCCCGCTTTCGCGGAAAGTTCTGGATATGGACCGCAACGACCGGCGAACCATTTTGCAGTTTGAGGGCCGCCGGACGGACAACCAGCTGTGGGACATCTCCGACGCCGGAGGCGGGTACTTCTACATCCGCAACGGGATGAACGGGAATGCGCTGGCGGTGCAGGACGACCGGAACAGTTCGCCACTGGTGGCCGAGCCGTTCAACAATTCTCCGCGGCAGCAGTGGCGGTTTGAAAGCGGGGAGGACACCACCGCGATTCTGGTGAACCGGAACGGCAAGGCGATCGACATTCCTTACGGTTCCAAGAACAATGGTGTGAAGATCAATTCCTACAACCGGAACGGCGAAGAGAACCAGCGCTGGCAGTTTCAGGCGGCCGGCGGCGGATATAGCCAGGACCAACTGGGCCCGAAACCGGGCCGGGGGGGCGTGAGCCGGTATGACGCGCCGCCGTCGTTCCCGGGAGGCGGGAATGCCGGTGGAAACTGGCGCCGGGACTCCGACGGCATGTACTACGACGAGAACGAGCGGATGTACAAGATGGACGGTGACGGTGTCTGCTTCTACCGCGACCGCGGGTTCCGAGGCGAGGCGGTGTGCTCTACTGTACGCAATGGACGGCGGCGGATGAACGCGAACATGCCCGACATCGGGTCGGTGCGATTCTTCGGGCGGGCGCAGGCAGTGCAGGTATTCGACCGGGAAGATTTCAAGGGCAACGCGGTGGAGATCACCGGGGATGAGCCGAACTTCACCCGGGCGATCCGGAACCTGCTGCGCAGTTCACCGCAATCGATTCGAGTCTATTAGGCAGCACGCACCAGGGGGGCAAAATTCCCCTTCCCGGCCACGGTAACCAGCAAAGGGCGCGTTCGTAGTAGAGCTGAGGAGTTTCTACCATGCGAATTGCCGCCCTTTTTCTTTTCGCCCTGGCGCTCGGCGCCCAGATGCGCGACAACACCGACAAATCCCTGCAATGCGAAGATCGCCGTTCGAACGGCGACCGGGCCCGCTCGTGCAAGATCACCGAACAGCCCCTAGGCGTGCTCGGGCGGCTTTCCGTGGACGCGGGCCACAATGGCGGGGTGACAGTGAAAGGCTGGTCGCAGGCGAGGACCCTCGTCCGGGCCAAAGTGGAAGCATGGGCACCCACCGATTCCGAGGCCTCCCTGATTGCCGGGCAGATCCACGTGGAGACGGCCGGCGGAATTCTGCGGGCCACGGGGCCGGAAGGCCAGGATAACCGCGGTTGGGCTGTTAGCTGGGAAGTTTTCGCCCCGCACGCTACGGACCTGACGCTTACGGCGCACAATGGAGGCGTCCACGTTTCCGACGTCCGGGGCCGGTTGGCGGCGAAGACCCACAACGGCGGCGTCCACTTCTCGCGCGTGGCCGGAGAGGTAAACGGCGCCACCCACAACGGCGGAATTCATGTGGAGATGGCCTCAGCGGAGGCGGGGCAGTTGACGTTTGAAACCTACAACGGCGGGATCCACCTGAACCTGCCCCGTAACTACTCGGCACGCGTCCACGCGCAGACGCACAACGGATCCATCCACTCCGATTTTCCGCTGCCGGAAGAGTTCCGGCGGGAACGAGAGCGGCGGCCGCGCAATGTCGACTTCACCATCGGCGGCGGGGGTCCGGCCATTTCGGTCAAGACCAATAACGGCGGTGTACACATTCAAAAGATGTAAAGGAAACGGCGGACCGCTTCCGGGAGAAGCGGCCCGCCGTTTGGTTTGTTGCGTCAATTACTGGGCGAAGCAGTAGTAGAGGCCGGCGCCGCCGGTGGCGACCAGGTTGGCCTGGCTGCAGCCGCGGGACGGGTGGGTGGAGTTCCAGGAGATACCGCCGCCGTTGCGGTCCGAATGACCCACCTGGGCGGAACCTTCGCCATCGCTGGTCCAGTTCTTGCAGGTGTGGTCGGCGCCGTCGGTGTAGGCCCGGCCGTCCGGCTGCGTGCCGGTCAGCACGTCGTGCATATTCGGTTTATCACCGACGCCGTTCACCAGTTCTCCCTTTTCGGTCAAGGCGTTGTTCTTGGTGATGAGGTTGCCGAGGCGGGCCTGTTCGACGGTGTCGCCGTGCAGGTGGCCCAGGTCGCGAGCGACCATGGCGCCCTTAGCGTTGTGCCATGGGCCCTGACCGATGCGGTCGCGGGCGTTGACGGCGGGTTTGCCGTCGGCGGCCGCGGCGCTCAGGTAGGCGCGCCAGGTTTTGTTTCCGGCTCCGACGGCAGCCGCCAGTTTCTGGCAGTGCGCATCGGCGCCGGCGAGTCCGCCGAGGTTGGCGCCGTTGCCGCCGCCAACACTGGTCACAAAAAACGTCATGGGCGCAGGGGCCTGCTTGGGCTGGGCCTGCGCGAACAAGGCCACAGCACTGATGGAGAACAGGATCAGTTTCATGGGAGATAGTTTATACCTGATTGACCTTCTCCCACGTCATGGGCTGGCCGCTGGTGCAGGCGGTCAACGCCATCACGGCGACCAGCGTGCTTTCGGCACCCCAGAGAGCCGCGTTTTCCATCTTGCCCGTACGCACACCTTCGACGAACTGATTCACGTTGTCGAGGGTGATGTCGTACTTGGTTTCCGCGGTCTCATTCGGCTTGCCCTGGCGATAGATGGTGTAGCCCTTGCGGCCGACATTCACTGAGCCCTTTTCGCAGATAAACGTTTCCGAGACATCGCTGTAGCCCACCATGTTGCCAAACTGATTGGCCGTGTAGCTGCAGATGGTGCCGTCCTCAAACTGGAAACTGCAGGCGAGGCTGTCATAGATGTCGCCGATATCGGTGCGGGACATGCGCGAGCCATGGCCGGAGACGCGGACCGGGTGCTTGCCCATGAACCAGTTGATGACGTCGATATTATGGCAGTCCTGCTCGATGAGGATGTCTCCAGAGAGTTCGCGGTAGAAGAACCAATTGCGGATGCGTTCCTGCTCGGCGGGGTGCCCTTTCTTGATGGGAGGGCCGCCGCCCATCCAGGCGGCGCGAATCTGCAGGATGCGGCCGAGTTCGCCTGAGGTGACCACCTGATGGGCCTTGCGGTAGTCAGTGCCGTACCGCTGCTGATAGTCCATGGAGATGCGCTTGGTGGGGTCGGCCGAGCGGGCGGCGCGGAGAACCCGGTGGCACCCGGCGGCGTCGACACCGGCGGGCTTTTCCAGGAAGATGTGCTTCTTCGCTTTGACGGCGCGTTCAAAGTGTTCCGGGTGGAGAAACGCGGGGGTTGCGATGAGGACGGCGTCGATGGACTTTTCGGCAAGGAGATCGTCCATGTTATTGAAGCGCTTGGCACCGGAGTACTTGGCGCCGGCGGCCTGGAAGCGATCCTCATAGATGTCGTTGAAGGCGGTCACCTTGAGGTGCTCGTTCTTGGCAAAGAGGCCGCTGACGTACATGCCGCGGTTACCGCAGCCGATGAGGCCAAGCGTGACAGCGGAGTTGGCCTGCGATCCGCGGACGGATTGGGAGCCGACGATAGAGAACGCGGCGGCTGTGCCGGCCGTGCGAACGAAACTACGGCGGGAGTTTTCTTGGTTCATGGAAGTATCCTTGACGAGGGTTGACTGAAACCGCTTACTATTATGTCACCGGCGGATTGGGATGGATACGGAACCCGGGAGGCTCATAGCCGGGCGGACGGGAGTGGGCAGGAATGGTGATAGAGTTCCCATCCCGAATGGCGGTAAAGGCCGGGGACATGATCTCCACACCGGCCTGATTGAACTGATCCTGAATGTGGGCGTGTAGTTCTGAGTAGATATCGATCATGCGGGCGGCGTCAGCGGTATGGACATTGAGCTCGTAGGTGACGTTGTAGTCATTCAGCGCGCGCTGCCAGACAAAGGGCGCCGGGGTTTTGGCGACCCCGGAGGTAGCGGCGGCAGCGGCCAACAGAAGTTGGTGGACCTGCTGCCAGGGAGCGTCGTAGCCGATGGTGACGGCGGTGAAGAGGATGAGGCGCCCCTCGCGGGCAAGCAGGCTGTAGTTGAGGATCTGCGCCGCCATGATCTGCGAATTGGGAACGGTGACGATTTCGTTGCGAATGGTCTGAAGGCGAGTGACGAGCAGGTTCTTTTCAACGACGTCGCCGAGGGTGTCGGCGATTTTGACGCGATCGCCGATCTGGAAGGCACGCATATAGGTGAGGATGACGCCGTTGATGACGTTGGAAATGGTGGACGAAGAGCCGAGAGAGAAGAGCACGCCGACAAAGAGGGAAATGCCCTGAAACGCCGGGGAGTGGGATCCCGGGAGGTAGGGGAAGGCGATGATGAGGGCGAGGACGATGATCAGCAAACGGACCAGTTTGGCGGTAGGAACGGCCCAATCCGGGTAGAAGCCTTCGACGAGGATGGCGCCGCGGGCGATCTTGATGAAGACGTAGTTGCTGAGACGGATGAGGTAGTTGGCAATGATGGCAACCAGCAGGACGAAGAAGAGATTGGGCAGGTAGGACAGGGCGGCGGCACCGAGCGAGAAGAGAGGAGCCAGCAGGTAGGAGCCGAGGGTCTGGCTGATTTCGCCGGTGCCGGGAAAAAGGCGGATGGAGTAATTGAGGTAGAAATTGAAGAGGACGAGGGTGATGACCCAACGAGCGACAGAGAGGGCGTTGGCGGTCGCTTCCAGGAGGGTGGCGCGGGAGAAGAGGGAGAGGATGCGGGAACCGCGCTCCTTGAGGTGCTGGTGGGTGTACCAGTCGGCGGCGGCGCGGGCACGGTGCTGGAGCCAGGAGAGAAGCCAGACGGCGGCGGCGAAAAGCAGGGTGTAGAGGACCAGGTAGAGGGCGACCGTCACCCAGAACTGGACGGAAGCCGTGCCGCGATGCGCTTCAACGGCAGCGCGGATACTGGAAAGCCAGGCGGCCGCCAGTTCGGCGCGGGGACGGGAATGGGCGGCCGCTTCCGCATCGGTCACCAGAAGGAGCAGCGCCGGGCCGGCGCGCAGGGCGGAACCGGCGGTGAGTTCGTCGATGTGGAGCGACTCCAGGGAGATGGAGCGGTCCGCGGCCAGGCGCTCCAACCGGGCCGAGGCAAGGGCAGCTTCCTCGGAAATGGATAGATCGACGGTCGGAGTTTTGAACTCAAAAAGCAACCGGCCATGAAGGCGCACAGGCGCGGCCTGCTCCTGGGCGGACGACACGGCGGCGCCGGCGAGCAACAATTGAATCAGGAGCAGACTGGGAAACTTTTTGGACAGAGGACGCATCACTGTACCGACTGAAACCAGTCTTCATTATGCGAAACAAATCAAAATTGCTGTTACTATCGCTGACCTTTGGCGTCTGGAGCCTTTGGGCGGACCAGGTCGTGATGAAAAACGGTGACCGGGTGACCGGAAGTATCGTCAAGAAAGACGACAAGACGCTGACCATTAAGACCGAGTTTTTCGGGGTGGTGACGCTTCCCTGGGACAAGATTGAGAACGTGACGGCGGACAAGCCATTGAACGTGGTGCTGGCCGACGGCAAAGAGGTGCAAGGCTCGCTGGCGACGGCCGGCGACAAAGTGGAAGTTGCCGTAGGCGGGCAGAAGCAAACCGTGGCGCCGGCCGACATTAAGGCACTGCGCAACGACGCGGAGCAGAAGGCCTATTTGCGGCTGCTGCATCCGGGATGGAGCGACCTGTGGGTGATCAACGCGAGCGTTGGCATCGCGGGCACGTCGGGCAACGCGAAGACGGCGACGTTCACGACGCCCGTAAATGCGGTCCGGGTCACCAACACGGACAAGACGACGGCCTATTTCAACTTCATCCGCGCCTCGGCAAACATTGCCGGGATCAACGCAACCACGGCGCAGGCCGTGCGCGGCGGCTTGGGCTACAACCGAAACCTGATGCCAAAGATGTTTGTATCCCTCTTCAACGACTACGAGTACGACCGTTTCCAGAACCTCGACTTACGCGTGGTGATGGGCGGCGGTTTGGGCTACATCGCCTGGAAGGGGGAGCGAGGCCGGCTGGACCTGATCGGCGGTGGCGCGTGGAACCGGGAGTCGTTCGATCCGGCGCCGCGGCCGAAGTTCACCCGGAACTCGGCGGAAGCCTACTGGGGCAACGACTTCACCTACAAGCTGACCACGCGGATGAACTTCTACGAGAACTACCGGATGTTCAACAACATGACCAACACCGGCGAGTTCCGGCAGAACGTCGACGTGGGCATTTCAGCCGCGCTGACGAAATGGATGACGTGGAACGCCTCGGCCAGCGACCGGTATCTGAGCAATCCTGTTCCCGGGCGGAAGAAGAACGACTTCCTCTACACCATGGGACTGGGCTTTACGATTAAGCGCTAGTTCGGTCGCCAGATAAGAATGGGGTCGGGCCGCTCCTGGGTGGCCACGACCCCTTTTCTTTCGAAGCTCTTCAGCGAAAAGCGGACGACCTTCTTCTCTCCTTGGGCGGAGATGAAACCTTCGCCGGAGTGCGGGTCGATATGCATGCCTTCGGCGTTGATCCCCACTTTCAGGCGCTTGGTTTCCTTGCCGGATTTCAGGTCGATCACCGCCATGGCGCCGTCGACGATGAGGCTGGCCAGAATCTGCTTTTCCCCAGGCAGCAGTTGCAGGCGGACGGGTTGCCCTTCCAGCGGCATCGTTCGCCGGATGGACCATTGGCGGGTGTCGATTTCCACCACCGTGTCGGCGGTACGGGTGGCGACGTAAAGGGTCCGTTCGTCGCCGGTGAGGGCGAGTCCCATGGGCACGCCGCCGACCGTGAGGGATTTCTGCTGGTTCGTCTTCAGGTCGTGGACGGTGATGGTGCCGTTACCGGCGTTGGCGGTGAAGAGCATTGATTCGTCGTGGGCGAGGGCCAGCATGTGGGGCAGCACTTTATCGCCGAACGGGATTACCCGCTCCACCTTGCGACGCAACGGATCAACGACCAGAACCGCCGAAGGCATGTCGCAGGTGACGTAGAGTTTGCCGGACTTGGCCAGTTCAATGCCGTGGGGACGGTGGAACGCGCCGAGGTTGATTTCACCGGTCACTTTGCGGGCGGCAATGTCAACAATGGAAATCGTGTTGCCGCCGGGAGTTTCGTCCGTCCAGCGGGCAGTACCGTAGTTGGTGACGTAGAGCGACTTGCCATCGGCGGAGAAGACGAACTCGTGGGGGATGTGTCCCACCTTGACGCTGGCGACCGGGGCACCGGATTCCAGATTGTAAAATCCAACAGAATCGTTGTGCTTTTCGACAACAAGCAGGAGAGCGAACAAGGCGGAGAGCATCGCCCAAGAGTTTATCGCGGCCCGTCTCCGGTAAGCTGATAAGTTGGTCTCCGTTCAACACGTTTCGAAAGTCTATTCGCTCTATGAGCGGCCGGCGGACCGGCTGCTGGCGCTGGTACCGCTGATGGGGGAAGCGCGGGCGCGCGAGTTCTGGGCGCTGCGCGATGTGAACTTCCGCGTGGAACCGGGCGAGGTGTTCGCGCTGGTAGGGCCGAACGGGAGCGGGAAATCGACGCTATTGCAGATTGTCGCGGGCATCATGCAGCCCACGCGCGGCCGGGTGATTACCCAAGGGAGGGTGGCGGCGCTGCTGGAACTGGGCGCCGGATTCAACCCGGAGTTCACCGGGCGGGAGAACGTCTACCTGAACGGCGAGATCATGGGATTGAGCCGGGCCGAGGTGGAGGCGGCGTTTCCGAAAATCGTGGAGTTTGCCGGCATCGGAGACTTTATGGACCGGCCGGTGAAAGAGTATTCCAGCGGGATGTATGTACGCCTGGCGTTTTCCACGGCGATCCATGTGGAGCCGGAGGTGCTGATCGTCGACGAGGCGCTGGCAGTGGGGGACGCGATTTTTGCCAACCGGTGCGTACGCAAGTTGGAAGAGCTGAAAGAACGGAAAGTAACGATTCTGTTCGTCTCGCACGACCTGGGAATCGTGAAGCGGCTCGCGGACCGGGCGGCGCTGATGATGCATGGCGAAGTGGTGGCGACGGGGCGGCCAAGCGACGTGGTGAACCGCTACGTGGGTCTGGTGCATGAACTGCAGTTGCGCGATACACCCACCGAAGTGGGGAGCTACCGGCATGGAGACGGGACCAGCCGCATTGAGTCCGTCGTTATCGTGAATAGCCGCGGGGAGGAGACGCTCAGCCTGCAAAGCGGCGAGCGGGCGACCGTGCGAGTGCGAGCCGTCTTCGAGCGGGCGAGCGAAAAGCCGATGGTAGGCGTGCTCATCCGGACGCGGCTCGGCGTGGATGTCTACGGAACAAACACGAAGGTGGAACAGGTAGAGTTGGGCAACTTTGCCGCGGGAGATGTGCTGGAGATTCAGTTCGCGCTCGATTGCCTGCTCAGCAGGCAGGAATATACACTGACGGTTGCCACGCAGCATGCCGATGGGGCGAGTCAGGACTGGATTGACGATGCGGTAAGTTTCGCGGTGATTGACCATCGCGACACTGCCGGGATGATTCAACTGAACACGGAGATTCAATGGCAACGCAACCCGTAATGGATACGTCGTTTTTCGGGCATCCGCGAGGACTGTCCACGCTGTTCTTTACCGAGATGTGGGAGCGGTTCAGCTACTACGGTATGCGCGCGATCCTGATTCTGTTCATGACCGCGCAACTGGTGAACGGCGGGCTGGGAATGGACAAAACGACGGCAGGGGCGATCTACGGGATCTTTACCGCATCGGTCTACCTGCTGAGCCTGCCCGGCGGCTGGGTGGCGGACCGGATCCTGGGCCAGCGGAAAGCGGTGCTCTACGGGGGCGTGGTAATTGCTCTGGGCAACGCGTTGCTGGCGGCGCCAATGACATGGACATTCTATCTGGGCCTGGGCCTGATCTGCGTGGGAACAGGGCTGCTGAAGACGAACGCCAGCACCATGGTGGGGTCGCTCTACGCGCCCGGAGACAAGCGGCGGGACGCCGGGTTCTCCATCTACTACATGGGGATCAACCTTGGCGCCTTTCTGGCCCCGCTGGCGGTGGGATACGTGGGACAGACGATCAGTTGGCGCCTGGCGTTCCTGCTAGTGACGGTGGGGATGACGGCAGGGTTGATTCAGTATGTCATCACGCAGCGGCATCTGGGCGAGGCGGGCCTGCAGCCGACCGCGCCGCCCGGCGCGGAAGAGAAGAAGCAACTGGCGCTGGGACTGGCGGGCATTCTGGGGATTCCCCTGGCGATCGGGGCCATGCAGGCGTTCGGAGTGACGGCGTTCTCCGCCACCGATATTGCCGACGGCTTCAGCGTGCTGCTGGTGACCTGTTTCCTGGGCATCTTCGCGGCGCTGTGGATCGCCTGCAAAGAGGCGCAGGAGCGCAAAAACATCGCGGTGATTTTTTGTTTGTTCCTGGCCTCAGCGCTGTTCTGGTCGTCGTTTGAGCAGGCCGGATCGACGCTGAACCTCTTCGCCGACGAGAAGACGCGGAATGAGGTGTTCGGCATGGCCTATCCGTCCAGTTGGTTCCAATCGGTGAACTCGATTTACCTGATCGCCCTGGCGCCACTGTTTTCGCTGATGTGGCTGAAACTGGGCGAACGGGAACCGAGCGTGCCGGCGAAGTTCGCGCTGGGCCTGCTGTTTGTGGGCCTTGGATTCCTGGTGTTGGTGCCGCCGGCCGGGTCGGCGGACGCGGGCCTGAAGGTGAGCCCGATGTGGCTGATAGCCACCTACCTTCTGCACACGATTGGCGAGCTATGCTTGAGCCCGGTGGGTCTGTCGGCGATGACGAAACTGGCGCCGGCGCGTTTCGGCGGGGTAATCATGGGTGTGTTCTTCATGTCGATTGCGACGGGGAACTATATCGGCGGACGTCTGGCCGGATTCTATGAATCGATGGCGTTGACGCAGTTGTTCCTGTACGTATCGATGTTCAGCATCGCCGCGGCGCTGGTGCTGGGACTTTTTGTGAAGCCGCTGCGCGGCTTAATGGGAGGAGTGAAGTGATGAACGTAGCAGCCATACAGCAGGCACTGCGCGAAGAGAAGCTGGACGGATGGTTGTTCTTTGATCATCATCTGCGGGACCCATTGGCCTACCGGGTGCTGGGCTTCAACGCGCCGCGGATTCCGACGCGGCGCTGGTATTACCTGATCCCGGCTCACGGCGAGCCGCGGAAGCTGGTGCACCAGATCGAACCGGGGATGCTGGACGAGTTGCCGGGCACGATGCAGACCTATTCCAGCTGGTCGCGGCAGGTATACGGATTGACAACGTTGCTGGCTGGCTGCAAGCGCGTCGCCATGCAATATTCGGCGCAGTGCGCGGTGCCGTACGTGGCCATGGTGGACGCCGGCACTGTGGAGTTAATCCGGGAACAGGGCGTGGAGGTGCTGACATCGGCGAACCTGGTGCAGATCTTCGAGGCCCGCTGGAACCAGGAGAAACTGGACTCGCACATGGCGGCCGGCGTGCTGGTGGATGAGATCCGCCGTGCGGCGTTCCAGGAGATTGGCGATCGCCTGCGCGGCCGCGAACACGTGAACGAGTACACCATCAAGGCCTTCATCCTGGAGTCATTTGAACGGGCGGGACTCTTCACCGATCACGGGCCGATTGTGGGCGTGAACGCGAATGCCTCCAACCCGCACTACGAACCAGAAGCCGGCTGCAACGAGGTGATCCAGCAGGGCGATGTGGTGCTGATCGATCTGTGGGCGAAGCTCGCCAAACCCGGATCGGTCTACTACGACATCACATGGACGGGCTACACGGGCGAGGAGATTCCTTCGGAAGTGGAGCGCGTGTTTTCCATCGTCAGCGGAGCACGGGACGCCGCCGTGACGAAGGTACAAACCGCGATTGGCGCGGGCTTGCCGCTGTGCGGCTATGAGGTGGACGACGCCTGCCGCGGCTACATCCGCGAGCACGGCATGGGCGACTACTTCATCCACCGCACGGGCCATTCCATCGGCGAAGACGTGCATGGATCGGGCGCCAACATGGACAACCTGGAAACGCACGACGAACGGCGCGTGATTCCCTGGACCTGCTTCTCCGTGGAGCCGGGCATTTATCTGCCGGCCTTCGGAATTCGCAGCGAAGTAAATGTCTTTGTGGGCGACCGCGACGCACGGGTAACCGGCGAGCGGCAGACTGCCCTGGTAAAGATATAAACTGGTTGGGCAGTTTCCATTTCACAGAGGGCTAACTTATGAAGAAATTTCTCTTCCTGAGCCTCCTCGCCACCATGATGTTTGCCCAGGACGGCAAAACGCATCTGAAGGTTGGCGACGTGGCTCCGGAGTTCACTAAGCTCAGTTCCTCGGTTCCCGGCAAGACGTTCTCGCTGGCGGATTTCAAAGGCAAGAAGACCGTTGTTCTCGCCTTTTTCCCGCTCGCCTTTACCGGTGGCTGAACCGCGGAAATGAAAGGATTCCAGGCTGGAATCAAAAACTTTAACGAGGCGGATTCGCAGATATTAGGAATCAGCGTCGATGCAGCGCCGTCTTTGAAGCGCTTCTCCGACGACCTGACTCTCGAGTTCCCGCTCCTTTCGGATTTTCCGAATCGCAACACCGCGAAAGCATATGGCGTTCTGATGATGGAACGCGGCATCGCCAGCCGCACGACTTTCGTCATTGATAAAGAAGGCAAGATTGTGGAGATCATCGCCGACGGGCGGCCGGCTCCGCATAACGAAGCGTCCATCGCGGCGTGTCAGCGCATTAAGAAGTAGCCCGGGAACCCTCCATCGCGGCCAGTATTTCCGCGGTGGAGGGTTTGCCGCGTTTGGCGTAGACAATTCGGCCATCCGGGCCGATGACGTAGACGGTGCGGCGCACCACGCCCCACCCGGCGCGATAGGCCCGCGACGTCTCCCAGTGGGAGTCCACCAGCAGCGGGAAAGGAAACCTATACTTGGCGGCGAACTTGCCATGGGAGTCCCGCCCCTGGCCATTGACGCCGAACACAGCGGCGCGGTGCTGCTGGAACTCCCTCCAGTCGTCGTGGATTTCACAAAGCTGCTTGGTGCAGATTGTTGTGTCGTCCCCGGGATAGAAAACCAGCACCACAAAGCGGCCGCGCAGACTGGCCAGTGACACCGTGCGCTCGTTTTCATCGAGGAGGGAGAAGGGCGGCGCGGCCGTGCCCGGTTCGAGCGGCGCGCCAAATAACCAATCAAGCATTCTGTCCTCCACAATAGTTCATATGCAGCAAATGGCGCTTCAAGCCCTGGATTTGGCCGCGCAGCGCGGCGTGCAATACGCCGATGTACGATTGGTGGAGTCGCGATCCCAGGACCTTTCTACACGGAATGGACGTGTTTCGCAGGTCTCTGACGCCGAGTCGACGGGCATGGGAATACGGGTTCTCGTGGACGGCGGATGGGGCTTTGCGGCCACCGACGACCTGACGCCAAAAGGCATTGAGAAGGCCATCTTCCAAGCCCGAGCCATCGCCAAGGCAAGCACGCTGGCCCTTCACAGCGCCGTACAACTGGCACCCGAACCTGTGCACGAGGCCGTTTGGGTATCGCCCTGCCGGATCGACCCCCTGAATCTGGGCGTCACCCAAAAGGTGGAGCATCTGCTGCGTGTCGATGAGGCCTTACGCGCCAATAAAGCGGTGACGCTGACCGAAACCAGCTTTCACGCCACCCGGTCCCGGCAATGGTTCGTCAACTCGGAGGGTTCGCGCATTGACCAGACGCGGACCATGACCGGTGCCGGGTGCGGGTGCTATGTGTTTCAGAATGGCGATCTGCAGAAGCGATCGTATCCGAACTCCTTTGGCGGGCAGTATCAGTTGCGCGGCTGGGAACTGGTGGAGGAGTTGGACATGCTGTCCCATGCGCCCCGCTTGGCCGAAGAGGCGGCGGCACTGCACGCGGCCGACCCCTGCCCGGCCGGCGAGTTTCCGCTGATTCTCGACAGTTCGCAACTGGGCCTGCAGATTCATGAGTCGATCGGCCATCCCATCGAACTCGACCGCGTGCTGGGCAGCGAGGCGAACTACGCCGGGATGAGTTTTCTGACGCTGGATCAATTGCGGAACCTGCGCTACGGCTCCCCGCTGGTGCATGTAGTGAGCGATGCGACGGCGGCACACGGGCCGGGGCTGGGAACGTTTGCCTACGACGATGAGGGCGTGGCCGCACAGCGTACAGACATCATCCGTGACGGACTGTTCACCGGCTATCTGACGAGCCGCGAAACGGCCGGGGCAGTGGGCGAGGGACGCAGCAACGGCTGCCTGCGCGCCGCCGGCTGGGACCGCCTGCCGCTCATCCGGATGACCAATACGAGCCTGGAGCCCGGCACGTCGACGCTGGAGGAGGTCTTCGACGTGCCGCACGGCATTTACATGGAGACCAACAAAAGCTGGTCGATCGACGACAAGCGGTACAACTTTCAGTTCGGCTGCGAAGTCGCGTGGGAGATCCGCAACGGCCGAAAGACGCGGATGCTGAAGAACCCGGTCTACAGCGGCATTTCCACCCAGTTCTGGAACGCCTGCGAGGCCATTGCCAATCGCGAGCATTGGACGCTCTGGGGCGTGCCGAACTGCGGTAAGGGACAACCGGAGCAGGTGATGGGAACCGGACATGGCGCGAGTCCATCCCGTTTTGGCCGGATTACGGTGGGGAGCCTGTGATGACGGATTCGCAAGCCAGAGAATGGATCGGCGTGGCCATTCGCGAAGCGCGCGGATGCGGCGTCAACGACGTGGAAGTGTTCCTGGCCGAAGAGGAAAGCGCCCTGACGCGCTTCGCCAACAACGGCATTCATCAGAACGTGAGCGAAGAGTCACGGGCCATCTCCGTGCGCGTGTCCATCGGGCAGCGGACGGCGCGCGCCACCACAAACCGTTTCGACAATATCGCCGAAACCACCCGGACAGCCATCGCCCTGGCCCGCGCCAGCGAACCGGACCCCAGCCTGCTTGCCCTCTACGAACCGGAGCCGATTGTTCCGATCGACCGCTGGGATGCAGCGACCGCGGCCTTCTCGCCCCAGGCCCGGGCCGAGGCCGTGCGCGAGGCCATTGCCTGCGTGCGCAGCGCCGGCCATGTCGCCGCGGGTATATTCTCCACCTCGCGCTCCTCGCACATTCTGGCCAACAGTAACGGCCTCTTCGCACGCCACGACGAGACTGGCGCCACTTTTTCCATCACCGCAACGGCCAGCGATTCCAGCGGCTGGGCCAAGGCAAGCTCGGTGCGCGCAACGGAACTCGATACGGCGCGCCTGGCCCGCATCGCCACCGAAAAGGCAACCCGTTCCGCCCGCCCGCGCCGCATGAATCCCGGACGTTATCGCGTGCTGCTGGAGCCGGCCGCGGTCCTGGACTTCGCCGGCCAGATCTTCGGCGACTGCACGGCGACGGCAATCGAGGAGGAGCGCAGCTTTCTCACGGGCCGCCTGGGCGAACAGATTTTCGGTGACAACATCACCATCCGCGACGACGTGCGGCACTCGCTGCAGGACGGCGCCCCTTTCGACGGCGAGGGCGTACCGCGCCAGCCGTTGACCCTCTTCGCCAAGGGCAGGCCCGCGGAAATCCCCTACGGCCGCGCCGCCGCCCGGCGCGCCAACCGGAATTCCACCGGCCATGGCCTCGCCATTCCCAATGAGGCCGGCGAGGCCGTGCACAACATTGTGGTGGAGGGCGGCGCCGATTCGCGCGAAACGCTGCTCGCCAAGCTAGGCACCGGAATTCTCGTCACCCGGCTCTGGTACATCCGCGAGGTGGATCCGTTCCGCAAAATCATGACCGGTATGACCCGCGATGGCACGTTTCTGGTGGAGAACGGCGAGATCGTTACCGGTCTGCACAACTTCCGCTTCAATGAGAGCGTGATCGAGGTGCTCCAGCGGGTAGAAGCGATGTCGCCGGCCGAACGCGCCAGCGGCGAAGAGGCATTCGATATGGCCGTCCCGGCTATGCTCGTGGATGGATTCACCTTCAGCGAAGTAACGTTGTTCTAGAGGGCACACATGGTTTCCGTCTTATTGCTGGCCGCGGCCATCGAAATCGGCGCGCAGAAACAGCTGTTCATTGATCACAAGTTCATCGAATCGGCCGAAGGCATCACACTCACAGTGCAGCAACCTGTGCAGCCGCGCGATAAATTACTGGCGCTCGATGCGCCCTGGGAGCGCGACGCCCATCTGGGCAGCTACTCCACCGTGGTCCAGGAAAATGGCAAGATCCGCCTCTGGTACGACGTCCGCGCCGGCATCCCGGAACCGCGTAAAAACCCGCCGTTCATGGGCCTCGCCTACGCCGAATCCACCGACGGCATTCACTTCATCAAGAAGCCGCTCGGGCTGGTGGAGCGGAACGGGTCCAAGGAAAACAATCTGGTCCTCCCGCCGCGGCCGGATTGGCTCACCATTGGCGGTGGCACTGTGTGGCGCGATGACAATCCGAACGCCGCCCCCGATGCGCGCTACAAAAGCTGGAGCAAGATGTACCATAAGCCCAGCAGCCCTATCCGCGGGCCCCACCGGATCTGGAAGTCGCCCGACGGCCTGCGCTGGACTCATGAGGAGCGCGACGTGACCGGCCTCCGCGCCGCCGACACGCAGCCCTCCTGGTTCTGGGATCCCCGCATCGGCCGCTACGTCGGCTACTCCCGCGAATGGGTGCGCGAACGCTCCGGCTTCGGCGCGCGCATGGCCAGCTACAACGAAAGTGACGACATGGTGAACTGGACCGCCATGCACTTCGCCCTGGAGCCCGACGAACGCGACGCGGCCTCGGCGCCCCCCATGGTGCTCGACCCCACCAAACTCATCGTCCGCGGCGAAGACGTTATGCCGCCCCGCGAATCGCGCACGGGTGCGGTGGCTGGCGAGGATCAGGTGCTGACACCCACGGCTCCGCTCGATTTCTACGGCCCCGGCGTGTTTCCCTATGAGGGCGTCTACCTTGCGCTGATCCCCGTGTTCCACCACTGGCGCGGCTCCGGAGCCAACACCTTTCCCAGCACCGGGGACATCCAACTGGCCGTCAGTCGCGACGCCCGGCACTTTACGCGCCCCGGTCCGCGCCGTGCCTTCCTGACCACCGGCATGGACGGAACCTGGGACTCCAAGTGGATCTACCCCGCGCTCCGGCCCGTGCGGATGGGCGACGAGTTGTGGATCTACTACATGGGCACCAACCACGATCACGCGGGCCGTGTGGACGCCAAAGCAGCCAAGGAGGAGGCATCCCTCTCGCGCGCCATCCTCCGCCTGGACGGCTTTGTGGCCGCCGAGGCCGACTACGAAGGCGGCGTGCTGATGACGCCCCCCTTCCGCTTCTCCGGTTCCCGCCTGGAACTGAACCTGAACACCGGCGCCGGCGGCGTGGCCAAAGTGGAGATCGTCCGCGAATCCGGCGAGCCCGTCCGCGGCTTCACCATGGCCGAGGCCGATGAACTGAACGGCAACTCCGTGCGCCTGGTGGCGGCCTGGAACGGCGGCAAAACCGACGTCTCCGCCCTCGCCGGCCAGCCCGTACGGCTGCGCATCAAAATGCGCGCAGCCAAGCTGTTTGCCTTCCAGTTTCAGTAATCGAAGCCAAGTGCCCGGTTGACGCCGTTCACCAGTTTGGTAGCGGCGTCCCGCTCCACATTGGCCGATTTCGCCCGCCACGTTTCATAGCCGCCCAGATCGAACGCCTCCACCGTGGGGATGTACCCGCAGGCGTCGTTAGCAATGGAAACTGTCATAGTGATGCGGGCGCGGCTGGCCTTTTTCGCCGCCATGCCTAACTCCACGAACGTCTCGCCAGGGAAGGTACCGATGCCCACATCGCCAATCCGCAACCCCTGCACCGGCACGTTCCGCGAGGCCGGATACTTGCTCATGTAGATGGTCTCCCGGGCGTAAATGTCGGCGCGGTCCTTGTATTCGTTGCCCGGATTGCTGCCGACTCGTCGGATCGCCGCAGCCAGGTCCTCCGCGCTCGGACGCCGAATTCCCACCGTCACATCCTCCATCCGGGCGGCCAGCGGGACGGCGTCCCGGTACTCGATGGTGCGCAGGACGCGCAGCGTCTCCAGCGCCAGCACGCCCGCCACGCGCTCAATAAACGCATAGTCGTTGCGCGCCGGGTACTGGCGTGCGTAAACCATGGCATTGATATTTCCCGAACAGCCGTTGGCAAGCAGCGCCACGCATTCCCCGCCGGCGGCGGCTTCCACGCGCCGCGACCAAGCGCCGAAGTAGTCGGCGCTGGCGTGGGTGCTGGGATTGTAGCCGGCGTAGTGAAGCGCGTAGCTGGCATAGATCCAGATCGGCCTGCCATCCACCCCAACGGCGGCCATCACGGGATGATCAGGATCGGTCGGGCCGGCCGGTTGCAGCAGGTCCGGGCTGTCGAGGTTCGGGTTCATCTGCACCTTGTCGGTGCGGCGGCCAAACGGGTCAGCCGGGATCGCGCCGTCCCGCAGATAAAAGCGGCGGTTGCAGATCAGCGCCGGTTCCTTCCCGGAGGCGGCACCAAGGCGTGCCGGCCGCAGCCGCGTAAAGGCCATCCGTGCCGCGTCAGCCAACCGCAACTCCAGCATCTCGATGTACCGCGGGTCCGGCATGCTCTGGAAAAGGTGCATCGCCGGCGGCGCGCTATGCGTGTGAGTGGAACTCATCAGGATAAACGCCGGTTCAACCGAGTTCTCCCGGCTAATCCGCGTCCGCACCCTGTCCAGCACCTCCCGCGGCACCATGCAGGAATCAATAGTGGCCAGCAGCATCCGCGTCGACCCGCTCTCCAGCGCCGCACAGCGCACCAGCAACTCGTCGTGCACGTCGGTGCACTTGCGGTCAGTCATTCCCCCGGCTAGCGAGGAACCAAGCGCGGGCGAAATGTTGGCCGTGGCGGCTCCGGCGCGGAGCGTCTGCGGTGCGGCCAGGCTGAGAAGAAGAGCACGTCGCGAAAGCGGCATATCACAGGATTAACATGCAATCGCCGTAGCTGAAAAAACGGTACCGCTCGGCCACCGCGTGGCGATAAGCCGCCATGGCGAAATCGTGCCCGGCAAAGGCGCTCACCAGCACCAGCAGGCTCGACTGCGGCAGGTGAAAATTCGTCACCATCGCGTTCACGCGCTGAAACTCGTAGCCCGGGTAGATGAACAGATTCGTCTGCCCGGCATTGCCCGTGCGGTAATAGGATTCGATGGTTCGCACCGCCGTCGTGCCCACGGCGATCACCCGCCGCGCCTCCGCCAATTGGCCCGCCGCGGACTCATCGACATGGAACCGCTCGGAGTGCAGTTGGTTCTCCTCCACCGTCGTCGAATGCAGCGGTTGGAACGTCCCCAGCCCCACATGCAGCGTCACCTCCGCCCGGGCCGCTCCGGCCGCCTCACAACGGGCGATCACCTCCGGCGTAAAGTGCAGCCCCGCGGTCGGCGCCGCCACGCTGCCGCGCTCGCGCGCAAACACCGTCTGGTAACGTTCGCTGTCGCTCGCCTCATCGGGACGGTGAATATACGGGGGCAGTGGGATATGGCCGTGTGTTTGAATCGCCTCCCAGACGTCTTCCGCCTCCAGGCGTACGCGCCGCTCGCCATGCTCCAGGCGCTCTTCGATCACCGCCTGAAACCCCGGAGCGAACTCCACCACAGTGCCCGGCGGCAGTTTTCGCCCCGGCCGCACCAGCGCCCGCCAGCTTTCGCCCATCTGCTCGGCCAGGAAGATCTCCACCCGCCCGGTATGCCCCGCGCGGTGTCCGAACAGCCGGGATTTGAACACCCGCGAGTTGTTGAACACCATCAGATCGCCCGCGCCAACGTAGGACGGCAGATCGCGGAACTGCCGGTCCTCCCACGTTTTCGTCGCCCGATCGAGCACCAGCATGCGCGCACCGTCGCGTTCGGCGGGAGGCTGTTGGGCGATCAACTCCTCGGGCAGTTCATAATCAAAGTGAGAGAGGTCCAAACTCTCAGACTATCAACTTGCGCCTATTAGCCATTGAATCCTCCTGTGATGAGACCGCTGCCGCCGTTGTCGAAGACGGCCGCACGGTGCTCTCCTCAGTTGTTGCGTCCCAATTTGACACCCACCAGCGCTACGGCGGCGTGGTACCGGAACTGGCCAGCCGCGAGCATCTGCGTGCCATCACTCCGGTGGTGGAAGAAGCCATGCTCCGCAGCAATACCAAGTGGAAGGAACTGAGTGCCGTCGCCTGCACCTATGGCCCTGGCCTGCTCGGGTCGCTCCTGGTCGGCGTCACCTACGCCAAGGCCATCAGCTACGCCCACAGCTTGCCGCTCATCGCCGTCAACCACCTGGAGGGCCACATTCACGCCGTCGTGCTGGAACACCCGCAAACGGCCCTACCCGCGCTCGCCCTCATCGTCAGCGGCGGCCACACGCACCTCTATCACGTTCGCGGCAACTTCGAATACGAACTCATCAGCCGCACCCGGGACGACGCCGCCGGCGAAGCCTATGACAAAGTGGCCAAGCTCCTCGGCTTCCCCTATCCCGGCGGCCCCATCCTCGACAAACTCGCCCCCCACGGCAACCCGCGCGCCATCCGCTTCACCCGCGCCCACATGAAGGGCAATGCTCTCGATTTCTCGTTCTCCGGCCTGAAAACAGCGGTTCTGCGCTGGACCGAGGCCAACCCTATGGAAGCCGAAATCGCCGCCCGGCGCGCCGTCAGCCCCAACGCCACCGTCCAAGAATGGCTCGACGTCACCCCGCCCGCCACACGCGACCTCATCGCCAGCTTCCAGCAAACCGTCATCGACGAACTTCTTTCCCGTATCGGTAAACTCGCCGCCGAACATCCGGTGGAGTGTGTCATCATCACCGGCGGTGTCGCCTGCAACGCCGGACTCCGCCGCGCCGCGGCCGCCTCACCCATTGGCGTTCCAATCTATTTCCCCACGCACGGCCTCTCCACCGATAACGCCGCCATGATCGGCGCCGCCGCCTTCCGCAAGCTCCAACTCGCCGATTTCGCCTCGCTCGATCTCCGCGCCAAAGCCTCGCTCCCGCTGTGATCCAATAAAGCCATGCTCCTCCGTGTCGCCTGCGCGGCCCTGTGCGTTTCCCTGGCCGCCTCCGCTGCTGTGCAGAAGATCCACGTCGTCGACCGCACCGACGTTCTCGACGGCAAATCCTTCGGAAACGCCGGCCCCTACGAGCGCATCATCGCTAAGGTCCACTTCGCCGTCGACCCCGCGCTCCCCGCCAATCAGCGCATCCACGACCTCTCCCTCGCGCCCAAAAACGCCGCCGGCCTCGTGGAGTTCTCCGCCGATATCTACGTCCTCAAGCCTCGCATGCAGGATAAGGGCAACGGCGTGCTCCTCTACGAGGTCTCCAACCGCGGCGGCAAGAGCCTCCTGAGCACCTTCAATTACGCCTCCTCCAGCAAGGATCCCCGCACCGCCGCCGAGTTCGGCGACATGTTCCTGCTTGAGCAGGGTTTCACCCTCGTCTGGGTCGGCTGGCAGTTCGACATCCCAGATGCCAAAAACAGCGTCACCATCCAACTGCCAAGCGCCGAAGCCGTCACCGGCCTCGTCCGCAGCGAATTCGTCCCCTCCGCCAAAGTCACGTCATTGCCCCTTGCCGACCGCGCCATGAAGCCCTACCCCGTGGCCGATCCCGCCGCCCCCGGCACCCAGCTAACCGTTCGCGATACCCCCGACGGCCCCCGCCGCCTCATCCCCCGCACGCAGTGGAAGTTCGTCGACAATACTTCCGTCGAAATGGCCGCCGGATTCCTGCCCGGCAAGTTCTACGAGGTGGTCTACACGGCGAAGTCTTCCCCTATTTCCGGCCTCGGCTTCGCCGCCACGCGTGACATCGTCAGCTTCCTCAAATACACCAACGATGGCATCATCCTCCTCGGCGACCAGTACCGCTACCTGAAACGCGCCGTCGCCTACGGCTCTTCCCAGTCCGGCCGATTCCTCCGCAACTATCTCTATGACGGATTCAACGCCGATGAGAAAGGACGCAAAGTGTTCGATGGCGTCTGGGCCCACCTCTCCGGCGGTGGCCGCGGCAGCTTCAACCAGCGCTTCGCCCAACCCTCCCGTACCCAGGGCCGCATGGAGGGCTCCTCCTACCCCGTCGACATCTTCCCCTTCGCCGACCTTCGCATGATGGACCCGGAAACCAAGCTCGTCGATGGCCTGCTGGCCCGCGCAACGGAAGAAAACGTACAACCGAAAATCTTCTACACCAACGGTTCCCACGAATACTGGGGCCGCGCCGCGTCGTTGATTCACACCTCCCTCGACGGCCGCAAGGACGACGGCCCGGCTAACACAACCCGCATCTATTTCCTCGCCGGCACCCAGCACGGCAACGGCAGTTTCCCTCCGCGCAAAAGCGGTACCGCCTACCTCACCAATCCCGCCGATGCCCGGCCCGTTATGCGCGCGCTGATGACGCACATGGCCGCCTGGCTCAAGGACGACAAGGCCCCGCCCCCGTCCCGCATCCCCCGCGTCGACAAGGGCGAGTTGGTGCCGCTCGCCAACGTGCATTTCCCCGCCATCCCCGGCGTCCAGTTGCCGCGCGCCCCCCATCAGGCCTGGCGCGTCGACTACGGCCCGGACTTCCCCACCAAGGGCGTCGTCACCCTGGAGCCCCCCAAAACCGGCAAGCCCTTCGCCACGCTCCTGCCCCAGGTCGATCGCGACGGAAACGAGACCAGCGGCATTCGTATGCCCGACATCACCGTCCCCCTCGGCACCTACACCGGCTGGAATCTCCGCGACGGCTCCATCGGCGCTCCCGCCGAAATGTTCAATCTCATCGGCGCCTTCCACCCCTTCCCGGCAACGAAGAAGGCCCGCGCCGCCGCCCGCGACCCGCGCCCCTCCATCGAGGAACGCTACACCTCCAAGGAGGATTACACCACCAAGGTCAATGCCGCCATCGACGCTCTCGCCGCCGACGGCTTCCTCCTCCCCGCCGACCGCGCACGCCTCGAAAAACTGGCCGCTGAGCGGTGGACCCAACTCACGGCACAATAGAAGGTGATGAATCCTTCTGGCGTTACACTACAGCCCGTTGAGGGCGTGAAGCATCTGATTGCCGTCGGCTCCGGCAAAGGCGGCGTTGGCAAAACCACCGTCTCGGTCAACCTCGCCGTCGCCCTCGCCGCCCAGGGCCACAAAGTCGGCCTCATGGACGCCGATGTCTACGGCCCCAATGTCCCGCTCATGATGGGCACCCGGGCCAACCCCCACGCCATCGGCGAGCGCATCCAGCCCCTGGAAAACTTCGGCGTCAAACTCATGTCCATGGGCTTCCTCAGCCCCGGCGACAAACCCCTCATCTGGCGCGGCCCCATGCTCCATTCCGTCATGCAGCAGTTCCTCCGCGGCGTCGATTGGGGCCAACTCGACTACCTCATCATTGACCTCCCCCCCGGCACCGGCGACGTCCAACTCTCGCTCGTGCAGACCACGCCCATCTCCGGCGCCGTCGTCGTCACCACCCCCAGCGAAGTCGCGATGGAGGACGCCCGCAAGGCCGTCCGCATGTTCGAACAGGTGAAAACCCCCATCGTCGGCCTGGTGGAAAACATGAGCTACCTGCTCACCCCCGCCGGCGAACGCATCGACGTCTTCGGCCAAGGCGGCGGCCAGCGCATGGCCGAAGCCATGGGCATCCCCTTCCTCGTGGAACTCCCGCTTGACCCGCAGGTCCGCATCGGCGGCGACTCCGGCCAACCCGCCGCCCTCAAGCCCACCGGCACCGGCGCCCCCTTCCACGCGCTCGCACAGAAGGTGGCCGCCACCATGGCCGGCCTCGCCCAGAAGTCCGGCCCGAAGATCACTCTCGAAGATTAATCGCCGTACCCGAAGTAAAACGGCCGGCTCCCGCAAAGGAGCCGGCCGTTTTTCGTTGCTTGCCCAAACTACCAGAGCAGCTTCAGCGCGAACTGCGTCTGGCGCGGCCCGTTGGCCGTGCCGGTCACCCGTCCGAACTGCGCATTGCCCACCGTCGTGTTCGGCGCGCCGAACACCGGATGGTTCAATGCATTGAAGCTCTCCCCGCGGAGTTCCAGCGCCACCCGTTCCCCAACGATGTTGAAACGCTTGAACACCGAAAGGTCCAGCATCTCCACAAAGTCGCTGCGCAGGCTCGGGTGCATACGTCCCACATTGCCGAACGTGAACTGCGCCGGCAGACGGAAGGCATTGGTGTCGAACCAGCGGTCGAGCGTCGGATTGTCCAGCGCGGCGTTCTGCCCCGTCGAATCCGGCCGCTGTCCGCCGCCGAAGGACTGGCTCGTGTTGCCCGTGGTCGCCATCTGCAGCGGCGAGCCGCTGCTTAGCGTCAGGATACCGTTCACCTGCCACTGGCCCAGCACCGCGTTCAAAAAGCCGTTCCACTGGGAACCGAACTGCTTGCCCTTGCCGAACGGCAGTTCATAGGTGTAGCTCGTCACCAGCCGGTGGCGATAGTCGTACGGCGAAATCGAACGGTCGCAGGCCCGGCAGTTGAAGTTCCGGAAACCCGCCGAATCCCACGCGTTGTCGCCGCCATCGGAGATCAGCTTCGACCAGGTGTAGGCTACCACCGCCGAACCGGCCTGCGAGAACCGCTTTTTGAAGCTCGCCTGCAGGCTGTGGAAGTTGGAGTTCCCCCACATCGTTCCGGCAAACGAAACACCAGGAATGTGCGGATAGGGCGTCAACAATTGGCCGCGCTGCACCGTCCTTGTCGACATCGTTCCCACCTGGATGATGCCAAAAAACGGATTCGGCACCGTGTCCAGAATGCCTGCATCCGGCCGGATGTACTGGTCCGCCAGCTGGTCCATCTGCCAGCCCAGCGGCAGGTGCGTTCCCTTGTTGCCGGCGTAGGCCACTTCCAGCACCGCCGTCTTGCCCAGGTCCTGGCCAATCGAGAAGTTCCACTGCGCGTTGTTCGGCGTCGTCATCGTCGATGGCACCGGCGAGCCAACACCCTGGCCCAGTGCCGCCAACAATCCATTGGCCGAACCCTCAGGCTGCAATACGCCGTTCGGGAACGGATTCCGCAACAGGTCGGTCGGCGTTACCCCATCCACCGTCGGCACCCACGGCGTGGAAGCGCGGAACGGCGCCGTACCGTAGTTATTGGCCCCGTAGGGAGCCGTCGTGAAGAAGATGCCGCCGCCGGTGCGAATCACCGTGCCTGGCCGCAGCTGATAGGCAATGCCGATCCGAGGGGCGATCTTCCCCCACTCAATCCCCTTCAGGCTCCGGCCGTCGAGTCCCTTGTTCGGGAAGAGCCATCCGCCCGTAAGCGGCATGTTCACCCGCTGGCTCAGCGCGTTCGGCGCCGACGGATCAAACACGGCAAACCGGTCGTAGCGCTCGGTTAACCCCGTCTCGAAGTCCCACCGCAAGCCCAGATTCAGCGTCAGCTTCCGGTTCACTTTCCAGTCGTCCTGCAGATAGAATCCGTAGCTCTTGCTCTCCAGCGCCGGCCGGATACCGTGTACTTCACTGCCGCTCGCGCCCGTCCCCAGCAGGAACGACGCAAAGCCGAAGCCGCCATTCGCCGTCACCACGCGCGGGTCAGGCCCCTGCGTCATGGCGCGGTTAAAGGTGAAGTTCATGCTCCACGGCGCCTGCATGTGATTGATCAGGTTGCCGC
Source organism: uncultured Solibacteraceae bacterium (assembly GCA_964430625.1). Taxonomy (GTDB): domain Bacteria; phylum Acidobacteriota; class Terriglobia; order Bryobacterales; family Bryobacteraceae. Next base: position 238,322 of record CAYSFR010000004.1, read on the forward strand.
GAATTTCCGTACCCGCCTTCAGCGAGTGGCTGCCCATCACTTTCGACAGCGTTCCCACCAGCGTGTGCGACTGGTTCGCCGAACGGAAGTTCCAGTGGTGCAGCAAACCGGGCATCGTCATCTCTTCCACCGCGAACTCCGGGAACGCCAGCAGGTCGGCCCCGGTCTCGGTATAGCCGGGCAGGCCCAGCGAGGTCGGCCGGAAACCCTTATGCCAGCTCCCGCGGTCGAGAATGGAACGCGCAAACCCGTAGCGCACGCTCAGCAGCGTCGTCGAATTGATCGTCCAGCTGTAGTCCAGCGCCGCGTTCTGCTGCCGCTCGTAGTTCGAGTAGCAACCGCCATCCGGACACCCCGGCCCCGCCCACAACTCCGGCTGCGAGTTCTGGTTCTGGAAAATCGTGTAGCGGAAAAAAATACGCTGATTTTCGTTGAAATTGTGGTCCACCTTCGTCGTCCCGCGATTGACGTCCGTCGGCGCCTTGCCCTGGAAAAAGAAGTTGTTCTGGTTCGTATTCACCTGCCCGGGCAGGTTCGGCCGCGGCCCATAGTACTTCAAGACATTTGCCGCCACCGGATCCACCCGGTTCGCCGGAATCCGGTTGCCCGGGAAAACCGTGCGGATGAACTGCCCTGGCCGCGCCGGATCCGGCGAGGTCGAAAATGGATCGTAGATGTTCCGGAGTTGGCCCGCCGCCGTCAGCGTCTTCGAGAAATCGCCCGCCATCTGCTCATCGGTCGGCAAAGTGAAGAATCGCGTCGATGCCGAACGCTGCCGCCGGCCTTCATAAACCGCAAACCAGAACGTCTTATTGCGGCCGTCATAAACTTTCGGAATCACCAGCGGTCCGCCGGAACTCGCGCCGAATTCATTGCGCTGGAAAGTCGCCAACTTCGCCCCGCTCGCGTTCGAAAACCAGCCGTTGGCGTCCATCTTCGAATTGCGAAGGAACTCAAAGACCGAGCCGTGCAGCGTGTTCGTGCCGCTCTTGGTGGCAATCGTCAGAATGCCGCCGCCGGAGCGCCCGTACTCCGCGCTATACGCGTTCGTCTGAATGCGGAACTCTTCCACGCCCTCCACCGAAGGCACCGCGCTATTGGCGTTCATGTTCGCCGTGTTCGAATTCATCGTCACCGGCACGCCGTCCATCATGATCGCGTTCGAAGAGTCGCGCCCGCCGTTCACCGTGAATCGGCCGATCGACTCAAACCCTTCGCCCACCCCGCCATTGCCACCCGCCGGCCGGAACCCGAACACGCCCGGCGTCAACGCCGCCAGCCCGTATACGTTCCGCCCGTTCAACGGCAGATCGATAATTCGCTTGTTCTCCACCACGCCGCTCAACGTCGCGGTGGTGGTGTCCACAGAGATCGCCGCTCCGGTCACCGTCACGCTTTCCGTCACCGCGCCCACCTGCAGCGCCACATTCACTTCCGCCTTCTGCTGCGTCGCAATCGGAATCGATTCCAATAAATGCGCCCGGAACCCGGTCTTTTCCGCCCGGAGCTTGTAGCGCCCCGGCGGTAACGGAGACACCAGATAGAATCCGCTCTCATTCGAGGTCGACCGCATATTCACGTTGCGGTCAAGATCGGTAACAACAATACTGGCACCGGCGATCGCCGACCCCGAAGGATCGGTCACCAGCCCGGAAATCTGCCCGGCTACGGTCTGCGCTGATACATGCGGCGCAAACAAACAAAGTGCGAGAGGTACAGCCAACTGCACGACGGACCGGAACAACTTCATCGAGAACCCCTTTACTGAAATTTAATGCACGAACACAGGGTGTCAGCATATACGTAACGGTACGAACCCTGCAACCCCGTTACGCCGAAACAGGCAAAAAGGCCGGCCCCTTGGAGAGAACCGGCCCTTCTCCGTGGATTCGCCTCTACCAGACCAGCTTCAACGCGAACTGCGTCTGCCGCGGGGCATTCGCCGTTCCCGTCACCCGGCCAAACTGCGCGTTCCCCACCGTCGTATTCGGCGCAGCGAATACCGGATGGTTGAACGCGTTAAAACTCTCGCCCCGCAGTTCCAGCGCCACCCGCTCACCGGCCAGGTTGAAGCGTTTGAACACCGACAGATCCAGCATCTCCACGAAGTCGCTCCGCAGGTTCGGATGCATCCGCCCTACGTTGCCGAACGTGTACTGCGCCGGTAGCCGGAAGGCGTTCGTATCGAACCACCGGTCAAGCGTCGGATTATCCAAACGTGCATCCTGCCCCGTGGAATCCGGACGCTGCCCGCCGCCGAACGAGAAACTCGTATTTCCTGTCGTCAGCATCTGCAGCGGCTGCCCGCTGCTCAGCGTCATGATTCCGTTCAACTGCCACTGGCCGAGTACCGCATTCAGGAATCCGTTCCAGTTGGCGCCAAACCGCTTGCCCTTCCCGAACGGAAGCTCGTAGGTGGACGTCGTCACTACCCGGTGCGGATAGTGATACGGCGATACCGATTTGTCGCACGCCCGGCAATTGAAATCGCGGAAGCCCGAAGAGTCCCACGCATTGTCGCCGCCGTCCGCCAGCAGCTTCGACCAGGTGTAGGCCACCACCACCGTGCCCCCCTGCGAGAACCGCTTCTTGAACGTCAACTGCAGGCTGTGGAAGTTCGAATTCCCCCACGAGGTGCCGGCATAGGAGACACCGGGATACTGCGGGAACGGCGTCAGCAACTCACCCCGCTGCACTGTCCGGTTCGACAACGGCCCCACCGGAATGATCCCGAAGAACGGGTTCGGTACCGTCTCCAGCAAACCCGCATCCGGCCGTATCAGCGAATTCGCCAGCTGATCCATTTGCCAGCCGAGCGGCAGGTGCGTACCCTTGTTCCCTGCATAGGCGATGTCAAGCACCATGGAGTTGCCGAGGTCCTGCCCAATCGAGAAATTCCACTGCGAGTTATACGGTGTCGTCATCGTCGACGGAATCGGTGATCCCACACCCTGCCCCAAGGCCGCTCCCAGTCCGTTCACCGAGCCCTCCGGCTGCAGTACTCCGTTCGGGAACGGGTTCCGTAACAGGTCCGTCGGCGTGACCCCATCAATCGTCGGCACCCACGGCGTCGTCGCCCGGAACGGAGCCGTACCGTAGTTGTTCGCCCCGTAAGTGGCCATCGTGTAGAAGATCCCGCCACCGGCCCGGATTACTGTTCCCGGCCGCAGCTGATAGGCCAGCCCGATGCGCGGTGCGATCTTGCCCCATTCGATGTCCTTCAGCGTACGGCCGCGGTTGCCCTTGTTGGCGAACGTCCAGCCGCCCCGCAGGCTCAGCCCCGTCCGCTGGCTAAGCGGACTCGCCGCCTCCGGATCAAACACGGCATACCGGTCGTATCGCTCGGTCAGCCCGGTCTCAAAGTCCCAGCGCAAACCAAGATTCAGCGTCAGCTTCCGGTTCACCTTCCAGTCGTCTTGCAGATAGAAACCGTAGCTCTTGCTTTCCATCGCCGGCCGAATACCGTGCACTTCACTGCCACTCGCACCCGTCCCCAGCAGGAAAGAGGCAAAGCCGAACCCGCCATTCGCCGTCACTACGCGCGGGTCAGGCCCCTGCGTCATCGCCCGGTTGAATGTGAAGTTCAAGCTCCACGGAGCCTGCATATGATTGATCAGGTTCAACCGCATCTCCGTCCCGAACTTCAGCGAGTGGCTCCCCAGGACTTTTGACAGTGTGCCCACCACCGTGTGCGACTGGTTCGCCGAACGGAAGTTCCAGTGGTGCAGCAAACCCGGCATCGTCATCTCCTCAACGCCAAACTCAGGAAACGCCAGCAGATCGGCGCCGGTCTCCACGCTGCCGGGAAGCCCGAGCGATGACGGTTTGAATCCCAGGTGCCAGCTGCCGCGATCCAGAATCGAACGTGCGAATCCGTATCGCAAACTCAGCAACATCGTCGGGCTCAATGTCCAGCTGTAGTCCAGCGCCGCGTTCTGCATCCGCTCATAGTTCGAATAGCAGCCGCCATCCGGGCACCCCGGACCAGCCCACAGTTCCGGCTGCGAGTTCTCGTTTTGGAAGATGGAGTACCGGAAGAAGATGCGCTGGTTTTCATTGAAATTGTGATCCACCTTCGAGGTGGCTCGGTTCACGTCGGTCGGCGCTTTGCCCTGAAAGAAGAAGTTGTTCTGCCCCGTGTTCGCCTGCCCGGGCAGGTTCGGACGCGGTCCGTAAAACTTCAATACGTTCGCCGACACCGGATCAATCCGGTTGGCCGGAATGCGGTTGCCCGGAAACACGGTCCGAAGAAATTGCCCTGGCCGCGCAGGGTCCGGCGAAGTCGAGAACGGATCGTAGATGTTCCGCAACTGACCCGCCGACGTCAGCGTCTTCGAAAAGTCCCCGGCCATCTGCTCGTCGGTCGGAAGAGTGAAGAACCGCGTCGACGCCGAGCGCTGCCGCCGGCCCTCATACACCGCAAACCAGAACGTCTTGTTCCGCCCGTCGTAGAGTTTCGGAATCACCAGCGGTCCGCCCGAACTGGCGCCGAACTCGTTGCGCTGAAACGTAGCCAACTTTGCTCCGCTTGCGTTCGCAAACCAGTTGTTGGCGTCCATCTTCGAGTTGCGAAGAAACTCGAATACACTGCCGTGCAACGTGTTCGTGCCCGACTTCGTCGCAATCGTCAGCACACCGCCGCCCGAACGGCCGTACTCCGCGCTGTAGGAGTTCGTCTGAATCCGGAACTCCTCTACGCCTTCCACCGAAGGCACCGCGCTATTGGCATTCATGTTCGCCGTGTTCGAATTCATCGTCACCGGCACGCCGTCCATCAGAATCGCGTTCGACGAGTCTCGCCCGCCGTTCACCGTAAAAATCCCGATCGAATGAAACCCTTCATTCGCGCTCCCATTCGCCGGCCGCTGCGGAAACACCCCCGCCGTCGCCCACGCCAGCGAATACACGTTCCGTCCATTCAACGGCAAATCAATGATGCGCTTGTTCTCCACCACCCCGCTCAGCGTCGCCGTCGTTGTGTCCACCAGTTGCGCGCCCCCGGTCACCGTCACCGATTCCGACACCGCGCCCACCTGCAGCGCAATGTTCACTTCCGCCTTTTGCTGCGTCGCAATCGGAATCGATTCTAGTAAATGTGCCCGGAATCCCGTCTTCTCCGCCCGCAGTTTGTACCGCCCAGGAGGTAGCGGCGAAACCAAATAAAACCCGCTTTCGTTCGACTCCGAACGAAGATTCACGTTTCGGTCAATATCGGTCACCACCACGCTCGCTCCGGCGATCGCCGAACCGGACGGATCGGTAACCAGGCCCGAAATCTGCCCAGCGACAGTCTGCGCTGTAACCTGCGGCGCAAACATCGAAACTGAAAGAAACGTTGCCAGCGGCAACACTTTTCCGGCTAACTTCATTGATCCCCCTTCAGACAACCAGTTTTCACAACGGCCGCGAGGAAGCATATCCGATCCGCCTCCCTGCATGCAACGTGCTCAAGCGCTCAAGCGCTCAACGAATCCTCCCGCGCTCTCCCGCATCATAGAAGGATCCCTATGTCGATCCTCTACGGATACCTGAAAAACTACATCCCCCTGGTCGCCCTCGCCCTCCTCCTTGCCACCATCAACCAGGTCTTCTCCCTCTTAGACCCCCTCATCTTCCGCCACGTCATCGACAACTACGCCACCAAGTACCAGCAGTACACCACCGAACAGTTCTTCCGCGGTGTCGCCCTCCTCCTCGGCGCCACCGTCGGAGTCGCCTTCGTCTCCCGCGTCGCCAAGAATATTCAGGACTACGTCATCAACCGCATCACCCAGCAGATCGGCGCCCAAATGTACGCCGACGGCATCCGCCACTCCCTCAGCCTCCCCTATCAGGTCTTCGAAGACCAGCGCAGCGGCGAAACCCTCGGCAAACTGCAGAAAGTTCGCACCGACGTCGAAATATTCATCCAGATCTCCATCAACCTCCTCTTCAGCACCCTGGTCGGCATCGTCTTCGTGATGATCTACGCCTTCAATGTCCACTGGGCCATCGCCCCCGCCTTCTTCCTCACCGTCCCCATCCTTGGCACCCTTAGCTCGGTCCTCAGCAAGCGCATCAAACGCATCCAGGCCGAAATCGTCAAAGAAACCACAGCCCTCGCTGGCTCCACCACCGAAAGCCTCCGCAACATCGAGCTCGTCAAATCCCTCGGCCTCGCCAAGCAGGAAGTCGCCCGCCTCAACTCCACTACCGGCTCCATCCTCGAACTCGAACTGAAGAAGGTGAAGTATCTCCGCTCCCTCAGCTTCATTCAGGGCACCTGCGTCAATGCCCTCCGCACCAGCATTCTCTTCTTCATGCTCTACCTGATCTTTGCCCAGCAAATCACCGTCGGCCAGTTCTTCAGCTTGCTCATCTACTCGTTCTTCATCTTCGGCCCCATGCAGGAACTCGGCAACGTCATCAACGTCTACCGCGAAACCGAGGTCAGCCTCAACAACTTCGCCGCCATCCTCGCCATGCAGCCCGACGCCGCGCCCGCCAACCCCAAACCCATCGGCAAGCTCGAATCCCTCGCCTTCGACAACATCACCTTCCAGCACCAGAGTGCCGCCAAACCAGCCCTCACAAACATCGCCTTCACCGTCAACCGCGGCGAAACCGTCGCCTTCGTCGGCCCCTCCGGCGCCGGTAAATCCACCCTCGTCAAACTCCTTGTCGGCCTCTACAAACCCCGCGACGGCCGCATCCTCTACAACAACATCCCCAACACCGAAGTCGACCTGGAAACCTTCCGCGAACGCATCGGCTTCGTCACCCAGGACACCCAGCTCTTCTCCGGCTCCATCGCCGAAAACCTCCGCTTCGTAAAACCGGACGCCACCGACGCCGAGTGCCTCGAAGTCCTCGAACAGGCCTCCGCCAAAACCCTCCTCGAGCGGGCCGATAAAGGCCTCGCCACCCGCATCGGCGAGGGCGGCGTCAAGGTCTCCGGCGGCGAAAAGCAGCGCCTCTCCATCGCCCGCAGCCTCCTCCGCCAGCCCGAGCTGATGGTCTTTGACGAAGCCACCTCCTCGCTCGACTCCCTCACCGAAGAGGAAGTCAGCGCCACCATCCGCCAGGTCGCCGAGCGCCGCGCCGCCATCAGCATCCTCATCGCCCACCGCCTGTCGACCATCATGCACGCCGACCGCATCTACGTCCTCGAACGCGGCCGCATCGTCGAACAAGGCAGCCACGACGAACTGCTCGAGAAGAAGGGCCTCTATTTCGCCATGTGGCGCCAGCAAGTCGGCGAACCCGCCCCCGCCTAGGCTTTCCCCTGGTGCCTGGCTACGAGGGAATTCCGTAATTTCGGAATTCCCCGGGACGCTAAAATCAATCATGCGTCCCGCCCTCCTCCTCGTTCTGGCTCTCGCCATCCCCGCCCAGGAGGTCAGCCAGTCCGGCCTCACCCTCAAGGCGGAACGTCCCCTCGTCGCCCAGGCCGAGCGCGCCAAAAACGCCATGGTCGCCTCCACCCACGAGATCGCCAGCCAAGTCGGTGTCGATATCATGAAACGCGGCGGCAATGCCGTCGACGCCGCCGTCGCCGTTGGCTTCGCCCTCGCCGTCGTCCACCCCGAAGCAGGCAACATCGGCGGCGGCGGCTACATGCTCATCCGCATGGCCGACGGCCGCGCCACCGCCATCGACTACAAGGAAATGGCCCCCGCCGCCGCTCACCCCGGCATGTACAAGAACGCCGACGAACAGAAAATCGGCTACAAAGCCTCCGCCGTCCCAGGCACCGTCGCCGGCCTCGCCCTTGCCCACCAGAAGTTCGGCAAACTCAAATGGGCCGACGTCCTCGAACCCGCCCGCCTCCTCGCCCAAAACGGCTTCCCCGCCTCCCAGCGCATGGAGATCATCCTCGCCCTCCAGGTCCCCATCATGAAGCGCTTCCCGGAAACCGCCAAAGTATTCCTCCACGGCGCCGACACGCCCCTCAAGCAAGGCGAACCCGTCCGCCAGCCCGACCTCGCCGCCACCCTCCGCCGGCTTCAGAAGAACGGCCCTCGCGAATTCTACGAAGGCCTCACGGCCCAACTCATCGACAAGGACATGAAAGCCAACAACGGCACCATCACCCTCGATGACCTCAAAGCCTATAAAGCCTACGAACGCGCCCCCATCCAGGGCACCTACCGCGGCCACCCCATCCTCGCCATGGGCCCCTCCAGCTCCGGCGGCACAGCCGTCCTTCAAATGCTCAACATCCTCGAAAACTTCGACCTCAAAACCGGCGAAGAGGGCTCCGCCAAGGCCCGCCACCTCCACGTCGAAGCCGCCCGCCGCGCCTTCCGCGACCGCGCCGAATTCTCCGGCGACCCCGCCTTCTTCGACATCCCCACCCCCAAACTCATCTCCAAGGAACACGCCGCCCAATGGGCCAAAGGCATCTCCCTCACCAAAGCCTCCCCCCTACCGGCCGCTGCCTCCAATGACGAGTCCAACGACACCACCCACTTCTCCGTCATCGATGCCGCCGGCAACATCGTCTCCAACACCTACACCCTCAACGGCTTCTACGGCTCCCAGGTCATCCCCAAAGGCACCGGCGTCCTCCTCAACGACATCATGGGCGGCTTCGGCACCCGCGGCCGCAACAAAATCGAGCCCCGCAAACGCCCCGTCTCCTCCATGTCCCCCGTCCTCGTCCTCAACCGCGACAACACCCCTTGGGTCGCCCTCGGCTCCCCCGGCTCCCAAACCATCCCCAACACCGTCCTCCAGGTCATCACGAACATGATCGACTTCAAAATGAGCCTCCGCGACGCCATCGACTATCCCCGCATCCACCACCAGGGCACCCCGGACCGCATCGACGCCGAACCGGCCGCCCTCGTCACCGAAGTCGCCGAAAAGCTCAGAGCCATGGGCCATAAGCTCAACCCCAATCTCCGCTCCCAGGGCGATGTCCACGCCGTCGCCGTCGAACCCAAAACCAACATGCGCCTCGGCTGGTCCGATGGCCGCCGCGGCGGCAAAGCCATCGGGTACTGAACCATGCGCATCGCCCTCGCCAACCTTCCCTTCCCCGCCACCCCTGCCGAGTCGGTCGCCCGCGCCATCGCCGCCATCGCCGAAGCCGATGCCGCCGGCGCCCGCGTCATCTGTTTCCCCGAATGCTACGTCCCCGGCTACCGCGCCCCGAATCGAAACGTTCCGCCCCCTGATGCCGGGTTCCTTGAGCGCGCGCACCAATCCATTGCCGCGGCCGCATCAACCATCACCGTCATCCTCGGCACCGAACGCATCGTCGACGGCGCCCTCCGCCCCACCGCCCTCGTCATCAACGCCACTCCCGCCACCTTCCAGGACAAGGTCCAACTCGACCCCTCCGAGGACGCAACCTACTCCCCCGGCACCGAACGCCATCTCTTCCAGTCCGGCCCGCTCAAGTTCGGTATCGCCATCTGCCACGAAGGCTGGCGCTACCCGGAGACCGTCCGTTGGGCCGCCCGCCGCGGCGCCCACATCGTCTTCCACCCCCATTTCCACGAGGCCGAACCCGGCGGCTATCGGCCGGAGTCTTTCGCCCACCCCGCCAATACGTTCCACGAAAAAGCCGCCCTCTGCCGCGCCGCCGAAAATACGATCTACTTCGCCACCGTCAACATGGCCAGCCCCGGCTCCCCTACAACCTCAGCCGTCATCAACCCCGACGGCACCCTCCTCTGCCACCAGCCCTACGGCCAACCCGGGCTCCTCTACGCCGAAATTGACCTCACCCTCGCCACCGGCCTCCTCGCGCGCCGGCTCACGTACAATTAGGCCACCCGCAACTCAGCCACGCCGCGCTTTCGCTTTCCCACCACGATCTCCACATCGTGGCCCAGCGCGACCAGAAACCGTATCAACCGTTCTACCGAGTATCCGCGAAACTGCCCCGCCAACATCGCCGAGACCTTCGGTTGGTCTATCCCCATCAACTCCGCCGCAGCCGCCTGAGTAAGCCGCCTCGACCGAATCGAATCGTCAATTCGCGAGACCAACCTGGCTTTCACGAGATGCTCCGCCGCATCGACGACTCCGATATCCCCAAAGACATTACCACTTCCCGGCTCAATTACGATGCTCTTACCTTTTGGCATCCGTCACCTCACTCCGCAACAACTGCAGTCTTTGCCGTACGAGGTCAAGCTCACGCTTCGGAGTCGCAATGCCGGCACTCGACTTCTTTTGAAAAGCGTGGACCACGTAGATGTGTTCCCCAATTGAAACCGTAAATACAACTCGATATGCTCCATTCGCGTCCCGTTCCGAAATCTCCATCACACCACTGCCAAGCCCGTGGAGCGGTTTGACATTTTGAGATATTTTTCCCGTTTGTACCAGGAACAGGGAGTAGCCAACACCGTCCTGGACTCCCGGCGGAAATGCCCGAACCCGAGCCCGAGCATCTGCAAGCCATTGGACCTGCTTCATGCGAAACTACATGCCTATATTGGCATATCCGCCATGTGCACTCAAGTCAGGTCCACGCCGGGCCAATGCCGCTATTAAAACCACCTTTACCCTTGTGCAAGCTTGGCCGCCAGTTCTTGAATCAAGGACAGCTTTCGGTTCGTCTCCAACTTCGGGTCTTCGACCTGCAGAAACTCGATCGCTTGAAACTCCGCATCGCCACGCTTTCGATTCTGCCGAGGCTCCAACCCTTCAATCAGAACCGCCTCCATCGTGACAATGACCGTATCGATATCCACCTTGGAGAAATCTGAATCCAGCTTCAGTTCCCCGGAACTCTCAACGGGGAAAACACCGAACCAGGAAAAGCGCGTCCAACGTCCGGTAAGGCGATCAGTGGTGTGCTGATAAAGTCGCTTCCCGAGACTCTGGTCCGTCGTCCGGCCAACGTAGACAACACCCTGCGAATCGTGAAGGAGATATACACCCTTCTGAGAGCGGAAATTGACCGGTTTCGCGCCAGACTGGGAACCCAATATCTTCGGCTCCGGATCCCATTTAACTTTTGATCGCTCCCAAAACATCCCGAACGCATTCACCACGCCCGTTACGTCGGATGACTGAGTCTCAGCCAATTCGGCTAACGCGACCTAGGGCGCCTGAAACTGTTGCTCACGGAGTGCGTAGACGCCCCTGCCAACTCGGATGATGGGCGATGCTTGACCGTCTTTCTGAAACGATTGCGTGAGAGTCGCCGCTACGCTCGAAGCCGGCGTTGCCGTCTCGGCACCTCGCATCCCTTGTTCTAAGATTTGCTCGGCAATAGCAGCATAGTGCATGGGAGTATTGCTCCCTTGCAACACTTTGATGATCGATTCTCTCCAACCGAGCTCAGCTTCCATCCTGCCTAAATTGGCACCAAAGACCGCATGGGCCGATCACTGCAAAGGCCGTCAACCGCAGCCCAGCCCCTACAAGAGAATCCGGAACGTATACATCTTCCCCGCCGTCGACGCCGAATCACTCGGACTCACCGCCAGAATCCCATACTCCCCAGGCCCCAGCGGCGTCGGCAGCACAATCCGGAACTGCCCGTCTCCCACCTTCTCCACTCCAAACGCGATCGCGCCCTTGGCCAGCCCGCTCTTCTTGTTCACCGGCCCCACGTTGAACGCCCGCTCGCTCTTGGCCGTCTTCATCGGCAACAGGACATAGGAGTTGATCGTCATCCCGCTCGGCGGCGCGATCACAATCTCCATCGGATTCTGCAGAAAGTTCCGGCTGCTCGCCCCGGCAATCGTCCCGTTCAGATCCTTCTTCACAATCCCCGCGCTCGCGATGTTCCGCATCGCCCCGCTCGTCTTCCACTCCACCTCTTCCTGGATCAGTTCGAAATACTCGGCACCCTTCTTGTAGAACAGTCCCGTCCCAGGAATCGTCGTCGACTTTTTCAACGGCTCCGCCGCCGCCGCGCCCGGAGTAGCCGCCGATGCCGGTTTCCCCTTATCCAGCATCGCCCCGATCAGCTTCTCGGATAGCCCGGCATCCTTCAAAGCCACCAGTTCATTCGCCCCCAGCACATACGAACCCGGCTGCTGCCGGATCACGTTTAGAATCAACTCCTCGCTCATCCCGCTCTTCACCAGCTTGATGATGCCTTCATTGTTCAGGGCTTCCTGGCCACACACCAGCAGCGCGCCCAGCGCCAGAATCGTCAGTAGTCGCATACCCAATTATATAGAGCATCCGCAGGATACAATCGTTTCTGCCCGACTATGGACCTCACCCTCTCCCCCGCCGAACTCGCCTTTCGCGACGGCCTCCGCGCCTGGCTCAGCGACAACCTGCCCGCTAACTGGGAATCCGAGTTCGCCGCCATCGAAGGCAAGCAAAACCAGTTCGAATACCTCCGCGCCTGGCAGCGCAAGGTCTATGAGGGCGGCTGGGCCGGCATCGCCTGGCCCCGCGAATTCGGCGGCCGCGGCGCCTCCATCATGGAACAGGTCATCTTCACCGAAGAAATGGCCCGCGCCGGCGCTCCCAACCTCCCCGGCGTCCTCGGCCTCCAACTCGTCGGCCCCACCACCATCACCCACGGAACCCCCGCACAGAAGGAACGCTTCCTCCGCCCCATCCTCTCCGGCGAAGAGATCTGGTGCCAGGGCTTCTCCGAACCCAACGCTGGCAGCGACCTCGCCGCCCTCCGCACCACCGCCACCCGCCACGGCGACCACTTCCTCGTCAACGGCCAGAAAGTCTGGACCAGCTACGGCTGGGCCGCCGATTGGTGCGAACTCGTCGTCCGTACAGACCCCGACGCCCCCAAACATAAAGGCCTCACCGTCCTCCTCGTCGACATGAAGTCCCCCGGCGTCGAGGTCCGCCCCCTCCGCCAGTTGACCGGCGAAACCGAGTTCAACGAACTCTTCTTCACCGGCGTCAAGGTCCCCGTCGAAAACGTCCTCGGCCAGGTCAACGACGGCTGGAACGTCGCCATCGGCACCCTCATGCACGAACGCGCCACCCTCGGCGCCGGTATCCAGATCGTCATCCGCCGCAGCTTCGAACGCATCGTCGAACTCGCCAAATCCCTCGGCAAATTCAACGATCCTCTCGTCCGCCAGAAACTCGCCCAGTGCTACGCCGACATGGAGGTCATGCGCCTCAACCAGATGCGTGCCTACTCCAAAATGGCCAACGGCGGCACCCCGGGCCCCGAAGGCTCGATCCAGAAAATCTTCTGGAGCGAACTCAACCAGCGCTTCCAACAGGTTGCCCAGGAGGTTCTCGGCCCCTTCGGCCAGCTCACTAAAGGCTCCGATTACGCCATCGACGACGGCATCTGGACCTACAACTACCTCCGCGCCCGCGGCAATACCATCGAAGCCGGTACCTCCGAAATCCAGCGCCTCATTCTCGGCCACTTCGTCCTCGGCCTCCCCAAGAGCTACTAACATGCAATTCGGCCTCACTGACTCCCAACAGCTCACCAAAAACGCCGCCCGCGAGTTCTTCTCCGGCGAATTCCCCAGCGCCGAACTCCGCCGCATCATCGAAACCGATACCGCCCACGACCCCGCCCTCTGGCGCAAAACCGCCGCCCAGGGCTGGTGCGCCATGACCATCCCCGAAGCCTATGGCGGCATGGGCCTCGACCTCGTCGAAGCCGCCGCCGCCATGGAAGAGGCCGGCCGCGTCCTCGTCCCCGGCCCCCTGCTCGCCCACCTCACCGCCACCGCCGCCATCGCCCTCGCTGCCCCCGAAGAAACCAAAACCAAAATCCTCCCCGCCCTCGCCGCCGGCGAAAAAATCGCCACCTTCGCCGACGAATCCAACCTCTTCGTCATGGACGCCGCCGTCGCCCACTACGTCGTCACCCCCACCCTCCTCGTCGATTCCTTCTCCACCACCCACCTCCCCGCTATCGACCTCACCCGCCGCCTCTACAAAATCGATTTCTCCTCCGGCACCCCGCTCCAAGCCCCCATCCACCGCGCCCTCGCCATCGGCACCACGCTCCTGTGCGCCGAACTCACCGGTGCCATGCAGCGCATGCTCGAACTCACCGTCGCCTACGTCAAAACCCGCAAACAGTTCGGCAAACCCGTCGGCTCCTACCAACTCGTCCAGGCCATGTGTGCCGATATGCTCGTCGCCACCGAAAGCGCCCGCAGCGCCACTTACTTCGCTGCCTACGCCCTCCAGAACCACCTCCCCGAGGCCCTCACCGCCGTCTCCGTCGCCAAATCTTTCCTCTCCGACGCCGCCCGCCAAACCGGCAACAATGCCATCCAGTGCCACGGCGGCATGGGCTTCACCTGGGAGAACGACGTCCATCTCTTCTACCGCCGCGCCAAGGCCGCCGAAACCGCCTTCGGCGACGCCGCCTTCCATCGCGAACGCGTCGCCCAACTGGCCCTCTAACCCCATGAGCGTCTTCGCCCATAAGCCCTGGCTCAAACACTACGACTTCTGGGTGCCCGCCGAATCCACCTTCCCCCGCCAGCCCCTCTACTTCATCCTCCAAACCGCCGTCAGCCACTTCCGCCACCGCCCCGCCCTCGCCTTCCGCGGCCGCCAGTGGACATTTGAACAGCTCAAGGACCGCGCCGACCGCCTCGCCGCCAGCCTCCACGCCCACGGCCTCCGCCAGGGCGACCGCATCGGCATCATGCTCCCCAACGGCCCGGATTACCCCGTCGCCTTCTTCGCCGCCATGCGCCTCGGCGCCATCGTCGTCAACATCAACCCCGCCTACACCCCCTACGAACTCGCCTACGTCGCCCGCGATTCCGGCTTCCGCGCCCTCGTCACCCTCCACCCCTCCGGCCTCCCCCTCCACCTCGAAATCCTCCCCGATACCCTGGAAGAACTCATCGCCGCCGGCGACCCGCAAACCCTCCCCAGGGTCACCATCAACGCCGAAGAGGACGTGGCCCTCCTCCAGTACACCGGCGGCACCACCGGCACCTCCAAAGCGGCGATGCTCACCCACTTCAACCTCTTCGCCAACGTCGTCCAGAATGCTCTCTGGCACAGCTATCACACCCGCCGCGGCGAGGAACGCCTCCTCCTTGTCCTCCCCTATTTCCACATCTACGGCCAGGTAGTCGGCCTCCTCCTCGCCACCTGGAACGGCACCATGGTCATCCCCATGCCCAAGTACGATGTCAACGAACTCATCGCCGCTTTCCGCGAATACGCCCCCACCACCTTCCCCGCCGTCCCGACCATCTACATCTCCCTCCTCCACCACCCCGACGCCCGCCACTGCGGTCTCCACACCGTCCGCAACTTCAACTCCGGCTCCGCCCCCCTCCCCGTCGAAGTCATCGAACAGTTCGAACAACTCTCCGGCGCCATGCTCCGCGAAGGCTACGGCATGACCGAAACCTCCTGCACCGCCTCCACCACCCCCCAACTCGCCCCCCGCAAAATCGGCGCCATCGGCATCCCCGTCACCTCTACCGCCTTCCGCATCGTCGACCTCCATGACCCCTCCCGCGAGTGCGCCGTCAACGAACCCGGCGAGTTGCTGATCAAGGGCCCTCAGATTATGAAGGGCTACTGGAACAACCCCGAAGAGACCGCCAACGCCCTCCGCGACGGCTGGCTCTTCACCGGCGACATCGCCAAAATGGATGAGGATGGCTTCTTCTACATCGTCGACCGCAAGAAGGAAATGATCAGCGTCTCCGGCTTCAAAGTCTTCCCCAAGGAGGTGGAGGAGGTGCTCTTTACCCATCCCGCCGTCCGCGAAGCCTGCGTCGTCGGCAAACCCCATCCCTACCGCGGCGAGGCCGTCAAAGCCTTTATCGTCGCCAAAGCCGAAGTCTCCGCCGACGACATCCTCGCCCACTGCGCCGAACGCCTCACCAAGTTCAAGGTGCCCACCGAAATCGAATTCCTCGACGCGCTGCCCAAATCAGCCGTCGGCAAAATCCTCCGCCGCCAACTGCGCGAGAAAGAACAAACCCACTCATGAGCGATCTCGTCCTTTCCTCCAAACAAGGCTCCGCCGGTATCATCACCGTCAACAATCCCCCCGTCAACGCCCTCAGCCCTGGCGTCCCGGATGGCATCGCCGCCGCCCTGGCCGCCCACATCGCCGACCCCGAAGTCTCCGCCATCGTCCTCATCGGCGGCGGCCGCACCTTCATCGCTGGCGCCGATATCAAGGAGTTCGGCAAAGTCGTCGCCGGCCAGAGCAAAGGACATAACCTCCTCCCCCTCATGCTCGCCATGGAGGACTCCCCCAAGCCCGTCGTCGTCGCCATCCACGGCACCGCCCTCGGCGGCGGCCTCGAAGTCGCCATGGGCGGCCACTACCGCGTCGCCGCCCCTTCCGCTCAGGTCGGCCAGCCGGAAATCAAGATCGGCCTCATCCCCGGCGCCGCCGGCACCCAGCGACTCCCCCGCCTCGCCGGCGTCGAACTCGCCGCCCAGATGTGCGCCTTCGGCGAACCCATCAAGGCCTCCCAGGCCTGCGAGGCCGGCATCGTCGACAGGATCATCGACGGCGACCTCCTCGCCGGCGCCATCGAATTCGCCCTCGCCCAAACCGAACGCCCCAAACCCCGCGAACGCGCCATCCGCCCCTTCAACCCGGAAATCTTCAACACCCTCCGCGCGCAGGCCCGCAAATCCCTCCGCAACCAGACCGCCCCGCTCGCCGCCATCGACGCCGTCGAAGCCGCCACCCAACTTCCCTTCCCCGAAGGCTGTACCCGCGAACGCGAACTCTTCAACCAGTGCCTCTACGGCCCCCAGTCCAAAGCCCTCATCCATGCCTTCTTCGGCGAACGCGAGGTCGCCAAAGTCCCCGGTATCGGCAAGGATACCCCCATCCGTCCCATCCAGAAGGCGGCCGTCATCGGCGCCGGCACCATGGGCGGCGGCATCGCCATGAACTTCGCCAACGCCGGCATCCCCGTCCACCTCCGCGAAGCCACCCAGGAAGCCCTCGACCGCGGCATGGCCACCATCCGCAAGAACTACGCCAACTCCGTCGCAAAGGGCCGATTCCCCCAATCGGTTATGGATCAGCGCCTCGCCCTCATCACCCCCCAGTTGACCTACGAGGGCTTTGAGGACGCCGACATCATTACCGAAGCTGTCTTTGAAGGCATGGCCCTGAAGAAGGAGATCTTCGCCGAAATCGACCGAATCGCCAAACCCGGCGCCATCCTCGCCTCGAATACGTCCACGCTGTCGATCGACGAAATCGCCGCCGCCACCGCTCGGCCGCAGGATGTCATCGGCACCCATTACTTCAGCCCCGCCAACGTCATGCGCCTGCTGGAAATCGTCCGCGGCGCCGCCACCGCCCCCGACGTCATCGCCACCTGCATGAACCTCGCCAAGACGCTGAAGAAGGTGGGCGTGCTCGTCGGCAACTGCCGCGGCTTTGTCGGCAACCGCATGATCCACTGCTACCTCCGCGAGGCCCAGTTCCTGGTGGAGGAAGGCGCCAGCCCCGAACAGGTCGACGGCGCTCTCTACGAGTGGGGCATGGCCATGGGCCCGCTCTCCATGGGCGATCTGGCTGGCCTCGACGTCGGCTGGCGAATCCGCAAAGAGTTCAAACACCTGGAAAAACCCGGCGAACGCGTCCCCCTCATCTCCGACGAACTCTGCGAACGCGGCCGCTACGGCCAGAAAACCGGCGCCGGTTATTACAGGTACGACGAGAACCGGAAGCAGTCCCCCGATCCCGCCGTCACCGAAATCATCAACGAACTCGCCGCCCGCCAGGGCATCACCCGCCGCGAGATCTCCAAAGAGGAGATCCTCGACCGCACGCTGCTCTCCCTCGCCAATGAAGGCTTCCGCATCCTGGAAGAGGGCATCGCCCTGCGCTCGGTGGATATCGACGTCATCTACCTCACCGGCTATGGCTTCCCCGCCTACCGCGGCGGCCCCATGTTCTACGCCGAATCCCTCGGCCTCCCCCGCGTCCTCCAGCGCGTCCAGGAGTTCGGCTGGGAACCCGCCCCCCTCCTGGTGAAACGCGCCAGCGAGACCTAATCCGGCTGCCCCGACAGTCGCCCGCTCCACCACCAACGCCCTGGGCGGGCACTGCGCCATCGCCACCATCGCCAAATGAGGGATCAGCAGCACGCGCAACCAAATCATTCCTGCTCCGCCGCGGCGCCCCTTCCGCCGCCCCATCCACTCTGTAGTTAAATAAGGCATGCGATTTTCCGCCCTGTTGCTCCTCGCGCTCGCCGCCGTCGCATCCGAACCCGGCACCCTCGTCCTCGAAGACCAGTTCAACGATCCGGCCATCCATAATGCATGGCGCGCCGCCAAGGGCGAGTGGAAACAGGAGGGCGGCACGCTCCGCGGCGTCGAAATCGCAACCGACAAACACGCCGCCGTCGTCCGCCGCAAAGTCGCCTTCCAGGACGGCCAGGTTCAGCTCCGCTTCCGCCTCGACGGCGCCCGCCAACTCGCCCTCAGCATCAACGGCGCCAACGGCCACATCTGTCGCGTCGTCGTCACCCCGAAAGGCTTCCGCATCGCCAAGGATCCGGACGGGAAGAAGGGCGAAAAGGCCCAGACCCTCGCCGCATCCACCAGCCCCATCCCTACGGGCGAATGGCACGAACTCGCTCTCACTCTCGACGGAACGAAAATGACCGCGAAAATCGGCGCCGCCACCCTCACCGGCGAACACCCCGGCATCGCCGAACCCAAGGCCGACGTTGGCCTCCCCGTCGGCGGCTCCTCCGCCTCGTTCGATTGGATCAAGGTCTATAAGACCCGCTAGTCCCCGATAAAGTGCGCCGCCACCGTCCGCTTGTGCGGGCTGCGCCGGTGCTCAAACACATAGATCCCCTGCCACGTCCCCAGCGCCAGCCGCCCGTGCATCACCGGTATGCTCAACTGCGTCGCCGTGAGTGCCGCCCGAATGTGCGCCGGCATGTCGTCAGGCCCCTCCAGCGTGTGCCGAAAGTGCGGATCCCGCTCCGCCACCAGCCGCCCGAACCAGTCGTTCAGGTCCGCCACCACGTCTGGATCGGCGTTCTCCTGAATGGTCAGCGACGCCGACGTGTGCCGGATGAAAAGCGTCACCAGCCCCGTATGCGCCGCCTGCTCGCCCACCCACTGCTCCACCTCCTCGGTGAACTCGTAGAGCCCCTTGCCCCGCGTGCCCACTGTGAACGATGTCGCCGCCTGCCTCATTCCACCGTTACCGATTTCGCCAGATTCCGCGGCTGATCCACGTCGCATCCGCGCCGCACCGCGATGTGATACGCCAGCAACTGCAGCGGCACAATCTCCAGCAGCGGCAGCAGCATCTCCGAAGTGGTGGGAATCTCAATCGCGTAGCTGCACATCTTCCGCGCGTCCTCGTCGCCTTCGTTGATGATCCCGATGACAATCCCCTCGCGCGCCTTCACTTCCTGAATATTGGAGAGCGTCTTCTCGTACCGCACCCGGCTCGCCGGCTCGGCCGGATCGTAGGCCGCCAGCACCACCACCGGCAACTTCTCGTCGATCAGCGCGTTCGGCCCGTGCTTCATCTCGCCCGCCGGATACCCCTCGGCGTGAATGTAGCTGATCTCTTTCAGCTTCAGCGCCCCTTCCAGCGCGATCGGGAAGTGAATCCCGCGTCCCAGGTAGAGGAAGTCCGTCGCCCGGAACAGCGCCCGCGCAATCTCCTCGTAGTGGTTCTCTTTCCCCAGCAGATGCTCCAGTTTCCCCGGCAGCCGCACCAGTTCGCCCACCAGCGCCTGCGAGTCCGCGTCGCTCAACACCCCGCGCTTCTGCCCCAGGTACATCGCCAGCACGAACAGCGCCGTCACCTGCGAGGTGAACGCCTTCGTCGACGCCACGCCGATCTCCGGCCCCGCATGCGTCAACAGCGTTCCCGAAGCCTCGCGCGGGATCATCGACCCGATCACGTTGCAGATCGCCAGCGTCTTCGACCCCTTCTGCTTGGCCTCCCGCTGCGCCGCAATCGTATCGGCCGTCTCGCCGGATTGCGAGATTACCACCGTCAGCGTCTTCTCGTCGATAATCGGATCCCGGTAGCGGAACTCGCTGCCGTAGTCGACCTCCACCGGCAAACGGGCCAGCCGCTCAATCATCACCTTGCCCGTCAACCCCGCATGCCAGCTTGTGCCGCAGGCCACAATCCGGATCTGCTGGAAGGCGGCAAACTCCTCCGGCGTAATTGACATCTCCTCCAGGAAGATGTGCCCGGACTCCTGCCCCACCCGGCCCAGCAGCGTATCCCGCACCGCTCGAGGCTGTTCATAGATCTCCTTGAGCATGAAGTGCTTGTAGCCGCCCTTTTCCGCCAGGATCGGATCCCACAGTATGTGCGTCACCTGCCGCTTGATGGGGGTGCCCTCAAAATCCATCAGCCGCACGCCGTCCCGCGTCACCACCGCCAGGTCCCCATCGTCCAGGAAGAACATGTCGCGCGTATGGCTCAGAATGGCCGGCACATCGGAAGCCACGAAGTACTCGTTGTCCCCCAACCCGATCACCACCGGCGGGCCGTTGCGCGCCGCGATGATCTTCCCCGGCTCGTGGCAGGCCATGATCGCCAGCGCAAACACGCCGTTGATCCGCTTCACCGTCGTCCGTACCGCGTCTTCGAAACTCAACCCATCGGCCAGGTAGACCTCCACCAGATGGGCCACCACTTCCGTATCCGTCTCGGTGACGAATACGTGCCCGCGCTGCTCCAACTCCCGCCGCAGGTCCAGGTAGTTTTCCACAATCCCGTTGTGCACCAGCACCACGTTCCGCGACGGGCCGGTGTGCGGATGGGCGTTCTCTTCCGTGGGCCGCCCGTGCGTCGCCCAGCGGGTATGTCCAATGCCGTAGTTACCGTCAATCGGCGATAACTGGACGGCCTCTTCCAGGTTATGCAGCTTGCCGGACGCCCGCCGGATGATCAGGCTGCCATCGGCCCCCACAATCGCGATCCCGGCTGAATCGTACCCTCGGTACTCCAGCCGCTTCAAACCCTCCAGCACAATCGGGGCAGTGTTCCGCCCCCCCACATACCCGACAATGCCACACATATATAGTTTGGTCTACTCCTCGATATCTAATCGGTAGTCTTCAATCACAGGATTAGCTAAAATCTCACGGGCAATCAAATCTACTTCCGCGCGGGCCGCTTCCGCCGTCGTTCCGTCGGCGATATCGATCTCAAAATACTTCCCCTGCCGCACGTCGGAGACCATCGCATGGCCCAAGCCCCGCAGGGCCTGGCACACGGTCTTCCCCTGCGCGTCCAACACCGTCTTCTTCAACGTCACATATACATGGGCTTTCATGGATTCTTTTATTGTACGAGACAATATAGGGAATGCCTAAACTCGCATCGAAAACCGCTATTGTCACCGGAGGCGCCTCCGGTATCGGCCTTGCCATCTGCCAACTCTTCGCCCAGGAAGGCGCCGCGGTGGAGATTCTGGACCGCAATGTTGACGAAATGAATAAGGCCGTCGCCGAGATTGCCTCCGCCGGTGGAATTGCCAGCGCGGTGGCCTGCGATGTGACCGACGCCGCGCATGTCGACGCCGTCATCGCCGAAATTCACGCCCGCCGCGGCCACATCGACATTCTGGTGAATAACGCCGGGATCGCCCACGTGGGTAACGCCCTCACCACCACCCCGGAAGATTTCGAACGCGTCCAGCGCGTCAACGTCTTCGGCCCCGCCAACTGCCTCCGCTCCACCCTGAAGTTCATGGTGGCCGACGGCCAGGGCGGCGTGATCCTCAATCTCGCCTCCTGCGTCTCCGTGATGGCGATCAACGACCGCTTTGCCTACGCCACCAGCAAGGGCGCCGTCCTCTCCATGACCTACGCCGTAGCCAAGGACTTCCTGGCCCACAAGATCCGCTGCAACGCCCTGCTCCCCGGCCGGGTCCACACGCCGTTCGTCGATGGCTTCATCGCCAAGAACTACCCCGGTCGCGAAGAAGAGATGTTTGAGAAGCTCTCCAAGGCCCAGCCGATCGGCCGCATGGCCGAGCCGATGGAGATGGCCTACGCCGCGCTCTTCCTCTGCTCCGACGAAGCTTCGTTTATCACCGGCACCGGCCTGCCCGTGGATGGCGGCACGCTCACAATTCGATAGAATCGGGTACGACATGAAACTCATTCGATTTGGAAACCCCGGCGCCGAAAAGCCCGGTCTGCAACTCGCCGATGGCCGCTGGATCGACGCCTCCGGTTTTGGCTCCGACTATGACGAAGCCTTCTTCGGCGGCGATGGCCTGGCCCGCCTGGCCGCCTGGGCCGAGGCCAATGCCGCCTCCGCCCCCACCGTCGACCCCGGCACCCGCCTGGGCCCCTGCGTCGCCCGCCCCTCGAAGATCGTCTGTATCGGCCTCAACTACGCCGACCACGCCAAAGAGTCCGGCCTCGACATCCCCAAAGAGCCGATCATCTTCTTCAAGAGCACCAGTTCCCTGGTGGGCCCCAACGACGATGTGATGATCCCCCGCGGCTCGGAAAAGACCGACTGGGAAGTGGAACTCGCCTTCGTCATCGGCAAGAAGGCCAGCTATGTGGACGAAGCCGACGCCATGGACCACGTGGCCGGCTACGCCCTCCATAACGATTACTCCGAACGCGCCTTCCAGTTGGAGCGCGGCGGCCAGTGGGTAAAGGGCAAAAGCTGCGACACCTTCGCTCCCCTCGGGCCCTTCATGGCCACCACCGATGAGATCCCCGACCCGCAGAACCTGAAGTGCTGGCTGAAGGTGAATGGCGTCACCCGCCAGAACTCCTCCACCGCCCAGATGATCTTCGGCATCCGCACCCTGGTCAGCTACCTGAGCCAGTTCATGACGCTGCTCCCGGGCGACGTCATCAGCACCGGCACGCCTCCCGGAGTGGGCCTGGGCTTCAAGCCGCCGATCTTCATGAAGGCCGGCGACGTGGTGGAACTCGGCATTGAAGGCCTCGGCGAATCCAAACAGACCGCCGTAGCCTGGTCCCGCTAGTCCGGCAAGTCCCCGTAGTTGCCCTCTGCCAGCGTGATGGGCCAATTGAAGACCGGCGCCAATTCGGTGCCGGTCCAATACACGACATCCACCTGATCGTCCAGCACCAGGTTCGGATACTGTAGCTCCGGATTGGCCTTCATCACGCCGTCGATCTCCTTCATCTTTTTGCTCTCCGGGCTAACTTTCCACGCTCCTCCCAGCCACGCCACCTCGTGTACCCCGCTGTTGTACTGCTTGATGACGTCGCGCTGAAAGCAGGCCCTCCAGTGGTCGGTGTCTTCTTTGTGCTGCGAGAGTAACGCATTGGTTTCGGATGCCTTGCCCTCCATCAACAGCTTCGCGGCCCCGCGCAAATTGCCCACGAAACTCCATGCGCCGTCGCTGGTCACTCGCGGGTCGTCCAACTGCGCCATCCCGTAACCGTGCGGGTAGCCGAACAGCGGCATATAGCTCTGCAGCCCGTAGAAGTAGTCCACGCCCCCATCCTCGCCGATGCCGTAGTGCTTGCTGAGGAAGCCGAACTGGCGGTCTCGCGCCTCATGGCGGATGATCTTCCGCACCGTGTATTTCCAGGTGTTCAGGCTCAGCGCGGTCACATAGGGCTTGGCGCTATTGGCGTTGTAAAACTCCTCCACCACCAGTTCGATGATGGCCGTCGTATCGGCCACCGGATTGGCGCCGCGTACCCGGAACTTGGGCAGCCGCGCGATCGGATCGTCCACCGCCGGCGGTTTCACCGCATCCCCGCCAATGGTGAGCGTCTCCAGCGTCAGCACGCCATCCCCGCCCCGCAGGATCTCTTCCCCGGAACCGGAATCGGTGATCTTGGGCTGCCATTCGATCACCAGCGCGTCCACCTCGGATGCCCCGGCGTGGCGGCCCCAGCGCCGGCGCGCCTTGTCGAAGTGCACCGCCGCCTTCCGCCGCTTGTCCACGGGAAAGGCAACCGCCTTCGGCTCCGGATCCAGAGCGGCGGTGACCTCGAAGTCCTTATCGATCTTCAGCGTGGCCGTCTGGACTCGCGAGTTCCAGGCGTCGGCGTAGAAATAGCTGCGGTCGTGCTTGCAGAGCACATCGACGTCGGGCCCGTCCCAGGCGAGTACCAGTTCCAGTTCACAGCCGATGACGAGCGAATCGGGTTTCGCCGGCAGAAGATTCTTGCGGAAGTCGAGCAGTTCCCGCAACCCGGTCTTTCCGAGCCCGACGAGTTGCGTCTCGGCCATCCACAGCGGCATCTCCGGCATCTCGACCGGAGTCGGCAGCGTGGCGCTGAAAGGGCGGCGCCGCAGGTGCTGGCTGTAGGGCACCATGCGGCGCGCCCGCGTTTCGGCCTGCAGGCCGGCCAGCGTCGTCTTCGGCGATCGCTTGAAGTCCACGATCATGCGGTCGTCGGCCTCGGTAGGCACCGGCCCCGGCTTGGCGCCGGAGACATCCCCGGAAAGATAGTCGTCCACCAGGGCCAATTGCACCCCGGTGAGTTGGAGGAAGTAGGCGTCGGAGTAATCCGGCGCCGCGCCCTTCGTCTGGTACAGAATCTGTACGGCGCCCAACGCCACCTCCGGCCGGCCGATCCAGAAGTCGGCCGTGAAAGTCTGCATGGTGCCGCCCGGAGAAAGCGTGGCCTTCACTAGGGAGACGGTGTGGGAAGAGGTGGCCGAGGTCTTCAGCAGGACCGGCAATCCGCGGCTGTCGAGCAGGCTGATCTCCAGTTCCTTTACCCGGTTCTCCACCGACCCGGTGACATGCAGACCCACTTCACGCGGCCGCTTATCGGCGGCCAGCGCGGCCACCGCCTCATCCTCTCCGGCAAAGGAGGTGTTGCTGGTCCAAAGCGCCGCGCCCTGCGCCAGACCGTCGGTGTAGAAGGGGTCATTGTCGGGGATCACATCCCGCAGCAGCGGCCACAGTGAAAGCTCCTTGGGCGAGGTGAGTTCGGAGCGGTGGTTGGGGATCAGGATGTCCAGGGTGAACATCGATCCGATGGCATTGGGAGCCCCGATCTGGATCCACAACTCCTCGGCGGTCGTGTTGGGCGGGGCGTGGAACGGGGCGGGCCAGGGGTCGCCAACCACGACCTTGGTGTAGTGGCCGGTCGGCAACTGGTTAGGGTGGATCGGCTTGGCGCCGCGGCTGAAGGCCACGTCGACAGTGGTGCCGCGCGTCACGTCGAAGTCCGCCGTGTAGACCCAGGGCATCTCGTTAGTGGGGTACTTCTCGGCGGCGGTGGCGGTGAGGTCTGCTTTGTGGAGCAGGCCGGCGGCATCGGTCCGCAGGAAGGTGACGTCGCCGCCGAGCTTCCAGTAGATCCAGACATCGGCGAGGGGCGCGGAGACCGTGGTCCCGTGGTCGTAGGCGTGGACAGTGATAGAGGGCATGGGCTAGCTACCGTGGATCTTCTTAACCATCTGCTGGGTGGCGGAGTCATTGAGGCCGGTTTGCGGCAGGCCGTGGAGGGACTGGAAATCCCGGAGCGCGACCTCCGTCTGCGGGGTCATGACGCCGTTGGGGGTGCCGCACGTGTAGCCGAAATTGATGAGCCGCAACTGAACACCGCGCAGTTCGCTGACCGGGGGCAGCGCCTGGAAGGCGAGTTTGTACTTGCGGCCAGAGGACTCCAGGGTGCCGCCGGTGGCCGTGGGCGAGATGTACTTGACGAACATACCCTTGCCGTCGG
Source organism: uncultured Solibacteraceae bacterium (assembly GCA_964430625.1). Classification (GTDB taxonomy): domain Bacteria; phylum Acidobacteriota; class Terriglobia; order Bryobacterales; family Bryobacteraceae. The sequence goes on from CAYSFR010000004.1 coordinate 263,873, forward strand.
CTTTGTCCTCGGTCACTTGGCCGCCGACATCGAGTTTGTAGGGAGCGTTGGGGATGGGTTTCTGGTCCGAGTCCAGCAGTTGGATACTGATCCAGACCTTTCCGCCGCTGGAACATTCGCAGGGGGAGTCGACGTTCAGGCGGTGGTAGAAGCGGCAGCCGAAGGTATCCTGGGACTCCTCGAAGACGCGGCGCTCAGCCTGCGGACTGCGGCGGGCGGTCGCATCGGACCAGAGGCGTTTCTGGCAGCCGGCGGTAGACTCCGTGGTCCGCGGGCAAGGCCACTTATCGGGCGGGACGACGGTACCCGGGGCGAAGAGCAGGACGAGGACGCGGCGGTTGACGGAGTTCTCGCTGTCGCGTTCGGTCTTGTCGGCGGCGGCGTTGTAGGCGTCGTTTTCGGCCTGGGAGAAGACCAGCAGGGGGTTGAACTCGGAGCAGCCCTGGACATCGCCCTTGAGGTCCGCATCGGCGCCGGCCGAGAGGAAGCCGGACTTGGGGACGGTGAAGGGGCAGAGGTAGTCCATGTACTTGGCGAAGAGGCGGGCGCGGGTGGCCGGGCCGCAGGCGCCATCGGGAGTCAGTGTGCCATCGGCCTCCTGGAAGGCGCGGATGGCGGCGGAGCGGTCGGAGCTCGCATGAGGAAAGCCGACGGCGGCAAGCATGGTATCGATCTCCGAGTCGCGCCAGGAGTCAGCGCCCAGCGGGGAGGCATAGAGCTTCTCCCAACGGGCGACATCGCGGGTCAGGATGCCATAGATGGCCAGCGCGCGGCGGCCGCTGAGTTCCTTGTTGAAGGAGTCGTCGCCGACCGGGTCGGCGTGGCCGAAGACCGAGAGCGGGGCGCCTTCGTACTGCGTGCGCAGGGTTTGCAGGGAGCCAAATTCGGCGCGGGCTTCCGGCATGACGAAGGAGCAGCCGAACTGGAAGCGGCAGTTATTGAGTCGCCAGCAGGCCACCGGGCGGAGCCCGAGGCGGAGTGTGTTCTTTTCCTTGGCGGTCGTGGTGGCGGCGTGGACGGGGAGGTCCAGTGGATCGGGGGGATAGCCGAGCCCGAACCCGCCCTGCTCTTCGGTGGTAGCCATACGCTACTAAGCCCGTAAAAGTCTGGCGAAAAGTGTCAAATTCCTATTCTTGCCGGAGGCCGCGGCGGGGCGTAGGCGGTGTGAAAGAGCCAATCCCAGAGGGCGATGGAGATGGCGAAGTTCCGGTTCTGGGGCCCGGCGTCCGGATGGACGTGATGCCAGATGTGCATCTCCGGGCTGTTGATCAGGTACTTCAGGGGGCCGATGTGCCAGCGCAGATTGGCGTGGGCGAAGTGGCCGATGGTGGTACTGATGACGGCACAGCCAAAGGTGACCGTAGGCGAGAGGCCGAGCAGGTTGGCGGGCAGGTAGAGAACGGTCTGGTAGACGACAATCTCAAACCAGTGGAAGCGCCAGTTGCTGAGCCAGTCCATCACCTCGGTGGAGTGGTGGACTTTGTGAAACTCCCAGAGAGCCGGGACGCGGTGCAGCGTGTTGTGGACTCCCCATTGCAGGAAGTCTTTCACCAGCAGGAGGGCGAGCAGTTGCAGCCACTCCGGCTGGCGGGCAAGGGTAAGGATGCCCAGCGGTTCGCGCCAGGTCAGGAACTGGGAACCATACAGGCCGCCGAGCCAAATGGCGACAAGCGAGCCGACGACCTCCGCGTTGAAGAAGGCATAGGCGATATCGAGGCCGTAGCCAAGGCGGGTAACCGGCTGCGGGCGGCGCGGCCAGAAGCGCTCGGCCAGGGTGAAGAGCACGCCCGAGACAAGCAGAAAGACCGAGTAGGGGACCACGTTTCTATTTTAGGGCGGCTCGCCTGGCCAGTGCGCGGACACGGGGGATGGTGCTGAGCGAGAGGCCGGGATTGGCGAGCCGGATCTCTTCGGCGATCGGATCTTTCAGAATCTCCAGGTCGGTCGGCGCGTGGCCGTAGCGGCGGACGAGGGCTTTGGCCCAGAGTTCTTCCAATCCTGGCGTTTGCTGGGAATGCTCAGCGATTAAGGCGACATACTTCCTTGCCGGGTCGCGGATGACCGGGTCGTCCGATTCCAGGGCAAGGTAGACGACAGCAAAGGGTTGTCCGGTTCTTGTTTTCACGTTCGCATAGATACATTGGCTGATATAGTACGCGTACTGATGGTGGTCTCGATAGTATTTCCTGATGGTTTCGAAAGCCTCGATCGTACCGGAACCGACGAGGTGATGGGCGAGCCTGTAAAGAACATCGTCAGGGCGGGGTGATTGGGCATGCAGCCGCTCAATTTCCTTGATTGTTGCTTCCTGCGCCCAGTCAAAATGAACGACCAAGCCTGCAAACCCTGTAGATGGATCCCCGATCTCACCATTCCAAAACGAAGTATCAAGTGGGGCACCGGCCGCTAGATACTCCTTCACGAATCGACGTTTCTCGGCGTCCGTGCGGCGGATGATCGCCCTGTCTACCTCCTGGGCGCTGAGATATCCAGCAGTCGCGAAAACGGATAGAAGAAGAGTTGGGAATATTCGATTACAGGCCACGGAGAAACCTCACAAGCTCTGGGAATAGCGAGAGGAAGCTTTTGGGGTATCTGAGGGACCATGGACCACAAACACCTTGATGGGCAGCATGGAGATGGAACTCGTCACGGCGGCTCGCTTGGCGGCGCTTTGTGGCTTCGGGCTGGATGACGGGGCTGCAACAAAGCTCCCGGATGTCCCCCTTTGACGTGACGACGATATCGGCGACCTGATCGCCAGCTTCCCGCACCGCTAGCACTACGTCCGGCTGCGTTCCGAATCGTTTGCCTGCGGTCCATGGCCGGTCTGGCGTCACGGTCGATGTTTCAGGTGTCGGGTCGGTGCCGCGGAAATCGTTGGCGTGTGTGGGCAGGCGGTCCATTGACTCGATGCGGCAGATACGCGGTGATAGGAGTTTTCCGCCCAACAGTTTCAGTCTATGTCGAAGCACCATGGCGGCGCCAAGACATGGCGTTCCTATCGTTTTGTAGCGGCCCTTTTTGCTAGCGCGCGGACGCGGGGGATGGTGCTGAGGGAGAGGCCGGGGTTGGCGAGGCGGATCTCTTCGGCGATTGGGTCTTTCAGAATTTCCAGGTCGGTCGGCTCGTGGCCGTAGCGGCGGAGGAGGGCTTTGGCCCAGAGTTCCTCCCATCCTGGAGTTTGCTGGGAATACTCAGCGATCAAGGCGACGTGCGTCCTTGCCGGGTCGCGGATGACGGGGTCGTCTGAGGCAAGGGCACGGTAGATCACATCCAGCGGAGGCGAGTTCCGGGTGTACAAATTGTTGTAGATACACTGCTTGATGAAGTTCGCATACCAGGGGTTTTCCCGGTACTTAGTGCGGATCGTCTCAAACGCTTTATCGCTTCCTGCCATGACGAGGGCCGCGCCTAACCGGAAGAGGAGATCGTCCGCGCGTGGGCTCTGGCTATGCACGCGGTCGATTTCGGCGATTAGGGCTTCTTCCGCCCATGCGTTATATTTCACAAGCACCGAAAAAGAGCTTGGGCGGTCGAAGCGCTCGCCTCTCCACGCAGTTGTACCTGAGGGCGCACCATCTGCCAGAAACTCCTTCGCGAATTCCCGCTGTTGCGCCTCGTCGCGGAGGCGGATGGGCACAAACTCGGCCTGCCCGTTCACAGTTAGCTCGCCAAGCAATAAGCACAGCATCAACAGTTTGGCCCAGTTGTTTTCAAAGAGCATTGAGGAACCTCACGAGTTCGGTGAAGAGGAGATCACTCACCTGTGGATTGATGATCGAGCTTGCGTCCATTGTCGGACACAACACATTTCCAATGGGAAATCCTATGTTCGCGGCGTGTTGATAGCGTCCGTCGCCATCCCAAAACTGAGTAGTCGGAAAGATGCCGGACCCCGGATATCTCAACGCCGCGCTATCCTCACAAACGATACCATCACCATAGGGGTTGAGTACCCGGCAACCGTTTAGCACCGTGAACATAACACTTCGCCAACGGGAGTCACACGCACGTCCCCCGGCCGGAGCCATGCTATTGGGGCTGTCGGACAGTCCATGAACAACGACAACTTTGATGGGCAGCATTGTTACCGGACCGCCGACGCTCCCGCGCTTGGCGGCGCTTTGTGGCTTCGGGCTGGATGACGGGGCTGCAACAAAGCTCCCGGATGTCCCCCTTTGACGTGACGACGATATCGGCGACCTGATCGCCAGCTTCCCGCACCGCTAGCACTACGTCCGGCTGCGTTCCGAATCGTTTGCCTGCGGTCCATGGCCGGTCTGGCGTCACGGTCGATGTTTCAGGTGTCGGGTCGGTGCCGCGGAAATCGTTGGCGTGTGTGGGCAGGCGGTCCATTGACTCGATGCGGCAGATACGCGGTGATAGGAGTTTTCCGCCCAACAGTTTCAGTCTATGTCGAAGCACCATGGCGGCGCCAAGACATGGCGTTCCTATCGTTTTGTAGCGGCCCTTTTTGCTAGCGCGCGGACGCGGGGGATGGTGCTGAGCGAGAGGCCGGGGTTTGCCAGGCGGATCTCTTCGGCGATCGGATCTTTCAGAATCTCCAGGTCGGTTGGCTCGTGGCCGTAGCGGCGGAGAAGGGCTTTGGCCCAGAATTCCTCGACGTAGGGGGTCCTATCTGAGTATTCAAACAGCGCCTTGACGTGGACCCTGGCAGGATCGCGAATGATGGCTTCGTCCGATTCTAAAGCCCGGTAGATCACCCCATATGGTTGAGAATGCCGCGTATCCAGATTGCCGTAGATGCAGAGCTTGATCAGCAATTCAAAGTGGGGGTCGTCGCGATACCTCTTGAGAATCGTCTCAAAGGCGCGATCACTAGCAGAATTCGCGAGGCTGTGAGCGAGACGATTCAGGATTTGAGCCGGTCGTGGCGTGAGGCCGTCCAGACGCTGAACTTCCGAAATGGTGGCATCCTCCGCCCAGAGTTTCAGCTTAACCAGCAGGCCAAAACCGGTTCCCGGATCAGAAACTGGATAGGCTTCGCCCATGCTAAAAGGGCGGCCGACCGGCGCGCCGGCAGCCAGATACTCCTTGACAAAGCGCCGTTGCGTTGCTTCATCGCGGCGCGTGATGGAAACGCGCTCGGATTGCCCGCCAACAAAACTCGAGCCGACGACAACCAGCATGAGCAGAGGAAACGCAGTACGGTTATAGCGCATTGAGAAAACCCACGAGTTGAATGAATAAATTAGACGTTACTTCCGGATTAGTGAGCGACTGCGCATCAGCTTGAGCGGTGCAAAGTACATTAAAGAAGAAGTACCCGAGAAAAGAAGCGTGTTGAAATTCGCCATCGGTATCATAGAATCGTGCGGTAGGGACAATTCTTGAGTCTGGGTAATATACGTTCGCACTGTCGTCGCAAACGACTCCATCGCTGAAGGGGTTGGCCTGTCGGCAGCCATTGATCACGAACCCATCGGCTGTTCGCGTCCTGTCAGAACACGCGCGGCCAGCGGCGACAAAGAACCTATCTCCGAAAGCCGCTCGGCTCCAGTTCACGCGCAATGATCGAAGAAAGTCAGTGCGGAGGACTTCATAGCTGTCCAAATCGTCCACACCCATCAAATAGCTATCCATTGCTTGAACCTGATTCGCGCACTTAACGTTGACATCAATTGGGAGATAAGGATAGCCGAGGTGGGGTGTCCCGAGGGTAGCGAATCCGACTACATACCGTGCCGCGTTTGGAGTGGCTGGAAGCAGATTATCCGCCATCATTCTTCTAACAACGAGTCCGCCCATACTATGCGCTACAAAGGCAACACGCTGATAAGGCACCGTCCTGGCCAAGACGTAGGCCGCCAAGTTCGCGGCCGCCGTCGGCAATGGGTCACATTGATTGGGGCGGAGAGACTGATAGGCAAACAAATGATCGACGACAACCCCCCCATTCCCGCCACCCGGCAGTGCGAGTGCTGTTGTCAATCTACCCGCTAGCGGCGCGAAGGTCGCGGGAACGTCCGAGAGACCATGGACGATAAATACCTTGATGGGCAGCATCGAGACGGTACTCGTCACGGCGGCTCGTTTGGCGGCGCTTTGCGGCTTCGGGCTAGAGGAAGGTCCGGTTAAGAAACTCCCGGAAGTTCCCTTTGAGGTGACGACGATGTCGAATTGACACCCTGGCGAGTTCGCTGGGACCGCCTTGGAGAACTGGATGGAACCATCCTGGGGTTGGCCGAGAATCGTCACCTGGGGTGAGCCGAGGCAGGCGACCTGATCGCCGCCGTCTCGCACCTCGAGAGTCACGTCCGGCTGCGTTCCGAATCCCTTGCCGGCGAGCGTCACCGTGATGACCTCGCCGGCCGTCCACGGCCGGTCTGGCGTCACGGTCGTTATCTCGGGCGTCGGGTCGGTGATCCAGATTTCTGCGGAATTGGAGTTGCCCAAGCCGTTGGCGAGTGTGAACTGGCGGGCGCCGCTGTTAGCGGCAGCAAGAATCTTGTAGTTCAGGTTGACCTGATTACCACTTGGCGCCTGGTATCCGAGACTCCAGACCGGGATATTGGAAGATGGGGTGATGGTTGTGGCCGCGAGCGGGTTTAGGTTGTAGCCATAGACCTCAAGATACGGGCCCTCTGTCCCGCGCTCGACCGCGCTTACCTGCCCCGATAACGCATCCCGGACACCACTGATCTGAGGGACTTCTCCCAGTCGCAGGCAGTTCGAGTGAAAGTAGAAAGTCTTCACAATCAACTGGCCTTGGAACGTGGCATTCACCGTGAATTTCGCTCGGGCTGAATAATAGCCGGGAGTGCCGCTGTTCCCCGGTCCGAGTGTTGCATCGTAGGAGAGGAACTCGGACGGCCGCGACAGCATCGTTCCAAGATTGGTGCTATTCGGAGGAGGCGTTCCGGAGGCGATCTCTCCAGACGTTACATCGGAGCAACTGGACGTTCGGTAGTATTCAACGGAGATGTTTTTGAACGTGTTCTGCGCGACACCGACACTCCGGATCGAGAAGCTCACGGAGAGCGCCGGGGACGACACGGCCTTCAAATAGACTTCTGTGCAGGATGCCGCGTTGCCGCACGTAGGATAGAGAATGGACACACTGCCGAGCGCCGCTGGCGAAGCCCAGTCGCCGCGGTCGTACCAGCCGGAGTTGCCGGCATTGCGATCCTGAGCGGCGAGGAATATATTCTTCTCGCCCGCCGCGGCCAGAGTGATGGCGACTCGCAGGTTCACCGTGGTACCGGAACGAGTGGCCGCGATATCCGTGCCGCGAATCGAGCAGCGGGAGTTACTGACAACGAGTGGAGATCCTGGCTGAACCGCCTGTATTGTGACAGGCTGGCCACCGCCCGGATCGTCAACCAAGTACAGGACGCCTGCACCGGCGGGGGCCTGCGTATCAAAACTGAAGTTGCAAGCATTGGCAGACGCCAGCCCTTCGTTGATCAAGACCTGAATCGTCGCGATGTCGGAGGCCCCATCGGCGTCGGTGAAGTCGAAACTGAACGACTCAAATCCGCTGGTTCTGCTGGGGGGCGCAAATGGCTGCGGAAAAGGCTGCTGATTGGCGGCTGGGCTACAAGCGCGAACACAGTAGACTTCGTCTTCCAACTGCACCCAGCCAGAGTTTTCGTCGGCATCGATCGCGGCCGCCCACATCGGCTTTGTGCCCTGTGGAAATGCCCCCTTAAAGCTCAGGGAGACGCCGACAGTCAGCTCGCCGTCGACGCCCAAATTCGAATAGGAACTACTACCGCTGATAGCGCAGCGTGAGTTTTGCGCAACGGCGTTGGACCGGGGCGAAACAGATTGCACAGGCTCTCCGGACGGACCCACCAGATAGATCAGATTCTGCGAGGGCCAGTACGAGAAATAGCACAGGTCCGAGCCAGGGCTGCTTTCGACGGCCATGTAGACGACGTTGACCGGGTTCTGTTCGGCATCCGGGGCAAACCCGAACACAAACACTCCGCCGCTACCAATTGCCACGGTGGGAGCGGTGGCGCCGGTTGGATAGGGCCGGGCGGAGAGTGTTGCTGAAAGTACAAGCGTACCCCAGAGGCATCGACACGCCGTACTCATCGCTGTGGTCCTTTCGCCTTCGGTCTGACATCGTATTGAGTAAACAACGTCGCTTGCAGCCGGTTTCTCCCCCGCTTGTCCAATCCTTCACGGAGCCGCTTCATTGACTCCCTGATCAGTCTGGACTGCACACGATTTCGATCGATCCTGAGGCGCTGGACCTCCTCGGCTCTCGCATTTGGCGGCGGAGTAAGCCAGGACCATTCCCGTTTGTGCTCGGCATCAAACCGCTGGCTTTCCACGAGCACGAGTAACGCGTCACTGGCGCGCAATTTCAATTTCACGCCGGTGGACGCGTAAAAGGCCTGGCGCCTAGCGGCCGGCAGTTTCTCTGCTTCCGCGGCGAGTATTGCGTGTTCGGTAAGAAAGCGCCTGCTGATATCGTCACTCGGTACGGCGAAATGGAGACGCGGGAAGTCACTTGGCTTTGCCGGTGGCTGCGCAAACAAACAGTTTGAGCAGAGTCCAATGATGGTTAGATATACAGCGCTGTGCGCTGTGCGCTAATAATTGAATTACTCAATCTTCTGCAAAAGCCATCCATACCGGAAGCATGAACCTACAAATGTACTTTGTCAACAACCAATCCTTGATTACGCACTAACTGAGGCGTGAATGCCGGGTAAAGCGGCCATCTTTTTCGAGCCGGTACGACTCGCCGCGCCAGTCGATGGTATTGCCGAAGAAGCCGGCGGCCCAGAAGGCGAAGCTGAGCAGGTCCTGGAGAGGGACGAGATACCACTGGCGGCGGCAGAGCGGATCGCGGAGGACCCATTCGGCGGTGGCGTAGCCGGCCGCGGCGCGGAGGACGGCGGTGGCGGCGAGGGCCGGCCAGGCGGCCGGGTAGACCGCCACCAGCGCGAGGGCGATGGGCAGCGGGTTGGTGAAGAGTTGGCCGACGTAGCCGGCGGGCCTTGACCGGCGCGTGGAACGGCACCAGCGGAGACGGTGGGCGGCGTTTTTGGCGAATGGCTGGGCGCCGATGCGGTGCTCGACGATACACCGCGAGAAGGCGACGCCGAGGCCGCGGGCGGCGGCTTCATTGCCGAGGACGAAATCCTCGGCGAGGAACTCCTGCAGGTAGGGCCAGCCGCCTACCGCTTCGATGGCCGATTTGCGGGCGGCAATGGTTGGGCCGAGGGCGAAGCGCACGCCCTCCAGCATGCGGGCGGTGAGGACGCCGCCGAGGAACTCCGTGTTCATGCCGATGGCTTCCAGCCTGGACCAGAACGAGTCGCCGGGGACGGCGCGGTAGGGGCAGGTGGCGACGGCGAGATCCGGGCGGGAGAACTCGCTGGCGATGGTGCGGAGCATGCCGGCGCCGGCGCGGATATCGCTATCGCTCATCAACAGGAGCGAATGGCGCGCGGCCTGCTGCATGAGGTGGAGGCTCCAGCTTTTGGCATTGGGCCAGGGGGGCTCCCCGGTGAGTATGAGCCGGGAGGGCACCTGCGGGTACTCGGCCTGGAGGCGGGTGACGAGCGCATGGGCCGGGTCGGCCTGGGTGCGCATGGCGAAGAGGATTTCGAAGTCCGGGTAGTCCTGCTGGAAGAAGCTGCGCAGGTTGGCTTCGAGGCCATCGTCGAGGCCCGACAGGGGCTTGAGGATCGATATGGGCTCGCGGTTGGCTGCGTCCGGGACGGGCTGGGCGAGGTAGGCCCGGGCGGCGAGTCCGGTGAGGACGCAGTAGACCCAGGAGCCCAGCAGGAGGGCTCCCAGGACGAGGGCGAGGCTAGTCGTTAAGAGCACGCGAGGTGATCAACTGTTTGATCTGTTCGCGGAACTCGGCCAGGGGTTTGACGCCCTGGTCAGCGTGTTTGCGGTGGCGGACGGAGACGGTGCCGTTTTCGGCTTCGCGGCCGCCGCAGACGAGCATGTAGGGAATCTTCTGCAACTGGGCGTCGCGGATTTTGAGATTCACCTTCTCGTTGCGGTCGTCGAGGTAGACGCGGACGCCGTCGGCTTCGAGTTCCTTGGCGACCTGGCGGGCGTAGTCGAGCTGCTTGTCGGTGATGGGCATGACGGCCACCTGGACGGGGCTGAGCCAGACCGGGAAGACACCGGCGTAGTGTTCGACGAGGATGCCGAAGAAGCGTTCGACGGAGCCGAACAGGGCGCGGTGGACCATGAGCGGCTGGTGTTTTTTGCCGTCCTCGCCGATGTATTCGAGCTGGAAGCGGCGGGGGAGGGTGAAGTCGAACTGGACGGTGGAGAGCTGCCAGAGGCGGCCGATGGCGTCGACGAGTTTGACGTCGATTTTGGGGCCGTAGAAGGCGGCTTCATCGGGGACGACGGTGGCTTCAATGCCGAGCTTTTCGACGGCGCGGCGGAGGGCGTTTTCGGCCAGCTGCCACTGATCGGGAGAGCCGTCGTACTTACCGGAGGCGCCGCCATCCCAGGTGGAGATTTCGGCCTTGTATTTATCGAAGCCGAAAGTATGCAGAGTATCCTGGGCGAACTCGAGGCAGGAGACGATCTCCTCTTCGATCTGTTCGGGGGTACAGAAGATATGGGCGTCGTCCTGGGTAAAGCCGCGGACGCGCATGAGGCCGTGCATGGTGCCGGAGCGCTCATAGCGATAGACGGTGCCGAGTTCGCCGAGGCGCTGGGGCAGGTCGCGGTAGGAGTGCGGCTTGCGGGCGTAGACGAGGATGTGGCACGGGCAGTTCATGGGCTTGAGCTGGTATTCGGCGTCGTCGAGGCCCATGACGGTGAACATATTTTCGCGATAGAAGCCGAAGTGGCCGGAGGTTTTCCAGAGGTCGACGCGAGCGACGTGGGGGGTATAGACGAGCGAGTAGCCGCGCTTGAGGTAGGCTTCGCGCATCCAATCTTCCAGGGTTTTGCGGATGATACCGCCCTTGGGGTGGAAGAAGACGAGGCCGGGGCCGGCGAGCTCCTGGATGGAGAAGAGGTCGAGTTCGGCGCCGATTTTGCGGTGATCGCGGCGTTTGGCCTCTTCGATGCGGGCGAGGTGTTCGTCCTGCTCCTTTTTGGAGAAGAAGGCGGTGCCGTAGATGCGCTGGAGCTGTTTCCGTTTCTCGTCGCCTTTCCAGTAGGCACCGGCGATGGAGAGGAGCTTGAAGGCCTTGATCTTCTTCGTGGAGGGGACGTGGGGTCCGCGGCAGAAGTCGATGAAGGCAGGGCCGAGGGTGTATTCGGAGAAGACTTCGTCGGCGCGTTCCTGGATGAGTTCGGACTTCATCCACATGTCCTTATACTTCGCCAGGCCTTCGTCCTTGCGGGTGAGGACGCGGTCGTAGGAGACGTCGCGGGCCTGGATTTCCCACATTTTGGCCTCGATTTTTTCGAGGTCATCGGGGGTAAATGGGGTCGGGCGATCGAAGTCGTAGTAGAAGCCGGTATCGATGGGGGGGCCGATGCCGAGCTGGGTTTCGGGGTAGAGTTCGAGAACGGCAGCGGCGAGGAGGTGGGCGGTGGAGTGCCGGTAGACCTCGAGGGCTTCGGGGTTCTTGGAAGTGAGGATTTCGAGGGTGGAGTCGCCGTCGAAGGGGCGGGTGAGGTCCCAGAGCGTGCCATTGACACGGGCGACGATGGCGGCCTCAGCGAGGCGCGGGGAGATGGCTTCGGCGACATCGAGGGGCCGGGAGCCGGGGGGGACGGACTTTTGGCTGCCGTCGGGCAGGGTGATGGCAAAACTGCTCATAATGTTGAAAAAAATGGGAGATTGGCGGCGAGCGGGTGAATCGTTCGGGCCGGTTCGGACATCAACCAGTATATGATGATCGCCGCAGCAGCCGGTGTATACGGGGCGATTCCTGGAGGGATCGGCGGCGGCTGGTATAGTAGGCAAGGGACTGGAATGCAAGCGAGCAACGGCAGTGCCGGCTTCGACGAGGCGGCCCTTGTAGAGAGGGCACGCGGCGGCGACGATGCCGCGTTCGCGGAGCTGGTGGGGCAGTACGAGCGGAAGGTCTACCGGCTGGCTCGGAATATTACCCAAAACGACGAAGACGCCGAGGATGTACTGCAGGACGCCTTTCTGAAGGCGTATACGCATTTGGACAACTTTCATGGTGACTCCAAGTTCTATACGTGGATTGTGCGAATCGCCGTCAACGAGGCGTTGATGAAGCTGCGGAAGCGCCGCGGCGACAAGATGGTATCGCTCGATGAAGAGATCGAGTTGGGCGAGGAGGCTGTGACGCGGGAGATCGCCGTATGGGACGGGAACCCGGAGCAGACGTACTCGCAGGAAGAGTTGCGGAAGCTGTTGGACGAGGCGATTCAAAGTTTGAAGCCTACGTTCCGCTCCGTGTTCCAGTTACGGGACGTGGAGGAGCTGTCGACCGAAGAGACGGCCGAGGCGTTGGGGCTGTCGGTACCGGCGGTAAAGAGCCGGCTACTCAGGGCCCGCTTGCAGTTACGTGAGCGGTTGACGCGCCAATTCAAGCGGAAGGGAGATGACGCGTTTGCTTTCCTGTAAACAGTTTTTAACTGAGCTAAACGCCTATCTCGACGAAGAGACGAGTCCGGAGGAGCGTGCGCGGCTGCAGCGTCACATCAACGAGTGTCCGAACTGTTGGGTGGTAGTGGACACGACGCAGAAGACGATGCGGGTGTACAAGGGGGTGGAGCCCCAAGTGGTCCCGCAGGAGGTTTCTGAGCGGCTGATGGCGGCGCTACAACGGAAGATGGCCGAGAAGCGCGGTCGCTGCTAGGGCAAGTCGGGCAGGCAGCTTGCTGACGGTACGGGCAGTGTCTCTGGAGTAGCGGGTCTCTCTTTCTGCCGGGAGGGACCGGCGGGTTGCTGGTGGCGGCCAAGCGCCGGCGGGCGACTGGACGCGGGTTCGGCATACCTGGAATGGGCCGGTACGGCGTCTGCGAATTCGGTACCGGCCGATTGGGTTCGAATTTGCAGATTTTGTTAGCGGCGCAGGCGCGGGCGGCCGGCGCCTGATTCGGGGTCGCGGCGGACGGCGAATTGGGTTCGAATCTGCAGTTTTTGTTTTTGGCGCCGGCGCGGGGGGCGGGCGGCACGCGGCGGTTGGGTTGTTTGGCGGCCATGGTGTTGTCTCCGTTTCCTTATGGGGCGCAGCGAGTCTCGATGGCCGGAGCGGGCGTGGACATGGCAGGCCATGCGGGATCCGCGGCTGGCGGCGGCTCGGCGGGAGCGGGTTCCGGGGCGCTGGGCGCGGCGGGCGGGTGGTCCGTGGCCGGGGCATGGGCGCATGGGGCCACGGGCTCGCTGGGGGCGTTGACCGCTGCAGTGGCTTCGGCGCACTGGGTTGCGGGCGCCGGGTGGTCCGTGGCCGGGGCATGGGCGCATGGGGCCACGGGCTCGCTGGGGGCGTTGACCGCTGCGGTGGCTTCGGCGCACTGGGTTGCGGG
>CAYSFR010000004.1:277391-371668 GCA_964430625.1 uncultured Solibacteraceae bacterium
GCGCACTGGGTTGCGGGCGCCGGGTGGTCCGTGGCCGGGGCATGGGCGCATGGGGGCGCGGGCTCGCTGGGGGCGTTGACCGCTGCGGTGGCTTCGGCGCACTGGGTTGCGGGCGCCGGGTGGTCCGTGGCCGGGGCATGGGCGCATGGGGCCACGGGCTCGCTGGGGGCGTTGACCGCTGCAGTGACTTCGGCGCACTGGGGCGCGGGGGCCGGGTGGTCCGTGGCCGAGGCCTGGGCGCATGGGGGCGCGGGCTCGCTGGGCGCGTTGACCGCCGCGGTGGCTTCAGAGCACTGGGGCTCGGGCGCCGGGTGGTCCGTGGCCGGGGCCTGGGCGGATGGGCCCGCGGGCTCGCTGGGGGCGTTGACCGCTGCGGTGGCTTCGGCGCACTCGGGCGCGGGCGCCGGGTGGTCCGTGGCCGGGGCCTGGGCGGATGGGCCCGCGGGCTCGCTGGGGGCGTTGACCGCTGCGGTGGCTTCGGCGCTTGGGGGCTCGGTGGGCGGGTTGGCCGGTGGCTGGGCCTCGGCACACTCGGGCTCGGGGTCCGGAAATTCGGACTCCGGACTGTAGACGCGCATGTGCTCCGGCGGCTGGACGAACCGATCGAGGTGCGCGGTGGCGCCGTAGAGCTGATAGTAGATCTCGCGGTCGTTGTGGCCGAAGAGATCGCCGTCGACCAACATACGCTTGCCGGCGTCGACGAGCGGCGGGATGACCTGGCGCTCCTCTTCGGTGAGATGGAAGAGGCGATAGAGCCGCACGGACTGCAGTTGGCGCAAGGTGCGAATGGCGCGGAAGAGGACCATTTCGGCGGTGGCGCGGTAACGGGTGAGCTGGGCGTAGTCGCTTTCGGTTTCGGGGACCAGAAGGGGCTCCTCGTTGTAGCGAGGGATCATCTGATCGAGCAGGGTGTGGATGCGATTGAGACGCGCTTCGGCGTTGATGAACTGGCGAAAGGCTTCGTTTTCCATGGTGCCGACGGGGCTGAGTTCTTCGCGAAGAATGGCCTCCAAGCGGGTGGCGCGGGCATGCTCCTGCGGGGTGAGGGCGAGGGTGCCGGCGGTGAGGCCGTGCCTGGTGTTGTTGCGGGAGGCGCGGGCCTTTCCTTCCGGGGTTTGGGGGCCGGTGGAGTGCTGGGCATTGGCCTGGTTAGCCTGTTGTTGCGCGGCGGTAGACATATTAATAACGCTCCTTAGAGAACCGATTGGGTTGGAATTCGCAGATTTCGTCGAGAGCGACGGGGGCGAGCGTGAGGGCCTTGGGCACGAGGGCGTAGGCCGCAACCGATTGATAGGCGGACATGGCGAGACTTTCGAGTGGCGGGCGCGGGGGCTAGCGGGCGCGCTGTTCACTGATAATGCGAATGGCCGGGGACTCGACGTAGCCTTCCTGGAGGAGGTCGAGGAGGTGTTCGGCCATGACGCCGGCCTTGGCGGGCTGGGAGGGGCGGCCGAGGGGCGCCTGGGCGGCCTGGGTCTGGCGGCCGGCGGAGAGGGCCGTGGTGTGGCGCACGCGGTTGGACTGGAGGGCGGCGAGTTCGTTACGGGCGCGATTCCAGGCGCGGGAGGCGTGGCTGTATTCGGCGGTGAGACGGTGGTCGGCGCCAGGGTTAGGGGAGTTGTAGTGGATGCGCTCCATTACCCAGGCGGCGCGGGCGATCTGGTGGACGAGCCAGAGTTCGAGTTCGGTGGCGGGACTGGTGGCGGCGACGACTTCCAGTTGGATTTCGAGGAGACGGGAGGGGTGGGGTAGCGACATGGGGAATCCTTTCCAGAAATAAAAAACCCCGGAGGAACACTCCGGGGCGGGCGAGCAGGGGCGAAACCCTATCTCTACTTTCATTTTATCGGGGTTGTCCAGGGTTGTTGGGGGTTTGATTCCTTTGGAAGGGCTGTATGTTGTTGATTCTATTCGTGTATCTTTTTTTGGAGAAGTTGGTGAACGGGTTTTGGGTTTTTGGGATTTTTGGGGGAAATGGGGGTAAATGGTTTGAAATGAGGGGGTTGGGGGGGAAGGGCGTATCGTGGCGACAGGCCGCCGAAGCACGTAGTTCGCTTGGCTGGCGGATTCATCCGAGCTTTTGGCCTGGCTCTCCGAACTTGGCCAGCAGCGGTTCGGCGTCCGTATCCGCCTTTCACCGAAGAGAACCGTTGAACTGCGCGCACCGCCGGGCCGGGCCAACTTCCGGATCGCCGACGGTGTGTTCTCATCGCCCCCAGCACTCGGCCGACCCGCGACAGCTTGACGCCACCCGAACTGGATTACTGAGCCCGTGTTAACCGACTGGGGGCGGCAACTTTCGCACACCGCCGCGGGTGGCATACGTGAGGTAAACTGCCGACAAACATCGCTTTGTGGTTCTCGCAAATAGAAAGGCCACTGCGGAAAGACAGTTGACTCGACACCGAAACCGGCAGGAATATGGCAGGGTTGGGTTGCGCACTTTTCCGATTCCAAAAGTTCACTGAGCTGCGAGAAAAGAGGATGCGCCGCCGATGCCGGCAACTGCTGCTTGCGATCCACACGCGGTCTTGCCGTTCCCTCTGCTTGCGCGTTCCCAGCGCCATACCTAGTTTATCGGGGAACATTTCCTGCTTCAATTGTTTTCACCCACTCCAGCTACCTTAACCACGAACTGCTAGGTCTACGGCACTTGTTGCGACCAGTTAAGCACGAGTGTGTTTTATCGTGCTAAAGATCAAGGAGGAAAAATCAATGTTTTTCCAAGTTGGGCGGGACATTTTGAGGGCCACTGTGCCACTGTGCCGCCACGCCATAAGGCCGAAGCCCATGTCGATGCCTGCATCGATGCCGCCGATATCGGGGAGGAGCGAAAGCTTCCGCTATGGCGGACGTTTGGCTGTAACGGGGAAACGACGGCGCGTGCTTATATACAAAGTCGACGCCCTCCGGATGGTGAAATTCCAAGGAAAAGTAATCGGCCTGCCAGAGTCGATCTGCTGTCTCATCTTCCGGGCAATGAGAATCATGGCCTGCCTCGCTCGAAAACGGGGGAACGATCGAGCGAGCGCAGGCCATTGCCGCGCACCCCTCCCCGCAGACCACCAAGCTCTACGACCGCACCTCGGATGTGCTCACCTTGGAGGAAATCGAAAACGTCGGGATTTGATCATCTTCCAAGCTCACCTGGAATTGAGTGAAAACTTCCGCCGTACAAGGAGGAGAGCGCCAGGAAGCCGGGGGTCAGTACACGAAGTGTATGCTTCTAAGAGGCCGGGATAGTTTTCCTCGGCTTTTGCCAGATCAAATCTTTGGTGTCCGACGAGGGGCACTGTTCGGCAGCCTGAATCGAAATTGATTTCACAGGCCATTCCGCGTCAGACTCCCGGCTTACTGGCGCTCCGCAATCGCCAACTGATCAATACACATATATCATCTAGAGTGATATTTTTGTATTGACTCAGAATAGTGGTTCTGGCATCATTGCCTCAGAGTGAGCGCTACACGCACACCAACGAAAAGGGGATCATTCCAAATGACCGAAAAGCTTTCCACCGTCTTGTGCCGTGCCAATGCTTCCGCCGCAGCCGTCGAGCAACCGGCTTTTATCCGGGAGGTCTACAGCAGCAATTCATCAGCGAAATCGCTGGACGAGGCGGCGAGCCCTTCCTCCATACATGCTGCTGTGAGCGCAATGACCAAGCCGGTCTTCTCTGTTTTGGGAGGATTTAACGCCGGTAAGACTTTTATTATTAAGCACATGACGAACTTCGACCAGGCGAAGGTCGGGGTCGCACCTACTACCTGCACGCTGACTGTATACCGTCACGCCGCCGACAAGCCTGCGGACTGGGGAGAGCCGGGAGACATGGTGTTCGCGCTAAAGCGAACAGCACCACCGCTATCCCTTTCTAAGGACGATATCGGCGAAGCTGCGGGTTATTCCGAGTTGGAACGACTCACGACGTACGACGGAAAAGCGACTGCTAGTAGGGTGGTAGTAGTCTTTCTCGATGCCGAGTTTCTGGCCGATAAAGTCCTGATCGACTGTCCCGGAGTTGGAAATCTTCAGGAAGCGGCGGGTGAGGCGAGCGCACAGAATGTTTACGACGAACTAGAGTCGCAGAACGTCGCCATGGATTCAAGCGACGGCTTTCTGGTGTTGAGTGCGGCCGTAGGTCAAACCGGGATGTTCGCCGACAACAACACGGCCAATGTGCTTTACAAGATGGCCAATCACGTACAGCGATTTCCTACTGCGGAGCCACACGACAACACCCTCCTTGTCGTCTCCCAAGCCGATCCTAGTCGTGATGGGCTTTCTGATGAGTCAATTCTCGTTGAAACTGCGCGTACTCAAGTGCTGAAGCAGTGTGCGAACCTCCCACCATTGCAAAAGCCGAAGATCGATGCGGCCGCATTGAGCGGAAGGATAGTGCCGTTTTACAAGTTAGATGCGACGCAGAAACAGAAAACGATCAGTGAATGGGCGAAAGTAATGCGTCGCCATTCGCCGAACCTTAGTGAGGCCGAGTGCCTCCAAATGGCGAGAGAACAATATGAAAGCGATCGTGACGCTAATGAGCGTGTTCGAGGTTTCGACGCCGCATTCCGCAAAATGTTCACAGGAATGCAGAGCCGGATGGACGCAGCACGGGTAGCGACTGCGCAGCGGCGCATTGAGTGTTCATTGAGCCACTATTCGGGCCAGCAGCAGCGCCTTGCCATGCAAGTGGCGAGCGTTCAGAACATCAAGGAACAGGCTAAAAAGTATCAGGATGAGACCGCAGATCGGGAGGCGGCTTGGACACAGATTGGGAATTGCCTTAGTGAGGACCGAAAGCGGTATCAGGACGAGGCCCAGCGGGCGTTTGAAGCGGAATACAGCCGCTTGTCTGATCCCGTCCAAATGGAACGCTTCATCCGGCAGAATTTCAACGATGACCAGAAGGATAAGGCAAAACTGTACCTTCCCGACCTCGTAACCCGCAATTTCTCCGCACAGCTTGGAAAGGGAATGCACGACGGCGTCGACGGTGTGTGGAAGGAGACCCGTGATCGACTTCAGGTTTTCGACGAAAAGTTTCTCGCTGGACAGAGTGACAAGGTTGATCAAGCCCAAATGGCTAGTGAGCTTGGTGCAAATATTGAATTGAACGATCTCCAAACGTTCTCGGCCGTAGATGCTTTTTCTCGCTTGACTATCGGAATCGGCGGGGTGACGTTGGTTGCCGCAGGATTCGGAAGCGCATTTGCGGTCGCTGTAATAGCTAAGGCCTTGGCCCTGGGATTTGGTCTGGCGGGTATGGTGGGACTCAGTGGGGCGGCCGCCGGTGCGATATTAGGGCTTGCGGCAGTCCCTTTCTGGGGATGGCTCGCCTTAGGCGGCGTGGGATTGTGGTATGCCCTCCGAAATGTTTTCAAAGATTGGCAGGAAACTCTTGCCCGGACCGCCGCGGACTCTCTCAAGGACCGAAAGAGAACCCAAACTGTCTTCCTCAAGGTGCGCGAAACTCTGAAGAAGGTCTTCGGCGAGGCCGAGAAAGAGCTCAGCGGCTCGCTGAAAGCAACTAAGAACCATATCGATGAGCACATCAAACGAACCAAGCGCATCGCCGATGGAGAAGTTAGCATCGACGATTTACGCAGCGGCGTACGCTACTACGGGGAACTCATAGGCATCCTGGCCGAAGCAAAGGAGGAGTTGAAGAGCCTCTAGGATCCCCCATTGCAGGGCCCCCATCGGCGGGGGCCTTGACTGATTGATCTACAAGTATATTCACGAAGGGAACATATGACTGACACGTTTGTTGATGCCTTGAAAATTCCCGCTGTTCTTTCCACGCTTCGAAAGATTCAAATGGATTGCGGAGATTCTCTACGAGTTCTGCACGGCTATAAGGCGAGAAGAGATTCGGGCGGTTGCACGATGCTGACGGGAGAGGAGCAGTGCGCTCTGGAAAACATCTTTCAGGTAACCTTGGAGCAGACTATCACGGCTACGATCCTTTTCCTCCTCGCTGAAGGAGCTTTCATTGCCGGCGGTGTGCTTCTTGGCCAGACAGCTCAGTTAGCGATCAGCCTGAACACGATGTCGGCTCCGGGAAAGCAAGGAATACATCCCGGAAAGCGTCTAGCGGAGACTTGTCCCCGGGCAGTTCCGAATGTCCTTCAGATGCTACGCATTGAAGATAAATCGCGGCTCGCGATGGCCTTCGGTGCCATTGCAGGCGCGAGCGGATACTTTAGTCACCAGGGGCCACCAACGGTGTCCCTGCACCAGACGGAACCAGCCAAGAGATGTCGACCATTACTAATCCTCGCTCAGCATCCAAGCTTGGACGGCATGCCGTCGGGTGCATAATGGCGGATAAGTCGGAAGAAACGAACCCAACGAGGCTGAAGGTTTCGCTGCTCGACCAACTAATCCGCCTCAAGGAAATGCGTGCTTATGCGGGCCTCAGCCAGATGCAGATGGCCCGACACCTCCTTACAAGCCAAGCAAACGTTGTCCGCCTAGAAAAACATCCACAGACCGCCACCGCCTCTCAACTCGACGCTTGGCTCACGGAATGCGGCTTCAGTGACAGTTTTTACGGGCGATATTTATCGGTCTTGGAACGGATAGAGCCAAATCCAATTCGCGAGTTCCTCATTTCGGCGGACAACATACTTCGCGCTGCGGGCATACCGCCGCAATTGCACCGAAAACCGCTTCTGGCGGTCATGGGGAATCGCCTCGAGGATCAGTCGCTCACGGTGGCGGTTGTACGAACGCTTCTGCAAGGGGGACTGAGGGCCGTTCCGGGATTGTTGATGCCATCGCCCGAAGTTACTCTTCTCGTAAAACACACTTCTGAGCGGCCGCCTGGCTGCTACGAATCGGCCCACCTTCTGCCCGAATCGCTGAATCCTGTAAGTTTGATTTCGCCTACCGACTTCACTTCTGCCGATTTGTCTGAATCTCGTGCACGCCGTGGAGCCGTTCTCTTCATGGAGGAAGGGGAGGCGGCATCAAACGCCCGAACCGCTGTGCTCTATGCAGACCACCCAATTCTAATGTGCGTCGACATAGTTAGGCCTGGGTTCGGGCCGGATTCTGACCAGGGCTATTTCGACTTGGAAACCGCGGCATCTGCCGCGATAACGATTCTGTGCATTAGCCGCGCGCTCTCCATCCGAGGACTGATTCTAACCCTGGTCAACACTCAGTCGGTTCGGTTCGCTGCCACGACCATCGGAAACACGCCAAGGAGTTACTTGGATCTCCTCTCAGGAGCGGGGGATCTCGAACCCGTCGAGTTTCCGTTCACCGATGCTTTAGCTCCTACCCCAGGTGCCGTAAAGGCTCTTGGCGAAATCGCTTCCAACGCACTAGTGATGAGGTCTTCCTGGCTGTATTCCCACGGCCTCGCATTGCGGCACGGACGTATTCCGCTTGAGCCTGCTGGGCGTGGCCCGATAGCCGACAGGCTGAGGCGGATTTCGCGGCTCAGTCCGTTGACCGAATTCGTAACACAAAAGCTGTTAGCCGCCGAGAGCACTGGTCAACGGGATTTCCTCGCTGAAGCGTATCGACTACTGTCCGCGCTGGAAAGTGACGACACTTCCCGATCCGTGCGAGAGCGCACTGCAGAAGAATATCAAAAGCTTTACACTACCTGGATTGGGAAAAACGAGATCGCGATTCCGCGGGCACCTTCCTTAGAGATCTTGCCAGCCGATATTCGCACAATGCTAAGAGACCTATGGGTTCGCACGTCGATGGACCAAGCGCGGAAAACATAGTCCATACCGAGGAATGAGCACTATCTAAATGAGTTTCGATTCGACACCAAAAGCTGAACCCAGGACGAACGTGCCGCTGCGGCGAGTCCCTATAGCCGAAGTTGGAGCGGTTAGGACACCTGATTCCAATTCACGCCGCCGCGAGGAATCTCAAACCGAGCCAGCAATCAGCACCGATAATCGCGTTGAAGTCTCGCATGAGAGTTTGGCCGCTTACGACAAACCAGTAGTGGCAGTTGTTGGGCCTTACAACGCCGGCAAAACCTTTTTGTTATCGTGGCTACTCCGAAATGATCTGCTCAAGAGTCATATTGAACCTACTACGTCGTGCATTACGGTACTTCGCCATGCTACCGACAGGCCTGATTTTCTTCGACCAGAGTTCAACGTGATCACCCTCCGTCAGGAGACCATCGATATCTTGTCACTGCGCAAGTCCGATGTCGCCAAACAAGCGACGTACGAGGAACTTCCCGGGTTAACCACCTATTTGGGCTCGGAAGGCGCCGACGTGGTCGTAGTGTTTATTCAGTCCGAGATCCTGGAAAAGGCCATACTCCTCGATTGCCCAGGCACTGGACTATTTTCGGAGAGAGGGGTGGTAGAGAATTCGAATTGTGATCCGTCAAAGGGAATGGACGAAAAGGCGCTCGTACGCGAACAGGCGCTGCAACGCCGGGCGCTAATGGAATGTGACGCATGTGTCATGCTCAGCTCCGTCACCGGTCAATGCGGAATGTTTGCAGACACCAACACGGCGAACGTGTTGGCAGAGTGGGCGGCGAAACCCGCTCGATTTCCTCTGAAATCTCCACACTCCAATATCCTATTAGTCGGATCGCAAGCGAATCCCAGGGAGATAGAGAGCGTCGAGACCATTGTTCGGGTCCTAGTCCGACAGGTCCGGTCTCAATGGGAGTGCTTGCCGAAATCTCTGCGGGCGCAAATCGATCCTGACGCTCTTAGTCGCCGGATTCTGTGCTTCTACGCGCTTGATCGATTGGAGCGGGCGCAGCTTCTCATCAGCTGCCGGGGCATCGCGAAAAGAGAAGCACCCGGCGAAAGCGAAATTGAGATTGAACGGCGTGGCGCCGCTTACTTTGCCAATATGATCGAGCTACGAGAAAATGTGAGCACTCTCAGGGCCGCAATTGAGGAGATGATCTCCGAATTATCGGAACCGGTAAAAGTACGTCGCGCCAAGAAAGTTAAGGTAAGTTACGGCTATTCAGTGGAAACGGATCCGTTCGCTCCGTTTCGACCCAGCAAGGAATAGAGACTTGCCATTCCTCCACCGTCCCATCAGGTGACGACTTGGGAACAGCGTGAAAGCTATTGACGGCCAGAGTTCAGGACCATTTGCTATTGTCTCTCGAAACAACTGTTGAAGAGTAAGTGAATACAAAATCGATTCATTGCCTAACTAAATAAGGAAGGGAAGATAAGTTGAAATTCATAATGCTTGGTCACCGAGGAGTTGGGAAAACTACCTATATGGCTTCGATGTACGCGGCTCTCCAGACGCAGGTACATGGCTTTAGCTTGCGAGCAGAAGAAGAGGAAGACCACTTTGAGATTCTTGGTCTGCATCGCAGCATCCGTTCTGGGCGATATCCGGAGGCAACCAGCAGTAGGGCTTCCTACAACTTCATTCTGCATCACAACACTAGGCCAGTGGAGTCGTTCGAATGGGTGGACATCCGTGGAGGAACGCTGATCGAGCGGGCAGTAGAGAACTCAGACGTAGGCGCTCTCCGTGCTGATTTACAGGACGTTAGCGGCATTCTGGTTTTCCTCGACTCCACAGCTCTCGCGAGCGCCTCGACTCAGAGTTCGATGGAGATCCGCCGCCTTTTGCGGTTTCTAGAGGCCGCAGTTCAGAATCTCGAAACAGAACTACCGATTCCTATCGTGGCGGTTCTCACCAAGTTCGATTTGATTCAACCAGAGGCGACTTGGGGGAACTGGTTCCGCAGAACGATTGGGCTGACCGAGTCTCTGAACCCTCAGGTTTTAGCTCCCCTGCAGAAACTTTCGGCTACAATAGCGGCGAGTAGTCGCGCCGTTGGAACTGTTATTCCTGTCTCCTGTTCAGCAACTGAGCTCAATGTACAATGGCCTTGTCTATGTGTGCTGTTCCAGGCGCTTCACAACCGAATGGGTGAGTTGGCCGCCGAAAAGCTAGATCTCGAGGAACAGGCAAAGCAGGCCAAGGAGAAGGTATCAAACCCATGGGACTGGGCGAAAGATGTTATAAGTAGCAAATGGAACGGTGAAGCGACTTGGAACGAAATTTCGGAGAAACGACTCCGCGAGGCGCGCATTGCTTTCTCGAAGTTCAAACAATTAGAGACGCCTAGGGAGCAACTGGAAAAATCATTCCGCAGTGTCTCCAAGCACCACTTTCTGAATATGAAGGAGTACTCACGATGGATTCGGTGAGCGTTTGCATGTTAGGAGACCGAGCTACAGGGAAAACCTGCTTCCTCACGGCGATGTATATCGTTATGAGTGAATCGATCAACGGTTTTACATTTAGTGCCGAGGACGACGACCATGATCTTGATTTTGGGGAGGCTTGGACGCGATTCGTTGAGGAACAGATCTGGCCGGAGCCCACAAAGCAAACTCAGGATCTTGCGTTCAATTTCCATTACGGGGGAAGCGAGCGGTTGGGGACTTTCTTGTGGAAAGACTACCGGGGAGGGGCACTCAGTGAAAGATCGACTAGCGAAGACAAGCAGGAGTTGAAAGATTTTGCGCGGGAGTCTGACTGCCTAATCGTGTGTCTTCCCGCAAAAGACCTTCCGACCACGTCCAGGCCGCAATTGCCAGAACAACTACGGAAATTGAATCAACTGCTGCAAGGAATCGATCCGGTTCCGGTGGTTCTTGCTTTGACGAAGGCGGACGAATCCAATTTGACCGATATGACTTGGGGTGTAGAGGCCTTGGCGAAGAATCCACTGACTGGCCACCCCATGTGGCAGTATCTCGCCGAAGATGCCGGGTGGGACGTGTTGGTATGTCCGGTCAGTCTCGGTATTGGACTGGAGTCCGAAGAGTTTATTTACCCCCAAACCCAGGCGAAGGGTAGGCGGCTTATCGCCGGCGAGATCCGTCCGCACAATGTCCATGTTCCGGTCGTGTTCGGGCTTTTCAAGCTCATTGAGCGATACCGGAACAGCGCAGCGGCAGCAGCGCAAGAATACTCGAGTGAAGCTAAACGCGCGCGGGCGGCTATGGAGGCTGAGCAGAGCAGGTTCCTCAACCTGTTTTTCAAGCAGGGTGAACGAGTGGAGAGATCGAGAATGGAGGAAGCTCAGCGGGTTAGCGAGGACGCTCTAAAAGAGGCCAACAAAAAGGGACGGCATATGGAACTTATCCTAAAAGGACTGATGCCCAAAGATTTGTGGTACTTCGAAAACGGAAAGAGGAAGCACTTTGGCACATGAGCAACGAGGAAGTGGCACAGTGTTGGCGGCGCCGGCGATATTCATGGCGACATTTAGGGAAGACTATCGATGGTTCGTCCTTCCGGATGGCTGGACAGATGACGAGATTGACGAGCTAAAGGGATACAATGCTCAACTTCTAAAGGTAAGTGATTCATTGGACAATGATCCTCAATGGAGCCTGTTTAGAGTCTCTGGAAAGCTAGTAGTCGGCTTGGCCGCTAGAGTTGCGACCTTTCTCTGGAAGATCGGTGTCGAGGGCGAGGACAAGGTGACCGACAAATGGAAACGGTCGCTCAGTTGCTATCTCTACCTAACCATAGATGAAGTCGAACTCGACGGGAAACTGATTCTCAGAAGTCCAAGTCAGTTTGCGACCCTATTGAAGTATTTCCAGCACAGCTGGAATGACGCCGCTGTTTCCGATACACTTCGAATCGGGCATACTTGTCCGCTTCAACTTGTGTCCCGTCCGGCTCTTTCTGGCTTAAAGTCGTTGAATGGCACGCACAAGAATCTCGTAACCGTAGGATCGAGGCCGGACGACGATGCGTTTTGGATGCTAGCACATTTAGACGGGAACGTTTCGCTCTGTCTTGGGCTCCCAACGTTAGCGGCGGCTGTGGCTCCTGGGTCCAAGTTTCTCAACACCACCGTTTATGATCCAACGGTTGTCGCTCACGTTGCGGAGCGTCGGGCGAGCACGCCTTCCCGACTCCGCCCCTCCATAGCTCATCCAAACGAATCCAAGCGGGCGACGAAGACAGAGAAATTCACCTACCAGGCTCCGCCCAGGACGATATCCCCGCCAGACAAAGTGAACGAGTCAAAATCTAGCATCTTCAAACGGCTGATTAGTCTGTTCCGGTTCAGCTGAAAATGGAGCAGATGCGTGGCCTGAATTGCGGCGACGAAGAACAGGTCGAGATCTACTTCTTCTCTTGAGCGCGATTGTGCTGTGCAGCGCCTATTGCCTGCACAGCCGCCTCTTGGAAACCATCGCTAACAGCGCGGCCCTCGGTGGCAGTTCGAAGCTGTTTGTCCACGAATCAAAAAATCACTCTCAAACCGTAGACAAGGCCGCTAGCCTGCCGATTGACGGCAACCTCATGGCTCTCGGCGCTCACGCGCCAAACTGGTATGGTCGGGTTCCACATGCTTACAAGGAGGGAGCAGAGGGCGAAGACCTTAGGGCCGAAAGGTATAAGGATAGGATTCTTCTCATGGGTCAGTCCAAAAGTCAGCGACTCAAGTCTAGCAAGGCACTCCAGAGGGTCTTCGACTCTATATGAGAGTTGATGGTTCTGCGGAATTCCTTCAAGTAACGCTCTGTTTGCATTAGTGAGCGCTGGAGAATATGCTTCAACAGCGGAGGTGGGACTAAAAGTCCACACCTCTGCCGCCTGCAGATGTTCCACCGCGCCTAAGGCCTTATCAGCTTCATAACCTAGACCAACAACAGCGGCTAGTGCTCGATCCGGCTCCTCCCACCAACCTGCGAATTCGGCAGTGACTGGGCCAACATGAGTATTTGCCGGCGACATTTCCTGTGGGGGAGTAAAGGAAGCGAGTGAGTAAACGAAGGAGACACTAAGGTTTGCTTGTCGTGCCTCGCGTAACGACACTAGTAGCGTCGCAATCCGGAAGCGAGTCATACTTGAGATGTCAACTAGCACCCGAATCGACAATCTATCTTCGGGAACACGTTCAAGAACTGTCCGCGCCCACTCAGCATACCCGGAATCCGGCTCATGCGCAACGTCGAATTCGTTTGAACCAAACCATTCGCAGTTCTTCGAATATTCCAAAACTTGTTGATCTCGGAAACCGCAGGCAACTTTGATATCCGCTTTGGGCCGGAAACGCTCGGCGATGTATCGTGCGCGCCCCTCGTAGCCGATTGTTGTGATGAATACATCGTACTCGTGTTGACTCCAATCCGGCGGTAGGCTGCACACTCCGAACTCTCTAACCAACATCTACTCCTCCCGTAAAGTTTAAGTGCCCATTTTCAGGCGCATCAAGTTTAGCGTCGCCTGATCGAAGAACCGCACTTAGAGCAACGGCCTTACCCAGACGAATTGGAAAACCGTACAGCGAAGCGAGAAGATATGAGAGCCTAAACCGCTTTCCTTTTAACGAAGTGAGGATCAATTGCCCATCGTCGTCGGGAACATAAACAAGCGCACCAGCGTTGAGCGCCTGCGCTAACACCTCCAGAATCTGTTCTGGCGTCTTCGAGTCCACCGTGAAGCTACCCGGCGGCTCTGGACGAAAAGGCCCCTGTACCGTCTCAAAATGGAAATAACGGCCGACGATTCGTACAAGTTGTAAAACGCCTATAGATAAAGATACTCCCGACGTCGTGACAGGGATGGTACGTAAGGTAGCGGTGAATCTTTGGGCGGCATCGAGAAGTTCCTTTCCCTGCCGATTCAGCGGAATCTGGCTCCCACCTTCCGACATAGACGCCAGGATTCGGCCCATCAACCCGATAAACCATCTAGGGTTGCCTTCCGTCATGGCGAACACGGAATCAGCACCGGCATACAATTCGGCGGTCTTCCGGCCTCGCAGATCCCCGCCCCCCCGATTCTTCTGATTCTTCCGGTAGAATCCCCGCACCGCAACAATGGGAGCGATTTTTCGAACTTCGGAGGCCCGCTCCGCCCCCTGTTTTGAATCCAAGTTGTAAGGCGATAACTCGTGACGTGTTAGGTAGTCCGAGAATGTCGAATCCTTGGATGCAAGGTCGGCAAACAATCTGGCCCAGCGGGATCCCTGACCATATGCGGAACCTGTGTTCGATCGATCTTGGGGCACCGATTCAAAGTACGAGCGTCCCAACACAGACCTGGCATCGAGACCGGACAAGCCTTTATCACTTAACAGTTGATCCCAGAGACTCTGGCAGAAAGAGTATGCATCCCGTTTCTCTGCGTACCAAAGCGCAATCTGATCGAAGTCTTGACCAGCGGCCGGCGAGGTCGGTGACTGCATCAAATGACTGTTACTTGTAAGAGGATTGAGCGCAAGCTTGAAGAGGAAGCGATCATCGGTAGACCTGAGCGACTTTATCAAATCTTCCTGAACCCAAACAGGTGCTAGTTCGAGTTCATCAAAGAGGTATGCCCATTTACCACTGGTAAGTCCGCCGTAGTGTTCAAACGCTTCAATAGCGATGCCCGCTGCTGAAAGGAAATGTAGATGAAGCGTATGGTTTGCCGCAAGACGTTCGTTCCTCCCGGCGAGTCCAAGCAAAACCTCCTTGCTCGCAAGTTCACGTATATCGGAGAGCCGTTTCGTCAGTGCTTGGCGGAGCGCGAATAGACTGGCCCCAATTCCAGAGAGGTGCCAAGCCGCGGCAATGTCCCTGACAACAGCGGTATGAGACTCAGCAGCTAGGTGAACGCGACTGATGGTGCGAGGTCGCGATGAGTCCGGCGATCCGCATCGCTGCTGAAAGGCAATTATGAGCGAACGTAATGCGTGGGTCGTGAAACTGGCATTTGCTAATAGCCGCTGCGTGTCGGGCTCCAAACGTCCATGACCCAGTGCTGAAAGTTGTTGGCTCCAACTGATATCGGTTGCGACAAAGATTCCCGTGAAATCGACGTTGTAGGCAATGTCGTCCGCTAAATTATGCCTCCACGCCTCCAGCGCAGCAGGCTGCAGCATCTTTAGAAGCGTGGTTTTGCCGCTACCCCGGGGTCCCAACACGATGGTATGACACCTCTTGCAAAGATCCTTAAACTGGCGAGACGGCACGAAGGTCGCGGCAACCTGATCCGGAGTGAGAGCCCGAGCATTGAAGGACTCGAAAATAGTTGGGAGCTGAGCCATCATATCTTCTTGCTGACCTCCGTTGGGCGTGACCCACTCATCGTTATCTTGATGTCGAATCGGGCGTCCAGTTCCTCTCCAATTCTCTTAAGGTCCTGCGGCAGGACGTATTTTAGAGGTGGCACTGCGGATAGAAGGGTTTCCCAAGAAACAGAATCTGGCCCGTGGAGACTTGAAGATATACTCCTGGCTAGAAGCTTCGGATCTGTTCTTGTTCCAAACCCAAATTCCGAGGGCAGGCCCGACCCATCGCGTGCTTCGATCCAGCCGCTGCCTAGTGCCCAATCCCACGCTCTTACCACGCCAACTAATCCCAATTCTTCACATTGTCCGGGATCAATCTCAATTAGATAAAACTGATTCCGCGCCACCGTCTGAAGGCCCGGGTATAGAGTCGAGCAGAGGCTACCTGCCGAGAAAACCGTGGCGGATCCCCCACCACCAGCGGCGTAAGAAATTTTTGGGTGGTGTTTATGTCCATGGATGACCAGCCATCTTCCGTAAGCACCCGACCCGAGCATATCGAGCAAGAGTTGCCCCTGCTTCATAACATCATCGGCCCCTAAGCCTAGCTCCGATTGCTGGTGCGGATGATGATGACATAGCAAGACGTTTAGATCTCTTATCCCTTCCCTTACAAGATCCTGGCGAAGGCTTTCGATTGTGCGCTTGTCAATCCGCCCATGATTCTTTTCTGTGGGCGTGTTACCGTGGTACGCGCTGCTGTTTACTACCAACAACCGAAAACGTTCGTGCTCTTTTATTCCATAGGCCCGTGCCCAGTAGCGGTCGTCCATCGGTTCGTTATTGAACGGAAAGGTTGGCGTAAGCGATTTCAATATATGTTCTGGATCGTGGTCATCTCCTAGAAAACGTGAATCGATGTCATGGTTTCCCGCCGTTGCGGTGAAAAATTCGGACTCTAGTGCTTCGGCAATGCGTTTGAGCGCGGTCCACCCATATTGGATTCCGTTTGGGTCTGCCTGATGTCCCAAGTCTCCCGGACATAACAATGCCGTTGCCTTCAGTGACTTCCGTTTGATCAGATCAAGCAATCCTTCGATCGGATGTGACGTCGGATTGGTGTCCAAAGTAGAAACGTTAAGGTGAGACGGACTTTGGGCGTGGTTTGAGTGCGCATGTAAGTCACTGGCGATTGCCAGTCGGAGAATCTTGTCAGTACTCATCTACGGATCTGCTGGCCCATCAGGCGATTTGAAATCAACATCTCCCGGACAAGCCGTCGGTCTTGCGAAAATCCCGCTATTTGACGACGGACCGTAACAGTGCGTTGGTGCCAGTTCCGGAATCGAGATCGGACTGTCTTGCTACACCGATATGACAAGATGAACGTCGCGTTTTGCCGATCAATCCTGTAAAGTGCTTCTTCGAGCCTGTCCAGGTCTTTCGATGAAAACGCGCCATAGCCGTACTCACCGCGGTTTCGTTCATCGGATGAGGAGTAGGGCGGGTCAAGATATATGAAATCTCCAGGCGCTAAATCGGTGAGTGTATTCTCAAAATCCCCGGCTATAAAAGTTGCTCGCTTCAGGAGTTCGGCACATGATCGCAGGTCGGCCCTCCCGGGCAATTGGCCAGTTCTTGTTCCTCGCGGTACGTTAAAGTCCCCGTGTTTATTAGTTCGAAAAACCCCATTGAAGCAAAAACGGTTGAGGTATACGAACCTGGCAGCTCTTGATACTGATGGCAGCAAGCTAGGATCCTGGGAGCGAAGTTCGTAGTAGAAACTTTCGCTGACAGCCATGACTTCGAGTTGCGCCGCAACCGCATTCGGTGCTCGAGCCACGGTCTTATATGTTTCAATCAACTGTTGATTGAAATCTCCGAGCACTGCTCGTTTCGGTTGAAGCAAAAAGAACAGGCATGCCGATCCAGCAAACGGTTCAATGTACCTATTGAATTCAGCCGGACAGTAGGCCTTCAGTGTGGGGAGTAACTTGCGTTTGCTGCCCGCCCATCGGAATAGGGGCGGCACAACATTGGGCACTTCGAAGAGGTGTGAGCTCATTTTCGTAATTCACCAGATTCTCAAGCCGGGAGATTGCTCCGCAGCGGTTGTCCGCTTAATGGCCGTTTTCTATTGCCCTGTCGTGGAGTTGTGGATTTCATTATCAATCAAGCCGTTAACATGAGCAATAGTAAAGTCGCCGCAGCTTGCACACCACTCTTTGGGCGTCGGTGAACGCAGGCAGTAGCATGATGCCCAGAAGGCGCCATCCCCCCCAGAGTGGCACGTTGGCCCGTAAATCGACGAGGCTCCGGACAAAACGCAATGGAGGGCGGCGCCTTGCAATCTAGACGGCATGCCCACCGAGAATGTACCTGAAAATCGAGAAGCTGTGCTCTTCCTCACCGCCGGGAGTCCAGCCGAACTCGGCGTCACGATGCGCATGGGGGACGCTTGCCGTGGTCGGCAGCAGCGGGGCGTGATCGTAATGGTTATGAGTCCGGCTGTTTTCCAGTCTTCGGGAGCGACTCGCGGCACCGGAAGGTGGCATATGGACGGGTGGCACGGTGCGGCAGATAGGAGAGCGCTTTTGCCCGCTGAAGCTTTTGGGCTGACCCGCGGCGAGCAGCGCGACTCCCCGCGGGTGGCATTGCTTAGCCGGCCGGATCGAAGATCGCCTGGGCGGAACGTGCGCGGCATCGACGGCCCCCGCCATTGCAGGCACACTCTTTTTTCTCGACGGCTACACATAACGGTTGCGGCTGGCGGCGCGGCGGCGCGGGCAGGAAGCGCATCCGCGGCGTGATGAGGGCAGGGGGGCGGCGGGGACGGCAGAGACGCCTGCGGCAACTTGTACGCTGCCGAGTGATGTCTCTCACCGGTGGGATAGCCTTCCCCGTTCGAATCCAGGATGGGAACCGACCTTGAAGCTGGCATTTCGTAATCGCAATCTATTGACTTGATTGCTGTTAGCGCGGTTCGCGCGCCTTACCAGCGCGAACGGTTCGCACACGCCGGTCTGTGACTCTCTGTCTTCCCATGCTCCACGGACGAATGTTCCTACCAAGGCACGCCGTTCGATGATTCGCTATTCCGAGTCAAAGGAACGATTCGCTTGATCAGGGGCGAATGGCGGCACGTTCCTTTTCTGGTGCGAAGTTGCGGTTTGACGAGGCTACTGTTGCAGCCGCGTCAGGTAGAGGGCGACGAGCCCGAAGGCTAGACTGCAGGTGAGCAGGACTGTGCCGATCCGTCGCTCGTTATAGTGTTTGAACCACAGGTAGACGCCGGATGCGCCCAAGAGAATCAGGCCTGCCGAAGTGCAGAAGGACAGCAGTGACCAGAGGTTGGCCGGCATGTATTCGTGCCAGACACCGTGGTTGGTGTGGAGCGCCATCAGGGTGTTTAGCGCGGTCTGGCGGCGGATGGCGATCTTCGCCTCGCCGGTGGCCGCCGGATAGGTGACATCCGCAACTTCGCCGGGCCTGACGATGCGGAACGTGACCGTGCCGCCCTTTTCCTTGATCTCGCGGAGGTCGCCCCGGAGGCCGTGCGAAGTCATGAGTTCCCTCGCGGCGGCGCGCGGCGTAGCCCGGGCGGCGGAGGGGAGTTGGACGACCGATTCGGTGACCTCCGGTTTCGGCTGGCCGAGACGCCCCCGGAAGATCACCGTCAGAGAGCTGACCGCGAAGATGAGGGCCATCAGGAAAAATGCCAGGCCGAGGCCAAGGTGGATATTGCGCATCAAACGGAACATAGTTTCACCGGATTGCGAACCAGAGGGCCGCTGTGACGGCGACGGTGGCTGCCAGCGTCAGTTGGGCCCAGCGCAGGCCGGGACGTGTGGCGATCCACAGGTACAGGCCGGAAAGGGTCATGAAGAGAAAGGCCCACGTGGAGAACTCGTTGAAGTAGCCCCAGAGGGACGACGCCACCGTCAACTGGTGGCGGCCGGAATGGGCGGTGTGCATGGAGGACAGGTAGCTGAGGGTAGAGTTGCGGCGGTGATCGATACGGACGGTGCCTTTTTCTTCCAGAAACGTGACTTCGCGGCCGCCGTTGATGGTGAAGACGTTGAATGCCAGATGCGATTGCTCGTCGCGGTGGACATTGTAACGGCCGGCCGCGAGGGGGATCTTTACGGCGGCGTAGATGGCTCGGGAGAGTTTGTCGTCATCGAGATTGCCCGGCGCCTGGAAGGCGACCTCCCGGGTGCCGGTTACCGGCGGCGGCCTGAATTCGCCGGCGGCTGGGAGGAACATCGCTTCCATACCGGTAATGCCCCATACCAGGAATGCGGAAAACGTCAGCAGTCCAGAGTACATGTGGAGCTTTTTGGTGTAGTCGAAAATCCTCTTATCCCAGCCCATAGATACCGGGGCAGTTTATAACAATGGGCGGGTTGTTCGGGCGGGACAGCCTTGTCTCCGGCAAGATGAGCCTGAAGGCAGAGAGGTGGTGCAAGGCGGGGAGAAGTTGAGCCTGGAACAGATCTGGGCATTACTGGGAGCCCCCTCCGTGCCAATATCGGTGAGACAGTATCGGCCAGGTAAATTATGGAGCAGGGCGAGAAAGCTAACCGATTGAATTCGCAACAAATGAACGGATTAGGAAACGGGCCGGGCTCCGCTTGGCACTCTTGCCGGAAACGGCGTTCAAGGAGTCCCCACTCGCGCGCCGCGCGGGAGCCACTTTCTCCAACGGGACGTGCGGAGAGCTGACTCGGCCCGGGCTCTGTCGTATTGGAACCCTTGGATGTTGACCTCGGCAGATAGAGGTTGGATTCAAGCTATACTGGTGACCCCAACAGTATGCCCGTCGAAGGCCGGACCGCGCTACACAACGCCGCATTGGAAGGCGGCGACCGCTTGCGGCAGTTGCTAGCCGACGGGGCGGACGTCCACGCAAAGGATGGGAAGGGCCGGACCCCGTTGCACAACGCCTGTCAGAAGCAACCTGTCCACGTTCCGCCGTTGCTCGCGGCGGGTGCCGATCCGAACGCCCGGGATCTGAACCGGATGACGCCGTTGCACTATGCCGCGGCGTCGGGCTTTTCGTGCAAGGAGTTGCTGGCTGCGCAGGCAGACCGGAATGCGCAGGATGTCAACGGGCATACTCCGCTCTTTCATGCCGCTGCCACCGGGCACCCGGCGCCGGCTGCCGATCTGATCTGCGCCGGCGCCGACCCGCGAATTGCCGACTTGACCGGCGAGACGTTGTTCGATCACCTCCACCCGTGGCTTGGTAGCGGATGCATCGACGAACTCTGGCTGGTGGATGCCAGGATGCACGGGCCGGATCGACTGGCTCAGCATTTGCGGAAATTGATCGATGGAGACGAGTACATACGGATCCAAATGGTGCTCAACCCCGCGGTGACTAAACTTAACTGGTGGACGAAGGATCAAGGTCCGCTGCCACTTCCGGCGTGGACTGCGCTTGCCGACGACCTCACCCGCTACTGCACGGAGCGAAGCGCGTGGCATTCCTTGCACGCACTCTTTCGCAGCGGCTTACCGGTCACGCTGCCTGCCGCGATGGGCGACCGGGACTGGCCGAGGCGCGCGTTGTTCAATGTGCCGAAGGGCAAGGCCGCAATGGCATTGATTAACGCCGCAGGCGACTCAGGTCACGGCGTACCGTTGCTGCTTGCGCTGGAGGGCGACGGCTGTACACCTGCAATCGATGCGGCGTTCCAGATACTTTGTGGCCAACGTTTTGGCGACGGACCCGATCTAGAAATCGCTCGAGTCGCGCTGCGTGCCTTGTTGGATGCGGGGGCGAAGCTCGAAGCTCGCGCTGAAGCGGTGGCAGAACAGACCCACGCGGAGTTGCAACAACCGGTTGGCGCCGGGGGTGAACTTCTTTGGGAGGACGGCCGCAAGCATAGCCCCGCGTTTCTTGAATTCGCCGGAGCGATGAGTGGTTTGACAAGGCCGGTAAGCTTTACTGCGCTGTTGCGCGCGGCGGATGCCGAGAGTCCTCTCCTGGGCGACCTGGTGGCGCTTGGGGCGGATCTCGATGCCGTGGATCGCTTCGGGCGAAACGCCCTTCACCTTGCGGCTGCCAGTGGCGGCGAACAGGCTGTAGTGACGCTGCTGGAAGCGGGTCTCGCCGTGGACGCGCCGGACAGGCAGGGCTATCGAGCGCTTGTCCACGCGCCGAACGCATCCATGGCGGCACTGTTGCTTCGCTGCGGGGCATCCCCGGTCATCACCGCAAGCGAGTTTGAGAAACTGGGCGATACATCGGCGGCACGGCTGGAGCAGTGGATCGGATTGGCGACGCAAGAATCGGATGGTCAAGGACTCTCCTGATCCGAAGAATGGAATCATAATCGACGAAGTTCGTTTCCGGCAGGAAGTGCACGATGGCGACAAAGCGTTCGACGGCCACTGCGGGAAGGCGCGGAGTACCGGGAACTGGCCCGACGCGTGGATCCCTAAGATGCCGGCCATTGGGCGAGCCACTGTGCCGTGTCTTCATTGAAGACCGGCGGACGAATCGCTCTCGCGTACTGGCGTATTTGATTGGGATCAATACCCGGTTGCCCCTGGTTCCATTCGCAAGTGTGACAGTAGGGCGGATCCGACGATGTAACTCCGTGGCGGAAAAATCCGCGGGCGCTCTGATGTCGCGGAGTATTGAAGAGATCGTCCGGAGACTTGCTCAGTTGGCCGAATATGACATCAACGCCCGGTTGAGGCGCAGAGCAGCAGGGAAGTATTCGCCCGTTGGCGTCCATCACGGTATTCATGTAGAGCCAGTGGCAGGTGTGGCCGCTGCTGGGTGCTTCCAGCGGGCCAGGATCGTCAAGCGGCCAAGCCCCGTGATAGGCGGTTTCGATCGCCGCCTGGTTCAGATCCCCGGGATTCCAGTTGCGGCTGAAGTCTTCCGGAGTCAGTGGATTGAGTGCGACGACTTCAGAGGGGATATCCATAGCGGGCTGTATGGACGGGTCGTCCCAACTGACGTCGAATGGCTGGGAGATGCGGATTTCATCCACTCCGAGGAGACGAGCCTGTTCGATGGCGGCTGGAATTTCGTGACGGTTATGCTCGAACGCCAGGAATTGCCAGGCGATGGCCGGGAGCCTGGTTTGATGACGGCGGCGGGCCTCAACGAGTTTTCGAAGGTTCTCGTAGACGACATCCAGCCGGCCGTTGCGACGATAGCGGCTGTATGTGGGCTGGGTGGCGCCATCGATGGAGACGATCAGGTAATCCAAGCCGCAGGTGACGTAGGCGTCGGAGTCGAACCGATTCACGGAGAGGCTGGTCGACAGCATGGTCTGGGAGAGATAGCGCTTGGCCATGCGGATGTAATTCGGCGTCTGCACGTTGAGGAGCGGCTCGCCGTAGTTGCAAAAGATGGCATGAATGGCGAATGGGCCAAACCGTTGCAAGTAATTTTCCATATTATCGGGCGACAACATACCCTTAGGCCAATCGAATAGCGTAGGCCTGGAATGGACACAGCCCGGACAGGCGAGTCCACAGCCGTTACACGGGTCGACCTCAATACCGAAGGGTCGAGCAACTACTTTCGCCCGCCGGGCTGCGAATTCGACGCGAGCAAGACAGGCATTGACGAATTTGAGGGCCAGGCAATGGGCGGCGGATTCGGAGTGGCCCACCGCTTGGAAGCCGGCAGAGGCGGTGTGTTTGGCCCGGTGCAGCACACGATGTAGTTCTTCGCCGGTTTGGGCAGAGGACAACTGCAGGTGCAGAAGACGCAGAAGAGAGGATTGCAAGGCGGGGTTCCAGGAATGGACGGAGGCGGGTAACCACAGTCTACGGTAGATTCACTTACAACTCAATTACTTTCCCGTTTGCGGTCCGCCCACGCTGTGGGGACGAGACACAGCGCCGTACTTCCGTGGCGGGCCCGGCCGGGATGATTATTGACCCTTTAGACCGGCGTGATTGTTGGCACTTTGGAGTGCCGGTTCGGCGCTCCAACGATGTTACTCGGTTGAGGAGGAATCCGAAAAGGGCCGGGCAGAGCGGATCTGCGATGCTGCTCATTGAGCAACGCGATGGACGACAGCAACTAGGAGCTCTACATCGACGGCTATACTCTGGAGACGATTCCGCTGGGGCGGTTCTCGAAACATCTGGCGGGGTTAGCGGAGTTTTTGGGTGACGAAAGCTATGTCCATTTCAAGGCGGCAGCCTCCGGCCGTTTGCGCTTCGAGCGGTTGCGGATGCGATCGCTGAGCCGAAAGTGCGGGGTCGTTTGGATAAGGTGCGATTCGGGAAGGGACCGAAGCCGGTGTTAGCTGCGGTTCCAGCGATTGATGATTTGCTGGCTGGAGATGGGGCGGCGGGTAGGATTACGCAGGGCGGGGTGCCGCTGTTCGAGTTCCCGGGAAGGCACCGGCCTGTGGAAGTTGTGACTGGCCCGGCCGAGCAGGCGGGGACTCCTGGCGGGGAGACTATTCAGATTGGCGGGCGTGCCGTGACGATCAACGTTCCTATGCAATCTGGCGGAGTCGTGGTGAAGTGCGTGGCTTCAAAAACGGTGGCGCATGGGTTGGCCAGACACATCATCGGAGGACCCGTTCGTGTAAGCGGAAGCGGGGCCTGGGTGCGCTGGGAGTCCGGGGAGTGGGCGATCCGGAAGTTTGTCATCTCGGAGTTAGCGGCTCCAGATGAGACGCCACGTTTCCGGCTGCTTTCCGGGCTTCGGGAGCAGTTAACGCCACCGCAAGCTGGCAGACAGAACTCGCCGGTGACGGTGGGAGAGTTGCGAGCCGAGGATGGCGCGGCGGTGGAATTGCCGGAACGACCGCCAGGTTGTGGCGAGGGTGCTGGTGAGCGGCGCGGGGATTGTCCGGGCACCAAATGCTGGGAGGGTGGCACGGTACGGCAGACAGGAGAACGTTTGTGCGCCCTGCCGTTGGTGGGGCTGACCCGCGACGGGCAACGCGATTCCCCGCGGGCGGCACGCTTGGCCGGGCGAGTCGAAGATCGCTGGGGCGGACCGTGCGTCTTGTCTACTTCCCCCGCCATAGCAGGCACACTCCTTTTTCTGGAATGCGGCAGATAACGGGCGCGGCTGGCGTCACGGGAAGGAAGCGCATCTGCGACCGGATGCGGGCAGGGGGCAGCGGGGATGGCAGAGACACCGGCGGCAAGTGGTACGCCGCTGAGACCGGAAACGGGCAATGGCGCCTGGAGGCACGGTGCCTGGCCTTATCCGGCCGGAGGAGCTAGGATCTCCGCCCATCTGATTTGGCCCGCTTGTGATGCTTTGATTTGGCCCACTTGGACTCGTCTTAGGGAGCCAGGGGCGACCCAGTGCGGCGGTTATGGAGTTGCGATTGGCCCGGCGTTCGCGTTCCCGGCCCGTGCCACGCCCCTACTTCTTCCCCTTTTTGCGGTGGTACCCTTCCGGGTGCTTGTTATCCGACACCACCTTCCGCTGCTTCGCTACCTTCTTCCCGTCTACCTGCTTCTCTTCCACCGGCTCCGCCAGCAGCGCGCTGGTCACCAGGTACGATAAGCCGCAAACAATGAGCCCAAGAATGGAGATGCGCATGGTGTGGTCCTTTGCCCTTTTCTCGCGTTATTCCTTCGGAGCGTATCATTCCTCGGCTGAAATGGTTCCTGTTCGCCGCCGACCTCAGCGCCGGGGTGCTCATCCCCATCCAAAGCGTGGCGAGCTAACCCGCGGCGGATGGCGCGAAGTCACGGTCACGGAAGCCAACCGCCCTCGGCAACGGTATCCTGATGATCCACGCGCCATCGTACAGGATGAACTTCTATAGGCCCCCCAGCGCCGAGCCACGTGGTCGATCCACCAAACAAACCCACCCAACTGTTCGACCATCCCGGACTACGTGCAACGCTGGAAGGTGGCGGAATGACGCAGGCGTCTCTGCTGGCGAACGATCGGCAGAGGGAATTGATGAGCAACAATAGAAACATGCAGGAACCCATTACACGCGATCCCGAAGTGATGCACGGAACGCCCGTGTTCCGCGGCACCCGTGTACCCGTGCAGACGCTGTTCGACTATCTAGAGAACGGCGAGTCGCTCGATGAATTCCTGGAGGGTTTCCCTACGATCAGCCGGGAGCTTGCTATCCAGGTATTGGAAGAATGCAAGGAACTCCGTTTGGCACAGGTCTAAAGTAACATCCGCCGATGAAGATTCTCCTCGATGAGTGCGTGGATCAGAAATTGCGGCTATTGTTTCCGGAACACGAATGCCTGACGGCGGCCTATGCGCGTCTTGGGGGCTTGAAAAATGGCGCCCTGCTGGCCGCGGCAGAAGCCGCTGCGTTTCAAGTCTTGATCACTACCGATCAG
Organism: uncultured Solibacteraceae bacterium; assembly: GCA_964430625.1. GTDB lineage: Bacteria > Acidobacteriota > Terriglobia > Bryobacterales > Bryobacteraceae. The sequence goes on from CAYSFR010000004.1 coordinate 302,723, forward strand.
GAGATCCCGTATCAGCAGAATCTTGATGGCTTGCGCCTTTCGATCTTGATTTTGTGCGCGCCGACGAACCGGCTGGCTGATCTGCAGCGACTCGTCCCAGAGGCGCTGGTTGCGCTGAACTCCATTCAGCCGGGTCAGGTGATCCGGCTCCGTTTGGCCTCTCCTCAGCCTCGGGACTAGCCCGTCCTCCGGATCGATGCCGCGTGAATGGGAAGTGGCTGGCACCTGCGTTTCGAGACTAGCGCGCGGATCGCGCGAGCCGGAAGTTCGGGCCATGCAGCCACCCGCTGCCGCGCCTCGATACCGGGAACGGGGGTGGTACTGCGTTGGGAGTTCGTTTGGAGGCGCTGCCGAGCCGGAACGCAGGAACCGTTGCGATGAGAGCCGGTCCGATGGGACTGCGGCAATTGCGGGGACAGGAACGTGTCTTGTGCGGGGCGCCGAGCCGTGGCTGGGGGCGCGGCGGCGCCGGCGACAAGTGGTACACTGCTGAAACCAGAAACGGGCAGTGGAGCTTGGAGGCAGAGTGCAGGCAGAGTGGAGTGAGCGGGAAGTCATCACGGTGAATGGCCTGATCCGGCCGGAGGAGATGGGGGTCACGCAGACGCATGAGCACCTGTTTCTGGATGCGATGGACCATTACCCGGGGTATGGCTACCAGTTAGTCATCGACGACGAAGAGGTGATGGCCAAGGAGATCGCGGAGTTCACGGGGCGGGGCGGGCGGACGATTTGCGATGTGACGCTCGACGAGATAGGGCGCGATCCGGTGCGGCTGGCGCGGTTTTCGAAACGGGCCGGCATTCATGTGCTGATGGGCTGCGGGTGGTACCGGGAGTTTGGCTATCCGGAGGTGGTGAAAGAGAAGACGAGCCGGGAACTGGCGGAGATCCTGGTGCGGGAGATTGAGATCGGCGTTGGCGATACGGGGATACGGGCGGGGTTTATCGGCGAGATCGGGACGGGGCGGCACTCGATTCTGCCGGGGGAGGAGCGGGTATTCCGGGCGGCGGCGCTGGCACAGGCGCAGACGGGTGTGGCGATTACGACGCACACGACCCGCTGGGGCACGCTGGCGATGGAACAGATTGCGCTGCTGGAGGAGTATGGCGCGGACTTGAGCCGGGTGATCATCGGGCACCTGGGGGACCGGGTGGGGGTGCATCATCTGCTTCCGATTGCGGAGAAGGGGGTGTATGTGGAGGTGGATAACATCGGGTATCTGGACTATCAGCCGGAATGGGTGCGGGCGGATAACGTGGCGAACCTGGTGCACGCGGGTTTCACGAAACAGGTTCTGCTTTCGGAAGATATCTGCATGCTGAACCACCTGAAATACACGGGCGGAAAGGGATACGGATACATTCTGGAGGTGTTCCTGCCGATGCTGCGGGAGCGCGGGGTGACCGATGAGCAGATCCACCAGATGATGGTGACGAATCCGGCAAATGTGTTTTCCAGGAGACGCCGTGGCGGGAACTGAGTGGTTCGCGGAGTTCGGCCTGCGGCCGGTGATTAACGCGGTGGGATATGCGACGCGGGTGAGCGGGAGCTGTCCGCAGCCGGGGGTGGTGGCGGCGATGGCGGCGGCGAGCGGGGCGTATTTCGAGATTGATGACCTGCTGGCGGCGGCGAGCCGGGAGATTGCGCGGGCGACGGGGGCGGAGGCGGGGATTGTGACGTGCGGGGCTGGGGCGGCGCTTTCGCTGGCGGCGGCGGCGTGCCTGGCGGGGAACCGGCCGGAAGTGATGGACCAATTGCCGGACGTGTCGGGGTGCGAGCGGGACGAGATTGTGTTTCCGTTGCCGGGGCCGTTTGACTACGACCATGCGATACGGCTGAGCGGGGCGAAGCTGCGGCTGGTGGACTATCATGCGGCGGACGCCTTGGAGCAGATTGCGGCGGCGATTGGGCCGCGGACGGCGGCGGTGGGATATGTGTGGCTGGAGGTGGAGGAGCGGCCGGCGATTGCGGCGCTGGCGGAGTTGGCGCACCGGCACGGGCTGCCGCTGATTGTGGACGGGGCGTGCGCGCTGCCGCCGCGGGAGAACCTGCGGGGACTGACGCGGGACGGGGCAGACCTGATTGCCTATAGCGGGGGGAAGCATTTGGGCGGGCCGCAGGCGTCGGGCATACTGTGCGGGCGGGAAGAGCTGATCCGGAGTGCGTGGGTGCAGATGGTGGATATGGATGTGCGGGGGGGAACGTGGTCGTTGCGGCACTGGGTGGAGCAGGGGTGGATTGCGCGGGCGCCGCGGCACGGGATCGGGCGGTCGATGAAGGTGAGCAAAGAGGCGATGCTGGGGGTGATGGCGGCGCTGCGGCAGTATGAGACGCGGGACGCGGAGGCGGAGTACGCGGCGTGGGCGGCCCGGGTGGACGAGATGGAAGAGGGGTTGCGGGGGGTGGAAGGGTTGCGGGTGACGCGGCACGAGAGCGGGGCGAACGGGCAGCGGTATCCGAACCTGCGGCTGGAATCGGGCGCGGTGAGCGTGGGGGATTTGCAGCGAGCGTTGCGGGAGAGGCCGCGGCGAATTCTGCTGGCCGAGGATGAGCGTACGCCGGACCGGGCGGTGATTTTTCCGCAGTGCCTGCAGGCGGGGGACGCGGCGGAGATTGTGACGGCGGTAAGAGAGATTGTCAGGGAATTGGGGAAGGCATGAGAGAAGAAGAGAAGACGGCAGGGCCGACGCTGATCCGGGGCGGACTGGTATACGACGGAAGCGGAGAGGCGGGGCGGCGGGTGGATGTACGGCTGGCCGGCGGGAAGATTGTGGAAATGGGGCCGGAGTTGGAGGGGCGCGGGGAGACGGTGGTGGATGCGGGCGGGCTGCTGGTGGCGCCGGGGCTGGTGGACCTGCATGTGCATGTGTTCAGCGGGATTGGGCTGTATTCGATCGACCCGTTTGACGCGGGGCTGCGAACGGGCGTGACGACGATGCTGGATACGGGAACGGCGGGAGCGCTGACGTTTGCGAATATGGCGCGGTTCATTATTCCGCAGGCGCCGGAGGATGTGTTTGCGCTGTTGAACATTTCGATGATCGGGTGCATACAGGGGCATCCGCAGTTTCCGCCGTATATGGGGGACCTGAACGACGGGCGGCACGCCCATGTGCCGTCGGCGGTGGAGTGTGTGAACAAGTTTCCGCGGCAGCTGATCGGGATGAAGGTGCGCCTGACGGCGGGGCTGGCGAATTTTGACGTGAAGAATGAGTGGGCGGGGTTTGAGGGGGTGTTCGAGGCGGCGGAGCAGACGGCGCGGCCGTTGATGATTCATCATGCGGCGTCGCAGATTCCGAACGTGACGGTGCTGCAGGCGCTACGGCGGGGCGACACGTATACGCACCTGTATAACCCGAATCCGGACCATTGCTTCGACGAAGGGGGGGCGCCGATTGACGCTTTGCTGGAGGCGCGGGCGCGGGGGGTGATCTTCGATGTGGGGCACGGGGTGGGGGCGTTCGCCTGGCGGGTGGCCGAGCCGGCGTGCCAAAAGTATGGATTTTGGCCGGACACGATCAGCACGGATCTGCATCATTTCAACTTGCGGGGACCGGTGGTGGATTTGCCGACGACGATGAGCAAGTTCCTGTATTTGGGGATGCCGATGGAGAGTGTGATCCGGGCGGCAACGGCGGCGCCGGCGGCGGCGATGGGGATGGGAGAGCGGATCGGGCTGCTGCGCGAGGGGATGGATGCCGATGTGGTTTTGTTGCGGCATGAGCGGGGGAGCTTTCCGCTGACGGATGTGGAGGGGGTGACGAGGCATTCGCCGGAGCGGGTGGTGCCGGTGGCGGTGAGCAAGCGGGGGGTGTGGTCGAGCTGTAGTGGCGCGGGTGGTGCTGGCGAGAAATGATGGGCGCGACGCGGGTCCGTTACGGATTGGCGGCGTTACTGACGGTAGTGGCGTGCCTGTTGTACCTGGACCGCTACGCGGTGGGGATTGCGGCGGAGCGGATGCGGGTGGATCTGCAGATGACGCAGACGGAGATGAGCTGGTTTTTGAGCGCGTTTTTCTGGTCGTACGCGTTGTCGCAGGTGCCGGCGGGGTGGATGAGCGACCGGTGGGGGCCGCGGGTGACGTTGACGGCGTTTATTGCCGGCTGGTCGCTGTTCACGGGGCTGCTGGGGATGACGGGGGTGGTGGCGCTGGTGCTTTTGTGGCGGTTTCTGTGCGGGGTGACGCAGGCGGGGGCGTATCCGGTAGCGTCGGGGCTATTGCGGGTGTGGTTTCCGGTGGGACAGCGCGGGGTGGCGAGCTCGATAGTGACGATTGGGGGGCGGGCGGGGGCGGTGCTGGCGCCGATATTGACGGCGTATCTGATGACGGAGTTGGGCGGGCGGTGGCAGACGGTGTTGTTGCTGTATGGGGCGGCGGGGATTGCGGTGGCGGCGGCGGTGGCGGTGTACTGCCGGAACACGCCGGGGGAGCACCCGATGGTGAATGCGGCGGAGCGGGCGTGGATTGGGGAGGCGCCGGGGCGGGCCGCGGAGGCGCCGCCGTTTCCTTGGCGGGCGGTGCTGACGAGTGTGAGCCTGTGGGGGAATTCGGTGACGCAGTTGCTGATGACGATGGGGTGGCTGTTTGTGGTGACGTGGCTGCCGCGGTATTTGGACAAAGTCCACGGGGTGCCGCTGGGGGAACAGGCGCTGATGACGGCGGTGCCGACGGTGGCGGGGATTGTGGGGATGATGGGCGGGGGGTGGTGGACGGACGCGGCGTCGCGGCGGTTCGGGCTGAAGTGGGGGCGGCGGCTGCCGTTGATGACGACGCGTTTTCTGGCGGCGGCGGGTTATGGGGTTTGTGTTTATCTGGGGCAGTGGACACCGGAGGCGGGGGTGCGGTGGCTGCCGTGGGCGGTGATCGGAGGGTTGAGCCTGGCGACGTTCAGCAGTGACTTGGGGGTACCGGCGATCTGGGCGTATGCGCAGGACGTGGGGGGGAAGTATACGGCATCGATTATGGGTTGGTCGAATATGTGGAGCGCGGTGGGGGCGGCGATTGCGCCGCTGGTGTATAACGCGGTGTTGGGGGAGACGCCGGGGATGGGGGAGTGGAACTGGTTGTTTGCGACGTGCGCGGGGGTGTTTGCGTTGTCGGGGGTGACGTCGTTGGCGCTGGATGCGACGCGGCGGATTGCGGAGGAGTGAGAGGGATGGCGGGCGGGCGGCTCCGCCGGCGGGTGAAGTGTTTTCCACGGTAGAGGATTCGCTTGCATGGGATAGCGAGGGCTGGGAGAGCTACGTTGAACCGAGATTCGCTGGGATACGTTTCGCCCTTCGGACAAGCGCCGTCCGGTTCTGATTGTCACATGAGATGAGGTAATTGACCGTCTGCATGGGGCGATTTTTGCGCCGGTCACCAGGACCATTCGGGGCCTGTCGACCGAGGTGATTCACTTGCGAGAAGATCGTCGGCCTGAAGTCTGGAAGGCTATCCTGATCGGTAGCGATTTGGGGCTGGTGCCGACGGAGCGGTGGTTCGCGCCGGTTTGCGGGCACTCAATGTGCCCCGGACAGTGGGGAGGGGCGTTCCGGCCTGGGTGCGGCCGGTTCCCTGGGTGGGGACCTGCGGGGATCGCGTTTCCCCGGGGAGAGCGACGAGGCACGGCGGGGTGCGAGCGTCCCTGGGGATTTGCGATGCTAAGAGGCATGCAGTTTGCCGGCGGAGCGGTGCGAGTCCTTGTTGGCCTTTTCGCTACGATCGCTAACTGTGCGGCATGCACGATGGTGGTTACCGGTTTCGTGCCGGCTGGCCCCGCGTTCTCCGTGCGGGTGGAAGACCGGGGGCGGCCGGTTGCGGGTCTTCCGATCCGATTGCGGGGTGACGGTTTCACCAAGACGGCGGAGACCAGGGGAGACGGAACCGCCCGCTTCGAGAACATCCCGCCAGGAACCTACGAGGCCGGGGCGCTGATGGACGCAGGGATTTTTCTTGGGCTGCCCATCCAGGTGACCCCAAACGGGCCAACCAGAACCACCATCCCGCTTACGTGGCCCGGCCTACCCCCATTGGCGGCGCAGGTATTGAAGGGCAGTTTGCGCTGGCCCAACCTGGGACCTGATCAACCGTCCAAATTACAGGTAGAGCTGCTGGACGCGCGAACGGGGAGGCCGGAAAGGTCTGCAGTCACCACCGGCGACGGCGCGTTCGACCTGGGGAAGGCGGCGCCGGGACTGTATTTCCTCCGCGTGACTTCGAGCGGCCCGGTATCGGAAGACGGCGCCCGGGCGGCCGGAATCGTCCCGATCGAAGTGGACCCGAAGGCAGCAGCACTCGAAATGGAACTGGAGTTCAGCTGGACGAGTTGCGGAATGGTTTATGTCGCGCGGCACAGCTGTCCGCGGCAGGAACTTCGGATCGCAGGGTTCAGCGGCCAGGTTCTCGATTCGTCCGGAGCCTCTATCGCTGGCGCTACCGTGCGGCTGTTCGACACGAACCGGGAGATGGCGGAAGAGTTGACCAGCGGCGACGGGGGACGATTCGGATCCCAGAAGCCGCTCGAAGGGGATTACGAACTCGTCGTCAGCAGACCGGGATTCACGCCGTTGCGGCAATTGGTGCGAGCGATACGGCCCGGTGAGGCGGCACAGCTTACGGAGTTGCGGATCGAGTTGGGCGTGGCTGGCTCCTGCAGCCTGGCGGCGGTGCGCTAGGATGCCCTCGTTGCGCTTTCGCCCTTTGCGGGAAGCAGCCTGGCGAGACCGGCGCCGGCCAGGCCACATAGCCATCCGGCGGGGATGGCGAGGGCGACGATCAGAATCGCGGCGCGGCCCCAGTGGAGGATGACTTCGCGCGAGGTGAGGAACTCCTGGAGCGACGCGGCTGGGTTGGCGGCGATTTGGGGACCGTTGCCGAGGTACTGCGCGACGGGGAGGGCGTTCGACGCCAGGAGAGCGCTCACCAGATACAGTCCCATGGCTGGGAGCAGGACGCTGGCACTCAGCAGAATGACCCCCAGCGCAGGTGCCCCCGAGCGGCGTCTGGTGGCGAAACCGACGATGGCGGCGGCGGGAATCTGGAGGGCAGTAAGCAGGAAGAAGGCCGAGGTACTCCACCAGAGCTCCTTGGCGCCCTGGCTGGCGGCGAGCACACAGATCGCTCCCAAGGCCAGGAAGACCGCGGCGGTGCTGGCGGCGGGCCGCTGGGAGGAGGAGGCGGCGGCGCGCCCCCAAATGGAGACGCAATGGAGGAGGACATCGGCGACATCTCGGGTCCCGGCGGAGTCACAGGCGCGCAGCATCTCTTCGTACTCGACGCCGTAACGCCGGCGCCAAGCGGCGGGGTAGAGACGGGTCAACCAGAGACAGATTCGCTTCATAACGCCTCCAATCGTTCCAGGCCGCGCCTGGTTACCGAGTCCATCCAGCGCAGTTGTTCCTCGACGTACTGGAGACCGGCGGCGGTCAGGCGATAGGGCTGGCGGCGGTCGGCGGACTCGACGGGCTCAATCAGTCCCCGCTCCTCAAGCCGTTGAATGGTGCCGTACAAGGTGCCGGGGCCGAGCTTGACGCCGGCGAAGGCCTCGATGTCGGTCATGATGGCGTAGCCATGCTTGGGCTCGCCGGTGAGGCTGGTGAGGACGAGGAGGGACGCGTCGGAAATTCTTTCGAGAGCAGCCATTGAAATCCTCTACTACGTTGTTCGATATATCGAATTGTGTATTATTTCCCTGCAGTGTGCAAGAGAAATTTTTTTGGAAGCTGGAAAATGGATGTAGACACTCTACCCCCATGGATGTAAGCTGTCTACATCCATGGCCAAACTCGACCTATTGCAAGGCACGCTCGATATGTTGATTTTGCAGACGCTACGGTGGGGGCCGCGGCATGGCTACGCCATCGCGATTGCGATCCGGACGGGGTCGGGCGAGGTGCTGCAGGTGGAAACGGGTTCGCTGTACCCGGCGCTGCACCGGCTGGAGAAGCACGGGTGGGTGAAGGCGGAGTGGGGGGAGACGGAACAGAAGCAGCGGGCGAAGTTTTATGAATTGACGGCGGCGGGCCGGAAGCAGCTAGCGAGCGAAGAGTCGCGGTGGGCGGCGTTGACGGCGGCGATTGCGCGGCTGTCGGAGGAGAGACCGTGAGGCGGCGCGACGACGATATTGACGATGAACTGCGGGCGCATCTGCAGATGGCGATCGGTGACCGGATTGCGAGGGGCGAGGATCCGCGGGAGGCGGAAGCAGCGGCGCGGCGGGAGTTCGGCAACGTAGGAAAGTGGAAAGAAGAGACGCGTGGGGTGTGGATTGCGCCGTGGCTGGAATCGGTGGCGCAGGACTTGAGATACGCGGTTCGGGGTTTTCGGCGGAGCCCGGGGTTTACGGCGGTGGCAATCGGGTCGCTGGCGTTGGGGATTGGGGCGAATACGGCGCTGTTTACGATTGCCAACGCGGTGGTGTGGAAGATGCTGCCGGTGAGGAATCCGCACGAGATCATTGAGCTACTCCAGCAGTATCCGGGGGAGCCACGCGGGAACGGATACTGGTCGGTGGCTAGCTACGAGCACTTTCGCGACCACAACCATGTGTTTTCGGCGCTGGCCGGGTTTTCGCGGGACAACCGGGCGCAGGTGGCCATTGGAGGGGGCGAGGCGGTGTTGCTGGCGGCCGATCATGTGACGGATAACTTCCTGGAGGTGATGGGCATCGTACCGGCCATGGGGCGGCTGATCGGGGCCGGCGACCGCGGCGAGGCGGCATTCGTTTCGTGGTCGCTGTATCAGCGCTATCCGTCGATTGTGGGACAGCAGATTGCGGTAGACAAGCGGCCGTTTACGGTGGTTGGGGTGGCGCCGGCGGCATTTACGGGATTCCTGACCGGTTCGCCGACGGACCTATGGGTTTCGCGGCCCGCGGGGATGGATTCGCGGATGGCGATTCTGGGGCGACTGGCGCCGCGGGTGACGGTGGAACGGGCGGACGCGGAGTTCCAGACGCTGGGGCGTTTCACGGTGGAGGAGTTGACGCGGACGCGCAGCGACCCGCAGTGGAAGCAGATGAAGTTTTTCGTGGACAGTGCCGGGAATGGGAACTCGCGGCTGCGAGACCGGTTTGGACGGCCGATTGCGATTGTGATGGGCATTGCGGGGCTTTTGTTGCTGATTGCTTGTGTGAACCTGGCGAGCATGCTGCTGGCGCGGGCGGCAAGCCGGCAACGGGAGATGTCGATCCGTGCCGGGCTTGGGGCGAGCCGGGCGCGGCTGGTGCGGCAGGTGCTGACCGAAGCGCTGCTTTTGTCGGTGACGGGCGCGGGTCTGGGCGTGGCGGTGGCTTACCTGAGCGTGAACGCGCTGACGGCGATTATGGCGAGCGGGCGGGTGCATGAGCGGGTGGTGCTGCACCTGCGGCCGGACGGCGATTCGCTGCTATTTACGGCGGTAGTGGCGATGTTGACGGGGCTGCTGTTCGGGCTGGCGCCGGCGCTATCGACGAGGCCATCGCGGCGGACGCGGCGGCTGGGGGATGTGCTGGCGACGGCGCAGGTGGCGATTGCGGTGGTGCTGCTAACGGCGGCGGCGTTATATACGGGCCATGTGGCGGATCTGCGCAACCTGGATCTCGGTTTCCAGCGGAACAACGTGGTGCTGATGCAGTTGGATGGATCGCGCGGGCACGAGAAGGCGCGGGCAGTTGGGATGCTTCGCCGGCTGGAGGCGATTCCGGGGGTGCGCTCGGCGTCGATTGGCGGGATGACGCCGATTCAAGGAGCGGGAGCGAGCCGGATGGTAGTGGTGGAGGGGTTCCACGAGGAGCCGGACGCCCGGCGGTATACGTCGTTGAACTGGGTGACGCCGCGGTACTTCGAATCGCTGGGGATTCCGCTGCTGCGGGGCCGGGATTTCCGCTTCGACGACGAGGGGCGGCAACGGGTGGCGATTGTCAGCGAGTCCTTTGCGCGGCACTACTTTCCGGGCCGGGACGCGATCGGGGGCCACGTGCGTTTTGAGGGCCGGAACAGCGTTTACGAGGTGATCGGGATTGCGGGGGACGCGAAGTATCTGGACCTGAAGGAGACGCCGCCGCGGACGATGTATATGAACACGCTGCAGGACCAGAACATTGTGTCGCAGTACATTATCCGCACGGCGATTGCTCCGGAAGTGATTGCCGGTGAAGCGCGGCGGGTTGCGAAGGAGGTGGCGCCTGACGCCCGGATTGAGAGGGTAACGACGCTAGCCGACCAACTGGACGCTTCGCTGGTTCCGGAGCGACTGGTGACGCAGTTGGCCAACCTATTCGGCGGGCTGGGAGGCTTGATTGCGGCGATCGGCATTTACGGATTGCTGGCGTACACGGTGGCGAGGAGGACGAGCGAGATTGGACTGCGGATGGCGCTGGGAGCGACGCGGGGGAATGTACTGGCGATGATTCTGCGGCAGGCGCTGGTGATCACAGGGGCGGGGGTGGCGGCGGGCGCGGCGATTGCGTTCCAGATTCCGGGACTGCCGGCGAAGGTGGCGGTGCCGGCGTCGGTGGCGGCGGGGGCGATGCTGATGTTGGCGCTGTTGGCGGCGTATATTCCTGCCCGGCGCGCGGCGAGTATCGAACCGGTGCAGGCATTGCGATACGAGTAGGGGACGGGGCTGGGTTCAGGGTTAGCGGGACCGGTGGCGTTCGACGGCTCTGGCCAATTCATCGAATCCCGCGGGCTTGCCGAGAAAGCCGTCCATACCGGCACGGCTACATTTTTCCTGGTCGCGTTGCTCCACGCTAGCGGTGAGGGCCACTACGGGGCAACGCAGGCGCCCCTGATCGGACTCCAGGCGGCGGATCTCAACGGTAGCGGCGAATCCATCGAGAACGGGCATCTGGCAATCCATGAGGATGAGATCGTAGGAGCAGGCGGTCCAAGCCTCGATGGCGATGCGGCCATTTTCGGCGACATCGACGGCATGTCCCATGCGGGTGAGCATTTTCGAGACGACTTTCCGATTGATGGCGTTGTCATCCACGACGAGGATGCGGAGTTGCCGGATGGCGGCGCTGGCCGGGGGAGGCGGCGGCCCATCCTTCGCCTGCGGCAAGGTGAGGCGCAGTTGGGCGGTGGTTCCGCGGCCCGGGGCCGTTGTCAATTCCAGGGTGCCGGCCATCTGTTGCACGATGCCTTTGCAGACGGCGAGGCCGAGACCAAGACCGCCGAATCGACGGGAGTCACCGTGGTCGGCCTGTTGGAAGGCCTCGAACATCTGGGGAACGATGGCGGGATCCATGCCGATACCGGAGTCGGTAACATCAATGGCGAGGCGGACCAGGCCTGGGGCGGTCTGCTGGTGAGAGACAATGATTCTCACTTCCCCGGAGGGAGTGAACTTGATGGCGTTGTCGGCGAGGTTGAACAACAGTTGATGGAGGCGGGAGGCATCGACCTCCAGCATCGGGAACGGCTGGGGGACTTCCCGGTGAAGCGAGAGTCCCTTCCTGGCGGCCTGGTCGGCGAGGAGGGCGATGACGCTCTCGACCAAGTGCGGCAGATTGGCGGGAGCGGGATTCAGTTCAAACCGGAAGGCATCGATCCGCGAGTACTCCAAAATATCGTTGACGATACGGCGCAGGGAACCGGCGCTGACCTTGATGGTGTCGGTCAACGAGCGCTGTTCCCGGGTAAGGTTGTCCTTCGCCAGGAGATCCAAGACGCCGATGATTCCCTGCAGGGGGGTACGCAACTCGTGGCTAACCATGGAAAGGAAGATCGATTTGGTGCGGCTCGCGGCAACCGAAAGGCGGTGGGCTCGATAGAGGAGCAGGGTACCGGCGAGGAGGGCGAGGAGAGCCAGGCCGGAGACCGTGGCGACCTGCCAGGCGAAGCGGGTCCGGCCTTCGCTTTCCAGGAGGAGCTTGGACATCTCGATATGGTTGTTGGCGGAGTGGGCCCATTTTTCGAACTTCCGGCCGAGGGTTCCGTCGGCAGCCATCTCGTCAATGGCCGTTCGGATGGCTTCGGCAGGAGTTCGGGCTTCCGCTTTGAACATGATGCCGAGAGGGATGGAGGCGCCGTCGACGTGGTGCAGGTGGAGGGGAACCCCATTGCATTCCGGGGGGCGATTGAGGAGCAACTGATGGAGGACGCGGGCGTTGCCAAAGGCTCCATCCACGCTGCCAGCACAAGCAGCGGCCATCGCGTTGGCGGCACCCGCGACGCGGACGAGGATGGCGCGCGGAAAGGCGGCCTGCAGGAGGGAGATGGTGCGGGGGTTATCATTTACGGCAATCCGGGCCGGGGCGGCGTTGTTCGTGCGGGTGAGGAGGGAGAAGGAGTCGCGAATCCACGGAAGGGTAGTGGGGTATTGGTGAGAGTCGAAATTGTCTCCGAGAGGCCAGAGTTCGCCTGCGCCGCTATCGAGGAACTCAAAATTGAGGCCGCGGAACTGCACCCACTGCAAGCGGACGTTGGCGCGCGCGGCGGCTTCCGAGATGACTTCCACCGCCAGGCCGGCGGGCGAGCCATCTGGCTGCGCAATGAGGTAGGGTGGGCTTTCCCGGAAGCCAATTCGGTAGACGGGCGACTCCGAATAGTCCCGAAGGGATTTTGACCGAACGAACCAGGCAAGTCCGGCCAAGGTACCGAGCGAAGCAAGAACAACGATAGCGGTAACGGACGAAATGGATCCAACCAGTTTCGACCGCCACGCGCGTATAGTAGCCGTCATCGTCGAATCCTGGAGGTATTCTAACGTCAGCGGGCCCCCGTTTGGATGGAGCGGCCAGGGCCGGGCATTTGGTGCGGCAAGACAAATGGAGGGTTGTCGCTCGGAATTGGTAGACTCGCAGACATTAGCGGAAATTGGATTTCGATCCGAACGCTCAGACACGGAGGCTGCTTGCGATGAAACTGGTGGACCGAAGGTCACTTCTCCGATCGCTGCCCACAGCGATGGTGCTGACGGCGATTGCGCCCGCGCCGCAACTGGCAGCGCTCCCCAACCGGCCGAAGGTTCCGGGAACGTTGCGTCTTCGCGCGCGGCGGCGAACGAAAGAGAAGGGGCCCACCGAGCAGGCATTGCTTTGGCCGGTTGCGCGCACGGCGATCGTCATCTGCGACATGTGGGATGCCCATACCTGTAGCATGTCCGCGCAGCGGGTCGCTTTGATGGCGCCGCGAATGAATCAGATCGTCAGCGCGGCGCGAAGCCTGGGGGTGATGATCATCCATGCGCCGAGCGACACGATGAATTTTTATGAGGGAACTCCGTGGCGGGAGCGGATGAAGAGTGCGCCGATGGCAGCATCGCCATTTCCGATTGTGGAACGTTGTCCGCGGGTACCGGCGGAAGAGCGGGACTTCCCGATCGATGATTCCGCCGGAGGTTGTGACGATCCAATCCTTAAGAAGTTCACCGGTCCGCCCTATCCGTGGACGCGGCAACACCCGGCCATCGACGTTGTGGGCTTCGACGGGGTGAGCGCCAGCGGGCAGGAGGTATACAACTTCTGCAAGCAGGAAGGGATCGACAAGATCGTACTGATGGGTGTCCACACGAACATCTGCATTCTGAACCGCGGGTTCGGCACGAGGCAGATGACGCAACTTGGCTTTGAGGTGGTGCTGGCGCGGGACCTCACCGACGCCATGTACGATCCGCGGACGCGGCCATTTGTCAGCCACGCGCGGGGTACGGAGTTGGTGGTGGAGCACATTGAGACGATGTGGGCACCGTCGATTCTCTCCGACGATTTAACACACGTCGTGCTTTGAACTCGTTCGCTCTGTGGGGGGAATGGTTCCGCTGCGGCAGTCGATCGGAGTGGAACTATTTGCGGTCGCCGAACTCGCGGGTGGTGCGGTAGTTGACGTCGGCGACGGTGATGGTGTCGTGGGTGAACTGGGTATCTTTGAAGACGATCCAGTCCCGGCCGCTCTGGCCCTGTTTGGCGTTGAGGAGAACGAGGCCATCGCCCCCTTTATAGGACTGGGCCATCTCGGCAGGGGAAGCAGCGCGCCAGCGGCCTTGGATGGGGCCGGCGTTGGATTCCCAGAGATAGGTGTTATCGGACTTGATGTGGAGTGTGCCGTAGTAGGCGACGGTGTCGCCTTCGACGCGGTAGCCATCCTGGATCGTCGATGGTTTACGGGTGGCGACGCTCATGGCCCAGTTACCAAAGAACCAGTTCGTGGTGGCTGGAGGGCCGAAGTTGGCGTCGATGGGGAAGCGGCCGGTGGAGGGGGTGCCCCATTTGTCGAGGCGTTGGGAGAAGTCATCGGTGGGTTTGAAACGGAAGTTAACGCCGCGGCGGTAGACGAGCTGAGCGAGGTCGAGAAAGGCGCGTTCGCGTTCCTGCCAGGTCATGGTTTGGAAGGAGTTGTCGCCGAGGCGGTTCTGGAGGAAGGCGAGGATCTCGGCCTGGGAGAGGGGCGGGCCGGCGGCGGCGGGCTGGGTTTGCTGGGGCTGTGGCTGTTGTTGCGGTTGTTTTGCTGGGAGCTGCTGGGTTTGCGGGGGGCGGGTTTGGGTTTGTTGCGGTGGCTGGGCCGGCTGGGTGGCAACGGGTTGCTGGCCGGGTTGACGGAGTTCGTCGAGGTTGAAGGCGCGGGTGTTGCCTCTAGGGTTGTAGACATCGGGCTTCATGCGAACGATGGCCTGGGTGCCGTTGGGGGTGAGGTATTCGATGGTTCCCAGTTCCCAGACGCCGGGGCGAACACTGTATTCGATTGGGGTGCCAGGGGGGAGAGCTTGGGGTTGTTGTTGAGCTTGGGGTTGTTGTTGGGCTTGGGGCCTGGGGGCGGGTTGCTGGCCGGGTTGGCGGAGTTCGTCGAGGTTGAAGGCGCGCGTGTTGCCTTTGGGGTTGTAGGCATCGGGTTTCATGCGAACGATGACCTGGGAGCCACTGGGGGTGAGGTACTCCACGGTGCCCTGCTCCCAGACGCCGGGGCGGACGCTGTATTCAACGGGAGCGCCGGGGCGGTAGGTTTGAGCGAAGGTGGTTAGGGGGAGCAGGAGGGAGAAGAGCGAGAGGAGAAGTTAGGGGACCGGCCACGGGCGGAGCATTGTTGTACCGTAGCGCATTTGCGGGTGGGTTTTGGCAGTGCCCGGGAACGGCGGCGGGAGCGGGGACCGGATTTGATCCGATGCGAAGGCAACGGGTGACCGGAGGGAATCGGTAATGTCCTACTCCGATGGGATGTTTTCCGGGAGAAGTCCGGGCGGCAGAGGCGCCTCCAGATGGATCTGCTCCCCGGTGATGGGATGGAGGAAGCGGAGAAAGTGGGCGTGAAGGAGATACCCGCCGTCGCCGGGGAGGCCGGGGAGGTTTTCCAGAGGCTGGCCGGTGGGGCCGTAGAGGGGATCGCCGGCGAGGGGATGGCCGATGGAGGCGAGGTGGATTCTAATTTGGTGGGGACGGCCGGAGTGGAGACTCACCTCGAATACGGTTGTGGAGGCGGAGCGGGAGATGACGGTAGCCGACGACTTTGACGGTTTGCCGGCGGGGCTGGCGGCCCAGACGGAGCCGATGAGCGGATGGGGGACGAGGCCGATGGGGGTGAGGATTTCGTAGGCATCCCGTTGGGCTCTGTTTTGAGCGAGGGCGCGGTAAATCTTCTGGATTTTGGGTGTGTTCCAGTTTGTGAAGAGGGTGGAGGCGGCCTGCGGGGTTTTGGCGAAGAGGACGATTCCGGTGGTGGCGCGGCCAAGGCGGTGGACAGGGTTAGCAGTGGGGAATTGGGACTGGACGAGGCGGAGGAGGGTATTTTCCATAAAGCCGCCACCGGGGAGGGTGGGCAGGCCGCTGGGCTTGTTAACGGCGAGCAGGTGCGGGTCTTCCCAGAGAATTTCGAAGTGGCGGGGTGCGTCCGGTTCGACCCAGGGTGGACGGTTCCAGACGAGGGTTTGTCCGGTGATGACGGATTCGGTTCCGGTGGCGGTTTGGCCGTTAAGGGTGACTTCGCCGTTGTTCAGTTTTTGCTGCCAGGCCTGGGGGGTGGAGTGGGGGTAGAGGGTTGCCAGGTGGAGGAGGAGGGATTGGCCATGGTATTTACTGCTGATGATGGTGGTGTAGGCGTAGCCCTGGTTGCGCATGCAGTTTGAGTGTACGGGATGGGGGGAGGCGTCAAAGCAGATCCACAAACTGATCCAACTGGCGGACGGTGGCGACCAAACCTTGCCGAGTGAGTAGTGAAAGGTACTCCCGAACTGAATATGGGGGCTTGCGCAGGCGAGCGCGAACTTTGCGAATGGCTCCGCAGACAACCCCGGGAGCAAGGGTTAGATGGTTGCGGAGGAATTCATCCGGGTGCTGGACGCCAATCCCCAAAGGAAGCAATATCGCAGCCGGGAGATCCTTGCCATTGGCGGTGACGATTACATCGCAACGGCCCACAGTGGCGGCGGCGAGCACGTGGCGGTCATTCGGATCGGGGAGCGACAGGGTCTCGATGAAGGGCTCATAGCCCGTGACAAGACAGTCTCTCGTCGCGGAGTCGATCAACGCCCGCGCTCCAGATCGGCCCTGTTCCGCCGCGGCTCGTTGCGCATCAGGGCCTCGATCCATTCGCGGTGTATGTCCGCCGTCCATTTGGCCTTGTATCAATCCGTGACCGCGAGTTGAAGGAAGATGTCTCGGAGGGGTGCGGGATAGAGGATATTTGCGTCGAGCAGTGCCGTATAGTGGCGCACGCCGTTCAGTAGCCGAGCCCCAGTTCTTGCGCATCGCGGGCCAGCTGATCAAGGACAGCTTCCCGCACCTGATCGATTCTCGCTTTGTAGGCTATGACGTCTTCCATGCGCACTCGGCGGTGTTTGCCGACTTTCCGATGAGGGATAAAGTTCTCGTTCAGCAACCGTATGAGGAACGGGCGAGAGACGTTTAGAAATTCCGCTGCCTGCACGGTGGTGAGTTCGGCGTTTTCAGGGATCAGGGTAACGCCTCGGCCCGCCGCCATTGCCTCTAACACTTCCATAAGCAGGGCCACGGCCCCGGCGGGGAGTTGCAGAGGCTGTTCCTTGTCCGCCTCAAGGACCTTCAATGTTAAGGGGCCTTTTTCCCGCACGAACGGAGACAAAATCTGGCCGGACATACGTGCCATTGCGGCATCCTGCGCGGAAGGGGGGAGATGCCGGTGGGCAAACCTTTTCACGGATCGGCTCCTGATCGCTTTTCTACTCTCATCCTACGCATTAAATGCAATAAGTGCAGTAGATGCATTACGCGACTGCCTTTTGGCATGATCAGGAGTGGAGAAATGGGCGTTCGCGGGGCGGGGGGACGTCTTTGCGGGGGGCCTGGCACATCCAGCAGGCGCAGGGGCGGCAGTGGGTAGAGGCGGCGACGCCGAGATCGCGGGGGTCCGGGGCGAGAGGCAGGCGGGCAAACCAGCGGCGCATGACGCGGCGGGTGCGCGCTTTAATACGCTCGGCGTGAGCTCTTCGTTCGGCGCGGGAGCGGGAGGCCATAGGCCACTGTAGCGAATTCGGCGGGCGGGGCGGAAGGGGAGAGTGCGGGCCGCTACTTCCAGAGGAAATCGGGGAGGAAGCGGGGGAGGAAACGGGCGAAGAGGCCGTTAGTGGAGGCGATAGCGGCCGCGGTTTGCTGGAGTTGGGTGTGGGCATCAGGGAGGGAGACAATGTCACCGTCGTCATTCACTTCGATACCGGCAATGGCTTCGGCCAGGGAGGCGAGGAGTGTGGCGTCGGCGGGAGAGCCGGAATCGATAAAGAGCGGCCAACAGCGAAGCGCACCATCTTCGGAGCCGGTGATGAGGGAATTGCCATCGGGGGAAAACACGAGAGTGTGAACGGGCGCCGGGTGGGAGAAGGGCGCGGCGAGAGGGCGGCCAGAATCGGCGTCCCAGAGTGAGGCAGTCCCATCGAGCGAGGCGGTAGCGACGATTCGGCCGCACGGGCTGAAGATGGCAGCGGTGACGGTTCTCTTGTGCTTCATGGGGCGGGAGACAGGCAGCCCGGAATCGACATCCCAGATGATGGCGGTTCGATCCTCGGAGGCAGTGAGGAGGCGGCGGCCGGAAGGGTGGAAGCAGGCGGAACGAATGGCGCGGGAATGGACGATCGGCGGAGCCTGCGGGGTGCCTTCGGGGAAGCGGGTGAGGTGAGCAGTGCCATCATCGGAGGCGGACAACAGGAGTTCGCCGGAAGGGCTGAAGTCAACGATGCGAACCGATGCCTGGTGGGATACGGAAAAGGGGATGGGACAGAGGGTGTTGCGACTGAATGCGGTGACCTGGCCCGCCTGATCACCTGCGGCGAAGAAGGTACCGGCGGGGTGAAAGGCGGCGGTGCGGAAGGGCGAATCGCCACGAATGTGTATGGATGGTCCGTCGGAAGAGACGTCGAGGTTGAGCCAGAGGCGGAAAAAGCCGTCGGCAGACAGCGTCAGGACCAGGTCACCGGCAGGAGAAAACAGGACAAGGCGGGTATCCTCGCACTCGCGGAACCGGAGATGGTCAGTCCAAAAGTGGCGCATGGACCATCGCGGGCGCGGGCGGCGTTTTGTGCGCTCCGGGAGACCAATCAGGAGTGGACTGTGCGGACCTACGGCAAGGGAGGAGATTCCCGCCGGAAAGTGCTCAGGCTCACCGGCAGGGGTCAGACTCGGCCAATTCCAGAAATGGAGCCACCCGGTGGTGGTGGTGGAGTAGAGGAGGCTGTTGCCAGGGACGAATTCAAGAAAGCGAATGGGCCCATCGTGGAGGAGGGGGGGAGGAGGAGGCTGGAGGTCGCGGACGATGGTCCAGAAGCGGACCTCGCGATGCGCGGCGGTGAGGACACAACGCGAATCAGGCGCGATGGAAGCATTGATAACAGTGTGAAAGCGGGGGGTTAGTAACGAGGCAACCGCAGGACGAGGGGCAGGATGGGGAAGGGTAGAGGGTCGCCGGGAAAAGGTGGCGGTATCGTACATTTCCGCCGGAGCGGATTCGGGGCCCAAGAGCAGACAAGAACCATCGGGGCTGAAGGTAGCGGCAGAAGTGTCACCGCGCAGGGACTGCCCGATGGGTTGGGGAGGCACGCTATCGAGGGAATAGAGCCGGCTCCCCGCACCTTGGGACCGAACCAGGAGGAGGCGGCCATCGGGACTAAGGAGCGCGGAATCGATAGGCGCATCGATAGCAAAACGCTGGCGGAGTCGAAGGAAGGGCGAAAGTGACCATATCAGCAGGTAACGAGAACTCTGCGTGACAAGAGCCCCACCGTCTCCGAAGTACAGGAATCGGGTGTGCCTGGAGGGGATTCCGACGGAGCAAGGGGTGGCGTACGCCGTTCGGCGGGTGTGTCGGCATTGTAGCCCACCGGTGGGCAATTTGGCGACAGACATCGACGTGACGGGAGCGATGACGGAGTCAGGCTCTTCCGAGTATTCGATGGAAAGTGTCCTAGCAAGTCGGAGGTTCCAGATGGCGGGAGGGGCGGAAGGGAAGGTGAGAAGGAGATTGCGCCCTAGGGTATCAAAAACAGCCGTGGTAACCGGGGAGTCGGGAAGCTTGCGAGGCGACTTGAGCCCGGATTCGAGATTCCAAATTCCGAGATCGCCCTCTTGCGAGGTGACGACGATGGAATCGCCTTTTGGACTAAGGGCGGCGGATTTGGTATTGGGAAACACTTCAAAGGGCGGGCCAGCCGGGGCAACAGAGTGAGTGAAGAAGCGGCGCGCGACACCGGATCGGGTAACGACGGCAAAGTACCCCGCATCGAGGGAGCACGCCAGGGCGACGGGCGGCTCGTCGAGGAGGATTTCCTTCGATTGCGGGAGTGGTGAGTTGAAGTCCCACCGGCTGACGACGTGGATAGGTGGGAGGGATGAATTCGAGGAGTCCGTGATGGTGGCCGCGAGGAAAATGGCCGAACCTATCGGATCCCAAACAGCAGCGATATGATCAGTTTGGGGATGAGGGAAGCGTGCGGCGTGTAAGTCTGCGGGAACCGGGGTGTATTCACTACGCAAGAGGTCCCAGAAGCCGTTCGAGGCGAGTAATTTGCCTCCATCAGGAGACAAAAGGAGGGATGGCTGATCCTGGCAAGAGATGCTAACGGGCGGGCTAAGCGGAAGACAGGTGAACGTGTTCCAGGACTGAGCGCGGTGCTCGGAGATCGCAAAGAAGTGGTCGCCAGAGGGGCTGAACCCGAAGGATTCGACATCGGCAAAATGGGACACGGAGCCGTATGGTGCACCAGAATCTGTTGCGTAGGCCTCGGGGTCTCCGGAGGCGGATTCAACAATGACGAACTCCTGTCCGGAGCTGATAGCGGAGAGAGCAACCTCTTGGTGAAGGAGCGGAGGGCCGACAGGAGCGCCGGTAGAGAAACAGCGGAACTGGACGGAAGATTCGCCGGCGGCGAGAATTACGAAGTACTGGCAATCGGGACTGAAGGCAACGTCTCGGATTTCGCCGCTGAAGGAGATGGTTGGACGAACGAGTTCCCCGGAAATAGTTCTCAGGTCGGCCTCATTTCCAGGGAAAAAGGGAACGATCAGGACGAGAGAGCGATCGGGTTTTTCGATAGAGAAGCGAGGAAAGTCGTCGTTCCAGTTGGAGCGCGGTTCAGGGAGCAACTCGGCCGTGACGGGATCCAGGAAATAGCGGTCTCCGATACAGTCGACGAAACTTAGCACGGAGCCGTCCGTACTGAATTGAAGAGAAATGAGGGGAAGGGCGACGGAGTGCGGGCCTTCCGACTGGAGCAGATGCCGTTTGTCCGAGCCGTCCGGCGAGCTAAGTCGAATGGAGTCAACATGAGTCCAGGCGATGTGGGTGCCAATCGGAGAGACAGCAACAAGTTGTTCGTTGGAGAGATCGAGCGACTTTAGCGGTAGAAACCTGCGGTCGATTCGATCCCAAATGCCTTGGGAGGACCCCTTCGTAAGACAAAAGCGGCCGTTACGAGAAACGGCTAAAGGCACCTCGTCTTCATTGGAAGGACGAGAGGGATGAAGAGGGGATCCGGAAGGGCAATCCCAGACCCAGAGGTTTCCCGTCTCGTCGACGGTTTCCAGGACACGGCCGGTGGGTAGAAAGCGGGCGGAGCAGACGGAGCGTTGACGGATGACAGAGCCATGGCTGCGCCACCGGGAAGCCAAGGACCGGCGGAGGAATGGAGGGGGGGCTGAGGCGAGAGACCGGTTGGAGGCGACAATCTGGAGGACGGAACTCAGTTCCATTTCGGGGCGAACGGGTGCCGCGGAAGAAGACTCGATGAGCGAACCGGAGGGAAGATCCCAGAGAAAGAGTTGCTGAAGATTAGCATAGGTATGGACCGTATCCGTGTCGACAGAGGCCCGGGGAAAGGGGAACTGCCCGGCAAAGAGGGGGCCGTCTGGCGTCGAAGCGAGGCGGAGAGAACCATCAGGGCAGCGAATGAGTTCATCGGGAAACCCCGGAGGGCGGCCGGTTCTGGTACCGATTTCTGAATGCAGGAGAGCGGCGGAGTCGCGGCTCCAGATTTCGTGCCGTTCGCAGTCGATGGCGACGGCGAGGGTTTGGAAATCGGGAGAAACGGCCATGGCCGAGATGGGGGCAGGATGAGAGAAAGAGCGGGCGAGTATGGGCCAGGTGTGGGAGAGCAGAGTTCTGGCGGTGCCGAGACGGGCGGTATCGCTGTCCGGTTGAAACCGGAGAGCACGGACATAGTGGGCGAGGGCGTTGACGGGATTTCCGGCGGCGGAGGCGGAGTCTCCGTCCTTGATTGCAACGCGAGCCAAAAGGGCGGAGAGGCGCAGATTGAGGGCGGCTTCGCGGGCAGCGGAGCGTTGGGATTCGAGTTCCGCTTCGTACTTTTGCTGCGACCGATCGATGAATTCACGTTCGGCTGGTGTGGCAAGGGAACCGGCGGCGTTGAGCCAGGCGAGGGCGGCGGAGAGGTCATCCGCGGCGAGGAGGAGTGCGTCGGGTTTGTGCTGTTCGATCCAGAGGACGGCGCGTTGCTGGGTGGTGTTGAGGTTGTCGCGGTACCAGGAATCGTTGGATTGGAAGACCGGTTCGAGGAGGCGATCGTGGGCGAGTTCGTACCACCAGTCCTTGCGGCGCGGTTCGACGCGGATGAGATGGGTTTGCAGGAAGGCCTCGGCGACCGGGGTAGGTAGGGTACCGGAGCATTCGGGACCTTGCTGGACCTGACCGCGGGTCTGCGAGGCGGTGATGAGTTCCTTCTGAAACCAGTCGCGGATAGCGCGTTCGGAGATCTGGAACTGGCGGGCGATGGCGGCGACGGAGGTGGCGTAGTATTCGGCTAACGAGGTGGTGACGCCGGCGAACTGATCGATATCGACGCCGTCGATGGAGAGGTCGTCGTCCGGCATGCGCTCCCAGAGGCGGCGGCAGACCACCTGGAGATGCATGGGTTCGATGACGCCGGTTTCGTCGGCGAGGCGGGAAGTGAGTTGGCGGAGGGCATCCGGCTGGAAATGGCGTCCACCGGTGGCGGCGGTGCAGTGCATGGCCTCCGCGGCGCTGGGCGGGGAGAGGAAGCCAAGGCGGAAGCGGGAACGGAAGTGGGTGGGGAGGCGGGAGAGCCAGGGAAGGAGAGGCGCGAGATAGTCTTCGCGGAGGACGAGGAGGGCCCAGATGGAGGGGCTTTGGAGGAGTTCCCCGAGTTGGCGGAAGAACTCGGTGCGACCGGCATTGTCGGCTGGGTTGAGGCGGAGAATTTCTTCGAACTGGTCGAAGATGAGGAGGATGTTCTGGCGGCGGGGGCGGGCGGCGACGAAAGAAGCGAGTTCGGTTTCCGGGCCATCCCCTTTCCAGCCATGGATGGTGCTCCAGACGTAGCGGTTGGTGGTGATGCCGGGCGGGGGCGGGGTGTTGACGCGAGTAGGTTCCCAGACGTCGAAGCGGGAGTTGAGTTCGGGGATGAGGCCGGCGTTGACGAGGGAGGATTTGCCGGCGCCGGAGGGGGAGAGGAGGAGGACGAAGCGCTCGGCGGTGAGGAGGTGGCGGAGTTCGGCGATTTCGCGGTCGCGGCCAAAGATGGGGTTGTCGCGGGTGAGCGGGCGGGGACCGACGAAGGGGTTATTGAGGAACGCCATCCAGGGTTGAGTTTGGTTGAGTATAGCGGAATGCGGGGCGGGGCAAGATTACTTTCTTGTTGCGATGGGGGATGGGGACGGAGTAGCGGGTTCCGGATCGGCGAGGAACGCGGCGTTCCGAGGAAGGAGACGGGCGATGAATTCCCAAAGAGGACTTGTGGATGGCCCTGGTGTTTGGGCGGCTAGGCGGAGCCTGCTGACGCGAGTCAGCCGATCCGAGATAGGGACGACGTAGTGAAACCGGGGATCCTGATCGTTGATGGTATGACCGCCCAAGGCCTCAGCCAGTTGCGCCAGAATAACGCGGTCGGCGCCCGAGGCGCGGGAGTCAAGAAGAGCGAGCCATACGCGCGCGGTACCATCGCGCGATGCGGTAACGATACGGCGACCGGTAGGATCGAAAGAGGCGGAATTGACTTCACCGGCGTGGCGAAACGGGGCACCAATGGAATCTCCGGAATAGGCGTCCCACAGGCGGGCCGTACGGTCCCTGGACGCCGTAAGGATGCAGCAGCCATCAGGGCTGAAGGAAGCGGAGTATACAGCGTCGCCATGACGCAGGACGACGCCGGTCTTCTCCCTGGTGGAAACATTCCAAACCTGAGCAGTCTGATCCCTGGATCCCGTAACGATTCGAGAGGAATCGGGGCTGAAGGCAGCGCTGGAGAAGGATTCGGCGTCCATCAGTTTGAACGAGAGGCGCGGGGCCAGAGGCGGCTGCGATGGTTGGGAGGAGGGGATTTCCCAGACACGAACGGACATGTCATCCGACGCGGAGACGAGATAGCGGCCATCTGGACTAAAGGCGACGCTATTTACGGCGCCGTCGTGGGCCAAGTCGCCGACACGGTTCCGGTTGCGAATATCCCAGAGGTGGACTGCGTTGGATTCCGTCGCAACGGCCAGCAAATCGGACGCCGGATGGAAAGCCATGCTGAGGAGCCGATTCGACCCAGGAAGGCCAAAACTCCGCTCCCCGCGCGGGGTCCAAGCATTCAGTCCATCCTCAGCAGAGGAGGAGGCGGTGAACAGGAGACCTCCACCCGGGTGAAGAGCAACGGCCTTAACGGCGCCTGTGTGTCCGCGGAACACAGCGGGAGGCGGGAGCGGTTGGGCGGGGCGGAGATTAGGGGCCTTCCAAAGTAAAGCAGCATTGCCCTCGGTGCCGGTGAGGAGGTGCGAACCAGATGCGTCAAAGACAGCGGCGTTTACCGAGTCCTGGTGGACGAACGGGGGCAGCGCAGTGACATCATTTTCGGCTGAGAGGCGCCAGAGCGTATATTTACTCGCTTCCAGGGCGATAGCAACGGCATCGCGTCCGGCTGGTCCGGCGAAGCCAGCAGCGCCAGGAACGACGCCCGACAATGGGGAGGCGAGGGACTCTGAGGAGGCAAGATCCCAGACGGTTGCGGCGCGATCCTCCGTGACCGTAAGGAGGCGGGCGGAATCAGCGGAGAAGGAGACAAAATTGACGCTCTTCTGATGAACGAGCGGGATACCGAAGCGGATGCCGGACGAGAGATCCCAGCGATGGGCGGTGCCGTCGTCGCAAGCAGCGGCAAGAGATTTACCGTCAGGGCTGAAGGCAACCGAATTGACGGCACTTCTGTGAAGAATTGCAGGACGGAGGAGCCGGCCCGCGGCGATATCCCAGACCGTGACGGCAGCACCGGCAGAGGCGGAGGCGACGAGTTTTTCATCGGGGCTAAAGGCGACAGAGTTGACTGAATCGGGATGTTTGGTCGTGCCATGCAAGAAGGGGCCGGCGAAAGGGGAGCCGGTGGCGGCGATCCAGACCTTCACGTTGCCGTCGGTAGAGGCAGTAGCGACGTACTTTCCTGTGGCGCTGAAGACGGCAGCGCGGACCGTTGCTGCGTGGTCGAGACGCGACCCGAGCGGGACGCCGGTGAGAGCGTCCCAAACCTGGGCGGTCCCATCGGAACCGGCGGTGATGACCCGATCTCCGCCGGGAGAAAAAGCGATGGATGAAACATTGCTATCGACGCGATCGAGATTGTGGCGGATGGTCACAGCGCTGTTTGGGTCGGAGCCCGAAGTCCAGATGCGGACGCTGCTGCCGGAGACATACGCGAGACGGTGGGAGCGGGCATGGAAGGTAGCCAGGGAGGGAGATTGGGGAAGGGTGATGGCGCTTTCGGGAATCCACCAGGGAGTGCGCTGGACAAGATCGGCAATCCAATAGCGAGCGACGGTTGAATTCGGGTCCAAACGGATAGCGCGAGCGAGGTGTGCGAGGGCGTGACCGGGACGCCCGGCAGCAAAGGCAAGACGTGCGTCGTGGACCTTGCTACGGGACAGAGCGACATCGGCCTCCAGTTTTTGGCTGCGGGTCTCGCGGATCTGAAATACAACCAAAAGGGCAAGGAGCGTTACCATGCCAATCGCACCGAGGGCAAGGCGCAGCCATAGGCGGAGCCGCCGATTCTGTGCCTGTTCGTGAAGGGCCGCACGATGTTTCTGCTGGGACTTTTCGATGAATTCGCTTTCGGCGGGGGTGGCGCGGGTATTGGCGGCGTTGAGCCAGGCGAGGGCGGCGGGAAGGTCGTCCGCGCCGAGGAGAAGGGCGTCGGGTTTGTGCTGTTCGATCCAGAGGACGGCGCGTTGCTGGGTGGTGTTGAGGTTGTCGCGGTACCAGGAATCGTTGGATTGGAAGACCGGTTCGAGGAGGCGATCGTGGGCGAGTTCGTACCACCAGTCCTTGCGGCGCGGTTCGACGCGGATGAGATGGGTTTGCAGGAAGGCCTCGGCGACCGGGGTAGGTAGGGTACCGGAGCATTCGGGACCTTGCTGGACCTGACCGCGGGTCTGCGAGGCGGTGATGAGTTCCTTCTGAAACCAGTCGCGGATAGCGCGTTCGGAGATCTGGAACTGGCGGGCGATGGCGGCGACGGAGGTGGCGTAGTATTCGGCTAACGAGGTGGTGACGCCGGCGAACTGATCGATATCGACGCCGTCGATGGAGAGGTCGTCGTCCGGCATGCGCTCCCAGAGGCGGCGGCAGACCACCTGGAGATGCATGGGTTCGATGACGCCGGTTTCGTCGGCGAGGCGGGAAGTGAGTTGGCGGAGGGCATCCGGCTGGAAATGGCGTCCACCGGTGGCGGCGGTGCAGTGCATGGCCTCCGCGGCGCTGGGCGGGGAGAGGAAGCCAAGGCGGAAGCGGGAACGGAAGTGGGTGGGGAGGCGGGAGAGCCAGGGAAGGAGAGGCGCGAGATAGTCTTCGCGGAGGACGAGGAGGGCCCAGATGGAGGGGCTTTGGAGGAGTTCCCCGAGTTGGCGGAAGAACTCGGTGCGACCGGCATTGTCGGCTGGGTTGAGGCGGAGAATTTCTTCGAACTGGTCGAAGATGAGGAGGATGTTCTGGCGGCGGGGGCGGGCGGCGACGAAAGAAGCGAGTTCGGTTTCCGGGCCATCCCCTTTCCAGCCATGGATGGTGCTCCAGACGTAGCGGTTGGTGGTGATGCCGGGCGGGGGCGGGGTGTTGACGCGAGTAGGTTCCCAGACGTCGAAGCGGGAGTTGAGTTCGGGGATGAGGCCGGCGTTGACGAGGGAGGATTTGCCGGCGCCGGAGGGGGAGAGGAGGAGGACGAAGCGCTCGGCGGTGAGGAGGTGGCGGAGTTCGGCGATTTCGCGGTCGCGGCCAAAGATGGGGTTGTCGCGGGTGAGCGGGCGGGGACCGACAAATGGGTTATTGAGGAACGCCATCCAAGGTTGAGTTTGGTTGAGTATAGCGGAAAGGGGGGCGGGGACGCCGGAAAGGCTCGGCTAGAATAAAAGAACGTCCGTGAGAACACTAACTATCAACCCTTTTCGCCGGAAACGACTTCTTCTTTCGTTGGCCGTGGGCGCGGTAGCGCTGGCTGGGTGGCGGTACGGGCTGTTTGGGCCGCACGGGGTGACGGCGGCCTCAGAGGGGCCCTCGTTCGTGGCCTTTGAGAGCGGCCCGGTGCGGCCAATGGCGACGTCGCCGGACGGGACGAAACTGTTCGCGGTAAACACGCCGAACGGGACGCTGGAGATCTTCGACATCAGCAGCGGAAACCCGGTGTGGACGCGGCGGGTTCCGGTGGGAATGGAACCCGTGGCGGTGGCGGCACGGACGAACGACGAGGTCTGGGTGGTGAACCACCTTTCCGATAGTGTGAGCGTGGTGAGCCTGGCGGGGACGCCGCGTGTGACGCGGACGCTGCTGGTGGGCGATGAACCTCGGGATATCGTCTTTGCGGGAGATCCTTCGCGGGCCTTTATCACGACGGCGCACCGGGGGCAGCACCGGACGGACCCCTCGCTGGCGAATGTGCCGGGCGCCGGGGATCCGCAGTTTACGACGCCGGGTGTACCGCGAGCGGATGTGTGGGTGTTCGACGGGGCAAACCCCGGAGAGGCGCTGGGCGGGGTGCCCGTGCGGATTCTGAGTTTCTTTACCGACACGCCGCGGGCGCTGGCGGTGAGTCCCGATAGGGGGACCGTTTATGTCGCGGGATTCCACTCGGGGAATCAGACGACGACGGTGATCGACGGGCGGATCTGCACCGGGTTCGATGCGTATAAGCCGTGCCGGATGCGGGACGGGTCGATGAGTCCGGGAGGGAACCCGGGACCGGCAACGAACGCAGCGGGGGATCCGGCGCCGGAGAGTGGGCTCATTGTGAAGTTCAACAACGCGAGCGGGCACTGGGAGGACGAGTTGCACCGGGTGTGGGACGGGCAGGTGCGCTTCAGCCTGCCGGACACGGACGTGTTTGCGATCGACGCGAAGACGTTGAACCAGACGGCGGAGTATGCGCACGCCGGGACGACGCTGTTCAACATGGCGACGAATCCGGTGAGCGGGACGCTCTACGTTTCCAATACGGAGGCGCGGAACGAGGTGCGGTTTGAAGGGCCGGGGAAGTTTGCGGGGCACACGGTGCAGGGGCATCTGGCGGAGACGCGGATCACGGTGATCAATGAAGGCGGGGTGGCACCGCGCCATTTGAACAAGCACCTGGACTACAGCAAACTTGCGGGGCAAGAGGGGTTTGACCTGAGCGCGCGGAACCACAGCCTGTCGACGCCCTTGGACATGGCGGTGAGCGGGGACGGAAAGCGGCTGTACGTGGCGGCATATGGGTCCTCGCGAATCGGGGTGTTTTCAACGGGCGAATTGGAGGCTGACAGTTTTGACCCGACCGTGGCGAGCGCGAGCTATATACCGGTGACGGGTGGAGGCCCGTGCGGGGTAACGCTGGACGAGGCGCGGGGATTGCTGTATGTGATGACGCGGTTCGACAATGCGGTGAAGGTAATCGAGTTGGAGACGGGGCGGGAGGTCGGCGCGCTGGAGATGCCGAATCCGGAACCGCCGTCGGTGGTGAAGGGCCGGCGAATGCTGTACGACGCGACGCAGTATTCGGGGAACGGCGAGGCGACGTGCGCGAGTTGCCATCATTTTGGCGATATGGACGATTTGGCGTGGGATCTGGGGAATCCCGACGGGGCGGTGACGAAGAGCCCGATTCCGATCAATTTCGGCGTGTTCCTGGCGAATCCGATCATCCGGCAGTTGCTGGGGTTGAACTATCAGTTGAATGGGAGCGGGAACCCGGAAGATTTCCATCCGATGAAGGGGCCGTTCACGACGCAGACGCTGCGGGGCATGAAGTATTCCGGGGCGATGCACTGGCGGGGAGACCGGAGCGTGGGTCCGATGGGGACGAGCGCATTTGATTCCAACATTTCGTTCCTGAATTTCGCTCCGGCGTTCGAGGGTCTGATCGGGAGTCCGGAGATTCCGACAAAGGACGAGATGCAGGAGTTCGCCGATTTTCAGTTACAGGTGTTGCCGCCGCCGAATCCGGTGCGGAATCTGGACAATTCGCTGACGGCTGGCCAGAAGCGGGCGGCGGATTTCTATTCGGGGACGCGGCCATCGGCAGGGATCGATTCGCCTCTGGTGGCGTTTTTCGGCGGGGCAAAGAGCGCGTTTACTTGCAATGAATGCCATGAGTTGGATCCGAAGCGGGGCTTCTATGGCACGGGTGGGAACCAGAGTTTTGAGAATCTGCCACAGATCGTGAAGATTCCGCATTTGCGGAACATGTACGCGAAGGTGGGGATGTTCGGAACGCCGGCGGTGAGTTTCTATGACGCGCCTGATAGCGGGGAGAAGGGGAAGCAGGTGCGGGGATTCGGGTTTACAGGGGACGGGTCGACCGACACGCTGTTCCGGTTCCTGACGGCATCGGTGTTCCGTCCGACGCCGAATTCGGGCTTTCCCGTGAACAATCCGGACGGGATGCGGCGGGATATGGAGCAGTTCATCCTGGCGTTCGACAGCGATCTGGCGCCGATTGTTGGGCAGCAGGTGACGCTGCGGAGCAACAATGCCGCGGCGGTGGGGGCGCGGATCGACCTATTGCTGAGCCGGGCCGGGGCGGCGTTCGTCTCGAAGTCGTTGAACCCTGCGGGGCCGGTGATGGAGTGCGACGTGGTGGCGCATGTGGTGCGGGAGGGGGAGATGCGGACGTATCTGTGGGATGCGGCGGCAAAGCAGTTTGCGGGCGGGCCGGGCCGGGAGCCGGTGACAGCGGCGGAACTGCGCGGATGGGCGGCGACGGCCGGGCAGGAGATCACGTTCACGGCGGTGACTCCGGGAGCCGGGGCACGGTACTTGAGCGCGAAGTAGGCGACGCCGGACAGGGCAGTAAGAGCATCATTGGGGCGAGCCGGGAGGATGGCTGCGGTAGACTAACAGGAACCGTCCCGGCGCCCTCAGTGGCGCCCCGCGTAGAAATCGAAGTTCCCGGAAAGGTCCGTGCATGAACAGAAAGATTTTCTCGCTCCTATTTTCGGCCGCATGGTTTGCTTCCCTTGCCGCCGCTCAGACAACGACCGGATCCCTGACAGGGACCGTAACAGACCCCAGCGGTGCCGCGGTAGCGGGCGCCAAGGTGATGGCAACCAATGCCGGCACGGGGGTAGTGAACTCAGCGGTCACGAATGGTTCAGGTGTGTACAATCTGCCGTTTCTGCCGATCGGGCAGTACAACGTGGTGGCCGAGAACACGGGTTTCAAGAAGGCCGCGGTGGGTCCGGTAACGCTGGAAGTAAACCAGATTGGGCGTATCGACTTTAAGCTGGAAGTGGGCGACCTGACGCAGACGGTGGAGATTACGGGCGCGGCACCGATTCTGCAGACCGAGTCGACCGCGACCGGCGACGCCATCAATTCCTCGAAGCTGACTTCCCTGCCCTTGAACGGGCGGAATTTCGCGTCGGTAACACTGCTGATCCCTGGCGCGATCAGTACCTCGCCGAGCGTGATGGGGACATCGGCGCGGTTCCAGAGCAGCGGCAGCCGGCCGCAGGTGAACGGGAACCGGGAGCAGACGAACAACTTTCTGCTGGATGGTGTGGAGACGGGCGAGACCGTTGGCAACCGGATCGGGTACCAGCCGAATGTGGACGCGCTGGAAGAGGTGAAGGTGATCACCGGCAACGGCGGCGGCGAGTACGGAAACGTGGGCGGGGCGAGCGTGGTGATGTCGCTGAAGAGCGGGACGAACCAGTTGCACGGGAATGCGTTTGAGTTTTTGCGCAACGACAAGCTGGACGCCAACGGGTTTTTCGCCAACCGTTCTGGCCAGAAACGAAACGCGTTCCGGCGGAACATTTTTGGCGGCACGCTGGGCGGTCCGATCCGGAAGAACAAGGCATTTTTCTTTATGGACTATGAAGGGACCGAGCAGCGGGCGTCGGGGCCGGCGGCGGCGAGCGTGGCTCCGGCGGAATGGCGGCAGGGGAACCTGTCGCGGTTTCTGACGCAGAACCAGATTGTGCGGGATCCGATCACGGGGACCGACGTGGCATCGCGGGCACCGTTTCCGGGGAACATCATACCGGCGGCGCGGATCACGAATCCGGTTGCACAGAAGCTCTTCAGCAGCCCGGACCTGTACCCGCTGCCGAATAACACGGGAGTCGGCGCGCTGGGGGTGACGAGCAACTATCTTTCGAGCCAGGCGAGCAAGTTGTCGAACCATCAGGCAGACGTGAAGGTGGATTTGCGGCCGACAGACAAGGATTCGGTGTCGGCGCGGTGGTCGATCGGAAGGTACAGTTCGCTGGGGGCACGGGCGGCATTGCCGGTGAACCTGACGACGGGGACCGAAGGGCCGACGACATCGGCGGTGGTGAACTGGACGCGGACATACACGCCGCGACTGGTGAACGATTCGCGGCTGTCCTATAGCCGTACAGGGGTGGCGGACAACACGGTGGATTGGAGCGGACAACTGGGGATGGATGGGAACCAGAAGTTCGGCATTGCGGGCGGGCAGCCGATTGCGGGCATCAGCGGGATCACGCTGGGCGGCGGGCTGACGGGGATTGGCGCGGGCGCTTCGATTGCCGACTCCAAGCAGAACAACTATCAGGCGCAGACGCACTTCACGTACCAGGCGGCAGCGCATCTATTGAAGTTTGGCGGGCAGTTGTTCCGGGCACAGCAGAATCACTACTACGCGGGCAACAACGGTGCGCTGGGGACGTTTACGTACTCGGGCGGGTATACGGGGATCGACTACGGCGACTTTCTGTTGAACGTGCTTTCGGCGAAGGGCCGAGGCGCGGTGACGGGAAAGTGGGGCCAGCGGCACTGGCGGAACTCAACGTACTTCCAGGATGACTGGAAGGCGAAGCGGAACCTGACGGTGAACCTGGGATTGCGGTGGGAATACATCTCGCCGTTGGAGGAAGTTGCAGATCGTCAGGTGAACATCAACACCTATACTGGGCAGCTGATCTATCCCGGGAAGACGGAGTTCGGCCGGGCGCTGTACAAGCCTTACAAGAAGCAGTTTATGCCGACGATCGGGTTTGCCTGGACGCCGGATATGGCGAAGAACAAGCTGGTGGTGCGGGGTGGGTACCGATTCTCGAGCTTCCTGGAAGGGACGGGGGCGAATCTGCGTTTGCCGCTGAACCCGCCGTTTTTTGTGGAATCGAATGTGAACTTCGATGCGCGTACGCCGGGTGACATCCGGGTGGGATTTGCGGACGTGATCGGGGCGGGCGACCTGACGGGTCCGCGGACGGGCGCGGCGCCGTTCTACCAGGCACGGGCGTGGGATCTGGACTTGCGGCCGCAGTTTACGAACCAGTACAACTTCACGCTGGAGTATCAGTTGGCGAAGGCGACTTCGGTTTCGGCGGGGTACGTGGGGAACAGGGCGACGCACCTGATTGTGCCGCACGAAGCGAATCAGCCGCTGCCGGGGACGGGGCCGTTCAACACGTGGGCTCCGCTGAACGACCGGCGTCCGCTGGCAAAGGTGTTGCCGAACGTGGGCAACATTGCGCTGACGGAATCGAGCGGGACGAGCAACTACAACTCGCTGCAGATGACGGCGCGGCACCGGATGGGCGGCGGACTGGAGTTGATTTCCAGCTATACGTTCTCCAAGACGCTGACGGACAATCTGGGCTACTACGGATGCGCCGGGGTGAACTCCGACGGCGCCTACTGGCAGAACGCCTATGACCGGAAGGCGAACTTCGGGCCGGCGTGTTTCGACGCGACGCACAACTTCTCGGTGGGCGGGCTGTATTCCCTGCCTGTCGGGAAGGGAAAACGGTTCGGAGCGGGGATGGGGCGGATGGCCGACCTGCTGCTGGGCGGGTGGAATGCGAACTACTTTGTGACGGCGCACTCCGGCTTCCCGGTGAGCATCAACGCCAGCGCGGCGCAGAATAACACGGGGCAGTCGGTCCGCGGGAATGTGCGGGCGAATGCGTACCGGAAGATGACGGTGACGTCGCGGACGGTGGACCGTTATTTTGGTCCGGTGGATGCGACGACGTTCTGTGCGGCGGGTGTGGACAACGGCACCTGCGCATACGGAATCCCGGCGCTGGGGACGTTTGGCACGGCGGGCGTGGGAACGGAACGGGCGCCGAGCTACTTCAACTTTGACGCGTCGATCGGGAAGCGGTTCGCCGTGACCGAGACTCACTACCTGGATTTCCGGGCGGAGTTCTTCAACGCGTTCAACCATGTCAGTTTCGGACCTCCAGGACGGGACATTACGACGGTAGGGAGCTTTGGGCAGATCACGTCCCAGATCACCGTGCCGCGGAATATTCAGTTCGGGTTGAAGTACACGTTTTAACGCGTGCCGGGGGAGGGCGCGGGTGCGCCCTCCCCCGTTTTATTGGGGAATGAAGTTTTTGAGGGATCCGTTGGCGCGGAGGCGGAGTTGTTGGAGGCGTTCGGCACGATCAGGAAGGGGGATGGGGTTCCCGGCGGCGTCGAGGGTGAGGCCGGCGACTGACTCCGCGAGGTCAGCGAGAAGTTCAGGGGTGTCCGAGTCAATGAGGATGGGCCAGAGGCGGACAGACTTTGCGGAGGCGGTGAGGAGGAAGCGGCCGTCGGCGGAGAATTGGGCCTGGGTAATGGGAGAGTCCATCCGGAACGGGGGACCGATGGGAACCTCGTAAGGGGTGGCGAAGAGTTGGGCGGTGCCGTCGGGAGTGACAGCGACGTGGCGGAGGGTGGAGTGGCTGAGGTCGTAACTGAGGGGATCGGCCGGAAAGCGAACGGCGGGGCCGAGCTTTTCGCCGGATTCGATGGCCCAGCGCTGGAGGGTACCATTGGCGGTTATCGTGACGAGGTCGCGACCTCCGGCGGCGAAGTGGGCCTTGGAGACCGCGTCCTCGTGGTGGAGGGGTTTGGCGGAAAAAGCGGAGGGGATCTCCGCCATGGAAAATCCGACAAGGCCTCCGAACATGGAAGTAAGGCGGGCGGTGCGGTCAACTGAGGTGGTGACGGCAAAGGAGTTAGAAGGATGAATGGCGACGAATGTGACTGGGCCTTCGTGGGTGGCGAAATCAGTTCGGCTGGAGCCGGCGGCCGATAGGGAATTCAAATAGGCTTTGTTGTCGGAGGCGGCGGTGATGAGGGATTCCCCGTCCGAACTGTATTTGACGTCGTTGACGACGTTGGGTTGGCTGATGAAATTGACGCGTGCACCGGTAGAGG
The DNA here is from genome assembly GCA_964430625.1 of uncultured Solibacteraceae bacterium. Lineage (GTDB taxonomy): Bacteria > Acidobacteriota > Terriglobia > Bryobacterales > Bryobacteraceae. The sequence goes on from CAYSFR010000004.1 coordinate 336,737, forward strand.
CGGAGAGTATTTCGACCGCCGCCCAGGAGGCGACAGCAAATGCAGACTCGTCGGGGTTAAAAGCGAAGCTGAAAACCTTGGGGTGATCGCCGCCGATTGCGCCGGCGTCACCAGCGGCAGCGAGAGAGACGTGGGTATTGAAGCGGCGGGCGCCGGTGGAAGTGTCCCAGAGGGTGAGTGTTCCGCCGGTTGCCGTGGTGAGGAGGGAGCGGCCGGATGGGGTAAATGTTCCCTGGGTCAGCAGTTCGTTGCCCTCGACGGGAAGCTGGATTTGCTGGTCGGAGATGGTGTTCCAGAGGATGGGTTTGCCGTCGGTGGAGATGAGGAAGGCGAGCCTGCCATCGTGAGAACAGGTGATGAACCTGGGAGGAGAGGAAAGGGGCAGGATGGGGGATGCAATGGCGGCGGGGTTGGCCTGTAGGAGGAGGAGAGCGGTCCAGGATCGGGCGGCCTCTGGGTCGGGTTGGGAGCGGAGGATGCGCGCGAGGTGGGCCAGGGCAAGTGCGGTCTGGTTGTTTTCGACGGCCAGTTGGACCCGCGAGAAAGCGGCGCGGGACCAAGCATAGTTGTGTATCTCCAATTGGCGGGCGCGGGTGTTGAGACGCTGGCGTTCGGCGGCGAGACGGCTGGCGTGGGCGGCGGCGGTGCTGCCAGCCCGAAAAGACCGCAGATTGCCGGGGAATTGGAGTAGGAGGACCAAGGAGCAACCGATGGCGACGAAGCGCCAGAGGAGAAGGCGGCGTTTCTGCTTTTTGTCGAGCCAGAGGGTGGACTGGCGGGCACTGGAGGTGGTGAGGAGTTCGCGCTCCGCGGGGGTGACGAGGGAGGGATTGGCAGCGGCCCAGGCGTGGGCCTCAACGAGGGCGGCGTCTTCGAGGAGGAGTCCGTCGAGCCGGTTCTGTTTCAGCCACTCAGAGGCACGGCGCTGGACTTCGACGAGGTTGTCCCGGAACCAAGCCTGGTTGGCGAGGGTGACGGGTTCGATCAGGCGATCGTGGGCGAGTTCGAGCCATACGCCGTCGGGGTGGGTTTCGGCGCGGACGAGGTAGGTTTTCAGCAGGGGCTCGACGCAGGCAGCAGGGAGGCCGGAGGCGTCCTGGGCCCCGGCGCGGACCTGGGCACGGGAGTGCCCGGCGATGAGTTTTTCCTGGAACCACTCACGGACGGCACGGCCCCAGACCTTGTCGTTGCCGAAGAGGGAGAACAGAGCAGCGTCGTAGTAATCGGAAAGCGCTTTGGTGACGTCGCCAAAGGCGGCCACATCTTCGGGATCGATGATGGAATCGTGATCGGGCATGCTGTTCCAGAGGCGGTGGCAGACGACCTGGAGGTGCATGGGCTCGACGTGTTCGCCGGGGATGGGCTGCGGGTGGACGGAGCCGTCGGGATTCTGGACGCGAACGGCGGCGAGGTTCGCGGTAAGGGCGGAGAGGGCGGAATCACGAAAGGAGCGTCCGCCTTCGGCGGCGGTGCCGGCCATGGCTTCGCTGGCCTGGGCGCGAGTGAGGAGATCGAGGCGGCAGCGGGTGCGGAGGTGTGTGGGGAGTTGGGGGAGGAAGGGGAGAAGGGGGGCAAGATAGTCTTCGCGGACGGCGAAGAGGGCCCAAACGCGGGGGTGGGAGAGGAGTTCAGCGAGTTGGCGGAAAAATTCGGACTGAGCGGGAACTTCTGCGGGGGTAGCGCGGAGAATCTCTTCGAACTGGTCAAAGATGACCAGGATTTTGGAAGCGCGAGCCTGGGCGAGGACGAATTCCAAGAGGGTGGAGTATTGTCCGGGGCGCTGCCAACTTGCCAGAACGCTCCAGATGTAGCGATTGACGTTTGGGGCGTCCGGAGGCGGCTGGGCGTTGACGCGGGCCGGTTCCCAGACATCAAAGCGGTCCTTGACTTCCGGGATGAGGCCGGCGTTGATGAGAGAGCTTTTACCGGCGCCGGAAGGGGAATGGAGGAGTACAAAGCGTTCGGAGACGAGGAGGGCACGGAGAGAGGCGATCTCGCGGTCGCGTCCGAAGATGCGATTGTCGCGGGTGAGCGGGTGGGGACCGCGGAAGGGATTGGGAATCACGGGCGCTCCTGTGCGGGGACGGTGTCCGGGAGGACGGGCCAGAGTTTGAGGGTGGACGAGGAGTAGGTGAGGATGCGGCGGCCATCGCCACTGAAGAGGACGCTGGAGGCCGGAGAGCGGGGCAGGCCGATGGGGAGACCGGTGATGGAGTTAAATTGCTGGGCGCGGCCCTGATCAATGGCGGCAAACCGGCGTCCGCCCGGACTGACGGAGGCACCGGCTGGGAACGGGCCGTGGAGGATGGTACCGGTTTTGGGGGAGCAGAGGGCGGAGGTGGAATCGCTGAAGGTGACGATGAGGTAGGCACCGGTGGAAGAGAAATGGGCAGAGACGGAGTTGGGGGGAACGGAGAACGCCGGGCCGAATTGGCGGGCTTCGATGCCTTCGGTGCGGAAGAGCGGGAGACGATCGAGGAATGCAGGCCGTTCCGGGGGATCGAAGGCCCAAACGCGGGCTTCCCGGGAAGCGGTGAGGGTGAGAATTCGAAGCCCGTCGGAATGGAAGGCGGCAGAGAGGACGGGATGGGGATGGAGGAGAGGTGACCCGATCGGCTCGGCGGAGGCGGCAGCCCAGAGGCGGACAGAGTGGTCACCGGAAGCGGTGAGCAGGCGGGTGCCATCGGGGCTGAAGGCGAGGGACTGGATGGGAGCGCCCTGGAGAAGCGGTGTGCCGATGGGTTGGCCGGAGAGGGACCAGAGTTGCGCGGAATCGTCGTCGTAGCGTATCGCGAGAGAAGGCGAAACCGGGCTGAAGACGGCGGAACGGATTTGCCGTCCAGGCGGAATCGCAAGCGGCACTTGAGGGCCGCCATCCAAAGGGATGAGGGAGGGTGGACGCGCCGTAAGGACAAGCCGGCCATTGTGGGAAATGGCGACAGGGAGGCTGGCAGAGATAGAGAACTCGGGGGAACCGGGAGTGAGCAGGGGGGCGACGGAAGCGAGGGCGACCTCATCGCTGAGAGAATTAGCCTCCGGGGGGAGCGGAGTATTGGCGAGGGCGCGGTAGTCCGCTTCCAGTCGGGAGACGGTGATGTATTCGTTGTTGGCGATGCGGATGCCCCCATCCGCAGTGTCGGAGTCAAGCCAATTGGAGAAGCGGAAAACGGGAACAAGGAAGAGGAGGAGGAGGGCGACGGGCCGCCAGCGGCGGAGGCGACGGTCCTGAAGGGCTTCGCGCTGGAGGAGGGCGTCGCGGGCGTTGGAGAGCCGGAGGAAGTCCGTTTCAACGGGGGTGAGGAGGGCGGGATTAGCGGCGGCCCACTGGTTGGCGGCGACAAGGTTATCGCCGGAGAAAAGAAGGCCGTCGAGACGTTTCTGGCGGTCCCAGAGGGCAGAGCGGCGCTGCAGAGCAGAGAGGTTGTTCTGGAACCAGGCCTGATTGGAGGTGGAGACGGGAGCGAGAAGGCGGTCGTGGGCGAGTTCGAACCAGGTGAAGCCGCGGTGCTTTTCGGCGCGGACGAGATGAGCGTCGAGGAGTTGGCCGATGGTGAGATTATCAAGGCCGTTGGATTCGTTGGGGGTGAGGAGGACCTGGGAACGGACGCCATTGGCGATGAGTTCTTCCTGGATCCAGGTACGGATGGCGCGGAGGCGGAGGGGGTCACCTGCGGCGATGGCAGAGACGGTGGCGTCGTAGTAGCCCGTGAGGGCCTGGTCGACATCGCCGAATGCGGCGACCGCATCCGCGGTGATGATGGTCGTTTCGGGGGGAAGGGCGGACCAGAGACGGCGGCAGACGACCTGGAGGTGCATGGGCTCGACGTGGCCGTTGGCGGTAAGGTTCTGGACGAGGGATTGCAGGGCGGCGGGTTGGAAATCCCGGCCCGCGGAAGAAGCGGTGAGGGCGATGGCTTCGGCAGCCTGTAGCGGACGGAGGAGATCGATACGGTAACGGGAGCGGAGGTGGGTGGGGAGTTTCGTAACGAGGGGAAAGAGGGGGGCGAGGTAGTCTTCGCGGATGACGAAGAGGGCCCAGAGGCCGGGAGTTTGGAGAAGATCGCGTAGTTGGTGGAGGAACTCGGTTTGACCGGCGGTATCGGCGGGATTGGTGCGGATGATTTCTTCGAACTGGTCGAAGATGAGGAGGATGTTCCGTTTGCGGGGGCGGGAGGTAACGTAGGCGGCGAGGGTGCCGTCCAGGCTCGAGGCGCCCCAACCGGCGAGGGTGCTCCAGACGTAACGATTCCCGGTGAAACCGGGCGGAGGATCGGAGTTAACGCGGGTGGGGTCCCAGACGTCAAAGCGGCTGCTGAGTTCGGGGATGAGGCCGGCATTGACGAGAGAGGATTTTCCGGCCCCGGAGGGGGAATGGAGGAGGACAAAACGTTCGGCGGTGATGAGGTGGCGGAGTTCGGCGATTTCGCGGTCACGGCCGAAGATTGGGTTTCCCTGGGAGAGCGGTTGGGGACCTACGAAAGGGTTGGTCATGGCGTAAGCTCTTCGGGGAGGAATGTGGCGAGGAATGCCGGGAGCGGCCCGGCGAGGGATCCGGCCTGGGTACGGAGCGCGGCGCGGCGTTCCGGGAGATTGTCCAGGGGGCGGAGGAAGCCGCGGTCGCCGACGGTAACCCCGGCGACGGCTTCGGCGACGGCGGAAAGGAGGGCGATCTGGCCGGGGGAGCCATCGTCGAGGAGGACCCGATAGCAGAGGGATGATCCATCTTCACGGGTGGCGAGAACGGATCCGCCATCCGGGCTAAAGGCAGCCGAGACCACAGGCGAGAGGTGGCGGAAGGGTGGGGAGATGGGTTCACAGCCGCTGGTTTCGAACAACTGGACGGTGCCGCAGTTGGCTCCAACAACAAGGCGGCGGCCTTCGGGAGAGAAGGCAGCCGCGGAGATGTCGGATTTCCCGGCGACAGAGATGGGGGCGCCCAGGCGTTCGCCGGTTCGTGCGTCCCAGAGGTCGATGGTGGGACCGGAGACGGTGAGGAACTGGTCACAGGCGGGGCTCCAGGCGCCAAATTGCAGAGCGCACTCCATGGGTGGCGTCTCCAGGCGGCGCTCGCCGGACAGGGACCAGACGGAGGCGGATGGTGTGTAGCCGTAGGAGACAGCAAGGATCGATTGGCCGTCGGGAGAAAAGGTGAGTTGGAGCAGGTGGGAACCCACGTCGACGGGATCACCGGCCGGCTCTCCGTTAACGGAAGACCAGAGACGGAAGGAGGTGGCGCCTACGGTCAGGAGGAGATCTTCGCCGGGACTGAAGACGAGATGGGAAGGGGCTGATTCCACCGAGAAAGCAGAGAGGATGTCGCCGGTGGCGGAGTTATAGATGCGAACATCATTTGCAGCGGCGATGGCGGTGAGGCGGCCGTTGGGGCTTGTGGCGACGGCATCGGCGCCAGCGGGAGGGAGGCGTTCGGGGGGAGGCGGGACGACGTCGACCGGGTGCGGAACAGAGACGATGTCCTGGAGGCGGTCGGCACGGCTGTGGGGATCACCACCGTAACTTCCCGTGTTGGAGAGATCCATCGCGAAAAGGCGGCCGGAACGGGAGAGGGAGATACGGCGATCGTAACCGGCGCGGAGGAGGGGCTGGGAGACCTGGGAAAGGGTGGGGATATCCCATAGGGTGACCTGGGAGGAGTCGGAAAGGAGGAGGGCGTAGGATCCGCTTGGGGAGAGAAGGGCCTGCGTGATGGGAGCAGGGGCGGAGAGCGAGGTGGGAACCGCGGCGGAGGGAGACCAGAGGCTGGCGGAGGAGGCCGCGTCGATCATCAGTGCGGGAGCAAGCGGATCGTCACCGAGGAGGAAGGCATCACTGAAGGAAGCGCGAGTGACATTACCGGGATAGGAGGGCCGCTGGGAGAGGAGACCCGCGGGAGAGTCGTCCCAGACCTGGATGGCGCCGCCGGTGGCAACGGTGAGGACGTTTGGCGTACCGGGGAGGAAGGCAGCGGAGCAGAAAGGAGTTTCCGCATGGCGCGGGGGGCCGGCAGGGTGGCCAGAGGCCGAATACCAGAGTTGGAGTATCCCTTTGGCAGACAAGGTGAAGGCAACGTTGCCGGAGTGGTTGAAAGCGGCAGCGGAAGGGCGAGGACCGGTGGGGGCTGGGGGACCGTTAGCGGAATCGGCGGCAGTGGAAAGGAATTGGACGGTGCCGTCCGGGTTGGCGATGAGGAGCAGGGAGCCATCGGCGTTGAGGGCGAGCGCCGCGTCCGGCGAGTAGCCGGAGTGGGTGGACAGAACAGCACCGCTGAAGGAATCGAAGATTTCGATAGATGCGGTTTCCAGAGATAGGACGGCCAGGCGGTGTCCGTCGTCGCTGATGGCGCCGATAGCGCCATCGGACTGGCGGAAGCTGGTGGAAACGGGGATAGCGAAGGGCAGGTATTGGAGATGGGAAGCAATGGCGGTGCGAGCTTCTATGGTGGAAGCAGGATTGATGCGGAGGGCGGCGACGTAATGGGCAAGAGATTCCTCCTGCCGGCAGGCGGCGTTGGCACGAGAGGATTCCTGCATCTGGACACGGGCGAGGGCGGTGCGGAGGCTCTGGACGTAGGCCGCTTCGCGGTCGAGTTGTTCCTGGCGGACCTGGGACTCGGCGAGGAAGTCCTTTTCGACGGCGGTGAGGAGGGCAGGGTTATCGGAGGCCCATTGGAGGGCCATGCGGAGATCCTCGCCAATAACGAGAAGAGCGTCGAGCCTGTTTTGAGAAAGCCAAAGGGCAGCGCGGCGCTGCGTTTCGTTCAGGGATTCGTTGTTCCAACGGGCGTTGTCGTTGAGGACAGGGCGGATGAGGCTGTCGTGGGCGAGTTCGAGCCAGAAGGAGCCGCGGCGGTTCTCGGAGCGGATGAGATGGGTTTCTAGGAGCCGGTCGATGATGGCATTGGGGAGACCGGCGGTGACCTCCGGGCAGAGTTGGACCTGGCCGCGCATGCGGGTGGGGGTGATGAGTTCGGTCTCAAAAAAGTGGCGGATGGAGCGCTGGCAGAGGAAGTCGCCGGCGGCGGCCGATTCGACGGAGACGCGGTAATAGGAGGCGAGGGCTTCGTTGACGTCGCCGAATTGTTCGGCGTCTTCGGGGTCGATGGTAAGGTCGCCGGGCGGCATGCCGTCCCAGAGGCGACGGCAGACGATTTGCAGGAGAAGCGGTTCGATGGCGTCCGAAAGGACGGGTTCCGGGTTGCGTGTACCGTCCGGGTTCTGGACGATCACGGAGGCCATGCTGAGGGTAAGTGCGTCGAGAGCGCGCGGGGTGAAGGTGCGACCGCCTTCCAGGGCGGTACAGCTCATCACGTCCCGGGCCTGGAGGCGCGTGAGCGGTTCCAGGCGGTAGCGCGTACGGAGTTGAGTGGGGAGTTGGGTGCAGTGGGGAAGCAGCGCGGCGAGGTAGTCGTCACGGAGGGCAAACAGGGCCCAGACGTGGGCGTGAGCGAGGAGGGCGGCAAGTTGGCGGAAGAACTCGGCCCGGCTTTCGGTGTCGGTGGGGGAGGCGCGCAGGATTTCCTCGAACTGATCGAAGAGGAGAAGGATGGGGTTGGGGCCGCGGGCTTCGGGGAGGCAGGCGGCAAGGTTGACCGGACGGCCGGGGAGTTGCCAGCCATCGATGACGCTCCAGACATATCGATTGGTGTTCAGGCCGTGCGGGGGGAGACTGTGGACTCGCGTCAAAGGCCAGACATCAAATCGCTGTTTCAATTCCGGAATCAAGCCGGCAACAAGCAGGGAGGTTTTACCGGTGCCAGACGGGGAATGGAGGAGGACGAAGCGCTCGGAAATGAGGAGATGGCGCAGGGCGGCGATATCGCGATCGCGGCCGAAGATGGGCTTGTCTTTCGGAATGGGCCGAGGGCCGACAAACGGGTTTTCCATAGGGCATTCGTTAGCCGTTGAGGCCGAACTGTTTGCGAATTCGGGCTTTGGCGGCGGCCTCGGCTTGGCGGCGGGCGATGGCCTCCTGGTACTCAGGCGCTTTCATGCGATCGCGAAGGCCGATGAGGAAGTCAGCGCTGCTACCCCAATAGATGTTGATATTTGCGTTCTGGAAGTACTTTTGGAGGAACCGCTTGACGCGGGCGGCCTCGGCCTGGGTGTATTGTTCGGGGTCCACCTGGACGCCGATGTGTTTAAACTTCTCGCCGTCGAGGTAACCGGAGCCGGGTTTGGAGAGGATGAGGCGGAAAAGGGTACGGAACTTCCAATCGTCCATGGAGAAGCCAAGGAAGAGGAGGGCGTTGGCGACCAGTTTTTCACTGACGAATCCGGGCATGGACGGGTAGCTGCCCTGGTGGATGAGAAAGTCGAAAAAGTCGTCTTCGGTCAGAACCCAACTGGAATCGTAGGTGTACTTGCCGAATACATAGTAGAGGACGGGAGTTTCGGTGGGCCACGGACTGGAATCGAGTTCCGCGGGAGCGGTGCGGATGGACTTGCTCCAGTCTTCGAGGACCGCGGCAATGGTGGCGTTGGTGGCCTCGACAATGTATTCGTTGAGGGTATCGGTGGCCAGGAGAAGGGCGGTCGGTGTTTTGCCGTTGAAGGCACGGGTCATGCCATCCTTCCACGATTCAAAGAGGGCAAAGACGACGGACCGGGTGAGGGGGGCGGAGGCAGCGGCCTCGGCGATCTTCTTCAGAAGGACATCGGCATACTCGATGACCCGGTCGCGTTCGCCCTTGCGCTCGTCGCGCCAATCGCTGCAGATCGGGAAAGGGCGCTTCCCCTTCTTTTTCAGGTAGCGTCGGAGGAGATCGTCCATCGCGCCGGAGACGTAGACCTTCAGATCGAGGTCGCTGAGAATTCGGAAGGGGTCGTCGGGATTCTGATAGGCGACGGTGACGATAGCTTCGAGGAACTCGTCGTTGAGAAGGAGATCCCTGGCCGCTTCCGGATTCAAGCGGGAAGCGGCGAGCTGGAGACGTTCGGTGACGATGGCGGCAATCTTTTGGACGAGGACATTCCGGCCGGAGAGGGTGACAACGGCCTGGGCGATTTTGGCACTATCGGGCCGTTCGCCATCGGTTTTCGGGAGATTTGCCGCGGCACGGAGGGCGGAAGCAAATTCGGCAGTGGATCCAAGGAGGTGTTCACCGAGGTCAGGACCGACGATGGGAACGAGTTCCTGGGTGACGATGGCGTTGCAGACGGGCTTCCAGATCTCCTCTTCATTCGCTGTTCCGAAGCCGGGGGTGTACCAAATACACCCTCCCTTGAGGCGAAGGAAGAGGGCGGGGACCCAGAAATCATCTTTGAAGACGTCGCGGATGCGGGCACGGGCGACGGCCATGGCGCGGTCGATCTGGCCGTCGACGCGGAGTTCGCGGAAGAAGACGGGCATGGCGGCTTCGACGGTTTCCATCTGCACTTCGCCCTGCATGGCAAGAACAGCGGGGACGCCGGCGTCGGTGAGCATGGGGGCAAGGGCGGCGCGGGAGAATCTGCCGGCATTGCCAGCACCGTGGCAACTGGCGAGCACCATCAATCGGGGTGGTTGCTGGAGAGTGGCAAATGCCTGGGCGAGGGCGCGGCTTTCCTCGGCAATAAAGTCGCCGTTTGGCTTTTGGAGGTAGAGGCGGGCGACATTATCGGCGGGGAAGGATCCGTGACAGACGAGGTAGACGATGTCGACGCCTTTACGGATTTCATCGATGAGGGCGGTGAGGGTGACGGGATTATCGGGGGAATCGCCGAGGACGGCGGTTTCGATCCCCTCCAATGCCTTGCGAGCGGCTGGAATTTCGATTTCGCGGCGGACGGGGGCCATGCCGGCAGGCAGATTCGGAGGAGAGGAGACGGCGACCAGGGCGCGCAGGTGGGCTTGCGGACGAAGGCTGATGGGCCGCCAATCCCGAGTGACGACGAACCGGGAGAAGAGGATTCGTTCCGAGGTGGCGAAGGGAATCCGTTTGGCGGGGTCGGGATCCGGATGGCGAAGGAGTTCCCAGCGGAGGGTGTTGATTTCGACGGATTCGGCATGGAGGAAGAGGCGGAGGCGCAGCGTACCGGCGATGGCGCGCTGGCGGGCGTCGCGATAGAAATCACGGACGGCATCATCGAGAAAGAGCGAATTGGTAAGGGTGTCGGCGTAGGAATCGTCGATTGTTTCCTTTTTGAGCGCCTCGAAATCGAAGCGGGCCGAACCAAAAGCGGCCAGGCCACCGGCGTCGGAAGTCGGGTCATTGAAGCGGAGCTCGACGCGATAGTCGCCGGACTGGACGGGGCTGAGAGCGATATCAAGATCAAACATGGTTTGCGGGAGCATATTGGACCCAGAAAATGGGGGATGTTGGCTGAGTATACAGGAAACATCCGATTCCCTAAGCGTTGATTCCGCATGGGAAGGGCCGTCGTTTATACTAAACGTACTTCATAACGCGTATGGAACCTGTCCGCAACGAACGGGTGAAATCCATCTTTCTGGAGGCCGCGGAGGTAGCCGGGGCGGAGAGAGAGGCAGTGCTTGCGGCCCGGTGCGGCGAGGACGCGGAGTTACGTAAGCGGGTGGACGCGCTGTTGGTGCACCACGACGAGACAGGCTCGATGGAGATACTGCCGCGGGAGACACCCGGGGCACACACACCGGTGTTGCTGCCTGGGCGGTTGCTTTCGGGGCGGTTCCGGATAATCCGCTTCGTGGGCAAGGGAGGGATGGGCGAGGTCTACCAGGTCAACGACGAGGAATTAGGCGGGGAGCTGGCGTTGAAGATCATCCTTCCGGGGCTGATCCAGGAAGAGCAGATGCTGGGACGATTCCGGCGGGAGGTCCATCTGGCGCGGCAGGTGACGCATCCGAACGTGTGCCGGATTTTCGATGTGGGTCGGGACCGGATTGGGGGGCAGGAATTTCTTTATCTGACGATGGAGTATATCGCCGGGGAGACGCTGGGAACGTATCTGCGAAAGAAGGGCAAGTTAAGGGTGGACGAGGCGCTCGTATTGCTGGAGCAGGTGGCGGCGGGTCTGGCGGCACTCCACGAAAAGAAGATCGTACACCGGGACCTGAAGCCGGGAAACGTAATGATCGTAGGGGAGGAACAGGGATCGATCCGGGCCGTGATCGGTGATTTCGGGTTAGCGCGGGCGGTTTTGGAAGAGAGCCTGGACGACGGACTGAGCCGGACGGGGCTTGTGATGGGGACGCCGGGCTACATGGCGCCGGAGCAGTTGGCGGGGCAGGCGGTGAGCCCATCGACGGACATCTTTGCGTTCGGCGTACTGACCTACGAGATGGTGACGGGGAAGCGGGCGTTTCCGGTGCGGCAGGGCAACACTCCGCCGCCGGCGCCGCGACAGATCGTGCCGGAGTTGCCGTTGGACTGGGAACGGGTGATTCTACGGTGCATGGAGGTGGCGCCAGAGGACCGGCCGGGGTCCGTTGAAGAAGCGGTGGATGCGCTGGCAGGGAACACGCGCCTGCGGCGGAGAGGCGGCCCGGCGGCGACGAGGCGGAGGCGGTGGTGGATTGGGGGTGTGGCGGCTGTGTTGTTGACGGCGGCGGGAGTGGCTCCGCTGGCCTGGCAGGCGGCGACCAAGGGATCAGGAACTGGCGGGGGCGGTGCCAGCGCGAATCGGGCCTATCTGGAGGCGGTGGATCTGCTGGACCATGCCTACCGGCCAGGAGCCGTGGAGAAGGCGATTCAACTGCTGGAACCGGCGAGCCTCGCGCCCGACGCCCCGGCGTTGGTTCATGCGGCGCTCGGGCGGGCTTATTTTCGGCAATTCCGGACCACAAAGGAAGTAAGCTGGCTGGAAAAGTCGGCGACGGCCTGTTCGCGGGCGGTGGAGCTGGACGGACAGTTGGCAGCGGCCCGGATCGCGCTGGCGAGGGTGTATACGCAAAGCGGGAAGTCGGATCTGGCGATGCAGGAACTGCAGATTGCGATGCGCCTGGACACCCGGAATCCAGAGGGCTATCTGGCAATGGCGGAGCTGTACGAAAAACAGGGACGGTCCGCCGACATCGAGCCGGCACTGCAGAAGGCAGTGGATCTGGCGCCGGACTATTGGGCCGGACACGCCAACCTGGGATTGCATTTCCGGAACACCAAGCGATTCGAAGAAGCGCGGCAGGAGTTCGAACAGCTGATCCGGCTGGCGCCGGACAATGCCTCGGCGTATGGCTACCTCGGCGGGCTCTATGCGCAGCAGGACCGGTTCGAAGATGCCCGGCGGGCGTTTGAGAAGGAACTGAAAATTGCCCCGAGCTTCCGCGTTTATTCGAATCTAGGTGCGGTGCTGCAACTGGAGGGGAACTACGACGAGGCAGCGGGAATGTTCCAAAAGGCGATCCAATTGAATGACCGGGATTACAGCAGTTGGGGAAACCTTGGTTCGTCCTATCTTTGGAGCGTGACGAACAAGGGAAAAGCGCCAGAAGCCTATAAACGGGCAATCGCCTTGGCAGAGGAGGCAAGAAAAGCGTCTCCCAACGATGTAAGGATCCTGGTAAGGCTGGGTGGTTTCTATGCGAGTATTGGTGATGCAAAAAGCAGTATTCCCCTATTGCGTCAGTCGATCGCGCTGAGTGGAGAAGATCCCGCGATCGCTTACCGCGTGGGCGAGGCCTATGAGTTGTTACAGCGGCGGGAAGAGGCGCTGCGGTGGGTTGGGACAGCGCTACGGCTGGGATATTCGCCGGAGTACCTAAAGCGAAGTCCTGAACTGGCCCTTTTGCGGAAGGATCCGCGCTTTGCATGGAAGAAGTAATTGCTAGTCGATTCGAACCAATCATAAAGGAGCACCAAATGGCAAACACACTCGTGCGGATACCAATAACGGGTAACTTCATCGATATCGAAACAACGATCATTCCGCTGAAGGCAGGAGAGATTGCGGTCTTGAGCCTGGAGACCACCGAGACCGGCAAACTGACGATCGGGACCTCCGGGGACAACCTGCTTGTTTCGTTCCAGAAGGGTCCGCACGACAGCCCGGTGATTGACGATCCGCCGGCCGGCTGAGGGGAAGAGTAGGGAAATTGGCAAACGTCCCGCATAACCGGTGAGGGCTATGCGGGACTTCCTTTTCGATTCGAGATCAAAACCCGATACCCATAGGAACTGCTATGCCTGCATTCAACGGAATTGACATGACGACCGGCCACTCGATTGAGGGCCCGCAAAGCGAAGAAGACCTGGCCGCGATCGTACGGGGCACCGAACGCACCGTCGATGAGAAAGCGCAAGTCGAGGATCTTCGAAAGCGCGTGGACAAGGCCAAGGGAAGCCACTTAGCGCCAGTGGAGCGGGTGAAGGATCCGAACGACCTCGCGCAGGCCGGATGGGGCGTGATCTTTTCCTTTGACGAGAACGAAGATGTGATTCGGGAGTTGCAGCCGCTTTTGGAACTGCGGAAACGGCAGGCGGGCGGCACCTACGAAGAGGGCGGGTTGTATCGGGAGTTTTCGGGAGGTAAGGGATTCAAGAGGGGAGCGACGACCGCTTCCACTTTTCTGCAGGCTGCCGACGGCTATGGTCCGGTAGATCCGAAGAAAGGGATTCCGTACTACCTGTTGATTGTGGGCGGGCCGGACAAGATTCCGTTCCGGTTTCAATACCAGTTGGACATTCAGTATGCTGTAGGCCGGATCGCCTTTGAGGATGTAGCGGATTACGGGCGGTACGCGCGCGCTGTGGTGGAAGCGGAAGCGGCGGATTTTCAATTGCCCAAGCGGGCGGCATTCTTCGGAGTGTGGAACGAGGGGGATACGATCAGCAAGGGAAGTGCCTTGGGACTCGTGCAGCCGCTAGCGAAGACGACCAAGAAGATCGACCCGGAGTGGGAAATCGACTGTCCGCCGCCGGAGGAAACGACACGGGCGAAGCTGATGAAACTGGTACAGCACGCGCCGGCCCTGGTGCTGACGGCGAGCCACGGGGCGTCCCTGCCCAAGGGGCATGCGCTGCAGCGGTCCTATGCGGGAGCGCTGCTTTGCCGGGACTTCAGCGGCGTGAATGCGGAACACGCGCCCGTGAAAAAGGAGATGTTCTTTGCCGCCGCGGACGTACCGGAGGGCGCCCGGCTAAAGGGTTCCATCTTCATGATCTTCGCCTGCTACGGAGCAGGTGTGCCGCGGGAAGAGGATTTTTTCGCCGACGGAAAGACAAAGAAGGCGATCGCGGACAAGCCATTTATCAGCGCCCTGCCGCAGAAGTTGCTGGCCAACGGGGCGGGAGCGGTGATCGGTCACGTGGAGCGGGCGTGGTCCACTTCGTTTGAAGGGACACGGTCGAAGAACCAACTGCAGACGTTTGAGAGCACCTGGCAGCGGCTGATGGAGGGCGACCGGGTGGGCTATGCGATGGAGTATTTCAACAGCAAATATGCCGAGATGGCAGCGCTGCTGAACGACGCGATCCAGACCGATGTGGGGACGGAAGAGGCATTCAAAGAGGCCAACACGCTGGAACTGGCCAACCTCTGGCAGGCGCAGAATGACGCTCGCAATTATTGCGTCCTGGGCGATCCGGCGGTACGTGTGCGTGTGGCCACGGCGAAGAAGGGCGGGGGCGCGACGCCGGCCGAACCGGGATCCGAAAACACGGCGGCGGTGCCAGACGCCATTCACGAAACGGCTCCGGCGAACGTTCCCGTCGCCTTCAGCCAACTCACCGGGCTCAACCTCAACGACCGGGGCCTGGGAAGCAGCAGCGCGCAGGATTCCGAAGGCGTCCTGGAGGGCATCCTGTCGCGGGTTTCGGCGACGATGGGCAAGATTGTCGATGGATTGACGACCGTGGAGGTGCAGACCTACGTGAGCGGCGACCTGTCGCAAGTGAAGTTGCAGGACGGCAAGCTGGAAGGCGTGCCGCTGCGGGCGTACACGCGACTGGGAATGGACGGAAAGACGCTGAACCTGGTACCGGAAGATGACGGCAAGCTGGACGAGGCGCTGTGGAAACTCCATATGCAGTCGGTGGAGCGAGCGGTGGCGAACCGGGGAGAGATGCTGAAACTGGCGGTGGACGCGGCGTCGAGCCTGTTGGGCATATTGAAGAAGTGACGGAACGGGAGTGGGGCGATGCGCTGGAGAGAATCCGGCGCATCGAGGAATACGCACAGCAGGAGAGCCCGGCGGCGTTTGGCGCCGGCGACAGTGAGGCGTGGTATTCGGTACGGGCGCAGTTATCGGCAGCGATGGAGGCGGCGTTGGAGCGGATAGAGTCCTTTGCCGGCGAAGAGGACCCGCGGGTTGGGCTGGTACGGACAGACTGGACCGGCGACGTGCGCTGCGCCTGGGTAGAGACGAGCAGCAGCACGGCGCGGGAGGAGTTGCTGGCACGATTCCAGCGGAAGTTCCGGGACCGGATCCTCTTGGGCCATCTGCTGGCGGCGGCAACCCGGACAGCGGTGACGATATCGCAGTCAGTGGGGGCGCCGTGGAAGGCGGTTTCGGCAATCCGGGCCGGCTGGGAACTGGTGGCGGCGATCAGGGAGTATTCGGAGCAGGTGTAGCCGTGCGCAGGTAATGGACGCCGCCGTCGCGCAGTTCGATGCGGTCGAGGAACGCCGGGCTTTCGATGAGGAAAACGCCGGGTTCGGGCTCGTCAAATCTGGTAATGGAGGGCTCGCCCTGGAACGGCTCGAGGAGGGAGGCAAAACGGGCGGTTTCCGCTTTGCGCCGAGCCAGGACGTAGGGGACAGGAACGCGGAGGTCGAGGCCGAGGCCCTGGCCTGTGACGACGGTGGTGCCCTCCGTGCCGAGCATGGAGACGCGCAGACTGCGGAAGGCGTCTTCAAAGCCGGCGGCGAGATGGGGCTGGCCGTCATAGAGAAGGGTCATGTCGTCGAAGTACCAGCGGCCGGAGGGCGGGCCGCCGGCCGTCTGGTCAATGGCGATGACGATGTTGCGGACAGGAGCGTCGAAAACGCCGTCGTTATTTCCGCCGAAGTGGCTCCACTTTTCCGGGTCCCGAACCTCCACCTGGCGCCAGCCGGACCAGTTGACGTTGCCGGTATTGACGACGAAGTTTTCGCCGGTGGAATCGATCAGCCGGAGGGTGAGGCGGTGGTTGGAGGCATCGCCAAAGACCTGGGTGCGAAGAGCAGAGGGAACGCCGGCGGGGACATCGCGAAGGTTTGGCGTGGTCATGAGGATGTAGCCGGGGCCGTTGAAAGCATAGCTGGCGCGGGCGCTGACGCGGCCGTTGGCGGCCTGCTCGGTCGAGATTTCGAAACGGCCGGCGACAGTGGCGGTGCTGTTCCAGAGAGTGCCGTAAGCGACCGGGGCGGTGGGAGTGCCGTCGAAGGTGAGTGACCAGGGGCCGGGCGCGGAGGCGGCTTCGTTCTTCGTCAAGTGTTGGTAGCCGTTGGCTTGGCGGAAGCCGGACCAGGCTTCCATGGGGAGATCGGTCTTGGGAGTGCCGTAGTTGTGATAGGCCCAGTCAAAGGTGTGGGCGGCGCCGTCGGTAGCCGTGGCTTCACTGAGGTCGAGGGTATATTCGGCCGTGGTGAGGAGGGTGCGTTTGAGATTGGCCTGGGGATAGGCCGGGCCGGCGGAGGCGGAGACGGCCGTGAATCCGTCGCCGTGCTGGAACCAGAGCAGTTCACCGGTGGCTTCGCGCTGTTGGGATTCGTCAACAGAGAGGGTGTTGTGGGCAATGGTGGCTTTGTCCCAGGTATTGTGGGTGGGCGCGGTGTAGGCCTGGGTACCCGGGTCAATGGCGAGCGGACCGCCGATAGCAAAGGAGGTAATGCCGAGTTTGTCGTAGTGGCCGTGGCCGCCGCCATGGGGACCAAACTTCATGATGACGGCGTGATCATTCACCGGGGCGCGGAGGACGGCATAGCCGGCGCCGGCGAAGAGGTGGCTTTCGAGCGGTGCTTTCTCCGCGGGCGGGAGTTCCGGATTGCCAAAGAGCAGAGCGTTGCGGCCGCGGGTACGGCGGCCGAGGACATTCATCAAGGCGGCATCCCGGGTGCGGCCAAAGGCGTACTCATAGAGGCCGTCCTGGGAGAAGAGATTGAGTGCGCCGGTGTCGTTGAACATAGGCAGGCTGCCGTCGGCGAACATGAGGCGGCTGGGGGTCTTGAAAAGGGCGAGGAGATTGGGCTCTTCGTTCCAGAAATCGATGCCATTGCGGGCGGCCATTTCGGCGGTGCGGGTGAGGGCATCGAGGGCATAGAAGTGGTAACTCCAGGCGCCCTCGTACCAGAAACCGTCATCGAGTACGGAGGTCTTCATCTGCGCGCGGAAACTGGCGAGAGCGAAGTTGGTGAGATCGGAGTCGTTGAGTACGAATCCGGCGGCGGAGAGACCGGCGTTGTGCCAGCTTTGCCAGTTGGAGGCGCCGGCATCGTAGGCACGGACGGTAGCGGCGGAGGGCCGGAGGAGGCCGGTTTCGATGTGCTGGCGGGCGGTATCGGAGAGGGTTTCGCGGATGAGGTCATAGGCCCAGGCGATATCGATGAGCCAGATGGACTCGTCGAGCGTTTGGGCGAAGGCGCGGGCGGCCTGACGGGTGACGCGGTTGTTGGTGTCGTGGAGTTTGTAGTTGCCGTATTGCCCGGCATATTGGGTGAGGATCCAGGCGGCCTTCTCAGCGTGGGTGGGATCCCGGGTGAGTTGGTAGGCGAGGCCGAGATCGCGGGCGGCGGCGGCGAGGGCATCATGGCGGTCCGAGAGGATGACCTGATCGTAGGGCCAGCCGGTAACGGTCTTGCCATCGACGGGACAGCGGTGAGTATTCGGCGGGCGGAACTCCAGGCGCACACCCTGGGTAGGGCAGACGTAGTGATGCCACCACTGGCCACCCTCGGCGGGGATTTCCAGTTGCCGGAGACCGAATCGGGTGAGGTGGGACTGGGGCCAGTCGCGGGCGGATTGGAGGATGGAATCGCGGAGGGCAGCGGCCCAGGGCTGCTTCTGGGCGAGTTCGAGGATACGATCGCGGTCAGCGGAGGAGAAGAGGAGGGAGGGTTGGGCGGAGATCGAAACGGTAAGGGCGAGAAGAACGAGGGGGCGGGTCATGCGGGACCTCTGTCTTTAGGATCGCATGGGAAGTACCGGGGCACCGTGGACGGAGGAGGTTTGGCGGCGCAACTTCCCCGATTCGCCCGGGGTTAGAGCAACCGATGACACAGCGATGGATGATCACCCTTTTCGGACTCAGTCTGTTCGGACAGCAGACGACACAGGTGATTCCGATCGATTCCCAATACGCCGTGGCGCCTGGCGGACGGAGCGGATTCTTTGAGACCGGCCAAGCCGCCGACCTGGTTCTCTCCGCGTTCGGGTTTAACCGCTCGGGAGGTCCGCTGCTGTTCCATCATCCGCGCGGGCTGGCCGGCGACGGGCAAAGGCTGTTGCTTGCCGACAGCAACAACAATCGGGTTCTGATCTGGTCCACACTTCCGGACGGGAACACGCCGCCGGACCTTGTGATCGGGCAGCCGGATCTGGACAGCAACCAACCGGGCGCGGGGCCCGACGGGATGAACTGGCCGGGGCAGATTTCTGCAACGCCGGACGGGCGGGTTGTGGTGGCCGACAGTTTCAACGACCGCCTGCTGCTGTGGAACAGCTTTCCGGCCACGTCCGGGCAAGCAGCGGACGTGGTGATCCGCACCCCGGATTTGCGCTGGCCCTGGGGCGTCTGGACGGATGGGGAACGGCTGGTAGCGACCTCGACCGGCGGACGGGCCATTCTCTTCTGGAACCGGCTTCCGGTGCGCGGCAATGAGCCGCCGGATTTCGTCATTCGCCATGAGGCGATCGGCACGCCGCGGACCATCACCTCCGACGGGCAACGGCTGATCATCGGCGATCACAACGCCTACCAGACGCGCATTGGAAACTTCTTCTGGAAGTCGTTCCCCAAAAGCGGAGCGGACCTGTTCGATTTCTTCATGCAGGACCCGCTGGACGGAAACGCCGGCTGGATGCAAGGAACCTTTCTGCCCGACGGACGGCTGGCCATGCTCGGGCGCACCCTGCACATCTGGAATTCGTTTCCGGAAAGCGCCGTTGTCAAGCCGGACCTGAGCATCAGCGGTTACCGCTTCCAGGGAGGAGACGGAGGAGCGGTGGTGGCGGCCGGGGAACGGCTCTATCTGCCGGAATACAACGGGAACCGGATTGCGGTGTACAACGCGCTACCTGCCAGTAGCGGCCAGAGACCGGACTTTGCGGTCGGCAGCCCTAATCTGGAAACTAACACGCTGCGAACCGAGTTTCTGATGACGAATCCGGTACCGCTCACGGACGGGAAGTCGTTGCTGGTCTCCTCTGACTTCGACCGGCGGTTGTATGTATGGAAGGCCGTGCCCGACGAAAGCGGGGCGAGGCCGGACTTTGTTTATGAATTACCGTTCGCGCCTTGGGATGGGGAGATTCACAACAACCGGCTGGTGCTGGCGGGGAAGGACACGGTGGCGGTATGGGAGCAGGTGCCACGAAACGGAGAGTTGCCCACACAGATATTGCGGGGGCGGATTGGAACGGTGACGCCGAGGGAGATTCGGGGAGTGGCGATGGACGACAGCTACTTCTATCTCGGCGATCAGGATGCGGGCCGGGTGTGGGTGTGGCGAGGAGTTCCACAGGAGGGGGAGGAACCGCTGTTCTCGTTGTCGATTCGCCAACCGGCGCGCATCTCCAGCGATGGAGTCCATGTTCTGGTCACCTCGTCGGAGAACCACACGATCTACGTTTTCCGGGTTTCCGAACTGGGCGCCGAAGCCTTGCCGCGGGTGGCGGCAGGGTCGGGAATGTTCAACCTGCCACAGGGCGCGGTGATCCGGGAGGGACAGGTGTTCATCACGGATACGACGGGGAATCGGGTGTACTGCTGGCGGGACGTGGAGGACCTGGTGGCACGGCGTCCGGCAACAGCGATTCTGGGCACCAGCGGACCGACGCCGCGGATTGGCGCCAACAGCTTCTTCTGGCCTGGAGTGCCGGCGTTCGACGGCAGCTATTTGTGGGTAGGTGAGTTCAAATTCTCCGGGCGGATGCCGCGGTTTTCCGTGGGGACCCGGTAGATATAGATGGACGACCCTGCAATGGCCAGCGGCGGGCTGGCACGGAAAGCGGCGAAATAGTCGCGAAAACGGGGCTGGAACGCGTGGCCGGGAATCAGGTTGGCGCTGATGGCGTAGTAGCCGGGGGCCGGCACCAGGCGATCCGAAGATACAAGGTCCGGGCCCCAGGGAGGGGCCTGGGGTTCGATTTCATTGTCAGTAAAGAACCGGAACGGATTGTCGTTGCCGAAGTAGTAGAGCTTGATCCTTCCCGGCTGAGCCGAGTCCATCCAAGCACGGAGAGCGGGCAGGTCCTGGCCCCAGTCCAAGTTACTGTCGGCCAGATAACGAAGGCCATTCGGAGTGGAACCGGAGACGTGATTGAAGTAGCCGATTCCGTTGGGAAAGCTTAGAACGGCTGATAGCCCCGCGGCGGCGACGGCGACAACAGCGAAACGGCGAACGAGCGGTGGGAGTGGCACGGCAAAGGGAAGGGCGCCGAGGAGAGCCGCGAACGGAAGTGCCGGAAGCACTAGCCGGATCCCCAGTTGCATGGCCGTCAGAGAAGCGGCACCAAGGTATACCAGGGGCGGAACGAGCAGAAACGTGATCGTTCCCACGGGATAGCGGCGAACGAGAAACAGTCCGGCCAGCAGGAGGACAATAAAGCCTTCCGGCGCTTTGACGAGCAGGGCGACAACGAAGTACCACGGGCTGCCGGCGGGAACGTGCTCTCCGAGGAGATAAATGGGATTGTTGGTTTCGGCATTCCAGTAAAGGAGTGCGTTGACTCCGTTCCAGTACATCCGGGGAACGGGGAGTCCGGTGAAGAGCGGCTCCAGAACCGGGGTCAGGAAGGAGAAGTTATGGGCAATGCTCGACTCCCCATACTCGGCAGGATGCAGCGGCGCCATGTCAAACCAACTGGCAGCGCATGCGGCACCGTAAACCCCAGCGAGGAGGAAGAAGGCGTGGGGAAGCACTCGCCAGTTGCGGAGAGTAATGGCAACGACAGCCAGGGCTACCGGCAGGCAAATGACGAGCGAGAGTTTGGCGGAACAGGCCAGCCACACGGCACCAGTGAGCAGCACGAGCGAAAGAAACTGCGGCCGGTGCGCATAGCGCCAGACGGCCAGGCAGAAGACGAAAAAGGTAAGCGTAGCGGCATGATCGTTCTTGATGAGACTGCCGTGGGCAAGCGAGGTGGGATCGAATGCGAACAGGAAAGCGGCGGCAAGAGCGGCTTCGGGGCCGAACTGCCGGCGGGCCCAGAGGAAAAGCAGACAGGTAGTGAGGAGAGGGAAGAGCAGAAACGGGAGCCGGGCGCGGGCGAAGAACGGACCGATCCACTGGGGCTGATCGCGGTTCATTACTTTACTGGCGAAGTCCCATTCCCACGCACCGGGACGCACGTCGGCGGGTTGGAAGCCGAGGTCCTCAGCGGTGGGGATGGCTCCGCCGACGATCTTGATCAGCGGCGGCATGTCCCGCGGCAAGAGGATGTCCCGGCCGTGCCAGTAAAGGAACGAAGATACCAGATGGGCGGGTTCGTCAACCGTGACTCCGGTGGAACGGGTCTGCCAAAACAACGCGGAAGCCTGGAGGGACAGGATTACCACCAGGCACAAGAGGTGGCGATCCAACCGGCTGGTTATCGCGCGTCCTTTCGTCCCAAGCCAAGGACTAGGTGGAAGTACAGGCGCCAAAGCTGACCGAACGTCGAGGCGAGGGACTTCAGCCGGAAGAACTGAGAACGTCCGTGAAAGCGGGGGTAGTGCGAGACGGGCACTTCCACGACGCGCATCCCGCTCGACTCGAGTTTCTTGACCAGTTCGACACAGATCGTTCCACTGGACGATTGCAACTGCGCGCGCTCCAGCAAGGTGCGCCGGATCAGCCGGAAATCACAGTCAATATCGCGCAAGCGGACGCGAAACAGAAAGCGGGCGAACTGGTTATACACGGCACCGATGAAGATGCGATGCCAGGGATCCTGACGGCGGATCTTGTACCCGTTCACCAGGCCTACATCCGGCCAGACGGCGTCCAGAAGAACCGGAAGCTCACCGACATCGTACTGTCCATCACCGTCGGTATAGAACACGAACTCTTTGGTGGCGGCGGCAAAACCGGTGCGCAGAGCACCGCCATAACCGCGATTCTCCGGGTGGGTGATGACGCGCAGGCGCGAACCATGTTGGCGGTGCAGTTCTTCCAGCACTTCGGCCGTATTGTCAGCGCTGCCATCGTTGACGACGATGACTTCAAACTCCGCCGAATGCCGTTCCAGCACCTCAAAAGTGCGGCCGATGAGGCCCGGCAAGGACGGGGCGTCATTGTATGCAGGGAAAAAGACACTCAGCCCATAAGGGAACAGTTGCAGTGCGGAGTTGGACCCAGTGCGGGGAGAGGTTGCGGTGTCGGGCATGGCTGGTACGAAGTTCCGACTTTAGTCGAGACGGCCAGCCGATGTCGATACAGCAATTCCTGTAGGGATCAGGAGACGATTCCGCGGCGAACGGCGCTCAGGACCAGCTCCGCGGCGCTATGCAGCCCCAGTTTTTCCATGATGCGGGAACGGTGGGTCTCTACGGTATGAAGACTTAAACTGAGCAGGCCGGCGATCTCTTTATTGCTGTTGCCTTCCGCCAGTAACTGGTAGATGTGGCGCTCACGGTCGGTGAGCAGGTCAAAGCGATCGTCGGGAGAATCGGAAGCGCGCACCGTTCCAGAGGCGCGGGACTGCACAAAGCGGTTGACCTCCGGCGAGAAGAACAAGCCGCCGCGGCGAACGGTCTGGATGGCGGAAATCAACTCCTGTTCCACACAGTCCTTGAGTACATAGCCCCGGGCACCCTCGCGAACCGCGCGCAGCACGTAGCGCTCGTCGGCATGCATCGAGAGCATGAGAACGGAGAGCGAGGGGAGCAGACGGCGCATCTGCGTGAGCGCTTCCAACCCGTTCAACCCCTTCATGCCGACATCGAGGATGGCAAGTTCCGGTTCGTGCTGGCGCACAAGTTCCACCGCCTCGGTACCGGAGCCGGCTTCGGCGACAACGCGCAGATCGGCCTGGGTTTCCAGAATACGGCGGAGGCCCTGGCGTACCAGAGTGTGGTCATCGGCAAGTAGAATTCGATAGCTCATAGGAAGGGCCTCTCAGTGCGTCACCACCGGTTCCAGCACGGGCGACTCCACCGGAAGGACCAGGGCAACGCGCGTTCCTTCGCCGGGAGCGGATTCGACAATGAGCGTACCACCCAATTTCTGGGCGCGCTCTTTCATGCCCAAAATACCTGTTCCGCGGGACGGGAGGCCACGATGGTCCAACACCACGCCCCGGCCGTCGTCACGGACTTCCAGCGAGACACGGCCTTCCGCATGGCGGAGCAACACCCTTACAGAAGAAGCTCCCGCGTACTTTTCGCAGTTGTTTAGCGTCTCCTGGGCAATCCGGAAAACGCAGGTTTTCACCGAATCGGGGAGCGTTTCGCCGATCTCAGCGCCATCGAATTGGCAGTCGATTCCGCTACGGCTGGAGAATCGCTCCAGCTGCCATTGCAGTGCCGGGCCCAAACCAAGATCGTCCAAAAGGGAGGGACGCAGCATGAGCGAAATGTCGCGCACGATCTGCACCGTGTTTTCGGCCAACTGGCGGGCGCGTACCAGACGTTCTCGAGTCCCGCCTTCGGACACCTGGGGAATCGCCTGCGAGATCTCCATCCGCAAGGCGGTGAGGGTCTGTCCCACCTCATCGTGCAATTCCTGTGAGAGTGACCTTCGCTCCTGTTCCTGAATCTCCAGCAGCCTCGCAGAAAGGTTCTCCAGTTCCAGATTGGCCTGCGCGATCGCCTCGTAGTGGTTCTGCCGTTCCCGGTCCAGGCGGGCGGCATAGCGAATGCTCACAAAGGCAACGAGAACGCCCCCGACCAGCGCGGCGGCCAGAAGGTAGGCCAGCGTCCGCGCCGCCGCGGCACGATCCCCGTCGTAGCGAATCTGGGCCGCCACTAACTCTTGCCGGACCGACGCGCGAAACTCCTCGAAGATCGCCAGCAGCGTCAACCGTCGGGGAATTAAAACCTCTTCGATCAGGACGGCCGGAGGAGGAATCTCCTTGGAGCCCGGCGTGGTCAGGTCGCGAAGCTCCCGAATGAACTCATGGAAATTCGGCTCCACGGCAAGCTCCGCCGCTCGTGCAGGAGACGACTCCCGCAGGATGGACATATACTGCAGCCCGGTGTGTTCGAGTTCATCGAGGTGGTTCACGAATCGCTCACGACCGCCCAAACTGCGGTCGAGGAAATACTCGCGTGCGTAGATGCCGCCCAGCCAGATTGTTCTGCGAACGGCGGTAATCGCATCATCCTGCCGGCTGAAGCGGCGGTAGGCAATATTCAACTCCTCGCCACCGGCACGCTGCAGGCGGAACGCTTCGGCCGCCGAATAGACCAGCAACGCCAGCACGATCCCAAAGCCCGCGCCAAGAACCTTCGTGCTGGTAAGTTTTGTCATTCCAAATCGGCCTCGCTAGTGACAGCGTACACCCGGCGGCGAAACCCCTCGACGGAATATAGCGCTTCCTGCGAGTCCGCCGCCATACAGAAACTACCGTATTGCCTGCGAGACCTCGGCAGGTTCTACTAGGGCAAACGTGACCGGGGAAATCCAAGCACATGAACCTCCGCAAGTAGCGGTGCGCGAGGGTGAAGTTCGTCTACGCAGGCGTTGGGCCGGCTGGGCGGCGGTGCTCGCCGTATTGGCGGTACTGCCCTACCTCCCCGTGTTCATTCAGCCATTTGTCTCCGACGATTATGTTCAAATCGACCTCGGCCGGAAGTACGGCCCGGTTGCCGCCTGGGCAGACCTGCTGGCCGACCCCCTCTACCGGTGCCGCGCGACTTCGATCCTTCTCACGCATTGGACCGAGCAATGGTTCGGACTCTCGCCCTTGCCCTATTACACCTCAAGCGTCCTCTTTCACATCTTCAATACGTGGCTGGTGGCGCTGGCCGGATGGCGACTGGGCCTGGGACGCACGCGGAGCCTGTTGGCGGCCCTGTTCTTTGCCGTCTATCTGGGTCATCAGGAAGCGGTGATGTGGTACGCGTCGCTGCCGGAGTTACTGCTCTTTTTCTTCTGCGGCTGTTTCCTGCTGAGCTGGAACCGGTTTCTGCAAACGAAATCGATCTGGGATTATGGCGCGACGCTGTTGTGGTTTGTGTTGGCGCTGGCGTCAAAGGAAGGGGGCGTCGTCCTGGTCCCGATTGCCGCCGCGATGGCCTATCAGCGGCGCCGGAATCTGCTGCCACTGCTTCCCTTCGCTGCCGGCGCAGCGGTCTATGCCGCTGCGATCTTTGCCGCCAAAGCGGATCACCTCCATCTGAACGACGGTACGTTTTCTCTCCATGCGCCGTTCGTTGCCACCTGGGCCCGGAGCATTGTGCGGATGTTTTGGATCTGGGGATTCCTGGCGCTGAGCGCGATCGTGCTGTGGCGGCGCCCGCTGTGGCGTTCCCTCCGGTTCCCGGCGCTCTGGATCGCCGTGGCCCTGCTGCCCTATTCGTTCCTCCTCTACATGCCGGTGGTTCCCAGCCGCCACACCTATCTGGCCAGCGCTGGAGTCGGCTTTGTGGTGGCCACCGGACTGTTGGCGGCGCGGGCACGATACCACGCCCACCGTTGGGTGCTGCCGCTGCTGGCCGGAATCCTCATCGCCCACCATACGGGCTACATCTGGATCAAAAAGAGAGTTCAATTCTTGGAGCGGGCCGAGGCTACCGAGGAGTTGGTCCGTCTGGCAAGCCAGACCAGCGGACTGATCTACGTCAACTGCTTCCCCTATGGCCCGGAGGTGGCCGAACTCGCCCTCAAAATCCGCCTGAACCAGTCCCCTGCGCGCCTGGTCTTCTCCAAGTCACCTCCACCCGGCGCGACCACTTTCTGCGCCAAGGACCCGTAACCGGCTAACGCCAGGGCAGCGCCGCGGGTTCGGCGAAGACGGTGTCCTTGAGCCGCGCCAGCGCATCCTTCCGCACCAACCCCGCGTAGTACCAGATGACGACGCCGCGCACTCCTTGCGCCCGCGCCTGTTCCACTTGGGCAATCAGTACATCCGGCGTCCCATTGGTGATGTCCACACCGGCCACCAACCGGCGAGGATCCGTCGTCACGGCGCGCAACTGCGTCGCCAGGTCCCGCTGAAACGACGCCACATCGGCCCGGTAGACCTGCGGCACGACGAAATCGAGCGACCCTTCGCGCATCCACGCCGGCCAATCCTGAGCGAAGTTGGTCAGCGAATTCGGATAGACCGTCGGCGCATTGGAAACCAGTGTCCGCCAGTCGGAGTGCTTCAGCCGCCGGTACAGGGAGTTGACAAACTGGTTCAACTTCGCCGCGCGCCACGCCGTCCATTCCGCATCGCCTGGATTCTCCGGCGGCGCCTTCCCCTCATGCTCGCGGCGGTAGAGATCCACCGTGAACTCGTCGTAGCCGCAATCGGCCTGCGGATAGCGGGCACGGTCGAACTGCAACCCGGGAACCTCATAACGCTCCACCACCTCCGCCATCAACTCCATCAGGAACGTCTGCACCCCGGGATGGGCATGAATCAGGTAGTAGAAGAACTGGCCCGGCGCGCCGGCGATCGGAAAGCGGTCGTCGCCGCCACGTGTCCGCGCCGCCCATTCCGGATGGACATCCAGCAGCGGCCCACGCCCGCCGGCCCCGGGGAAGTAGTGGCTATAGCCGCCAATGAATCCATATTCCGCCCAGGGGAACACGGCGATACCCGCTTCCCTTCCCTCCTCCACCAGTTCCTGCATCACGTCCCGGTCCCGGTAGGACGGATCCACCCGGATTCCCGTCTCCCGCTCGAACACATCGCTCGGCCACAACGGATAGCCGCGCGACCATACGTTCACGAACGCGGCATTGAAGTTGGCCCCGGCCAGCGAACGCATCATCTCCCGAATCGTCTCGCGGGATTCCAGCGAGGAGCGGTCCACCCACACGCC
Source organism: uncultured Solibacteraceae bacterium (assembly GCA_964430625.1). Taxonomy (GTDB): domain Bacteria; phylum Acidobacteriota; class Terriglobia; order Bryobacterales; family Bryobacteraceae. The sequence continues at coordinate 363,720 of CAYSFR010000004.1, forward strand.
ACGCAACTCCCCCGCCTTCGCCGCCATCGCGGCCAGCAGCACAGCCAGCAAAGCTCTCATCGCAGCGGCCGCGGTCCAATCTGCTCAAAGGGGATCCGCGTGTGCGGCGCGCCGGCGGGAACAACGTAAGCGCCGGTAACGGGATTGAACGCGGACCGGCCGGTGAGTGTTGTGTTGTCCTCCACCGCCTTCACGTGCGGCTGCGCCAATTGCCGGATGACGATGCCGTCGCCGTAGATCAGGTTCCGGCGGATCGTGTTCCCCTCCGGCGGCACGCCGCCCGGCTTATCAAAGTAAGGCAGCACGGAACGGAGTTCCGGGTACTTGTCCAGGAAATGGGGCGCTTCCAGCACCTTCGGCTTCATCATCTGGTACACCATGTTCTGCCACACAGGCGTCTGTTCAATCCCGCGCGCGTCCACACGCACCGCCGGATTACACTCCACGAACACATTGTTCTCAATCCGGTTGTCCCGCCCGCCGCCCACAAAGGCGCCAAACTTCAGCTTGTAGAAGATGTTGCCGTAGACCGTGACCCCGGACGAGCAATCGTCCAGGTACACCGCCATCGAGCCGAAGCCCACGCCGCCGAGTTCGTGGATGTAGTTGTGACGAATCACGTTGCCGCGTTCGGTGTAGTCGCGTCCAATATAGATCGCCCCCACGTCGCCCGTCTCCAGCGCCAGGTGATGGATATTGTTGAACTCGATGACGTGGTCGTTGCCCGTGAGCAGTATACCCGCATGCGGCGCATCATGAATGGCATTGTGCGCCACCCGATTGCCCACGCCGTTCACCTTCACCGCCGGATTGTAGGTCCGGACCCACTGCCCCATATGGTGAATATCGCAGTCTTCCACACGGTGATTCCCCGGCGTCAGCGTGGCGCGGTCGCCCCCGGTTAGTTCAATCGCGCTATCGCCCGTGTGCGACACATCGCAACGGGAGATGACGTGATTCCTCCCGCCCTCGACAATCACCCCCACATTGCCGATATTGCTGAGCTTCCCGTTCACCACCCGCGCCCCTTCGCCGCCCTCAATCAGCATGCCGTGCCCGCGTGTGGCGGCAATCGAAAAGCCATCCAGCGTCAGCCCGCGGGTCTGCCGCAGGTGGATCACTGGCGCATCCAACCGCGACAGAAAAACCTCCGCCCCGGCCGCGTTCGACGGCGGCCAGAAGTAAACCCGGCCCGCCGCCGCATCCAGATAATACTCGCCCGGCGAATCCAACTCTTCCAGCACGTTGAGAAAGTAGTACCGCTGCCCCTTCCGGAACCCGTACAGCCCGTGCGGCGGCGCCGTCACCACATCTCGAGTCCCCTTATCCAGCTTCACCACCCGCTCGTAGCTATCGGCCCAATCCCACGCCCAATACCCGTGCACCCAGATGTTGTCATCGGCCTTCCACTGGGCCGGCCGGTCGCCCTCATAGCGGAAACCAAACGGCAGCCGCCCCAGGCGCTTGCCGTGCCCATCGTCGGGAGCGTCCGTGTCGAGCGACTCTCCAATCCGCGTGAAATCCTCGTCCGGCCACCGTGCCACGGTCATCCGTTTCCCCGCGAAAAACAGCTCCGAGTGCGCCGCAATTCTCGCCCGCCCGAACCCGCGCGCCTGCAGCGCGCCCAACCCCTCGGCCGCATGCACCACCACGTGCTTCCGCGCCTCCGGGCTCAGCCGGGACAGAATCGCCGGGTCGCTCACTGGTTTCCAGTCGCGCAATCGGACGCCGCCGATCCAGCGCACACGCCCCTCGGCCCGGTAAACAGACCCGGCCGGGTCACGTTCGTCGAGGACAATCGAATGGTCGACAAAGTAGTCGCCCGCCTTCACGGTGACGGTGCCGGCCTGGCCGCTGGCACGCAGTTGATCGCGTGCCGCTTCAAACGCGCGCACCCCGCCGGAGGGCGTGACGGTAATGGCGGCGGAGAGCAGAAAGATCGGGAGCATCCTATTAGCCAGCATACGTGATACGATTTGGCCGCATGCCTATCTCACGCCGTGATCTCCTCAAAACCCTCCCGATGTTCCCCGTCCTCGCCCGCGCCGCCGCGCCCATTCAGGGGAAAGTGAAGATTACGGCCATCCACGCCATGGCCATTCAGAGCATCGCCGGCAACTGTCTGATCCGCATCGACACCGACGCCGGCATTTCCGGCTACGGCGAAGCCGGCGCCACCGGGCCCATGGCCCGCGCCCGCATCGCCACCATGGCCCCCCACCTGCTCGGCAAGGATCCGCTCGCCATTGAGGTCCACTTCCACAACCTCACCACGTTGATGCACACCTACATGGCCCACATCCCCACCATCAGTGGCATCGATATGGCGCTCTGGGATCTGGCCGGCAAATTGCTCGGCAAACCCGTCAACGTACTCCTCGGCGGCCCCTTCCGCGACGCCATCCCCATGTACTCCCATGGCATCGGGTTGAACATGCTCGACAAGGGCTCCTGCCGCGATTGGGCGGCGCGGATCAAGTCCGCCACCGAAGGCTTCAACACCTTCAAAATCGGCATCGATTCCACGCTCGGCGTTCCCTCCGCCCGCTACGCCGTCACCCTCACCAGCCAGCAACTGCGCAACGTCGCCCGCGCTTACATGAACGTGCGCGAGGCCGTCGGCGACGACATCGACATCGCCTGCCACTGCCACAACGAGCCCGATACGCCCAGCGCCATCGCCATCGCCAAGGCCATTGAGCCGATGAACCCCCTGTTCCTGGAAGACCCCATCAACGTGCCCCATCACGAAGGCTGGGCCGCGCTGAAACGCTCCACCCGCATCCCCATTCTCACCGGCGAAAAGCTGGAGATGGTCCGCGGCTTCAAGCCCTTCATCGACGCCCAGTCCTGCGACATCATCCACCCCGACCTGGCCTTCTGCGGCGGCTTCACCGGTGCCCGCAAGATCGCCGACTACGCCTACCAGACCCGCACCCCGGTGGCGCTCCACAACGTCGGGTCCATCGTCCTCACCTACGCCAGCGCCCACTTTGGCAGCGCTATCCACAACTTCTACCGCAGCGAAAGTGCCCTCGGCCGCCCCACCCGCCACGTCGAAAAAATGGTGAAGAGCGGTGCGCCCGCCGTCAAGAACAGCCAACTCACCGTGCCCACCACACCCGGCCTCGGACTCGATTTCGACTTCGACTATTTGAAGTCGCAACTCGTCCCCGGCGAGCCCTGGTGGGGCTAAACAGTTCCGCCGCCGCGGAGGGTAGCCGCGGCGGCGGAATCACTGTCCCGAATTCGCGCGATTAGCGCGCGGCCAGTTGTCCCAGCACGAACGGCAGAATGCCGCCATGCCGGTAGTACTCCACTTCCATCGGCGTATCGATGCGCACCTTGGCCGAAAACGTCTTCGACGATCCGTCGGCTGCCGTGGCCGTAACGGTGGCGATCTTGTTGCCGAAGATAGCCTCCTTCACGCCGCTCACCGTGATCTCCTCGAACCCGGTCAGCCCCAGCGAGTCCTTGTTGGCGCCGTCGACAAACTCCAGCGGCAACACACCCATCCCCACCAGATTGGAACGGTGAATCCGCTCGAAGCTTTCGGCAATCACCGCGCGCACGCCCAGCAGCGCCACGCCCTTGGCCGCCCAGTCCCGCGACGAACCCGAGCCGTACTCCTTGCCGGCGATGATCATCAACGGCGTCCCCGCCGCCTGATACTTCATCGAGGCATCATAAATCCACATCTTCTCGCCCGTGGGAACGTGAATGGTCCAGGTGCCTTCGGTCCCCGGAACCATCGTGTTCTTCAGGCGGATGTTGGCCAGCGTGCCGCGCACCATCACCTCATGATTACCGCGGCGGGCGCCGTAGCTGTTGAAGTCCTTCGCCGCCACGCCCAGGTCCATCAGGTACTTCCCGGCCGGCGAATCCTTGGCAATGTTGCCGGCGGGTGAGATATGGTCGGTGGTCACCGAATCGCCCAGCGTCGCCAGCACGCGCAAACTGGCAATGTCGCCGATGGAGGTTTCCGGATCCACCGGAGCGTCGAAATACGGCGGCTTCTTGATGTAGGTGGACGCGTCGTCCCAGTTGTATTGGTCCGACTGCGGCGCCGTGATCCCGGCCCAGTGCGCGTCCCCGGCAAACACCTCGCTGTACTGCCGCGCAAACTGGTCGCGTCGCACGCTCTTCTTCAGCGTTTCGGAGATCTCAGCATTGCTCGGCCAGATGTCGCGCAGATAAACGTCGTTGCCATCCGTTCCCTTGCCCAGCGATTCATTCTGCAGATCCATGTCCACGCGCCCGGCCAGCGCATAGGCCACCACCAGCGGCGGCGAGGCCAGATAGTTCGCCCGCACCTGCGGATTCACCCGGCCCTCAAAGTTGCGGTTGCCGCTCAGCACCGCGGCCACTGTCAGCTTTTCCTTGGCAACGACTTCGGAAACGGCTTCCGGCAGCGGTCCGGAGTTGCCAATACAAGTGGTACAGCCATAGCCCACCAGGTTGAATTTCAACTGCTCCAGGTAAGGCAACAGGCCCGCGTCGGTCAGGTAGTCGATCACCACCTTCGATCCCGGCGCCAGCGACGTCTTCACCCACGGCTTGGTGGCCAGTCCCTTTTCCACGGCCTTCTTCGCCAGGATGCCCGCCGCCACCAGCACCGACGGATTCGAGGTATTCGTGCAGCTCGTGATGGCCGCGATCACCACCGCGCCGTCCTTCACCAGCCCGCCGTCCTTCGGTTCCCCGGCCAGCGTGGTCAGGAAGTTTGCCTTCACATCGGGCAGATTGATCCGGTCCTGCGGACGCTTCGGTCCGGCCAGCGACGGCACTACCGTCGACAGATCCAGCTCCAGCGTGTCGTTGTAGACCGGATCCGGCGCACCCTGCTCCAGGAACAGGCCCTGCTCTCTCGCATATGCCTCCACCAGCGCGATCTGCTCCTCACTCCGGTTGGACAGGTGCAGATAGGCCAGCGACTGTTCGTCGATCGGGAAGAAACCGATGGTGGCGCCATACTCCGGCGCCATGTTGGCAATCGTCGCCCGGTCGGCCAGCGGCAGCGCCGCCACGCCGTCGCCAAAGAACTCGACGAACTTGCCGACCACGCCCTTCTTCCGCAGCATCTGCGTCACCGTCAACACAAGGTCGGTCGCCGTCACGCCTTCTTTCAACGTGCCGTGCAGCTTGAAGCCCACCACCTGCGGCAGCAGCATCGTGATCGGCTGGCCCAGCATGCAAGCCTCGGCTTCAATACCACCCACGCCCCAGCCCACCACGCCGATGCCATTGATCATCGTCGTGTGCGAGTCGGTGCCCACCAGCGAATCAGGATAGGCTACCGTTTCGTCCCCATCGGTCTTGGTGAACACCACCGGCGCCAGATACTCCAGGTTCACCTGGTGCACAATGCCCGTCTCCGGCGGAACCGCGCGGAAATTCCGCAACGCCGTCTGGCCCCACTTCAGAAATTGGTAGCGCTCGCGGTTCCGGTCATACTCCAGAATCGTGTTCAGGTGGAAGGAGTCGGCCGCGCCGAAGTGGTCCACCTGCACCGAATGGTCAATAACGAGGTCCACCGGAATCAGCGGATTGGCCTTCTTCGGGTCGGCGCCCTTGGCCGCCAGCGCGTCGCGCATCGCCGCCAGGTCCACCACGCACGGCACGCCTGTAAAATCCTGCAGCAACACGCGCGCCGGCATCATGTTGACGTCCTGTGCCGCCGCGGCCGTGTCCCACTTGCCGACGTACTCGGCGTCGGTCGCCTTGAAGGACACGCCGTCCTCATTGCGCACAATGTTTTCTAGAAGGACGCGGATCGAATACGGCAGCCGCGACAGATTCGTGACGCCCTTCGCTTCCAGCGCCCGTAGGCTGTAGATCGTGTAGTTCTTGCCGCCGACGGTGAGCGTCTTCGCGGCGCCGAATGTATTCTTGCTTGCCATGGAATTCCTCAAAGTGGTTACATGAACGCCGGCACGTCAATGCCTAGGATCTGTAGCGTCCGAGCCAGTTGCGCGCGGAATTGCGCGGTGAGCCAAAGCAGGAAGGCGCGTTTTTCCGCATCCGCTTCCTGAATGACCGGATAGTCGTGATAGAAGTTGGCAAACTGCTGCGCCAACTGAAATGCATAGCGGGCCATATGCGCCGGCTCACCCGCCGCCAGTGCGGAGGCGATGGCCTGATCGGTGCGCGACACAGCCAGCAGGTACTGCCATAAACCCTCTTCGGCCAACAGCCGCGCACACACATCGGCCGTCAGCACGGAGGCAAAATCCGGCAACTCCCCGGCTTTCTGCAGTATCTTCCCCGCCCGCACGGCGCCATATTGCACGTAAGGTCCGGTCTCCCCCGTGAAGCTCAGCGCTTCCTGGAAGTCGAAGGCAATCACCGTATTGCGCGTGAACTTCAGCATGAAATACCGCAGCGCGCCAATCGCTATCGCCGAGGCCGCCGAAAACTGCTCATCGGCCGATTTGTCCTCGTTCCGGCTGGCCACCTCCGCCAGCGCCGAGTCGATCAGCTTGTCGATCAAGTCATCGGCCTTTACGCCCAGTCCCTTGCGGCCGCTTACTTCCACATACGGCCGCGCCTGGTCCTCAGCGCTCAACTCGATTCCCATCTCCACACACGTCCGCGGCGACAACGCCACCATCTCATAGCTGAAATGGATGGAATTGGCCGCCTGTTCGTGATAGTTCAACGCTTTCAGCCCCGCCACCACCACGTCCTGCAGGTAGCTCTGGCGCGAATCGATGACGTTGAATACCTTCCGCCCGCCGCCAAACGAAACCGGCGAGGCCCCCTCCGCCGCCGCCGTCGATACAAACACGGGATGCCCGTCAGCATACGTCCGGAACGGCTGATAGTAGAAATCCTTGCCCAGCAAACCGAACTTCCACATCTGGTAGGCGATGTCTTTCCCAACGTAGGTCACCGTGCCGTTGGACCGCACAATCACCTTGGAGTCCTCGTCCTCCCGGTTCTCGTCAAACGCCGACCCCGGCATCACCCAGCAGCCCTTGTTCTTTCCCTCGGTCTCCAGGTAGATCGCCTTCCGCTCCTTCAATTGCTCAAAGGCCGATGCCCAGAACTTCAGGTGCAGAATCTCGCTTTCCCGCGGCAATACGTCGTACTGAATCCCCAGCCGCCACATCGTATTCATGTGGCACACAACAATTGCATCGGCCACCAGCCGGCCCAACTCGGCCAACTCGCCTTCGCCCGATTCAATCGCGTGCAGTGTATCCCGGCGCCACTGCAGCGAGTCCGGATTGTCTTTGTAGTACTGCGAGATCTTGGCATACAGATCCCAGCAGGCATAGTCGAACTTCTCGGCCGCGATTAGCGCCTGCACGTCGGCCGGCGTCTTCTGCTCCAGGTAGTGGAACCCCACCACCACATCGGCCACCTGCACGCCGGTATTGTCGATGTAGTTCTGCACCTCCACCCGCTGCCCGCTCGCCCGCAGCATCCGTACGAAGGTGTCACCCAGGATGGCGTTGCGCAGGTGGCCGATGTGCGCCGCCTTGTTCGGGTTGATATTCGTATGCTCGACAATCACCTTGCCGGACGATTCTCCCGCGCCCGCCGCCGCCGGCGTGATCGCCGCCACGCCCAGTGCGCCGCGGTCCAGGCGCAGGTTGATATACCCGCCGCCGGCAACCTCCAGTGTCTTGACGCCGTCAATGGCCGGCAACTCGGCCACCAGTTCCTCGGCAATCGCCCGCGGAGCCTTCTTCAACTGGCGCGCCAGTTGGAAAGCCACCGGCAAAGCAAACTCGCCAAAAGAAGCCTGTCGCGGCTGTTCCAGGGTCGCCGCGATCTCTACGCCATAACGAATCAGAATGTGTTGGGAAACCGCGCCGAGGATGCGCGATTCAAGTTGTGGAAGCACGTGTTTCGATTATATCAGCGGGGGTCCCCGCCAGCCCTCTCATGATCGGGATAGGGGGGAGCTTCACAACTCCTCCCCTCCCACACCACCGGACATG
>CAYSFR010000005.1:0-13009 GCA_964430625.1 uncultured Solibacteraceae bacterium
CCGGCGTTTTGCAAGTCCGCAACGCTATTCAACTGCCGGATTTAGGATTATATGAAGTTGTCTAGTGTTTTCGGTGGTTGCCTGGGGTGTTGGCGGGGTGGATGTCTCGTGGAATGAGTGGGTTGCGAGTTTTTTGAAAGTTGGTGAACGGGTTTGGGGATTTTGGCGCGGCAGTACGGGGTGGTAGGTAGTACTGGCTTGTGGCGAAGGGGAATGGGGGCGGGTGGTGGAGGTGGTGGTATGACCCGTCTACCTCGGACTAGGTGGCGTCTTTGCCATTTGAACAGTATTCCCGGGTCCGCCGGGGGTGAGGGCATGCCAATTCTCGTACTCGGCATGGTGAATGGGCTGGTTTGGTATCTTCCTCCAGAAGGGTGTTGGATCTCCTGGTGGTATTCCGCATCGCTTGCATTCATCCCCGTTGCCATTGGCGACTTTACCCTAGATTGCAACGTTTGTTTCGCCTTGAGCGAAAGCACCCAGGCTGCTACAGCTGGGCAATGGAACGGCCCCGCTAGATGGAGAGACGGCCCGGTGTGATGATGGGCAAGCCCTGCGCGAGGGGAACCGGGATTCCTGTTTCCTTGCTCCGGGAAAAGCCTCGGGCAGGGGAGACGCCGGAAGAGAACCTCGTCGCGCATCGGCAATTGACCAGTGGTCGCATCGCCGCCGCTGCTGCAATCAGTTTGGATAGAAACGCAATATGACGATCAAACTCGACCCGAAACTCGAAGGTAGAATCCGCGAGAAAACGGAGGCGGAAGGCGTTTCTGCTGAAGCCTCTGTCGAACACCCTGTTCGTGCTGACCAAGCAGCCGAAGAGGAACTCGAATCCCTCGCAATCGCAGGGCTCTATTCAAGAACATCGATTGAGGGAGGCCCCGGAAGCTGGGAAAAAAGACATCGCCGTCTGGAGGAACGATTGAAGCGAACCGGAACCCGTTGGGCGAAGCGTACCACTTCATCCGTCCCAAGGCTGACCACGACCTTGATGAGCAGGCGTTCCCCTATGCGCTCGACGCGACGCCCGATCTCATGAGAGCTGAAGGCAGTACTTCGCACTAACGGAGCGATCTGGTGGCGATTGTTCGCTCCGGGGCGAATTGTTCGAGGGTGTGATCGTAGGCGGCTTCGAGATCGTCACCGGAAAGAGAGGCGAGAACGGCGCTTGGTTCGGTGACCCCAGAGGGCCAAGGACGTGCAGGCAGGCATCGACGCCCGCCGCGAGTCGTTTGAGCCGTGGATTGCATCGAGCACTCGGAACCGTGAGAACCCCACTCCAAAAACGGTCAGAACCACGAAGCGTGTCGCTTTGTGAGCTAGTCTTGATGGGGCCGTTCACGAATTGGAACTGCGCGACTGCGGCACCACGGGCCGGTAGAGTCCGTTGGGTTGCGGCGAGGACAACAATGGAGCGCCGGCAACTACTCCCGAAACAGGAGCACAGTCGCGTCGTGGCATTATCAGTGCGCTCCCGAGAATGTCACCGGCTCACCCGGCAGTCGCCGGGGCCCCTGCGCCGCCGGCCGAGGCGAATCCACCGATCTCCTAGCGGAATCGAATTTTCATCACTCGAAACGAGTCGCGGCTATTTGCATTCAGAAGACGAGACGAAATCAGGTAGGCCGCGTTGCCATGAATCACGACACTTTCCCCGCGTACTATTGGCGTGGTCCATTCCAACCTGCCCGTCCAGGAAAACTTGGCAAGGATCCATTTTGTCCGGTCGCCTGCCACTTCCCCGGTCGCAAGATACCCATCCGCTAGTGCGTGGAGTCGATAGGTCCGGCCAGCGGGTGCACCGATGGGCGAAGCAGTCCGCCAGCGGAGGCCCAGGTTTATGTCATACCCAGCGAGCCATACCCGCGTTTCAGCATCAAACGAGTCGGTGTAGAGAAGGCCACACATACGTTCCGATCCGGCGGCCACAGTCCCCTGCGCTGCCGCTAGAGTGAGGTCTTGTGTCACTACGCCGCCCGGGTCCAGCCGAAACAAACGCAGTCCGGTCCGTTGCTGCTGCGCCGTTGCGCAGACAGAACCGTCCGGGAAAACCGCCAGTGTCGGCAGAACTAACTCCTTAGAAAAGCTACGCGACCAGATCGTCGCCCCGGCCAGGTTGATCTTTCGGATCGACAAGGGAGCCTGATCGGCTGCCAGAATCAAGTTTCCGTCGTGTGACGGCAAAACGTCGCTCAGTTGAGCACCGCTCGGTACTACCGATACCGGGGGGCCGTCCCTATTCATCGGCAAGAGATACACGCCCTCCGAAAATTGCATGCGCCCAGATGAGGCGTGCAACATACTAGCGAGTAGGACGACGCGATCGCGCACCGCAATCAGTGTTCTCGAACTGTCCCAGATATCGGGGCGTTGAGGAACCAGAATCTCGGCGATCCTTACGGAACTCCGTAGCGCCCCGTTCCGTCCGTCGATCCGAAACAATTCCCGACGCGGCTGCTTGGCGCCATAGTCGTGTCCCGAACAGTGTACCCACAGATGGCCTTCCCCATCGACAACGGCCGTGTCTGGACCACAGGCGAACTGTGGCTCGCCGTATCCCCGAATCCATTCCACATCGTAGTGCGGTTGCCCAAACGCCGGATGTGATAGCACCACGGCCCAGAATGCAATTTCACCCAGCCGCGTCATATCGATCAGCATACTACGCGGTATCACTGTTTCCGTTTCGATCGCCGGCGCTCGTTAAAACTCTAATTGGAGATGACGCTTTGGGGCGGCCTTTGGGGTGCGGACGATGGCGCGCCTGGCGCGTGGGCCGGGCGGGCGATTCCGACAGTTTGGGTTCGAAGAGGTAGATTCGCATCGCCCCGGTGGCGGGGTCGGTGCGCCAGTTGGCCCCTGGTTTTCTGGTCGCCGGGAATCTGATTCGCTGGAGAGATGTAGCGAGTAGAGAGCAGCCGGAGGAGCGAGTCAGAGATTCGAGACCTTGTGGTCGGGTACGAGAAGCGGAACCAGTCGGGGGGCGACTCCTCCGCAGCCAATGGGTTTGCGCCCTCGACGCTGGATTACTACAGGCGAGCCCCGGGGCCGCGTCACTCGTCGAGATTTACCTCCAATCGTCCGAGCCGGCGATCGAGTCCAGTCGTGCGGTCACCGTCGTCCTCCGGAACGGGCGGCGAGTCGAGATTTGCCGGGCTGACCCGGCGCGGTCTCCTAACGCGACTCCCTGAACGCTAACGTCGATGCCTGGCGAATGACTTCATCGCCGCGGTTCAATACTGCCTGGCGCCACTTATGATCCCGGGGGTTAAAGATCTCCCGCAGCGCGGTTTTCGTGTGATGCTCCGCCGTACCGGAACCGAAATGGTGCCACTGGTTCTCCGCCCGCAGGGCCCGCAACACGCGAATTCCGGCATAGGTGCCAAACTCCTGTGTCGCGAAATAGATCTCCGCGCGAGGGAACTGCTCGTAATACAGATTGAAGTGAGCTCCTCGCGTTTCGTACGCGAGTCCCTGCGGAGCCAATAATTGGACTTTTTCGCCAAAGGCCCGGCACATCGTTCCGGCAAAGCGAGCCCCGGCGGGCCCACTATCGATTAACAGTTGATCGTCACCGAACTTCCCGAGGCCAGTGTGGATATCAACCGCGACGATACGTTCGGCGCGTTGCAATTTGGCCGAGAGGTATTCCTTAAACTTTGCCGGGCCCTCTTCGAGGTGTTTGCCACCGAAGAAGAGTCCCCTGGGATTTACGTACTGTCCACCAGCGATCGCCTGCTTGAGCCAATTCATTCCGTGTGTTGCCAGTAGCCGGAGCGCCTGGACGTAGTAGAGATCAAGGCCCGGAGGCCTGGAGGGATTCAGGAACGAATCGAGCGCCGCATAGCCCTCCGGCGCGCCATCGAACCCTTCGGCCGCTCGCATGAAATTCCGGTTCAGATCGACGTTGTTTTCATTGAATCTTCGGAGCCATGCCATTCCGTAAGGGTTCAGCACATGCACGAGGATGATGCCGGAGTCCTTCGAAAGTGCCGGAAATCCTTTGGCGAGCCACTGTAACTGGATCGCTGAGCCGGTGAACGCTTCGACGCCATGCAGGCCGGACGAATGCACGAGCACGCGGCTGGGATTCTCCGCACCAAACCACGCGATATCGATGGTAAGCCGTTCTTGGTTCGGCCCCATGCAAGCGAGCGGCAAAGACTCCAACCGGCCGTTTGCTTCCGCCACCGCCCTCCGGAAGCTGGCACGAGCCGTCCCGTAATCTGGCGCGAAGTATCGGTTGGCGCTCTCCTGCCGGGTTGAATTCGATGTCATAAGTTCTGTTCCGTAGAGTCAGGTTAGGTCAAGAGAGCTTCCTTCCCCAGTGCAAGGTGTGACGGTTTGTGGAGTGTCACACGCCGGGGAACGTGTCACAATGCAACGAAAGAACTCGGCTATGAATATTCGAATCGAAAAGAGGAGTGGCGTTCCACTCCGCCGGCAGGTAGCTGCGCAGGTCGAATTTCAGATAGCCTCCGGGGAACTGGCGCCGGGGGACGAACTCCCGGCCATTCACGTGCTTGCCCGACAGTTGGGGATACACCACAACACGGTGAGCCAAGCCTATCAGGAGTTGGCCGCGCTGAACTTGTTGTCCGGCAAGCGCGGGGCGCGTGTAAGGGTGCGGGGTCCAGAAGCGGTTCCAGGGACCCGGCGTCCGGATTTGGATGATCTGATCAATCAGACCATCGAAACTGCCCGCACTCATGGCTTCACCCTGCAACAATTGAGCGCGCGTGTGCGTGAGCGGTTGTCCCAACAACCGCCGGATCACATTCTTGTTCTCTCGAGTGATGACGGCTTACGGCGGTTGCTGAAAGTGGAAATCGAAGAAGCGGTCAGGTGCCGCGTCGAGGCGTCGACGCCGCAGAAGCTGCGTGATTCGCCGGAACTTGCACTGGGAGCGTTGCTAGTCTCAGCACCGGGGGCCTTGCCGTTCCTCTCCGGGGTGTATCCCAAGGACCGGCCGCCCGTTCGCCTTCAGTACTCTTCGGCGGAGCCGCACTTTGCGGTTGTGCGCGCCCTTCCGGTGCCATCGATGATCGCCGTCGCCACGATTAGCGAACATTTCATGGAGGTCGCGCGCGGTTTATTGAGTCCGGTGTTAGGAGCCACCCATACCCTGGTCGAATGTCTGTTGGAGAATGAGAGTTCCGCGCGGATTCCGCGCGCAGACGTGCTGTTCTGCGACGCGATCGTTTATCGCCACGTCCGTAGGAAAAGGGCAGCCGTCTACCGTCTAATCGCCCCGGAGTGCCTGGAGCGGATTCAGTCGGCATTGTCGTAAGGGAATGGCGCAGGCTCCGGATACCGGGAAGAGAAGCATCGCCGGCTCAATGAACGATTGAACCGTACCGGGACCCGTTGAGCGAAGCCCGATCGTTCCTTCGTTCCCGGTCTGACCACGACCTTGGCGAGCAGGTGTTTCATTCCGCGCTTGAAGCATCGCCGGAGGTTGGTCATCGCTTCCTCTTGACCGCACACGATACTTTTTCTCTCCTTTCAACGCAGGCGGAGACGGGTTGGAATCCGTAGCCGCGGCACCGGAATTTGCAGGTCCCTCGATTTTTTCGCATCTGAGGTTTTGAAAAGCACCTGATCCGGTATTGGCCTCTGGAACGCGGCGTCGAAATCCTCCGAGTGGTTCCCGGCTCGCGGAATATTCAGCGTCGTCTTCTTCGCCAATGAATTGAGTAACCGGAGGTCGATCCCTGCTCCGAAGTTACGCCGGCCTGGCGGCGGGCCGGGGCTCCGCGGTTATGCCCCGGAGCGGGGACGCTCCCCCCGGCCCTTGCGGGGCGGTTCCGGTTACCCAGTCCTGCCTTTGACGCCTTGGCGCCGGTAGAGCACGCGCACCTCCCTCTGCCCGGTCCGCGCTGATGGGGGATACGTCGTTCCCGCGGCCGGAATGGGGGTGTTTTTGCTACCATGCGCGGCATGGACGAGCCGGGCGACATTACCTCGCTACTGAAGCAGTGGCAGTCGGGCGACCGTGCGGCGCTGGATGCGTTGACGCCGGCTGTGTACCGGCAGTTGCGGCAGATCGCGGCGGGGTATATGCAGCGGGAACGGGCCGGCCATACGCTGCAACCGACGGCGCTGGTGCACGAGGCGTACGCGCGGATGGGACGACAGCTACTGCCGGATTTCGAGAGCCGGGCCCATTTTTTTGCGGTTTCGGCGCAGGTGATGCGGCAGGTATTGGTGGATTGCGCGCGGGAGCACCGGGCGGCGAAGCGGGGGGCGGGACGGAAGGACCAATTGTTGGAGGACGCGCTGACGGTGGCGTCGCCGGATGGGGCGCTGGAGGATATTCTGACGGTCGACGAGGCGCTGGGCCGGTTGGCTGCCTTCGACGAGCGGAAGGCGCGGGTGATCGAACTGCGGTATTTCGGGGGATTGGAACGGCAGGAGATTGCCGACACGCTCGGGTTGACGCTGGCGACGGTGAAGCGGGACCTGACGCTGGCCGAGGCGTGGTTGCGGCGCGAACTCGGGTCTGCGAAAAATTCTTGAAAATTGGCTAGCCACTTGGAGGCGGGTTTCCGCCCTGTGGGATGTGCGGCGAGAATCGCCGGGCACACAGAGGAGAGAAACTATGACTATCAAGACGAAGGTGAATGCCGGCGGTATCCGGCTGAATCACAATCAGGCCGGGCTGTCCATCCGCTCCAAGGTGAAGGCGGGTGGGCTGAAGCTAAACCACAACCAACAAAAGATGGCAGTGCGGACGAGCGTGAAGGCGGGTGGAGTAAAGATTAACCACAATCAGACGGCGGCCCGTCGTCGGTAGCGATATCATGTGGCGAATCGGTGAGGTCCACGACGCGAACCGCTGGAACGAGGTCGAGAGGCCCGCTGACCTAGCCCACGAGATACCCGCGGAGGATTGCGCGGTGGCTGGGGGCCGTGTCGAGCAAGGACACCGAAGCACGAGTCCGAGACGCTGATGAACGCTTTACTTCCTGTCGCTGAGAGAGTGCTAACGCAGCACGGGTAGTTCTATTCTTACGGCGGATGCCTGAGGCTGGACGGATCCATCGCGCACATAGGCGCTGAAGACGCTGACGCAGATCACCCGAAATTCAAAGATATGCTCTTTACCTTGAAGGATTGGCTACGGAAAATAGCGGGCCTAGGAGCATGTGAAGCAGTTGCGGTGGTTTTTGATGGGTCGATATCGCTGCCGAACTTGGGTGAAAGGAGCGACGTCATTCAGAAAAACGTCGAACTTGAAGGCGGCTAGTCTGTGGAAGTGTTCTTCCCGTATCGACTCGCAGATGGCGAACGAGTCTACGGTGAAACTCTTGTTCAGCACGGGTAGCAGGAAACCTGCGGTGCGACCTAGTTGCGGCCATCAGCAACGCACCACGGTTTTCCGCCTCTGGACTTCGAGCTTACCGGCGTAGAAGGCAGCTTGCAGGCGATGGATGCTGCCTCGATTGCAAGCGATCACCCGTTTGCTATCCGACCACCTGGAACTTTCATGAGCGCTGATCAGCGGCACCAGGGCGAACTGATCGAGGATGTAATCGGAGGTGTTTTGCAGATCGTCGCCGGATAGGGAGCCGAGAACGGCGATTGGTTCGGTGATGTCTTGGACGAGGAGTTCGACGGTGAGGTTGGTGGGCAAGAGTCCAGGATGGTGCCTGCTGGAATCTACCATTCCGGGTCGGCAAAAGAAGTGGTTTGCCAGGAACCGGGTCCTGCCTTCGACGACTTGGCGCCGGTAGCGCACCTGCACCTCCCTCTGCCCGGTCCGCGCTGAAGGGGGATACGTCGTTCCCGCGGCCGGAATGGGGGTGTTTTTGCTACCATGCGCGGCATGGACGAGCCGGGCGACATTACCTCGCTACTGAAGCAGTGGCAGTCGGGCGACCGTGCGGCGCTGGATGCGTTGACGCCGGCTGTGTACCGGCAGTTGCGGCAGATCGCGGCGGGGTATATGCAGCGGGAACGGGCCGGCCATACGCTGCAACCGACGGCGCTGGTGCACGAGGCGTACGCGCGGATGGGACGACAGCTACTGCCGGATTTCGAGAGCCGGGCCCATTTTTTTGCGGTTTCGGCGCAGGTGATGCGGCAGGTATTGGTGGATTGCGCGCGGGAGCACCGGGCGGCGAAGCGGGGGGCGGGACGGAAGGACCAATTGTTGGAGGACGCGCTGACGGTGGCGTCGCCGGATGGGGCGCTGGAGGATATTCTGACGGTCGACGAGGCGCTGGGCCGGTTGGCTGCCTTCGACGAGCGGAAGGCGCGGGTGATCGAACTGCGGTATTTCGGGGGATTGGAACGGCAGGAGATTGCCGACACGCTCGGGTTGACGCTGGCGACGGTGAAGCGGGACCTGACGCTGGCCGAGGCGTGGTTGCGGCGCGAACTCGGGTCTGCGAAAAATTCTTGAAAATTGGCTAGCCACTTGGAGGCGGGTTTCCGCCCTGTGGGATGTGCGGCGGGAATCGCCGGGCACACAGAGGAGAGAAACTATGGCTATCAAGGCGAAGGTGAATGCCGGCGGATTACAGCTGAATCAGCATCAGACCGGGATGGGAGTGCGGACGAATGTGAAGGCGGGGCTCATTGGGATCGGTTGGGCGGGCTTCAACCACAATCAGACGAAGATCGCAGTGCGGACGAGCGTGAAGGCGGGGCTCCGCGGGACGGGCTACTCCGGCTACAACCACAATCAGACGAAGATGGCAGTGCGGACGAGCGTGAAGGCGGGGCTCTTCGGCACGGGTTGGTCCGCTTACAACCACAATCAGACGAAGATGGTTGTGCGGACGAGCGTGAAGGCGGGGCTTCGCGGGTCGGGCTTCAGCAGCTATAACCACAATCAGACAGGAATGCCCATGCCCACTATCATGAGGGAGGGACTCTACGGAATGGGTTGGTCCGGATACAACTACAGTCAGACCACAATGGCTGTGAGGACGAACGTGAAGGCGGGGCTCGTTGGTACGGGTTGGTCGAGTTACAACCACAATCAGACGAAGATGGCTGTTAGGACGAGCGTGAAGGCGGGGCTTCGCGGGACGGGTTGGTCGAGCTACAACCACAATCAAACGAAGATGGTGGTGAGGTCAAACATTAAGGCTGGGCTTTTCGGCACTGGCTTCCCGGCATACAACCACAATCAGACGAAGATGGCTGTGAGGACGAGCGTGAAGGCGGGGCTCCGCGGGTCGGGCTATTCGAGCTACAACCACAATCAGACGGGAATGGCGGTGCGTACCCACTTGAAGGCGGGGCTTCGAGGGTCGGGCTATCCGAGCTACAACCACAATCAGACGGGAATGGCGGTGCGTACCAACTTGAAGGCGGGGCTTCGAGGGACGGGCTATCCGAGCTACAACCACAATCAGACAGGAACGCCCATGCGCACTATCATGAGGGAGGGACTCTACGGATTGGGTTGGTCCGGATACAACTACAGTCAGACCGGAATGGCTGTGAGGACGAGCGTGAAGGCGGGGCTTCGCGGGACGGGCTATTCGAGCTACAACCACAATCAGACGAAGATGGTTGTGAGGACGAATGTGAAGGCGGGGCTCCGCGGGACGGGCTATCCGGCCTATAACCACAATCAGACGAAGATGGTTGTGAGGACGAGCGTGAAGGCGGGGCTCCACGGGACGGGTTGGTCGAGCTACAACCACAATCAGACGGCGGCCCGTCGCCGGTAGCGTTATGATGGGGCGATTCGCTGAGACCCATGACGCCGGACCGCTGGAACGAGATCGAGCGGCTCTTTAACCGAGCCCACGAGATGCCGGCGGAGGAGCGCGCAGCGTGGTTGGACACTCATGCCGAGGACCCTGCCATCCGGGCTGAGGTGGAATCGCTGCTGGCGAATTCGACGGGAGACGAGCGGATCCCGGGAGTGGAAAGGGCGATTGGCGGAGCGGCGATGCGGGCAGTACGTGTAGCAGACGCTACCACGGCGGGACGGCAGGTGGGCCCGTTTCGTCTGGTTCGGCTGCTGGGGCAGGGCGGAATGGGATCGGTGTTCCTTGCCGAGCGCGACGACAGCGAGTTTCAGCAACAGGTTGCTATCAAGATTCTGCGTCACGGGATGGACAGCCCGGAAGCGGTGGAGCGATTCCGGCAGGAGCGGAAGATTCTCGCCGGGCTGGAGCATCCGCACATTGCTCGGCTGCTGGACGGCGGGACGACGGCCGATGGCCTGCCGTACATTGCGATGGAGTACATCGACGGCAAGCCGCTTCCGGCGTGGGTGGAGGAGCGGAAGGCGCCAGTTTCCGAGCGGCTAAGGTTGTTCCGGGAGATTTGCGAGGCGGTGCAGTATGCGCACCGCAACCTGGTGGTTCACCGGGACCTGAAGGCGTCGAACATACTGGTCACCGCCGGCGGGACGGCAAAGCTGTTGGACTTCGGGATTGCGAAACTGCTGGACGGCGGAGCGGATCCCACGGTGACGTCGGCACGTGCATTCACGCCGAACTATGCGAGTCCGGAGCAGGTGAAGGGCGGGGCGGTGACTACGAGCAGCGACGTTTACTCGCTGGGGGTGGTGCTGTTCGAGTTGTTGACCGGGCGGCTGCCCTACCGACTGCCGGCGGGCGCGAGCGGGTACGCGCTGGAGCGTGCGATCTGCGAGGAGGAGGCGCCGGGGCCCGGGCTCGGCAATGATCTCGACGCGATTGTACGGAAGGCGATGCGGAAGGAGCCTGGGACGCGGTACAGCTCGGTGGAGGCGTTTTCTGCCGATATCGGCAACTATCTGGAGGGGCGGCCGGTGACGGCGCGGCGGGGGACGCTGGCGTACCGGACGGTGCGATTTCTGGCGCGGCACCGGTGGATGATTGCGGCGGCGGCGGTAGCGGCGGTGATTGCGGGAGCGGGAGTGGTGAGCACGGTGCATCAACGGCGGCGGGCGGAGCGGCGGTTCGCACAGGTTCGGTCGCTGGCGAATACCTTTTTGTTTCAGGTGCATGACGGGTTGGCGGAGCTACCGGGATCGACGCGGTTGCGGGAGCAGTTGGTGAAGACGGCGCTGGTGTATTTGGACAGTCTGGCGCCGGAAGCGCTTGGGGACGTCGCGCTGCAAATGGAACTGGCCAATGCGTATTATCGGGTGGGGAACATACAATACTCGGCGTCGAGCGGGAATCTGGGGCAGGCGCGGGAGGCGATTGTGAGTTGGGAGAAGGCGGTGGGGATTCTGCGTCAACTGGGGGGGCAGGGGGAGGCGGCGCGGCTGGAGGGATCGGCGCGGCTGGAGATTGGGGTGGCGCGGCAGATATTGGGAGAGTTCGCGGAGGCGGAGCGGGAGTTCCGGCGGGGCCTGGAGATTGGGGAGCGGCTGCGTGGCGGGTTGGAGGGTTGGGATGCGGTGTCGATGGTGGTTTCGGCGCGAAACCGGCTGGGGGATCTGGAGATGCGGCGTGGCCATCCGGAGAGGGCGCTGGCGGAGTACCGGCCGGCGCTGGCGGCGATGGAGGCGGCGATGGCGGAGCGGCCGGAGGCGCGAATGTATGGGGCGATGGCGACCGGCCATTTACGGATGGGGGATGCGCTTCATGCGACGGGGGACCCGGCGGGGGCGCTAACAGAGTACGACCGGGCGACAGAAGTGATACGTGGGCAGATTGCGGCGGGGAACCGGCGGGAGGGGATGCTGCGGCTGGAGGGGATAGCGGCGGTGAACCGTGGAAATGTGTTGGGGGGCGTGGCGCCGCATCTTGGCAAACGGGAGGGTGCGGGTGCGGCGTACCGGGATGCGATCCGGGTGGCGGCCCGGATGCGGAGCGGTGACCGGCAGAACGCGCGGCTGGCGTTGGACCTGGCGGCGGCGTATGCGGGGGCGATCCCGCTGGCAGATTCGAAAGATGCGGCGGTATACGGGAGAGAGCTGTTGCAACTGACGGGAGAGTTGCTGAGCCGGTCGCCGGAGAGTATCGAATTCGGGAAGTGGCGGCCGCTGGCGTTGTGGGGGCTGGGGCGGCGGAAAGAGGCGCTGACGGCAAATGCGGAGCTGCGGCGGCGGGCGCCGGAGGACGCGGAGTTGCGGCGGCAATTGATGCGGATGCGGCTGGCGATGGGTGAGTGCGCGGCGGTGGCGGAGGAAGCGGCGGGGGTGGGGAATGGCGATGCTTTTGCGAGGGCGCTGGCGGAGCAGGCGCGGGAGTGCGCGGGCGGGTCCAAACGCCGGTGAGGGGGGGACTCCCTACCATGCGCGGCATGGACGAGCCGGGCGACATTACCTCGCTACTGAAGCAGTGGCAGTCGGGCGACCGTGCGGCGCTGGATGCGTTGACGCCGGCTGTGTACCGGCAGTTGCGGCAGATCGCGGCGGGGTATATGCAGCGGGAACGGGCCGGCCATACGCTGCAACCGACGGCGCTGGTGCACGAGGCGTACGCGCGGATGGGACGACAGCTACTGCCGGATTTCGAGAGCCGGGCCCATTTTTTTGCGGTTTCGGCGCAGGTGATGCGGCAGGTATTGGTGGATTGCGCGCGGGAGCACCGGGCGGCGAAGCGGGGGGCGGGACGGAAGGACCAATTGTTGGAGGACGCGCTGACGGTGGCGTCGCCGGATGGGGCGCTGGAGGATATTCTGACGGTCGACGAGGCGCTGGGCCGGTTGGCTGCCTTCGACGAGCGGAAGGCGCGGGTGATCGAACTGCGGTATTTCGGGGGATTGGAACGGCAGGAGATTGCCGACACGCTCGGGTTGACGCTGGCGACGGTGAAGCGGGACCTGACGCTGGCCGAGGCGTGGTTGCGGCGCGAACTCGGGTCTGCGAAAAATTCTTGAAAATTGGCTAGCCACTTGGAGGCGGGTTTCCGCCCTGTGGGATGTGCGGCGAGAATCGCCGGGCACACAGAGGAGAGAAACTATGACTATCAATGCGAACGTGAATGCCGGCGGAATGCGGCGGAATGAGAATCGGGCGAGTCTGTCGATCCGCTCCGGGGTGAAGGCGGGCGGATGGCGCATCAATCACAATCAGTCTGGGATGGCGGTTCGGACGAAGCTG
>CAYSFR010000005.1:13109-368261 GCA_964430625.1 uncultured Solibacteraceae bacterium
AAGGCAGGCGGCCTGGCGATTAACCACAATCAGTCTGGGATGGCGGTTCGGACGAAGTTGAAGGCAGGCGGCCTGGCGATTAACCACAATCAGTCTGGGATGGCGGTTCGGACGAGCGTGAAGGCGGGCGGATTGAAGCGCAATCACAACCAGACGGCGGCCCGTCGCCGTTAGGCTATGATGAGGCGATTCGCTTATCCCCATGACGCCGGAGCGGTGGAACCAGATCGAAAGGCTGTTTGAACGAGCCCACGAGATGCCGGCGGAGGATCGCGGGCGGTGGCTGGAGGCCAACGCGGAGGACGGTGAGATCCGGGATGAGGTGGAATCGCTGCTCGCGCACTCGACCGGGGAAGCGCGGATCGAGGGGGTGGAACAGGCGATTGGCGGTGCGGCGGTGCGAGCGGTGCGGGTGGCCGACGCGACGACGGCGGGACGCCAAGTGGGACCGTTCCGCCTGGTCCGCCTTCTCGGGCAGGGCGGAATGGGCAGGGTGTACCTTGCCGAGCGGGACGGGGGCGAGTTTCAGCAACAGGTAGCGATCAAGATATTGCGTCACGGGATGGACAGTCCGGAAACGGTGGAGCGTTTCCGGCAGGAGCGCAAGATACTCGCGGGGTTGGAGCATGCGAACATCGCGCGGCTGCTGGACGGCGGAGCGACGGCCGACGGGTTGCCGTATATCGCGATGGAGTACATTGACGGCAAGCCGCTGCCGGAGTGGGTAGAGGAGCGGAACTCCCCGGTTGTGGAGCGTTTGGGGCTGTTCCGGCAGATCTGCGACGCGGTGCAGTATGCGCACCGGAATCTGGTGGTTCACCGGGATTTGAAGGCGTCGAACATCCTGGTTACCGCTGGCGGGACGGCGAAGTTGCTGGATTTCGGGATTGCGAAGTTGCTGGACGGGGGAGCGGATCCGACGGTGACGGCGGCGCGGGCCTACACTCCGAACTATGCGAGTCCGGAACAGGTAAGAGGCGGGGCGGTGACGACGAGCAGCGACGTCTACTCGCTGGGGGTGGTGCTGTACGAGTTATTGACGGGGCGTTTGCCGTACCGGCTGCCTGCGGAGGCGAGCGGGTACGCGCTGGAGCGAGCGATCTGCGAGGAGGAGCCGGCGGGGCCAGGGCTGGGGAACGATCTGGACGCGATTGTGCAGAAGGCGATGCGGAAGGATCCGGGGGCAAGATACAGTTCGGTGGAGGCGTTTTCGGGCGATATCGGGAACTATCTGGAGGGGCGACCGGTGACGGCGCGGCGCTGGACGGTGGCGTACCGGGCGGGGCGATTCCTGACGCGGCACCGGTGGGCGATCGGGGCGGCGGTACTGGTGGTGGCGATTGCGGGGGCGGGAGTGGTGAGCACGGTTCATCAACAGAGGCGGGCGGAGCGGCGATTCGCGCAGGTTCGGTCGCTGGCGAACACGTTTCTTTTTCAAGTGCATGACGGGTTGGTGGAACTGCCGGGATCGACCCGGTTGCGGGAGCAATTGGTAAAGACGGCGTTAGGGTACTTGGACAGTCTGGCGCCGGAAGCGCAAGGGGACGCAGGGCTGCAAATGGAGCTTGCCAACGCCTATATCCGTGTGGGGAATATACAGAACTCGGCGTCGGCCGGGAATCTGGGTCAGGCGCGGGAGGCTATTGGGAGTTGGGAGAAGGCGGTGGGGATACTGAGCCAACTGGGAGGGAAGGCGGAGGCGTTGCGTCTGCAGGGGTCGGCGCGGCTGGAGATGGGAGTGGCGCGGCAGATGCTGGGGGAATTTGGAGAGGCGGAACGGGAGTTCCGGCGGGGTCTGGAGATCGGGGAGCGAGTGCAGCGAGGGGGGGATGGGTGGGATGCGATATCGATCGCGAGTTCGGCTCGAAACCGGTTGGGGGATCTGGCGATGCTGCTGGGCCAACCGGAGAAGGCGCTGGCGGAGTACCGGCCGGCGCTGGCGGCGATGACGGGGGCGATGGCGGCGATGGGGCAGCGGCCGGAACCCCGTATGCCTGTGGCGGTGGCGACGGGCCATTTGCGGATGGGCGATGCGTTGCATGCGACGGGAGACCCGGCGGCGGCGCTGGCGGAATACGACCGGGCGGCAGTTTTGATACGAGGACAAATTGCGGCAGGTATCCGGCGGGAGGGGATGCTGCGGCTCGAGAGCGTGACGGCGATGAACCGTGGGAACGTACTTGGGGGAGTGGCTCCGCACCTGGGCAGACGAGAGGCTGCCAGTGCGGCGTACCGGGAGGCGATCCGGTTGGCGGCCGAGATGCGCGGCGCCGACCGGCGGAATGCGCGTTTGGCCTTTGACCTGGCGGGAGCGTATGCGGCGGCGATCCCGCTTGCCGCGCCGCGGGATGCGACGGAGTACGGGCGAGAGCTGTTGCAGTTGACGGCGGAGTTGCTGAGCCGGTCGCCGGAGAGCATCGAATTCGGGAAGTGGCGGCCGCCGGGGATGTGGGGGATGGGACTGAGGAAAGAGGCGCTGGCGGCGAATGCGGAATTGCGGCGGCGGGCGCCGGCGAACGTGGAATTGCTCAGGCAGTCGATGCGGATGCGGCTGGCAATGGGTGAGTGCGCGGCCGTTGCCGCGGAAGCGGCGGCGGTTCCCAATGCCGATGCGTTCTTGCGGGCGCTGGGGGAAGAGGCCCGGATGTGCGCGGGCGGGGCCAAGCCCCGGTGATCGTTGGCGGCTGCCACGCCCAAGTAACGCTACCAAAGAGGCGGGTTCGGCGGGGGCGGGGAGAATTACTCCAGCACGGCGCGAATCAAGAGATTTCCGGGGGTGAGGCCGGGAATGGTGTTCATAAGGAAGAACTCATTGGCATCGAGGCCGAGGTAGGAGCGGCCGGCGAATGGCGTTGAGGTGTCGTTGCCGAGGGGGAGGATGCCCGGGGGATTGTTGGCTGCGAAGCCGACGACGAAGTCGCCGGAGGAGATGGTGATGGGCGTGACGGGGAAATCGGTGAATCTGCCGGGTTGTCCGACGGTGGAGGCGGTGGAACGAAGCTGGGTGTTGGGCGGGTTGATGTTCGCTGATCCGCCGGGGTTGGCCGCGGAGATGACGTTGATTGGCGTGCCTTGGGGGAGGGCATCGGATTCGGCGTGGAAGTAGATGCGGACGGCTCGCAGTGTGGCGGGATAGCGGGTGGGCGTGAGGCGGTTGAGGAAATAGACGATGCCGCCGGGCGCGCCGACCTTGCGTTCAAAGGTGCCATCGTCGATTTGGAGGACGGTAGCGGCGGGGGTAACGGCGGTGCCGGTTCCGGAGAGCGCGACGGAGACGGTGGGTCTGGCGGTATCGTTGCTGTTAATGGTCAAAACGGCCGACAGGGCACCGGCGGCGTCGGGGCGGAAGGTGAGGTTGAGCACCTGTTCGGCGCCGGCGTTGACGGAGAAGGTGGCGGGGGCTAAGGTAAAGCGGGCGGAGTTCGATGCGGCGGTGCCTTGCAGGGTGTTGGATCCGGTGTTGCGGATGGACACGGGAAGGGTCCGGGTCTGGCCGGCGGCGACGGGACCGAAATCGAGGGATGCGGGGGAGACGGAGATGACTGGTGCGGTTGGTGCGGCGACGCGAGTGCCGGTCCAACTGCCTGAGCCGGCACCGCTGCCGGTGGTTCTGGTCCAGGATCCGGTGAAACGGTTTCCATCGGCGGAGAGGGTAAACGAGAAATTGCCGGAGGTACCGGGTTCGTTCCAGGTGCCGGACATAACGTCGCCGTTGACGGATCCGGAGATGGTTCCGGAGTAGCTGGGATAGACGGCGGTGACGGAGGTGCCAGTCTGGGTGATGGTCATGACGCCATAGGTGGTATTCCACTGACCGCCGAAGTTGGCGGGCGGGGCTGCCGGTTGGCCGGTGCCGGTGATGGCGACGGAGACCGAGGGCCGGGCGGGGTCGTTGCTGGTAATGGTTATGGCGGCGGAGAGGGGGCCGGAGGCTTCGGGCCGGAAGATGACACTGATGGTTTGTTCGGCGCCGGGGTTGAGGGAGAAGTTGAAGGGGGTGATGGTGAACCGGGCGGAGTTCGAGATGGCGGTGACCTGCAAGACTGCGGTTCCGGTGTTGCGGACGAGGAGGGGAAGCGTGCGGGGCTGGCCGGGGGCGACGGGGCCGAAGTCGAGGGAGGAGGGGGAGACGGAGATGACCGGGGCGGTTGGTGTGACGGCGCGGGTGCCGTTCCAGGTGCCGCTGGAGGGTCCGCTGCCGGTGGTTCGGTTCCAGCTTCCGGTGAAGCGGTTGCCGTCGGCTGACAGGGTGAAGGAGAGGGTTCCGGAGGTTCCGGGCTGGTTCCAGGTGCCGGTGAGGACGTTGCCGTTTACGGTGCCAGTGAGGGTCCCGGAGGAACTGGGGTAGACGCCGGTGACATTGGCGCCGGTTTGGGTGATGGTGAGGGTGCCGTAGTCGGTGGTCCACTGGCCGGCGAAGTTGGCTGGGGGAAGGGGAGCCTGGCCGGTGCCGGTGAGGGGGACGGAGGTGGATGGTTTGGCCGGGTCGTTCGTGGTGAGGACGAGCGAGGCGGTCTCATTGCCGGCGGCTGTGGGGGTGAAGCGGACGGTGAGGGTCTGCTGGGCGCCGGCGGCGATGGTGAGGCCGGAGGCGGGTGTGGCCACTGTGAAGCGTGGATTGGCGATGGGGCCGGCGGAGACGGTTAAGGGCGCGTTGCCGGAATTGGAGATGGTGAGCGGCAGGTCCTTGGGTTGACCGATGGTGGTGGTGCCGAAGGCGAGGGAAGCCGGGGAGAGGGTGAGAACAGGAGCCGGGGCGGGGCCGACGGGGGTTGCGGCGGCGGGTTGGCCGTCGACGGTGGCGATGTCGGCATCAAGGGAGCCGAAGAGGGCGAAAGCGGTGACGGGTTGATCGGCATCGACGGCGATCCAGGCTTCTTTGACGGTAGCGGAGGCGGGGATGAGCGCAGCGAGGATCTGGCTGAGGCGGGCGCGGGGGGCCACGTTGACGGTAACGGTGCCGGCCGGGGCGCCGGAGGCGGTGGTGACGCGGATGCGAACGGAGGCGGGAGCGGCACCGGGGTTGTGGATGGAGATTGCGGCGGTGGGGCCGGGGATGTAGGGGATGATCCAGCCCTGTTTGGGCTCGGCCAAACGAAGGTCTGAGCGTGCGAGGGTGCCGGTGAGGGAGACATCGCCGGCGATGGGGCCATCGGTTTCGATGAGGAGGGACCCGGTAGCGATCTGGCGGACCTCGTCGCCGAGATTGGCGGCGGCGGTTGCCCAGAGTTGTTGGCCCTGTTCGAGGCGGCCGTTGAGGGTTTGGCCAGCCTGGGTGCCATTTTCGAGGAAGGCGCGGACGGAGTAATTGACGGGGCGGGAGGCGGGGTTCACGAGATTGAGGCGGGTGTCGGCCTGGCCTCCGGCGAGCAAGGGGGCCGAGTAGAGGCGGGGGGTGGCGGAGTTGTCGACGGGTTGGGCGGGGAGTGCGGCGATGGATCCGAAGGCGTTCCAGAGGACGGCGGCATTGATGGGCTGGGTGGAGGTGACGACGGCGTAGCCGGTGAAGGGTTTGGGAAGAGAGAGGAGGCGATCGACGGGCAGGGAGGAGCGTTGCTTGGTGTCGAGTTGGAGATCTCTGGAGCCGGCGGGCAATCCGGAAGAGGCGAAGAGTTGGACGGTGACCGAAGCGGGGACGGCATCGGAGTTGCTGAGGTGGAGTTCACTGGTGCCGCGTTGGGTGGCTTCGAGACCGGTAAGGATCCAGGAGATGGCCGGTTGGGTGGCGTGGGGGAGGGTGTCGAGGCCGCGGAGGTCGTTCAAGAGGGAAAGGCCTCGCAGGGCGGCGGAATCACCGGCGGCATGGAGCCAGCGGGCGGAATTGTTGGTGAGGGCATCGAGTTCCGGTGAAACCGGTCGCGACAGGAGGGCGCCAGGAGGGATGGCGATGCTAGCGGGTGCGGAGGGGGGAGTGGTGTTTCGGCTTACGGTGACGTTGACGGGAGTTGTACCGGTATTGAGGTAGACCGGTTCGGCGGGGAGGACGGAATCGAGGTTTTGATGGCGGAACGGTGCTACGTAGCCGAGGGAGAAGAACTGGGAGCCGCCCTGGATTTGGGCGGTAGCGGTTTGGAGGGCGGCGTCGACGAAGGTCCGGAGGGGTTCGACGGTACCGGTTGCGGAGTTGACGGATAGGATTTTGAGTTCCGATTCGGGTGTGCCGGGGATGGGGGAGGGCTGAAGGCCGGCGTAGTGGATGGTGAGCTCGGCGGAAAATCGGGATGCGGCGGGCGGGGGCGGGTCGAGTTGCCAGGTCGTGGTGGCGGCGATGAATTCGTTGGAGCCGATGGCGGCGGGAAGGCGTAGGGCGGATTGGCGAGACCCGTCGGGTTTTGTGGGGGTGGAGAGGGAAGCGGTGAGATGGCGCTGTTGCTGGCTGATGTTGGTAGCGTGGGAGACGTCGGTAAAGATGCGGTCGAGGGTAAGGGGACCAGCGTCCACCTTGGCGCCGGAGGCCAGGGTGGTGGGGGTAAAAAAGTCGGTTAGGATGGCCTGGGCCGGGACGCTATCCTGATCCGAAGGGATCAGCTCGCACCTAACGAGTACGATTGCCGCGTCCTTAAAGTGCGGGGCTCCGTCCAAGGTGACGATGCTGCTCTTGGGGAGCGTCTTCGGCGGGACTGGTTCGAACTCCTGTTCGGCCTGAAAGGTGAAGACTCCCGCTCCCGGCCTCCCACCCGGAGTAGGGGAAAAGACGCGATTCTCACAAGCAAGCCGTAGCGGCACGTCGGCGGGATTGGCATACACCAACTCCAGTTCAAATCGAGCCGGGTGTTGGCGGCTGATTTGGTTTGTTCTGGGAGGGGCGAACTGTTGAAGGACTCTTAGCTTCCGGATTTGGAGAAAGATGAGTCTAAACTCCCGATCAGCCGATCGGACTATCTGCTCGCCGGGGAGTTCGATTTGCGCGGCGAGATATAGAAACTCCTCGGGCGCCGCGGGGGTCAAGACGTCGACAATAAGCACCGATTGTCCGTTCCCGCTGATGGTGGGCCAAGTGCCGTTTACTTCGCCCTCTGGGGAGGCTACGATCTTAAGCTGGCTGCCAGTGAGGACTCCACTGAACCGGACTTTAACCATGAACTGATAACTCCCATCGGCCGACAATACCGCGGGAGCGGGAGTGCCATCGAGGCCGGTGATCTCCTCGATGCGTATTTCAGGTTCGGCAGTATCGTACTCCAAGGGCGGGGCACGCAAAAGTTCCGGACCGCCGGCATCCTGGCGGAGGACGATGGAAACGGAAACCCGGGTAGGACTGGAGGCGTCGCCGCTCGGGACGAACGTCTGGAGGGACATGGTGGCAGAACCTGCGGTGTTGGGATTGAAATTGGGCCCCCTTTTTGAGGCATCGGTGCCGACAAAGAAGTGTTGTTTCGTGACCTCTTCGAGATTGTTGGATCGCACCTTAGTTTCAAACTCAATAACACCGTACGTTAGGTTGCCGAGAGAATAACGGACAGCAGGCCGGATGGTGGCGGAGGTGCCGGGAGCGAGCGGGCCCGGGGCCGCAGGGAAGGACCCAAGGACGGTGAGTTCGAGCTTGGGCGCGATGCGGTACTCAACCGGGCTGGAGCGGCGGATGACGGCGCCGGATGGGTCCCTGAGGACGGCGGCGAGGCGGACCAGAGTGGTTCCATTCGGAATGGTGACGCTAACGAAGAGGGGAACCGTACCGGAGGAACCGCGGTTGAGGTTGAGGGCATCGGAAGCGGCCAGGGGGATGGCGACGATGGGATCGAGAGTCGCGTCGACGACCTCCAAGCGGAGGGTTCCCTGGTCCTTGGAGCCCAACTGATAGCGGACATTGGCGGAGAGACGGTTGATGGTATCGGCTTCGAGATTTTGCCCTGGGGCGGGGAAGACATCCGAGAGGGAGACCTCGTCGGGGACGGCCGCGCCTCCGATGGTGACTTCGTAGGGGATGAAGGGGGCTGGGGAGGAGTTTGAGGCGTTCGCCGACCGGATATCGATGCGGCCGGTGACGGTTCCGGAGGCGGGGAATCCATTGGGCGCGAAGGCGGTGGCCTGAACGGTTACGGAGTCGCCGGCCTTAAGGCCGGTAGAGGCAGAGGGAGTGCCGAACGGGGGATCGAGGTTGATGCCGGCGATGGGTCCCGAACCGGAACCGCCGCCGGTCCAATCGAGCAAGCCGCCGCCGACATTGGAAATGCGAATGGACCCGGGTTGGCTGGCGGTGTCGCCTTGCAGGGCGGTGAGTTGCAGGCGGGCGGGCTCCAGGCCGATTTTCGGTAGCGCGGTTTTGTAGATGGAATCGATTAAGAGGGTGAAGCTCCCGATGGGAGTCAACGCCGTGGCGGTTCGGGCGCTGGCGAAGACGACGGCCTGGGTGGTTATCTTCGCTATGTCCCGGCCGTCGGCGAAGCCGTGGGGAGTGGAAGAGGAGTCCCGGAACAGGAACTCATTGGCGCAAGGCGCGCTGAACCTGATTGAGGCGGGAGTGCCGACGGTTCGGACGGTGCGATCGGTCTGGTTTTTGCAGATATCGACGTTAATCGGGGCGGAGGGACGGGGTACATGCCCGTGCAGGACGCGGGTCTCGACTTCCCAGCCGGTGACCTGGGCGGGGGTATTGGTGACGTTGATGTTTCCACTCAATGTGGCCACAGAGGGCATCGGCGGGGTGGCGATGAGCATGATGCCGGCGGACGGGTAGGTCAAGACTGGGGTAGCGGGGTCGAGGCCGGTCAATTCGACATCGCCGTCCATGGCAAACTGGCCGAAACTGGAGGCAGAGGCCGCGCAGGTGAATCGGTATTGGATGGATGCGGTGCGATTGGAGATGGCGAAGCGGGTGCCGAAGCGGAGGGCGGTGCCATTGACGGTCATGGTGCAGCCGTTGGGCACGTTAGAGAGAGTAACCCGGTGCTCCCAAAAAGGGCCGGAGAAGGACCGGAGGTCCTGGGTGGCGGTGGGGCCCGGGGGCGGAGCGGGCGGGAGGAAAGAATAGTAGGCGTCGACGGCGACGCCGCCGAGGTAGCTGATCTGTGTCCGAACCTGGATGACCCACTTCCCGTTCACGCTGACGATGGGCAGTTGGGTGGTGGCGTTTTGTGCCAGGACGCAGTTTGCGGATGCGGTGGACAAGGTGTCGACGGTATCGCAGCGCTCGACGCGGAAGCGGAACCCGCCGCCGGTTCCGGTTCCGGAGACCGAGGAACTCGTCTCGAAGCTCATGGGTGCGTTGAGGGTGATAAATTTCGGGGAGAACGAAGTCAGCTGGTAGCGGGTGTAGGTAGTACTGGCCAGCTTCATGGTGAAGGTGCCCGAACCACTTCCGCCCGAATTGGAGCCGGAGACGGTGACGGTAAAATCGTTCCCGCTTTTGGCCGCGGTCGCGGTGACGGTGGATAGGGCCGGGTTACCGACGATGACCTGTTCGAGGGCGAGGGTGCCTGGACCTCCGACCAGATCCGGCACTGGCTGGCTCCAGGCGCGTGGGGCGCCGATGGACAGAAGGGCTAGCGCGAAGGTCGTGTGTACCAGGGATGACGATTTCACAGGGTCAATGCTACGGTTCCCGATCGGAATTGTCCCGAGAGAATGCCGAGACTTTGCCGAGAACCCTGCTCTCGGCGTTGAATCTGGTAGACTTGCCGGAAAGAGCAGAACTAGATCGGGACGGACCTGGGGAAAGTCTGTCGTCCATGTGGAGACGAAGAACCAGATGAGCGAAGGAATGCGTCGCGCTTTTCGGACAAGAGGAGTGGAGATAGACCGTGATGCGGGGGTGATTCGCCGCAACAACGAGGAGTATCCGTTGCGGCATAAATCGCACCGGCTGCTGGTTCACCTGATTGATCACCGGGCCGCACCGGTGAGCAAGGAGGATCTGATACGGTCGGTGTGGGAGGGGGCGTCGGTTTCCGACGACACGATCGTCAACTGCGTCCAGGAGATTCGGAAGGCCCTGGGAGACGACGCGCGAAACCCGGTTTTCATTCGCACATTGCCGAAGACGGGGTATTGGTTTGTGGCGCCGGAGGAGGATGTTGCGTCCAGGGAGGAGCCGGTGGCGGCCTCCGGGGAAACGGATGCGGTTGTTTTGCCGGCGCCGCCCGGGGCGACTCCGCCGGCGCTGCCCGGGGGGCGACGGGCCGGGCAGTGGAAGCGGTGGATGTTTGTGGGTTTGGCTTCGGCGTTATCGGCGTTTGCGGGTTGGAAGATCCTGGGTCCGGCGCCTGTGCCGCCGCCGAACTACTGGGAAGAGACCAGCTGGTGGACGTTTGATGAGGGTGATGATGTACCTGTTCCGGCTGGCACGTCGCGGGTGGCGGGTGTTCTGGGAGGCGCGCTTCACTTCAGCGGATCGGAATCGGGTCCAGCGGGCAAGGCCTCGGCGTCAATGCCTCTCGGTGCGGCACCGAGAACGGTCATGGCCTGGGTGAAAACTACCCCGAATCCGGCCGACACTACGATCCTCTTTAACTACGGGGCGCCTAGTCCAGACACGCCTTTTGACACGGTGATGCTGGGAATCCACGAAACTGGAAGGCCAGGACTGTTCACTGGCCGATCGAGCCTGCTGGGCTCGTCGCGGGTTGATGATGGGCACTGGCACCACATTGCGGCCGTGTTTGCGGGGGCCAGCCGGCGGGCGGTGATGTTTGTGGACGGGGTGGAGAACGGGGCGGGCGAACTCGCTGGCTCATCCTTTCAAATTGCCCCGGTCAACCGGTGGAGCCTGGGCCGCACCATCTGGGGAAGCACGCCGTTTCGTGGGGACATCGATGATGTCCGGGTCTATTCGCGAACGATGGGTGCGGCCGAAATCCGGGCACTGCTGCGATGTGTGACCGCTCCCGCGGACCTGGGGGGTGATCTCCAGTTCGTACCCGTTTTCAACACGGCCGTTCGCATTGAGCCCGCTGCCATGGGAGAATCCTCGGCCAAGGTAGGGAACACGGGCCAGGATTTCGCGGGGATCTCCATTGCCCGGCGCGACGCTGGGTGTGCCATTCGATCTACTCTGGCTGCCGATATGGGACAGGATCTGACGATCGAAGCCGATATCCGGACCGGGGGGAACTCGACGGATCAGATTACGGAGGCCGGGCCCTATCTGCGCTCGCGCACCTCGGCGCCCGGTGACGGGATCATTGGCGGAACCAGTGCGGGTTACTGGGTGCAATTGCGCAGCAACGGGCAAGTTCGCGTTCGCCGGCTAAATCCGTACACCACGATTGCGTTCAGCGGCCCCGAGCCGGGGTTCGATGCTAACGCCTTCCACCGGCTTTCGGTAACCGCGAGAGGGGACGCGCTGATAGTGACGGTGGATGGGCGGGTGATGACGTTTGACCAGGCAGGGGCCAACGTGACCGAGGTCCGGCTTGCCCCGGAATGGGAGAAGCTAGCGCCGAAGGGGAAAAACCGGGGGGCGGCGGGGATCGCATTTAGCGCCGAGAGCAACCGGAATCATGCCACCGGGCAGCAGGCGCGCAATATCCGGCTTGTTCGTGGCCAGGAGAAGGTCCGCGGGGGAGGGTAGCTATTGGGGGACGCGGCCGCTCCAGCCGAGGAGCCAGCGGACGCAGCGGTGTGCGGGATCGACGGGAGCGCAGTACATGAGGGGGCAGCCGCCGACGATGGGTTGGATGCCGAGGGTCTGGCATTCGCGGACGGCTTCCGGCGAGACGCTTCCGGTGCCAAAGGAGCGGTGAAACCAGATGTTTCGAACGCCTTTGGCGGAGCACTGGCGGACGATATCGATGGCAACGCGCGGATGGGTGGCGACTACGACGCCATCGATGGGGCCGGGGACGGAGGCAAGGTCCGGGTAGCATTTTTCGCCGTCGATATTGGAGGCATTCGGGTTGAGGGGAAAGACCTCGAAACCGGAGTCGCGGAGTTTTTTCCAGATGGCGTTGGCGGGCTGATGGGGCTGGCGGGAGACGCCGGCGACGGCAAAGCGTGTGCCGGAGAGGAACGCGGCAACGCTGGCGGGCATTTGGGGCATGACCACCTCCGCTTTTAGTGTGGGGAGGCGGCGAGTGGATTGCAAGCGGTTACGGGGGAGGCTGTTTTGACCGGACCGGGTGGGTGGCGGGGAGGGTGAGTGTGAAGACGCTGCCTTTGCCGAATTCGCTTTCGACGGTAATCCGGCCACCGAGGAGGAGGGCCAGTTTCTGGCTGAGGTGGAGGCCGAGTCCGGTGCCTTCCTTCGGGGGGGCGAACTCATTCTGGACACGGCTAAAGCCGATGAAGAGGCGGGGCAGATCCGCTTTCTGGATGCCCATTCCGGTGTCCGAGACCTGGATGGAAACGTTACGATCGCCGGGCGGGCCGTTTTGACGCCAGGAGACGGACACGGAGCCCTGGTCGGTGTATTTGATGGCGTTGGTGAGGAGGTTGACGATGATCTGGCGGAAGAAGCGGCGGTCCGTGTTGAGACGGACGGGCGAATCGGGTGGGTCGAGGCTGAAGGTGAGGGACTTCTGTTCGATGGAGCCGGACAACTCGCTGGCGACCTCCTGGACGATCTCGAGGCAGGAGACGGGTTCGATTTGGAGTTCCGCTTTGCCGGCTTCGATGCGGCCCAGGTCGAGCAGGTTACAGATGATGGCGAGGAGGTGTTTGGCGCTACTTCGGATAAGTTCCAACTGGCGGACCTGGGCGTCGTTGAGAGGGCCGGAGATCTTCATGAGGAGTATGCCGATGAAGCCGATGATGGCTGTCAACGGGGTACGCAACTCATGGGACATTGTGGAGAGAAAGTACTCCTTGGCATTGAGGGCGACCTGGAGTTGGGCGTTCTTTTCGCGCAAGGCCTGTTGGAAGCTGTGGCGTTCGGTGGTATCGCGGATGGAGCCACACATGAGGAGTCCTTCTTCCGA
Source organism: uncultured Solibacteraceae bacterium (assembly GCA_964430625.1). Lineage (GTDB taxonomy): Bacteria > Acidobacteriota > Terriglobia > Bryobacterales > Bryobacteraceae. The sequence goes on from CAYSFR010000005.1 coordinate 25,964, forward strand.
TTCGACGGCGCCGAGGGACATTTCGGCGGGGAACTCGCTGCCATCGGCGCGGAGGGCGGAGATTTCGTGGCGGGTTCCGGGGAGGCGGCCGTTGTGTTCCTGCTGGAACCAGTTCCCGAGGAAGTCATTCCCGCAGCGGGGAAGGAGTAGGGAGAGGGGGTGGCCGATCATCTCGTTGCGGCGGTAGCCGAAGAGGATTTCGGCCTGGGTATTGACGAAGACGATGTCGGCGTTGTGGTTGACGACGAGAATGGCGTCGGGAGCGGCTTCGAGGAGGCCCTGGAGGCGGCGCTGGTCGCGTTTGCCGGCGGTATTGTCGCGGGCGATGGCGCTGGCACCGGCGACTTGGCCGAGGTGATCGCGGATGGGAGAGAGGGTGAGGGTGACATCGACTCTGGCGCCGTCGGGGCGGAGGAGGACGGTCTCGATATTCTGGGCGGACTGGCCGGAACGGACCTGTTGGAGGAGGCCGAGGAACTCTTCGCATTTATCGACGGCGATGGCTGGGAGGAGGGATCGACCGGTGAGTTCGTTGGAGGAGTAGCCGAGGAGATTCTCGGCGCCTCGATTCCAACTTTGGACGACGCCGCTGGATGAGATGGCGAAGATGGCGTCGGCGGAGGTTTCGACGATTTCGGCGAGGCGGAGTTGGGCCTGGCGGGCGCGGACGACTTCGGATAGGTCGGTGACGACGGCGCAGAGGCGGTCGCGTTCTCCATTTCGAATGGGCTGGACGGAGACGTAGACTGGGATGGTCTGGCCACCGGCAGGCTGGAGGGTGACCTCCGTGCGAGCGGGTCCGTGCGAGCCGTGGGAGAGAAGAAGGCTGAGTTTTGGGGCATCGGGAGGGATGACGAGTATGGGGAGGTGGGATCCTATGACCTTTTCCAGACCGATGCCGAGGAGGCGTGCGAAGGCCGAGTTGGCGTAGAGGATGGTGCCGTCGGGCGAGACGGTCAGGGCTCCTTCGCTCATGGCTTCGATCAGTACGCGGTAGGGTTCCTCCTGGCTGCAGGAGGAAAAGACGCGTTCGCCCTGGGGGGTAGGGAGGACGAGGGCGTCGATTTCGCCACTTCTGACAGCGGCGATAAGTTCCGAGATGTCCCGTGTGGACATAGGGAGCGAGTTTTCGGCCGAGCCATAGGCTGGTTCGATACCGGGCAGGAGCGGGTGCGTGGAACGTTCAGGCAATGCGGATACCGGGCAAGAGGTCGAGGCCGACGAGAACGCGATCTTTGCGAGACATGTCCCCGACAATCCGACGCAGGGGTTTGGGCAACTGGCGGATGAGGGTGGGGACGGCGACGACCTGATCGCGTTTGGCTAATGCGGGCTGCTGGTAGATGTCGACGACGTCCAGTTGGTAGCGTCCATTCAGATGCTCCTCGCAAATGGCTTTCAGGTTAGCGACGGCTTGCGCCGTGCGGACGGTACACCCAGCGACATAGAGGCGCAAGACATGTTGCGCGGCGGTGATGGGGACGGAGGGGAGTATGTCGTGTGGAACGCGCCGGGCTCGGGCCTGTTTGGCGGGTTTGGCCCGCTTTGCTGCTTCGCCTTGATCGGGTGTCATATTGCCTCCCTTGGGCCGAGTGGCGGGGTGTTACGGCCGCTGGCGTTGCGGATTGCGGCGAGGATGCTCCGTTCGGCGACATCGTCGACCAGCGCCTGCGATTCCGTGGTGAATGAGGCGCGGATGGTGTTCATCTCGACTTGGAGTTCGGCCTGGAGGACGGCAATTCTGGCGCGGGCCAGTTCTTCGCGAGTCCGCAATTGTTCGCGAACGGCGTCGGATTGTTTTTCCGCGCGGGCCGCCGCGCCGTGGAGTTTGCGCTCCTGGGCGGTGCGGGCCGAGCCGGTGATGATGCCATCAGGGCCGAGGCAGACATCCACCAACTGAATCCCGTTGCTGGTGATGAGGTACTCGCGCACCTGGTTGGAGTGGGGCATGCCGCGGGATTTGCAGATAAAGAGTGTGCGATTTCGCTCCCCAGCCGATTCGAGAGAGCGCATTTCGATCCAGGTATCGATCAAGGATGAGATGCCGACGGCGGAGGATTCTTCGACGTCCCCGCTATGATTGAGGCCGGTTAAGACGGTGGTGATACCGCGGCCTTTGAGGAAGTCAATGAGCCGGGTGAGCATGGCGTGGACCTCCCGCTTGGATCCGATACTGGCGAGGTCGGTGACCGGGTCGACGACGACGACGGTGGGGCCAAACTCGAGAATGGCTTTATACATCGCGGCCAGGTGGGTTTCGAGGCCAAACAGCGTGGGGCGGGCGCAGTGAAAGCGGAGTGTGCCGGCGGTAAGTGGTTTGGTGAGGTCGATACCGATGGATGTCATGCCGCGCATAATCTGCTGGCGGGACTCTTCGAAGGCGAAGTAGAGGGCACGGCGTCCGCGGCGGCAGGCGTGTTGGACGAAGGCGGCGGCGAGACTGGTTTTTCCGGTGCCGGCACTGCCGGTAATGAGGACGGTACTGCCGGTGTAATAGCCTTTACCGCCGAGCATGTCATCGAGTTGCGGGATGCCGGAGGAGATGAAAGTAGCTGGTGCGGGCTGGTCGAGGAGCAGGGAAGTGACGGGGACGACGACAATGCCGCTGTTGTCGATGAGAAACGGGTATTCATCGGTACCGTGCTGAGAGCCTCTGTACTTGACGACCCGGAGGCGGCGTGTGGCCAGTTGTTCGGTGACGCGGTGGTCAAGGAGGATGACGCAATCGGAGACATACTCTTCGATGCCTTGGCGGGTGAGGGTCCCGTCGCCTCGTTCGCCGGTGACTATGGCGGTGAGGTGGTTTTGTTTGAGCCAATGGAAGAGGCGCTGCAATTCGGAGCGAATGATGGAGGTGTCGGCGAAACCGGAGAAGAGATTTTCGATGGTATCGAGGACGACGCGCTTCGCCTTGACCTGATCGAGTGCGTGATGGAGCCGGACGAAGAGGCCTTCGAGGTTGAATTCGCCGGTTTCGGCACTTTCGTGGTCGATTTCGATGTGGTCGACGAAGAGGAGTTTTTGGGAGATGAGGGCGCGGACGTCGTGGCCGAGGGAGGCGACGTTGTTGGTGAGTTCGAGGGTGGTTTCTTCGAATGCGATGAATACACCGGGTTCGCCAAACTCGGTAGCGCCGCGGATGAGGAACTCCATGCCGAGTAGTGTTTTGCCACAACCGGCGCCGCCACAGATGAGCGTAGATCGACCGCGCGGCAGGCCACCGCCGGTGATTTCGTCCAATCCGCGAATACCGGTGCGGACCTTACTGAGTCCGGTGCGTGCACCAGACTTGGCGGGCTTGGGGGAGATGCCCGGATTCAGGTTGCGCGTCACGCTTAACCTCCTGAAAGATAGTGGAGGGAAGCTGGGAGAGTTCTCAGGAATATTTCAGTTGATTCCGGGCCGGAGGGCGGAGGCGTCCTAGGGGTGATTCCGGGGGTGGTTGGTTAGGAGGCAGGGGAGGGTTCGGGTGAGCGGGTGAGGTGCTCTTCGACGACGCGAATGAGGTCTTCCGGTTCGACGGGTTTGGCGATGTAGGCGTCGAATCTGGCGCCTTTGCGCTTGAGGTCCTCGAGGCGGGAGACAAAGGCGGAGAAGGCGAGGATGGGGATGTGCTGACAGCCGGGCAGACGGCGGAGGATTTGGACGAGTTGTGCGCCGTCGACATCGGGCAGCATGAGGTCCAGGAGGATGAGGTCGTAGGCCTGGTAGGAGATCCACTCCATGGCCTGGCGGCCGGTGGTGGCGAGCATCACGGTGTGGCCGCGGCTTTCGAGGACGGTTCGTACGACTTCGGCGGCGATCCAATTGTCTTCGACGAGCAAAATGCTGGCGTTCATATTATGCGCTTCCCGCGCGTTGGTGCTGTGGCGTGTTGGCTATGGGGTGAGGATGAACCAAAGAGGCTGCCGATTGTCTTTCTGAGGAAGTGAAAGGAGGACGGCGCCGCATCTGTTTTTCCTAATCCGAGGAGGTCGCTGGTGAAGGAGACGACGGCGGTCCAGAACCCCGAATTTCCGAGGGCCAACTCGCGACGGCGGTTCGCGGACTTGATTGCCTGGAGGTCGTCCGGGAGCACAGCGGCGATGTCGCGTTTGGCCAATTCGGCCATGGCGAGAGTTTCGCCGTCTCCGGCGAGGTAGCGGTTCACGGCCAGTTGCATGCGGTTGTGAGCGACACCGAGATTCTCCATCTCCAGGACACGGCGGCGAACCATGCTGAGGGAGGCGATTTCCGGGGCGGCGATCATGACGTACCTATCGGCTTCGGCAAAGATGGACTCGGTGATTTCGTCGATGGCTTCGGGCAGGTCGACGACGATGACGTCATAGCGGTTGCGGGCGAAACGGAGGAGTTTGTAGAAGTCCCATCGGGAGCCCTGCATGGGATGGGGACCGCCGGAGGCGGGAATGATGTCGAAGCCGTAGTTCTGGTCGACGCAGCGGCGCCATTGGGCATCGGAGATCTGGGAGTGGTCCATGGCGTTGATGGCCGGGGACTCGGTATGGATGCCCAATTGATAGGCAATCGAGCCGCTGCGAAGGTCGGCCTCGATGAGGAGGGTCTTTTTGTGAAAGATCAAAGCGGCGGCGGCGGCGACATGCAGGGCGACGGTGGTGGCGCCGGCGCCGGGTTTGGAAGGGAGAAAGGCCACGATGGTAGATTCCCGTTTCGAGGCGATGCGGCGGAGGCGGAGGGCACCGCGTACGACGAGTTCGAGCTGCTCGGCGCTGAAGGGCGGGGTCAAAACCGGGCCTAGGGCCGGCAGGTTCGGGTCCGCCAGGGAGGTGCTGCCGGGCCGTCCGCAAAAAGGTACGATGGCGATTTGCGGGTGCTTCATGAGCAGTTCGCGGATGCAGGCCGAGGTGACTGAGTTGGGGAACTCGAGATCGGAGACGTCGAGGAAGACGACATCGGGTTCGTAGCTATTGAGGACTACAATGACTTCGTGGAGTCTGGCATTTCGGTTGAGTCCCTTGTAGACACAGATGTCGGTGAAGTCAGCACAAACCTGGCGAAGATAAGCCCCTGCTTCCGTGTCGGCGCCGAGAATGATTGCGTTCAACATTTGCTGTTAACCACTTCGACCAAAAGTCGCCGAGTATGAGGATTCTGGGAGGCAAATCGATTTGGGTTTTAGCGAGAGACGCCGGCAAATTCTCTCCCAGATAGGGCGGGGGATTTGGTCCAACGGAGGATCATGTCGCGGAGGGCGTCGATGTGGATGGGTTTGGAGAGGTAGTCGTCCATGCCGGCCTGGAGGCAGTGTTGGCGGTCACCGCTCAAGGCGTTGGCGGTGAGGGCGATGATGGGTGTGTGGGGGCCGTCGCCTTCCTGTTCCCGGATGCGCGCGGTAGCCTCAAAGCCGTCCATTTCGGGCATTTGACAGTCCATCAAAATCAGCGAGAAGGCGCCGGAGGACCACTTCTCGACCGCTTCACGTCCGTTGGAGGCCAACTCGAGAGAGTAGCCCAACTGGGCCAGCAGTTTTCGGGTGACAGTGCGGTTGATTTCGTGGTCGTCGGCGAGAAGGATGGCGGGCTTGGCCGGTTCGCCGGGGAGGATTCGTTTCAACGGGAGCAGGGGCTCCGGTGTTGGGGGCATCCGCCGGCAAAGTGAATCCTTCTCCAGGAGTACCAATTCGAACTGGAAGCAGGAGCCCTGGCCAGGCGTGCTGGTGACTTCGATGGTGCCGCCCATCCGTTCGATCAGTAGCTTGGAGATGGCCAGGCCGAATCCGGTGCCGCCGTACTTTCGGTTGGCGGAGGCATTGGGCTGCTGGAACTGTTGGAAGAGCCGGGCCAGATCGGCGGGCGCGATTCCGATGCCGGTATCGCGGACGGTGAAAAGGAACCGGGCGCGGCCGGCGTCGATCCGTCGTCTGGTCACCGTGACGGTGACCTCGCCTATGCGGGTGAACTTGATGGCATTGCTCACCAGATTGAGCAGAATCTGGCGAAGCCGCAGGGGGTCTCCGACGACCTGTCGGGGGAAGGAGACCTGGCGGGCCATCCGGAGGGTGAGCCTCTTCTTTGCCGCCATCGACTGCATGCGGTTCATCGCCTCCTCAATGACACCGGACAGATCGAAGGGTACTGATTCCAACTCCAGGCGCCCGGCTTCGAGCCGGGAGAAGTCGAGGACTTCGTTGACAATGGTCATCAGCGCCTCCGCAGAGCGGTGGATGAGGTCGACACATTCCTTCTGATCGGCGGTGAGCGCAGTGAGGGCCAGAATCTGGGCGGTTCCGAGGATGCCATTCATCGGGGTTCGGATTTCGTGGCTCATGTTGGAAAGAAGGGTGAACTTGGCCAGACAGGCCTGCTCTGCCTGAAGCTTGGCGGCCGACAACTCTTCGAGGGCGACCGATTCGTTGGGGGTGTGGGCAAATGTCATGGAGTAGAGGCAGCGGTGTGCCGCCGGTTCGTAGACTTGCAGGAGGCATTCGGCGCTTACGCGGAGACTCCGGCGCGCGGAGCCGGTTGGGCCGGACTCGAGGAGCCTGGGCATAAAGAGAGCGCGCTCCAAGAGATCCTCGGGGAGTCCCAGCCGAGGAAAGAGACGGGCGACTCTGGCGTCGTCCCGATCGAGGGCGGCGCTGCCGCCGAATAGCCGGGCAAACGCTGGGTTGGCGTAGCGCAGGCGGGGGCCGGAGCCGTCCCGGGCGGTAATCAGGAGAATCCCGTCGGGAAGGTTTTGCAGCGTGACCGCAGTGAGCGGAGCCGGCGAGCGGACCAGGTTGCGCAGTTCGGAGTAGCAAGCCTGGACGGCAACGGCGACCGACTGGGCATCGCGGAGGTGGTGGCAGATCGCGGCGCGGATATGACCGGCGGCCTCGAGGTCAGCGGCGGTCCAAGGAGCGGACGATCCGAGGCGGGTCTCCTGGTATTCGGCAAAGGAGCGCCGTTGGGTGGTTTGGCCATCCCCGCTATCCGGAAGGACGGGATGAAGGACATCGCCGCCCCATCTCAGGTTCTGGACGCGTTCGTCCCGGAAGAGAAGGAAGACAGTGGGCGGGTTGCTGGCGAGGACCAGACTCAGGGCACCGGCGGAGCTTGCGGCCGGGAACCCGGGAAGTTCGGCGACGCCGGAGGGATGGTGTTGGAAGGAATGGACGGAACCAATGGGATGGGATTGGGCGGCGGCCCAAGCGGCGAATTGTTCGATCCAGGCTGCAGGGGGCGTGCGGCCCGCCGTGGCGAGTGTACGGAGATGCTTGCTGTTGCCCCAGGGCCCGGCGAGCGCGACACCATCGGCATTCAATAGGCCTCTGATACCGGGGGAGCTGAGGAGGAGTTGCTGAATGAGGTTTCCCGGGTAGGGTTCCGGCTTGCGATGAGAGAGGGCGCGCAGAACGCGGGTCCTAGACGACCGGCGGGCGGCATGAGTGAGCCTTTCGACTCTGGCACCGAGGGCGGAAGCCAACTGATGCAGCGCGCGGCGGAGGTGTGTCGTGAGGAACAAGGGGCGCGAGTGATGACAGCTGATCAGTCCCCAAAGCTGGCCGTCGCAGAAGATGGAAGCGCTGACGATGGCCGCGATGCCTCTTCTCATGAGGTAATCGAGGTGCTCGGGCGGGAGGCTCCGCAAAACGGACCGGCCGATATCGATCGAGAGAGAACCGCCGGAGAGGGCGTACAGAGAAACGGGACTGGCGTGGGAATCGGCCAGGGACCGCACGAGGTTGCCCGGGGCCACCGGGAGAGACTGGGGCCGGGGGCTGGGTGCCGGGTAGCGGATTCCGAGATAGGGGTCTATCTGCGGATTCCGGCATTCGGCGATCACCTCGGCTGACAGATCATCGAAAAACCGGAAGCACATGACGCGGTCGTACCCGGTGAGGCCGGCCACCGACTCGGTGATCTGTTGCACCACCTCCAAGATGGCGGAGGCGCTCTGGATGCTGTTCATGGCGGTGCGGAGTTGGTCTCTCCCCGGCTGGCGGGAAGAGGCGTCTTCGGGGGATTCGCGGTGCGGCTCCAACTCGAGGATCACGCGGCCGGCGTGTTGGTGAACCCAGGCTGTTGCTCTGCCCGGCTCTAGGTCCCACAGGCGGTGCGACGGACCGGCTGGCCCTGCGTCCGCTGCTGCTGCGGCGGCGAGCCAGGCTAGTTCCTGTTCCGGCACAAGGGCAGTGGCTTCGCGTCCGAGGAGCCGTTCCGTAGGCCGGCCGAGAAGCAGTCCGGCATTTTGGCTGACGTGGGTGATTCGCAGATCCGGAGTGAGTGCGACAAGCGCGCCATGGGGTTGCACCCAGGCTGGATCTCGGGAGGAGTCGTCCAAGCACACTGACAGATCGAGGGGAGTTTGCATAACGCCGCCAAGCATCCTCATCGGCACAATGGGGACATCATTGAATGGAATCGCACTCCGCTGTCCGGGCGAGCAGCTTTCCGAGCGAACAACTGTCTGGGCGAGCAGCGAGAGGCTGGTTGCTGCCATAGGCCGGGAAGTGAGGATTCGGTCTGCAATCTTCTTTGCAATGGGGGGAATAGAAAAAATGAATTTGCACCGGGAAGGAATGTCGGGCATACTACTTTTCGTAGCCTCAGTTGCGCGAACAAACGGGTTCCTGACTGACGACTGCCTCCCTACCAGCTCCCTGCACTGGCCCTGGATGGAAGGCACAAGTGATGAGGCCTGCGAGATGATCCCAGGAACCCGTCTTCCCCTGTTCGCGTTTGCCCACGTACCCGCAAACACCTAGTCTGGCCGGTAATTTCGGCCACCTAACCGCGTCGCGTCCCCCTGTCTAGACGCGCGGCGCTCCGTTGTCTCCCGCTACTAGGAGTTCGCTAGCCGTGCCAAAAGTGTATCTTGTGGGCGCCGGTCCCGGTGACCCCGAACTATTGACGTTGAAAGCGCATCAGTTGCTGCGCCGTGCCGATGTTGTGGTCTATGACCGGCTGGTGAGCGCGGCGGTGCTGGCAGTGGCCAATCCGGCGGCCGAGTTGATTTTTGCGGGTAAACTGCAGGGGGAACAGGAACGGATCCAGAACAGGATATACGCTCATCTGCTGCGCCACGCCGGGGACGGGAAGACGGTGGTGCGGCTGAAGGGCGGCGATCCGATGGTGTTTGGACGCGGGGCGGAGGAGTGGCATTTCCTCAATCAAAACGGGATTGATGTGGAGGTGGTGCCGGGAATCTCGTCGTCGCTGGCAGTGCCGGCGGTTTGTGGCATTCCGATCACGTTGCGGGGCGTGGCGACGAGTTTTGCCGTCATCGCCGGACACCGGAAGAACCTGCAGCCGCAGGAATGGTCCCGGTACCTTATGGTGGATACGCTGGTGGTGCTGATGGGGGTGGAAAACCGGGCGGCGATCGCACGGAACCTGATCCGTGCGGGGCGGAGCGGGGAAGAACCGGTGGCATTCGTCGAGCGAGGCACGACGGAGCAGGAACGGGTGGTGACGGCGACGCTGACTGAGGTGGCGCGCGGGCAGGTGAAGGTGAGCGCGCCGGCGGTCTTCGTAATCGGGCAGGTGGTGCGGATGCGGCGGCACTTGCAGCGGGTGGTGAAAGAAGCGATGCCGGTGGTGGAAACGGAGGCGATGCATGCGAGCCGCTGAAGTTCCGGGCCAACTGCCGGTGCTGGGGCGTCCAGACCTTTTGACGATTGCGGCGGCGCCGGCGCGGGTGGCGCTGACGCCCAGCCGGCTGCCGGAGGCCGGCGAGCAGTACCGGTTTCACTTTGATGTGGAAAAGTGCATCGGCTGCAAGTGCTGTGTGGTGGCTTGCAATGAGCAGAATGGCAATCCGGCGGAGATTAACTGGCGGCGCGTCGGGGAGATAGAAGGCGGGGTATTTCCGCTGGCGCAGCGCTGGCATTTATCGATGGGTTGCAACCACTGTGTGGAGCCGAGTTGCCTGCTGGGGTGCCCTGTGGAGGCATACAGCAAAGACGCGCTGACAGGGATTGTCGATCACAATGCGGATCAGTGCATTGGCTGCCAGTACTGCACGTGGAACTGCAGTTACGGAGTGCCGCAGTTTAATGAAGCGCGCGGGGTGGTGGGGAAGTGTGACATGTGCCACTCGCGGCTGACGGCAGGGGCGCAACCGGCCTGTGTGAACGCCTGCCCGTCGGGTGCCATTGCGATTGAGATCGTCGATGTTGCGGCGTGGAGGCTGGCGCCGGAGAACGGGAACGCGCCGGGGTTGCCGGCGGTGACCGACAGTTTGTCGACGACTCGGATTACGATGCCGGAGCGGGCCGGGGAGTTGTTCGACGCGATACGCCGGGTGGACAGTGAGCGGGTGCAGCCGGAGCATGCGCATGGGTCGCTGGTGTTTCTGCTGGTTTGTATTCAGATGGCTGCCGGAGCGATGGGGGCGATTGCGGTAGCAGGTTCGAGCGCGGCGTGGCTGGCGGCGGGAATCGCGGTGGCGGCACTGGCGGCGGCGCCGATGCATTTGGGGCGACCGATTCACGCGCACCGGGCGTGGCGGGGGTGGAAAACGTCGTGGCTGTCGCGGGAGGTGATTGCGTTCGGGTTGTTTGCGAAGGCGGCGCTGGCGGCGGCCTGGTTTGGGACACCGGTGACAGCGGCGGCGGCGTCCGCAGCGGGGCTGGCCGGGATCTACTGTTCGGCGCGGATCTACATGGTCCCGGCGCGGCCGGCGTGGAATTCGTGGATGACGCTGGCCGATTTCTATCTGACGGCGTTCACGCTGGGCCCGACGCTGCTGCGGGCGTTGGGAATGATCGAGACGCCGCTGCCGTCGCTGGCGGGATTGCTGGCACAGTTTGCGCTGACCCTGTACCGGCGGCGGGCGTTTGCGATTTCGGAGGTTCCGGAACGGCGTTCGACGGCGCTGCTGTTGGATCACCAGTTGCGGGCGGGGTTCATTGCGCGGCTGACGTTCACAGCCGGGGCGGTGATCGCGCTGCCGCAGTATCCGGTGACGGCGTTTGTGCTGGCGCTGGCGGCCGAGGCGGCGGGCCGGGCGCTGTATTTCCAAAGCGTGGTGGGGAAATCGGCGGCGTCGGCGTTTCTTACACCGGGAGGCAAAGCGGCATGAACCCGTTCCGACTGTTAGGGCTGGATAATCTTGCGAGCGAATACGCCTACACGGACGATCCGGTGCTGGGGCACACGTCGGCGAAGCGGGCGGCGGAGCGATGGGTGAAGACGACCTGCGGGTACTGCAGTGTGGGGTGCGGGATGGAGGTAGGCGTCCGGGAAAACCGGGCGGTTGCCGTGCGGGGGTGGGAGGGGCACCCGGTGAGTTTCGGCAAGCTGTGCCCGAAGGGGCTATCCGAGCATCACACGCTTACGGCGCCGAACCGGGCCCAGTTTCCCCTATTGCGGAAGAACGGAAAACTGGAACGGGTGTCGTGGGCGGAGGCGATCGCGACGCTGGTGGAGCGGTTCGGAGAGTCTCAGCGGCGGTATGGGAAGGAATCGCTGGGGGTGATCAGCACGGGGCAACTCCTGACGGAGGAGTTCTACACGCTGGGCAAGCTGGTACAGCTTGGTTTTGGTACGTCGAACTACGACGGGAACACGACGTTGTGCATGGCGTCGGCGGTATCGGGGTACAAGCTGAGCTTCGGCAGCGACGGGCCTCCGGGGAATTACGAGGATCTTCGGACGGCGGACTTTGTGCTGCTGATCGGAGCGAACATCGCGGACAATCACCCGATCCTGGTGCAGCACCTGGGGGCCAATCCGGGCAAGTATCTGGTGGTGGTGGACCCGCGAGTGACGAAGACGGCGATGCTGGCGGATCTTCATCTGCCGATCCGGCCGCGGGGGGACGTGGCGCTATTGAACGCAATGGCGCATGTGATTCTGCGGGATGGGCTGGCCGATGAAGCTTATATCTCAGCGCACACGAGCGGGATTGCCGGACTGCGGAAGCACCTGGAGACGTACACGCCGGAGCATGCGGCGGCGCTGACGGGACTGACGGTGAAGCAGATCACCGATGTGGCGCACCGGTACGCGAAGGCGAAGGCGGCGTTCATCGCCTGGACGATGGGAGTGAACCATTCGACCCAGGGGGCAGCGACGGTGAACTGCATCAATAACCTGGCGCTGCTGACGGGGCAGATCGGGCGGCAGGGGGCGGCCCCGTTTTCGATAACGGGACAGTGTAATGCGATGGGTAGCCGGGAGTTGAGCTACACGTCGTCGGCGCCGGGCTACCGGAAGTTCGAATCGGAGGAGGATCGGGCGGAACTGGCGGCGTTGTGGAAAGTAGACGCGGGGCGATTGCCGGTGAAGCGGGGATATGCGTATCCGGATATTATTCAAGCGGCGGTGGCCGGGGAGATCAAGTCGTTGTGGATTATTGCGACGAACCCGGTGGTGAGTTATCCGAACCAGGCGCAGTTGCGGGCGGCGTTTGGGAAGCTGGACTTCCTGGTGGTGCAGGACGGTTACCATCCGAATCCAACGTCGGAGGTGGCGGACCTGGTGTTACCGGCAGCGATTTGGGGGGAGAAGGAGGGGGTGTATACGAACTCCGAACGGCGAGTGGGGAAGGCGAACGCGGCGGTGCGGGCACCGGGCGAGGCGAAGGCGGATTTTGACATTTTTCTAGCCATTGCCGAACAGTTGGGGGTGCGAGAGGAGCTGTTTGGCGGATGGAGTACGCCGGCCGACGCTTTTGCCGAGATACGAAGGGTGACGAAGGGGCGGCTGTGCGACTACTCCGGGATGAGCTATGCGGCGATTGAGGAGCACGGCGGGCTGCAGTGGCCGTTTGCCGAGGGGGCGGACGCGACCGAGCCGCGACGGCTATACGGCGAAGGTGTGTTCCCGACATTGAGCGGGAAGGCGAATCTGATTCCGGTGGAATGGGAAGCCTATCCCGATCAGCCGGGCAAGGGGTTTCCGTTTGTATTGAACACGGGGCGTACGGTGGAGCACTGGCACACGCGGACAAAGACGGCGCAGGTGGCGCTGCTGGAGCGAATGTCGCCGAACGCCTGGCTGGAGATGAATCCGGAGGATGCGCGGCGGTTAGGGCTGCGCAGCCACGAGAGTGTGAGCCTGGTGAGCCGGAGGGGGAAGGTGGACAACATCGAACTCCGGCTGACGGAGATTATTGCTCCGGGCCAGCTATTTATGCCTTTCCATTTTGTGGAAACCAACGTGAATGAGGTCACACAGGACGCCTTTGACCCCATCTCGCGCGAACCCAACTACAAACAGTGTGCCGTCCGTGTCGAACGGTCCTCGAATCCCCGCTTATAGGAGACCCGAACCCCATGACTATGAATCGCAGAACCGTTCTTTCCCGATTACTGGCCGGCCTTCCGGCAGGCTACATCGGCAATGTTTATGCCAGTGACGCACCGGAATCGCCAAACGTGAAGTTTGGCATTATTGCGCTGACCGATTGCGCCTCGATCGTGATGGCGCACGAGTTGGGCCTTTTCAAGAAGTTTGGTGTGAACTCGGTGATTTCCAAAGAGGCCAGCTGGGCGGTGATCCGCGACAAGCTGACGCTGGGTGAGAACCAGGCGACCCACATGTTGCTGGGGATGCCGTTTGCGTCGACGCTGGGGCTACTGGGTTCGCCGAAGCGTCCGATGGTGATTCCGTGGCTGTTGAACCGGAACGGGCAGGCGATCACGCTGGCCAGCAAGTTCAAGGGCGTGAAGACCGCGAAGGATTTGAAGCCGTATGTCGATAAGGCGAAGGCATCCGGGACGCCGCTGACGTTTGCCATGACCTTTCCGCCGGGAACGCACGCGATGTGGATACGTTACTGGCTGGCGTCCGGCGGAATTCACCCGGACAAGGACGTTTCGCTGATTACGATTCCTCCGCCGCAGATGGTGGCGAACATGAAGATCGGGAAAATGGACGGATTCTGTGTGGGAGAACCGTGGAACGGGCGGGCGATTGCCGATGGCACCGGGTTTACGGTGACGACAACGCAGAAGATGTGGGCGGACCATCCAGAGAAGGTATGCGCGTTTACGGAGGAGTTTGCGGGGAAGAATCCGAAGACGGTAAAGGCGGTGTTGAAGGCGCTGCATCTGGCGAGTGCGCACATCGACAACATGGCGAACCGTCCAGCGGTGGCGGCATCGATCAGCCAAGCCTCTTACATTAACTGCCCGAAAGAGATTATCGCCGACCGGCTGATGGGCAAGTACATTTACGGGGACGGGCGGCAGGAGCAGGATCCGAACTACATGATTTTCTCCAACCGGAACACAAATTTTCCGGCGAAGACCTATGGTTACTGGTGGCTGAGCCAGTTCCGCCGGTGGGGAATGGTGAAAGGGGACGTGCACTACAAGCAGACGGTGGACCAGGTGATGCAGCCGGGGATTTATCTGGAGGCGATGAAGGAGCTGGGGGTGAAATCGACGGCGGCGGACATGCAGGTGGCCAAACTGGCCGATGGGGTGTTTGACCCGAACAAGAGCCCGGACCTTTATGCCCGCAGCTTTCCGATTCACAGCGTCGCCTAGGAGCCGAACATGAAGAAATCGATTGTCAGCGTACTTTTATCGTTTGTGGGGATTGCCCTTGTACTGGGCCTGTGGTCGGCGATCAGCGCGCAGATTGCGCCGGATCTGCCGTCGCCGTTCAAGACTTGGGAGGAGAGCCGGCTGTATGTTCTGCAGCCGTGGGAGAAGCGCGGGGAGATGGATCAGGGGATCGGGCTGATGACCGCCTATAGCCTGCTGCGGGTGGCCAAGGGATTCGCTCTGGCCATTCTGGTGGGAACGCCGCTGGGGTTTCTGCTGGGGAGTTCGCCGCTATTCTTCCGGATGTTTGATCCGACGATCCAGATACTGCGGCCCATCTCACCATTGGCGTGGCTGCCGTTGGGGCTGATCCTGTTCCGGCAGTCCGAGCCGGCGGCGCTGTTCACGATCGCGCTTTGCAGCATGTGGCCGACGGTGGTGAATACGATGCAGGGTGTGCGGGCGATCCCGCAGGATTATCACAACGTGGCAAAGGTGCTGCGGCTGTCGCCATGGCGGAAGTTCACGAAGATACTTCTGCCGGCGACGCTGCCCTATATGTTCTCCGGGTACCGGTTGAGCCTGGGGATTGCGTGGCTGGTGATTGTGGCGGCGGAGATGCTGACGGGGACGCCTGGGGTAGGCGGGTTTCTGTGGCAGGAGTACAACAGTCTGATCTACTCCCACATTCTGTTGTGCATTCTGACGATCGGCATTGTGGGATTCCTGCTGGACCGGCTGATGGGATATGCGGAAACGCGGTTGCGCGCGGCGTAGAAAGGAACACGGATGTCCTATCTCACATTGCACAACGTTGCTAAATCCTTCGGGACGCGGAGCATTTTGCACAACATCGAGCTGTCTCTGGCCGAGGGGGAATTTGTATCGATCGTGGGAGCGTCGGCGAGTGGAAAGACGACGCTGATCAAGATCGCCAGTGGATTGCTGGGGCCAGATACGGGGGCCGTAACCGCGGCTGGGCAGCCGGTGGCGGGATTCCTGCCGAGCGCGGGGATGGTGTTTCAGAACTATTCGCTGCTGCCGTGGCTGACTGCGCTGGAAAATGTCCGGCTGGCGGTCGAGCCGGCGTTTCCGCAGTGGACGCCGAAGCAGCATACGGGGCAGGCGATGAAGTATCTGGAGATGGTGGGGCTGGGAAAGGCGGCGCTGAAGACTCCGGCGCAGCTTTCGGGGGGGATGCGGCAGCGCGTATCGATTGCGAGGGCGTTTGCCGCCGAACCACGGATCCTGTTTCTGGACGAGCCGTTCGGAGCTTTGGATGCATTGACACGGGCGACGCTGCAGCAGGAGCTTGGCAACCTGTGCGGGGCGGTGGGACGGCCGGTGACGGCGCTGATGATTACCAACAGCGTGGAAGAAGCGATTCTCCTTTCCGACCGGATTCACGCACTGGGCCGGGGGCCCGCGGCCACGCTGAGTCCCGGATTCGTGGTGCACCTTCCGCGACCGCGGTCGGCAGGCCTGCTGATGCACAATACCGAGGCCGTCGCCTTGCGGCACCGGTTGGCGGAGTTTCTGACATCGGGCGCCGTTGCGCCCTCGCTGATTCAGGAGGTTGCATGAGCGCGGAACGTCCATTGGAAATCTCGTCGTTGTCGAAGAGTTTTGGCCCGGTGACCGTGGTGAAGGACTTTCACGTGAGGATTGCGCCGGGGGAGTTTGTGGCGTTGCTGGGCCACTCCGGATGCGGGAAGTCGACGGTGCTCTCCATTGTGGCTGGTCTGCAGACGGCGACATTGGGAGGGATTGTGGTCAACGGCGCGGAGGTGACCGAACCGGGACTGGAGCGGGCGTTTGTGTTCCAATCCCCTTGTCTGCTGCCGTGGCTAACGGCGTTCGATAACGTGCTGTTGTCGGCGCGACAGGCGCACCCAAGGCTTTCGGCGGACGCACAACGAGAGTTAGCGGCGAAGTATCTTTCGCTGGTAGGGGTTGCCGAGTACTCCAAGGAGTATCCGGCGGCGCTGTCGCAAGGTACGCAGCAGCGGGTGGCCATCGCGCGGGCGCTGGCGCAGGAACCGCGCTATCTGTTGCTGGATGAGCCGTTCGGGATGCTGGATTCTCTGACGCGATTTGAGCTGCAGGATCTGGTGCTGGATTTGTGGGAGAAAGACCGGAAGACGGTGATGATGGTGACCCATGACATCGACGAAGCGCTGTATCTGTGCGATCGAATCATTCTGATGACCGATGGGCCGGAAGCGACGGTGGGGCTGGACCTGACGGTGGGAATACCGAGGCCGCGGCAGCGGCATCAGGCGACGACCCACCCGGAGTACCAACGGCTGCGCGACCGGATCATCGAGTTTCTGGAGTCCCATTCCAAACAGTTCGCGGGCGAAGAAAAGGAGGCGGCGTGAAGAAGCGGCTGGCGGTAATCGGGAACGGAATGGCGGGTGTGTTCACGGTAGAACAGATACTGAAGCACAACCACGATTTCGAGATCACTATCTTCGGGGACGAGACACACGTCAATTACAACCGGATTCTGCTGTCGTCGGTGCTGGCTGGGGAAAAGGAAATGGACGATATCGTCCTGAACGATATCGACTGGTATCGCCGGAACGAGATCCAGGCGAGGCTTGGGCTGCGAATCGACCGGATCGATCTGGCGGCGAAGACGATTCACTCGGCACAGGGGTGTACGACGGCGTTCGACCGATTGCTTATTGCGACGGGATCGAGCCCGTATTTGCCGCCGATCGAGGGGATCGACAAACAGGGTGTGTTTGTGTTCCGGACCTTGGACGACGCCAAGCATCTGCTGGCTCTTTCCGGGGCTGGGGTGAAGGCGGTGGTGATTGGGGGTGGCCTGTTGGGGCTGGAGGCGGCGCGGGGACTTCAATTGCAGGGGTGCGACGTGACGGTGCTGCACTTGGGCACCCACCTGATGGACCGGCAACTGGACTTCACGGGGGGGCAGTTTCTGAAGCGGAAACTGGAGTCGCTGGGGATTCAGGTACTATGCCAAGCGTCGACGACAGCCTTGCGGGGCGGCGACCATGTCGAGACTGTTCAACTGCGAGACGGGCGGGAACTGGCGGCGAACCTGGTGGTGGTGGCGGCGGGGATTAAGCCGAACGCGGGTTTGGCCCTGGCGGCGGGTTTGCATGTGAACAAGGGGATTGTGGTTAACGAATATCTGGAGACCTCGCATCCGGACGTATACGCGGTGGGGGAGTGTACGGAGTTCAACGGACAGTTGTTTGGGTTGGTGGCGCCGCTGTGGGAGCAGGGGAAGGTGCTGGCGGCGACGATTACGGGGAATCGCGGTCCGGTGTTCACGGGATACACACCGGCCACCAAGTTGAAGATTATGGGTGCCGATGTCTTCAGCGCGGGCGACTTTGACGACCAGCAGGAAGGCGTGGAGTGTGTGCGTCTGGAGGATCCGGCACTGGGGATCTACAAGAAGCTGATTCTGCGGGACAACAAGCTGGAGGGTGTGATTCTGGTTGGGGATGCGTCCGACGACCACCGCTTTATGGACTGGTTGCGGAATCGGACGGACCTGACGGGGCAGCGGCGGCACCTTCTGACGCCGGTTGCGGAGGGAGGTCCGGGGGAAGATGCGGCTGCACTTCCCGACAGCCACACGGTCTGCGGGTGTAATGGTGTTTCGAAGGGCGCCATTATTGAAGCCGTTCACGCCGAAGGGGTGTGTACGCTGGCGCAGTTGAAGGACAAGACCCGGGCGGCGACCGGGTGTGGCAGTTGTGCCGGCCTTTGCCAGTCGCTGCTGAAGGCGGTGGCTCCGGACTATGCCGAAGAAAAGGCCAAGGTGCTATGTGATTGCGTGGCGTTTACGCAGGATCAGTTGCGCGAGATCATTCGTTCGCAGAAGCTGAAATCGGTCCAAGAGGTTCTGGATATATATGGGAACGGGATCGGATGCGAGATCTGTAAGCCGGCGTTGAGCTATCTGGTGGACGTGGTTTGCGAAGGAGGACACAAGGAGGACCGGTCAGCGCGGTTTGTGAACGACCGTGTTCACGCCAATATTCAGCGGGATGGGACGTTCTCAGTGATCCCACGGATGCGCGGAGGGGTGACGACACCGGCCGAATTGCGAAAGATCGCCGATGTGGCGGAGAAGTACAACGTTCCTCTGGTGAAGGTGACGGGAAGCCAGCGTATCGACTTGCTCGGGATCAAGAAACAGGACCTGCCGAAGGTGTGGGAGGACCTGGGGATGCGGTCCGGACAAGGGTACACGAAGGGTGTGCGGATGGTGAAGACCTGTGTCGGATCCACGTTCTGCCGGTTCGGGACGCAGGATGCGATCACTACGGGGGTGGAGTTGGAACGGCGGTTGGAGGACCTGTATACGCCGCACAAGACCAAACTTGCTGTCGTGGGCTGCCCGCGGAACTGCGCAGAGGCGACGGTAAAGGACATTGGCCTTATCGGGCAGGAGGGAAGCTGGCAGGTGGTGGTGGGTGGCGCAGCCGGCAAGGGGGTGCGGAAGGCGGATCTGTTGATCACGGTGGAGACTACGGAGGCGGCGTTGGAGGCTGCCTCCCTGTTCTTCCAGTATTACCGGGAGCACGGGGTGTATCTGGAGCGCTCCTATGACTTTGTGGAGCGGCTGGGGATGGAAAAGATCCGGCGGGAGACGGTCTACGCGACGGACACGGTGAAGCAGGGATTGCTGGACCGGCTGCAACGATCGAAGGACCGGTCGTCGGACGCGTGGCTGGAGAGGTACAACCCACGGCCTTTTCAGTTCGAGGCGATCGAGGTGCCGGCCAACGGGCTAGTACAGATTGAAACCGAGGAGAAAGCGCATGTCTAATCCGAACTGGGTACCCATTACGGCCATCGGCAACCTGCCCCTCCATGAGGGGAGGTCGGTGAAGTGGCAGGGGCTCGATATTGCCTTGTTTAACCTGGGCAGCCGAGTGGTTGCCGTGGAAAACCGGTGTCCCCACCTGCATGGTCCGCTCGTGGATGGGATAGTCTCCCATTTTGATGGACGGGTGACGGTGACGTGCCCGCTACACACGAGGCGAATTTGCCTGGATTCGGGCGAGACGGTAAAGCCAAACATGGGAGGCCCATGCGTCCGGACATTTCCGGCGAAAATAGAAGAGGGTATCGTCCTGCTCGCCAGGGGACGGAAAGACGTAGAGGCCGCATAGAGAACTGGATGTCTTTTGAGGGATTGCGAGTGCTATCGCTGGAATCGCGCCGAGCCAAGGAGATGGAGGCGCTCATACGCCGTTGGAATGGGGAACCGTTCGTCGCGCCGTCGGTACAGGAGCGAGCGATCGATTCCCATGCGGAGGCGCTGGCATGGGCCGATAACCTCATGGCCGGGCAGTTCGATCTGGTCCTGTTCACGACTGGAGTGGGGCTTGCTTACCTCCGGGATGCGATTCTGACCAAGTACACGGCCGAGCAGTTCTCCGAAGCGCTACGGCAGGTTACGGTAGCGGTGCGGGGGCCGAAGCCGCTGGCGATTCTGCATGAGTTGGGTGTTCAGCCATTGGTCCGGATTCCGGAGCCGAACACGTGGCGTGAGATGGTTCCGATCATGGAGAGCCGGCCGGAGCGCCGTATTTCCGTGCAGGAGTATGGCCGTCCGAACCCTGAGTTTACGGCGGCGCTGGAAGGGCTGGGTGCGTCGGTAAGCACGGTGGCGATCTACCGCTGGGAACTTCCCGACGACATTGGCCCGTTGAAGGAGGCCGCGCGGCGCTTGTCCCGCGGCGACGTTGATGTTCTTGTGTTCACCACGTCCGTGCAGTACATCCACTTAATGGAAATCGCCGGGAATCTCGGCATTCCGGAGAAGGTGTACCAGGCCATGCAGTCGAATGTAGTGGTCGCGTCCGTAGGTCCCATCATGACCGCCGCGCTTCGTGAGCACGGCATCGAACCCGATATCGAACCCGACTACCCAAAAATGGCGGCGCTTGTGCGTGCCGCCGCGGAGCAATCCCAGGCCGTGCTGCTCCGCAAACGCGCCTTGCGCGCCTAATTACCGACTCTCAATCAGGAGAACTCATGTTCTACACCCGAGTTGTGTCTTTACTCGTCTTTGCGCCGTTTTTGGCAGCGCAAAGTAGCGTCAAAATCACCGGCAGCTTCCGCACGCGCGTGGAAAGCTGGGACTGGTTTACCCCCAACACGGGCGATCCGAATTACACGTTTTCGGGATCGCTGCTGCGGCTGAACTTCTCTCAGGCCAAGGAGAGCTTCAGTTGGAACGTGGAAATGGCGGTTCCGGTGCTCTTGAATCTTCCGGACAATGCTGTCGCCCCTGGCGCCCAAGGGGCAATGGGGGCGGGCGCCAATTACTACACAGCGAACCAGAGAAATACGAACGCAGCGATGCTGTTTCCGAAACAGGCGTGGCTACAGTGGAAGACGAGCGCCGGACAGTTTCGGGTGGGGCGAGTGGAGTTTGCCGATGGCTCAGAGACGGCGCCGAAGAGCGCGACGCTGGCTGCCTTGAAGACCACCCGGATCAACATGCGGCTGATCGGGCATTTCGGGTGGACGCATATCGGTAGATCGTTTGACGGTTTGCTGTATTCGAAAACCACTCCCGGACACCAGTTCACTTTTTTGGGCGCCATTCCCACACGGGGCGTGTTCCAGACCGACGGATGGGGTTGGAATCAGACCGCTTTGGGGTACGCGTCCTACACCAAGCCGTTCTCGAAGGGGATCCATTCCGCCGATACCCGAGTATTCGGCCTGTACTATCAGGACTGGCGGGCGAATGTCGTAAAGACGGACAACCGGGGGGCGGCCGCCCGTGCGAGGGACGCGGCGAATGTCGCGATTACGACCTTTGGCGGGCACACGATTCATGCGGTGGAGACGAAGCCGGCGACGGTGGACTTTCTGTTCTGGGGAGCGGCACAGGCGGGGCGCTGGGGTGTACAGGACCATCGCGCTTACGCGTTCACGGCCGAATCCGGAATTCAGCCGAAGGCGTTCGCCTTGCGGAAGCTGAAGCCGTGGATCCGGGGCGGATATGGGCAATCGAGCGGAGACGGCGATCCGAATGACGGTACGCACAACACGTTCTTCCAGGTGTTGCCGACACCACGGCCGTTTGCCCGATTCCCGTTCTTCAACATGATGAACAACCGGGACATCTACGGTGGTCTGACCGTGCGTCCGCATGCCAGACTCTCGATTTCGAGCGAGTACCACGGGCTATCGCTGGCCAGCCGGAACGACCTCTGGTATCTGGGAGGCGGGGTGTTCCAACCGTGGAGCTTCGGTTACATTGGACGGCCGACGGCAGGGGCGCGTTCGCTGGCCAACCTGTACGACACCAGTGTGGATATCAAGATCAATCCGGCGGTGAGTCTGAATGTCTACTACGGTCACGCGCAAGGGCTGGCGGCGATCCGGAGTATCTACCCGCAGGGACGATCAGGAAATCTGGGATATGTGGAGCTGCTGTATAAATTTTGACGGCCCGGAGGCGGCGCCGTCCCCGTCGACGGCGCTACAGGTAGTCGCGGTACTCCAAGAGGGCGACGCGGACGAGTTGGCTGCGGGTGCGGACGCTCATTTTGGAGAAGAGTTGCTGGACGGAGGCCTTTACCGCACTTTCGGAAATGCCAAGTTCGGAGGCGATCTCCTTATTTGCCATGCCCTCGACGAGGAAACGGAGGATCTGCTGGTCGCGTTCGGTGAAACGGACAGCCGGAGTGTCGGCCATCTGGACGAGTTTCTGCAGGTAGTGCTGTTCGATGAGCACCTTGCCCTCAAACACCTCCTGGATACTGCGGCGGAGTTCTTCGGGGGGCTGGTGTTTGTGGAAGATACCGCCGATGCCGAGGCGGATGAGTTCGACGGCGTCCTTGTCGGGGAGTCCGGCGGTGACGAGGAGGATCTTGCCGCGGAAGCCAGAAGCGCGGAGGCGGTGGACGAATGGGGTGACGGGTTCGCCGTGGAGTTCGAAATCGAGGATGAGGATATCGACGGGGAGGCGGAGAAGGTCGCGGAGAGCGGTTTCGGTGGTGCCGGCGGAACCGGCGACATCGAAACCGGGTTCGCTGGCGAGTAGGCGAAGGAGGCCCTCCCGGAAGAGCGCGTGGTCATCGAGGACGTAGAGGCGGATCATCCGCGGTAGGCTCCGGAGTGGAGAATGACGTCAAAGCGGCAACCTGAAGGGGTGGGTTGATGGACAAGTTCGCCGCCAAAGCTGCGGGCAAGGGCGCGGGAGACGTAAAGGCCGAGGCCGGAGCCGTCGGCTTCGGGGCGGAAGGGTTGAAAGAGGATGGCCGGGTCGGTTACGCCGGGGCCGGTGTCTTCAAATTGGATGGTGAGTTGCTCCCCGGAGGCGGAGGCGCGGATCCAAAGTTCGCGTTTTTCGGCGCTGGCAAGGGCGCGGCAGCTGTTCTGGACGAGATTGAGGAAGATTTGGAGCAGGCCGTGGGGTTCGGCGAGGACGGAGAGGGGGAGGTCGGGGAGGTCGAGGTGGATGGTGCCATCGATTTCGGCCCAATCGGGGTCGACGACGACGCGGAGCTGGTCGAGGACGGACTGGAGGTCGACCGGGGAGAGGGCGGCGGGTTGCCGGCGGAGTTCAATGGAGGCAATGCGGTTGAGGCCTTGGACTAGGCGGAGGAGGGCGTCGAAGTCGGCATTGTCGGCCAGGTCGGAAGAGCGGCCGAGGTTGTCGGAGACGACGGAGATGGCCGAACAGAGGTTGCGGATTTCATGGGAGACGGCACCGGCGAGGAGACGGTGGTGGTCGACGAGCTGGCGGAAGTTCTCGCGTTCGCGTTCGCGGACCTCTTCGGACATGTCGACGAGGATGGCGGCGAGGGCATGTTCGGGGCCGGTGCCGTAGGTAGAGAACCAAGACTGGACGGGGAAGGTGGAGCCGTCATGGCGGCGGGCCCAACCGGAAGCGGAGGATCGTACGGAGCGGCCGCCGGGGGAGTAAGCGAGGGCATGTTGGAGGACCGGGAAATGGGGGGAGATGGAGATGCCGTTCATGGAGCCGGGTTCGAAGCCGAACATATCATGAGCAGCGCGGTTGGCGGCGGCGACCTTGGCGTCGGAGTCGATGGTAAGGATAGCGGCGGGGCTGCTTTCGACGAGGATGCGGAGTTGCTCCTCGGCTTTGCGGCGGAGACGTTGTTCAAGGTCGAGCCGGGCGTAGTGTTCGACGAGGCGGCGGCGGTTGGAGCTCATTTCGACGACGAGGAGGCCGGCGGAGGCATAGGCGATGGAGGCCATCAGGAAGCGAAGGGCGGACTCCAACGGGGAGAGATGGAGGGTGAACTGGCCGCGGATAAAAGCACAGGTGAGGGCCAGCAGAACAACCTGGCCACGGGAAAGGACCATGGAGGCAACCGCGACAGGGACGGCGTAGAGGACGCCGAGAGAGACGTCCAAGCGGAAAGCCCACTCGAGAGCGACGAGGAAGCAGAGAATTACGGCGCTGCCGGCGAGGATCTTCCTGCGAACGGCGGCTGATTCCTGGATTCTCAGGCCAAAAACAGAAAGGCGGGTGGGCATGGGTAACCATTCTTAGATGCAATGCCCGGGCGGTGGTTTCGCAACCTGACGAAAGATAGGTTGGGGGCCGACGGGAGAGTGGCGAAGGATAACTGGCTGGGGCATCGTTTCGACCGCAGACTGAGAGCATGATTGTTCGCGACCACCTGCCCTGGACCCGAGTGTGGCCTCAAGTGTCGAAGAGGCTGGGGATGCTGCTGGTCTACGATTTTTCGATTGCGGCGCTCTATGTGTTTGGCGGACTGCATTTTCTGGCGATGACGGCGTTGCCGCTCGGGATGCTGGGATCGGCGATCGGTGTGTTTCTGGCTTTCCGGACGAGTTCGGCCTATGACCGCTGGTGGGAGGCGCGGACGCTGTGGGGTGGGTTGGTGAATAGTTCGCGGACACTGGCGCGCCAAGCGACGACTCTGATTTCGGCTCCCGGGAGGGATGTGCGAGAGTTTCAAGTTTCGCTGGTGCATCAGCAAATTGCCTTCGTGTACGCGCTGCGGTGCCACCTGCGAGGGCAGAACCCGTTCCCGGAGTTGGGGAACCTGCTTCCGGAGGGGACTGTGGCTTCGTTGCGGCGATTTCGCAACGTCCCGGCGGCAATCCTTTTGCGGATGGGCCATGAGGCGCGGGTTGCGTTCGAGAACGGTTGGATTGATTCGATCCGATTCGCGGCGCTCGATGAGACTTTTACTCAACTTACTAACATCCAGGGGGCGTGCGAGCGAATTCGAAACACTCCGCTGCCTCGACAGTATGACTATTTTCCGCGGCTGCTGGTGACGTTCTTCTGTTTGCTGCTGCCGTTGGGATTTGTCGAGGGGCTGGGGCTGGCAACGCCAATTGCCTCCACATTTGTGAGCTTTGCGTTCATTGTACTGGACACGATTGGCCGGGATATTGAGACGCCATTTGCCAATACGGTTCACGATACGCCGATGACGAGCCTTTCGCGGACGATTGAGATCGATCTGCGGCAACACCTGGGCGAGCAAGAAGTGCCCGCCGAAGTCCATCCGGTAGCTGGCTTCATGTATTAGAGATTCGAAGGAAAGGAACCTAACTTCATGTACGATTTGCGAGTATTGTTTGCGACTAACTTCTCCGACTCCTGTTTTCGCGCAATCCGAGCGGTAGCGCAGCTGGCTGATGCATTCCGAATCGACATCACGATCGTGCACGCCGGCGAGGAGCCGGAGGGGCGGAGCGGGGAGTTGAACTCGTTTTTCGCCGAGGCGGATCATTATGCGTGTTGCCGTCGAATGTTGTTGCAGGGTACGGCGGCGGAGGCGGTTTCGGAGTTGACACGGCGGGAGCGTTTTGACCTGGTGGTGGCGCCGGGATCGGACCGGATTGGGATTCCGCGGCCGTTCCACCGGTCCTTGCGGGCGGAGATCCTGCGGCGCGGGGTAGCTCCGGTGTGGACGGCGAGTCGAGGTTTGGAGCAGGCCGATTTCCGGCGGCCGATCCGGACGGTGGCGGCGGGTATCGACGGGTGGGATCGGGATATTCGGCACGTTGAGTTGGCGGCGGCGTTCGCGGGACGAATCGGTGCCCGGGTGCGGATCTTGACCGTAGTGCCGCCTGTGGATGAAGGGACGCTGGGGCGCCAGGCGGTGCGGCCGCAGCCGCTGCACCGGGACGTGGCAGTTGAGCGGATCGAGCGGCTGCTCTGCCACTGGCATCATCGGCCGGAGGTGGAGGTAGTAACCGGATCCGCGGGGCGGGAGTTTCCGCGGCTAGCTGGGCGGTGTGATGCGGATGTGCTGTTCTTGTCCGAATCACAAAGCATTGGGGGGCTCTTTCAGGCGGGGATCAGCCGGACGGTGAACCAATCGCCCTGCCCGGTGATCGCGGTACCCGGGGAGTTGGCGCATGGTTTCCAATGGACATTCCAATTGGCGAAAGCGCCTGCAGTCCGAGGGGAGCTTGTACTGGCGTAGAGTTACGGGACCGGGCAGCGGGCGAGGCGGGAAGATAAGTGTTGGCGGGTGCCCGGGTCCAGGCTATTGGCGTTGGTGGAGGCGCGGCGCCATGCGGTGCAAGCTTCGGCGCTGCGGCCATGGTGGAAGGCGAGTTCTCCGCTGAAATAGTCCCAGGTGGCTTGCTGGAGGATCGACTGGCCGGCATAGGGTTGAAAGGCGGCCAAGTCGGTGGCAAGGGCGCTGAAGTCAGCGGCATTGAGGGAAGCCCAGGCTGCGAAGCGGGCCGGGTAGGCGACGGAGGTGAGATAGCGGGGGTTGGCGGGTTCCAAGGCAAGGAGTAACTGGCGGATGCGGAGAGCTTCGCGGTAGTAGGTGGCTGCGAGGGAGGGGTTGTTGGCGACGGTGAGGTGATAATCGCCGATGTTGGTGAGGTCGAAGGTGAGATCCATGCGGGCCTGCACGTTAGAGGGGTTGCGGTCGAGGCGTTTCAGGTCGTAGCCGCGGGCGGTTTCGGCGTGATGGAGTTGGCGCGGGGAGCGGTCGAAGCGACTGAGGGTGCCGGCGATGTATTTGTGAGCAAGCGCGAGATTGCGCCAGACGACCTCGCCACCGCCGGTGATCTGTTCTTCGGATGCCCAAAGGCGGGCGGCCATTTCGAGATCCTTGAGTTGGAGGGGGCGGGGCAGGCCGAGGCCCGTGGCGCAGGAGAAGTAGAACGTGCCGGCGGGGCGGAGTATGGCGGGGTTGCCAGGTTCTCGCTTGAGGAGGGCAGACCAGACCGGTTTGAGCGCCAGGAGAGTGCTGGGATCGGGGGAGCGTTTCTCGCGTTTGAGGGCAAGCCAGTGAGAAGCTACGGCTTCGGCCCAGAGGCGGGAAATCACCGGGTCGTCTGGTTGCCGGGTGCGAAGGGACGAGAGAATTTGGACCTGAGCCCGGAAGTGCTGGATGGCGGTTTCAGGACTACCGAGATTTTCGTTGGGGCCACCGGAGACTTCCGCGAGCCGGCCATGGGCATCGGCGAGGAGGAGGGAGAGGTTGCGGTTATCAACACCGGATTTTCGGAGGCTTTCGAGGCGGGTGAGGGTGGATTCGATGAGGCGGGCACGGACGGCGGTGGCTCCGGGGAGTTCGCGGAGTTCGCGGTAGGTTTCGGTAAGGAGGGCAAAGCTCATGTCGAGCATGTCCTGTTCGCGGGCGCTGGCGAGGCGGCTTTGCGCTTCAGCGCGTTGGAGGGCGAGCTGGGTCTCGGCATTGGCGGTTTCCAATTGCCGGAGGCGGGAATCGGCAATCCGGCGGCTGGAATCGGCGCGCATGCCGGCCAGGATGGCGGCAATGGCGAGCGCGACGATGGCGATGAGGGCCAGGAGGGCGGCCGCGACGGGGAGGCGGTTGCGGCCGATGAAGCGGCGGAGGGTGTAGAAGGCAGAGCGCGGGCGGGCTTCGACAGGGCGCTGTTCGAGGAAGTTCCGCAGGTCGGCGGCGAGTGCGGCTGCGGAGGGGTAGCGGAGAGACGGGTTATGTTCGGTGGCTTTGTCGAGGATGGCGCGGAGGTCGGGGTGGAGGTTGGGGGCGGAGGGAAGCCGGAAGCGTTCAGAGTCACGGATGGCCTGGGCAATGGGAAGGGCGGTCCACTGGCGGGCCGGTTGGGCGGTGAGAACCTCAAAAAAGACGATGCCGAGAGAGAAGACATCGGTAGCGGTGGAGACTTCCTCGCCGCGGATCTGTTCTGGGCTGGCGTAATCGAGAGAGAGGGCGCGGAAGAGTGTGCGGGTGTGAGCGGGGGCGTCCTGGGAGAGGCGGGCGATGCCGAAGTCAAGGAGTTTGGCGTCACCGGCCGGGGTGACCAGGATGTTGGCAGGTTTGAGATCGCGATGGATCACAAGGTTGGCGTGGGCGTGCTGGACGGCCTGAGCGACCTGGATAAGGAGACGGACGCGGGCAGGGATGGGGAGGGTGGCGGTGTACTGGGTAAGCGGGAGGCCGTCGACGAATTCGAGGATAAAGTTTGGGTGGGAATGATGATCGAGTCCGGCATCGAGGAGGCGGGCGATGTGCGGGTGGTTGAGGCGAGCGAGGAGAGTTTTTTCGGCGATGAAGCGGCGGCGGGACTCAGGGGTGGCGAAGGGGGAGTCGAGGAACTTGATGGCGGCGAGCATCTCGGTTTGCCCGTCGGCTCGCTGGGCGAGCCAGACTACGCCCATTCCGCCGCGGCCGAGTTCTCGGATCAGTTGCCAAGGGCCGAGGCGGGAGCCGGGGGACAATGGCGAGCCGGGCCGTTCGAGGAAACCGGCGGCGGTGGACTCGGCGGCGAGCAGTTCACGCGCCTGGACAAGAAGGTCCGGATGGGCGGTGAGGGCGGATTCGAGGGCGGAGTGGCGTTGGTCGGCGGGGAGTTCGAGGGCGGCGGCGAGGGCGTCGTCCAGCAGGCGCCACTGGCTGGCAGTCACTTGGCCTCCGGAGCCGCGCCGGGGGGGGAGAGTTCGCGGAATAGCCAGAGGCGGGCGACGTTCCAGTGGCGTTTTACGGTGGCTGGGGAGAGGCCCATCGCTGCGGCGGTATCGTCGATGGAGAGATCGGCGAAGTAGCGAAGTTCCACAATGCGGGCTTTGGCTGGGTCGAATGCTTCTAGGCGGGTAAGGGCGGCATCGAGAGCGAGGACGTGATCGGCGTGGGGCTGGAAGGGGAGTTCGTTTTCGAGGTCATCGTTCCAGGGGATGGTGTTGGCTTGGCCGGAACGTTTGGCGCGGGAGCGGTAGCGGGCCTGAGAGACGAGGATCTGGCGCATGAGGTAGGCGGCGATGCAAAAAAAGTGTTCCTGGCTGGAGGCGTGGATGGCGCCCTGGCGCTGGAGTTCGATATAGAGCTGATTGACGAGAGAGGTTGGGCGGGTGCGGGAATCGGGGGCCTCGCTTTGGAGGACGGAGCGCGCCATGCGGTGAAGTTCGGAGTAGACGAGGTCCATGAGGGAGTCGAGAGCGTGGCGGTCGCCGTTGCCGAGCCTGGCCACGAGCTGGTCAATGGCTTGCGTCTCCATGGGGATGTCCACTTCAGATTATGGCGCAGGGTCAGGGGAAGTGGGCGTTTGGGAAGGACTTTCAGCGGGGCGATGAAGCTTTAGTACTAGGGATGAGGTAGTAAACTTAGAGACCGATTCATCCGATATGGGTTACGAGAGGGACCGTTGCACTCTAGGCTCTGGGTAGTCATCTTTGCGGGCATGGCTCCGGTGTGGGGTCAGCACTGGGGTTTTCAGATATATGGGGCCCGGGAAGGGCTGACGAATGGGAATGTGGTTGCCGTGGAGCAGGACCTGCAGGGACTGATCTGGAGCGCGACCGAAGGGGGGCTTTTCCGGTTTGACGGTGACCGGTTCACACGGTTTCCGATTGAGAGCGGAGAACTGCCGGTAACGATTACAGCGCTGCATATTTCCGGCGACGGGCAAATCTGGGTAGGGACGGTAGCGGGTCTGTACCGGTGGGACGGGAAGCGTTTTGTGGTGGACGGACTGGAACGGGACCGGATATCGAGGCAGGGAGCTTTGGCGAGTGATGGGGAAAATCTATATGTGGCGAGCGAACGCGGGGTAGTGGCACGGCGGCTGCGTGACGGGGCGGGGCGGGTGGTGGTGTCGACGCCGGCGCAATCGGTGGGGGTAGGCCGGGACGGGACGATCTGGTACGGGTGCGAGGCTGATTTATGCTCCTACGCGGGCGGGCGAGAGCGGAGGTGGGAGGTGCGTGCGGGGCCGCGGGCCATCTGGAGTTGTGTGCGCGAGGACGGGGCGGGGAGATTATGGATTCGGTCGAGGCAGCGGACGTTAATGCGGCCGGCGGCGGGGGCTGCGTTTCGGGAGGTGGCGGGCACGGAGAAGTTGGAATCGAACGTGAACGTGACGCTGGTTAGGGGCCGGCGCGGGCAGATGCTGATACCGCACCTGCGGGGACTGGTGATTTGTGACGGAGATTCCTGCATGGCGTACGACGAACGGAGCGGGGTACGGAACATCGAGGTTCTTACGGCGACCGAGGATCGGGAGGGAACGCTGTGGCTTGGGTATGCGGGGCACGGATTGGCGCGGCAGGCGGCTCGAGGGGAGTGGCAGCGGTTTGCGGCCGACGAGGGGCTGACGTCTCTGGCGATCTGGCGGATCGTGGAGGACGCGACGGGATCGATCTGGCTTGGGACAGGGCGAGGGCTGTTTGAGGGGCGGAAAGAGAAGGGGAAGTGGAGGTTTGAGCGGCCGTCGTTTTTGGCGGATGAGACGGTGTACGGGCTGGCACCAGATCCCGACGGTGCACTGTGGGTGGCTGCGTTGCAACGGGGTACACAGGGCGTCGTCCGATACGAACCGCGCACCGGGCGAAAGAGGTCGTATGGCGCGCCCCGGGGGGAGGGGCCGATCCAGGTAAGGATGATCCGGCGAGGAGAGGACGGGACGATCTGGGTTGGGGCGCGGACGGGGTTATACCGCCTACGGCGGGGAGCGAGCGAGTTGGAGAAGCTGGACGGGCGGTTTGTGTATGATGTCTTACCGGTGGGAAAGGTGGCGTGGGTGGCGACCTCAGGCGGTGTGTTGCGGCTGGAGGATGGAAAGATACGAGTTTGGACGGCGGAGGAGGGGTTGAAGTCGAATGAGGCGGCAGACGTGGCCGTGGCTCCCGATGGGGCCATATGGGTGCGATACCGGCGGTTACGATGGCTGACGCGGATTGAGGGGAAGGGGCAGGAGTTCGGGCTAACGCATACGAAACTGGGTCCCGAGGTGCCGGGGAATGTTCTCTATTCCATCCACTTTGCTGTGGACGGCCGGTTGTGGGTGGGTACTGACAGTGGGATCGCGGTGCGCGAGGGGGAGCGATGGACGGCCTATGACACGACCGATGGGTTGATCTGGAACGATTGCAACGAACATGCGATCTTGACCGCGCGAGACGGGTCGCTGTGGGTAGGTACCAGCAATGGACTATCGCGCTTCCAACGGGTGGCTCGGGCTGCGTCAGGGCCACGACCAACGACGCTGGTGACCGCGGTTCGGCGGAACGAGGAGGAGGCTGACGGGATGACGGAGTTCGACGCGGAGACGCGTGCGATTGCGCTGCGATTCAGCCTTCTGTCCTACGAGAAGCAAAACAAACATTACCGGTACCGGTTGGGCGGGGAAGAGAACCCCTGGATTGAGACGCACGAAAACGAGGTGCGGTTCGCGGGTTTGCCAGCGGGACGGTACCGTTTTGAAGTTCAGGGCGAGACTCCAGCGGGAGACTGGGGAGTTCCGGCGGTCTACGAGTTCCGGGTCGCGCCGCCGTGGTACCGGTGGTGGGTGTTTCAGACTGGTTTAGCGGTGGCCGGGCTGACACTAATCGGGCTTTGGTGGCGGGTGCGGGAACGGCGCCAGGCCGCGATCCGGGCTGAATTGGAAGCGGTGGTTGAGGCACGAACGCGGGACTTGGCGGCGGCGATGGAGCGGGCCGAAGAGGCGACGCGAGCGAAGAGCGAGTTCTTGGCCAACATGAGCCACGAGATCCGGACCCCGATGAACGGCGTGTTGGGGATGACGGGCCTGTTGTTGGACACGTCGCTGGACGCCGAGCAGGCCGAGTATGCAGGACTGGCAAAGGCGTCCGCGGAGTCCTTGCTGGGCATAATCAACGACATACTTGATTTTTCCAAGATCGAAGCGGGGCGGATGGAGCTGAATCCGGTGGAGTTCGGGCTGCGGGAGATGTTGGCCGGCGTGGCTCGGGCGATGACAGTACGCGCCGATCCCAAAGGGCTGGAGATGACGGTGGATGTGGACAATGCGGTGCCCTACCGGGTGACCGGCGATGGGGGCCGTTTGCGTCAGGTTCTGGTGAATTTGCTAGGGAACGCCATCAAATTCACAGAAGCAGGGATGGTGGAGGTGGAAGCGCGGTTAGAACACCGTGAGCCTAGTGCGGCGGAGGTGCGCTTTACGGTGCGGGACACGGGGATCGGGATTCCGGCGGAACAGCAGGCGCTGATTTTTGAACCTTTCGCCCAGGCCGACGGGTCCAACCGGCGGAAGTTTGGCGGGACGGGGCTCGGGTTGACGATCTCGCGGCGGCTGGTGGAGTTGATGGGCGGGAGATTGTGGGTAGAAAGTGCGGCCGGGAAGGGGAGCGCGTTCCATTTTGCGGTGAAGTTGGGCGTGGCGGCTGAAGATACGGAGAGTGTTGCGAGTGCGTATCCGGTGCGGGGGGCACGGGCGCTGGTGGTGGATGATTCAGCGGTGAACCGTCGGATTGTGGCTGGGATGTTGCGAACGATGGGGTTGGAGGTGGAGGAGGCGGGATCAGGCGGCGAAGCCCTCGCCATTTTTGGGGGCGGAGGAAAGCCGTTTGGGATTATCCTGGCTGACTGTGCGATGCCGGGGATGGACGGCTTGGCGTTGGCAGCGGAGGTCGTGAATACACGGGCGTTTGGGGCGGACGGGCGGGTGATCCTGATGGCCCGCGCTGGGGTGCGGGAGGATCTGTCGCGGTGCCGGGAACTGGGGGTGGAGTGTCTGCTGAAGCCGGTAAGTGAGCAGGAACTGCGGGATACGCTGTTGCGGGAGAGCCGGGAGGCGGGCGTTGCCGGAGCGGAAGAGGTGGCACCGGGTGAATCGGGGAAACGGCTGCGGGTTCTGCTGGCCGAAGATAATGCGGTGAACCAAAAATTGGCGGTCCGTCTGCTGCAAAAGATGGGCCATGCAGTGGAAGTGGCGACGGATGGGCGGAAAGCGTTGCACGCTGCAAGCGGGGGCGGGTTCGATGTGGTGTTGATGGATGTGCAGATGCCGGAGATGGACGGATTGGCGGCAACGGCGGCCATCCGGCAGATGGAAAAAGCGACAGGGCGGCGGGTTCCGATCATTGCCATGACGGCTCACGCGATGCGCGGGGACAGGGAGAAGTGCCTGGCGGCCGGAATGGATGAATATTTAACCAAGCCGCTGCATGTGAGCGAACTGGCGAGCGCGCTGGGGGCGATTGCGGTGGACGAGCTGGCCGTCCGTCCGCCGGCGGGCTAAAGGCGGACGGCCTGATGGCGGGCGGCCCAGGCGGGGTCGATATCGGCGCCGAAGCCGGGTGCGGTGGGAACTTTCATTTTGCCGTCGACCACTTTAAGCGGGGAGGTCTTGCACTCGTATTGAACGAGTGTTTTGAGGCCTTTGAACTCATGATGGGCATCGGCGTTGGGGAGGGCCGAGACAAAGTGGATGTTATAGAGAAATCCTAGGCCACCGCCGGACATGTGGGGAACGCAGGTCTTGCCGAAGGCGGCGGCCATGCGGGCCACCTTCATTGAGCGGATGAGGCCGCCAAAGTAATAGATATCGGGTTGGACAATATCGAGGCCATTGTTTGCCAGCAGCCAACGGAAGCCATAGAAACTGTAGTCCTGTTCCCCGTTGGCAATGGGGATGGTGAGTGCGTCTGCAACCTGTTTGATTTCTTCGAGGTTATCGAACATGACGGGTTCCTCAAAGTAACGGAACTTATATTGTTCGAGTAACTTGCCAACGCGGATGGCTTCCGGGACGGTATAGAAGCTATTGGAGTCGGCGTAGAGAGCCATCTTGTCGCCGAAGGTTTTGCGAATGAGCGGTACGATTTTCTCGGTGCGCTGCGGGGGGCCGGCGGCATACATATCGGTGGTCATGAACATGAGTCCGCCGACCTTGATCTTGAGGGCGTGGACGTCATACTCGGAAACTGCCTTTTTGATGAGTTCCAGCGATTCGTCGACTGGTTTCTCGCGCCATTCGGAGGCAAGATAGACGGCGACATCGGGGTTGTGGATTTCCCCGATCAACTGGCCGACGGGTTTGCTGGCAATACGGCCGAGCATGTCGAGGATGGCGAACTCGATGGTCGCCAGCGGGGTGCCCAGGGAGATGCCGTTGTAACGGAAGTTGAACCCGTAGATGTAGACCTTTTCGAGGATGAGGTCGAGTTCGCGGGCATCCTTGCCGAGGAAGAAGGGGCGGAGGTTCTTGAGAAAGATGGGGAAGAGCGTCGCCATGCCGGTGTGGCCCACCGAAAGGCCTTCGGCACCGTCCTTGGAGCGCACGCGGCAGAGAAAGCTGTCGCCGAGGCGGAGGAGTTCAAGGGATTCGATAATGATGGGGGAAGAGAAGAGTTGTTTCTTGAGGACGGGTAGTTTGAGTATGGCGTCTAGTTTGGTGAACCGGGCGAGGACCTCCGGAGAGGCGGCCGGGAGGGCGGCACCGGCGGCGGCAGCGGCGAGGAAGTGACGGCGTGAGGGTTTCATCGGGGGGAGTTCTCCTTGGGAAGGGTGTAGAAGTCGTAGGTGTAGCGCCAGGAGGTCTGCTGGCCCGGGGCGACGTCCAACTGGATATAGGGTTCGGGGCAAGTGGTGGTGCGGATGGACCAGTAGACGACTTTGGCGAGCGGGCGGTCGCCAGTGATGCGGACGCCGGCGCGGGCGGCGTGATTTTCGATGGAAAAGTCGTAGGGGGCGCCGGCGAAGCCGGGGAGTTCGGCGTAGACGCTTTCGCCTTTCGCGAGCTCGCGGAGGTAGCGCAGTTGGCGGCCTTGGCCGGTGGCGAGGCCTTTGAGGTCCCGGTCCGGTTTGACGTCGAACGGGAAGCCGATGACGGAATCGGGGCCGGTTGGCTGGCCGTCGATGACGAAGAAGTTGTGGTTGTATTGGGCGGTGGAGATGGGTTTGGTTCCGGTATTGCGCAACGTGTGCTCAATGACCATTTGCGGTTTGCCGGGGACGAGGCGGAGCACCTTGGTGTAGTGATAGGCATAGCCATTGGCGGCCAGGGTGTGGACGAATTCGACTGAGGAGGGGGAGGGACGCACAGCCCACTGGCCGGGGTCGACGATATCGTAGGTGCGGAAGGGCTGATAGGGTCGGGCATCCGGGCGGCGTACGGCTCCGACACCGATGCGGATAAATGTCTCTCCGGGCGCGGCGGTAGCGAAGCCAATGCCGCCGTCTTCGGAGCGAAACTCCTCGACGGGGCCGGCGATCGCGTCGTGCGTCTTGGGGTTGTAGTTTTCAAACCACTGGCCAAAGAACTCGTGGCCGGCGAATCGGAGACTGAGCATGGCTCCAGACCAATCGAAGCGGGTGCCGCGATAGTAGCCGGTGTTGGGGTCGGGCGAAAGGATCGTGGCGCGAATCTGCGGCGTAGCAATTTCGAGCGTAGGGTAATCGGCGGCGGCGAGTGAGAGAGCAAGGAAGGGAAGGACAGCGCGCATGCTGAGGAGAGTCTATCGCAGCGGAGGATCGTTGTCGGGGAAGGACAGGGCCGTCCACGCGGCGATAGCCTGATCGCGGATGGGAAGGACGGTGGGGAGATCTTCGACAGAGACGTTGAGGAGGAAGTGGGCGGTGGTGGGAGATTGCACAAAAACACTTACCAGTCCGGAACCGTGGCCGGGGGCGGAGAGGGCGAGGTTCATTTGATAAGGACCGACATTCCCAAGCCCAACATCGGGATAGTAGCGGCGCATCCAGGTCCATTCGACGACACCAACATTGGTGATGGATTTCGCTTCCAGGGCGCCTTCGGCGGTAGGGCTGGGGGTGAGGCCAGGCAGGGGAAGGGCAGGGGCAGATTGAGCCGGGAGGCCGAGGGCGACAGCGACGGGGAGTAGAGCGGCGGCCAGAGCTTCGCGGGCCGGTTGCGAAGCGGCGTTGGCGGGGGGAGCGAAGGTGACTACGTGGCGTTCGGTCGCGGAACGGAGTTGCCGGCGGTTCAGGTCGAAGTAGCGTTCGAGGCGTCCGAAGGGGTTGGTGAGGCGGACGAGCGCCTGCTCCGGCAGGTATTCGGCAACGTTGAATTGGGCAGACTGTTCGTAGGCGCGGAGGCCGTTGTCATCGCCCGACTCATGGACCGTAACGGTGTCGCCTTTGTGGAAGACGTCGACGCGACGAGCACACCAGCCCTGTTCGTCCTTGTCGAAGTAGCCAAGGTCGTAGCTGGCGTTGAGATCAAGGGTCATTGAGGGGGATGGTATCGCAAACGGCGACGGGAGAGTAGAATCGGGTCAGAAACGGGAGGCTGGGAAATGGACCGACGGATGTTTCTTGCTTCAATAGCGGCGGGAGCGCAGCCGGACGTGGCGAAACCGGTGGAACTTCTGGACGACGGGGGCTGGTGCTGGTTTGAGGATGAACGGGCGCTGATTACGGGAGACCGCCTGGTGTTTGGTACCGTCGCCACCGGGTACCGGAATCCGGCGGTTGCCGGGCAGATCCGGGTGACAGAGGTGGATTTGAAAAGCGGGGCGGCGACGGTCTTTGTGCTGCACGACCCGGGGAAGGACGCGGACCCGAAACAGTGGGTGGACGACCACAATTCGCCGGCTTTCGTGCAGCGGCCAGACGGGAAGTTGATTGCGATGTACGCCCGGCATGGGACGCGAAATGAGATCCACTACCGGATCTCGAGTGCGGTAGGAAGTGCGACGGCGTGGGAGCCGGAGAAGATCTTTGTGCCGAGCACCAAGTCTAAAGTCACGTATTCGAATCTGTTCTATCTGTCGAAAGAGAAACGGGTATATGACTTCTATCGCGGGTATGATGACAGCTATAAACCGTCGTATGCATGGTCCGATGACTTGGGGGCTACCTGGCAGGCCGGCGGCGTAGTGGTGGATGTGCCGGCGACTGAGCGTCACCGGCCCTATGCCAAGTACTGTTCCAACGGGTCGGACACGGTGCATATTGCCTACACGGAGGGCCATCCGCGGAGATTCGACAACAGCATCTATCACGCCTACTACCGGAACGGGCAGTTGCACCGGTCGGATGGGAAGGTGATCCGTTCGCTGCGGGAAGGGTTGCGGTCTCCGGACGAGGGGACACGGATCTTTCAGGGTGGGCCCGATGCAGTGGCTTGGACGACGGATTTCCATCTGATCGGGAATGGAGAGTTGTTGCTGGTGTACACGGTGCAGACGGACGGGGCGGGGAAGGGGCCGCCGGAGGCGGGAATGGACCACCGGTTCCGGGTGGCGCACTGGGACGGAAGGGCTTGGAGGGATCATGAAGTGGCCTACGCCGGCTCGCGGCTGTATCCGGGGGAAGACGACTATACGGGGTTGGCGGCGATTGATCCGGAGGAACCGGGGACGCTGTTTATCGCGACGAACGCCGATCCGGTGAGTGGAAATCGGTTAGCGCACCGGGAGATTTTCCGCGGACGGTCCCGCGATTTCGCCACCTACGCCTGGACACCAGTGACGCGGGACTCCGCCTTCGACAACATCCGCCCGATCGTACCGGTGTGGAAGGGGACGAGGCGGGCGTTGTTGTGGCTTCGCGGGGAGATGCGCAGCTATCGAGACTACTCGTTTGCGGTGATGGGTCTATTTGAAGACCGATAGGCCGTAGCGTTGGGGATGGACGCGGTATGCGGTCTGGTGGAGCCACCCGGTTCGGGAGCTGTCATTACCAAATGATTACCAATCGCTGAGAACTTCCTGGGACAAACCCGCCTACAGTGGTAAGGCCTACGAACCCCAACAGGAGGGCCTTCATGCTCAAAAGGAACATCCGCCAGACCGCATCTATCCTTTCTTTACTGCTACTAGCCTTAGCAACCTATCTCCACCATGGCCCGCCCACTGTTCGCGCCGCGGGTGAAACTCGCTTTGCCGGACCCACCAGTTCCCAGACCCTCGCCCTTAATGCCGATGGCAGCGTCCTGGCCTCGGTCAATCCGGACAACAACTCGATCAGCCTCTTCGACACGCGCCCTGGGACCAACCAGCGTTTCGCGGTGGTGCAGGTGGGTACAGAGCCGAATAGCGTCGCGCTGAACCTGGACGGTACGCGGGCCTACGTCGCCAACACGGTCAGCGGTACGGTGAGCGTGGTCAAAATCGACCGCACGACGCAGGACTATTCCGTCCTGGCCACCATCCCCGTCGGTACGGAGCCTTATGGGCTTGCGCTCACCCCGGCCGCCACGAAACTCTATGTCGCCAACGCCCGCTCCAATAGCGTCTCCGTCATCGACACGGCCAACCTGCGTGTCACCAGAACCATTGCGAATGTCGGCTTTGAACCGCGCGGAATCGCGATCACGAATTCCGGTGCCGGTAATGACACCGCCGAAACCGTTTACGTCACGCAGTTCCTGGCACTACCCGCCGCCGCGGACAAGATCGATGGGTCCGACGACGCCAAGAATGGCCGGGTCACTGTCATTTCCGCCGCGACTGACACGGTGACCGGCGAAATTGTACTGAATCCGATGGCCGACACCGGCTTTGAGGCAGCCGGTGATGCGCTCAAGCGAATTGCCGCGCCGGCCGCCCCGGTCGCCGCCGACTTCAAGTTTGTTACGGGCGCTTATCCCAATCAGCTCAACAACATCGCCATTCGCGGCCGTTTTGCGTTTGTTCCGAACACCGGAGCATCTCCCAATGGCCCGACCCGCTTTGACGTCAACACCCAGGCGCTGCTCAGCGTGATTAACTTGAGCGCGCGAACCGACGCGAACCGAACGATCAATCTCCACTCGGCCGTCGCCAATCAGACGGGACTCCCCCGCCGGTTCGTGACCCAGCCTTGGGCGATGGCATTTAAGAACAAGACCGACGAAGGCTACGTCATCAGCACGGCCAGCAATGTGGCGGTGAAGGTGAAAGTCGACCCCGCCACAGGTGCCGCCACGGTCCAGAACATCCCGACTGATGCCACGCGTGTGCTCCAAATCCCCACCGGCAAACAGCCGCGCGGGATTGTGGTGAATGCCGCCGATACCGCCGCCTACGTCATGAACTACGTGTCACGAGACGTAACGGTGATTGACCTCACCGGCTCCGCCGAACGCGTGATCGCCACCATGTCCTCGGCTCCGGTGCCCGCCCCCGGAACTGCGGAAGATCTGCTCCACATCGGCAAGGAGTTGTACCATACCTCAATCGGTGAGTTCGATCCGCCGGTTGCCGGTCAGCCGGCGATCACGGGCCGGATGTCCAATAACGGTTGGGGATCGTGCGCTTCCTGCCACCCTTTCGGATTAAGCGACAACGTAGTTTGGATTTTTGGCGCTGGCCCGCGCCGGACGATTCCTCAGCACGCCGACTTTGCGCCGGGCGACCCGAAGGTGCTCCGCGCCTTGAACTGGTCGGCGATTTTTGATGAAGAGGAGGATTTTGAACTCAATATTCGCGGTGCTTCCGGTGGCCTGGGCCTGATTGTGGGTCCGGACGGTGTGACTCCAGAGCCGACTGTCGCTGCCTTTACGCCGGCCAACGGCGGGCGCCGGCAGCTAAAAGTGCGCGGCCAGAACGCCTGGGACGCGATCAAAGAGTACATAGCGAAGGGAATCCGGACGCCGATCTCTCCAGTGTCGAAGACCGATCCGGATGTGATCGCTGGCCGGGCGCTGTTCATTCAGAACAATTGCCAGGCCTGTCACGGCGGTCCGCAGTGGACGAGCGCGCGGGTCCGCCAGGCCGCTCCGCCGGACGCCAGCCTTCTGGCCGCGGGGCAGTTGCTCACCGAATTGCGTCCCACCAACACCTTCGATGCCAACGCGTTCAATGAGGTCCGGGCCACGGCCGCCGCGCCGCTGGGAGCGGGCGGGTTTAATCCGCCGACGCTTCTGGGCCTTCACGCGTTCCCGCAGACCTTTTTCCACAACGGGTCGGTGAACTCGTTGGAAGCCGTGATGGAAAATGTAGCTCACCGGAGCGATGGCAATGGCGGTGTGGACGGCCTGCAGAATGCCGGTCAACGGGCGCAGCTCATTAAATTCCTCCTCTCGATTGACGGAACGACGGTGCCGATCGCGCCATCCGCTCCAGGAGCGCTGAAGACGATCTCTGCGGCCAGTTACGCCGGTACGGCGGTCGCGCCGGAAAGTATTGCCGCCACGTTCGGTGCGAAACTGGCCGGAGCGGTAGTGGTAAACACCTCGGCTGCGCTCTCGCAGACGCTGGGAGGAACGACGCTCACCGTGCAGGACTCCGCCGGCGTCAATCGTCTGGGACGTCTCTACTTCGTCTCGCCTGGGCAGATTAACTTTGAGGTGCCGGCGGCGACGGCAACGGGAGACGCCATTGTCACCGCGTATTCCGGCAGCGGAGCGGTATCCACGGCGACGGTGGCGATCAAGAATGCCGCTCCGGGCATCTTTACCGCGAGCGGCAACGGGTCCGGGGTGCCGGCGGCGCTCGGCCTTCGGGTAACGCCAGTCGGTGTTCAATCCGCGGTGAGCGTGTTCCAGTGCAACGCGTCGAACGTCTGCGGACCCGCCCCCATCGTGATGGGTGCTGACCGTATTTTTATTGAACTGTATGGAACCGGCGCGCGCAAACGAACGTCGCTCGAAAACGTGACTTGCACCATCGGTGGTGTGCCGGCACCGGTCGCCTTCGTTGGCGCACAGGGGGTGGTTGGGCTCGATCAAATCAATGTCGAAGTTCCCGGCAGCCTCCGTGGACGCGGCGAAGTGCAATTGGTGTTGACCGTGGATGGAGAGGCTGCCAACCCGGTGACCCTCAATCTCCAGTGAGGTTCTCACCGAAGGGCGGCGAGGCAGCGTTCGATGTCGGACTCATCGTTGTAGAGATGGACGGCAACCCGGACACGGCCATCGCCGCCCCAGGTGATGACTCCATTCCCGGCAAGTGCGGCGGTAAGGGCTTCGGGGTTGCTGTCTTCGAAGGCGACAATTCCGCTGGCGAACTCAGGCCCCGGGGGAGTGAGTAGGGTACGGCCTTGGGCGGCAATGCCGGCGCGGAGTTGGGCGACCAGAGGCTTCAACTGCCCATCGATGGCGGGGATGCCGAGATCGAGAAGAAATCGCACGCTGGCGTTGAGTGCGTAAAGTGCCGGGAAGTTGGGCATACCGGCCTGCAGGCGATTGGCGGATTTCTTGGCGGAATAGGTTTCAAAGCGATCCGGAGTGAAGAGTTTTTCCACGGAGTACCAACCGGCAGTGGGCTCCGGAAACGCCTGACGGAGCGTGGGGGCCATGTAGACGATTCCGAGTCCGTGTGTGGCGAGAAGCCACTTGTAGCTGCTGGCGACAAGAAAGTCGACGCCCTCCACGGAGACGGGCACCCGGCCGAGGGCCTGGGTGGCGTCAAGGACGAAGAGCGCGCCGGCGGCGTGCGCGGCGGCCGAAAGTGCCGGGAGAAAAGGGATCTGCGTACCGGATTTGTAGCTAACCTGGCTGGTGGAGACGACCCGAGTGTTTGGGGTGATGCGCGAAGTCCAGTCCTCGAGGTGAGTTTCTCCATGCGAAGTGGGGACGACGACCAGCTTGACCCCGAGGCTCCGTAGCCGCAGCCACACGATCACGTTGGAGGGAAACTCGAGGTCGCTGACGAGGACTTCGTCCCCGGGGCGCCAGGGAATGGCATTGGCCAGATGATTGAGCGCGTCTGAAGCGTTGCCGAGCAGCGTGATGTCGTCCGGTTGGGCGCCGAGGAGTTGGGCGACGGCGGCTTCGGCTTCCGCCTGGACCTGGTAGTGGCGGCGGCGGCCAGTGCTGCCGGAGGACTTCTGGAGCCAGTATTCATCGAGGGCGTCACGGACGGCGAGCGGAGGGAGGCCTTCGGCAGCCGTGTCGAGATAGGCAATGCTGTGGGTTTGGGGGAAATGGGGGGATTTCATTGGAATTCCAGGAGGAACTGTCGGTAGAATGCGGCTGTTTCGAGCACCTGATCGCATTCGACGTATTCGACGGCGGCGTGGGCACGGTCGATAGAGCCGGGGCCGAAAACGATACTAGGGATACCCTGGCGGACGAGTTTGCTGGCGTCGGAGCCGAACGGGACTCCGAGCGGGGCAACCGGGCGGCCCAGCGAGACGAGGACGCGCTGTGCCGCGTGGACCAGGTCGCTGGAGACCGGCGTTTCCATGGCGCCATCGGCAATATACGGTGGATTCGATTCGGCGCCGAGGTGGGCGGCGAGTTGGGAGTAGGCCTCCCAGACGGCTAGAGGGTCTTCGCCGGGGATCAGGCGGCGGTCGATGGCGATTTCGCAGAGGTCGGGGACGAAGTTGATCTGTTCGCCACCGCGGATGAGGCCGATATTGAGGGTGGGGGAGCCGAGAAGCGGGTGGGAGAGGGCGGCGAGGGTTTTTGCCTGCTGATCGAAGGCCTGGATGACGGCGGCCATGTGGGAGATAGCATTGATGCCGAGATGGGGCTTGGCACTATGGGCTGCTTTGCCGCGGGTGCGGACGCGCCATCGCAGGACGCCTTTGCTGGCAGTGACAAGACGCATCTCGGTGGGCTCGGCGACGATGGCGGCGGCGGCTTGCAGATCCTGGCAAAGGCGGACCACACCTCGGAAGGAGTACTCTTCGTCGACGGTGGCGGCGAGCCAGACTTCACAGGGCGGCGTGAGGCGTTCGCTGTGGATAGCGGCAATGGCATGCATCATAGAGGCCAAGCCCGCCTTGGTGTCGCACGAGCCGCGCCCGTAGAGACGCCCGTCGCGAATGTCCGGGGTGAACGGAGGAATGGACATGCCGGTGACAGATACGGTGTCCATATGGGCTTCCAGGATAATGCGGCGGGCCGGCTTGTGCCCTGGCAGCCGGGCGATGACGTTGAAGCGGCCAGGGAAGACCTCTTGGCGGAAGGTTTCGATGCCGGCGGCGGAGAAGAAGCCCTCCACGTACTCAGCGACGGCCGATTCGGGTACGCCGCCATCGTAGGCAGGGTTGATACTGGGGATGGCGACGAGATCGGCCAAGATAGAGAGGACGTCGCGGGGAGGCATTAGCAAAGTATACTTTCCCTGAGCCTATGATTGACGCGCATGTGCATGTGTGGACCGACGACCGGACGCGGTATCCGCGAGCCACCGGGGAGCGGACCTATTCGCCGGAGCGATTCACGCCCGAAGATCTATTCCGGCACTCCAAGCCCGCTGGGGTGACCCGGGTAGTACTGATTCAGATGAGTTTTTACCGTTTGGATAACCGTTACATGCTGGACGCGATGCGGGCGCATCCGGGGGTGTTTTCGGGTGTGGCGCTGGTGGACGCCAAGGGCGCGGCGCCGGGGGAGGCGATGAAGGAGTTGGGAAGGCAGGGCGTGCGAGGCTTCCGGATTACGGCGGGCGATGGGTTGGAGTCGCCGGGAATCAACGCAATGTGGAAGACCGGGGCCGAGGCTGGATTGGCGATGTGCGCGCTGGTGGGTCCGGACTCGTTGGGAGCAGTAGACCGGATGTGCGCGAAGTATCCGGAGACGCCGGTGGTAATCGATCACTTGGCACGGAT
This sequence comes from uncultured Solibacteraceae bacterium, assembly GCA_964430625.1. Lineage (GTDB taxonomy): Bacteria > Acidobacteriota > Terriglobia > Bryobacterales > Bryobacteraceae. The sequence goes on from CAYSFR010000005.1 coordinate 69,086, forward strand.
CGGTGCCGACGGGCAGGTGCGGGATGCTGATGTGCGGTTGCTTTGCGGCCTGGCCAAGCACAAGCGGGTGGCGGTGAAGCTATCGGCATTCTATGCGCTGGGAAAGAAGCAGGCGCCGTACCGGGACTTGGCGCCCCTCATCCGGCGGGTGTTTGAGGATTACGGTCCACGGCGGCTGATGTGGGCCAGCGACTGTCCGTTCCAGGTGGAAGGCGGGCATAATTACGCCGATTCGGTGGCGTTGGTGAAGGACGGACTGCCATTTTTGGGTGCCGAAGACAAGGACTGGATCCTTGGGAAAACGGCCGAGCGAGTGTTCTTTTCTGGAGGTACAAAATGAAGAGGATCTGGTTGCTGGGATGCCTGGTTTGTTGGGGGCAGGAAGTACACCCGCCGGTGGTGGATCCCGGCGGGGCCGGGCAGGCGCCATCCGACGCGGTGGTGCTCTTTGATGGGAAAAGCGCCGAGGCCTGGGTGCACAAGGACGGCCGCCCGGCGGAGTGGACGGTGCAGGATGGGGTATTGGTGTGCAAGAGCGGGACGGGGGATATCCAATCGCGGAAAAGCTTTGGAAGTGCGCAGATTCATTTGGAATTCAGCACGCCGCTGATGCCGGAGGCGAAGGGACAGGCGCGGGGGAATAGCGGCGTCTATATCCAGGGACGGTATGAGGTGCAGGTGCTGGATTCCTATGAGAATCCGACCTATTCGAACGGGCAGGCGGCGGCCGTGTATGGGCAGCACCCTCCGCTGGTGAACGCATCGCGTCCGCCCGAGCAGTGGCAGAGTTATGACTTCGTCTTCCACGCAGCTCGGTGCGATGAGGCGGGAAAGGTGACGCGGCCGGCGACCCTCACGCTGCTGCACAACGGGGTGCTGGTCCAGGACCACGTGGCGATTACCAAGAACACGCCGGGCAGCGAGGCGGGCACGACGTGCGAGGCCGGGCCACTGTTGTTGCAGGATCATTTTCACCCTGAGGTGAAGGACACACTGCTGCGCTTCCGCAACATCTGGGTGCGCGAGTTGGGAGCCCGCCGGCCGAAATAGTTTTCCAGCAAAAGCGGATTTGCCGATGAGGGGTATAGTCGCCAAAACAGGCGACTTAACACTTCTTTGCAATGGTGTCGAAACCAAATTGTCACCATTCGAGTTACACAGTTAATGCTCGATATATCCGCCCCCAAAGTGGAAACGATCCGGATAGCGCGATCGGAGTACAAGTATCAGGTCTTGGCCAGCGAAATGCCGGCGATACGGGAATGGTTGTTGCGCTACTGCGTGCCCGATGCGAACTCCAAGGGCGGCGACTGGTATGCCATCCGCAGTCTGTACCTGGACAGCAGTTCGTTCCGCCTGTATCAGGACTCGCGGGAAAAACTGCCATTCCGGCTGAAACTTCGGGCACGGGCCTACGGGGATGCGCAGGGCAACGTGAAGTTGGAAGTGAAACGGCGGGTCCGGGAGCACATCGTGAAAACCTCGGCGACGGTGAAGGCGCCGGAGTGGCTGGCGGCGCGGGATCGGGGACTGAGCGGCTTACACGATCTGGGAAAGGCGTCGATGGCGGAGTTTCTGCAACTGACTGAAACGGTACGGGCGACTCCGCGGATGCTGGTGTACTACGAGCGGCAGGCGTTTTCGAGCATCGTGGATGACTATGTGCGGGTGACGTTCGACCGGCACATGGCTTGCCAGCCGATGAACCGTTGGGACTTGCAGGGGGACCGGCGGGCGTGGATACCGGTGGATGCGCCTCGGGCGTTTGGGGAGTGGGAGTCGGCGTACGTACTGGAGATCAAGTTTGTGGATTCCCCGCCGTACTGGCTGCGGGATCTGGTGCTACGGTTTGGGCTGGAGCGGCGTGGATTTTCCAAGTACTGCCGGGCGATCGAGCGGGGAATTCTCCACCAGGAAGCGGCCTGGGACGTGTTGCCCGGGGCGGGAGCGCGGCTTTGGAGCGTGGCATGATCGAGGTCTCGCCTTCTATCTTGATTGACCTGAAGGTTGCCGCGACCGTGTTGTTGGCGGCCTTTGCGATGTCGCACACGCTGGCGCTGGTGTACGTGTGGACGCACCGGGGCCTGTCCTATTCCCAATCGTTCGTGCAGACGCTGGTGATGGGCGCGGTGGTGACGTCGATTATGATGCTGACGATCGGGAACAATCTGGTGTGGGGCATCGGAATGATGGGCGCGATGGCGTTGGTGCGGTTCCGGACGAATCTGCGGGATCCCCGGGACATGGTGTTTGTCTTCGCGGCGCTGGTGTCGGGGATAGCCGCGGGAACGCGGGCCTATGGGCTGGGCGTGATGGGGACGGTGGCGTTTTCCTTGGTGGCGTTCTATTTGAACTACGTCCCGTTCGGGGCACGGAAGAGCTTTGACGGGATGTTGCGGTATACGGCGCCGTGGGAAGGTGGGGCGAACGATAGTGCCGCCGCGGCGATGCAAAGACACTGCCGCCAGTTTGTGCTGGCGACGGTGCGGGAAGTTCGCCAAGGGGAGGCAAGTGAGCACGTCTACCACGTGCGATTCCGCAAGGAGGAGTCGCGGGGCTTGCTCGCGAAAGAATTGGCGGGGGTCGATGGGCTGAGCGGAGTGGCCATTCTGATGGAAGACATGCGGGTGGAACTGTGAGCGCGTCGTTGCCGCGGCAGGTGTTCGGAGTGCTGGTGTGGCTGGGGTCGGTGGGCGGTGCGGCGTGGCTGGCCAATGGCGATGGTGGCGTAGCCGATGCGCCGGCCCAGTTGGTACCCCAGGAATTTAAGGTGGCGACAGCGGAAACGGGCCGTCTGGCCGAGGTGCTGGTGGGAATCGGCGAACGAGTGAAGGCGGGACAAAAACTGGCCCGGCTGGATACAGCGGTGTTGGAACGGGAGATCGCCATGGCCGAGGCTCGGCTTCGGCAATTGAGTGCGGAGCCGGGGGCGTCGACAGCGACGATGGAGTCCGATGGGTACTCGTCGGAACGGAGCTTTCAGGCCGATGTGGATGACGCGGTGGGGCAAATCGAAACGGCGCGGACAGAGGAGGCGCGGCAGGAGGCGGAGTTGAAGGCGTTGCGGGAGGAGATTGCGCGGCAGCGCAGACTGGTGAAAGAGGGATTGACGCGAGCGGACCGGGTGGAGGAGTTGGAGATGCGTTCCCGAAGTCTGTCTGATGCGGCGGCGGCTTGGCCGGGGCGGCGCCAGGTATTGGAGGAGCGGCGGCGGCAGGCCGAGAACCGTTTGCGGGAGTGGCGAACACAGCACAAGGCGTCCACGGCGCCGGCGTCTCGCGATTTGCGGTTGCAGCCGTTGCGGGATCGTGTGGCCGAACAGCGAGAGGCGCTGCAGGTGCTGCGGACGCGGTTGGCTGGGGCGACGATCGTGGCGCCGGCCGATGGAGAAGTGGTGACGTTGCTTGCCCGGCAGGGCGACGTTGCGAGTTCTGGCGTGCCCTTCCTGGTGCTGCATGGGACAGGACCACGCCTGCTGGTGGCTTACGTGAACGAACGGTCACGGCCGGCTTCGGGAGCGCGGGCGATCGGAAGGCGGCGGACGCCCGAGCGAGAGGAGATCGCCCTCCGGGTGCAACGAGTCGCCGATGCGGTAGTGCAGTTGCCCCCGCGATTCTGGGTGATGCCGACGGTGCCGCAATGGGGCAGGGAGGTCTACCTGGAGGTGCTGGGCGCGCAGCGGATGGACGCTGGTGAGGCATTGGACGTGAAATTCGTTTCAGGCGGTGGGAAGTGAAGTGGGGTGTCCTGCTGAGCGTGTGCCTTTCGGCCGGCGCGGCCGAGGTGTTGACCATGGAGGAGGCGGTGCGGCGAGCCGTGGAAATGCATCCGGAGATGGCTGCGGCGCGTGCGTCGCGAGCGGTGGCGGCATTTCAGTTGCAGGCGTCCAAGGCGCTGCCGGTGCCGGAATTCCGAATAGCGACCAATAATCTGGGGGCTGACCCGGAGACGGCGGAGATACGGAACAGCGTGGCTTGGCGATGGTCGCCGCCACGGCCCCGGGAGACGACTTTCAAGGCGCGGATCGCCGAGGCGCGGCGGACGGCGATGGAGGCCGAGATCCGGATTGTCGAGGCGAAAGTGGCCGGCGCAGTGCGGTTTGCCTATCGTCGGGCGGCGCTGGCGGCCGAGCGGGAGGAGGTGGCGGCAAGAACCGTGGCGCTGCGGGAGCAGATGGTGGAAGTGGTGCGGCGCCAAGTGGTTACGGGATTGAAGGAGCGGGTGGAAGTGGATCTGGCGGAGTTGGCAAGGGAGGATGCCACCCTGCTGCGGCAGCGCGCAGGGGCGGCAGCGGCACTGGAAAAACGGCGCCTAGCGCGACTGATCGACCCTTCCGGGACGATGCAGTTTACGCTGGTCAAAATTCAGCCTGGCGAGACCGGGGACCGGCCGAAGTGGATAGAACGGGCGCTGCAGCGGCGCGCGGAGTTGGCGCAGACGGCCGGGGATTGTGAAGCGGCCAAGGCGGAGGCGGCGCTGGCGCGTAACGGGCGGTATCCGTGGATCAGTTTTGCGCAGGTGACGCGCCGCATGGGGACCGACGCGCTGGAGCGCGGCCCTTGGGGTTTTCAGGTGGGGATCGACCTGCCGGTGTTCCGCGCGGCGGCGCAGGCCGAGCAGCGGATTGCGACCGCTGCCGTCGCCAAGTGTCAACTGGAACTGGTGGCGATGCAGGCGCGGGTCCGGCAGGAGGTGGAGGAGGCGGCCATGCAGTTGGACGCCGGGATGGCGGAGTTGGCCAAACTGGAGGCGTTGATGGAAGGACCGTCCGCGCGGGTACTGGCGGGCATGCAGGCAGCGCTGGAAGCCGGACGGGCAGACCGATTAGAGGTGTTGCAGGCCGAAGCGCGTCAATTGTCGCTGCGCGAAAGGTGGCTGGAGCGACGGATCGAGGTGGCGGCGCTGGAGTCGCAACTGGAGCAGGCGGCGGGGCTATAGGCCGGGCCCGATTCCCCCGGACGTGCGGCGGGAGTATCTTGAAAGGGAAGACCGGCGCCGGAAATGCCGGTCCGGGAAGGAATCGCACGATGCGCAGGTATAGTCAGATTTCGGTGCAGGTGCCGGAAGATATCCTTGACTTTTTCCTTGCAAAAGTTTGTGACTACGCCGCCAGCAAGTGGCGGCGCGATACCGAAGTGGAAGCGACCGCGAACGGGTTTTTCCCGGGAATGGTGCCGGTGAGTTACTATTTTGTCGCGCACGCCCGTCCCCATATCGATGTCATATTCCAGTATCAGCACGGGGAGTTTAAACTGGCGCAGGTGATTCTCGATCGGGAGGAACGGTTGACGCTCGCCGGGCATGGCCGGCTGATTCTCGATTTGTGGAATTCCGGAATGAAGAAGGCATGCGAGGACCTGGGACTGAGGGGCCATTACACGCCGCCATCGACATATCCAGCCGAAGAAGGATTGCCGCCGGGTGTAGTGGATGCTCTGCACCGGTTCGCCGTATCGGTGAATAAGAGCACCGGATCGAGCCATCCGGACGACTTAGAGAAATGGTGTAAGTTTCTGGCTCTTCTGCACGCTAGCGGGGAAACGATGAGTGAGGAGCGGATGGACGATTACCTTCGCACCCACCGGTTCCCGGAAAAGATCATCAGCCAGTTACTGAAAGAACGGACCGTGGCAGAGGAGTTGCTGCGGGTCTATGACCGTGTACTGCAGTCAAAGAGTGCCGCGTCGGTGCAATAGTCAGGCGGGTACAGCACCAATTCCCGGGCCGGTGAGCGCGGCGGTCCGCAGCGAACCGTCTTTGATGACGAAGATCCCAGGGTGGGTTTTCGCCCAGGAGGCGTTGGCGGCAGGGAGGTATTGCCGGGAGTTCGCCTCAATGCCGGAGACGCCGGGGACATGAGAGGCGATACTGGCCGAATGGATGAGCGAGGCGCCGGGGCAGGTGAGGTCCTGCACGCAAAGGAACATTTTGTATTTCTGTCCGGCGGCCGCCATGAGCATGGCCTGGCTTTGTCCTTTACAGGCCTTGAGGGCAACACCGGTATAGCCCATTTCGCGGGCAAGTAGCAGTGTCTCCAGGTCGGTGAGCGACTCGTCGATGACCACCGGACGAAGCTTGTTGGCCTCGTGCATCTTGTTGTTCCGATTGGCGCGGAGGTCGCGGGCCGTGGGCTGTTCGATGTACTCAATCCGCTGAAAGCCCTTCGGTGTGAGTTCCTTCACTTTGCGCAGGAATTCGAGCAGGTATTCCACATTGGGGCAGCGCTCGTTGAAATCGACGCAGTAGCGCCAATCGATGTTGGGGCGGGTTTCGCCGGCGATTTTATCGATGGCCACGACACGGTCAATGTCCCATTTCAACTCGTCGCCCTGGAGCTTAATCTTGATGTGATGGAGGCCGTTGAATCGGATCCAGTCGGGAAGGGTTTCCGGCAGGCCGTCGCCCACCGGTTTGCCGATGTCGGCCTTAGTCAGAGGGTCGGAGCCGCCGACGGAATGATAGAGGTTGATGGAAGGACGGGGTTTGCGGAGGACATACTTGTCTAGCCGTTCACCCCGGAAATCGGAACCGAGGAAGGCGGAGAGGTCGGGGCCGAGGAGGTCCGGACCATACGTTTCGTACATGTTACGGCCGTGGACTTTTCCAAATGCGTCGTGAATTGCCCCGTCAATGGCGGAGGCGGTGACGAGCGTGCACAGTTTGGGTACCGGGACATCGAGCTTTCGTTCCGGGCCAACGGCGGCCGCTGCCTTTAGGTACTCCGGTTCGAGAGCCGTATTGATCTCAATCGGGTGCCCGTACTCTTTGTAGGCGGCGGTGAGGGGGCCGAGGCGCTGTGCCAGTGCGCGCATGGCGCCGAGGGTGACGTCGTAAGGCATGGTGCGGGAAGGGAAGGCCCAGACGTTGCCCAGCGGCATGGACCCGAAGCCCTTGGCCACTTTGCCGGCACGGGTGCGGACGGTGCAATGGACGTTAAGGAGGGTGGCGCGGTCGACGGCAACGCCGCCAAACTTGTAGGGCGCCCGGTAAAGAATGTCCTCAAAGGCGATGTTCACGTCTTCGATTCGAATGTCAGTCTGGCGGGGGGATTGGGCCAGCAGGGGGACACCTCCGAAGGCGAGAAGGGAGCGGCGGGAAACAGCGGGGTTCGTCGGCATGAGAAAGCTCTTTTCTACGATACCCGACGGCTGCGGGGCAGGGGGGAAATCTGACAACATAGTAAGCTCCGTTATGAAAACTTCACCCGTACAACTTTCTGACCGGCAAGGCGTCATTGCCGTTCCCCCGCTGTGCCGTGATGCCTCTGGCATTTTGAACTGGCACGAAAATCGCCGCGTGGTGGATCACATCCGTGCCGGTGGCGTGACGCGCCTGATGTACGGCGGCAACGCGTTTCTCTATCACATCACTCTGGCCGACTACGAACAGTTGCTGGCGTGGCTGACGCAGTTGGATGACGACTTCTGGTGCATACCAGCGGCTGGGCCCTCGTTTGGCCGGCTGATGGACCAGGCGCCGCTCCTGCGAAAGTACAAGTTTCCCTGTGTAATGGCGCTGCCCTGCGCCGATCCACGGGATGCCAAGGGGTTGGAGGCGGGTCTGCGGCAGTTCTCCGACGCGGCGGAAACGCCTCAGATCTGCTATCTGAAGGACGAGAACAACTTTGGCTCGGATCTGATGGCCGGATTGGATGCCGTGGCGCGCCTGGTGCAGGACGGGATTTGCGTGGGTATCAAGTACGCCGTGGTACGGAAGGATCCGACGGTGGACGCCTATCTGACCGCGCTGCTGGAACGGGTCGACCGGCAGTTCGTCATCAGCGGAATCGGGGAGCGTCCGGCCATCGTTCACTGGAATCAGTTTCAGTTGGCCGGGTTTACTTCGGGTTCGGTGTGCGTGGCGCCCGGCCAGACGCAGGCGATTTTTGAAGCCCTGCGGTCCGGTGACACGGCCACCGCGGCAGCGATCCGGGAACGGTTTATCGAGCATGAGGATTTCCGCGACGCCTGGGGCCCGGCCCGGGTGCTGCATGCGTCCCTGGAATTGGCCGGTATCGCCAACACGGGCCCAGTGCCGCCGTTCCTTTCCGATCTCAGCGAAGATCAGAAGGCGCAGTTGCAAGCTGCCGCGGTCGCTTTGCGCGGCTAGATGTAAAACATGAGGCCTTCGCTGTCGTGAGCGGAGGCCCGCGCCTCATCGATGCGATTGCAGACCTGGGCTAGGGTCGTATTGTCGAGGATGGTGGCGATCGCGTTGCGGACATCGCGCATCACCAGACGGGTACCGCAGAACCGGTCGTCAACGCACTCCTCGCATTTCCGGTAGGCCGATTCGCTGGCGCAGGGTAACGGCGCCAGCGGGCCCTCCATTACGCGAATGACCCGGCCCAACGTTATGGTCTCCGGGGGCGAGAGCAGCGCATACCCGCCGCCTTTTCCCTTTTTGCTGCTGACCAAGCCTTCCCGCTTGAGGAGGAGCAGGATGTTTTCGAGGAAGTCCTGAGGAATCGATTCGTCCTTGGCGATGCGGGAACTGAGCGTGGGCCCGGAGCCATAGTTGCGGGAGAGGGAATAGAGGGCGCGCAGGGCGTATTGCGTCTTCTTGGAAAGCGTCCGCATCGGGGTCCCTCCAGTGTGGCATGGAGCAGGGAATGCGTCCAATTCCGTCGGAGTTACGCGCCAACGATTCGCGGCCAAACTACGGCTATTTCGTCATTGCGCAACCGGCGCGAAAATTTTTCAACAACTGCAAAAAATGTTGGGGTGAACCGCATTTTTTGTGGGGTGGAGCCTTTCCGAACGAAGGAAACTCGCTTACCCTGACTCTAGACAAATGGAGACAGCGAGCGAGATCACGCGGCTATTGAACGAGTGGCGCGGTGGGAACGCAGAGGCTGCGGAGAACCTGGCGCCGCTCGTCTATCCGGAACTGCGCCGTTTGGCCGAACGGCATCTGAAGCGGGAGTGGCGGGCGCACACCTGGCAGCCGACCGAGTTGGTGAGTGAAGCGTTTTTGCGTTTAATGTCGGGTACGGCACCATCAGTGGAGGACCACCACCACTTCTTCTCGTTTGCGTCGCGGATGATGCGCCAGATCCTGGTGGACTACGCGCGCCGGCGCGTTGCAGGCAAGCGCGGCGGGGGGCGGGCGCACAACCCGGTAAGCGATTGGGACCGGGTGGCATCGCCGGAACCGGAGTGGACGGTGCTCGCGCTGCATGAGGCACTCGACGAGATGGTGCTTTTTGACCCGCGGAAAGCGCGCGTGGTGGAAATGTCCTACTTCGGCGGAATGACGCTCCATGAAATTGCGGCCGTGCTGGGAGTGAGCGCTCCTACAGTGATGCGGGAGTTGCGTACGGCGGAAGCTTGGTTGCGGCGGGAGTTGAGTGAGCAGGGAATCGCGTTACCTGGCGCACCGGTGTCATGAAACCTTCGGATTGGGAGCGTGTGGACGCCTTGTTTCAGCGGGCGGTTGCATTGCCGGCCGGGGAGCGTGCTGGGTTCGTGCGGCGGGAGGCTGGTTCCGATGCGTACCTCTGCCGGGAGGTGCTGTCGCTGCTGGATTTCGATTCCGAGCGGAACACGGCGCTGGGCGGTGCGGTAAGTTCAGTCGCGGCGCGTGTGATGGAAGAGTCCGATATCCAGGGCAAGCGGATCGGTCTTTACCGTATCCTCCGTAAGTTGGGGGAAGGCGGGATGGGCATCGTCTACCTGGCCGTGCGGGACGACGGGGAGTTTCGAAAAGAGGTGGCGATCAAGATTGTGCGCCAGGGCATGGAATCCCCGCAGTTTCTGGAACGATTCCGCCGGGAGCGCCAGATCCTGGCGAATCTGGACCACCCGCATGTGGCGCGGTTGTTGGACGGCGGAGCGGCCGACCTGCCGGGACGGCCCGTAGCGGTTCCGTATTTGGTGATGGAGTATGTGGACGGCTTACCGGTGCACCGGTTTTGTGAGCAGGGGAATCTGCGGGTATCGGACCGTTGCCGTCTGTTCCTGAAGGTATGCGACGCGGTGGCGCACGCGCATTCGCAGTTGATCGTGCACCGGGACCTGAAGCCGGGGAATATTCTGGTGACAACCGACGGGACCCCGAAGCTATTGGATTTCGGCATCGCACAGTTGATTGTGCAGGACGGCTCCGGAGACTCGACGCTGCAGAAACGGCCGCTTACGATCGATTATGCGAGTCCGGAGCAGGTGCGGGGCGAGAACGCCGGCATTGGTACAGATGTGTACTCCTTGGGCGCGGTGCTCTATGAGTTGTTGACCGGGGTACGGCCGCACCGGTTCCGGAGTTACTCGGCGCCGGAAGTGGAGCGGGTGATCTGCGAAGAGACGCCGCTGCTGCCGAGCCGTACGGAGGCGCCGCGGGCCCGGGAACTACGGGGCGATCTGGACGCGATTGTGGCGCGGGCGATGCGGAAAGAGCCCGCCGACCGGTATCAGTCAGTGGACGCATTCCGCCGCGATATTGAGCGGTATCTATTGGGCCTGCCCGTCGACGCGCAGTCGGGAGGGATGGGGTACCGGGCGGGGAAGTTCGTTCGGCGGCACCGGTGGGCGGTGGCCGGCGCGAGCGCGGCGGTAGCCGGACTTTTAGTGGGTGCGGCTGCGGCACTGTGGCAGGCGAAAGTAGCCACGGAGGCGCAACGCCGCGCGGAATGGGCGGCCGAGGATGCCCGGGGCGCCCATGCGACCGAATTGGAACAGCGGCGACGGGCAGAGACGGCGGCGGCGCTGGCGCAATCCCGGCAACGGCTGGCGGAGACGGCGCAGGCCGCAGCCGACGCCGAGCGGGGGAATGCCGAGCGGCGGTTGGGGCAGGTGCGGGAGTTGGCCAACCGGCTTCTTTTTGAGTATCAGGACGAAGTGGCGGCCCTGCCAGGCTCCACCGCGGTACGAAAAAAGATGGTGGAGACCGGGTTGGCCTATTTTGAGACGCTGGGCCGTGAGTCGGGACTCGGAGCCGCCGTGAGGCTGGAGATGGTGGATGGTTGGCGGCGGCTCGGGGATATTCAGGGCAATCCCTATGTGTCGAACCTGGGTGACGTCCGGAAATCGATTGCCAGTTACCAGCGGGCACTGGTGTTGGCAGATGGTTTGGGCAGACCGGGGATGCGTGCTCGGGCACTTGTGCTGCTGGCTCTGGGCGACGCACAGTCCGTGGCCGGCGACTTTGCCAGTGCCGACGCAAGTTATGAGCAGGCGCAGGCGGCTATTCAATCTCTGCAGCCCCGCGAGGCCGACTTGTTGTCGACGCTTCACGAGCATAAGGCGGATCTGCTGGAACGCCGGGGGCAGTTGGCGAGGTCGATCGCCGGGTACCAAAAGGCACTCGCATTGGCGAGTCCGGCCGCTTCGGTCGGGCTTTATCACAAAGCCGGAGCGGTCCTCTTACGCCTGGCAAAGGCACAAGAGGCCCAGGATTATCTGAAGAAGGCGTTGACCCTATGTGACCAGTTGGCCGCCGGCAACAATTTGGACCCGCGGATTCTGCGGACCCGGGTGTGGATTCTGATGGGGCTCGCCGATCTGTTGCGCATTCACCGGTTGGTCCTGAAATCCACGCTGGCCGAATCGTACTCCTACCTGGAGCAGGCCCTGCAGTTGCAGGAGCGGCTGCGCGCGGTGGAGCCGTTCAATCAGCAGTTCGCCCGGGATTGGATCTTATTGGAACAGCGGGCGTCGAGCACCCGCTTAGCGGAAGGGAAGTTTGAAGACGCGATTCGGCATGGGCACCTCGCGGTCGGGGCCGCCGAAGAGTTCGGACGGTTGGCGCCCGGGCAAGCCCAGACGAGCATCCTGCTGGTCATTTCACTGATGAGGTTGGCCAAACCGCTGATCTATTCCAACCGGTTCGACGACGCGGAGGCGGCTTTTGTTCGCGCCGAGCAGGCTCTCGCAATGGCGACGCAGCAGAATCCGGCAGATGGGCTCATCCTTCGGGAGCGGTACTATGTCGCCCGGGAGCGGTTTGTGTTGCAACAGACTCGGGCCATGGCTCCCAAGCCTTCGGCTGAACTACGGTCGGCCGTGGCGCCGCTGCGCGAGGCTATCCGCCTGAATGCCGAGTTGCTGCGGCGGGAGCCCAATGCGGCCATGATCCGCTCCGACCGCGGAGAATTGCACTCGGAACTGGCGATGTTGCTTTTCGATACCGGCGACGCCGAAGGAGCCTGCGCGGAGTATGCGGAGACACAGCGAATCCGGCAGGAGGAAAAACGCCCGGTGCGGCAGATGGAGGCCCTGTCTTTCCAGGAACTGGAAAAGAAACTCTCGCACTGCGGCAAGAAATAGCTATCTCCAATAGCAAAGGGCTCCGCTGGTGAAGCGGAGCCCTTCGAACTTGCCTGGAAAATTAGTCCTTCAGCGGCTTCACGCGGATGTTCTTATACATGATCGTGGAGCCGGGGTCGTGGGCCTGGAGGGCGAACGTCCCGCCGGCGCCGATCACGCGTCCCGGATTTCCTTTCGGTCCCTGCCAGTCGGAGGGTTGGGTCCAATCGGTCACCTTCTTGTCGCCAACGTACACCTGCACGTGATTGCCCTTGACGATGATGTGTTCGGTGAACCATTCATTGTCGCGGAACGCTTCCTTGTTGTCCTGGACGTTATAAAGGCCGCCGGTCTTCTTCCAGTCGCCGTGAGTGTTGTTCACCTGGACTTCAAAGCCCTTCTCCGGCCAACTGGTCTCCTGGTACGCGGTGTGGAAGTAGATGCCTCCATTGGAGGTCTGCTTGGTCATCACATCCACTTTCAATTCGAAGTTCTTGAACGCCGGCGCCTTACCCTTGAACGGCCCGGTGAAATAAAGATGGCTGCGCTTGCCATTGGCGACAATCGCGCCGTCCTTCACCTGGAAGGAATCTTCGTTCTCCTTGGCCTTGGTCCAGCCGGTCAGGTCTTTCCCATTGAAGAGCGCGGTAAAGCCCTTCTCAGGCTTGTCGGCGGCAAACATGGCGCCCACCGCTAGGCTTAACAAAATGACAGATCGCATTCCTAAAATGTATCAAGTTGCGCCGCTGGCGGAAATGGCGGGTGCCGATTAAGGGCGGAAATTGCCGGTGACGGCACGGCCGGGGAAGGCATTCGGGACCGTTTTGCCTTCGGTGACCACCGGAACGCCGTTCACTAGGACGTGGTGGATGCCCTCGGAGAAACTTAGACCTTTGGTGAAGGAGGCGGTATCGCGGACTCGGGCGGGATCAAAAACAGTAATGTCGGCATCGGCCCCGACGCGGATGCGTCCCTTATTCTTCATCTGCGGAGCGATCTTCTCGGTCCGGCGGGCCGGAAGGATGGTCATCTTTCCCAGGGCGTCCATGAGGCTCAAAACTCTCTCTTCGCGGACGTAGAGGCCGAGCACACGCGAGAAGGTGCCCGCGCTCCGCGGGTGGGCACGCGGAGAGAACGGCATGCCGTCGGAGGCGATCATCACGAACGGTGACGCCATGGCACGGCGGATCCACTCCGGTTTCATCAGGTGCATGATGACGATTCCCCCCTGCTGGCGATACCGGGCGAACGTCTCCGCCGTCAGTCGTTCGCCGGTGGCCTGCCACTGGAGATCGCCGAACGAGATGCCGAGACGCTCCTGCCAGCCATCGTCAAACATGGCCGACTCCAAAAACGTGGAGGCGGCGGTGTACGGGTAGGCTTCCGTGGTGACGTCGAGTCCCTGTTTCCGGGCAGACTCGATGAGATCGAGCACCAGCGGCAGGGCGCCCAGGCTCATGCTGTTTACGTGCACGATGTGCAGCGGAACTCCGGTCGAGGCGGCGTTGGCGATCATTTCCTGCATTGCGCCCGGCGTCATGGACCGGACATGGGTGAAGACCGGGACTTTCCAGCGCTGGGCCATCTGAAAGACGCGGAAAACCTCCTCAACCGTCGCTCCGGGGTAGTATTGGGGGGAAACTCCGAGTCCCAAGCCCCCTTCCCGCAGTCCCCGCTCGAGCGCCGCCCCGAGAACGGTCAATTCTTCGGCTCCGGAAAGCGCGTTATAGCGCCCTTTATTCATGATTTCGAAGCCAAAATCGGTGTTTTTTTGCCACTTTTCGGCATCGTTTGCGAAGGTTTTCATCGACAAAGTGCGCGACATGCCGTGGCTGGCGGTGGCCCCGTAGTTGAGAATCGCCTTTCCTTGGCGGTGTTTGAGGAAGATTCCCACATCAGGCACGCCGACTTCCAGTTCCAGGGCGGTGGTAACGCCGTCGTGGGCCTGGAATTCGTTGGCTTCCGGGCTCTGCCCGTGGGCGTGGAGGTCAATGAATCCCGGGGCGACGACCAGGCCTTTGGCGTCGATGACCCGTTTGCCCGTGAGCGGAGTGGCGGAGAGAGCGGCGACTTTGCCGGCCCGAATGCCGACATGGCGAACGGCATCGAGACCGGATTCCGGATCCATTACCCGTCCGCCGGCGATCACGATGTCAAATCCAGCCTGGCCCATGGCCAGCAACGGAAGGCACAGCGCGGCTAAGAGCTTCATTCTACAGTCCTTACGCCAGAGTGGATGCGGCTGCCGGGCTCCTGGTCGGCAAGGATACGGGCCTCGTGGTCGAGCATTTGTTCCCAACGGCGGCGGACATCCTCGGCCGGCGCCATTTTGTAGGCGAGTTTGAGAAACACCTTGTAGTGTCCGAGTTCGGAGGAAAAGAGCGCCTTATAGAAACCAGCCAACTCCTCGTCGGCGGTAGTGGCGGCGAGTACGGCGAAGCGTTCGCAGGAGCGGGCCTCGATGAGGGCCGAGACGCAGAGCCGGTCCAGCGTTTCGCCCTGTTTCCCGCTGCGGACGAGCGCCCGCAGGGCGGCGGCGTAGAAGCTTTTGTGACCGCGTTCCAGGCGTCCGCCCCGGCGGATGAGGAGCCGGGTGACCTGGGAGAGATGTGCGGTCTCGTCCCGGGCGACGCCGGTCATGGTTTCTACCCATCCGGGGGTCCATTCGTTGGGCCATCGGGTCATCAGTTCCATGGCGTTCTGCGCCGCTTTCATTTCCAGAAATGCGTGATCGATCAGCAGGGCGATCGGGTCGGCGAGCGCCACCGGGCCCCAGGCGAGCGGCGTCCGGGAGCGCAGCGGGAGCGTCGCGATCTTGTCCATCAAGTCCACAGCCACTCCTTCAAGGTATCGCAACAAGGCGCGGCGGCGACATAATGGGGAGTTCCGATTGCCGATGCCCAAGCTTCCCCGTCGAGTCTTTCTATCATCCGCGCTCGCCGCCGCGGCTCCGCTCCGCGCGCGGTTGAGCGCCATAGGAGATGAGGTGGCGCTCAGCGAGGCTGGCGCGTTCGATTTTTGCCGCCAATACGGGCTGCGATGGCTGGAGCTACGCTCCGTTCCGGGAACCAAGCGAGGTTATTGGGACCTTTCCGGCGCGGAACAGCGGGAGTTTGCGCGCCGGGTGCGGGACGAGGGGTTGCGGGTCTCCTTCATCGACAGCGGCCTGTTGGCGGCGCCACTGCCCGGGACGGACCCGGTGCGGCGGCCAGGTCCGGCGGAAGCGGGCCGGTATGCGCGGCGGATGGCCGATCTGGACAGGGTGCTTGGGCTGGCCGCGGAGGTCGGATGTGACAGAGTTCGCTGTTTCGCCTTTCGGCGGGTGGCCGACCCGGCGGCTCTGTTTCCGCGGATTGCCGAAGAATTGGCGAAGATGGCGGAGGCGGCCGGGAAGGCGGGGGTGCGTCTTCTGTTGGAAAACGAAGCTTCCTGCAACGTGATGACGTGCCGGGAAATGGCGGAGATGGCGCGCCTGATTTCTTCCAAGTGGTTTGGGCTGAATTGGGATCCAGGTAACGCCGTGTCGGCGGAACGGGCGTTTCCGGACGGCTATGCGCTGCTGCCGAAGGGCCGGCTTGGGAACATCCAGGTGAAGGGGAAGGGAATTCTCCCGGGCGGACCTGAGCCGGTGGACTGGGCGGGAATTCTGGCCGCATTGCCGGCCGATGGGTATCCCGGCTGCGTCGGATTGGAAACTCACACCACGAACCGGCAGGCCGATTCCCACCCGGCAATGCGCGAATTAATCCGTTTGACCGCTTGATGAGCGAAAATAGGGAGGTGGAGCCTCAGATCGAAGAATCCCCTAGTCGCTCGGAATGGCTCTCCAGCCCTCGCCGCCTGGTCACCCTTGGCCTGCTGATCGGCTCCTTTATGGGTTCGATGGAAGCGACCGTGGTGGCCACCGCCATGCCAACGATTGTCGGTCAGTTGGGCGGTCTGAACGTCTACGGTTGGGCATTTTCCATCTACGTCCTGGCGTCGAGCGCCGGGATTCCCGTCGCCGGAAAGCTGAGCGACATCTTTGGCCGGCGTATCGTGTACGCCTGGTCGATGGCGCTGTTTCTGGTGGCGAGCCTGCTCTGCGCGATTGCGCCGTCGATGCTCTGGCTGATTGTCTTTCGCGGGTTACAGGGGCTGGGCGCGGCTGGATTGTTACCGCTCGCCATCATCATGATTGGCGACATGTTCAGTTTTGAGGAACGGGCTCGGGTGCAGGCGCTCTTCAGCGGAGTGTGGGGCGTTTCCAGTATTGCGGGACCTCTGGTGGGTGGATTCCTCGTCGATGGGATCGGATGGCCGAGCGTGTTTTACATCAACGTGCCCTTCGGATTGCTCTCTGCATGGCTGGTTTGGCACTGGTGGGTGGACCATCATGAATTGAAGGCCGGGACGCCTTATGTCGACTATCCGGGCGCCATTGCCGTCTCGGCGTCGGCCATCACCTTGCTGCTGGCGCTGGTGGATGTGCTGACCGCGCGAGGCGCGGCACTGACCGGATTGGCGATCCTTCTTGCCTGGGTGGCGTACCGGATTGAGCGGGCGAGTCCGGACCCGGTGATTCCGCTGGGCCTGTTCCACTGGAAACTGTTCACCATCAGTATTTTGCATTCACTGGTGATCGGCTGGCTATTGAACGGGGTGACGGCCTACGTTCCGTTGTTTATACAGGAGGTGCAAAAGGGTTCGGCGACGGAGGCCGGTGCTGCGCTATCGCCGCTCCTGCTCTCGTGGGTGATCTCCAGCACCCTTTGCGCCCGGCTCATGTTGCGGACCGGGTATCGTTCCCCGGCGATCGGAGGGATGGTGTCCGTCATTGCCGGGAGCGCCCTTCTCGCGTTCATCCAGCCGGATAGTTCGCCCTTCTATCTGCTTTCCAGCATGCTCATCATGGGGGCCGGCTTTGGTTTCACCGTGCCGGCATTACTGATCGCCGTGCAAACGACCGTGGATCGCCAGAATATGGGTGCGGCTACCTCGATGATTCAATTTTCGCGCTCCATGGGCGGAAGCATCGGTGTTGGCGTCATGGGCGCGTTCCTGAACTGGCTGGTGCCGCGAACCGGGTTTGCCGTCGCCCTGCAGCGGACGTTCTGGGTGGCCGCGGCGGTGACGGTCTTCGGGTTGTTCTTCACGCTCGCTGCTCCTCATCTTTCGGCCGAAGAGATGAGCCGGCGCCGGTAGCGTCGAGGTCGCGAATGGTCTTCCTATTAACCGGAGATATGCGCTACCCGCCACAGCGCAGCCACCGTACACAGGGAGTGGACAATTGATACTCCCAGTGCGCGCAATCCCACGTGCATCAGTGGTTCTTGCAGATTCCGCTCCGTCCGCATACGCCAGAGCTCCCTACCTGCCACCAGCCCGGAGAACGCAAATGGGATGGCGGCCGGCGAACTCAGAGATACGGCTGCGATGGCTGCCAGCAGTTGCAGGCCGGCCGGAGAAAATGCCCCCGGCGAAAGCACAGCGGCTTGCCCTTGGCGCGGACGGATTTTCAGATCGAGCCGGGTATGCACCACCAGAATGGAAGCCGCGCCATGGCTGGTGAGCACGATCCACAATAGCCATCCCCACTCGGGAACGGTCTGATTGGTAACCATCAGGGCCAACAATGCCGTGGTCCCCAGCCCGGCGGCACTCAGAATCTGCAGCCAGATGGAACGCTGGCGGTTCTTGACCGTCATCCAGACTGCGAGTACTGTGAGCGACCCGGCAACCCCTACCAGTCCGGCCAGCCAGCCAAGCGGCAGGCGCGCGCCAAGTGCAGCGATGCAGATTGCAGCCAGTGCGGCTTCGGCCGCCAGCCACCGCGCGGCCGTTCGCGACTGTGGATTCCGGCTCCGCCAGACGAACTGCTGCCTGGCAAGAACCACCAGGGGTTCCCTCATCAGAAAGCCGAGCAGGATTAGGGCCAAGGCGGGCAGTAGCAGCCAGTCCCATTGGTTTCCCAACAGCGCGCCGGCCGCGAATGGCTGCAGCAACAGCCCCCACGCCCCGTGTTCGCGGGGAACCGGCATCCGGGTTTCCGTATTCTTCGTTATTGCCGGCATTGTTGCACTGTGTGCCATGTTGACCTCCGCACCGGTAGAATGCCACGGGGCTGTCCGTTGAATCGGTGACCGTGGTCACATCCGCGGCGCAGGACGCGCGATACTGTTTACCGGGCGCATGCTCTTTTTTGTCCGGATTCTCCTCGCCGTCACCGTCCTCCACGCCTCGGAGACCGTCTTCCATCCGTTTCCCGGTGTGACGCACATTGTCCGTGTCGAAAACGAACCCAGGCCGATACGGGTTCATATCATCCGAATCGCGCTCGACACGCCGGGGCTCTCCTTTCGCCTGACGAGGGCGGGCGGTTCGCGGGAGACGGTGCGCCAGACCACGCTTGCCTATCTGAATCAGGTCCGGGCGCAAATCGCCGTCAATGCCCATTTCTTCACCCCCTATCCTTCGGCCGATGCCAATGCCAACCTTGTCGGCTTCGCTGTTTCGGACGGAGTGATCCTTTCCGGCTTCGAAATCCCGGAGCAGTCCTACGCGCTGGTTCCGAACGCGCCGGCGTTACGGATTGGCCGGGACAACCGGGCGTCGATAGGAGGGCGTGGAGAGGCCGGAAAGCCATGGGTAGCCCTGGCCGGGTCGGCCCGGATTCTCACCCGGGGGCGCATTACGATCCCCCAATACCGGCCAGCCGGGGTGCTGGTTCCGGGCGGGCCGGGCAACTACTCAAACGACCACTCCTGGTACGACGTGCCGAATGCCCGCACCATTGCCGGCCTCTCCCGCGGCGGGCAGGTGCTGTTCCTGGTAACCGTCGACCGCGCCGCCGGAAGCGATGGAATCACGGTTGGGGATGCCGCCCGCCTGCTGCTTGAAGATTATGGGGTTTATGACGCCATTAATCTGGACGGCGGCGGATCCACCACGTTGGTGATAGAGGATGTTTTCACCGGGAGTGGGCGTATTGTCAACATTCCGGCGGCGAAGGAGCCGGGCGGCCGTTCCGTCGGGAGCAATCTTGCCGTTTTTGTGAACCACCGCGAGTGGTGACCATTCTGGTAGCATTTGCTTCCATATGGAACACGTGGAACCAGTTGCCCAGGCCGAGCGCATCGCCTCCGTCGACGCGCTGCGGGGATTCTCGCTGCTCGGTATCTTGCTGTTGAATATTGTTTCCTTCGGGCTCCCGTTTTCGGCCTACATGAATCCAACCGTCTACGGCGGCGACTCGCCGGCGGACATTACCACATGGCTGATCGCCCAGACGTTCTTCGAAGGCAAGATGCGGTGCCTGTTTTCGATGTTGTTCGGCGCCGGCGCTATCATCCTGCTGGAGCGTGCGGAGCGCCGTGGAGCCGGAATCGAGGCCGCTGACGTCTACTTCCGGCGCACCATGTGGCTGATCGGGTTCGGCCTGGTTCATGCCCACCTGATCTGGTCCGGCGATATTTTGTATGGCTATGGCGTCGTGGGTTTGCTGCTCTTCCCTCTACGCCGGCTTTCAGCGAAGGCGTTGATCGTGACAGCGACGGTGCTGATCCTGATTCACTCCCTCCAGGGCATTGGAGCCGGAATCGGGATCGGTGAATTGCGGGAGAAGGCGATGGCCGCAGCCAAATCGGCCGCGCCAACGGAGGAGGAAAAGAAGGCCGCCGCCGAATGGAAGCAGTTGGCCGAAATGTTTGAGCCGACGCGGGCCGACACCGAAAAGCAGGTGGCGATTCACCGTGGCGGCTGGGTCGGCAACCTGGGTTTGCGGTCCGGGGAAGCGGCGATGTTTCAGTTCACGATGTTCTTCCAGTTTCTGTTTCTCGACATTTTGGGGATGCTGATCATGGGAATGGGCTTGGCCAAGGCCGGTGTTTTCGACGCCTCCCGCAGCAGCGGATTCTACCTGGCCATGGGGGCGGTCGGGTTTGGCGTGGGCCTGCCGCTGAACTACTGGGCGGCGACCCAATGGATGGCCTCCGGCTATGCGACGCCGGCGTTCTTCACCTACCTGGCGTCTACAGCCGACCCTGGCCGATTTTCCGTCGCGCTCGGCTACACGGCCCTTATTATGCTGGCTTGCCGGCACGGACTCACGATGGTGACCCGGCCGCTGGCCGCTGTGGGACGTACGGCGCTTTCCAACTACCTGTTGACGTCCATCCTCTGCACGTTCTTCTTTAACGGCTACGGGTTCGGCTACTTTGGCCATTTTTCCCGTCACCAACTGTACTGGGTGGTGGCAGGAATGTGGCTGATCAACCTGATAGTAAGCCCGCTCTGGCTGCGCTGGTACCGTTATGGTCCGGCCGAATGGCTGTGGCGTTCCCTGACCTACTGGAAGAAGCAGCCGATGCGGCTGGCCAGCTAGGGAAGGATCTCCAGCCGCCGCTTTGGCGTCTCGCCGTCGAGTTCTTCTTTTTCAAAGGCCGCCAACACTTCGAGGCCGCCGGTAATCCGTCCAAACGCCGTGTACTTCCCATCGAGGTGCGGTGCCGGGCCGAGCATCAGGAAGAACGATGTCGTGGCCGAGTCCGGATCGTCGCCGCGGGCCATGGAAACAATCCCTCGCACGTGCAGAACGTCATTGCGGAATTCGCCCTTTAGCGGGCGAACCCAGCGGTCGACGTTATGGGCCGCCGAGTTGGGGCGCGTGTGGCCCATTCCACCCTGGACTACGAAGTCCTTGACGATCCGGTGAAATGTCGTGCCCTGGTACCAGCCGGTTTCCAGTAGCTTGAGGAAGGTACGTACGTGGTTGGGGGCCCAGTCCGGTTCGAGCGTGATCTCGATGGTGCCAAGCGTTGTGGGGAGTTTCACAGTGCGCCGGAGTTGGTCAATTGCCGTGTCAACGTAAGGCTCCCGCTTCTTCGGTTCGATGGTGACCTTCTGGATACGGACCGGCGTAACGGTGAAGCCATTCTCCCCAGTCGGGACCTGAGAGATCTTCTCGACCACGTCCATCCCTTCGGTGACCTTGCCAAAGGCGGAGAACTGGCCGTCAAGCGGCGGCTGGGCCGAGACGCAAACGAAGAACTGAGCGCCATCGGAATCAGGTTTGGTGGGGATGCGCACGGTGGAAACCACCCCGCGCTCGTGCTTCATGTCCGAGTATGCGCCGGGCAGGAGATTCAAACCGCCGGTGCCCCAAAGGTTCTTCCGTGTTTTGGGATTTTTGAGCAGCGGGTCCCCGCCCTGGATGATGCCGTTGGCGACAGCGCGATGGAAAGCCCCCCCGTCGTAGTAGCCTTTGCCCGCCCGGGAGATGAACTCTGCCACGTGCCTGGGCGCCTTATCAGGGGCAAATTCGAACCGGAACGAACCCAGATCGGTGGTAACCACGGCCTCCAGGTCGGCGGCGGATTGGGCGAATGCGGAGCAGGCGAGAGTCAGGGTCGCAAAGGGCAGAATACGCATCGGCTCCATGTTACCCCGGCCGCAGGTTCGCTATCACTTTTCCGGTTTGCGCCGATAACGACTACAAGGATCAGAATGAACAATCCTGGTGAAGGAATACCGGATGGCAAGGAGCGGAAGTCACCTTTAGGGATGGGGCTAGGTTGGTTTCTGTCGGGCTGTGCTGTAACCGGTGGCGGAGTATGGGGGATCGCCGGTGGCTGGCATTGGCTGGGGCCGTTGTCTGTGTCCCTGCTGGTGGGATGGTCAGTTTGGCACCTCGTGTCGCAGCGACGCCGTCAGCGCCGGGAGGAGTTGTTACGAGAGGCACTCGACCGCCCGGAAGCGGGAGTTCTTGTATTCGATGGGTCTGGAGAACTGGTTTATGGGCATCGCCGGGCGCGAGAGTGGATGGAGGGTGCCCTGTGGGAGGTTGTTGCCGCTCTCCGTGACCGCCTCGCCGCCGGGGTAGACGCCTGGGAGATATCTCATGCCGCGCGGGGGCAAGACGGCGAGAGGCGCGAGTTCCTCCTGAACGGGTGGCGTGTGGATGCCGGACGCGAGCGGGATTGGACGGTGCTCTCCCTCTGTGATGTGTCTGAGCGGCGGGCCCGGGAGTTGCTGTTTCAAAAGGCACTGGACGTGGTGGGGGAAGGCATCGTGGTACGGGACGCGGCCGGCGCCGTACAGTTTTCCAACGCGGCGGCGGAGCGGTGGCTGGGGCTGAATGCGGCGATGATTGCGGGAAAGGCGCCTTATCCCGCCGGTTGGTCGCTCGTGCGCGAGGACGGTTCGCTTTGCGATCCAGCGTCCTATCCGGGGCAAGCCGCCCTGCGCACCGGACAACCGCAGCCCGCCGCCGAACTGCGGGTGGTTTCTGAAGCTGGTAACGCGCGGTGGGTCTCCATTGCGACCCACGTCTTACCTTGGATGGGAGGAGGCCGCCCGCAGGCGATCATTTCGACGATTTCCGACCGTAGCTGCAGCCGCCGGTTAACGGAGGAACTGCGGCACAGCCAATGGGAGATGGAAGAGGTGCAGCGGTTGGCCCGGGTGGGTAGCTGGCATTGGAACGCCAAAGAAGATTATGTGTTCTGGTCTCCGGAGCTGTTTCACATCGCCGGCAGGGACCCTCGGCGTGGCGCACCCCGTTTCGCCGAACAGTGCGAACTCTATTCTCCGGAAAGCTGGGCCAGGCTGAATTTTGCCGTCGACTGCGCGATGGAGACCGGGAAGTCCTACGAGATGGAGTTGGAGTTCTTCCGCGGCGATCAGCAGCGATTCTGGACGGTCGTGCGCGGCGAACCGATGCGGGATGGGGCAGGCAAGATCATCGGACTCCGAGGGACGTTGCAGGACGTCACTGCCTGGCGGGTGGCCGAAAACGCGTTGCGCCAGGCCAAGGACGCCGCAGAGTCGGCGACCCGGGCCAAGAGTGAATTCCTGGCCAACATGAGTCACGAGATTCGAACGCCAATGAACGGCATTGTTGGCATGACGTCACTATTGCTGCAGTCCCCATTGAATGAGGACCAGCGGGACTGCCTGGAGACGGTCCGTGCTTCGAGCGAGGCGCTGCTGGCCATTCTCAACGATGTGCTCGACTTCTCCAAGATTGAAGCCGGCAAATTGGACATCGAGCGGGTTCCCTTCAATCTGGAACGGATGGTGGAGGACGCCATCGACGTTGTGGCCGATCTGGCGAGTCGAAAACGATTGGAACTGCAGTTCTACGTCAGCGGAGAACTGCCGGCGGTGGTGGTGGGCGATTCTCTGCGGCTCCGCCAGATCCTTCTGAACTACCTGTCCAACGCCATCAAATTCACGGAGCATGGTTCTGTGACTGTTTTGGTGGAGTCGGATGGGGAGATCCAAGGTGCTAGCCTCGCCGTCCGTTTTTCCGTCAGCGACACCGGCAAAGGAATGACGGAAGCGCAGCAGGCGAAACTGTTCCAGAGTTTCACCCAAGTGGATGCATCCACCACGCGCCAGCATGGGGGAACGGGGTTGGGACTGAGCATCTCCCGGCGGTTGGCCGAACTGATGAACGGCCAAGTAGGTGTGCAAAGCCTGCCGGGAGGCGGGAGTACCTTCTGGTTTACAGCCACTCTCGGGTTAAGTTCCATTCCGTTGCCGGCGCCACTTCCGTTTGAAGCGCTGGTGGACCGCAGAGTGCTTGTTGTTGGGGATCACGACCTGAGTCTGCTGCTGGTTCGGCAGCAGTTGGAGTCGCTGGGGATGCAGATGGTCACAGCGCGGAGCGAAGCAGAGGCGATAGCGGCCGTCGAGAAGGAAATGGTGCCTGCGCAGGAGTTTGGAGTCGCACTGATCGACGTCGACATGCATCCCGGCCCGGCGACAGTTCTCGCCCGTCACATGCGGGCGCGAAGTTCGGCGGCCCTCCTGCCCCTGCTGTTTGTTGGTTCGGTCCGGGACCAGAATCTGATGACGGAGGCCGCTGGAATGGGCAGCGCCGCCTATCTCCGCAAGCCGCTGCGGAAGGCACCCCTGACACGGGCTCTCTGCCGCCTGGTCCGCCGTCCCGGCGGGTTGCCCCATGAAGCGTCGGCAGCCGACGGCGCCCAACAATTACCGCAACTTGGTGGCTCGATTCTGCTGGCCGAGGACAACCTGACGAACCAGAAAGTGGCTCAGATGATGCTGCTTCGTTTCGGCTGTACCGTGCAGATCGCCGCCAACGGGGAGGAGGCACTGTCCGCCGTCCGCGCCCGGAGTTTCGATGTGATCCTGATGGACTGCCAGATGCCGGTGATGGATGGCTGGAGTGCCGCGTCCGCCATCCGCGAATGGGAACGGCCAGACAAGCGAACGCCAATTATCGCCTTAACTGCCAACGCCCTTGCCGGGGACCGGCAGCGCTGCCTGGATTCGGGGATGGACGACTACCTCACCAAACCGCTCAGCCTTACCGAACTGCACGCGCAATTGATCAAATGGATGGGATCAGAAATCCAGCCACCGGCCGAGAACGGCGCGGAGTGCGTCCATTCCGGCGGGCTTGGATAGATAGTCATCCATCCCGGCGTCTTTGCATCGCTGTCGATCCTCTTCTGTGGCCAGTGCGGTTAGCCCGATCACCGGCACTCGGCGCCCTTCCCTCTCCCGTCGCCGTAACTCATTTGTGGCCTCAAAGCCATCCATTACCGGCATCATGGCATCCATCAGGATGGCGTCATAGCGGTTGCTGAGTGCCATTTGGAGACCCTCCACCCCGTTCCCGGCAACATCCACTTCACAGTCCAACCGGCGCAGCAGTCCTGCCGCTACCCGCTGGTTGATATGGTTATCCTCAACAATCAGGACTCGCCGCCCGGTGAACTTGGTATCTTTCCGCTCCACCGGAGACGACTGTACCGGCTGGGCCTGTCCGTTCCCCCAAGGCAGGACGAGCGTGAAGCGCGAGCCTTCGCCTAACCGGCTTGTCACCCGGATGGATCCGCCCATAAGCCGCGCCAAACGCTGGGAAATGGAGAGCCCGAGGCCGGTTCCGCCGATGCTGGCGTTGGTGTGCGCGGAGATCGCTGAAAAGGTTTCGAAAACGGATTGGAGGCACGAATCAGGGATCCCGATTCCGCTGTCCTCGACAACGAACAGAACACCCTCTTCGGCGGTTCCCACTGACACGGTGACACGGCCGTCGCTCGTAAATTTAATGGCGTTGTCGACCAGGTTAATCAAAATTTGCCGCACCCGGCCCGGATCGGCGAGATGCTCCTCCGGGACATTGTTCGCGTGACTCGAGACAAGTTGTATGCCCTTGGCCTCGGCGCGGGATCGAAACAACGAGGTGACCTCGTTCGCCAATTGGACAGGCGAAAAGGCTCGCAACTGCAGCGTAAGCCGCTGCTGTTCCAGTCGCGTCAGGTCAAGGATTTCCTCCAGTATGACCAGTAACGAGGTACCGGCATCGCGGGCAGCGCCTACCTGTTCCCGTTGCTCCTGATTGAGCGGGCTGTCTTGGAGCAATTCGAGCATCCCGAGCACGCCGTTCATCGGAGACCGGAGCTCGTGGCTGATCTGGGCTAGGAATCGCAGCTTGGCTTCGCTTGCCGCTTCCGCTCTTGCACTCGCAGCCAATAAGGCGTCGCGCACCCGTTTCTGGTCGGTAATGTCTTCAATCAAGGCCAAACCGACGGCACGCTGCCCCTCACGCCGTGTCAGCATTTTCGCGGTCACGGCCGCCCAAACGGTTTCTCCATCGCGGCGGACATACCGCTTTTCGATCCGGAAGAACGGAGTATCAGCCTGGAACAGGTCAGTGGAGAGTTGAATGCATCCAGCCTGGTCGTCCGGATGGGTGAGGGAGATGATGGACACCCCGGTCACCTCTTCCGGCGAGTACCCGAGCATGCGGCAATAGGCGCCGTTCGTCTGCACGATGTGAAACTGCTCGTCGAGAACGACGATTCCGAGCGGCGATTCCTCGAAAATCAACCGGAACCGTTCCTCGCTTGCCTGGTAGGCCTGTTCGATGGCCTTGACGTGGCTGACATCGGTCATGGCACCGATGACGCGCACCAATCTGCCGTCGTCCCGGTAGACTCGAAATCCCCGGTCCATCACCCGGATGTAGCGGTCCTGGTCCCGGCTCAGAAAGCGATACTCGTTCTGAAACGGGGTGACGGCTTTTCCAGACGTGGATCCATGGGGAAGCAGTGTCGCGAGGTCGTCCGGATGTACCCTGTCTCGCCAGGCTTCAAAGGCCGTCAATCCCTCCGGCGTGGGACCCGTCAGCGCCTCATAGGCCGAATTTTTCCACAAGGTTCCCGATTCGGCGTCCCAATCCCAAACCGCATCCGAGGTGGTGTTCCCGAGAAGTTCAAACCGCTCCCGTGACTTTTCTTCCGCTCGCCGAGATTCCAACTCGACTGAGATGTCTTCGGAAACCCCGATGATTCCCTGGACTGCTCCCGCCTGGTCGAACATCGGGAACAACCGGACTCGCGCAGGAACGGTGGACCCGTCGCGGTGGGATACCGGATACTCGCCTGCCCAACTCTCGCCGCTCCAAACTTTATCCAGAATCCGGCGGGCGCCTTGGTTGTCGGCGCGAGTGACTACTTCTGAAATTGGCCGGCCGAGCGCCTCCTCCCGTGAATAGCCATGGAGTCGGAAGGCGTAGTCGTTCCAATAGGTAATCCGCTCGTCGCGGTCGACCGCGATGATAGAGTGCTGAACAGCTCCGAGCAGTTGCGTCAGAAACTCGCTATTTGCTTCTGGCGCCCGTGGTGGCTGCTCTGGGGGGCCTTCGATCTGCTCTTCCGAAATCGTCGCCATCCGTTCGATTCTTTCCCGTTTTGCCCTCAGTGTAGCGCGTTAAAACCCCGAGTGGTATTTCGGTCCCTGTTCGCTGTATGCTTGTTGCCGAATTCAATTCCTCAGGAGATTTTGCAACATGGGTATTCGGTTATTACTGGCGGGACTGCTGGCGGCCTTCGCCGTCGCCGCGCAACAGCCTCGTATCTTCAACACGGTGAAGACTAAACTGGCGCAAGGAAAACAGGTTGTCGGCGGCACCGTCTCTTCGTCGGATCCGGATATCTATTGCGCGATGGCCAGCAGTGGTTTCGACTTCACCTGGATCGAAATGCAGCATAGTCCGCTTACTTACGCCGACGTGGCGCGGATGATCTACGCTTGCCGCGGCGCCGCCGCCATGCCATTTATCCGTGTTCCCGACGCCACCGAGGGCGACATTCAAAAGGCAGCCGATATCGGCGCGGTCGGCATTATTATCCCGATGGTGGAGTCTCTGGAAAAAGTCCACAACGCCATCAAGTTTGCCAAGTATCCTCCCATTGGAAAGCGCAGCCTGGGCGGCGGACAGTACGGCGCGTTGTGGGGCAGTGACTACCGCCAGCAGGCCAATGCCAATATGATGATCGTCGCCATGATCGAGTCACCGGCCGGCGTTGACATCGCCGACAAGATTGCGGCGATCCCCGGTGTCGACGTGGTCTTCATCGCCTCCACCGATCTGGGCAGTTTCTCCGGCCTCAAGCAGGGCGACCCGAAGTATGAGGCTCTGGTCACTCGTGCCAAGGACGCCATCCTCAGCAAAGGCAAGATCGTGGCCGGGCCGCTGGCCTGGCGGGAACGGTCCGGTTATCATTTCTTTCAGGGGCCCGGAGAGACCTCCCTGCTGCGCCAAGGAGCGAAAGCGGCACTCAGCGGAGCGAATGAAGGCGCGCCGAAGGGCGTCGCTGTCATCGAGGGAACGGAGAAGAAACAATAGAGATGAGCGATATCAGCAAGCAGGTTCATGACAAGTTCAAAGTGTTTTCCGGCATCCTTGCCGGCGACCAGACACTGGGCGGCATCGCCGATGAGGTGGCGTTATTCGCCAGCCAAAAACAGGTGGCGGCCAAAAGCATCGGTGTCGAGTACCTGGAGGCCCTGGGCCGTGTGGTAGTGACCCTGGGTTACAACGAAGGGGAAGAGCACTATCCCATCCGGCTGCATTGTGTGCCTATGGGAAAGGTTGACTTGCTGGGTCAGGACTTCAGCGCGATGGAAGCGGCCATGGCCGCGGCCAGCGCCCAGCAGAAGAACATCATCTGCCATGAGTTGTATCTGACCGGCGCCGGCGATTTCTACATGGTCTTCATGACTCACGAAGAAAGCTGATTACTTCATCAGTTGCTGGAAGAACTCGGCCCGGGAAACCGGGCCGGTTCTTTTTGGCGACGCGGGAGCGAATCCGGGAATGCGAACATCGGTCCAATAGAGCGGCAAGTCGCCGTGAAACCAGTTCCGGTGATCCACCGCCATCCAATTTTTTTCCACCACGGCCTTCACCGCGTCGCCCGGCAAATTGTTCTTTCCTGCCAGTGCCCGTGCCGCTTCGTTTCGGGTGATTGGCGAGTCCGGCGAGGCGTGCAGATCATCAAACCGGGCCGGATACCAGCCCTTCACCGCGGCGACCTGGATAGCGGTGAACGCCGGATGGGACTCGGGAAGATCGTCAAACCAGAACAGCTGAATCCCCGCTGCGGCCAACCCCGCCTGTACAGTCTCCGCCGATGGACGTGTTCCCGTCTTCACCTGCAGCGCCGCCATCAATCCTGAAGCTTCGCCAATGTTCCACTCAATCGGATGAAGCCGGTAGGCGCCGTTAGTCAGATGAGTCACGCCCAGGCTCTTTGCCGCCGGAAGGAAGTTGGTCAGATCTTTGGGCAGCATCGCCGCCATCGGAATCTGGAACGGCTTTGGCATCATCATGCGGCCCCTCTCATTCGCCCCGCAGGGATGGATATCCACCATGTAGAATCCTGTTCCTACCGAATCGGGGAACAGGGTAGCCCGGGCGCGGGGACTATTCTCGAACACAATATCCTGCTCGCGCACCGTCCCCTGCGCCTGAATCCTCCGCGATTCCCGGACATAGGGTAACTGGGCTAATCCATCTGCTGAACCCATCTGATCCATGCGCAACTGAAAACCAGGTGTCTTCTGGTCGTGCTGCAGCCAGTAGAGAAATGCCATCGAAACCTTCTTCGCATTTTGAAGGACCCGTGCCGTATCCTCCGGGGTTCGGTCCAACACGGACTCGTCATGATAGTCCTGCCGCGGCCAGTTCAGCAACGCCAGGTCGTTGTGCTTGCCCGGATACGCAGCGCCATGGAAGACCCGGCGCCAGGAAAAGAACGGACCCGGGCTCATGTTATTGGGAATGGGCGGATCGTCGCCGAACATCGTGTAGGCGAAGCGGCCACGCCAGCCGTATTCGGTGGGGTAGTTCATCAGAAATCCGAACGGCTGGTGGTCGCGGATCTTCTCAAAGTCGGCCGGCTTGGGAATGGTATGTGTCTCGCCCGGACGGTGCTCGATGATGAACGGGTAGGTGAAGCTCTGCACACAGGCCGGATTGGCCGTTTCCGCCGCGTGTGGTTCGTTGGTGGCTGCTTTGGCCTCGGCGCCGACGATGTAGGGGGTCTTCGCCATCGGCAGCAGATCACCCATTTCCGTGGCGTCGAGCACCATTTTTGCCGTCACTTGCAGCGCTTCCTTGCGGTCAATCTGCCACAACAACGCCGCTGTAATGGCATTGCCGGTTCGCTCCAGGTCCAGCACTCGCGTCCGGCGATAGATCCGGATGTTCTTGTGCGGCCGCAGCATCTCTTCCAGTACCTGCACGCCCACCTTGGGTTCAAAACAGAGGCTGGAAACGTAGCAACCGCCGGGGTTGAAGTTATCGGTGGGCTTCAGCGGCTTGTAGGTGCGTTTGTAGTGCTCCCGGATGCGGCGTCGAAATTCGTTGTAGAGCCGCGGGCCGCCCGTCATCTCAATGAACTTGTTCTCGTCGAGAGCCGATACTCCGGCGGCCGTAGCCTGACCGCCAATCCAGGTGGCTTCTTCCGTCAGGCAAACCTGCACGCCCTGCGCCGCTGCCCGCAGCGCCGCTCCGATCCCACCCATTCCGGCGCCGGCGATGAGAATGTCGCAGGACTGGGTGGCCAGGGTGGCCGGAATTCGCGCCTCCCGGACGAAGCTCGCCGGCGCACCCGTGGCACGAACGGCCTCAATGTCGACAAACGAATAGCTGGGAAGAAAGGCGGCGAGAAGTAGCGGAAGCATGGTTTACCTGGATTCCAGGAGGAGACGCTCGTGGAGTTGCATCATATGTTCGACAGTGAAATCGGGCGGTTCTTCCACAAATGTTTCCGGCTGGAAGCCCCATGTTACACCGCATGCACGCACGCCGGCGTTGCGGGCCGTGCGAATGTCCACCGAACTGTCGCCCACCATGATCGTCCGTTCCTTGCTCAACCCGGTTTCGCTCAGCAATGCCTGAATCCCGATCGGATCCGGCTTCTTCCGAGGTTCAAAGCTGTTGCCGCCATAAATTCGGATAAAATGCCGCCCCAGCCCCAGCCGGTCCATCATCCGTTCGGAGAACCGGACCGGTTTATTGGTTAACACGGCCAGCGTATTGCCGCTCTCCCGCATCGCGTCGAGCGCCTCGCGAACCCCATCATAAAGCACCGTCTTATCCAGCATGTGCTCGCCGTAGTAGCTGATGAAGAACTCGTGGGCCTTCTTTACCTCTTCGGCTGGGGCCGAGTCTCCCAACGCGCTCTGAATCAACGCCATCGCTCCGCGCCCTACATAGCGCGCCACCGTTGGACCGGGCAACGGGCCGAGGTTCATGAATCCCCGCGTCGCGTTCACCGAGTCAATCAGGTCCTGCTTGGAGTCGACGAGCGTGCCGTCGAGGTCAAATATGAGTAAATGCATTCCTATTGTTCGATCTTTTCCAGTCGGTCGCGGACCGGGTCGATCCACGCTTTCTTCGTTTTCTCGTAGGTTTGGCGAAATTGCTGTTTCATCTCCGGTGAGGTGGTCATCGCCAACAGGTCGGCCGCGTCCAGGACGTAAGGTGCGATCCGCGATTGCACAATCGCCCGCGGTGGGTCGCCCGGCAGGAAGGCGGAGATCATCAGAACAATCACCAATGCGATCAATCCCCCGCGGATCAGCCCCAGCACCCCTCCGCCCGTCCGGTCCAGCCACGAAAGCCCAATCCACTTGAAGAAATGTGCCAAGATCCGCCCCAGCAACGCTCCGGCTGCCATTACGCCGAAGAACACCAGCAGATACCCGACGAAATTGGCCACCCCTCGCGAACTGGTATACGGAATCGCCCATTCCCCCGCGGTCGCGTAGAACCACGAAGCCAGCAGGAACGCCAGAAACGTCGCCGCCAGGCCGATCCCCAGACGGAAAAATCCCTTTACAAGGCCGGCGATTGTCGAGGTGACGAGGATTCCCCCCAACAGCATGTCCAGCCAGTTCATAGGGATTTGCCGGTCAATACGCGGAATGCCTCTTTGTATTTGCTCCCGGTCTGTTCCACCACACTTTCCGGCAATACCGGGCCCGGTGGCTGTTTGTTCCAGGTGATCGATTCCAGATAGTCGCGCACGAACTGCTTGTCATAGCTCGGCTGCGCGCCGCCCGGCTGATACGAGGCGCGCGGCCAGAACCGCGAGGAATCGGGCGTCAGCACTTCATCGCCTAATACCAATTGGTTGTTGACGAAGCCAAATTCGAATTTCGTGTCCGCCAGAATAATCCCGCGTGTCTCGGCATAGGCTGCCGCACGGCTATAGATCTTCAACGTCAGGTCCCGCAACTCGCTCGCCAGCGGCACACCAATCGACTTGGCCGCTTCGTCAAACGAGATGTTCTCGTCGTGGCCGGACTGCGCCTTGGTCGCCGGGGTGAAAATCGGTGCCGGCAAACGGTCGCTCTCCTTTAGACCCGCCGGCAGCGGAATGCCGCAAATCGTCCCTTGCGCCTGGTACTCCTTCCACCCGGAGCCCGACAGATAACCCCGCGCTACACACTCAATGTCCACCATTCGCGCCCGGCGCACCAGCATCGACCGCCCCTCTAACTGCTCCCGGTACTGCCGCAAATGTTCGGGATACTCGTCCACCCGGGCCGAAATCAGGTGGTTTGGAACATCGGAGAGAAAATCAAACCAGAACAGGCTGATCTGGGTCAGCACGCGGCCTTTGTCGGGAATCCCGCTACCCAGGATTACGTCGAAGGCCGAGATCCGGTCGGTGGCGACAATCAGCAGTCGCTCCTCATCCACCGAATACACGTCGCGAACTTTTCCTCTTCGAATGAGTTCCAGTCCGGGCAGTTGAGACTCTAGCAGCATTGGCATGGGCACTTCTATTTTATGGAACTTCCGCGGGCTTCGTCCGTATACGTAGGGAAATGATTGCGTCGAATTTACGATATGCGTTTCGCGGACTCGCCCAGAGCCCCGGATTCACAGCGGTTGCCATGCTCACGCTGGCGCTCGGAATCGGTGCCAATACGGCAATCTTCAGCATCGTGAACGGCGTTCTGCTCAAGCCGCTTCCCTTTCCACAGCCTGATCGCCTGGTGGTGATGAACAATTCCTACCCCTCCATCGGGCTCGCCCGTGCCTCTACCTCTCCGGTGGATCATGCCGACTACCGGAAGCACAAAGAGCTCTTTCAGGAAGTCATGTCGATCCAGAACGTGAACTTCAACTACTCCGGTCCCGATCGTGCCGAACGCTGGGCCGGTGCCGGTGCCACCGCGTCCACCTTCCAGGTTCTCGGGATCAAACCGGTACTCGGCCGGATGTTCACCGAGGACGAAGACAGCCCGGGACGCGACCAGGTTGCGCTGCTCGACGAAGGGCTTTGGCGGCGTACGTTCGGCGCGCGCCCGGAGGTGATCGGCCAGACGATCCGTCTGAATGAAAAGCCGTATCAGATTATTGGCGTCATCCCGCAATCGCTCGGTTTTCTCGTTCCGTTTGAAGTTTGGGTGCCGGCCGCATTTACGCCCCAACAGCTCGATCCCGCCCGCCGCGGTAACCAGTTTCTGTTCACCCTCGGCCGCCTCGCCGATGGTATCTCGCCCGCGCAGGCCAAAGACCGATTGCGGGCGATGACAGAAGAACTCCGCCGCGCCAATCCCAACGCCTACCCGCCCGACAGCGGCTGGTCCATCGCCATGACGCCCATCACCGAGCTGCTCACCGGCACGCTGGCAACCCCTTTGTTCACACTGCTCGGCGCCGTTGGATTCGTGCTCCTCATCGCCTGCGCCAATGTTGCCAATCTACTGCTGGCGCGCGGCGCTGCGCGGGGCAGGGAAATGAGCATTCGGGCCGCCCTGGGCGCCACCCGCGGCGATCTGATTGGCCAGATGCTGGCCGAAAGCGCGGTGCTCGGTGCGATCAGCGGATTGGCCGGCCTCGCGGCCGGCTATGGCTGCCTCCGTGCCCTCATCGCGCTCGCCCCGGCCAATTTCCCTCGCGTCAAGGATATCTCCATCGACGGCCCGGTCCTCCTCTTCACCCTCGCTCTTTCTCTTGTCACCGGGCTCATCTTCGGCCTTCTCCCGGCTTTGCAGGCTGGCCGCCACGACTTGAATCTGGCGTTGAAGGATGGATCCCGCGGCGCCGGTGCCAGCCTCCGCCGTGGCCGTGTTCGCACCGCGCTGGTGATTGGCGAGGTGGCCCTTTCTACCCTCCTCCTCGTTGGTGCCGGCCTTCTGGTCCGGAGTTTCTTCGAACTTCAAAAAGTGAGCGCCGGGTTCAATCCGGCCGGGCTGATCAGCTACCGGATTTCCCTCCCTGCCGAACGGTTTGACACCGCCGAAAAGGTCTCCGTACTCTTCGATCGCATTAGCGAACGAACCCACGCCCTCCCGGGTGTTCGCCATGTCGGCGCCGTCTCCTCGCTGCCCTTCAGCGGCCAGAATTCTCAGAGTTCCTTCGCCATTGAAGGCCGGGACTCGGCGCCCAACCAGTCCGGCCCCCACGGAGAAATTCGGATTGTGAACTGGGAGTACTTTCAGACGATGCAGATTCCGCTCAAGAGCGGCCGTGTCTTTACCGCCGATGACCGAGTCAACTCGGAACCCGTCGCCGTCGTCGACGAGAACCTCGCCAAGCTCTATTGGCCCGCCGGAGATGCCATTGGAAAGCGGATCCGCCGCGGCGGCCCAACCTCTCCCTGGGTGCGGATTGTCGGCATCGTTGGCATCGTCAAACATGCCAAGCTCGATTCCGAATCCAAGGGAGCTTACTACTTCGTTCTGCCGCAATCCCGCACCGCCACCCTGAACATCATGGTGCGCGCTGACGGCGACGCCTCCGCGTTGATCCCCTCCATCCGTTCCGCGCTGGCGCAGATTGACCGTGACCTCCCGCTGTTCGATGTAAAATCCATGGGCGATCGCGTCCTCGATTCCATGCTTCCGCAACGGGTAGCCGCCTGGCTCCTCGGTATCCTCGCCGCCGTCGCGCTCCTCCTCGCCGCCGTCGGAATTTATGGCGTTCTCTCCCAGACGGTTGCCCAGCGCACCGCCGAAATCGGTATCCGCATGGCCCTCGGCGCGCAGCAATCGGAAGTACTTTCGCTGGTTCTCCGGGAAGGACTCGCCCTTGCAGGAATCGGCCTCGCTCTCGGCGCCATTGCCGCCGTCGCGGCGTCCAAACTCCTGACAAAGCTGCTCTACGGCATCTCTCCCACGGACTTTGTCACCTACGCAACCGTCACCGCCGTCCTCGGGTTCGTTGCCGCCATAGCATGTCTCGCTCCTGCCTTTCGCGCCTCCCGCGTCGATCCGCTGGTAGCCTTGAGATATGAGTAGTCCGATCGTCACCGATCTGGTCCAGATTAAACGGCTCGGCGAGCAGAAGCTTGACGAGAACAAGAAACTGCGCCAGCACATGAGCCGGCATAACTACGTCGAGCGCAAACTGAAAGTCATTGCCGACAAGGTCGAACAGCAGATCGATTGCCTGGAGTGCGCCAACTGCTGCCGTACTGCCACGGCTCGTCTGGTGGATCGCGATATCGACAAGGTGGCTAAAGCGGCCGGGATGAAACGGGACCGGTTCTTACGGGACTGCACCGTCATGACCGAGGACGAAGGACGCATTCTCAAACGAACCGACGAGGCCGGCTGCATCTTCCTCAATGGCAATGAGTGCCTGGTCTACGAGGGCCGCCCCGCGTCCTGCGAAGACTTCCCGCACCTGATCCGTGGCCCCGGGTCATTGATGCATCGCATGTGGGCGATGCCGGAACGCGCTACCTACTGCCCCATCACCTAC
The DNA here is from genome assembly GCA_964430625.1 of uncultured Solibacteraceae bacterium. Taxonomy (GTDB): domain Bacteria; phylum Acidobacteriota; class Terriglobia; order Bryobacterales; family Bryobacteraceae. The sequence continues at coordinate 104,354 of CAYSFR010000005.1, forward strand.
AACACCTTGGAAGCCTGGAAGGACGAACTCGACTTCCAACGTTCGGTCTGACCGGTCGCCAAAGGGCCCCGACACCCGCCCTGTCGCTGGGATATGATAGGGCGGCCATGAAACCGCTGCTCCTCTGTCTCACCCTTGCCGCGTTCGCCAAGGAACCCCTCGCCGAGCGCATCGCCCACTCCGACCCTGCCAAGTACCGGAAACTTCGTTCGGTCCACGCCGGCGCAGGCGAACTCCATTTCGCCGGCATGTTCGATGCCCAGACCTTCAATACCAATTTCATCTTCCTCCATCGCGGTGTCATCCCTCCCGGCGGCGGCATCGGTCACCATTATCACAACCACATGGAAGAGATGTTCGTCATCCTCGACGGCGAGGCTGAGTTCACCGTCGATGGCCGTACGTCTGTGTTGAAGGGGCCTGCCGGGGCACCTTGCCGAATGGGCCGCTCCCATGCCATCTATAACCCTTCCGATAAACCGGTCGAGTGGATGAACATCGCCGTCGGCAGCATCAAGGGTAAGTACGATGCTTCTGACTTGGGCGATGACCGCATTGGGGTGACCAAGGACCCCAAGCCCGTCTTCATCAATATGCGGCTCGACCGTGCGCTTCTGCGGCCGCAACCGAAGTTGAACGGAGGCGAAGGGGTGGCCCAATACCGCCGCGCGCTCACCCCGGAGGTTTTCTACACCAATTGGTCGTATGTGGATCACGTTCTTCTGCCCCCAGGTGCCTCCATTGGCGCCCATCGCCATGAAGGAGTAGAAGAGTTCTACTACGTCATGACGGGGCAGGGAACGGCGATGGTCAACAAGGAAACGGCACCGATCGCCAAAGGCGACGCCGTGCCAGTCCTGCTAAACGAAGTGCATTCCTTCCGCAACACCGGCACCGAGCCCCTCGAACTGATGGTGGTCGGCGTGGCAAGGCAGAAATGGGCGCTCGATTCGGTGGATGTAGCCGTTCGCTAGTTGACGATTCGAACGGCCCCGCCACCGCGCCGCGCCTCAATACAACAGCGCATTAAACAGCAGCTTAAACGTCAGGTAACTCTGCGCCCGGTACTGGGGCCGCATCCCGAACAGGATGGCTCGGCCCTTGCCGATCGGCACATCGAGCAACGGGGACTTGCCCGTCAGGTACCGCTCGCCCAATAGCCAACCGGATGCCAAGACTCCAGTCTCCGGGTACTGCAGCACAGCGTGCTCGCTCTGCCAAGCCGGCGACCCTTCCATCCAAACCGAGAATTCCCGCGGCAGCCCATATCCTAACGGGCTGCCCTCTTTCATTCGCACGTTGAGCAACGATCCCGGGCAATAGAAATCCCTATTGGAGACCCCCTGCAAGACGTTCTTCACGTCCATCCCCAAATGGCGGGTCGCATAGACCGACGACTTGTTCAAAAACACCAGCCGCCCGCCTTCCCCGGCGAAAGCCCGCAATGCCGCCGCTCCGTCATCCCCTAATCCGCCAACGTAGGCATCCGGCATCGACCCTTTCAGGTATCCGTCATGAATACTCGTCGCCGTCTGATCGGGGAACAGAATCACGTCATACTTATCGTTCAGCCTCCCGGAACGGATCTCCTCGTTTCGAACGCTCGCGTACTCCCAGCCGAACGTGTCCAGCATCCAGCGTGTCCAGCCCTCGTCCATCATCGGTGCGTGGCTCCGGTACAGCCCAATGCGCGGTCTCGCGACCTCCTTCCGCCCGCCTCCGGGCGCAAAGTAGAAATGACCGGTCGCCGTGTCGCGATACACCTTGCGCCCCTGTTTCCATGCACGGGCGAGCGCCCGATAGCTCTCGCTGTCGCTGCCATTCAGGTCGCCGCCGGTCTGCTCCGGACCCGGCGTAAACCGCGATGCCCGATCCGCCTGCACCGAAAAACGGTCCTGCACCGTCTGCACTCGCACCCCCATCAACAGCGGCAGCGTCTGCGCCGTAACATCGTATGGCCGCCGCGGCGGTCCGCCCGGATACACCCGCAGATCAGGGTACTCCTGCTTTTCCAATAGTGTCTTAGCGAACGAACCAAATGGCTGCTGCATCCGGATGATGTAGTCGCCCGCCCGGTAGGGCTTGCCGTCGGCCTCGAAATCGGCCTTCGCCACCTCTATTTCCACTGCCCCAAACGCCATCGTCTCCAGCAGTCGCACGGTCGCTCCAGGGTCCGCCTGGCGCGCCGGAATCACAAACGCGTAGGGCGACAAGCGTTTCGCCGCCCGTTCATTGATCCGGTAGAAGCTCCTCAGTAAGTCGGTCCGTCGCGTCGACGCCTGGTACAAAAGACTCTCAAAAGCCACCAACTGATAATCGACGATATCCCTTAATCGCCATGTTCCGCCCGGCCAAACTTCCAGATGGTTCCAACTCGACCTCGCCGGCGAATACCCCGTCGCCTCCCCGCGTAACTGCTCGGTCCTCACCTGAATCGGGCTCGCGATCCGCGCCGAAGCTGACTCACTTAGAATTCGCATCCCGCCGTGGTAGCTCTGGTAATGGCGCGCTGGGGTCCAGAAATCGTACATCGCGTTGATGGCGATCCCCTTCAGTCCCGCCGCCGTCATGTCGGCGGCCATGCCCGTCCCCAGGGCATTGCACCATTGCGTAATGATCGGGTCGATGTTCGGATCCACCGGGTCCATCCACGGCGGCACAAACATCCGGGATGACGTAGAGCCCTGCTGGTGCACGTCGTAGACGATTTGCGGATGCCATTGGTTATGGATCTGGCTGACGGTGGCTCGCGTCTCTGCCTGCGAAAAGATGTACCAGTCCCGGTTGTTGTCGTGGCCCGTGTACTTCTGGTACAACTCCGGCGGCGACGTCCCTTCAAACGGCGTGTTCAAGGTCGAACGGTACCACTTGGTAATCAAATCCAACCCGTCCGGGTTCAAACTCGGCACCAGCAACAGTATCGTGTTGTTCAGAATTGCCATCGACTTCGGATCGGTCGCCGTCGCCAGTCGGTAGGCGTACTCCACGGCGGTGTGGGTCGATGCGATCTCAGTGGCATGAATCGTACACGTGATGAGGACGACGCTCTTCCCCTCCGCCGCCAGTCGCTCGGCTTCCTCCGCCATGGTCACGCGCGGATCGGCTAACTTCTTCTGAATCTGTTGATATCGCGGCAGATTCCGCAAAACCTCCGGTGCCGCGATCACCGCATAGATCATCGGGCGGCCTTCGGTCGACTTCCCATACTCCCGCACCCGCACCCGGTCGCTGGACTTCTCCAGCGCATAAAAGTACCCGGTCACCTTTTCCCAATCGAGCACCTTGTAATCGGCGCCCATCCGGTGCCCGAAGTGCGCGTCCGGCGCCACCGGCGCCGCCGCCATCCCCAGCGCCGCCAGCAAAAACAAAAACATTCTCATGGCCGGTTCAACTCGCGCCACAGCGCCGAATACCACCGCAGAAACCGCTCCGGCTCTTTGCTTTCCTGCGCTTCGCACAGGGTATACCGCTCATACTTGCTCTCCCGCAGCAACCGGAACAACTCCCGGTACGGATACGGCCCGGCAAGCTCGTTGATGTGGACATTTTTGATCCACGGCCGCAGCAGATCGAAGCTCGGTTTGATGCTCCCGTTCACCAGATCGGTCGGGTTCGAGTTCCAGCAGACGCCCACATTGGAGTGGTTCGCCGCCTTCATGATCTTCGCCGATACCGTCGGCACCTGCGTTTCCCGCCCGTGGACCTCCATGTAGATCTCCACGCCCTTCCCCATCCCGTAATCGCCCAGTTCCTTCAGGCACGCCCCGATGTTTCCGATGGTTGTATCCACCGGCACCTCTTTCGGCAGCCCGTTCGGCCGTACTTTAATGCCCCAGGCTCCGGTATCGTGCGCCAGATCGATGAACGACTTCGCCGTCTCCACATGCTTCCGTCGAACCGCCGCGTCCGGAGAGTGGAACTCCGCCGTCGTCCCGAAGCTCACTAGCCGCACCTTGCTCCGCGCAAACCGCTGCTTTACCTTTTCCCGTTCATCAGTGGAGATGGTTGGTTCTATCTTGTGCGCATGTTCGGTGCGCAACTCCACGCCGGCGAACCCGGATGCCTCCAGTGTGGTGATGATCTTCTCCAGATCCCAGTCCTTCAGGATGTTGTACGTCACGGCGCCTAGCAGCATAGGCACATTGTATCCGTTACCGCGGCCGGCGGACGACCGGGAGAATCAGCCGCGACGGATACTTCTCGGAGTGATGTACCGTGTTGGTCGCCCGGACCGCCTTATCGTAGGATTTCACCGGCTCCCAGGTGTTGCTGTGCCGGTCAAATCGCGGCGAATCGCTCGAAGTGATCTCTATCCCGATCCGGTGCCCCTTGCCGAACACCATTGCCAGCGACCACAAATCCACCTCGATCCGGTAGATCTTGTTCTTCTTCGCCCCCACCGCCCAGTCGAATCCCTCCCGATATCGCAGCCGCATCGGCCGCGAAACCATCAGCGCCTCAAAGCCATCCGGATAGATGTCCAGAACCCTGACAAAGAAGTCCGTGTCCTTCGCCGTCGTCGATACAAACAACTCAGCCCGCACCGGCCCGGCAATTTCGACCGGCGCCGTCAGTGGCAGGCTGACGAACCTCGCTAAGTCGGCCCGGCCCCGCAACGGACGCTGATCGAGCGGCGGCCGGTTCAGCCAGTCGTTCGGACGTGCCAGAATCGTCGGCACGGGGTCCTTCGGGTCGTAGTCGTAACTGGTGCTGCTGGTCTCTTGTTTGGGAACCTGCCGCGACACCCCTCCGCCCGGCTGGAGGAAATAATCGCCCTCCGTATGCAGAGGCGGCCAGCCAGCGCCCGAACGCCACTCGTTTCCCGGTCCCTCCTTGCTGCGCGCATCTCCCAACACGTAATACTGCACGGCCGGCAGTTTCTGCACACCCGTATCCACGTCCCGCAACCAGTAATCGAACCACCGGCGCGCCAGCCCGCCGAAATCAGGTATCTCCGTTTCCCACTGCAGTTCTCCCAATAGCCGCCCGCCATGCCCCTTGGGATGGATCACCAGCTTCTGGTTCCCTTTCGCCCGCTCGCTTCCCTTTGTCTGCGCGGCCTGAAAATAGTCGATCGTCCCTTGCGTGAACACATCGAACCAGCCCGTAAAATGCAAAATCGGCACCTTAACGTTTGCCGCGTGTGTGGCAATGTCGTTCTGCCGCATCTCCCGGTCGTATTTCCGGAAAATCGGCCGGGGGAACGGCGGCGGTACTTCCACCCCCCGCGCCTTCACCCAACCGTCTACCAATGCAGCCTGATACACCCCACCCGGATAGCTCACGGTCGGGTAGGTGCTCGCATGGGCGTTTTGAATCACTCCCGCCGACAGGTGCGGCGCCCCGCTCATCAGCGTCATGTACCCCGCAATCCCCGGTCCGCTCCCGCCCAATACCCCTACTTTGCCGTTCGACCAAGGCTGGCGCGCGATCCACTCCACCGTGTCATAGCCGTCCTCCATCTCGGACGCGAATACCTTCCACTTCCCTTCACTTTCAAACAGTCCCCGCAGATTCTGCTGTACCACGGCATAGCCGGCTGCCACATACCCGCTCCGCCCCGCCGGAATGGCGTACGGCGTCCGCGTCAAAATCGCCGGAAACGGTCCCGGCCCGTCCGGCAACTGAATCTTGGCCGACAGACGCACGCCGTCGCGCATCGGAATCATTTCCGTTCTCGGCTCCGCGCCCGTTAACGCAAGGGCAAACAAGAGTAGCGGCCACAACTTCATGTTGCCCATATTCTACTGAGTTATCGCGGCAGCAGGGAGAGCAATTTTCGCAGCGGAACAAACCCGAACCGCCACGAAACGCTCCCTTCCAACTCCCGCTTCCTTGCCTCCAATTCCTCGATAACGCGCATCCGTTCTCCCGCCGCGGTTTCCATTTCCCGGGCCCGCACCTCCGCCGCCCGTAGCGCTTGATGTAACACCTCAACATCCCGTAACCGCTCCTCGGCCGCCTGCCGCACTTTGACCAGTTCCACCTCGTGCTCGGTCAATACCGCCAGCAGCCGCTTCCGCTCTTCGTCCTTCTCCTCCCGCTGGGGTGCCAACCCTTCCTTCAACCCTTCCCACCATCGCCCGTCTCGCTCGTATCCCAGCTCGGCCAGCATCCCTGGAAACGCCTCTTCGAACACCTGCCCGAGGCGCCGGTTGAAGTGATTCCTCCAGTCGCCGGCAATCCCTTTTCGCCGATGGCTGAATTCGTTCTCCTCTCCGGCCGCCCGCCCGCTTCTCGCCGAGAATTGATGATCCGCGGCAATCGCCTGAATGGTCGCCTCCGGAACCGGCCACCCCAGAAAGGTGCACAGCCTCCCGATCTCCCCGCCTAGATCCGCCAGCAGCGATTCATACCGCGTGATCAGCACGTTCTGGTCGCGGCTTCCCCCGCTCCACGACCGAAGTTGTGCCGCCCACTGCGCCAGCAGGTACATCCCTAACTGCATCCGCTCCTCCGGCCGTGCTCCTTCCAGCGGACCCCGGACAAGCCATGTCACCGGAGTCGGTGTGTGACTGATTGCCACCGAATACACCAGCGAGACCACAATGTCCCGCGGATCCCGCAGCACGACCCAAGCCCTGTCTTTCGCCCCTGCCTCTTTCCGCCAATCTCCCAGCCCCGCCGAATACAGCGGCGTCGCGATTTCTCCCGGTCGCAATCGCGGCCATCGCGAGTTCTGCAAGTCTACTCCCGTCGCCGCCATCCGGTATCCGCTGTAGGACACCATCCGCGGATCGGTAAGCAGATCCCGGACCCACTGGCTCCCGCACTTATAAAACGTCAAATGATGCAACTGCAGCGCTACTTCCGGTCCCAGCGCCCGATTAGTATTCTCGCGGACCGATGCGCTCAACATCTACGCTAGCCTCCTTACCTTCGGAACATCGAACCCAATGCCCGGACCGGCCGGAATCCAAAGCGCCAGGAAAAACTGGCCTCCAGTTCCCGTCTCTCTCCCTCCCTCTTCAAAATGTCCGCCAATCTTGCCGCTGCCGTCCGCTCCGCCTCGGCCAACTGCGCCCCCTGCCTCTCCTGCTCTCGCCGCAATGCCTCCACTTCGGATAACCTCTCCTCGGCCGCCTGCCACGCGGTGGTGATCTCCTCCTGCGCGATAGCCAACTGCTCCTCCCGCCGCCGTTCGGCGTCCGCCAGCAGCCCATGAAGCGTCTCTACGTCGTGCGATCGCCCTTCGGCCACCTGACTCATTCGCTCCAGTTCCTCCTCCAAGGCTGCCTTTTCCGATTCCTTCTCCTTCAATAAATCATGCAGAATCAAGACATCCCGCAGCCTCTCCTCGGCCGCAATTCGTATCCCAGCCAACTCCTTTTCGTGTTCTTCCAGCACCGCCAAGAGCCGCGACCTCGCCACTGCATGATTCTCAACTCTCTCCTCGATCCGCTCCGGCACTTCCCGCCACCAGTCATTGGTCGTTTCATACCCCAACTCCACCAGCAACGAGGGAAAGGCACTCTCGAACAACTCCGCCCGCCTCCGGTCGAAATGGTTCCGCCAATCCCCCGCAATCCCCTTTCGCCGGTGGCTGAACTCGTTTTCCTCCCCCCTTTTCCGTCCGCTCCGGCTCTCGAACTGGTTCTCCTCCGCCACCGTCCGAATCACGTCTTCCGGAATCTCCCATCCCAAAAACGCGAACAGCCGGCTCATCTCCCCCGCCAGATCCTCGATCAGGGTCTCGTACCGCGTCAGATAGACCGTTGAAAACTCATTGGCGAACTTCCAACTCCGCAGATATTCCACCCACTGCGCCAGCAAGAACATCCCGATCTGCAATCGGTGCGCCGGCGCCGCATCGGCAATCGGATCGCGCAACAACAGCGTGATCGCCGTCGGTGTATGGCTCAGCGACACGGAAAACACCAGCGACACAACAATGTCCCGCGGATCCCGTAACACTACGAACGCACGGTCATCCGGCCCCGACACCTCCCGCCATTCTCCCGTTCCCGTCGAATACAACGGCGACGCGAATTCCCCCGCACGTACCACTGGCCAGCGCTCCGACTGCAGGTCCACTCCGCCCGCCACCAGCGTGTGCCCGCTGTACTCCACAATCCGCGGGTCCGCCAATATGTCCCGAACCCACTGGCTACCACATTTGTAGAAAGTTAGGTGGAACAGCCGCACCGCGCTTGTCCGCACCATCTCCCCGGCTACTTCCATTGCTGCCTCAATTGGAAAGGATCAAACTTCATCCATCGGCGCTCCATCGCCACTATGAACACCATTTCATCTTAAATCCAATCGCCCCGGAAAAGTTGCGTCAATCCGGCGCCCGCATGTGAATTCTCCATGACTCCTTGCCCTGCCCCTGGGCCTTTGCGCTACCTTAGGGACCAGACGCATTTCCCTCAAAAGGAGACCCTACCCCAATGACCCCCGAATTTGCCGCCGGACTGAGAGATTTTCTCCTCCATGCCCTCGATGGCGAAGTCGCCGCCACCTCAAAAGTGATCCTCGCCATTCCCGAGGATAAAGTGGACTACGCCCCCGACGCCAAAGCCACCCCGGCCCTCAAACTCGCCTTCCACATCGTCGCCAGCGAGATCTGGTTCTTTGACTCGGTCGCCAACGGCGCCTTCGGCGAATTTCCCTCGGGCGAACCGCCGGCCACTCCCGCCGCCGTTGTCGCCTGGTGGGAATCCGTTCGCCCTGCTGCGCGGGAAAAGGTTGCCGCCCTCTCCGGCGACGATCTCGCCAAGATCGTCGATTTCTACGGCATGTTCCAGCTCCCCGCGACCGTCTACCTCAACTTCGCCAACGTCCACTGCATCCACCACCGCGGCCAGCTCTCCACCTACCTCCGTCCCATGGGCAGCAAGGTTCCGTCCATCTACGGCGGCTCGGCCGACGAACCCATGATGGGCTAGTCCTCAAGGTGAATAAGGCCCGGCCTCCGCGCCGGGCCTTGGCTACGTAATCCGCGCCTTCCGCAACCGGTAATCTTCCACCTGCGACGGCATTCGGATCACGCGGCACATCTCAAATAGCCGCGACCGTGCCCGCATCCCGATCTGGTCGATTAACGATCTCTTGTAATCCGTTCCCCCTGCTGACAGTCCCCGTCGATCGACCGGCTGCATGTCGGTATCGGGCAAATTCGTCGTAGCGATGATCGGCTTCTTGTGGTTACACCGGTACGTAATCAAGCTCGTCACCGTATCTTCTACCCAGTCGGTGATCCTGTGCGCTCCCAGGTCATCGAGCAACAATATCTCTGCGTCCAAAGCCGTCGAATAAGCTTCCCGGTCGCCCGACCCCGAAGCCGGGTCGTAACTGGACCTTATCTTCTGCAGTAAGTTCTGATAGTCGAAAAACAACCCGCCGTAGCCCCGCCCAATCAGCATCCGCAACGCGCTCACCGCCAGATGCGTCTTCCCCGTCCCCGGCTCTCCAATCAGTAACAGCCCCGGCTTATCCACATTGGGAAACTCCCGCGCATACCCCCGCACCAGCAGCATCACGCTCTGCAATGCCGGATTCCCCTGCGCGTCGAAGTTCTCCAGCGACGCGTTCTGATACAGCGCCGGTAGCCCGGAATACTGCAGCGTCTGCCGTTGGATATCGCCAATCGTGCAGTCACACCGCGCTGCTCCCGAAATTCCGTGGCGTTCTTCAACTCTCCATCCGCTTCCGCGGCAAATTGGGCAAGCGGCATCTGGCATAGGCGTTACTCCAGTGTAACCAGCACCTGACCCGATGCAACCGTCTCTCCCACCTCCACCCGGATCGCCGTCACCCGCCCGGTCCCCACCGCCCTCACCTCGTTCTGCATCTTCATCGCTTCCAGAATCAACAATCCCGCCCCCGGCTCCACGGCGTCATCCAGGCTTACCAGGATCTTGATCACCTTCCCCGGCATCGCTGCCTTCACATCCCGCCGCCCCGTATCCATCCCCTGGCTCCCGCCTCGCCGCCTGTCCCGCGGATCGGCCAACTCCGCCCGGACCTCTTTCCCATTCACCAGCAGTCGCCCGCCCGCGCGCGTAACCCGGTGTACCCGAGCCCCTTCCATCACCAGCGTCGTCCCGGTTTCCAACTCCACTACCGGCTGCGCCCCCGGCGTCACCTCGATCTCCTTTTCCGCCTCCGGAGTCACCAGGATCCGCTTCATCGCCGGCTCCAATTCGATCGCATATTCCCCGCCACCGCTTTCTTCTCAACCGATTCACCGGCTAACACCGTCACCGCCGCCTCCCACTCCGAGTCACTCAACGCCACCCTCCCGTCAAAAACAAAGTCTTTCAGAAACCCCGTATGCAGCGCCCCGCTCCGGAACCGGCCGTCGTCCAGTAGCTTCCGGAAAAACGCCACATTGTTCGCTATCCCCAGAATCTCGGTCTCCCCCAGCGCCCGCTGCATCCGCGCAATCGCCCGCGGCCGGTCCTCCGCCCACACGCATAGCTTCGCCAGCAGCGGATCGTAATCCATCGGCACCGTCCAGCCCTCATACACCCCGTTGTCCAGCCGGATTCCCGGTCCCGACGGCATCCGAAGCCGCTCGATTTTCCCCGGGGAAGGGAAGTACTGGTTTGCCGGATCCTCCGCATACAGCCGGCATTGAATCGCCGCCCCCCGCCACCGCACATCCTCCTGTCGAAGTCCCAGCCGTCCCCCAAATGCAGCCTCAAACTGCATATGCACCAGGTCCAGCGATGTCACTAGCTCCGTCACCGGATGTTCCACCTGCAGCCGCGTATTCATCTCCAGAAAGTAGAAATTCCGCTCCGCGTCCACCAGGAACTCGGCCGTCCCCGCGTTCGTATATCCTGCCGCGCGCGCCACCCGTAGCGCCGCCTCCCCCATCGCCTCGCGCATTTCCGGATGCGCCGCCACCAAGGGCGAAGGACACTCTTCAATCACCTTCTGATGCCGTCGCTGTATCGAACACTCCCGCTCTCCGAGATGGATCAGGTTCCCGTGCCCGTCCCCGAAAATCTGAATCTCGATATGGCGGGGCTCGATGAGAGCCTTCTCAATGTACACCTCCCCCGATTTGAAACTCCGCTCTGCCTCGCTCGCCGCATCCCGCAATGCGCTTTCCAACTCGCTCTCCCGCTCCACCAGCCGCATCCCCTTGCCGCCGCCACCCGCCGCCGCTTTGATCAGTACTGGATACCCGATCCGGCTCGCCACGCGTTTGGCTTCCGTCAGGTCGTCAACGCTGCCTTCCGTCCCCGGCACTACCGGCGCCCCTGCGCGCTTCGCCGCCTCCCGTGCTGCGGTTTTCGATCCCAACCCCCGGATCGCCTCCGCCGGCGGTCCAATAAAGATCACCCCAGCCCGCCCGCACTGTGCCGCAAACTCCGCGTTCTCGCTCAAAAATCCATATCCAGGATGCAACGCCCCCGCCCCGGCCTCCTTCGCCGCCCCTAAAATCGCCTCCCCATTCAAATAGGAGTCCACCGCATACGCCTCGTCGGCATGGGCCAGATGTAGCGCCCGCCGGTCGATCGGCGTATATACCGCCACCGCCGTCATCCCCGCTTCCCGCACCGCCCGCAGCACCCGCACAGCGATCTCGCCGCGATTCGCAACCAGGATTTTTTCCACCATCAGGCACCGATTTTAGCAGCCATAGCTCCTCCCCCATAACCTTCTGCTACATTGAGGAAAGCGATGCCCGCACAGACCACAAAAGGAAGCCTGAAGCAGCGCGGTGTCCGCATGACCCGCCAGCGTCAGATTCTTCTCGATCTCATCGATAAGTCCGGCCGCCATCTGGACGCCGAAAGCCTTTTCAATCTCGCCCGCGAGAAAGACCCCAAGCTCAATCGCGTCACCGTCTATCGCACCCTCAAAATGCTGAAGTTTGAAGGCCTCGTCGATGAACTCGACCTCCTTCATCAGGGCGGCGATCAGCATTACTACGAAACCCGGATGAAGCGCGAACACGCGCATGTCGTCTGCCTCCAGTGCGGCAAAATCGAAGAGTACTTTGGCGAACCTCTCGCCCAGATCCGCCAGCAGGTCTGCAATACCTTCGGGTTCGAAATCGTCCTCGTCCGCACGGAAATCGGCGGCTATTGTCCGAACTGCCAGATCCTGCGCGATCAGGAACTGCGCGAAGTGGCCGGTGGATGATCACCGCCGCGTTGGATGTGAAGCCCCCCGGGGCGCCCTCCTTCCGCGTCACGCTCGACCCTCTCCCCTTTCGCATCGGCCGCAGCCCCGATAGTCACCTCGTCCTCCGCGACAATCGCGCCTCTCGCAACCACGCCGTCATTCGCCGCGATGGCGATCACTTCGTTGTCGAGGACGCCGGCTCCCGCAATGGCATCGAAGTCAACGGCATCAAGGAGCAGGCCCGCGTCCTTCAGTCCGGTGACGTCATCCGCTTCGGTGTCGACGACTCCTACGAACTCATCTTCCTCCTCCAGTCCCCGAATTTCCCGGCCTCCACCCAGGCCCATCACGGGGGCCTCCGCAAACTCCGCTCCATGCTGGAGGTCGCCCGCTCCCTACAGGGCGCACTCTCCATCGATCAGGTCCTCACCTCCGTCGTCGATTCCGCCCTCGAAATCACGAACTGTGACCGCGGCTATCTCCTCCTCACCACCTCCGAAGGCCTCGAAACCCGGATCGCTCGCGCCGCCGGCGGCAAACCCCTCGCAGAGGATCTCGGCATCCCCGCCAAAGTCCTTAATCAGGCCCTCCGCAGCCGTAGCGAACTTCTCAGCATGCGCTTCGATTCCGCCGCCGGCGGTCTCGATTCCTCGATCCTCAATCTCTCCCTCCGCTCCGTCGTCTGCGTACCACTTATTAAAGTGCGGGCCGGCGATATGTCGGAAACCGCCCTCGTCGGCACCATTGCCGACACCATCGGCCTGCTCTATATGGACTCCCGCCAGAGCCACGCCGAACTCACCACCACCTCCCGAGAACTCGTCCAGTCGCTCGCCATCGAAGCCTCTTTCGTCCTCGAGAACGCTCGCCTCCTCGACGAAGAACGCAAAAAGCAAAAAATGGAGCAGGAACTCCGCATCGCCCAGAGCATCCAGCGGGACCTCCTCCCCGAAGCCGAACAGTACCCATCCACCGGATGGATCCGCGCTGCCGGGCTCTCCATCCCCAGTCGCCTCGTCGGCGGCGACTACTTTGACATCCTTCCCGCCGGCCCCAGTCGCTACGACATCGTCATGGCCGACGTCTCCGGCAAGGGCGTCAGTTCCGCCCTCCTCGCCAGCCTCCTCCAGGGCGCCTTCGTCATTTCCACTGCCGAGCAGATCCCGCCTGCCGTCATCCTCGAACGGCTCAACTCCTTCCTCCTCGGCCGCACCCGCGGGGAAAAGTACGCCACCATCTTTCTCGCCTCCATCTACGAAAATGCCCCCATGCAGTGGGCGAACGCCGGCCACTGCTCCCCTCTTCTCGTTCGTGCTAGCGGTGAAGTCTTTGAACTCGCCCCCACCGGTATGCCGGTCGGAATGCTCGATATTGCCTCCTGGAACGACGCCGCCCTCCAACTCGCCCCCAACGACCTCCTTGTCCTCTACACCGATGGCGTCTCCGAAGCCATGAACCGCGACCGTGAACAGTACGGCGTTGAACGCCTCGTCGCAGTCCTCGTCGCCAATTCCCGCGCCTCTGTGGATGCAATCACCGCCGCTGTCCAGGCAGACATCGCCGCTTTCACCGGCGGTACACCGCAGCGCGACGACCTCACCCTCCTCGTCCTCCGTTACCGTCCCGAATAGCCGCTAAGGTCTTCGCCCGGCTGACTTTCCGCCCGCCCCAGCCCTATCATTCCAATATGTTTGGACTTGGGCTTCTCTTTGCCGCCGCCGCGCTCACCGTGAGCCAGGAAGGCGCCGAACTCCGTGAAGCCTGTGAACCGAATGAACCCGTCATCGCCCGTCTCACCAAAGGCACCCCCGCGACCGTCAAATTCGGCATGAACGGCTGCTACTCGGTCGAAATCCGCGTTGACGGCAAAACCCTCCGCGGCTTCCTCCCCGCCTCCAACCTCACCGGCGCCGAACAGTTCGACCAAGCCCGCCGCGACGCGCCTTCCGTCGATGCCCCCGGCAATTCCCGCCTCTCCGCCTCCCCCTCCACCCTCGGCGACAAGTCCATTTCTGATCTCCTCGCCGACAACCGCCCCGGCGAAGCCCTCGCCGCCGCCGAACGCGCCCTTGCCCTCTACCCCAGGGATCCCCGCCTCCTCGCCGTCGCCGGCCTGGCCGCCTATCGCAACGATATGGGCGTCCGTGCCATCGGCTATTGGAAGGACTCCCTCGCTCTCCAACCCGATCCCGCCGTCGAACGCCTCCTCGCCCAGGCTCTCCGCGAACAGAACTCGGACCGTACCGGCGAACCCCTCCATAGCCCCCGCTTCGTCTTCCGTTTCGACCCCTCCGTCATGCCCCGCGATATCGCTCGCGCCCTCCTCGGCGTCCTCGAACAAGAGTACTCCCGCGTGTCTTTTGAGCTCGGTTGCCAGACCGCCGAACGCCTCGCCGTCATCGCCCAAACCCGCGAAGACTACCTCCGCTCCACCGGTGCCGCCGAATGGAGCGGTGGACTCTTTGACGGACGCATCCGCGTCGCCCTCCTCGAATCCGACCCCGGCGGACCGGTTACCCGCCGTGCCCTCGCCCACGAGGTCGTCCACGCCTGCCTCGCCGCTGTCGGCAACTGGCCCGCCTGGCTCCATGAAGGCCTTGCCCAGCGACTAAGCGGCGATCAACTCTCCGCTCCGCGCGCCACCGCCCTCCGCGCCGCCGCCAAGGCGGGTGAACTCCCTAAACTCTCCGTTCTCTCCCAAAGCTGGTCCCGCATGAGTTCCGGCCACGCCGCCATGGCCTATGCCGCCTCCCTCTACGCCGTCGACCTCTTTTACCAGCATCACGCCGCCTACGGCATCCGTAACCTTCTTCGTAACCCCGATCAACTTCCGCGTTTCATGATGGACTTGGACAACCGAATCCGCGAATAATGGCGTGTCATACTACGGCAGTAAGATGTATCCCCGCCTAACCTCCCTCCTCCTCCTCGCGGCCGCTTCCCTCGCCGCCCAGTCCACAAACACCAACCTCATCACCACCTTCGCCGGCACAGAGCCCTCCCTCGGCGCCGGTGTCGACGCCCTCGCCACTCCCCTCGCCCCCACGGTCTGGGGAAAACCCGCCGTTGATGCTTCCGGCAATATCTATTTCTCCATCCCCAAAGAGAACATCGTCGTCCGCCTCTCCCCCACCGGCCGCCTCGAACGCTTCGCCGGCAACTCCTTCCCCCGCTTCGGCGGCGACGGCGGCCGTGCCCAACAGGCCAGCCTCAACAATCCCCGCGACGTGGCTGTCGATAGCCGCGGCAATATCTATATCGCCGACGCCGGCAATCGGCGCATCCGCCGCGTCCTCCCCTCCGGCATCATTGAAACCTTTGCCGGCGGCGGCACCCTCACCCCCTCCGCCAACGGCGTACCTTCCAAGGACGCTGCTTTCACCAATATCTACGCCTTGGCCATCGATGGCGTCGACAATATCTACTGCACCATCGACAACTACTCCATTGGCCGCATCGATTGGGGCTCCTCCCAAGTCCGCCTCTTCTCCGGCCGCCCCGGCACCGCGGGTGCTCCCCAAAACGGTTCTGCCGCCTCCACCCAGTACCGCTTTATCGCGTCCCTTTCCGCCGACAAAGGCGGCAATCTGTTTCTCGCCGATTCCCTCGCGATCTCGGTCATCAAGATCTGGACCTCCGGTCGCGTCGAAATCCTCACTACCCGCTCGGCCACCTTCGGCGCCCCCCTCGATGTCGCTGTCGACCCCTCCGGCGCCGTCTACTTCACCCAAAACGCCTCCCCTGTCATCTGGCGCCTCAATACCAACAACTCCGTGGAAATCTACGCCGGCAATGCCGCGAACCCCGGTTATTCGCCCGCCGGCACCCCGCGCGAACGCGCCCTCTTCGGCACCGAACTCCGCGTCGGCGTCGACGGCAAGGGCGGTGTCCTCGTCGGCGACCTTCGCAATGCCCGCCTCCGCCGTGTCACCTCTACCGTCGACCCCCTCGCCGGCACCGACCTCCTCTACTCCGGCGAAGCCGGCCCAGCCACCGCCGCCGTCTTCCATGCCCCCGGTTCCGTCGCCCAGAATCGCGCCGGTACTATCTTTTTCTCTGATTTCGATGCCCGCGTCGTCTTTTCTGTCGACACCCGGGGCGTCCTCCGCCGCTTCGCCGGCTCCGGCGTCCTCAATGCCCCTTACATCGATGGCCGTGCCGCTCTCGAAGGTGCCTTCGGGACTCCCTTCGGCGTCGCCGTCGATGCCGCCGGCAATGTCTACGTCGCCGACGAAGATTGCGCCATCCGCCGCATCGGCTCCGATGGCGCCATGCGCATCCACGCCGGCTCCCCCAACCTCTGCGGCAATACCCGCGACGGCGCCACCCTCAAGGACATGCGCTTCGGCCAACTCCGCGGACTCACCATCGATGGCGCCGGCAACATGTACGTCACCGACATCACGAATCACAAAGTGTGGCGCATCGGTTCCGATGGCGTCGTCCGCACCTTTGCCGGAACCGGCCAGCCCGGTACCACCACCACCTCTCTCCCTGCCGTCCAGGCCGCCCTCAATACCCCCACCGCCGTCGCCGTCGCCCCGGATGGTGCCGTTTATATTGCCGATCAGCAGAATAACCGCGTCGCCCGCGTCGGCTCCGATGGCCGTCTCACATCCTTCGTCGGCGTCGGCCAGCGCGCCTCCACCGGCGACAACGGCCCCGCCTCCTCGGCCGCTGTCAATTACCCCACCGGCCTCGCCTTCGACGCACAAGGCAATCTGTTTATCTCCGAATTTGCCGGCCATCGCGTCCGTCGCGTCTCCACCTCCGGCACCATCACCACCTACGCCGGAACCGGCAACGCCGGCGACCGTGGCGACGGTGGCTTCGCCATCTCTGCCCAGCTCAACTCCCCTGCCGGCCTGCTCATCAACCCCGCCGGCGAACTCCTCATCGCCGACCGCGACAACGGCCGCATCCGCCGCGTCCTGAATGGTCCCCCCACCGTCAAATTCTCCACTTCCCCTGTCACCATCTCCCTCGCCTCCGGCGACTTCGCCCAGCGGGGATCGATCCCTCTCTCCGCCCCCATCCCAGGCCTCGCCTTTGAGGCTTCCGTTCGCCTCACCGGACCGAATACCAATTGGCTTACCGTTTCCCCGGCTCGCGGCACTCTTCCCGCAAACCTCACCTACGAAACCAACTCCGCCGGTCTCCCCGCCGGTGACTATACCGGCAATATCGTCATTACCGTCTCCTCCGCCACACCCCGCGAAACCCTCATCCCTGTTACTCTCCGTGTCCCCGCTCCGCCCACCCGTCCTTGGTTTAACGGTGGCAACAGCCGTCTCACCCTCTCCGCCGTCCGCGGTGCCACAGCCACGCATACCATTCCCGTTACCAATCCCGGTGCGACTCCCATCACCATCCGTGGCGCTGCCTCCCGTGGCAACTTCCTCGCTGTCTCCCCGGAATCGCTCACCATCGCCCCCGGCCAAACGTCCTCCTTCTCCATCGTCGCCTCCGCCGGCACCCTCGCCGTCGGCACCTACTCAGGCGCGGTTACCCTTACCGGTTCCAATTCCACGGTCACCATTAACGTCTCTTTCAACGTGGCTTCCGCCCGCTCCCGTTTCACCATCTCCCAGACTGGCCTCTCCTTCCGCGCCGTCGCCGGAGGCTCCATTCCTCCCAGCCAATTCGTGTACGCCGCTCCCGCTGAGCGCGTCACCGCCCAGGCATCCACCCTCTCCGGTACCCCTTGGCTCTCCGCCACCGCTTCGGACAACAAGGTGACCGTCTCGGTCAGCCCCCGCGAACTACCCGCCGGAGATCACTACGGCCGCATCGTCATCGCCGACGCCGCCACCCCGGCCATCCGCCAGACCGCTACCGTACTCCTCCAGGTCCTCCCCGCCGGTTCCGATCCCGGTCCGGACATCTACCCCTCGGCGCTTCTCTATACGGCCATCTCCGGCGGCGAAGTCGCGGGCCAGGAGGTCGAGTTCGTCCTCCCCACCAACCGCAAGGCGTCTTTTACTACCACCGGCGCCACCTTTGAAGGGCAACCCTGGCTCGAATTCTCCCCCGCCGGCGGCTCGGTCTCCGGTGATACTCCCGGACGCGTCACTGTCCAGCCTGACGTCTCCGGCCTCGCTCCCGGGGTCTACCGCGGCAGCGTCACCCTCACCCTCGATGACGGCCAGTCCCGCACCGTCGCCATCCTCGCCATCGTCAACGGCAGTGCCGCCGCGGCTGCAAAAGGCGCCCCCCGTGAGGCCGGCAGTTGTTCCAACCAGAATCTCTTCCCGCAGGTTCTCTCTCCCGCCGCCGGCTTCCAGGCCACCATCGGTGAACCGGTCCGCTTGGCCGCCCGTGTCGTCGATGGTTGCGGTAACCCCCACCAGCCCGAAGGCGGTGCCACCACCGGCGTCGCCGTCACCGGTCTCGGTTCCCAGGTCGTGAATCTCAACCACATCGGTGCCGGCGTCTGGGAAGCCACGGTTACACCGAATGCCATCCAGAGCCCCCTCACCCTGACGTTCCTGGGCATCTTCTCCCGCGGAACCTTCCTCCAGGCCGGTGCCGAGAAGGTGAACGGGGCGATCGTCACCGCCCAGCGCCCCGTCGTCTTCTCGGAGAGCCTCACTGACGCCGCCAGCTTCCAGTTCGGCGTCCCGGTGGCCCCCGGAACCTTGGTCTCCCTCTTCGGGGCGAACCTGAACAACAACAACGCCGTCCCCAACTCCCTCCCATTGCCCAACAGGCTGAACGATGTGGAGGTGCGTTTGAACGATACACCCATCCCGCTCCTGTTTGCCGGACCCGGCCAGGTAAACGCCCAGATCCCCTACTCGCTCTCCCCGGATGCCGATTACCAACTGGAAATCCGCCGCGGTTCCTCGATCACAACCCCCCAATCAGTCGTAATCGCGCAGGCCCGCCCCGGAGTGTTCACCGTGGATCAATCCGGCCAAGGCCAGGGCCACATCTACCGCGCCCTGCCGGACGGTTCGCAACGGTTGGCTGACGCCGCCAACCCAACGGCCGCCGGAGAGGTGCTGGTGATCTACTGTAACGGACTCGGCGCCACCACGCCGGCGGTCAACGCCGGGGAAGCCGCCCCCTTCTCGCCCTTAGCCGTCACGGCGGCCCCGGTAACGGTGACAATCGGCAACCAGAACGCGCCGATCCTCTTCGCCGGCCTGGCCCCGGGCTTCACCGGCCTTTATCAGATCAACGCGCAGGTCCCTGCCGGAGTTACCCCCGGCGGCGCGGTCCAAATGGTCCTGACCGCCGCCGGCCAATCCAGCGTCCCCGTCACCCTCGGCGTCCGCTAAGGCGCTCCTTTACCAACTCGGTAACCGCCCTGGCGTTATCTTCGTGATTGCGCCCGAGGATCAGCCGGTATACCTCGGACCGCTGGAACAACCTCCGGGCATTCGATAACCGCGACCATCCCGTTCCCATCTTCGCCGCCAGTTCCCACGGAGAACTCCGCACCACAAACTCCAATCCCTGAAACAAGCCAAGTCCGATGGCGCAGTCGGCAATCATCGACCTGTACGACTCTCGTGTCCCCGCCGGTTCGATCCGGCATTTCTCCGCCAGGCTTCGATACCCCAGAAATACGATCCCCGGCTCTGCCGCCGGTTGGATCCGGTGCGCGAACCACTCATAATTCGCCAGCACCTTCGCCCCGAACTCCATCCGCTGAATCGTGCGGCGGAATTGGGGCGGAACCTCTGCTTCTCCGCCAGGCAGCAGCCCAATTCGCAGTGGAAATGCCCGCACCGAACCGTCGTCGGCGATAAAGGGGGAATCATCGGAAAGGAAGTCAAACTCCGGGTTCTTCAGCAGTCCGGCGCATAGCGTACTCTTACCCCCGCCCATCGGAAGGATCGCCAGCACGGCGCGGCCCCGGTAGCTCAGTGCCATCGCGTGAATCCGGTGGAGTTTCACCGAATCCAGATAGTCTCCAATCCTCGAAAGCAAAAACAAATAGGAGGCCTCGTACAGCATTCCCGTGTCGCGGGAGTGGATGTGAAAACTCCCCGCCTGCCGATCGTAGATCGCCAATGCGCGCCCGCTGTAATCGATGTAGGTCCGCGGGCCTTCGGAGAAGGAAATGTTTCGCGGTGTGTATACCGACGCCGCCCGCGCCGGCACCGTCTCGTAGGGCGGGTCCTCCGCGAACAAACAAACCTCAATCGGTTTCCCCGTCAGCCTCGGGCGCCGGAAGAACTCGAAATCGCTGGCCAACCCTTTGGCCGCCTCCGCCGCGCCAGCACTGAAGTGTAGCCGGAATGGAAATCCATAGACATCAAACAGCACATCGGCCACGGCAGCATCCAAAACGAATCTCTCCTCCTCCAATTTTTTTAATGTTCCAGTCGATTCAGTCTAACAATCGGCGTTGGACGATATCATAGTTGGTTTGTGCCGCCGCTTCCCTCGATTCGCGATTTGGCTCGCATCGCGGCCCTGAAGTCGAACCCCTACTGGCCGTTTTCCTGGACCAATAGAGCCCTCTACCATGCCGCGGCAGCAATGTTTGCTCGGACATTTTCCCGCGACCGCGAGGTCGCGGCTGTCTATGTCCGGCATACAATGGCCAGCGGCAATTGGATCCCCGGATCGAGTGACATCGATCTCTCCGTCATTTTGCGCGCAGACCTGGAACCAGAGGCCGAGTTTGCCTTCCTCCAGGCTTTCTGGAAGCGCTTCGCCCGCCTGAAACGAATCTGGCCGATGCTCGGCGAGGTCGATCTGCTCACGGAACGGGAACTGCCCGCTTGGTCGATGTACGCCTCGCGCTCCGCGCGTCCGGCGACATGGCGTCTCCTCGGCGGCCGCGCGGTCTCCCTCCCCTCCACGGAAGATCCCTCCGGCCGGTGGCGGATCCGCGCACTCAAAACCGCCTACTGGTTCTACATCGATCGCTTTCTCCCCTCTCTCGATGGGGGGAGTGGCTTTCTGGAAATCACCGATCGACAGCGGCTTGCGCGCAAGATCCTCACCCTCGCGGCCGGAGCGGACTCTCTGCCACCGGCAGCCCTGGATACGGCACCCGGACCCTTGCTAACCCGCGTCCTGCGAGCCTTGCATGCGGCCACCCCGGAGTCCGCCGCACCCTTCCCGGCGCCGGAAGCCCGCCTCGGTCCCGATCTTCCTCTATCGGCGAAAGGGGTCTCCTCCGTCCTCATTGACTACTTTGGCAGAGCCTTTGTCGTCGTGCGGGACGATCTCAATTTTGACCCCTTGGCCTCCATCCAGCAGACTTCTCTCAAGGCCCGGGCACCGGTCCTCTTCACCCCGGCGATGTTCCGGTTCTTCATCCGCCAGTACGAACCACAGCAATACACGTACTTCACAGACTCCCGGACCATCGCCTTCGGTCTCGATCCGCTCCCGAACTGCGAGCCCCCCACCCTCGAGCAGATCGAGGGTTCCCTTCTGGATCAGATTCCCAACGCCCTGCTCTTCCCGCGTGGCAGTGAACTCTTTGGCGGCCAGGACGAGGCTCCCTTTTCCGGCGCGGGCGCGGCCTTGCGCCGATTCCTCCCCATTCTCATGGTGCAGTCCGGCCGGTTCAACGACGGCCAACTCCGCCATGTGCTCCAGCACTGCCGTCGTTTCGGAGCCGCCGAATTTGGCCGCCTGGAACAACTCGCCCTCACCCCGCCCGGCCCCGGACCAACCGCGCAATGGGAACTCTTTCTGCTTTTCAAGAAGCTATCGGCGAAAATTCTGGAAGGAACCCGCCGATGATCCGAGTAGCTATCCTGGGAAGCTGCGTCACCGCCTGCGCCTTGGAATACGCCGTCGATCCCCTTGTAGAGGTCTTCTACAGCAGCAGGACTTCGTTCGCCACCATGCTGACTCCTCCCTTGGCCATTGGCGGCGACGCGCTCCCCTGGTCCGGCAATTTCGCCCGAAAACGCGTGTTGGCCGACTTTCGCAAAACCGTCCTCGATGACCTCGTCGCCGCCGCACCCGATGCGATCGTCTTTGACTTCGTCGACGACCGCCACGACCTCCTTCGCGCCGGCCAGTCCCTGATCCTCGATTCCGAACCGCTCCGCGAGTCCGGTTTCCCCGGCACACTACCCTATTCGTTCGATCGCATTCCACGCCTGTCGCCCGAATGCAATGCCATCTGGCGCCAAGCCGCCACCCGCATCGCCGCCGAGTTCCAGCGGCGGCTGCCTTCCGCAAAACTTCTGCTCCACCGCGCCTGGTGGGCCGAGGAGTACCTGGACGATTCCGCCCTGCGCCCCTTCAGTCCCGGCGAGAAAGCCGAAGCCGTCGCCATGAACGCCCTGCTGGAACAATACTATGCCCACTGGGAGTCCGTCTGCCCCGGAGTGATTCCCATCGAAGTGGACCTGCCCTGTCGCGGCTGGAAACAGCATAAGTGGGATCTCGCCCCGTTTCACTACGAAACCGCCTACTACCACCGCCTGCTCGAACTCATCGAGGAAGCCGTACGTTAACGACTCATGCTATGTTTGGAAAATGTGCGGTGTCAACGTAACACCGCCCCTTCGGAGGATGAGGTTGAGGGTTGTTTTTGCCGGGCTCCTGTCGCCCGCGATGGGAGGGGGGCCAATCTCCTGTTGGTTGCTGCTCAAAGAACTGGCACGGATTGGCGTCGAGATTCGGGCGGTCGCTTCCGTTTCCCCTGACGTAAAGGGTGAATTCGAGGCCATGTCTCTGGAGCATCCGGAGATTCCCCGAATTCCTTATCACACCCCGGCAATCTATGTGGATGCCTCCACCACCCGGCCAGAAGCCGTGCACGCGGATGAGGAACACCAGATCGCCGCGCAGGTCGAGAGACTCCTGCTCGAAGAACCCGCTGACCTGATCCTCGCCGGTCGCGAAGTGGAAGGCCGCGCCGTCGCCGCTGTCGCCGCTCGCCACCGCATTCCCTGGGTCCTCCGATGCGGCGGTTTCACCCTCCACCTCATGTCCAAAGGCATGGTGCAGCGTTCTCTCCACGATTCCATCGCCCGCGCCCTCCCCCACGCCGACGCTACCATCCTCCAGGCCGAATACCTCCGCGAAACGGCGCAGCAGATGGGTTGCCGCCGCATCACAGTCATCCCCAGCCCGGTGGACCTCTCCGCCTTCTTCCCGCGCCCGAGGCCGCTCCCGCTCTGCGAGAAATGGTCCATCGCTCCCGGTGCCCGTATCGTCGCTCACGCCTCGAACATGAAGGAAGTCAAGCGCATTAACGACATCATTGACTCGGCCGCACGTATCCTTCCCTCGAACCCGGACGTCATCTACGTCATCGCCGGAGATGGTCAATGCCGCGCCACCGCCGAGCAGCGCAGCCGGGATCTTGGTCTTTCCCGCAACTTCCGCTTTACCGGAAAGTTGAGGAACGAGGCGATCCCCGATCTCTTCGCCCTGGCCGATATCGTCATCATGGCCTCGGACTTCGAACAGCAGTCCCGTGTATATCTGGAAACCCAGGCCTCTGGCCGCCTCCTGATTGCCAGCGACATCCCCGGAGCCCGCTCGGTGGTCGAGGACGGTATCACCGGCCTCCTCTACCCGTGTCGCGACGTTTCCGCCCTCACATCGGCTACCCTCCGCGCCCTCCAGGATCCCGACCTGCGCCAATTCATCGGCGCCCGCTCCCGCGCCCGCGTCCAGGCCCACTCCCTCGATGTCATCGGTTCGCGCGTCGCCGCCTTGCTCGAAGAGGTGGTTCACTCTTACAGGCTTGCTCGTGCCTGAACTGCGGATTATCTACGATGTCGACGGCTGGGCCTTTTGCCACGCCGCCCACGCCTTGTGCAAACACGCGCCGCCCGACTTCCATGTCACCTGCGCACCGCTCAAATGCGAGGACGGCTCGGTTGACCTCGACACCGCCCTCGGCCCTCGCGAACCCGGCATCGTTTTCGTCATGCATACCCGCCCGGCGCTGCCAGCCCTCGTCCACTCCGAAATTCGCGCCCGCGGCTGGACGCCGGCCCTGGTGGGCGCCTGGAACTCCGGTTGGCCGCTCAATACCGAACTCTTACCGGAGCGCCACCAGCAAGTGGACGCCTTGCTGATAAACAACTCCATCGCCTGGGAACACCTCCGCCATCTCCCGCGCATTCACCTCTGCCCCAATGGCGTCGATCTCGACGTCTTCCGCCTCTCCCGGCCCATCGCCGGACGCCCTCCGCGTGCGCTCTGGTGCGGCTCTCGATACTGGCAGAACGTCAAGGGCTACGAAAACCTCATCCGCCCTCTGGAGAGCCGGCTCACGGCCTTGGGAATCCCCTGTGATTTCCGCCTGGTGGATTCCCTGGGTCCAGGCAAACTCCCCCCTCCCGCCATGGCTGATTGGTACAACACCGGCACGGTCTTCCTCTGCGCCAGCCTGACCGAAGGTACCCCCAACACCGCGCTGGAGGCGGCCGCCTGCGGCTGCACCGTCGTCTCCACCCCTGTCGGCAACATGCCCGAACTCATCGAATCGGGCCGGAACGGCTTTCTTGTTGATCGCTCGGTCGACGCTCTCGAAGCCGGTGTCCTCCGCGCCGTTGCCGCACACCACGAACTCGCCGTCTGCATGCAGTCCACAATCCGCGACTGGGGCTGGCAACACCGCGCCCCGGCCTTCTTTGCCGCCTTCCGCCAGGCCGCCGAATTGCGCTTACCGCCGCACGAGCTCGATCTCCGCATGCCGGCTGTCTCCCGTTCGTAGCGCTTTCACCTCGAAACCGCTGTTCTGCGCCAGCCACGAAATCATCTCCGGATGATAGAAACGGAAGATATTCCGGTCGCCCGGTTCCCGCCGCCACCGCGCATGCCACTCCAGTCCCTCCCGCGTCATCAGGTTGTCGAAGTTGAAAATCACCTGACCTCCCGGTTTCACTACCCGGTGAAACTCCTCCAGATACCACCGCGTGTCATCCAGGTCGATATGCTCGAATACGCCGAAGGCAAATGCGAAGTCGACACTCCCCGCCCCCACCTCCGGCAGCACCGGCCGGTCCAGGCAAACGGTGCGGAACCGGCCCTTCCCCGCCAGATACCCCTCCAGCCACCGGCACGCCAGCGAGGAAAAATCGGCCAGGATCATCTCTCCGCACCGTCCCACAATGTGCCGGCTGATTCGCCCCGTCCCCGGTCCCAGTTCCAGCACCACCGAGTCCGGCCGGATGTGCGGCATGTAAACTCGCGCAATGTGCTCCCGCGGATCCTCCCACTCCCGGTCGCCCACGTCGTTCGGATCCAGCCCCTGTGCCTCCCCCGCCGCAATCCATCGGCTAAATGTGTTGTCCCACTCGCGTTGGACCATTGCAAACTCCTCCTGCTCGTCAAAATCGGAAATAAATAAACGGGGAACTTTTGACGGGCATGAGCACCAGCACCGCCACCGCCGCCAGCAATAGGGCAGCCGGTAACAACGGGCTCCGCGCCGGCAGCGGCCGGATCTCGACGGCGAATAGCCGGCTCAGCAGACCGCCGGCAATTACCGCGCCTGCCGCCGCGCACCCCGGCCAGAATACCCAGAACACCCCGGAATTATCCAGGAACAGCAGCTTCTTCCAGATTCGCACCGTCGCCGCCAGGCCCGGCGAGCGGAAAAAGACCCACGTCAGCGAGACCACCAGGAAACAGCCGGTCGCCCGAACCCACGCCCAGGGTGATGTCCACGGCGCGGGCTCCAGCCGGCCGCCCCATAATCGTCGCTCGACCACCAGATAGAAGCCGTGCAACCCGCCCCAGGCCAGAAAATTCCAATTGGCCCCATGCCATAGCCCGCCCAGCAACATCGTCACCATCAGGTTGACGTACGTTCTCACCGTCCCGCTTCGGTTCCCCCCCAACGGGATATAGAGGTAGTCGCGTAGCCAGGTCGAAAGGGAAATATGCCACCGCTGCCAGAACTCGGTCAGCGACTGCGCCGTATACGGCAGCGCGAAATTCGGTGGTAGTTGGATCCCCAGAATCCGCGCCAGCCCCATCGCCATATCCGTATAGCCCGAAAAATCGCACAGGATCTGAATCGAGTAGCAGAACACCGCCAGCCACACCGCCAGCGGCGAAAACTGCTTCGGATATTGGTAAATGTTGTCGACAAACACCGCCGCTCCGTCGGCGAAGACCATCTTCTTCACCGCTCCCAGCGCGAACAGCTGCGCCCCGGCGGCAAAGTTGTCCAGCGACAACACCACTCCGCTTTCCAGTTGTGGCAAAAACTGCCGCGCCCGCATGATCGGCCCGGCCACCAGACGCGGAAAAAAGGTGATGAACACCGCGTAGTCCAGCAGCGACCGCGCCGGCTCCGCCGTCCCCCGATAGACGTCGATCACATAACTCAGCGTCTCAAACGTGTAGAACGAAATCCCCACCGGCAGCGCTATCTCCAGCACCGTCACCGGTACCCCCAAACGGGCCAGATTCGCCGTGAAAAACCCGAAATACTTGAACACGAACAGAAGCCCGAGATTCGTCGCCACGCTCCCCGCCAACAGCCACCGCCGGAACCGCGGTGCATCCGATCCGGCAATCGCCTTCGCGATGGAGTAGTCAACGACGGTCACAACCCCTAACAACGCCAGAAACCGCCAGTCCGCCCACCCGTAAAAGACACAGCTGACCCCAAGCACCAACAGCCGCCGTCCCGCCTCGCGCCGCACCAGCAGCAACGCCGCCAGCAGCGCCCCGAACAGAACCGCAAACTCCACCGATACAAAACTCACGGCGCCAGCACCCGCTCCAGCTCCGCGGCCAGCATCCGCCCCGCAATGGCGTGGCCCTCCCCGTTCAGGTGCGCTCCGAGCGGATTACTGTTAAAGAAAGTGCGCGGATCGTACCCGCGCTCCCGGCTCTCCCGGAATTCCGCGGACGGATCCACGAATCGCCAGTCCGGCAGCGCTCGCTGCAGTGCGGTAAAGGTCTCCCAGCCCAGGTCCTTCCGCTCACCGGAATACGGAGAGTAAGGCAGCCGCAACAGAATCACCGGGACATCGCCCGCCGCCTCGCGTAACAGCGCCGCCTGCTTCGTAACCGAATCGCGCGTGCTCAGCTTGGGCCCCGGCCTCTCGGCCTTCGCCCTCCGAAATCGGTCGCGGCAATAGTTCACCAGGTGCGACGCGTCCCGGAGCCGCTCTCGCCGCGTTGGCGGCCATTTCCACGGTTTCGGAGGGTTATGGACCAACTCAATCTGCCCGCCCGCCCTCTCGACGAAGTAATTCGTCTGCGCCGAGTCATACGCCCGCCAGTCAAAATCGTATTCGTCCAATTGGATCACGATGGCATCCGGATGGAGCCGCCCCCGAAATGCCCGCACCAGCCATACATAGTCGGCAAACGAACACCCCGAACGCCCAAAGTTGCGCAGGTCGATCGGCTTTTCCCGCCGTCGCAGGATGTTCTCCGCCACGCTGGCAAACTTCTCATCGCTCTCCACTTGAAACGCCTCAGTGTGCGAATCCCCAAGGATCACCACCGTCTTCTCCCCGCCCGTGTGTGGCGTCTCCACCTCTCCGTCCCCCACATACCGCGTTGTGCCCCAGCCTTCCCATCCGCAGCGCACCACCGTCCCCTTCGGAATCACCCAGCCGAAATCCGGATCCGGCATCGTGTCCCGCTGCCGGTCGAGCGCCAGCGCCCAAACGGCAAGCTCACCCATAGCCGCCACCGCAACCACCGCGGCCAGTGCCTGAAAGGGATAGGAGAGCGTCATCGCGACCCTCTATTCTTGCTCCCCGGCCTGCCTCATGGCAATCTGTGAGAGTCCCTGCCTCATGAATCTGCTGCTGCTGACCTACGCCTACATCCCCTCCACCGGCGGCGTGCAGCGCTCGGTTCACAACCTCGCCACCGAACTCGCCGCCCGCGGCCACTCCGTTCTCGTCGCCTCCGACGGCCCCTGCCTCTTCGACTACCAACCCAACGGCCCGGTCAGCCATCTGCGCCTCCGCATTCCCACCGCCTTCCGCTCCAGAAAACCGGACTACCTCCAGCGCGGCCTCCGCGACACCTGGAACCTCGCCGCCCTCGCCGCACTCTGTGCCCGCCGCCGCATCGAACTCATCCATTGCCACCTCATCAACATGGATACCCGCTATGCCCTCCACCTGCGCCGCTGGCTCGGCATTCGCGTCGTCGTCACCCTCCGCGGCGGCGAGTTTGGCCACTGGGTCGAGCGCCATCCCCCCCGCCGCGCCTACGTCCGCCGCATCCTCGAGTCCGCCGACGCCGTCACCGCCCTCTCGGAGGCCCAACTCGCCGACGCCCGCCAGGCCTCCGTCACCCTCCCCCCTCTCACTGCCGTGATTCCCAATCCGGTCGATCCCGAAAAACTCGCCGCCCTTGCCGGCCCTCCCGCCGCGTCCCCCCACCCCTATATCGTCTGCGCCGGCCGCCTGGAAGCCGAAAAGTCCGTCGGCCTCCTCCTCCAGGCCTACCAGCATCTCCTCTCCTCCCAACCCGATTACCCCTTCGATCTCCTCATCATCGGCGGCGGCTCCCTCCAGCGGCCTCTCCAGGAATCGGCCGCCGCCGGCCCCGCCGCCTCCCGTATCCGGTTCACCGGCGAAATCGACTACCCCTCCTCGCTCGCCCTCATCCGCGATGCCGCTCTCCTCGTCCTCCCCACCGAACGCGGCGAAGGTTGCCCCAACGTCGTGCTGGAGGCCATGGCCTTGGGCACTCCCGTCCTCGCCTCCGCCAACCCGCCCCTCCTGGAACTCATCGAGGACCGCATCAACGGCGAAACCTTCCCTTCCGGCTCGGTCACCGCTCTCTGCGAACGCCTTGCCGCCCTCGGCCGGGACCAGGCCAGCCAGGCCCGTTACGTCCGCGAAGCGCGCCAGTTTCTTCACCGGCGCCACCGCATGTTCGTGGCTATGAACCGCTACGAATCTCTTTATCAGGAAGTCGCCGCCCGCCGTTCCTGAGCCCCGCCCCCCGGAACAGCTCGTCGTAAATCGCCGCCCGCCGGCTCCACGTGTGCTCCCGCACCATCAGGTCCATCGCGAATCCCCGGTCCCACTCCCGCCCCACACAAGCCGCAACCGCCCCGGCGATCCCCTCCAGGTCTCCATTCGGCGCGATCACTCCCAGCCGCGCCTGCCGGATCAATTCCTCATTCGGATACCGCGCCTCGCAAACCACCGGTAAACCCGCCCGCAGATAGTAGTAGATCTTCGTCGATTCGTTATGGTTCATCGCCTCGCCAAATGCCACCACCAGCCCCGCATCGGCGTGCCACAAATAATCCCAACTCCGTTCATGCGGTACCGCGCCCAAATGCGTCACCCACTCCGGCCGCAGTCCGGCCGTCTCCCCGCATCCCACAACGTACAGCCGGATCCCGTTCCCTGCCAGCCGCCGGCCCACCTCGTTCAGTTTCTCCACCAGCACCGCATGCGCCTCCGGCTGACTTACCGGATTGTAGATGTTGCCCGAATACACACAACTCCGCCTGCCGTCCGCCGGATAGGGGTCCGGCCCCGCCGCTGGTGGTTTCGCATCGGTCGCCCCCGGCACCAGCACCACCGGATTCGCCTCCCCGTGGCACCGCCGCCATAGCTCCATCGATGGCCGCGTCAGAATCGAAACCACGCCCCCGCGCTCCGCCATCCGTTCTTGTATCCTGAACAGCCACGCCCGCTTCTCCCCGTAAAAGTAAACCCCCGGCAACTCCCTCTCCCCGACCACCGACCCCAAGTTCGACACCAGAAACGGATGATCCAGCCCGCCCCGCCGCACCAACGTGTCGAAGCCGATATGGAACACCGTCTTCACCACGTCGTACTCGTCCCACCGCAACCCGTCGAGCGATACCCGCCGCAGCCGCGGTCCCATCGCAATCGGTCCCCGCGCCAACTCCGGCTCCCCCGTCGCAATGTCCACCTCGTGCCCCAACCCAGCCAGCGCCTCCGCCATCTTCAGCCACCGGATCAGCGACATATCCACCGGTTCAAAACGCTCCCGG
Source organism: uncultured Solibacteraceae bacterium (assembly GCA_964430625.1). GTDB lineage: Bacteria > Acidobacteriota > Terriglobia > Bryobacterales > Bryobacteraceae. Next base: position 134,343 of record CAYSFR010000005.1, read on the forward strand.
CTGTCGCGGTAAATGGAAACAATCCTCGCCATTCCGCTCGCCTACCCTTCCTGGAACCAGCGGCTGTGGCCCAGCGTCACCCGCGCCGCCACTTCATCCAGCGTCAATAACGTCGCCCGCGACTGCAACTCCTCCAACAACGCCGCAAATCCATCCAGCCAGTACGGGGCATAACAATCATGCAGCCCGATCACCACAAAGTCGCGCGAAACCACCAACTCCAACACCTCTCTCTCCCACTCCTTGACTGCTACCCCGTGCCGGTACAACTTGTAGTCATCCAAGTGTACCGGGATCTTTACAATCCCGTTTGCCATCACCGGATCCGCCGTCCCCAGCGAATGCCGCGAACTCGCCAGCCATTCAAAGTTCTGGTAAGCAAGGTTGGCATCGTTCAACCCCGCCAGAATCTTCGATTGCGGCGGACGGTACCCCTTAATCCGGTAGTCCACACTCCGGCACGCCGCCAACTGCTCGGACCCATCGGCTCCGCCCGGCGCCCCAGGCTCTCCCGGCAACACATGGTCATAGGAGTGGAACGCGATGGCATGCCCCCCCGCGGCAATCGCCGGCCGCAGTTCCCGCAGCAGTTTCCCCACTACGCTATAGGTCGCCCGTACCCCCGCTTCGGCTTCCACCTGCAGCATTCTCTCCAGCGCCCCCGGTGCCTCCCGGTCCGCCGCCAGCCCGAACTCCGGGTCCGCTGTCCGGTGCCCCATCCCTCGCTCGGTATCGTGCAGCAAACACACAACTTTCCCCCATCGGTCCGCGGTTACCGATCGCTCCAACCCCACCATCCGCCCCCCCAGCCGGTCCACCGCTAGCCGCCACCACTCCCCGTCCGCTTCGGCGCCGAACTCCCGCGCCGGCGTATCGTAGATGCGCTCATAAAGCGGCGCTTGCGGATTCCGCTTCGGGTCGGTGTAGCGCAACGCCAGACGCGCCGTCGGCACGTACACCGTCTCCAGCCCGTTGTCCCGGGCATAGTCCAGAATCGCGTGCAGCAGCAGACGGCTCCACCCTTTAAATCGGTTGTCGATCTGCGTCCGGTGTACCGGCGCCCGCGAAATCCGCTGCACCAGATCGGACAGCAGCAACGTGCAACGCAGCGCTCGGCCCCCCGCCTCGCGCCACACATTCGCGCACCCCACCTGCCCCCGCAACCCGAACTGCTGCTGATGCCACTGCACCTCATCGTCAAAATAGAGCGCGTCCGGGAACGCTTCGTCCAGCGGCGGCGCCGCATACAGCAAAAACTCCAGCATCCGCCCCGGGTCGGTCGCCCCCAGCATCCGCGTCGCCAGCTTGTACCCGTCCGGCCCGCCCTTGGGAACAACGAACACCCGGTGCGGAAAGAAATGACGTTCCTTGAACCCGGCCCCCACAAACTCCGCTCGCCGGCTCTCGGGCGCTTCCCGGAAACACCGCACATGCGCCAGTGCGCCCCGGGAGTTGTCGATCTGATCGGTAAACTCGGCCACAAAATACCCGCCGATCGCCCGCTGCGCAAAACGGTCCGCCGTCGCCGCCGCCACGCCGTGTCGCGCAAACATCGTCCGCAGCGTTCCTATCTGCCGGTCCAGCGGGACTGTCGTCGTCAGCCGGTCGTGCGCATGATGGAGCCGGTACTCGTACAAGCACTCCGCCACAGCCTGAAACCGCGCCCCGGCTTCCGCCATCCGCCAGGGAAAATCGTAATCGTCGCAACCGTGGACCGAGAGCGTCTCGTCCATCCCCCCAATCGACAACGCCAACTCCCGCCGCCAGCACAACAGGTGCTTCACCGGCGATCCGCGCTCGAAATCGCCCAGCGTGAACTCGCTCCGGCTCGCCATCACCCCGCCCCATCTCTCCCCGGCTTGGTTGATGTGCCGCCGCGCCGAATGGAAGAAGTCGGCCTCCGGAAAACGCCTTCGGTAGGCCTGCAGCGTCGCAATCGCCTCCCGGTCGTACCGGTCGTCGCTCAGCAGGATGGCCGCGAACGTTGTTCTCGCCTGCGCCAGCCCGAAGTTCAACGCCTGCGCGAATCCCTGAACCGGACATGGACACACGCGGATCCGCGCGTCGCCCGCTTCCATCGCCCACTCCGCTACATGTGCCGGGCTCTCCGGATCGGTCAGCACCAGCGCCTCCCACTCCCCGCACGTCTGCCCGGTCAGCGACGCCAGCGCGTCCAACAAAAACTCCCGCCGCTGATCCTTGCACGGTACCAACACCGTGATCGCCTCCATCACTGCCCGGCTCCGTACGCCCGCAAATGCTCCTGCACCAGTACCCCGATGTCGAACCCGCTCCGCTCGGTCGCCCGCGCCCCCGCCGCCAGCCCCTCCAGCGCCGTCCGGTCCCCCACATAGCGCCGGATCAGCGCCGTCAGCCCTGCAACATCGCCCGGTTCGAACAACGCTCCATTCACTCCGTTCGCGATCAGCCCCGCCGTCCCCGTCACTCGCGACCCCACCACCGGTTTCCCCGCTGCCAGCGCCTCCACTGCCACGATCGGAAACCCTTCGGTCACCGACGGCAGCACGACAAACAGCGCCCCGGCAATCACCGCCAACGCCTCTTCCCGCTCCGTCCGGCCAAGAAAGCAAATCCGTTCCGGGTACGGACACCCCCGCGCCAACTCCCGCAACCTCCCCTCCTCCGGCCCCGTCCCCGCCATCACCAGGTCAACCGGACCAATCTCCTCCTGCGCCGCTCCGAAGGCCAGAATCAGCGTTCCCGCGTCCTTCTCCCAAACCAGTCGCCCCACAAACGCAATGTACTCCCGCCCGTTCTGCCTCGGCGCGACGCTTCGCAGCGGACGCAAATCGATTCCGTTCGGAATCACCCGGATCTTCGCCCCCGCTCCCGGACACCACGTCTCCGCCTCCCGCGCTATATCCCCGGAAACCGCCACCACGCGGTCAGCCGCCCGCAGCGCGCTCGCCAGCAGCCGCGCATAGGAACCCTCGGCCCGCGGCAACTTCCGCACATCCCCTCCATGCAGATACACCACCAGCCGGAACGGTACCATCCGCCGCAGCAGCAAAAAATACACCGCGCTCATGTCCAGCAGCCCCAGGCAAACCGTTTCGATTCTTCGCTCCGTCAGAACGCGGCCAATCCGCTCCAACATCTCGCCGGACTGCTCCAGAAACGCCTCGGAGAAATCGAACTTCTCGTAATCCAGCGGATACGCCAGGCGAATAATCTCGTACCCGCGCCGCATTTCCCCCGCGCTCATCCCCGGCCACTGCCGGCTCACCACGGTCACTTCGTGCCCCAACTCCAACAATGCCCCGGCCAGGTCGTCCACCAGCGAGGTGGCGCCTCCCAGGCTCGGATAGTAGTCGCCACAGGAAAACAGCACCCTCATCGCCGCGGCTCGCCCGTCACCGTGTACTCCGTGTAGCGCTCCACCACCGCGTCCGGCTCACCCGCCTCCCGCACCGTCCCCTGATGCAGCCACAGTGCCCTCGTACAATGCTGCCGTACAAACGGCAGATTATGCGTGGCGATCACCATCAACCCGTCGCCCCCTCGGCGGCTCGCCACAAACTCGTCGCACCGGCGCTGGAATCGCCGGTCCCCCGCCGAAAAGGCCTCGTCCAATAGCAGTACCCCGGGCGCCACCCGGCTCGCCACCGCAAAGGCCAGCCTCGTTCTCATCCCCGCCGACAAGTTCCGCAACGGCGCCACGGCAAACTCCTCCAACTCCGCCCAGCGCAGCATCTCCGGAAACGCCGGCTCAATCTCGCCCCGCGTCATCCCGCAAATCGCACCGTACAGAAAGACGTTGTCGCGCACCGTCAAATCCTGGTTCATCCCGTTGCCCAACCCCGCGAAAAAAGCGATCGGCCCCTCCGTCTCCACCCGGCCCGCATTGGGCGCATACAGCCCCGCGATCAGTTTCAACAGCGTCGTCTTCCCCGCGCCGTTGTCGCCGATCAGCCCCACAATCTCCCCTGCGTCAACCTCCAGCCGGTCGATATCCACTACCCGCCGGTGTCCCGGCGCCCCCTCCCGCCCCGCCCGTCCTGCCAGTTCCCGCAGCAATCCGAACGCGGTGCGCTTCACCGCGCCTTGGGGAAACTCCTTCCGCAGTCCTTCAATCCGGATCCGCGCCCGCGCCGTCTCAGGCATACTCGGCAAACCTCGACTCCAGCTTCCGGAACAGCTGCATCACCCCGTACATCGCCGCCCAGTTCACCGCCACCGCCGCTGCCAGCGTTCCCAGCCCGATCCCGTGCCCTTCCAGCACTGCGCCCCGCGTCGCCTCAATGAGCCAGGCCAGCGGATTCAGCTCCACAATCGCCTGCGCCAGGCCATTGCCCAGCGAACGCCGCGTATAGAAGATTGGCGTCGTGAAAAACAGCAGTCGCAATGCAATCTCGTACAGGTGGTCCACATCCCAGGCAAACAGGTACAGACACGACAAAATCAGCCCCACCCAAGCCGCAAACAGCAGTTGCAGCGCGAACAGCACCGGTACCCAAAGCCAGCTCACCGAAACCGCCACCCCGGAGACCACCGCGATGAGCAGGCAGATCCCCATCGACACCGCAAAGTCGATTCCGCTCGAGATAATCCAGCTGAAGACGATCAGCTCCTTCGGAAACACCGTATCCGTCGTCAGGTGCCGCATCGACCGCAGCGACCGTAGCGCCGCCTTCGTCGAATTGGAGAAATGGGTGTAGTGCACCAGCCCGATCAGCAGGTATACCGAATAGTGGGGCATCTGGTTGCCAGCCATATAGCGGAAGAAGACGTAGAACACCGCCAGCAGTACCAGCGGGTGCAGAAAGCTCCACAAAAAGCCGAAAAAGCTGCTCTGGTCGCGCAGTTTCTGGTGGGTAATCGTCAATTCCCACAGCAGATTCAGCTGTACTTGCAGGCTCATGCGCCTGCCTCGCGTGCCGTCCCGCCAGGCGGAAACCAGCGCCCGGCCGCCTCGCCGGCGCGTTTCCCCGCGTTGAACACCCTCCACAGCAACTGTATCTGCCACGGGCGCAACAGTGTGGCGGCCGGCGGGCGCTCGGCCGGCAGCCGTGGCGGCTCCTGCCCCGCGCTCCGCTCCCGGTAGCGAGTGATAAAGTCCCGGTGCGCCCGCAAGAACTCCGGCCGGTAGTAGCCGTGCAGGAACCCTTCCCGGGCCAGAGTGGCGACGCTGTCGCGGTTGTGGTGGTGGATCACCGCCTCCGGTTGGTACCGCAGGCGGGCGCCGGCGTCCAACAGCCGGTAGGCCAATTCGACGTCCTCCAGCCGGATCCACCGTTCGTTGAACCCGCCAATCCGGCGCAGCAACTCGGTCCGCACCGCCAGATTCATCGTGATCACGTACGGTGGCCGGTAGTATTCGATTGCCATGGCGTGGTCATGGACCAGTTCGCCGAACCGTTCCACGGTCCCGGCCTGCCGCCGGGCGAGGATTCGTCCTCCGGCGGCCTCCGCCTCGCCTGCCGCCACGGGCGCCACAAGGGCTGCCAGCCATCCCGGATCCACGACGCAGTCGGCATCGGTAAACGCCACGATGTCGTGCGAAGCCGCCCGCAGCCCGGCGTTCCGAGCCGCCGCCGGGCCCCGTTTCACTTCCCGAACCAGCTTAACGGCCCCGCCATACCGCGCCACCCGGCCCGCCGTCCCGTCGGTGGAGGCATTGTCGACGCAGATCAACTCGAAGCACTCCCGAGGGTACTTCGACGCGAGCAGCGAATCGAGGCACGCCTCGACGAAGCGTTCCGCATTGTGGGCGGGGATAATGACCGAGACCCGCACTGCCTCCTGTAAACCCCGCACCCTTCAATATTGGCAGAGCCTCCCTCGGCGGGCAACAGCGAGAAGCCCGCGAGAGATTCCCCGTCCCCACCACACCCACCCCCCGCCGCCCCACCCCACCCCTCTTGGGGAAAGCCGGGACAAGCACTGACACTCTCACCGCACACCCAAACAGCACGGCTGTCCCCAAAAGACGCCGAACTCCACCCCCACCCAGCCCGCGAGAGGCTCCCCGTCCAAGTCCCACCCCGCCCCACCCCACCCCTCTTGGGGAAAGCCGGGACAAGCACCGACACTCCCACCGCACACCCAAACAGCACGGCTGTCCCCAAAAGACGCCGAACTCCACCCCCACCCAGCCCGCGAGAGGTTCCCCGTCCACGCCCCCCTCGGGAAAGCCGGGGCAAGCAAGCCCGCGAATCCCCAGCCCTATATCGCCACGCCGAATATCCCCCAAAACAAAATGAAGAATTCCACAGAATCCTGTCACCCTTTTTCCGCCATTACCGCTTACTAAATTAAGGGCCCGGTCTGGGTCGTGCGTTCGAATGCACTACCCTCTTGGCGACTGGGCCCGAACTTCCCTAAAACCGTCCTATTTCCCCAACTACCCCGCCCACGGCCCGCAGATAATCCCCCGGCGCCACAAACAACTGAATTCCTCGCTGTCCCGCCGAAATCGACACGACTTCCCACAACTCAATCGTGAAGTCGACGAAAACCGGATACTCCTTCTTCGCCCCCAGCACGGTCACCCCGCCACGGATGTACCCCGTCAATGGAGTGACCTCCTTCAGCGGTACCATTTCCACCTTCCGGTCCCCTGTCAGTTTCCCCAACGCCTTGAAATCCAACTCCATATTCCCCGGAATCACCACAAATGCACACCCATTCCGGTCCCCTCGCACCAGGAGAGTCTTAAAAACCTGCTCGGGCGGCAACCCCACCTTCTCGGCCACTGTGACAGCGTCCAAATGCTCCTCATCCACCTCATAAGTGCGAATCTCGAAAGGAACTCCCATCCCTTCCAATATCCGCATCGCGTTGGTCTTCACAGTCGCCAAAGTAAAAGTGTAGCGCTGCCGCCCGATCCTGTGTTTAATCCGCCCGTGCGATCACGGTCTCCGGCGCAATGCGCGTCGCCATCTCTTTCTCCCGCCTCGTCGCCGGTACCAACATTGCCGTCTTTCGGCCGCGGTAGCTGATCTCGCTCAAAGAGTACGCCTCTCCGTACTTCCGGAAACCCAGCGCGTTCCCATCGGCCCCAGCGTTCCCTTTCTCACCGCCCAGGATCACCAGAGTCCCTCTCCCGGTCTTCATCTCCCGCATCGTCAGATAGGTCGTCCCATCCGCCCGGACCACCTCGTAGGTCCCGGCCGGCATCTTTTCCCCGCGCACCTCGAAGGGGAACGGCACCTTCGCCGTAATCCTCCCGCCCGGCCCCTGCGCGGAGAGCCCGATCGTCGCCGCAACGGCAGTCAGAATCAGTTTCGTCAGTTTCATGATATTTCTCCTTTATCTCGTTGAAGCAATTACTATTTCTCCGGCCACGCTGCGGGCCGATTTCCGCTCGTCGTCCGATACCGGAACCGCCATCACCGTCTCTCTTGCCTGGAAGGCCACCCCGGTAAGGAGTAGCTCTCTCCGTAGCGCCTGAACTCCATTCCGTTCGCCTGCCGTCAATTTTCACGGGATGCTCCGCCCGCAGAGAAGGAGAACGGCACCGTCACCGTCACCTTTCCGGCGGCCACCTGTGCCGCCATCCCCATCAGCATCCCGAGTTTTATGGCTGTTTCCTATTCCGCTTTCGCCAGCACAGTCTCTACAGCCGCCTTACCGGGATTCGGGTGGCCGCTTCTCCGAGATCTTCCGGCCGTTCTGCGCCACGGCGCCCAGTCCGGCTGCCATCAACAGGAGAAGGAGATTGAGCTTCATGGGTCTATCTCCCTGATAAAGCGATTAATCAGCCCGCGCGAAGACCGTTTCCGGGGTCATCGTCAACGCCATTTCCTTCTCCCGCTTTGCAACCGGAATCTCCGCCGCCACTTCGTTCGCCCCGTAGGAGACCGCCGATAGGAAGTAAACGTCCCCGTAGCGCTTGAACTCCACCCACGTCCCGCCCACCCGATTGGCGCGGGTCACATTGGAGGTCACCACAAAGCTCCGGCCGGTCTCCTTGTTCCGAACGGTCATCGAAGTGCCCCGGTCGGACCGGACAACGATGTAGGTGCCCGACGGCATCTTCATTCCCCGCGACTCAAACGCGAAGGGGATCTTGGCTGTGATGGTCGCCACTCCGCTGTCGGCGGCCAGGCCCAGCGCGGCGGTGGCGGCGGCGACGAGGATCAGAAAGTTCAGTTTCATGGTGTTTCTCCTTGCCCTTTACCATCGCAACCGCCGTGCCAAACCCAGTCAGCTAGCTAACGGATTGAAAACAAAGGGAACCATCCTCCGCGCCCCCCGCCGCGGCTCACTGTCCGGATAGGGCCGGTAAATTGGAGCCTATCTATTCGGATAGACCCTCGCTCCGCCCAAGGGAACGAGGCACTTCCCCAAGGGCGGGGAGGAGGCAACACGCCAGTGTTCGGCCGATCGCGAGCGAACAGGGCATCGCAGTACCCCGCAAGGGTCGAGTTCGAAAGTGACCTGGGGCGCGCCGTGGCCGCCCTCGGTGGCCCCCAGCCCGATCCTGTCGGCCCAGAGTTCGCCCCGGCGGATGGCAGACCGGTGCTGTCGGACTCGTGTGTTATCCTCTCCAACGCGTGGGAGATCTTTCGCCGAATCTCATCTGTATCGCGGGACCGCTCATCGGCCGGACCATCCGTGTCGAAGCGAAAGCCCTTGTCTTTGGCCGCGACACCTCCTGCGATATCCCCCTGCTCGATACCGCCGTCAGCCGCCGCCATCTCTCCGTCTCCCGCGAAAATCCCGGAACCCTTCTCTGCCGCGACCTCGACAGCCGCAACGGTACGTTCGTAAACGGCCTCCCCATCCGCGAATCCGCACTGAAGCCGGGCGACGAACTCCGACTCGGCAGTTCAGTCTTCGTCTTTGACCAATCTCCCGCACTACCGGAGGTCTCCAGCGCCCGGACCATTGTCCAATCCTCCGCCATGCGCTGGCTCACCCGATCCGACCGGGAGAAGGACGAGGCCCGCGCCCGCTCTGCCCGCGAACTCCAGGCCCTCCTCGACATCAGTACCGCGCTCCAGGGCGAACCCGGTGTCGAACCGGTCGCCCGCCGTCTACTTCAAGGTCTGCAAGCGGCACTCCAGGCCCGCACCTGTGCCGTGCTGCTCTTCTTCGACGGACTCGACGCGCCCCCCTGGTCCCTTGCACTCGATGGAGATGCGCCCTTGTTTGATACCGAACTCCTGGAGCAGGTCATCGGCGCCGAAAAGGCCGCCGCCTGGGACCGCGTCCTCGCCGCTCCCGTCGTCGGGGCAGGGAAGGCCTTCGGCGTTCTCTGGGCCGAAGGCCCCGCCTTCGATGATGCCCACTTCCGCCTGGCCGGCGCCGCCGGCGCCATGGCCGGCCTCGCCCTCCAGGCCGCCCGCCAACTCCAGGAGGCCGAAGCCGAAAACCGCCGGCTACGCCACCAATTGATCGCCCGCCACGACATGGTCGGCGACAGCGAAGCGATGCAAACTGTCTATAAGTTCATCGCCCGCGTCGCCCCGCTTCCGTCCACCGTCCTAATTCTCGGCGAGAGCGGAACCGGCAAGGAACTCGTCGCCCAGGCCGTCCATCGGAATAGTCCGCGAGTTGATAAACCCTTTGTTGCCATCAATTGCGCGTCTTTATCTGATAATTTACTGGAAAGTGAGCTTTTCGGACACGAAAAGGGAGCTTTTACCGGCGCTGTTGCCCAGAAACGCGGAAAACTGGAGATCGCCTGCGGCGGAACGGTCTTCCTGGACGAATTGGGCGAAATGCCGATTACTACCCAGGCAAAATTGCTCCGCGTCCTCCAGCAGCGCGAAATGGAGCGCCTTGGCGGCACTCGCGTCATCCCGATCGATATCCGAGTCATCGCCGCCACCAATGTCGACCTCCTCGTCGCAGTGAAGGAAAAGCGCTTCCGCGAGGACCTTTATTACCGTTTGAACGTCGTTTCCGTCGAAATGCCCCCGCTCCGCAAGCGGCCCAGCGACATTCCCCTCCTGGCCGCCTACTTCGTGTCCCGCTTTTCCCGGCAGATGGGGCGGCGCGTCGATGGCGTCTCCCCCGCCGCCAAGGCCTGTCTCCTTCGCTATGATTGGCCCGGCAACGTTCGCGAACTCCAAAACGCCATGGAACGCGCCGTCGTCATGGGTCTTTCCGATCAGGTGCTTCCCGAAGACCTCCCGGAAGCCCTGACCGAGCGCACCCCCGCCGCCGGCGCCGCCGAAACCGGCTACCACCAAGCCCTGAATTCCCGCAAAAAGCAGTTGATTCTCGAAGCCCTCGCCGCCAGTAACGGCAGCGTGACGCTCGCCGCGGATCGCCTCGGCCTCCACCCCAACTACCTGCACCGCCTGATGAGTAACCTGGAGCTACGATGACACCCACCTGGATGCTGTTTCTTCTCTTCGCTCAAGCCCCTGTCGATTTCCAGCGCCAGGGCGAGCAGGCCTTCCGCGAAAGCCGTTTCGCCGAGTCGGTGGCCGCCTTCGACAAGGTGATCGCCGCCCTCCCCGACCAGGCGCCCCAACACTGGCAGCGAGGCATATCTCTTTATTACGCAGGACGTTACGCCGATTGCAAAGCGCAGTTCGAGCTCCACCGCACCGTCAACCCGGAGGATTTCGAAAACGCTGCCTGGCACATGCTGTGTGCCGCCCGGGTGGAAGGGTTTAAAATTGCCCAGGGAAAATTAATCCCGATCAAGGACGATACCCGGGTTCCGATGCGGGAGTTGCATGCGCTCTGGAAGGGGGAGGGTTCGGTGGAGCGGGTGCTCAACGCGGCGGGCAACAGCCGGGGCGGTAACTTCTACGCTAACTTATACTTAGCGCTGTTTGAGGAGACCCGCGGGAACCGGGAAGCGTCGAAAACCTATGCCCGGCGGGCGGCGGAGTTGGCTCCCCAGGACTATATGGGCGATGTGGCGCGGGTCCACTGGGAGTTTATTCGGAAGAACAAGAAGTAGCTTATTTATCTTCCAGATCCCTGGAATTGATCAACTTGATCTTTACCTGGGCGCTTTCGCCTTCGCCGACTTTTACGGAAGCGGTGCGGGCGCGGAACTGCTCCCAGATGGCCGGATCGTTCAGGGCGTCGGATTCCACTTCCTCGAAAGCGGCGACGCGATAGGTGCCAGGACGTAGCGAATCGAGGGTAAAAGTGGGTGTTTCTGACGCAATTCTGACCTTTTTTGTACTCCAATAATCGGTTAGGAGAGGCTCTGTTTCGGGGATGGCCCAGACGGCGATGCGGGGTGCGTCCGGGTTGGTGCCCTCGACGGTGCCGGTAATCGTCGCTGGTTTGTTGGACAGGACGATCTCAAGCGGGCCGGTGACCACCGAGAAATCCACCTCCAAACCCGGCAGCAGTTGCCCGGCGGCATAGATCCCTTTTACGATGATTCCGCTCTCTGTACGCACCGAAACCACCTGTTTTTCGCGCGAAACAGCGGGAAAGGAGAACGCGCCGGTTTCGTCGGTGCGCGCATTGGCCGGGGGGCCGAAGTCGCGGAAGGAGCCGGTGGGCTGAAGAGTAATCTCTGTTTTCCCGATCGGGAATGGGGGCTCGGTGCCGGCGCGGAGGCGGCCATCGATTTTCGGAGGCGCGGCGGCGGCGATGGTGATCCCCTGCAGATCCTGCTGGCCGACCATTAACTGCTGACGGGCCATGGTTTTAGGCCCCCCACGGTCCATGGTGGTCACGGTGAGCATGTACTCGCCGGGGCGGACGTTGCGGAACTCGAAAGCGCCGTCGGCGCCGATGGGGGAGTCGTTGCCGCCCATCATGGGTCCGCGGGACTCTCCCGGATTGCGGAGGGAGACGCGGGAGCCGCGTCCCGATGGCAGTTCGCCGGATACCCGGCCCGCGACGCGGACGACGACGGACCGCTGGAGGCGGATTTCGGCGCCGGTGCGTTCTTCACCGGGGCCAACGCGGATGGCGGCAGCGGAGGCGGCGTCGATGGTGCCCGGGAAGTAGGTAGGCGCCTCGGCGGTGGGTTGTTTGCCGGTTACCTTGTCGACCACCATCTCTCCGCCGCCGCCGCGGGAGGCGAGCAGCCGGTAGGATCCGGGCGGGAGTCGATTAATGCGGAACTCTCCTAAATCGTTGGTTATGCCCATATAACCTGAACCGTTTCTTGAACTGGATTTCCGCAAGGGAGTGGCCTGCACGATGACCCGTTCGGCGGGTTCGCCGGCCTCGTCGATAACGCGGCCGGCGATCACGCCCTGGCGGGATAGGACGATATCGATGCCTGTTTTGGCGGCGCCGTCGCCGACTTCGACAGGGTCGCCGAACCCGCCGGGGGTTCGGCCGCGGTAGGCTCCGCGGAGGTACCCGACCTTTTCGGCGACGATCCAGTACTTGCCCTTGGGAAGTTCTCCCAGGACGAAAGAACCGTCCTCGCCGGTCATGGCGCGGCTGGCGGTTCGCGTGGAACGGGATTCGCTCTCCAACTGGACGACGGCGCGTTTGACCGGGGCACCGGCGGAGTCTGTCACCTTGCCCGCGATAGAGGCAGTTCCGGTGGAAGGGGCGGCCGACTCCTGGCCGCGTCCGCCGGGGCGCTGGGCCGCCAGGCTGCCTGCCAGCAATAAAGTGATGCTAATTCTCGTCCACATCTGTGTCAGTTATTAGACGCGGTGCGGCTTGCGCCGTAACGCCTTCCTCCACCTTTACCGATACTGCCTTGGTCTTGACCTTTTCCCACACCGGCTGATCGGCGAGTGCGTCGATAAGTCCAACGGATGCAACAACAATCTCGTACTCACCGGGGGTGACGCTCTCAATTTTAAACGTGTTCTTGCCGTCGGGGATCATGGCGGATCTGTAAAGAGTTGTAAAGGGCGCGGCGCCGGCGGGGCCACGGGGCAGGGCGGCGGCGATGCGGACGCCTTCGGTCCCCTCGACGGTGCCTTCCACGGCACCTGGTTTGTTGGAATAGACGAGGTCGATGGTCATGTCGCCGGTGACGTCGAAGGCAAAGCCGGGTTGGGGCTGGCCGCCGACGAGGACCGATTTCAGGTACCATCCGGACGGGGCGAGGTTGAGCACCTCCATGCGGCCGCGGTGGAGGTTTTGAATGGTGAAAGAACCGTCGGCGGCGACAGTTCCGCCGCCGCCGCTGGAGCGGATGCCATCGAGAGCGCGGATGTTGACACCGAAATTGCCGCCCGTCAGTTTGCCGCCGCCGTCGGCGGTGGCACGGCCGGTAATGGTCACGGGCGGAGCGAGGACGAGTTCCAGGCCTTCGACCTCGGTTTCGCCGACGCGGACCTGGGCGCGGGCCGAGGCCTGACCCTGGTTGGCAACGGCCACGTAGTCACCGGGGAGGACATTGCGGAAGAGGAAGCCGCCTTCGGGATTGGTCATGGCGGACCAGGAGGTGGATTCCCACATAGCGTTTGGGCGGCGTCCGGCGGGGCGCAGAGGCAGCAGAGAGACGGATGCGGGGCGGTCGCGCAGGCCGTCGCCAGTTACGCGCCCGTGGACGGGGACGGCGGGCGACTTCTGCATGCGGATTTCCAAGCCGGTGCGTTCCTCGCCGCTTCCAACCGTCACCTTGACGGCGCTGGCGGAGTCACGGGCATTTGGGTAGAAGGTGGGGGACTCGACCGCCGGCGCCTGCCCACCGGCCAGGATCACGGTTCCGGCGTTGTGGACGTTTTTGGAAGCGAGCAGAAAGAAGGCGCCTGGGGCGAGGCGGGGGATGCGGAACATACCGCGGTCGTCGGTCATGGCCTGGCCGCCGGACCCGGCGAAGGAAGCCCGGCGCGTGGAGGCGGGGAGGGCGCGGACCGATACATTCTCCAGTGGTTCTCCGTCGATATCGGTGACGCGTCCGGAGAGGGTGGCATGCCGGGTCATCTTCAATTCCGGGGCTTCGGTGTTCTCTCCGGGTTTCACGGTGGCGCGCCCGCCGCCTGTAAATTCAAAGAGATAGCCAGCCTTTTCGGCCCGTAAGGCGTAGGCACCCGCGGCAAGGCCGGCGACGGCATAGACGCCGCTGTCGTCCGTTATGGCCGAATAGACGGCCGGGGGCGTGAAGTTGCCCGCGCGGACGTTGTTCCCGGAAGGGTTGCCGGCGGGCATGGCCGTGAGGAAGACGGTGGCCTTGCGGATCCCCTCCTTGCTAGTACCATCCACCACCTTTCCGTGCAGCCCGCCGGGCTGCGGGGCCGCCTGCGGGAATGCGCACGGGTTCATTAAGGCGACGAATAGGAGAAAACGTACCATTCCCTTGCTAGAATAGTAGGTTCCGACATCCCCTAGGAGTAACAATTGGCCGACGAACAGAATCCGAACCAGCCTCCTGTCCCGCCCGTTACCGGCGGAGGTGGTCAGTTGAACCTGAACGACAATAGCCGTCATATCCCCGTCAACATCGAAGACGAGATGAAGAAGTCGTATCTCGACTATGCGATGTCGGTCATTATCGGTCGCGCGCTGCCCGATGTTCGCGATGGTTTGAAGCCCGTTCACCGACGCATCTTGTTCGGAATGAGCGAGTTGGGGTTGAATTACAACCGTCCGACGCGCAAATCGGCCAAGATCGTCGGCGAAGTGATGGGTAAGTTCCACCCGCACGGCGACTCGGCGATCTACGACGCCTTGGTGCGTATGGCGCAGCCGTTTTCGATGCGCTATCCGCTGGTCGACGGGCAAGGGAACTTCGGCTCGGTGGACGGCGATCCGCCGGCCGCGATGCGGTACACCGAAGCGCGGTTGACGAAGATTGCGGCGTCGCTGCTGGAGGATATCGACAAAGAGACGGTCGACTTCCGCGCCAACTACGACGATTCCGAACACGAACCGGAAGTGCTGCCGGCGCGGGTTCCGAACCTGCTGATCAACGGCTCGTCCGGTATCGCGGTCGGCATGGCGACCAATATTCCCCCGCACAACATCCGGGAGATTATTGAAGCGACCATACTGCTGGTGAACAATCCGAACGCCTCGCTGAAGGAGGTGATGGACCTTGTACCCGGTCCGGACTTCCCGACGGGCGGGTTTATTCTGGGGCGGGCGGGGATCTTCGACTACTATTCGAAGGGCCGCGGGTCGATCAAGCTGCAGGCGAAGACGTCGATTGAGAAGATCGGCCGGGACCGTGAAGCGATTATCGTCACCGAGTTGCCGTATCAGGTGAACAAGGCGCGGATGATCGAGAACATCGCGGCGCTGGTGAACGAGAAGAAGTTGGAAGGCATCTCGGAAATCCGCGATGAGTCCGACCGCGACGGTATGCGCATCGTCTTCGAACTGAAGCGCGGTGAGCAGTCCGACATCGTCCTGAACAACCTTTACAAGCAGACGCAGATGCGCAGCAGTTTCGGCGTGATCATGCTGTCGATTGTGAACGGGCAGCCGCGGGAACTGGGGATCATCGACTGCATCAAGCGGTTCATTGAGCACCGGGTGGAAGTGGTCCGCAGGCGCACCGATTACCTGTTGCGGAAGGCGCGGGACCGCGAGCACATCTTGCTGGGGTTCAAGAAGGCGCTGGAAAACCTGGACGAAGTGATCGCCATGATCCGCTCCTCGCGTACGCCGCGGGAGGCCAAGGACAAGTTGATCGCGGCGTTCGAGTTCAGTGAGCGGCAGTCGCAGGCGATTATCGAACTGCAGTTGCAGCGGCTCACGAACATGGAGCAGCAGAAGATTCTCGACGAGTTGGCCGAGATTCAGCGGCTGATCGCCGAGTATCTGGAGATACTCGGTTCGGAGAAGGTGCTGCGCGCCCTGATCGTGAAGGAGCTGCGGGAAGTGATGAAGGACTTCGGCGACGAACGCCGCACCGTCATCATTGAAGACACCGGCGACATCGACCTGGAAGATCTGATTCAGGAAGAGGACGTGGCGATCACGGTGACGCGGTCCGGCTACCTGAAGCGGACGTCGGTGGATACCTATCGCCGGCAGACTCGCGGCGGGAAGGGCCGGATTGGCATGACGACGCGGAGCGAGGATGTGGTGGAGCACCTCATCATCGCGAGCACGCATGCCTATCTGCTGATCTTCACGACCAAGGGCCGGGTTTACTGGCTGAAGAACTACGCCATACCCGATGCCGGGACGGTTTCCAAGGGCAAGCACATTGCCGGGCTGATCAATCTTCAGCAGGATGAGGGTGTGCAGGGCTTCCTGCCGGTCCGGAGCCTGAAGGAAGAGGACACGGAAGGCAAGTACGTGGTGATGGTGACGCGGCATGCGGTGATCAAGCGCTGCAAGCTGGCCGAGTTCGACAACGTACGGTCGTCGGGAATTATTGCGCTCGACCTGGACGAAGGCGATGAACTGATTGCGGCGCGGCTTTCCGACGGCAACGGGCTGGTGTTCCTGGCAACACGCGAGGGCATGGCCATCAAGTTTGAAGAAGGCGAAGTTCGCCCAATGGGCCGTCCGGCCCGCGGCGTGAAGGCGATGGAGTTGAGCAAGGACGACCTGATCATTGGTGCGGAAATCACCAAGGAAGAGGAGTTGATGCTCTCCATCAGCGAGCACGGCTACGGGAAGCGAACGGCGGTGAACATGTACCGTCTGACGCACCGGGGCGGCAAGGGCGTCATCAACATGAACACCTCCAAGAAGGTGGGCAATGTGGTGAGCGTGATGCGTGTCAGCGAGAACACCGACCTGATGATCATTACGGCCGACGGAAAGATCATCCGCATTGAAGCGGGTGAGATCCGGCAGGTTGGCCGGAATTCGCAGGGAGTCCGGCTGGTGAAGCTGGATGAAGGGGATCGTGTAGGCGCGGCGAGCCCGGTGCCTGATTCCGACGACGAGCCGGAAGCGGAGTAGTTTGTATTTCGTTGGAAAACGGGACGGGCGGCACCGAAGGGTTGCCGCCCGTTGTGTTTTTGGGGGGGAGGGCGGGGGTGGTGCACCCACCTTCCGATGCTACGCGAGCGGGCGGGGCTCGTTTAGGGAATGTTTGGGTGATCGATTCGGAGGTTCGACAGGTGCGGCGACGAACTTCTTCCACTCAGGCTGGGCGGCTTTCCCTCCAGTTGGTGAACGAGGTGCCGACACTTAGCGTCATTTCGGCCTGCCGTTGGGCGGACTATCCCGATCCGTGACCGATTTCAACCCCCATCCGGGACCAATTTCAACAAAGATAAAGCTGCCGGGAGTTGCTATCGATCGGAAGGCGCAACTGTTGCGGAGCGCTCTCATCCAGGATGATCCTCATGCGGCGCGCGAGGGTTCCGCTGGCGGCACCGCGCTTTGGGCGGCAAAATCGAGAATGGCCTGCACCTGTTCTCTCGTGACGTGAAAATTCTCAAGCACCTCGTCGACCGAAGAGCACTTCAGATTTTCAAAGATTGCCGAGACAGGCACGCGCGTTCCTCGAAAAACCCAGGCGTCGCTGACCTTTCCGGGGATACTCTCAACCACTGGGCATTGCGACCAATCCAGACCTGCGATAAAGAGTGTGTCTCCTTTTGTAGAGTACACGCGGAGGCCGCGAGGCTGGTGAAGGTGCCCATATCTGCACCGAAATGGAGCGATCTGGTGCAGCGTCCTGGTTACGGCATGGTTTCGCATGAGGGGCCGGCCAGCGGTATTGTTTTTCACCCTGTCAAGTCTTCCGTGTATACAAAACCGAGCATTGTGCTTTCCAATTCACGAAGTCTGGCCGGGACAGGTAGTCTGGCTCGCCGATGCTCTGCCAGCAGCGTGAACAGAACCTGGCGGACATGCTGAGGCATCGATACGGACTGATTCCAAGGACGTGGGGAAATTCCAGGGACCGTTCGCGGCTTTGGTTCCGACCCTCCGATCGGTCCTGCTATTCGGAACGTACCGGTAGCGCAATGGATTTGAAGCGGGTCTTCATGGACACAACAGCGCATACACCGTCGAAATTCTCCAACAACGGGAACGCGAATTGATCTGCGCGGCGGCCGTCCACTGGATTTGTGACAGCCTGGCCGAGATCCGGTACTGTGGAGAAAGAGGCAAACGCTACTGCCATGCGACTGAGTGTAGAGATCCCCGATGATATTGCCAGCACCCTCTCCGCGGCAGAGGGTGATTTGTCGCGCCGAGTACTTGAAGGTTTTGCTCTTGAGGAATTTCGGGCAGGGCGAATCACGGAACGGCAGTTGCGGAGGATACTAGGGCTGGCACGAATTGAGCTGGATGGTTATCTGAAGTCCCACAGCATATACCAGGACTACACCATGGAGGACTTCGAGCAAGAGAGAAAAGCTCTTAACGATCTCGGCTTCTAACCTTTGCAATTGGTGATTGCAGGTAACGGTCCGATCCAGTCTCTCATCCACATTCAACAGGCTGGACTTCTTCCTCTTTTGTTTGAAATGGCTGTGCTTTCTAGCGCCGTTCAGGGCGAGCCGTCTCCCGTTCGGGCACTGTGCGTTGGAGCGTACCAGCTTTCCGCTTCGGACTCTCTTAGGCTCGCGGACGATTCCATCGCCGTCCTGGACGCACTGATCATTGAGATCCCGGTGGTAGGAGGTCACCTGATTGATTCGAGATCGTAAAGGGCGATCGAAATCGAGGTAGGCACCAGAACAACGGTATACGTCCCGCACGGGACCGAGCTAGGGTTGAGCCGGTTTACGGGTGAACGCCCCGACGTCGATTTTCCGATGAGATCCTGGCACGGCGGCATCGATGGCGGCCTGGATTGCCGGGAGGCTTTTGCTGATGAGGTGCCATTCAATGGCCGTCAGCACGATCACGGCTAATTGGCGGCCGCGAGGTTTTGTTCATACGAGATGGTTTGGTTACCGGTCAGAAAGACCTGGAAGCCGTGTGCCTCGGCAGTTCTGAGAAGCTCCCCGTTTTTTAGTCCTGACCACCCTAGGTAGCGGACTGTAAAGACCTCATGACTCGCAGCCGATGCGAAACATTCTCGTCCAGGAGGGCTTTCACAGGACGGCTTGTCCTCGCGCTGTGTGGGCAAACTCGATCAGACGTTCAATTTGGTGCAACGTAAGGCCCGGATAATCCTCTTGAATCTCTTCGATTGTCGTTCCCGCATCGTAGCTATTCACAATCGCATCGGGCAAAATACGCCTGCCACGCACAATAGGCCGCCCCGATACCTTACCCGGGATCCTTTCGATCAGCTCGCACGCCAACCAGTTGATTTCTGTTACTGCGTCAACCATGAACCATCGCCTCTATCATAGCGCCAGCGCCACAACGCAGATCCAGCTATGCCGGTCCAAATACCCGATTGCCGAGAAGTACTTTGATGCTCGTTCCCGAGTGGTGGCTGATGGCCACCGGGCCCGCCAGAACCGGCGGGCCGCTTTCGTCGTAGTAGCCGCCTACTGGCGGATGGCGAGGGTGACGCCGGCCGGGGAGTCGACGTTGTTGATGCGGACGACGATGGGGACGGCGTTGCCGATGGGGGCGGTGTTGGGGACGCGGGCGTTGATCTGGATGAGGCCCTGGATGAGGCCGGGGGCGGCGCCGGAGTAGACCACCGGGGCGTCCACGTTGTTGATCCGTACCGTCACGCGGCCGGCGGGGAACTGCGGGACCGGGGTGCCGGCGAGGCGGCCGGTCTGGCCGGGCGGGTTGGTCTGGCCGCCACCGGTGGCGAAGATCTGGATGATGGAGTTGCGCTGGGCGGCGTTGGTGATGCCGTTCAGCGAGTTATCCTGGTTCAAAATCGCCGCCGGGCCGGTGCCACTGGCGTTCTGGGTGAAGATGGCCGGGGCGGTTGGGGCCACAGGGAGGTCCACCTCGTCAGACTGGGAATTGAGATACTCCACCTTCACCTTGGTGGACGCCTTGCCCTGCGCCTCAAAGGGAACGATGGCGGACAGTTGTTTCTCCGAGGTGTAGATGAGCGGGGCGGGCTGGTTGTCAAACAGGACGCGGGTGTTGGCGAGGTTATCCGTGATACCGCCGTTGTCTGGGGTCAACTGCAGGGTTTTCAACTCGGAGGGTCCCATGAGGGTCCCATAGATGGTGACGATTTCGCCGGGGGCGACGGGGCCGCCGCGGAAGCTGGCGCCGTTGAGGATGCCGCCGGAGACGATGGCGGGTTTGGCGAGCGACTGGACGACGGTGTAGTAGATGTCCGGCGTGACGCGGACGGTGCCGGAGCGTTCGGCGCCGGTGAAGTTCGGGGTGAGGGTGAAATCGACGGCACCGGTGCCGTTGACGGAAGAGAAGCCGGAGATAGAGATCCAGGAGTCGGGGGAACTGGGGGTCCACTGGCAGCCGAGGCTGCCGTTGACGTTGAAGCGGCCGCTGACGGCACCGCCGCCGTAGGTGCCTCGCTGGGGGTTAATGGAGAGGGTACAGCCGCCGCCGGTCTGGGTGACGTTGAAGGTGAGATTCCCGATGCGGATGGCGCCGGAGCGGTTCTGGGCGCTGGGATTGGCGGGGATGGAGTAGTCGATCTGGCCGTTGCCGGTGCCGGCGGCGCCGGAGGTGATAGTGATCCAAGGCACGGTGGACTGGGCGGTCCACTGGCAGGTGGTATTGACGGAGATGGAGCCCTGGAAGGCATTGGAGGGGACGCCGGTATTGGATGCCGGGTTGATGGAGAGTTCGCAGTTGGCGCCGGACTGGGAGACGGTGAACTGGCGGTTGCCGACGGTGATAACGCCGGTGCGGGAGCCGGGAGTGGTATTGGCGGCGACGTTAAAGGTGAGTGTGGCGTCGCCGCCGCCGGTAGCGGCGGAGGTGAAGGTGATCCAGGGGACGTTGGCGACGGCGGTCCAGTTGCAGCCGGTGACGACGTCGACTTCAAAGCTGCCGATGCCGCCGGTGGCAGGGACTTCGAGCGAGGAGGCGGAGATGTTGAGGTTGCAGGCGGCGGCGTCCTGCGTGACGAGGAACGACGTGCCACCGACGAGGATGGAGCCGCTGCGTTCGGCAGGGGTTGGGTTGGGATCGGCGCGGAAGCTGACGGTACCATTGCCGGTGCCGGAGTTGGCTCCGGAGATGGTGAGCCAGTTGACGGCGGGTTCGGCGGTCCACTGGCAGGCAGTGACGACGGCGAAGGTGCCGCCGCCGCCGATGGCGGTGAAGCGCTGGGTACCGGGGTTGAGGGCGAAAGAGCAGGTGCCGCCTTCCTGCTGCACGGTGAAGGTGGCGTCGCCGACGGTGATGCGGCCGGTGCGCTGGGTGGGAGAAGTGTTGGCGGCGGCCGACCAACTGAGGGTACCGTTGCCGGTGCCGGAGGAGCCGACGGGGATGGTGAGCCAGGCGGAATCGCTGACGGCGTTGCGGACGCAGGAGGAGGCGGTGGCGGTGATGGTGAGCGAGCCGGATTCGGCGGAGGAGCGGATCTGCTGGAAGGCGGGGGAGAGGGTAAAGCCGCAGGCGGGCTGCTGGGTGATGACGAGGGTATCGGAGCCGACGGTGATGGTGCCGGTGCGCGATTCGCGGGCGGTATTGGGCTGGACGGAGTAAGAGAGGGTGCCGTTGCCGGTGGCGCCGCCGGAGACGGAGATCCAGGGCACGTTGACCGAGGCGGTCCAGGGGCATTCGGCGGAAGTGGTGACGTTGGCGGTGCCGGAGCCGCCGTCGGCGGTGATGGAGGCGGTGGCCGGGGAGATGGAGAAGGAGCAGGCGATGCCGGCCTGGGTGACGGAGAAGGTAGCCAGGCCGTTGTTGACGGTGATGGTACCGACGCGCTGGTTGGGCGAGGTATTGGCCTGGACCGAGTAGCCGATGGTGGAGGGGTTAGCGGTACCGCCGCCGAAGGAGATGGTGATCCAGGAGACGTTGCTGGCGGCGGATTTGGCGCAATTGGCGGGATTACCGGTGATGGTAAACGTCCCGTTGGTGGCAGTGGCGTTGGCAAAGGCACCGGTGTTGTTGAGAGTGACGGTGGTGCAGTTCTGCGCCTGGGCGGTGCCGGCGAGTAGGCAGAGGAATAGCGCGAGAAGAGCGCCGCGAAAACTCATAACCAGATTAGAACCCCGGATGGCGAATCAAGTTGCTGCCGGTTTGTCGACTTTGCCCGCAAATCTGCGGTAGAGAAACGCCGCGTACGCACAAGCAAGAAAGAAACCGGGAATCCACCATACTAGCCCGATTCGGAGCCCATAGTCGGTAGCGGCGGCATTATAAATCGTCATTCCGGGGCCGCCGATGGTGGGGAGGACGGAAGGGTAGAGGCTGAAGACGAGGCTGCAGAGCATGCCGGCGATGTAGGCACCGGAGCCGAGGAAGCCGGTGAGGGGTTGGCGGGCGCGAAGGATGACGGCGAGTCCGGCGAAGGCGAGAGCGGGGAAGAGTGCGCCGGCGGGGTTGGATTTGAAGTTTTCAAAGAGAGCCGGGCGGACGACGGCGCTGGCGAAGGTAACCACCGGGGTGAGGGCGACGACGGCCCACCAGAGCGGGCGGGCGAGGGCGATGGCGCGGGTTTCCACCGGGGCATGGGTGCGATAGGCGACCCAGAGGGCGCCATGCTGGAGGAGTGTGGCGAGGGCGAGCACGGCGACCAGGATGGTGTACCAATCGAGGATGCCGGGGTTGTTGGAGACCTGGAAATCGGTCCAGAGGGGCAGGAAGAACTCCTGGTTCTGGTCGAGGGGGACGCCACGGACGACATTGCCGAGGGCAGCGCCGAAGAAGATGGCGAGCAGCGCCGAGGAACCGGAAAAGACCACATCCCAGAAGGGTGTCCAAAGGACGTTGTGGAGCATGTGGCGGGACTCAATGGCGATGCCGCGGAGGATGAAGAGCCAGAGGACGACCATCAGCGGCAGGTAGAAGCCGGAGAAGGCGGAGGCGTAGAGGGCAGGGAAGGCGAAATAGAGGGTGCCGCCGGCGGAGAGGAGCCAGACTTCATTGCCATCCCAGAAGGGGCCGATGGAATCGAGAATCTGGGTTCGTTCGCCATCGGTTTTGGCGAGGAAGAGATGGAGGGCGCCGGCGCCGAGGTCAAAGCCGTCGAGCAGGACGTAGGCGGCCAGCGAGATGGCGACGAGCCAGAACCAGAGGGTTTCCATACTAATGGGCCTCCTGCTCTTCGGCGCCCGGGCCTTTGGCGAGTTCGCGCTGGATGAGGAAAAGGAAGAGCATGCTGAGGAGGGTATAGAGCCCCATGAAGCCGAGGAGGGTGAAGAGGGTATTGCCGGCCGAGACGCGGGTGGAGTAGCCATCGACGGTGCGCATGACGCCGTAGATGAGCCAGGGTTGGCGGCCGAGTTCGGCGGTCATCCAGCCGGCGGTGTTGGCGATATAGGGGAGCGGGAAACAGAGGAGCAGGGCCCAGAGGATGGGTTTGGCGGTGTAGAGCTTTTTCATGCGGAGGGCGACGAAGGCGGCAAGGGAGAGGGCGATGAAGAGGGTTCCCAGGCCCACCATGACGTGGAAGGAGTAGAAGAGGAGGGGGATGTTGTCGGGCCACTGGTCGCGCGGCACCTCGTTGAGACCCTTCACTTCGGCGTTCCAGCGGCCGTAGGAGATGAAGCTGAGGACGCGGGGGAGGGTGATGGGGTTATCGATACGCTGATTGGCGACATCGGGCTGGCCGATGACGTTCAGTGCGGCGCCGGACTTGGTGTCGAAATGGCCCTCCATGGCGGCGAGGGTAACCGGCTGATACTGGGCCACCATTTTGCCCTGGATGTCGCCGGTGGGGAAGGCGACGATGAGGGAGGAGAGGGCGAAGGCGGGCACACCGATCTGAAGGAAGAAACGGCCGTGGGCGGTTTGGCGGTTGGAGAGCACGTAAAAGGCGCCGACTGCGCACATGACGGCGGAGGCGGTGACCACCGAACCGGTCATGTTGTGGGCGTATTGGACGTAGGTCCAGGGGTTCAACAGGAAGGTGGCGAGGGAGTCGAGGATGATTTCGCCGTTGGGGCCGATGCGGTGGCCGACCGGGTGCTGCATCCAGGCGTCGGTGGCGATGATGAAGAATCCGGAGAGCCAGGAGCCGAGGAAGACGCAGAGCGAGGCGATCCAGTGGATTCTGGGGCCGACCTTTTCCCGGCCATAGACGAGGATGCCGAGGAAGGTGGACTCCAGGAAGAAGGAGTAGAGGCCCTCCATGGCGAGCGTCTGGCCGATGACGCCGCCGGCGGCTTTGGAGAAGCGCGCCCAGTTGGTACCGAACTGGAATTCCATGGGGATACCGGTGACGACGCCCATGGCGAAATTGATGCCGAAGATTTTGATCCAAAAGCGGGCGGACTCTTCGTATACCGGGTTCCCGGTGCGCAGGGCCAGCGTCTTGATGATGAGGATCAAGAGCGCCAGCCCCATGGTGAGTTGGGGAAACAGGTAATGGTAGGTGATGGTAAAGGCGAAGTGCAGTCTATGCAGGCTGAGTGCCGAGTCCATTCCTTCCATTGTCGCCCTTTATTGGAAGCCGAACTTGCGCAGGATGGTGATCATCGGGCACCAGTTGGTGAAGGCGGACTGAAAGAGGTTGAGGCCGACGAAGGCGGTGAAGAAGTACCAGTTGGGGTCGACGTAGTAGCCGAGGGCGACGCTGGCCATGATGAAGGCTCCAGCGATCATGCGGAGGGTTCGTTCGAGGGACATGGTGTTAAAGGGCTCCTTTTCGGTTGGCAATGAAGTAAAGAATGGGTACGGTGACGCGGGAGAGCAGAAGAGAGGCGATTTCGCCGGCCATGAGAGAGATGGCCAGGCCCTGGAAGATGGGGTCGAAGAGGATGACGAGGCTGCCGGCGACGACGGCGGCGGCGGTGAGCATCATGGGCCGGAAGCGGACGGCGCCGGCGTCGATGACGGCTTGGTCGAGCGGCATGCCTTCTTTTCGGCGTAGCTCGATGAAGTCGACGAGGATGATGGAGTTGCGGACGACGATACCGGCGCCGGCGATGAAGCCGATCATGCTGGTGGCGGTGAAGAAGGCGCTCAACATGCCGTGGGCGGGCAGGATGCCGACCAGGGAGAAGGGGATGGCGGCCATGATGAGGATGGGGGTGAGGAAGCTTTCAAACCAGCCGACGACGAGGATGTAGATGAGGATGAGGACGGCGGCGAAGGCGATGCCGAGGTCGCGGAAGACCTCATAGGTGATGTGCCATTCGCCGTCCCATTTCATGGCGTAGCGGCGGTCGTCGGAGGGTTGGTTGGCGGTGTACTGTTCGATGCGGTAGCCGCCTCCGGTGTTGATCTTTTCGATCTCCGGGCCAAGGGCGAGGATGGCATAGACCGGGCTTTCGACGACGCCGGCGACATCGGCGGTGACGTAGGTGACCGGCATCATGTTCTTGCGGTAGATGGCCTTGTCGGCAACACCTTCTTCGACCGAGACGATCTCGCTGAGTGCTACGCCATTGACGCGGAGGCTCAGAAAGGTTTCCGGGCGGGAGCGGGCGGCGCGGTCCAGGCGGACCTGGATGGGAATGTCTTCGCGCGAGTTGTCGTCGTGGAGAAGGCCGGCCTGGTGCCCGGCGGAGGCGAGTTCGAGGGTGCGGGCGAGCATGGCGGCCGAGACGCCGTTGGCGGCGGCTTTGGCTTCGTCGATGCGGTAGCGGCGGCGGGGTTGATCGTCTTCGCCGTACCAATCGACGTCGACGACGCCTTTGGTGTTCTCAAAGACGCGCATGATTTCGCGGGCGATGCGGTCCCGGCCGGCGGCGTCGGGGCCGTAGACTTCGGCGACGAGGGTTTGGAGGACGGGGGGGCCGGGGGGCACTTCGGCCACCTGGATTTTGGCGTTGTGGCGTTTGGCGACCGGGAGCAGGCGGTCCCGGACTTGGCGGGCGATGGCGTGGCTGGCCAGATTGCGGTCGTGCTTGCTGAGCAGGTTCACCTGGAGGTCGGCCATATGGGGGCCGGAGCGGAGGAAGTAGTGGCGGACGAGGCCGTTGAAGTTATAGGGCGAAGCGGTGCCGGAGTAGGACTGGATGTTGACGACCTCCGGCTGATCGAGGGCGGCTTCGGCGAGGGCGCGGGTGGCGCGGGCGGTCTCTTCGAGAGGCGTGCCTTCGGGCATGTTGACGATCACCTGGAACTCGCTCTTGTTGTCGAAGGGGAGCATTTTCACTTCGACGAACTTGATGTAGACGAGGCCGCAGGCGGCGAGGAGCATAAAGGCGACGGCGGCGAGGAAGGACCAGCGGAAGAAAGGCAGGTGGATGAGTTTGTCCATCCAGCGGCGGTAGAGGAGGGTCATCTTGTCTTCGTGGCCGTCGTGGGAGTGGCCGCCGGACTTGAGCAGGCGGACGGTGGCCCAGGGGGTGACCAGGAAGGCGACCAGGAGGGAAAAGACCATGGCGGCGGTGGCGCCGATGGGGATGGGGCGCATGTAGGGGCCCATCAGTCCGCCGACGAAGGCCATGGGGAGGATGGCGGCGATGACGGTAAGGGTGGCGAGGATGGTGGGGTTGCCGACTTCATCGACGGCTTCAATGGCGACGTCGGTAAGCGGACGGCCGGCGTTGGACTCCATACGGGCATGGCGTACGACGTTTTCGACGATGACGATGGCGTCGTCGACGAGGATGCCGATGGAGAAGATGAGGGCGAAGAGGGTGATGCGGTTGAGGGTGTAGCCGTAGAGGTAGAAGACCGTGAGCGTGAGGGCGAGGGTGACGGGGATGGCGACAAAGACGATGCCGGATTCGCGGACGCCGAGGGTGATGCCGATGAGCAGGGTGACCGAGAAGATGGCGATGGCCATGTGGAAGAGGAGCTCATTGGACTTTTCGGCGGCGGTTTCGCCGTAGTGGCGGGTGATCGCGATTTCGACGCCGGCGGGCAGGAGGGTGGGTTTCACGCCGTCGACGCGGCGGAGGACTTCGCTGGCGACTTCAATGGCGTTGGTGCTTTTGCGCTTGGCGACGGAGATGGTGACGGCGGAGTGGAACTGGCGATTGCGGCCGGCGTATTGGACGAGTTGGGTGGGCTCGGCGGCTTCGTCGGTGACGGTGGCGACGTCTTCCAGGAAGATGGGATTGCCGCCGGGGCTGGCGACGACCAGGCGGCGGGCGCCGGCGGCATCGCGGAGGAAGCGGCCGGCTTCGAGCAGAATCTCGCGGCGGTTCTCGACGGTGCGGCCGGCCGGGAGCAGTTGATTGGAGGTGGCGAGCATCTGCTCCACCTGGAGCGGGGAGAGGCCGCGGGCGGAGAGGCGGGCCGGGTCGAGGGTGACGCGGAGTTCACGGCGGCGGCCACCGAGGATCTTCACTTCGCTGACGTCGGGCGCCTGGACGATGGTGTCCTGGAGTTGGGCGGCGATGGAGCGGAGGGTGGCGTCGTCGTACTTGGCCGAGTGGAGCGTGAGGGCGAGGATGGGGACGTCGTCAATGGCGCGGGGCTTGACGATGGGGGGCGTGGCACCTTGCGGGATGCGGTCGAAGTTGGCTTGCAGCTTCTGGTTCAGGTTGACGATGGAGCGTTCATAGTCCTCGCCGACCTTGAAGCGCACGATGGACATGGAGCCGCCGGGCTGGGAGGTGGAGTAGATGTACTCGACGCCGGGGATCTCCCAGAGGAGCTTTTCCATGGGGCTGGTGACGCGTTGCTCCACTTCCGAAGGGGTGGCGCCGGGCATGCCGACGAAGACGTCGACCATGGGGACGATGATTTGGGGTTCTTCCTCCCGGGGGAGCTTGAAGACGGCGAAGGCGCCGGCGGCGAGCGAGGCCACGATGAAGAGGGGCGTCAGTTTGGAATGAATCCAGGCTGCGGCCAGGCGGCCGGCAATGCCCAGTTGTTTTTCGGAGCTCATTGACCCACCTCGATCGGCGCGCCATCGGTGAGGGTGGCGGCGGGGTTGGCAACTACGGTTTCCTTGCCGTCCAGGCCGCTGAGGATTTCGACACGGCCGTCGCGGGCGTCGCCGAGGGAGACCAGGGTGGCGCGGGCGCGTTTATCGGCGATGACGAAGACGGAGTGGAGTTGGCCGCTGGTGCGGACGCTGGCGGCGGGGACGGTGATGGCGTCGCGTTCGATGCCGGCCAGGCGGAGGCGCCCGGACATGCCGGAGCGGAGCCCGGGGCGGGCGGGGAGGTTGACGCGGACGGTGGCGGTGCGGGACTGGGCGTTGAGGGAGGGGAGGATCTCGGAGATGGTAAGTTCTCTGGTATCTTCCAGTTCCACCTGAACCTTAATGCCTGGCTTGAGGCCGGCGAGCAGCGACTCTTCGACGGGAACTTCCAGGCGGTAGTCGCCGGCGCGTTCCAGCAGGATGACCGGCATGCCGGGGCTGGCGAAGGTGCCGGGTTCGGCTTTGCGTTCGAGGACGACGCCGGCGAAGGGGGCGGTGACGGTGGCGTAGTTTTGCTGCAGTTGGGCGCGGCTGACGCCTTCTTCGGCTTGCCGGATGCGTTCGCGGGTCTGGAAGCGGCGGGCGGTAGCCATCTGGACCTGGGATTCGGCGAGGCGGAGGCGGGCCTGGGCTTCGTCAAACTCCTGCTCGGTGATGGACTTGGAGTTCTTCAGTTCCTGCATGCGGCGGAAGGTGACCTGGGCGAGTGCGGTTTGGGCATTGGCGGCGGCGATGGCGGCCTCGACCTCCGGAAGGGCGGCGCGGGCTTCGTCGCGAGCGGCTTCGGCTTGTCTGATGGCGGTTTCGGTTTCGCGGGCGTCGATGACGGCGATGACTTGGCCGGCCTGCACGGAGTCGCCTTCGCGGACGCGGATTTCGCGGATGTGTCCGGGGAGGCGGGCGCTGACGGCGGTGGTGGTGCGAGCCGTGACGGTGCCGGGGATGATGCGTTCGCTGGGGAGGCGGCGCATCTCGACGGCGGCGGCGGTGACGCGGATGGCCGGGGCTGGTTTGGGCTCGGCGGCTGGTTCGTGTTTGGAACCGCAGGCACTCAGCAAGGCCGCGGCGGCGAGGGGGAAGTATTTAGCGAAGGACATTCGAATCTCCAGTAAGGGTTCCGGCGGCGGCTTCCCGCTCGATGCGGGCGATCCGCTGGTCGTGCAGGGCGGCCAAGCGGCGCGTTTCGGCTTCCAGCAGTGCGGTTTCGGCGCGTAAGACTTCGGTGATGTTGGCCAGACCGGCACCGTAGCGGTTGCGCAGGATACGAATGGTCTCCTTGGCCTGGGCAATGGCGGCTTCGGTGACGGCTTCGCGGGCGGCGGCGGCGCGGAGAGCGCTTTCGGCCTGGCGGATTTGCAGTTGGACGGCGCTGGTGATGGCTTTGGCCTCGGAGTTGGCGGCGGCGGCGGCGTGGCCGGCCTCGGCGCGCATCTGGCGGGCCATCCCGCCGTCAAAGAGGTTCCATTTGAAGGTGCCCATGGCGATCCAGTTGGCGCCCCCTTTGGTGACGAAGTTCTGGCGGTCGGACTCGAGTTGGAGGCGGATGCCGATCTCCGGGCGGAGCAGGGCGGAGGCCTGTTCGCCGCGGACCTTGGCGAGTTCTTCCTGCAGGGCGGCCATCCGCATTTCGGGGCGCTGGGCGGCGGGGCTGGGGGCGGGTTCAGCGGGGAGGGCGGCGAGCGAGGTGGTGAGCGTGTGGACGGTTTCGAGCGGCTGGCCGAGGGCATGGTTGAGCGCCGCGCGGGCGACTTCCGACTGCTGTTTGCGGCGGATGATCTCCTCGCGCGCAGTGGCGATGTGGACCTCGACGGCGAGAACGTCGGCATCGGTGGCCATCTGAGCATTGCGGAGGGCGACGGCGCGGTCGCGGGTGGCTTCGACCGATTTCAGGGCCTGTTCGGCGGCGCGGGCGCCGGCGTCGGCCAGCAGGGCGCCGAGGTAGGCGCGGGCGGTGTTGGTGACGATCTCCAACTCGCGGCGCTTGCGTTCTTCGCCGGCCAGACCGCGGCCGGTTTCTGCTTCGCGGCGGCGGGCGTTGGTGCGGCCGAAGTCATAAACCGACTGTTCAAGCCCCAACTGGGACTGGAAGTTCTGCAGAGGGGCGGGCCGGACCAGGGCGTCGACGGCGAAGTTGGCCTGGCTGAACTGGCGTTGGGTCAGTAAGGAGCTGAAGACATAAACCGGGTTGTTTCCGCCCTGGACACTCTCCTGCCACTGGACGCGCGGGAGGCGGGTGGTTTCCACTTGTTTGATGCGGGAAGCGGCGGCGGATTCCTGCTGTTTTGCGGCGGCAATGGCGGGGTTCTCGTTCAGCGCGGAACGCGCAGCATCGGCTAGGGTTAGGTCCGCTGCGGGCATCCATAAGGTTGATAGGACCGCTATGAGGTATTTCTGCATTCCAATGGCGAAGATGCGGTTGTGCAAATTTGGTGACAACTGTCACCCTTTTTCCGGGGGCGCATCTGAGATGTTTGAGAGGCCAGAAAATGGAAGTAAAAGTCACTTATAAAAACGGGATGCAGTTTGAAGCCGAGACGCGCGGGCACAAGGTGGTCTGCGATCAGCCGGTGGACGCGGGCGGGGAAGACGGCGGGATGACGCCGCCGGAGTTTCTGCTGGTCTCGCTGGGCACGTGCGCCATGTATTACGTTGCCTACTACCTGAAAATGCAAAAGATATCGGCCGAGGGAATGACGGTGAAAGTGGAGGCCGATAAGGCGATGAATCCGCCGCGGTTGGGCCGGTTTGTGATTGCGATTGATGTGCCGGCGGCGCTGGATGAGCGGCAGTTGGATGCAGCCCGGCGATCGGCGGAAAAATGCCTGGTGAAGAACACGTTGATGATGGCGCCGGAGATCGAACTAGCAGTGAGGGTCACGGAAGCCGTAGCATAGAGGTGTGGAAACCCCAGAAGTGGAATTGGCTCGGCGGCTGCTTTCGGGCGACAAAGACGCGATGCAGCCGTTTGTCGAGAGCTTTCAGCGAAAGATATTCAACTACACCTGGCTGATGTGCGGGCAGCGGGAGGACGCCGAGGAGGTGGCCCAGGATACGCTGCTGAAGGTGTTTGAGAACTGGGAGCAATTGCGCAACCCGGAGCAGGTGAAACCGTGGGTGTTTCAGATTGCGCGGAACTGCTGCCTGATGAAAAGGCGGAAATCGGTGTTTGCACCGGCGGCGGAGGTGCCGATAGAGGACGTCGCGCTGGAGGCGCACGAGGAAGCGGCCGACGATCGGGTGATGCGCAAGGAACTGAACGCGGAACTGGAGCGGGCGCTGCGGGCGATACCAGAAACGTACCGCGCGGTGGTGCTGCTGCGGGATGCCGAGGGGATGTCGACGTCGGAGACGGCGGCGCTGCTGGAGATCAGCGAGGACAATGTGAAGCAGCGGTTACATCGTGGCCGGGCGATGTTGCGCAAGCTGCTGGTGCATGCGTAGGCGCGGCTTTCTGCTGGCGCAGTTCCAGACGGCGGCGGAGTTTGTCGTCGTCGATGTGGAGGTTTTGCGGCGGAAGGATTTCCTCGTTTAGGAAGATGGGCGTGGGCAGCCGATCACCGGCTTCGGCAAACATGACCAGGAGTGGGAGGGTATCCTGCTGCTCGAGGTGAGCGACAACACGCGGGTGATCCTGGAATCGGTGAACGATTGGCATTCTGAGCGGGTTACTCTTCCCCAACGGCGTCTATCGGGAGGGTGCGGGGGATATTCGCCCGATTGCCGGTGACACCAGAGGGGAGGGGATGAGATACGACGGCACTGCCGCTCAGCACTTTTCCGCAACCTGCGGCACCGCTACACGCTGCTTTATCGCAAGCCCGCAGGCCTGCCGCGGCTACACGGGCCGTTACGCCGCCGGTTCTTCGTCCGGTTTCTTGGGGAACGCGAGCGACAGGCCGATGGAGGCTCCGATGACGCCCAGAATGATCGCTAGCGAGAGCGAAATCGGGAAGTGGCCGTCGAAGAGTTTGTTTAGCCAGACCATTTTCAGTCCCACGAAAATCAGCACCACCGACAGGCCGTACTTCAACAGATGGAAGAGGTGGACGGCGCCGGCCAGCAGGAAGAACAGGCTGCGGAGGCCGAGAATGGCGAAGATATTCGAAGTGAAGACGATGAGCGGCTCCCGGGTGACGCCGAAGATGGCGGGAACCGAGTCGACGGCGAAGAGAATGTCGGTGAGTTCCAGAAACACCAGGCAGAGCAGTAACGGGGTGCCGAAGCGTTTGCCGTCTTCGGTGATAAAAAAGCGCGGGCCGTGGAGGGTGTCGGTGATGGGGATGAAGCGGCGGACGAAGCGAAGGATCTTGTTATTGGCCGGGTCGATGGCCTCGTCGCTGGAGAACATCATCTTCACGCCGGTGACGATGAGGATGGCGCCGAAGACCAGGATCATCCACTGGAACTGGAGCAGCGCGGAGCCGAGAGCGATGAACAGCGCGCGGAAGACGAGCGCACCCAGAATGCCGAAGAACAGCACCCGGTGCTGAAACTGCTGGGGGATACCGAAGAAACCGAAGACAACGACGAAGACGAACATGTTGTCGACGCTGAGCGACTCTTCCAGCACGTAGCCGGTGAGGAATTCAAGTGCGACTTGTTTCGCGGCGGCCGCGGCGTCGAAGCCGGGAATGGCTAGCAGCCTGGGGTCGGTGGCGAAGGAGGAGAGGGAGTACGAATAGAGGCCATAGCAGAAGGCCAATGCCATGGCCACCCAGACCACCACCCACATACCGGCCTCGGAGAACGAGACCGTGTGGGCTTTGCGGTGGAACAGTCCCAGGTCCAAGACCAGCAGCAGGATCACTGCCGCGGTAAAGGCCAGGTAGAACCACCAATACTCAGAAAACGGGAATAAGGCGACGTTCTGGAGGGCGGCCGCTATCATGCGGCGCGTCCCATGCGCTCCAGGCGGGCGACGCGCTCGGCGGTGGGAGGATGGGTGCTAAACAGACTCGCCAGCCCGCCGGAGAAGGGATTGGAAATGTACATGTGCGCGGTGGCCGGGGAGCCTGACTCCATCGGGATGCGATGGCTCCAGGCCTCGATCTTCCGCAGCGCGTTGGCCAGCGCGTACGGCTTGCCGGAGTACTGCGCGGCGGCTTCGTCGGCCATGTACTCGCGGGAGCGGGAGATGGCCATTTGAATCAGCATGGCCGCAAACGGCGCCACGATGGCGCTCACCAGCATGGCTGCCGGATGGCCGCCCTCGTCATCGTCGTGGGAACGTCCGCCGCCCATCATGGCGCCCCACATAGCCATATTGCCCAGCGAACTGAGCGCGCCGGCGATGGTAGCCGAAACGGTCATGATCAGCGTGTCCCGGTGGGCGATGTGGGCCAATTCGTGGGCAATCACCCCCTCCAGTTCTTCCATGCTCAACACGCGCAGAATCCCTTCCGTCATGGCGACGGCACCTTTGGCCGGACTGCGGCCGGTGGCAAAGGCGTTGGGAGAATCGTCGGGGATGATGTAGAGCTTCGGCATCGGAATTTGCGCCTTCTGCACTAGGCGCTGCACCATGCTGTAGATCTCCGGCGAATCAGCAGGGCCGATCTCCTGCGCGTTGTGCATGCGCAGCACGATGGTGTCGGAGAACCAGTAGGATCCGACATTCATCACGACGGCAAATATGAGGGCGAGCATCATGCCGGAGCGCCCGCCCATGGCTTGTCCGGCGAACAGTAACAGACTGGTCAAGGCGGCCAGCAACAGGTAGGTTTTCATGCGGTTCATCGGTTTTTGTCTCCTGACGTACGAAAGACCTTTCGCGTCAGCCGGTGGAATACTACCAACCGGCTGGCGCAAAAGGTCTTGATCCGTGAACTGATCGTCACGCCGCTGCCCGGGTTCCCTTGGTCTTGGCAAGGATACCGTCCTGACGGGCGGGCGGAGGGGTGATCTACTCCCCTTTTGCTCTTCTTCTAGGATGCATGAAGTGGCCCTCGGGTTGCAATGGAAACAGCAGAGTTCAGTGACGTTGAAAAAATGTTGGCACCCGACTGCTCGATGGGGGCATCTAGGTTCGCATTATGGTGATCACCGCCGTAGTCTCCGAGCTGGAAGCCGAAAAGGCGATGGTAGAAGATGCTCTGCGCGACGTCTTGGGAGGCGGGCATTGTCCCGGCGCCTCCGGAGTTGCACAGGCGATGGAGTATTCGGTGCTGGGGGGAGGCCAACGGCTGCGGCCGCTGCTGGCCCTTCGTGTCGGGAGAGCGGTCGGGGGCGACCCGGATCTCGTCCTTCGCGGGGCGGTAGCGGTGGAGTTGCTCCACTGCGCTTCTCTCATTGTGGACGACCTTCCCTGCATGGACGACGAGGCCTTCCGCCGCGGGCGGCCCACCGTTCACCGCGAGTTCGGCGAGGCGACCGCGGTATTGGCGGCTTTCAGCCTGGTGGCGCTGGCCGCCCGGCAGACGGTGGAGGGAATCACCCGCGGACCGGTGTTGGAGGAGATGGTCGCCTTCCAGCAGAAGGTGCTGCAAGTGCTGGACTGCAACTCGCTGGTGGGCGGGCAGGCGATGGACCTGGCCGGCGGCGGCTCTTCCCGCCAATTGGCCGAAAAGAAGACCGCCCCGCTGTTCGCCCTGGCTGCCCGTGCCGGGGTGATTGGCGGTAACGTGGATCCTGTCGACCGGCAGGCCGCGCTCCGCTTCGGCCACGAGTTTGGCGTCGCTTACCAATTGATGGACGACCTGGCGGACGGGGAACTTCGCCTCCGCGCCCCGTTTGAAGGACAGATGGATCGCACCCGCCAGATTCTGCGCACCTTCGGGCTGCGTGGAGCGGGACTGAAAGAAATGTTGGACATGCTCTATGGCAAATCGCTCGCGTAAAGTAGCCGTTATCGGCAGTGGTTTTGGCGGTCTCGGTACCGCGGTCCGCCTCGCTTCCCGGGGTTATGATGTGGAACTGTTTGAGGCCCGGGACATGCTCGGCGGGCGCGCCTATGTGTACCGGCAGGACGGGTTTACTTTTGACGCCGGTCCCACCGTCATCACGGCGCCGTTCATGATCGACGAACTCTTCGCCGGGGCAGGGAAGAAGACCTCGGACTACGTGAAGATCGTCCCCGTCGACCCTTTCTACCGCATCGA
The DNA here is from genome assembly GCA_964430625.1 of uncultured Solibacteraceae bacterium. GTDB lineage: Bacteria > Acidobacteriota > Terriglobia > Bryobacterales > Bryobacteraceae. The sequence continues at coordinate 169,062 of CAYSFR010000005.1, forward strand.
GTTCCACGATGGCCGCCACTTTGAGTACAACGGCGACGAAAAGGAGACCGAGCGGAAGGTGGCCGCCTTCTCCCCGGGTGACGTGGAGGGCTACCGGGCCATGATCCGCGCCGCCAAGGACATCTTCCAAAAGGGCTTCGTGGAACTCTCCGACGTTCCGTTCCTGAAGTTTATGGACATGGTGAAGATCGCCCCGGACCTGGTTCGCCTGCAGAGCCACAAGACCGTCTTCCAGTTCGTGAAGAGCTATGTGAAGGACCCGATGCTGCAGCGCGTCTTCAGCTTCCATCCTCTGCTAGTAGGCGGGAATCCCTTCCAAACCACCTCCATTTACGCGCTCATCCACCACCTGGAACGGCAGTGGGGTGTCCACTATGCCATGGGCGGGACCGGTGCCGTGGTGGATGCCCTGGGACGGCTATTTGCCGAACTCGGCGGGCGGGTTCGCCTGAATACTCCCATCAAACGGATCATCACCGAAGGCGGCCGCGCGATCGGAGTGGAAACCGCTTCCGGGGAACGGGTCGCCGCCGACGTGGTGGTCTCCAATGCGGATGTGGCCAACACCTACCGCAAAATGGTGCCGGCCGAAGACCGCCGCCGCTGGACCGACAGCAAGCTGGATAGCATGCGCTACAGCATGGGGCTTTTCGTCATCTACTTCGGTACCAAGGGATCCTACTCGGACATCAAACACCACACCATTCTGCTCGGTGAGCGCTACGAAGGATTGCTGCGGGACATCTTCCAGAAGAAGGTACTGGGCGAGGACTTCTCCATCTACCTCCATCGCCCCACTGCCACCGATCCCTCCATGGCCCCGGCCGGCCACGACTGCTTCTATGCCCTGATCCCTGTTCCCAATCAGTTGAGCGGGATCGATTGGGCGACCGAAGCGAAGCCGTTCCGGGACCGGGTAATGGCCTACATGGAGAAACACTACCTGCCGGGCCTGGAGTCGCGTCTGGTTACTGAGCGCCTCTTCACTCCGCTCGATTTCGAAACGACGCTCAACACCTATCGCGGCTCCGGCTTCTCCTTTGAGCCCATCTTCACGCAGTCCGCCTGGTTCCGGCCGCACAATGAGAGCGAAGACGTGCGCGGCCTGTTCTTCTGCGGCGCCGGCACCCACCCGGGCGCAGGCGTCCCCGGCGTGCTGTCGTCGGCCAAAATCGTCGAGAAACTGGTATGCGACCGGCTCCCCGTCTAGAAGCGGCATGGCGCCGCGAGGCGGCCGAGGCCACCGCGCGCGGGTCGAAAAGCTTCTATTTCGCCACCCGCTTCTTTCCGGCTGAACTGGCCGCCTCCGCCCATGCCGTCTACTGGTTCTGCCGCACCAGTGACGACATCGTGGACGAAAATCCGGATATCGGTGCGGCCCGGCGCGAACTGGACGCCTGGCGCGAAGGATTGAAGTCGGCGCTTGCCGGTTCGGACGCCGCCCACCCCATCCTCCGCCACTTCGCCGGCGCCTGTGACCGCCACTCCATCCCGGCAGAATACGCCTTTGAACTACTGGAAGGCATGCGCATGGACCTGGAGGGGGCCCGCTACCGGAACTTCGCTGACCTGCGGGTCTTCTGCTACCGCGTTGCCAGCACCGTGGGCCTGATGATGTCGCACGTCATCGGCTACGAAGGCGATGCCCTGCCGTACGCCGAAGACCTCGGTGTCGCCATGCAGTTGACCAACATTCTCCGCGACGTCGGCGAAGATCTCGGGCGCGGACGCATCTATCTGCCCCTGGAGGAGATGGAGCAGTTCGGGTACAGCGAAGCGGCGCTGCGGCGGGGCGAGCGTTCGCCGGAGTTCCTGGCCCTCATGCGCTTCCAGGCCGAGCGTGCCCGGTATCACTACAAGCACTCGCTCCCCGGTGTGCCGATGCTCCGCCCGGAGGGCCGGTTTGCCGTCGAGATCGCCGCGCGCGTCTACTCCGGCATATTGGATCAGATTGAGGCGATGGATTACGATGTGTTTGCCCGCCGCGCCGTCGTACCTGCCTGGCGGAAGTACGGCATCACCGCCCGGGCACTGGGGAGGCGTTTGATTTGGAGAGGATAGTCGCCCGCGGCGCGCTGGCGGCCGCCATCGGCCTGGCGGTTAACTACGCCGCCTTCTATCTGCTCGGCGTCCCGCTCTGGACGGAGGTGATCGGCGAGTGGATCATGGCGCGCACGCCGAACAACTATTCGGTGTGGCTGCTGGCGGAACTGGGCCCCTGGGCCAAACCCTTCGCTCTCACCGGCGGTCTGGCCGCGCTTGGCTTCGCCATGACGGTGGCCGCCTGGCGCGCCTGGTGGGTAGTACCGCTTTTCGCTGCCGCCTACGGCTGGCTGTTCGGCTATTGGGACTGGCGGGCCTGGACCTTCTGGCTCCCGGCCCTGGCCACGCTGCAACTGCCGATGGCCGAACCGGTGGGCGGCCGCCGCCTCGCGCTGCGAGCCCTGATGGGAGCCGCGACCGCCGCCGTGGCCGGCGAAAGCTATTGGCGCGATGAACGCCTGGCCCGCCGCGCCGTGAAACCGGTCCCGCTCTGGACGCACACGGCGCCCCTGGAATCGTTCGGCGCCGGCTGGGTGCGTCGCGCGGTCACCCGTATCGGCGAGTTCTACACCATGTCGAAGAACTCGGTGGACCCGGTCATCGACCCCCAAACCTGGGCTCTCCGCGTCACCGTCGATGGCGCCGAAATCGCCACCCTCCGCTACGCCCAACTCCTCCAGGTCCCCCGCCGGCAGCGCTACGTCACCCTCCGCTGCGTCTCCAACACGCTGAAAAGCGACCTCATGGGCACTGCCGAATGGAGCGGGTTCCTGTTGTCTCAAATCGTCGACCGCGCTCGCATCCCCGTCTCCATTACCGAAGTGGCCTTTGTCGGCGTCGATGGCCACGGCGACTCGCTCCCGCTCGACTACGCCTTTTCCGAAGAGACGCTGCTCGCCGTCGGCATGAACGGGGAAACGCTCAATCGCGCCCACGGCTTTCCCGTCCGCCTGCTCTGTCCTCGTTATTACGGTTTCAAGAACGTGAAGTGGCTCGGCGAAATCGCCTTTGTTTCGAAACCCTACTTCGGCACCTGGCCCAAGATGGGCTACACCAAAGAGCCGGTCATCAAGATTGCGTCATTCATCGACAAAGCAAAGCGGGAAGGCGAGGTGATCCGCATGGCCGGCGTCTCCTTTGCCGGTAGCCGCGGAATCCGTGCCGTGGAGGTGCGCGCCGGCAACGGTCCGTGGCAGGCCGCAAGGATCGAGAACCCGCTCTCGCCCTACACCTGGACCCGCTGGATCGCCGAGATCCCCGGCGCCACGGATGCCACGCAGGTGGAGGCCCGCGCGCAGGACTCGACCGGCGCCTGGCAACTGGAACAGGAGACTCCGCTCTTCCCCTCCGGCGTCGGCGGCCCGACCGTGCGTAAAGTAAGTAGCTGAGCCCTATGCCGGTCCTTACTATCGCCATTGCTGTCGCCGTTGGTATCGTCCTCCTTCTGCGCAAAGCCCGATTCCACTACGAGCGCCTCCCAAAGATTCCTTACGTAGCCGCCGCGCACCTGCCCGATGTCACCGTCATCATTCCCGCCCGCAACGAGGAGCAGAACATCGCCCGAGCGGTTGCGTCGTTTCCTGAAGACATGGTGATCGTCGTTGACGACCACTCGGAGGACAGGACCGCCGCCATTGCCCGCGAACACGATGTCCGCGTGATGGAGGCGCCCGCGCTGGCTGCCGGTGCCATGGGCAAGCCGAACGCCTGCATGGCCGGCGCCCAGGCCACCGAAAGCGAGTGGCTCCTCTTCGTCGACGCCGATACCCACTATGCCCGCGTCTTCCTCCCCTCGCTGCTCCACTATGCCGTGGAGGAAGATTTGGAGATGGTCAGCGTCTTCCTGAAACAGGAAACCGTCTTGCTGGCCGAAAAGATGCTGCTCCCCTACGCGTTTGCGCTCTACTTCACCGGCGTGAACAGCTCCCGGGTCAACGGCAATCCGCCCACCGAGTGGCTCGCCAATGGGCAGTGCCTGCTGGTGAAGCGCAAGGCCTATCTCGCCATGGGCGGCCATGCCGCCGTCGCCGGGTCCGTGATTGAAGATGTTGCGCTCGCGCAGCGTGCCGCGGAGAAGGGAGTTCGCACCCGCGTTACGCGCGCCGAACACATGGGCTACGTGCGGATGTACGACTCGTTTGCCGCCATCCTCCGCGGGTTTGAAAAGAACTCCTTCCGGTTCCTGCAGCAGAATCCCCTGACCGGGGTTCAGGTGGTCCTTGCCTCCATGCTGCTCACCGCCTGGCTCCCCGTGCTCGTCCTCCTCCTGCTGCAGCAGTATCACCGTCAGGCGATCCTCTTCGCCCTTCTCCCCACCGTGGTGCTGTTCCCCTGGTACCGTAGCGCCGCCGCGCTGCTGGCGCCCGCCGCCATCTACCTTTTTCAGGTGGTCGCCCTCAATTCGATGGTGAAAACACTGACCGGCCGAAAGTCGGTGTGGAAAGGGCGCGAGGTTTGAAGCAGTACCCGGTGCCATGGCGCCAGGTGATGGCGCTGACGCCGCATATCGGCCAGCGCACCCGTTATTCGGTCCGCCGCTTCACCGAAGAGTCGCTCCAGGTGCTGCAACCGGAGCCAATCGTTACCGGTCAGGAGAACCTGCCGCCTTCGCCAAAGTTCATCCTCGCCGCCAACCACTACCAGCGCAAGGGCCTGTGGATCCTCCATCCCTGCAGCGTGATCACCGTCGCCATTCAGCGCCACTATGGCCTTCCGGACCCTCCCATGCGCTGGGTGGTCACCGCCAACTGGCCGCCCTGGAAACTTGGCCCCCTCACCCTCCCCTCGCCCGGAGACTGGCTGCTGCCCCGGGTGGCTCACGCTCTCCACTGCTACCCGGTGAGCTTTGCCGGTACCGACCCTGCGCTCACCGCCCGCAGCTATCGCGCCATGCTCCGGGACCTCGATCGCCCGCTGGGCCTCTTCCCGGAGGGCGTCCACGGTACCGCGTTCCACATGGCCCCGCCGCTAGCCGGCGTGGAGCGCCTGATTCTCCTGCTCGCCAAAAAGGGCTGGCCCGTTGTCCCTTGCCGCATCCAGGAAAAAGAAGACCGGCTGCAGGTTCGTTTTGGCGAAACCGTGCAGCCGGCCGAGTTACTGGGTGCGGGCGACGGCGCCGCCCGCCTGGTGATGGAACGGATTAGAACGTCAGCGTGAACGTGCCGTTGTAGATGGCTTCGGCGGTGTTCCAGTTCACCACGTTCCACCAGTTGTCCACGTAGCCCGGACGCAGGTTTTGATACTTCAGGTAGTAGGCGTGTTCCCACACGTCCAGGCCGATGATGGCCGTCTTGCCGTCCATCAGCGGGGTGTCCTGATTCGGAGTCGAATAGATCTCCAGAGTGCCGTCGGCTTTCTTGGCCAGCCACGCCCAGCCGGAACCGAAGCGCCCGATCGCGGCCGCCTTAAACTGCGCCTTGAAGTTGTCGAAGCTGCCGAAGGTGGCGTTGATCGCCTCGCCCAGCTGCCCGATCGGCTCTCCGCCGCCGCCCTGTCCGTTCGGCGCCATGATCAGCCAGAACAGCGAGTGGTTCAGGTGGCCGCCGCCGTTGTTGCGCACCGCCGCCTTCTTGGCGTCCGGGACATTGGCCAGATTGTTGGCCAGCAACTCTTCCAGCGTCTTGCCTTCCAGCGCCGCATCGCCCGTAACGGCGTTGTTCAGGTTCGTCACGTAGGCGTTATGGTGCCGCGAACGGTGGATGTCCATCGTCGCCTCGTCAATGTAGGGCTCCAGCGCATTGTTGGCGTAAGCCAGGTTGGGTAGGGTAAAAGCCATCTCTAGATTCTCCTTCGAATTCGTTAGATGCGGTCTCAGGCCGTAAAGCCGCCGCTAATTTCGTATTGATGGGCAATTCGGAACATGAGGTCTTCCGAAAAATGTTTGGTCAGAATCTGCATGCCGACCGGCAGGCCTTCGGCCGTGCGCCCGCAGGGAACGCTCATGCAGGGAATACCGGCCAGCGACCCGGTAATCGTGTAGATGTCGCTTAAGTACATCTGCAGCGGATCGTTCACCTTTTCGCCCAGCTTGAAGGCCGGGAAGGGCGAAACCGGGGTGATCAGAGCGTCGACGCTCTCAAAGGCCCGGGCAAAGTCCCGCGTGATCAGCGAACGAACCCGCTGCGCCTTCAAGTAATAGGCATCGTAATAACCATGGCTCAGCACGTAGGCGCCCAGCATGATGCGCCGCTTGGCCTCCGCCCCGAAGCCTTCGCCGCGCGAGTTCTTGTACATGTCGATCAACGATTCCGCCTTGGCCGACCGCGTGGTGAACCGTACGCCGTCAAACCGCGACAGATTCGCGCTCACCTCGGCGGTACAAATGATGTAGTAGGCGGCAATCGCCCACTCCGTATGCGGCAGGCTGACGTCGACAATCTCGCAGCCCTGCTTCTTCAACACCTCGATGCCGGCCTGAATCCGGTCGCCGGTCTCGCTGGCCAAACCCGCGAAATACTCCTTCGGCAGCCCGATCCGCAGCCCGTTCAACGGTTGCCGCATCGCCGCCGAATAGTCCGGCACCGGATGCAGCGCGCTGGTGGCGTCGCGCGGGTCGCGCCCGGAAATCGCCCCCAGCAGCGTCGCCGAATCGGCCACGGTGCGGGCGAAGGGGCCGATGTGGTCGAGCGAGGAGGCAAACGCCACCAGCCCGTAGCGGGAGACGCGTCCATAGGTCGGCGTTACCCCGACGCATCCGCAAAACGAGGCCGGCTGACGGATCGATCCGCCTGTATCGGAACCGAGCGAAACCACCGCCGTCCCCTGCGCCACCACCGCCGCTGATCCGCCGCTCGATCCGCCCGGTACGCGGTCCAGCGCCACCGGATTCCTCACCGGCCCGTACGCCGAATTTTCGTTCGAGGAACCCATGGCGAACTCATCGCAGTTCGCCTTGCCGATGATGACGCCCCCGGCCGCTTCCAGCCGTTCAATCGCCGTCGCGTCATAGGGCGGAATGTACTCTTCCAGCAGCTTGGAGCCGCACGTCGTCCGCACCCCGCGGGTCGAGATCACGTCCTTGACGCCCACCGGCACCCCGGCCAGCGGTCCCGGACTCTCCCCTCGCGCCAGCGTTTCGTCCACGCGCCGCGCCGCCTCCAGCGCCCGCTCGTCGCTGAACGTCAAATAGGCGTTGGTCTTGGGATTTTCGGCCTTGGCGAAGGCCAGTGCCTCCTGCGCCAGTTCCACCGCGCTGAACTGCCGTTCGGCCAACCCGCGGCGCACCGCGGAGATCGTAAGAGAAGGTATCTGCATACTAACGCTCAATCACCCGCGGAACTTTGTAGTAGCCTTGCCCGGAGACCGGTGCATTGGCCAGCGCCTCGGCGTTCGTCAGCGGTGTGTGCGGCTCGTCTTCCCGCAGCGTCGCCGTCTCCTCGGCTTCAAACAGCACCTGGGCCATCGGCTCCACGCCGTCCGTATTCAGCTCATTCAGTTTGTCGATGTGCGTCAGAATGTCGCTCAGGTCGTGGGCATATTGGTGAATCTCGTTCTCGGTCAGAGTCAGATTCGCCAGTCCGGCCACGTACCGGACCTGCTCTTCAGTTAGCTTCACGCGGAAATCCTCATACGTTTTGCCTCATCGCGCTCACTTTGGGCGCGCGAAGCGAGATAAAGTTGACGGAAAATCGGGTCGGCAATGCCGTCGGCCAGGTCGTCGGCCGCCGAATGCGGATGAGCGACCTGCGGCCCCCGCCGGGGCGCACCGATCCGGAATTCGATCGATTCCACCATCCCCGGCCCGGACAGCCCCTGCAGCTTGGTCAAAATCTGGCCCGACATGGTCGTCAGCTGCCGCTGCCAGATGGCGTCTTCCACTTCCACCACCATCTGCCGCCCGTACAGCCGCACCGGACCGGTCCGTTTGGCCAGCCGTGCCCCCACCGCCGCCGGCCACACCGCTTCGGCAAACTCTTCCGGGGCGAGTTTGGCGTTCTTCAGCTTGGTCTTCGAGAGCAGTCTGGCGGCTCGTTGCATGGGGTTCTACAAACTCTCGATTTTAGCACTGGCGGAACTGTAAGCCGGTTTCTGTGTCTTTCCGAAGAAAGATGGCAATCATTCCTCTGGGCCTGCCATTACTGGAAGGCTCTAGCAACCTACCCGGGTGTCGATCGGGACGAGCCGCCCCTTCACCCCTATTTGGTCTTGCTCCGCGTGGGGTTTGCCTTGCAGTCCCCATTGCTGCGGACACGGTGCGCTCTTACCGCACCTTTTCACCCTTACCTCCAGGCCGAAACCTGGCGGCGGTATATTCTCTGTGGCACTTTCCGTGAAACCCGTTTTGAACGAGCCCCCCCGGCCGTTAGCCGGCACGCTGCTCTACGGAGACCGGACTTTCCTCCAGCTTCCCCCTTGCGAGTTCCGCCAGCGATTGCCCGTTCCGCCAGTACAATATCCAGTATCCCATGCGCCGGCTCATTTGTATCCTCGCCCTGCCATTATTTGCCGCCGACCCTCTTCCGGAAGACCGCGGTGCCGCCGGCCTTTGGCGATCCCTCCTCCAACTCCAAACCACCGCACGCGTCCTCCACATCGCCGCCCACCCCGACGATGAAGATGGCCCCACCCTCACCCTCCTCTCCCGCGGCCGCGGCGCCGATGTCACCATGCTCTCCCTCACCCGCGGTGAATCCGGCGCCAATCTCGTCACCGGCGACTTCTTTGACCGCCTCGGCGCCCTCCGGACCGTCGAATTTCTTCGCGCCGCCCAATACTATGGCGCCAACGTTCTTTTCACCCGCGCCGTCGACTACGGCTACTCCAAAAACGTCGCCGAAACCTTCCGCCAATGGGACCGCCGCGCCGTCCTGAAGGACGTTGTCCGCGTCATCCGCACCACCAAACCCCACGTCATCCTCTCCCGCTGGGGCGGCACCCCTCGCGACGGCCATGGCAACCACGAAGCCGCCGGTATCCTCGCCCAGGAAGCTTTCACCGCCGCCGGCGACCCCAACAGCTTCCCCGAACTCCTCACCGAGGGCCTCCCCGCCTGGCAGGCCTCCAAACTCTACGTCGGCAATCGCAATCCCATCGATGAATCCACCATCAAGGTGGACCACGGCGCCGTCGACCCTCTCCTCGGCCGCAGTTACTCCCAATTCGCCCGCGAAGGCCTCCGCTGGCAGCGCTCCCAGGGCGCCGGCGCCGCCACCGCCCGCCCCGGCCCTACCAGTTCGTTCTACCGCCTCGCCCAGTCCAAAGTCGGCCCCTCCACCAAGGAATCCAGCTTCCTCGAGCGGCTCGATACCTCCCTCGCCCGCTATCCCGAACTGGCCAGCCACGTCGACGCCGCCGTCAAAGCCTTCCGCATCGACGACCTGAAAGCCTGCGCCCCCCACCTCGCCGCCGCCCTGAAAGCCGCCAAGGCCCTCGACCCCGCCGACCCCAACGTCGCCCTCAAAATCCGCCAGCTGAATGCCGCCCTCGCCCTCTCCCTCGGCCTCCAGGCCGAAGCCCGCGTCGATCCCAAAGTCCCCATCACCGGCCCCTTCTCCGCCTTCCGCCCCGCCGAAACCTTCTCCGTCGCCGTTCCCGGCCAATCCTTCCACGTCACCGTCAAACTCCACGGCGCCGAGCCCGCCAACGTCGAATTCCTCGGCGCCTTCACCTCCAAGCCCCTGGAAAACGGCCGCTACCTGCTCACCGTCCCCGCCTCCGCTCCCCCCACCAAAGCGCACTGGCGCCGCAACAGCGTCCGCGAAACCTCCTACGAAATCGACCGCTCCGCCCCCTTCTACGCACCCAACTCCACCCCGCCGCTCATCGCCCGCATCACCTACGCCGACGGCGAAATCGAAACCCCGGTCCTGGTCAGCCCCCTCGACACCCTCGGCGTCGAAAAACTGAAACCCCTCGCCGTCGGTCCCCCCGTCGCCATCAAATTTGCCACCGAAGCCGGCATCCTCCCCCTCGCGAATCGGACCTATGAGGTCCAGTGCACCGTGAAGTCCAACGTCGACGGTCGGGCCGCCGGCTCAGTCAGCCTCAAAATCCCCGATGGCTGGACCGCCTCTCCCGCCAGCCAGACCTTCACCTTCGAAAAGGAGAAGGAGGAGGCCACCCTCCGCTTCCAACTCACCGCTCCCGCCGGCCGCCCGGCCGGCGAGGCCCAAATCGAAGCCACCGCCATCTACAACGGCGAATCCTACACCCAAAGCCACGACGAAATCACCCAGCCCGGCTATGATTCCGTCTACCTCTCCGTCCCCGCCCGCCACCTCGTCCGCTCCATCGACGTCAAAGTGAAACCCGGACGGAAGGTCGGCTACATCACCGGCACCGGCGACGATGTCCCCGAAGGCCTCCGCCAACTCGGCGTTCCCGCCGAACTCATCGATTCCTCCAAACTCGCCTCCGCCGACCTTAACCAATACACCACCATCCTCCTCGGCATCCGTGCCTACGCCGTCCGTGCCGACGTCCGCACCTACAACCAGCGCCTCCTCGATTTCGTCGCCAACGGCGGCACACTCATCGTCCAGTACAACACCCCGGAGTTCGACAAAAACTACGGCCCCTTCCCCTATTCCATGGGCCGCAATCCGGAAGAGGTGAGCGAAGAGGACTCCCCGGTCACCCTCCTTGACCCCGCCGACCCTGTCTTCAATACCCCCAACCCCATTACCGCCAAGGACTTCGAAGGCTGGGTGGAACAGCGCGGCTCCAAGTTCCTCACTACCTGGGATCCCCGCTACAAACCGCTCCTGGAAACCCATGACACCGGCCAGGCTCCGCAAAAAGGCGGTTGGCTGGTCGCCCGCCATGGCAAAGGCCTCTATATCTACTGCGCCTACGCCTGGTACCGCCAGCTTCCCTATGCCGTGCCCGGCGGCGTCCGCCTCTTCGCCAACCTCATCAGCCAATAGCCTCTATCAATATCTTGAATTTGACACTGCGGCCACCCCGCCGTTACCGTGAATCTTTCCCCCAATGCCGTTCCCGGCTCCATTCCATAACTATTGGCTCGGCGAGCCGTACGACGAGATGTTCTCCCCCGACCGGGCTCCCCGCCAACCCTACCAGGCCCTTTTTGACCGCCTGAAAGAACTCCCCGACGCCGAACTCCGCCGCCGCAAACAGACCGCCGACCAGACCTTCCTCCACCAGGGCATCACCTTCACCGTCTACGGCCGCGACGAAGGCACCGAACGCATCATCCCCCACGATCTGCTCCCGCGCATCATCACCGGCGAGGAATGGGCCGTCATCGAAACCGGCCTCTCCCAGCGCATCTTCGCCCTCAACGAGTTCCTCCGCGATATCTACCACGACGGCCATATTCTCAACGACAAGGTGGTGCCTCGCGACATCATCTTTAGCTGCCGCCACTTTCGCCGCGAAATGCGCGGCGTCCATGTCCCCAAGGGCATCTACGTCACCGTCGTCGGTTCGGACCTGATCCGCACCCCCTCCGGCCAGTTCGTCGTCCTGGAGGACAACCTTCGCGTCCCCTCCGGCGTCAGCTACATGCTCACCAGCCGCCAGGTGATGAAACGCGTCTTCCCCGATCTCTTCCACACCTGCGACGTCCGCCCTATCGATCATTACGCCCGCACCCTCCTCGCCACCCTCCGCGAACAGGCCCCCGACAACCGCTCCGACCCCACCGTCGTCCTCCTCTCTCCCGGTGTCTACAACGCCGCCTACTTCGAACACTCCTACCTCGCCCGCCAGATGGGCGTCCAACTCGTCGAAGGCCGCGACCTCGTCGTCCACGACAACATCGTCCACATGCGCACCACCAGCGGCCTTCGCCGTGTCGATGTCATCTACCGCCGCATGGACGACGACTTCATTGACCCTCTCGCCTTCCGCCCCGATTCCACCCTCGGCATCCCCGGCCTCTTCAACGCCTACCGCACCGGCAACGTCACCCTCGCCAACGCCATCGGCACCGGCGTCGCCGACGACAAGGCCCTTTATGCCTACGTCCCCCAGATCATCCGCTACTACACCGGCATGGACCCCGTCCTCGACAACGTCGAAACCCTCCTCTGCTCCCACCGCTCCCAGCTCAACCATGTCCTCGGCAACCTCGACAAACTCGTCGTCAAAGCCGTCGGCGAATCCGGCGGCTACGGCATGCTGATCGGTCCCCAATCCACCGCCAGGGAACGCGACGAATTCCGCGACCTCATTAAAACCGACCCCCGCAACTACATCGCCCAGCCCACCATCAGCCTCTCCACCGCTCCCTGTTTCATCGAAGGCGGCGGCGTCGAACCCCGCCACGTCGACCTCCGTCCCTACGTCTTGCACGGCGAAAAAACCACCATCGTCCCCGGCGGCCTCACCCGCGTCGCCCTCCACAAAGGCTCCCTCGTCGTTAACTCCTCCCAGGGCGGCGGCAGCAAGGACACCTGGGTGCTCAACTAAGGATCTACCATGGACATGCTCTCCCGCGTCGCCGACAGTCTCTATTGGATGAGCCGCTACCTTGAGCGCGCCGAACACACCGCCCGCGTCCTTGATGTCTATCTCTCCGAGCAGCTCGAAGAGTACGGCGCCGAAGAAAACCGCCGCTGGCGCGGCGTCGTCGAAAGCCTCGGCCTCGAACCGCCCGAAGACCTTACCGAAGCCGGTGTCGGCCAGTGGCTCGCCTTCGATATCCGCAACCGCTCCTCCATCGTCGCCTGCATCATGAGCGCCCGCGACAACGCCCGCCAGGTCCGCGAACAGATCAGCTCGGAAATGTGGGAGCACCTTAATCGACTCTTCCACCGCGTCCGCAATGCCAGCCTCAACGGGGATTGGTCCGCCGACCAGCACGAGTTCCTCACCGAAGTGAAGGAAGGCGCCCACCTCTTCCAGGGCATCTCGGACTCCACCATGAACCACGGCGAAGGCTGGCACTTCATCCAACTCGGCCGCTTCCTGGAGCGCGCCGTCTCCGTCTCCAGCCTGATCGATATCCACTTCCGCGACCACCTCCCCGCCGACGACGAGGAACACCACGAGGGCATCGATCTCCTCAAATCCTGCACCGCGTTCGAAGCCTATTGCAAAGTCTATACCGCCGAGTTCAAACCTCTCCGCATCTCCGAATTCCTCCTCCTCAATCCCGAGTTCCCCCACTCCATCTGCTTCGCCATCAATCGCGTCGATGCCGCCCTTCGCGCCCTTCCCCAGTCGGCCGACCGTAGCGTCGGCGGTAAGGCCCTCCGCGTCGTCGGCAAGCTGAACGCTTCTCTCTCCTATAGCCAGATCGACGAAATCATGGCCACTGGCTTGAAGGCATTCCTCGCCGAAATCGACCGCCAGTGCGCCCAGATCCACTCCACGCTCCACCAGCTATACATCGAATACCCACTCGAATCGGCCATCGAAGTCTAATGTTTTTCTCCATCCGTCACGTTACCCGGTTTCAATACAGCGCCGCCGTCAGCGAGAGCAATATGGAGGTGCGCATGCGCCCCCGCACCGAGGGCAACCAGCGCTGCCTGAAGTTCGACCTCCACGTCACCCCCCGCGCCAAACCCAACGCCTACAAGGACCACAACTCCAATACGGTCCACTACTTCGACGTTCCCGCCCCCCACTCCAAGATGATCCTCGTCGCCGAGTCCATCGTCGAAGTCGATGAACCCGAAGTCCTCCCCGACGCTCTCCCCATGTCCGCCTGGGACGAGGTCGATGAAGTCAACGCCGAAGCCGAATACTGGGAAATGCAGAACCCCAGCATCTTCGCCAAACCCACCCCGCTCCTGCTCGACCTCGCCAAAGAACTCCGCGTCGAACGCCGCGAGGACCCCCTCTCCCTCCTCCGCGAACTCAATACCCGCCTCTTCAAAACGTTCGAGTACTCCCCCAAACACACTCGTGTCGATTCCCCCATCGACGACGCCATCCGTTCCCGTAAAGGCGTCTGTCAGGACTATACCCACGTAATGATCGCCCTCGTCCGCCACCTCGGCATCCCCTGCCGCTATGTGAGCGGATACCTCTTCCCCCGCACCAAACTCGAAGAGCGCAGCGCCCTCGGCGCCACCCATGCCTGGCTGGAGGCCTACCTCCATGGCTTCGGCTGGATCGGCTTCGACCCCACCAACAATGAACTCTGCAAGGACTGCCACATCCGCACCGCCGTCGGTACCGACTATGCCGACGTGCCGCCCACCAAAGGCGTCTTCAAAGGCCGTGCCTCCAGCGTTCTCAGCGTCGCCGTCCGCATCCAGCCCACCGGCGAACCCACCGACGAAAAGGACGATTTCATCATGGTCGCCGCCGCCACCAGTGACGTCCAGGAAGTCGACGTCCCCGCCTGGGACGCCATGCAACAGCAGCAGCAACAGCAGCAGTAGCTCGCAATGATAAAATCTGCTCCCATATGGAGCGTCTAGACCAGTGAACCCGTCCAGCGGAAGCTACTTCGTCTTCGCGCTGACCCAGATGGTGGCGCTTTTCTTTTCGATCGGTGTGGCCGGTATGGGCTTTGGCGGCCTTTTCGGCGCGCAAACCAAGCAACAGGAGGTCTGGGGCGAACGCCTCCTCCTGCTCGGTGGCGCCCTCTCCGTCCTCGCGGCCCTGCTCTTCCTGATGTCTCTCATCACCGCCGTCGCCCTCCGCGCCCGCGCCTCCTGGGCCATCCCTTTGGGTACCGCCACCGCTTGGCTCGCCCTTCTCGAGGTCCCCCTCGGCACCGCCTTCGGCATCTACTGGCTCCGCCAGGCGAGCAGAAAAGGACCGTGAAACTTTCCCCTGTCGTGCCCGTCTTGAGCAGGGAGTTCTATGTCCGCCAGGCCATCGTTTTCGCTATCTGTCTTTTCCCCGGCACCGTTCTCGTCTGGCAGGGCTTTCGCCGCCACATGCCCCTCATGGTCGCCTTCGGCCTTTTCCCCGTTTTCCTCTGGGCATTCCTCATCTGGCGCGAGTACCGCCGCGGCCCTTCCGTCATGGACCTGGAAGGCATCACCCGCCGGGATGGCACCCGCTTCCTCTGGAAGGACTTCCGCGAACAACGCCGTGTCCACGGAGTTTTGCAATACGGCGCCCAAGGCGCCCTCAGCTACATCGAAATCATTTTCTCTTCCGGAAGTGTCCGGGTCTTCCCTTTTACGTTCGACAACTTAGGAGCGGTCATGAGGTTCGTCGAGGCCCACAATCCTCCCCCCAAAGAGCAGAAATGCTCCTCCTGCGGCGACCTCGCCGGCTTCCACCGCGCCATGCAGAAACACGGCCGCGAACACGAAGATACCCACCTCCCGCCGCAAGCCGCCAACCTCGTCACCGTCAAGGATATCTATCCCGGCAAAACCCGCACCCCCAGCCTCGAACGTTGCCCCGGGTGCGGCTCTTACTTCCTCTATGAGGTCACCTATGAGTACCTCGCCACCGGCAGCGAAGATGAGCAGATGTTGACCCGCCTCACCCCCGAAGAAGCAGCCAAGTACCTGTAGTGGTATTCTTGTCGGTCATGGCCCCGCACAATGAATCGCCCGGTGTGGATCCCCACGCCAAGGACCGCGAACACCTCATCAAAATTCTGAAAGAGGTAGAGGCAAGCATCAACTCCCAAAGCCTGGAAGGCATGGTGCAGCAGATGGATCCCAATGCCACCGTCGTCTGGGCAAACGGCGAAGTCTCCCGTGGACCCGCCGAAATTCTCGCCTACTATGACCGCATGGTCCGCGGCAAGGACCGCATTCTCAAGGAGTATCGCACCAAAACCGCCCTCAGCGGCCCGGCGCGTTTCCTCGGCGATGGTAGCATCGCCATTGCCGACGGTTCCATGGAGGATGAGTTCACTCCCACCTTCCGCGGCCCATTTAAGCTCTCCTCCCGCTGGACCACCACCGTCGCCCGCATCAACGGCGAATGGAAGGTCGTCTCGCTCCATCTTTCGGCCAACGTCTTCAACAACGTACTGCTCGACGAAGCCAAACGTGCCCTCCTCTTCACCACCCTCGGCGGCCTCGTCGCGGGTCTCCTCCTCGGCTGGTTCCTCGGACGTTGGATGTAGTCCCGGCCCACCGCAACTTACTTGACCGTCCGCGATCGGAGTGACAATGAAACTGCACTTCTTACTACCCCTGGCGACACTGGCGGCCCTTGCGGCCGAACCTGGTACCCAAATCGATAAGCCCATGCCCGCCCCGGCCTGGGCCCTCCTCGAACGCGAACTCCTCAAACAGAGTTCCCTCGCCTGCGACCGTTTCTCGGCCAAGTTCGTCGACGCCCGCGGCTATCTCAAACACACCCCGCGCTGGGGTACCCTCGACGGCCCCGACGATGCCATCGAAACCTTCTACAACTGGACCCTCCTCCACGCCCTCGGCGGCTCCGATTCCGTCCTCCACTCCTACAAAAAAGCCCTCGAAGGCCACCTCCTCCAATACAAGGAACTCCGCACCGTCAAAACCAAGCTCTCCGAACACGGCTCCTACCACAAAGAGTTCATCACCCAGTCCGATTGGTTCCACACCGGCGAAGGAATCCGCGGCTTCATGTTCCAGGGCCTCTCCGATCCCAATGACCCCGTCTTCCGCGCCCGCATGAAACGCTTCGCCGGCCTCTACATGAATGAGGACCCCGAAGCCCCCAACTACGACCCTGTCAATAAGGTCATCAAGTCCATCTGGACCGGCAGCCGTGGCCCCATGTTACACAAGGCCACTACTTATGACTGGGTCGGCGATGCCGTCCCCGGCACTTTCCACTTACTCCACGGCAAACAGGGCCGCAAAGGCATGGTCGATCTCGAATCGGTCTACGACAAAATGCTCGCCCACTGTGCCGAGTATCTCGATAGCGTCGGCGACCACCCGCTTAACCTCGCCTCCACCGGCCTCGCCACCAACGCCTACATGCTCACCGGCGACAAGAAGTACAAGGACTGGGTCCTCGAATACGTCGGTGCCTGGAAGGCCCGTACCGATGCCAATGGCGGCAATATTCCCACCAATATCGGCCTCAACGGCAAACCCGGCGGCGAATACGGCGGCAAATGGTACAAAGGCACCTACGGCTGGAACTTCACCATCTTCGACGGCGAAATCGACCAGATGGCCCACCGCAATACCTTCGATGCCGGCTCCTGGCCCGGCTTCGGCAACGCCTATCTCCTCAGCAAAGGCGACCCCGGCTTTGTCGCCACCCTCCGCAAACAGATGGCTAATCTTTACGCCAACAAGAAGGTGGTCAACGGCCGCACCATGTTACCCAATGGCTACGGCGACCCCCGCGGCTATAAGTACAACGAGAAGGAGGAGTGGTATAACTGGACCCCGAACCTCTTCCTCAACCGCCTCACCGAAATCTATCTCTGGTCCATGGACAAGGCCGACCGCGCCATGGTTCCCACCGAAGGCTGGCTCGCCTTCCTCGACGGCAAGGACCCCGCCTTCCCGGAAAAGGCCCTCCGCCACGACCTCGACACCGTCCGCAAACAGGTGCAGGAGATCGATGCCGACGACACCTCCGCCGACACCCGTCTGGCCGACTACCTCATGGGCATGAATCCCGCCGCCACCGACGCCCTGTCCAAGTTGACCCTCGGCTCCTACCTCACCGGCAACATCTGGACCCTCCACGCTCGCGTCCGCTACTTTGACCCGGAAAAACGCCGCAGCGGCCTCCCCGAAGATGTTGCCGCCCTCGTCGAAAACTTCACCGCCGATCAGGTTACCGTCACCCTCGTCAACGTCAGCAACGTCGAATCCCGCGTCGTCGACGTCCAGGCCGGCGCCTACGGCGAACACCACTTCGAATCGGCCACCGTCGGCGGCAAGACCGTGAAGGTCGATAGCCCCGTCTTCCACGTAAAACTCGCCCCCGGTGCCGGCGATCGCATCGTTTTCCGCGTCAAACGCTACGCAAACGAACCCACCCTCCAGCAGCCTTGGAATCGGGGCTGGCGCTAAGCGTCAGCCCGCTTCTTCCACGGTAGTTCCCAGAACGCCCACAGGATCAGGGCGGAAAACACAATCGGCCACGGCCCGGCCTGGAACGCCAGGTCGTAGGATCCTGTCCGGTCAATATAGGCCCCTAGCGGCTTCTGCAGGCTGGAACCGCTGATCCACGCGATAAACGACAGCAGCCCCGTCACTAACCCGATGTGCCGCTTTGAGAGCTCCTGCGAAAACGCGTAATAGCAGGGAAACACGCCCAGGCTCCCCGCCGCGGTCATGAATAGCACCACCATCGCCGCCTGAATCGGCGCCAGCCCCGGTATCGATAGCTCGCTCCGCGACAGCGCCGGCAGCAGCGCCGCCGGCATCACCAGCGCGCTGCACGCGGTGAAGACCCATCGCCGCGAATTCAGCACCGTCACCCCTTTCCGGTGCAGCCACACCGTTGCCGCCCCCGCCGCCAGGCAGCCCAGATCCGTCAGGATGTAATAGAGCGGCAGAATCCGCCCCAGCGTCTGCTCCTCGGTAAAGTTCAGCCCTGCTTTGTCCTGCAGCGCCAGCGGCAGCCACACCCGGTACAGCGACCACGTCGTATTGATGCACGAAACCACCACCGCCAGGATCCAGAATCGGTGATCCATCGCAATCTCCCGGAACGCTGTCGACCAGTGCGGCTTGGCCTCCTCCGCCTTCGCTGGAACCTCAATCTCCTGGCCTCGCATCGTCCAAACCCACGCCGCCACCCAGATCACCCCCACCGCCCCGATCGCGATAAACGGCAGCCGCCAACTCCCCGGTTCCGGCGTTAGCATTGCGGCGATAATGAACGGCGTCACCACCGCGCCAATCGACACCCCGGATTGCAGGATCGAGTTTCCCAGCGCCCGGTCCTCCGGCGCCAGCAACCGCTGCGTCGTCTGCAGCGCGCAGGGCCAGTGGCCCGATTCAAACAGTCCCAGCAGCGTCCGGCACACCAGCAGGCTCGTCACTGCGCTCATGCCTGCAAACTCGCCCGCGTACGCCGTCAGCACGCCCATCAGGCTCCACAGCGTCAGTACGATCGGGTACAGCCACTTAGGGCTCACCCGGTCCACAATGACCCCGAAAATGATGGCCCCAAAGGCGAACGCGTACCCGAAATACTGCTCCACCATCCCGTAGTCGGCCTTGGTCAGGTGCAGTTCTTCAATCACACGCCGCGATACACTCGCCAGCGTCATCCGGTCCATGTAGTTGATGGTGCTGGCGAACAGCAGCAGCCCGCACACCCACCACTTCCACTTTTTGGAACTGAGATCTACAGCCAACTCTGGCCGTCCCACGCGCGGATCTCCCGCACGAAATTCACCACCCCGTCGGAAAACAGCTGGAACAGGTTCTCGCCCTTCTCCGCCGTCGCGTCCTGCGGCGAGCCGATGTGGCCCGTTGGCGTCCGTTCCTTGGTGATCCATCCCCGGTACGCCGGGTCAAACGCATACCCGTTCGGCACCGTCTCCAGCTTCGTAATGTCCCCAACAACCAGATGCGGCGCCAGCCGCAGAATCATCGAGGTCTCCCATTCGCAGGCATGCCCCATCGTCTTCTGCGTATACACCGTCGGCGGCTGTGCCAGGTCCCAGTAGGAGGAAAACAGCAGCAGCAGATCGTTCCGTTGCCGGTACTTCTGGCGGAGTTCGAACACCACCTGCTTGCCCGGAATAATGTTCCCGCCGTGCCCGTTCAGGAAGTAGATCCGCTGAAACCCGTGCTGCAGGTAGTTCTCCGCCAGGTCGGCCAGCAGGTCCAGATACAGCCGCGGCGATGCCGAGATCGTGCCCGGATAGTCGGTGTGGTGGTGCGAATTGCCCAGCCACTGCAGCGGCGCGAACAGCGCCTCGGCGCCCAGCGCCGCCTCCGCCCGCCGGACCACTTCGCCCAGCAGCAGGCTGTCGGTGTACACCGGCAGGTGATGGCCGTGTTGCTCCACCGCCGCAATCGGCAGGATCACCGGCGTGGCTTTATCAAGGGCCTGCACCGCAGGCCAGGTCATTTCAGCTACGTACATGAGTTAGCGCTTTCTGGATGGAATAACGGGGAGCAAAATATGCGACGCGCCCGTCTTGGACTGGTGCACGGTCTGCGTGGCGATCCGCGTCTTGGTGCTCACGCCGAACGCCTCGCCCGTGTTCGGATTTCGGTCGAACTGCGGGAAGTGGCTGCTGGTGATATCGACGCGGATTCGATGGCCCGGCTGGAACTCGACGGCCGTGCCCACCATATCTATCGTAAACTCATACGTCTTACCCGGTTCCAGCAGCTTCGGCTTGTCGGCCCCTTCCCGGTACCGCGCCCGCACAATCCCTTCCGCCATGTTCAACGCCTTGCCGTCCGGATAAACGTCAATCAGCTTCGCCACAAAGTCGGTGTCCGGCGCGTCGCTGGAGGCGTGCAGCACCAGTTTCACCGGCCCGGTTACCTCCATCGGTTCGGCCAGAATCTCCGAGGTATACCGCAGAATGTCCCCCCGCCCGTCTAGCGGCCGCTGGTCCTTCGGCCCGGCCGGCGTCGGCGTTCCGCAGCAGTTGTTCCCGCCCAGCGAAGGCACCGGGTTCTCCGGATCGTAGCGGTAGCTCACTGTCTTCGCCCCGGCCGGCGGCTCCGCCCACCCCAGTTTCCCGCCCGGATGCAGATACATCTTCTTGTACTGCGTCCGCGCCAGCGGATACTCGTTCTCGCCCACCCACTCGTTCCGGCCCATCACGTAGATCCGCACCGCCGGATCGTTCTCCACGCCGTTCTTCAAACCCTTCAAGTGATAGTCGAACCACCGCAACTCCAGCGAGTGCTGGTCCACGTGCGCATGCGCCCCGAAGTCCAGGTCGCCGAACTTCTGCGACGAACCGTGGCCCCACGGCCCGATAACCAGCCGGCTGTGCTTCCGTGCCGTTTCATTGGCGCCCTTCTTGCTCAGCAGCGCATACCCCCGCAGCGTCCCCTGGCTGAATATGTCGAACCAGCCGCCAAATGTATGCGCCGGCACCTGGATCTGGTCCATCACCTCTTCAGCATTCAGCTTCTTCCAGTAGGCGTCGTAGTCCGGATGCGCAATCCAGTCTTTGTAGAACTGCGCGTTCCGTCCCGCCAGCCGCTGCATGTCGTTTAACGGCAGGTGCCGCTGCATCACGTCAAAATGGAGCGGCGTCATCCCGCCCGGCAACCCGTGCGGACCCGTATTCTGCATAATGCGCGACTCCTGCCGCACCGGGCCCCAGCCAAAGTTGAAGCTCAGCCGCCATCCGCCGTTCAGCGTGATCCAGTCATGGTACAGGCTCGTTGCCGCTACCGCCGGAAAGATCGCCACCAGGTGCGGCGGCTTGGCCATGGCCGCCCGCCACTGCACGTGCCCCAGATAGGAGCCGCCCTCCATGCCAATCTTCCCGTTTGACCACGGCTGCTTGGCCGCCCACTCCACCGTGTCGTAGCCGTCTTCAATGTCGTCCCGGAACGGTTCCCATCTCCCCTCCGATTCGTGCCGCCCGCGCACGTCCTGGTAAACGAACACATACCCGCGTTGCGCGAAAAACACCGCTGCGTCATAGGCGCTCGGGAACCGCTCGGTCGAATACGGCGTCCGGCAGACAATCACTGGATACTTCCCCGGCGCCGCCGGGCGATAGATGTCGGCGTACAGTTTCACCCCGTCGCGCATTGGGATCGCGACCAGGTTATCGAGCGCCACATCGTTGGTTGGCGGATACGCCGTCGGGAACGTGACCTGCCCCCAAACGGAAGCAGCGAGGAGTACGAGCGGGTAGAGGATGCGCATGACCTCCCAAATTATATCCACGGCGCGGCGGAATTTTCGTCCCAATCGCAATCCGGTTGGCGCAGGGCTTCGTATACCCGTTTGAGAAAGGCGGACAGTAGCCGCCGATTCCAAAGGAAACTATGCGAAAGACCAATTTTTTTGCCAGTTGTATGCGTGCCGGCGTTGCGTTTCTCGCGGTGGGAGCCATGGCCTATGGCTCCAGCCACCGCGAAGCCTTCGCCGTGCTCAATGAGCCTTGTGCCGACAATACGGATACCTATGCCTGGGTCGCCGACGGCGCCCACGACAAGCTGTATCTCATCATGAACTTCAACCCGTTGCATGAGCCCGGCCAGGGCAACCAGGGCTTCCGTGCCTGCAACGGCTATCGCTATGAGTTCCACATCGGCAAGGGAACCAGCCTGAAGGACCGCATCGTCTACCGCGTGGAATTCACCAACACGCTCACTCCGGAAGGCGCCCCCAGCGCTAAGGATGGCCTCGGCGGCGGCAATGAACTGCTCTGGCAGTTGACCGGCGGCAAGGAGACCATGACCGTATGGCGCGTTGCCGGCTCGGAAAACCAGAACGGCGAAGGCGACGTCGTGCTCGCCCGCGATGTCCCCGTCCTGCCCAATAACCACGGGCCCCAGACCGACCGCCTTGTCTACGGCCTCGGCGCCTTCAAGGGCTACAACTCCGGCGACGCCACCAGCCGCGAAGTCGGCCTCTACAACCAGGCCTTTGTGGATACCTTCATCCACAAACTCACCAACGGCGGACGCGTCATCGCCGGCCAGTTCGATGATCCCTATCAACTCGACGAAAAAGGCATCTTCGACCTCGTCAACCTCGCCCGCACCGACCTCGGCGGCATCTCCGGCGCTCGCCGCGGACCGGCCACCGACGTCTTCACCGGCTTCAATGTCTTCTCCATCGCTCTCGAAGTGCCGATGGCCGACATCTTCCCCGGCGGCATCCCCCACAACGGTGTTGGCCTCTCCAACTCCACCGATAGCCTCCTCCGCATCTGGACCTCCATCAGCCGCCAGGAAACCCAGACCGTCGACTCCTCCAACATCCTCACCGGTGTCAAGGGCTCCGGCAAGTGGGTGCAGGTGGGCCGCAACGCCCTGCCGCTGTTCAATGCCGGCCTCGTCGGCACCCAGCGCCATACGCAGTACCTGCGTTCCACGCCGTCCACCGATGTCAGCAACTTCGGCGCCGACATCCTCTTCCCTGTCCTCGTCCGCGACCTGGATGCGCTCGGCATCTATAAGGCCCTCGGCGTGCCCGATACCGCCGTTGAAAGTCTGAAAGGACCCCGCCTGGACATCATCAAGGCCATCAACCTCGGCCGGCCCATCCCCATCGAGGACGGCTCCACCGGGGACGTCATTACCCTGGACGCTGCCATCGACTCCCAGTTCCCCAATGGCCGCAAACTCGGTGGCGGCACCGCCCCCAACCGCAATCAGGTGAACGTGAACAGCGTTCTCATCAGCCTCATCGCCGCCGGGGACCCCGCCGCGGGCCTCTCCAAAGGTGTGGAAGTGAACGACAAGAACTACCTGGATCGCTTCCCCTTCCTCGCCCCGGCCCACCAGGGTCTCCTGCAGGGTCATGGCGGGATCAACGTTCCCACCGTGCCCGACATCCCCAATCCGTAGACCGAAGAAGCAACGAGCCCCCTCTCCCGGCAACCACCGGGAGAGGGTTTTTTTCGCACCAAACGACAAGAGAAGGGAAGCGATGAGAGTTCTGGTTTGTTTTCTGTTCGCGCTCAGCATCTGGGGCCACGACATGTGGATCGAGCCAACGGCCTTCCGCGCCGCCGCCGGCCAGCCTGTCGGCCTGAAACTCCGCGTCGGCCAGGATTGGATGGGCGATCCCATCCCCCGCCATTCGTCCGCCATCCGCGAGTTTGTCGCCGTCGACGCCGCCGGCCGCCGCACCGTGATGGGCCGCGAAGGCAGTGATCCGGCCGGCTTCGTTCCCTCCGGTCCCGCTGTCATCGGTTACTGGAGCGCCGGCAGCACCGTCGACCTGGACGCCGCCAAGTTCAATGAGTACCTCCGCGAGGAAGGCCTGGAGCGGGTGCTGGCCGAACGCGCCCGCCGCGGCGAGTCGGCCAAGCCGGCCCGCGACATCTTCTCCCGCTGTGCCAAGAGCCTCCTCTCCGGCGCCGATGATCAGGCCCTCGGCTTCCCGCTGGAACTCGTCGCCGAACGCAACCCCGCCGCCGCCGGCCCGCTCCCGCTACGCCTCACCTATGCCGGCAAACCGCTCGCCGGGGCGCTTGTCGTCGCCATGCTCCGCGGTCGCGCCGCGGAGAAGATAACCGCCCGTACCGACGCCGCCGGCCGCGTCCGCCTCCCCCTCCAGGACGCCGGAATGTGGATGGTAAAGGCCGTGCACATGGTACCGTCCGGAGCCGATTGGGCCAGCTATTGGGCCTCCCTGACCTTCGCTAAAGAGGGGCAATAGTCACATGCGCATCTGCCTGTTCGCCCTCTCGGCTGTTCTCACCTTCGCCCACGAAATCGGAACCACCCGCGTCACCGTCGGTTTGACCGCGGGAAGCTACGAGGTGGAGGTCGTAACCGATGCCGCCGCGCTCCGCGAAAAGCTCGCCGGCGCCCGCTTCCAGGACCGCGTGGAACTCGCCTTCGATGGCCGCCCCGCCGCCCCGGAGGTCCAGATGGAGGAGTCCCCGGACGGTGCCATGATGGTTCGCCTCACCGGAACCGTCCCCCCGGGCGCCCGCGACTTTACGTGGAAGTACGGTTGGACCTTTACCGCCTACTCACTCCGCGTCCTGGGCGGGGAAACGGTCTGGTTGGAGGGCGGCGAACGCAGCAAACCGGTCTCGGTGGCGGGCATCCACCGCGGGCGCGCCGAAATCGCCTGGCAGTACCTGGTGCTTGGCTTCACCCACATTCTGCCCTACGGACTCGACCATGTGCTCTTCGTCCTGGGGATCTATCTGCTCACCCAGCGCCGTCAAGCGGTCCTGTGGCAGGTCACAGCCTTCACAGTGGCCCATTCCATTACCCTCGGACTGAGCATGTACGGCTTGGTCCGCGTCCCGCCGTCGGTTGTCGAGCCGCTTATCGCCGTGTCCATTGCGTATGTGGCCGTAGAAAATCTTTTCGTCCGCGAACTACGCCCCTGGCGGGTGGCGTTGGTGTTCGGCTTCGGACTCCTGCACGGCATGGGGTTCGCCGGCGTCTTGACGGAACTGGGCCTGCCGCGCGGCGAGTTCGTCACCGCCCTGGCGGCCTTCAACCTAGGGGTCGAGGCCGGCCAGTTGGCGGTCATCGCCGCCGCGTTCCTGATGGTGGGAAAGTGGTGGGGCTCCCGCGACTGGTACCGCGCGAGAATCGCCGTGCCTGCATCAATCGCCATCGCCTGCGCCGCCCTATACTGGACCGCCGAGCGCATCCTCTCCTAACCCAGACTTCCCCTGGATGCTGCTTACCGGAAAAGCCCTTGATTTCGGAAGATTCCGGGCTTTTGCGCGCGGCCTAACGCTGTCGGCGCCGGCTGCCGATAGACCCGGTAGATGCGTCTTGCGTGGATCGCCCTGGCTTTGGGAACGCTGGTTGGCGTCATCAACCACGTTGCGGTCTTTGCCGGCATCGCGTCGCCGCCCGGGGGCTACGAACCCGCCTATTTCCTGCGCAATCTAGACGTCCCGCAGTACCTCACCTGGGGCGCGCTGGCGCGCGAGCACTGGCTGCTGCCGAACTACCACTCCCCCTGGCAGACCAACCCCGCGCTCTTCCAGCCAATGCTGCAAGTGGTTGGGAAATCAGGACTTCCGCCGATCGCAGCACACTACGGATTCCAGTTCCTGCTCTATTGGCTCACCGCCTACGCGCTGCTGCGCGCGGCGGAGACGTTCTGCCAGTCACGCCGCCAGATGGTCTACGCCGCTATCGCGGCGGCGGGGGCATTGCCGCTGAAATTGATCGGCTGGGCGGTGGCGAAGTGGGCTGGCGCGGCCCTGCCGGTCCAGTTGGGGCTGGCGTATGGCCTGATCGAGTACTCCTACGAAACGGCGGACGGCTTTTTTCGCGGGGGGTTATCGAATTCTTTTACCCTTACTTTCGGGACGGCGATCACCCTCCTGAGCTTCACCGCACTGGCAAAATATACCCGCTCCGGGGACCGAAAACAGCTCTACAAGCTGTGTTTTTTGGCATGTTTTGGCGCACTTTTTCACCCTTTTGAGGTGTTTTTGGTGGTGTTTGGATGCATTTTTCCACTCTGGAAGTTCAAACGGCCGTTTGAATTCCTGGCCGTTGGCGCCTCCGGGGCGCTGGGAATCCTCCCCTACCTCATTCAATCGATCCGCTCGCCGTGGGTGCGCGACGCCTCCGACATCGCCCAGTGGAACATGACTTCGCCCGCCTGGGTACTACTCGCCTTCGGCATCCCGGCCATCGGCACCTGCTGGCTGCTGGCTATGCGTCCACGGTCCGACGGGCCCGAGGACGACGTCCTCCATAGCTGGTTTCTGGCCACCTGCCTGCTCCCGCTAATTCCGGCGATTCCGGTGGCGATTCACCTGTTTGACGGCTTCGCCTACTGCCTGGGCTTCCTGCTAGTGCGGAAGGCCAGTCAAGACAAACTCTTCCAGCGCTACCGGGACCGGGTGCGCCCGCTTGCGTGGGCGTGGGGCGGATTCACCGCGGCGATTCTGGCGACCGTTTATTTTCAGATATATACAGACGGAAAATCGGCTGACCCGCTCATTGGCCGGCCGGCGATCATTGCCCGGGACGAACGCGCCATGCTCGACTGGATGCGCGCCAACCTGCCCGGGGACCGTGTGGTTCTGGCCCCGCTGGAGATGGCTCCCTGGGTGGCCGCCCTCCCGATGAAGGCCATGGCCAGCCACGACGTTTTCAGCATCACCTATGACGAACAGGCCG
The DNA here is from genome assembly GCA_964430625.1 of uncultured Solibacteraceae bacterium. Lineage (GTDB taxonomy): Bacteria > Acidobacteriota > Terriglobia > Bryobacterales > Bryobacteraceae. The sequence continues at coordinate 195,677 of CAYSFR010000005.1, forward strand.
CCGCGATCCAGCGCTTCCAAAAGGGTGACCTGTCCGTAATCGATAGATATGGAGTCAGTTACGCCATTACGGAAGGACCGCTCGGGGCGGGTCAACTGCGCCACCAGGAAGGCAAACTCCACCTCTACCAACTCGCAGACCGCCCTCCGCTGCCCTATCCCGGCAACCCCACCGGACGCCGCAACGCCTTCCGCCAGTGGGTTTTTTCGCTCTTTCAATAAAAAGATGGATAAAAAGATCCGGTTATCGTAATATCGATCTAGTGTTTAGCTCAACCCTCGAATACGCCCTTCGCGCGGTCACCTGGATGGCTGCCCGTCCAGGCGAAGGTCTCACCGCCGGACGAATCGCCGAGGCCACGCAGGTCCCGGAAGACTACCTCTCCAAAGTATTACAACAACTGGTCCGCGGCGAGGTACTGGTCAGCCAGCGGGGACGGCACGGCGGTTTTCAACTGGCGCGGCCGGCGGCGGAGATCTCCATGCTCGCCGTGGTGAACGCGGTGGAGCCGATTCCCCGTATCGGTAAGTGTCCATTGGGTTTACGTGAACACGGCGTGGTGCTCTGCCCGCTCCACCGCCGCTTGGACAATGCATATGCGATGGTGGAGAAGGCGTTTGCCGAAACCACCCTCGAAGAACTGGTCAAAGATAACCAGAGCCGCGAATCGCTCTGCGCCCCCGTCGCCGTAGAGGTCTTCCATGTCATTTAAGAAGCTTATTTTCTTCGCTTTGCCCGTTGCCGCACTGGCCGGTCTGGGAGGTTCGTTCCTGGTTCCGCTCGATCACGAGGCGATTGAGTACACCAAGCGCCCGACCACCGATCCGATCACCAAAATCAACGCCAAGTTGAAGGAAGGGGCGGTGAAATTCAAGTTTGAAGACGATGGCACGGGCTATCTCGCCTCGGTGTTGAAGGCGCTCGATGTGCCGGTGGAAAGTCAGGTGATGGTCTTCTCCAAGACCAGTTTCCAGGCGCCCCGCATTGCCCCGAGAACCCCTCGCGCTCTGTATTTTAACGACGAAGTGACGGTGGGTTTCGTCCAGACCGGGGACGTGGTGGAGATCACCTCGGTCGATCCGCGGCAGGGGGTGATCTTCTATTCCCTTGATCAGGAAGAGGTTAGCAAACCAAGGTTCGAGCGGCGGGACACCTGTCTGCAGTGCCACCAGTCGGCGGCGACGCTGGGCGTCCCGGGGTTGGTGATACGCAGCGTGGTGAGCGAGGCGAGCGGTTACCCGATGTTCCAGGCGGGCACAAAGACCACCGACCACCGCAGCCCGATTGAAGACCGCTGGGGCGGCTGGTATGTGACTGGAAAATCAACCGGTAAGCACATGGGCAACCAGGTGGCGGTGGACCGCGACAAGCCGGAATCGCTCAAGGAAATCACGGCCCGTTTCGATGCCGGGCGATACTTGACGCCGAACTCCGACGTGGTGGCGCTCATGGTTCTGGAGCATCAGACGCAGATGACGAATCTGATTACGCGGGTTAATTTTGAGGTGCGCCACGCGCTGCATCACCAGAAGACGATGAACCAGATTTTCGGCGATCCGCTGGTGACGCGGTCCGATTCCACGCGCCGCCGCATCCGCGAAGCGGCCGAGGAACTGGTTGATTACATGCTGTTTATCGAAGAGGCGCCGCTGCCGGAACCGATCCGCGGCTCCAGCGGGTTTGCCGAAGTTTTCGCCAAGCGGGGCCCGCTGCGGGAACTGGATCTGAACACGCGGCTTTTCAAGACGCCGTGCAGCTACATGATCTACTCAGCCGCCTTCGATGGCATGGGGAACGATGCGCTCGACGCGGTGTACCGCCGTCTGCATCAGGTGCTGCTCGGCAACGCCAAGGACGAACGGTACAACCGTTTGACGCTGGCGGACCGCAGAAACATCCTGAAAACGCTGCAAAACACCAAAAAAGGGCTACCGGATTACCTCAAAACGGCGAGTCTTTAGCGGTATGATGTCGGGATGATGTCCCGACGCATACTCCTCGCCGCGGCTCCGGCGATCCTGACCGGTGCTCCCCGCTCCTGGTCCGAAGTGGAAAAGATTCTGGCCAGCGGGAACGTGAAGGGGAAGTTGCTGAAAGAGGACCTGCCGACGCCGTCGCTGGTGGTGGACCTGGACGCTCTGGAAGCGAACATCACCAAGATGTCGGGGTATCTGAAGGCGCAGGGGCGCGGCTTCCGGCCGCACGCCAAGACGCACAAGTGCGCGGAAATCGCCCAGCGGTGCATTGCCGCCGGAGCGGTTGGCGCCTGCGCGGCGAAGATCGGCGAAGCCGAAGTACTGGCAAACAAAGGAATTAAAGGTTTGCTGTTGACCACCGCCATGGTGGGGCGCTACCGCGTGGAACGGGCCATTCGCCTTTCAACCAAGCAGCCGGACACCATTTTTTCGGTGGACAACGCGCAAAACGTGAGCGATTTGAACGACGCCGCCAAGGCGGCCGGGCGGAAGGTGCGGGTGGCGGTGGACCTGGCCGTGAGCGGCCGGACTGGGATCACGCCGGGAGAGCCGGCGGTCGGGCTGGTGGAGCATATCGTCAAACAGTCGAACCTGGAGTTCCAGGGAATACAGGCGTACGCCGGCCATTGCGCGCACATTTTGGGGTTCGCCAACCGCAAGAAGGGCTCCGAGGAGGCGATGGGGCGGGCGGTTGAGACGCGTAAAATGTTGGAAAAGAAAGGGATCGCCTGCAACTGGCTGAGCGGCGGGTCCACCGGTACCTACAATATCGACTCCCATATTGATGGCGTGACCGAGATCCAGCCGGGCAGTTTCCTGTTCATGGACATCGACTACAACAAGATTGGCGGCAAGGACGGCGGGGAGTTTTACGGGGATTTCCGGAATTCGCTGACGGTTCTGGCGACGGCGTACAGCAAACCGACCGACGATTTTGTGATCCTGGACGCCGGATTGAAGGCATTTTCCACCGATAAGCCGTTTCCGCCGGAGGCGCGGGGCGTTCCCGGGGCCAAGTACGCTTTCAGCGGTGACGAGCACGGGAAACTGGACCTGCGGGAAGTGGCGAAGAAGGTGAACCTGGGGGACCGGGTGGAACTGGTGATCCCGCACTGCGATCCGAGCGTGAATCTCTACGACAAGATGATCGCGGTGCGCGGGCAGCAGGTGGAAGCGATCTGGACGGTGGACGCGCGGGGCAAGGGGCAGTAACGCCGGGCGGGCACGGGTGATTGGCGGGTTTTGCGACCGGCTTTAACGGGGTGGTGTTCGGCGTTTTTAGGGGACAGCCGTGCTGATATGGTGTGCGGTCGATGTGTCTGTGGTTGCCCCGGCTATCAGGGGCGGCGGGGTTAGGCCGGCGAATTGGTCTTGGTGTTACGAATACGGTCGTAGAGGACCAGCATCTGCTGAGCCGCGGCTGGGTCGTTGCCGTAGCGCAACCGGTTATAGGCCCGGGTGAACTCGGCCACGCTCGCCGATAGCTCGGAAGGCGGGAGCTTTTCGGCAAACTCGAGCGGGGTGAACCACGCGGGCTTGCGGATCTGGTTCTCCTCCAGCGCCTCCAGCATTCGCCGGTAAAGTACCGTGGCGTCGCTGGCTGCCGCTTTGCCGGTGGCCAGTTTACGCCGCTGCGTGCGTTCCTGCCAGCGGCGCCAGGCGACCGGAGCCAGGACCCAGAGCAGCAACGCCGTGGTGACGGAGGCGGTGAGCAGGATGGCCCGCTCCTTAATCCAGTTCCCCAGCGCTGTGCCGGCATCGTTGAGGGACGCCACGGCGCCGGCTACCGAACGGGTTTTGGTGCCAAACCGGGTCTGCTCCAACTGGCTCGCCAAGCGGAACTGGCGCTCCAAATCGTATTGCAGGACCCAGTCCTGCCAGAAGAGATCGGCGGCTTCTACCAGATTAGTGATGCGGGCGAACATGGAGGGGCGGGGGAGGCGAGCCGCGGCTGGGGTGGCGTCGAAGGCGGTCCAGCCGTTGCCTGGCAGGAACGCTTCGACCCAGGAATGGGCGTCGCTGGCGCGGACGGTATACCAGCCGCTGACCGGGTTGAGGGTACCGCCCTGGAATCCGGTAACGACGCGGGCGGGGATGCCGATGGACCGCAGCATGAGCGCCAGGCTGGAGGCGAAGTATTCGCAGTGGCCTTCGCGGCGTTCGAAGAGGAAATGGGCGATGGGGTCGGGGTGTTCTTCGGCGGGGAGTTCGAGGGTGTAGCGGTAGTTGTTTTGGAGGTAGGCGACCAGACGGCGGGCCTGGAGGGAGGGGTTGTTTTCGGTTCCGGCTTCGCGGTGGGCCATTTCGAGGATGCGGCGGTCGAAGTTGGCGGGGATTTCCAGGAGGCGGCGGAGTTCGTCGCGGGTGAGGAGAGGGGTGCCGTCGCCGCCGTAGGTGTCGAAGAAACTGGTGACGGAGTAGCGGAGGACGCTGGGCAGGTCACTAAGGGTGCGGATGGTGCCGTTGGAAAGGACGGCGATAGAGCCGACGTTGGCTTCCAAAAGCTCGGGGATACCGGCGATGAAGAGGGCGTTCATGCCGGTTTCGGTGAGTTGGACCTCGTACTTTTCGCGGGTACCGGAGCGGCCGCCGTGGAAGCGGATGGGGATGGCCGTGGTGCCGTAGCGAAGGCGGAGTTGTTCGGCCATATCGCCGGCGGTGGTCCAGCGTTTGCCATCGAAGCGGGACATGGCACTGCCGCGCCAGCGGAGGTTCAGGACGTCGCCCTGGTTCGGGAAGCGGACGTACATGATGGTGCGGCTGGAGGTTTGGATTTCGCCGATTTTGCGGAGGTCGACTTCGCCGCCGAAGCCGGGGAGGTGGAACTTGTTGCTGACGAGGTTCTGGAGGGCGGCGCGGGCGGTGCGGGGGAGGACGAAGAAGAGGCCGACGGTGAAGAAGAGGATACCGATGGAGGTGACGAGGCTGACGGCGACGATGCGGCGGTGGAAGCCGCGGGTAGGGACATGGAGGGCGGCGCGGGCGCCACGGGCACCGCGGCGGATCTCCCAAAGGGCAAACGAGGCGACGCCGGAAAAGAGGAAGGCGGCGAGGAAGACGAAGAAGAGGAGGCTGGAGGAGAGGAGGGCGGCGGCGAGGAGTTGGGTGAAGCCGATGAGGATGGCGTAGAGGGCGTCGCGGTCGGACTGGAAGGTGAGGCCTTTGACGACGGTGAGGAAGCAGATGAGGCGGACCGTGGAGCCGAGGAAGTCGTTGGAGAGGTAGAGAAAATCGAGCGGGTAAAAGCCGGCGTAGAGGATGACGAGGGTGTTGATGAGGGCGGCGGGGACGGCGACGGAGCGGTGGAAGACGAGGAGGAGGATGCGGGCGGTGAAGCCGGCGGCGGAGAGGGCGAGGACGGGGAGGGAGAGTTCGCCGGTGGAGGCGAGAGCGAGAAAGCCGCTGACGAGGAGGGCGAGGAGGGCGTGCTCAAAGAGGCGGTCGGCGGCGGAGGCTCTGGGGGGGCGAGGGGTCACGGGAGGGCCTTGGTGACGCCTTCCTGGAAGTCGCCGAGGGACTGCGGGGGGACGCCGGCGGCGTCGAGGACCACGAAGAACGCGCCACGGTAGAAGGGGCGGATGGCGGGTCCCTTATTGATCTTTTGTATCGCTTCGAAGGCCACGGTTTCGTTGGGGTAGAGGATCCAGAGGCCGGAGATGTCCTGGGGCCCCTTGTATTTGACGCGCCAGAGCTTGGACGGGTTCAGGGAGCGGACGCTTTCCGGGGCGGCGGAGGGGGGCTGTTCCTCGACGGATTCCCGGATCCATCCGCCGTGGATGAGCTTGGGGGGCTCGGTGACAGCGGGGGCCTGGGGACCGCAGGACAGGAGGGGCAGGCCAAGAAAAAGGCAGCGGCGAGAGATACGCATGCGCTTCCCATGGTAGAACAGGACTTGCGGAAAATATGGCGAAGCTGAAATCCTCCCTGAAATCGACCAAGGGACAGGAACCCAAGAAGACCGATCATGTGCGGGATGCGAAGGGAGTGATCCCTTGTCTTTTGTTAGTGATAGGCGGAATATTGCTGCTTGGCTGGCTGTTTTCGGCCATGCTGGGATCGGCAGGGAAGTAGGACGAAGGAGCGCGTATGCGAGTAGATGGAAGAGAGCCGGGTCAACTGCGTCCGGTGACGGTAGAGCCGGAGTATCTTTTGACGGCCGAAGGGTCGGTGCTGATTTCGGTGGGGCACACGCGGGTGCTCTGCGCGGCGACGATTGAGGATTCGGTTCCTTCGTTCTTGCGGGGCGCGGGGCAGGGTTGGGTGACGGCGGAGTATGCGATGCTGCCGCGGGCGACGGTGACGCGGACGTCGCGGGAGGTGAAGAAGGGGCGGGAGTCCGGGCGGACGATGGAGATACAGCGGCTGATCGGGCGGGCGCTGCGCGGTGTGGTGGATTTGAAGGCACTGGGGGAGCGTTCGGTGGTGCTGGACTGCGATGTGTTGCAGGCTGACGGCGGGACGAGGACGACGGCGATAACGGGGGCGTTTCTGGCGCTGGGGATGGCGATCGGGAAGCTGGTGAAGGCGGGGGTGTTGGCGTCGAATCCGATCCGGGATTACGTGGCGGCGACGAGTGTGGGGATTTGTGACGGGGTGGGTTTGCTGGACCTCTGCTACGAGGAAGACTCGGCGGCCGAGGTGGACATGAACATTGTGATGACGGGGGCGGGGAAGTTTGTGGAGTTGCAGGCGACGGCCGAGCATAAGGAGTTCGACGACGCGCAGTTGGCGACGTTGCTGGGGCTGGGGCGGAAGGGTGTGAGCGAGTTGGTGGCGCTGCAGAAGAGGTACGTGACGCTGTCGTGAAGATTTACTGTGCGACGACGAATCCGGGGAAGTTGCGGGAGTTTGGGCTGATAGCGGCGCATTATGGGGGTGGGCGGCTGGAGGTGGAGTCTGTTCCGGGGCTGAAGCAGATAGAGGCGCCGGAGGAGACCGGGGCGACGTTTGCGGAGAATGCGGAGTTGAAGGCGCGGTTTTATAGCCGGTTTGTCGATGGATTGGTGTTTGCGGACGATTCGGGGTTGGCGGTGGATGCGTTGGGTGGGGCTCCGGGGATCTATTCGGCGCGGTATGCGGGAGAGGGCGCGACCGACGCATTGAACAACGCGCTGGTGGTGCGGAATCTGGCGGGGATTGCGGACCGGCGGGCGCGGTTTGTGTGTGCGATTGCGGTGGCCCGGGGCGGGGAAGTGGTGGGGGTGTTTGAGGATTTTGTGGAGGGGGAGATGGTGGACGAGGCGCGGGGGTCGTACGGGTTTGGGTATGATCCGCTGTTTTACTATCCGCCATTTGGGTGTACGTTCGGGGAGGCGGAGCCGGAGAGAAAACTGCTAGTGAGCCACCGGGGGAAGGCGATGGGGCGGATGATTGGGTGGGTGGTGGGGTTGGGGTGATGGGGGATTTTCGCAAGTTTGGTGCAATCTTCAGGCACCCTTGTTTTTTCTCATTACGCCACTAGCGCTTGCAGCAGATTTCAGTCTCTCCCAATGAGTAACGAGGAAGCAGTCAATCGATCTCCAGTCCAGGTCAACCAAATCCGAGCTGTATTCCCAGCGCGGAAGGAGCACGCCCGGTTTTGTGGCGCCCTCTGTCATATCCAGCCACGTCAAAATAGAATCGAGGGCCTCCCATTTGGGTGGAGTACATGGCAACGAGACCTCGATTGAGAAGTCTCCGCGCACCCTGGTGAAGCGTAGGTAAAGGTCGGGTGTGGTTACGGTGGCAGTGGCGTAATCGAAGGATCGGATCCCGTTCGAATCGGCCTGCCTGTTCGCGACCACGATTGCGGCGCGTCCGGTAAAGAGTAGAGCCAAGTTGTCTTGAATATCGCGGCTGAACTGCTGATCAGCCTTGCGTGCGCGCAGCCTATTCACCCAAGAGACGAAGCCCACGCTCCCCATTATATGGCGGCAGGGCTGTGCCGCCGTCGGGTCCTTGACAGGATCGGCCAGGCGATCTTGGAATCTGTCACTTTCGACCGTTTGGGACAGGCACCGGAAACGTATCCATTGCTGTGGCGGAGGTCAAGGGGGGTGGTAACGAATGGGGTTTGGGCTGTCTCCGTGTCGATGAGAAGTTGGGTATCTTCCAGTGCGCGAGCCGCCGCGTAGATTCGTTACGTGCATTTTCAGACACGCGAAGGCGGTTGTTTGCGACGAACAGTAATTGCAGGATGTGGGAGTTCCGACGGCGCTGGAGTCCGGTCCTGGCTTGAGCGACGATTCCACAGGTTTTGTAGGTTGACCGGCCGACTGCAACTTGCTGAAAACAGAACAGATAAAATGGGGTCAGGTGCACCCGGTCCCAATTATTTGGGTTGCTGCTGCGTCATGCAGTGGAGTGTGCCGAGGCCCAGGACCAGGTCGGTGCAGTCGATGCCCGCCACTTCGTGGTTGGGGAAGAGCTTTGCCAATGTATTCAACGCGATACGGTCGTTGGCATCGTTGAACGTCGGCACTAGCACCTGGTGGTTCGCAATGTAGAAGTTTGCGTAGCTCGCCGGGAGAAGTTGGCCATCGTAGTGAACCGCGGACGGCATCGGGAGGGGCACGATATTCAAGTCGCCGGCGGCCTTCAGAACCGCTACGTTCGGGTCCTTCCTGGCGTTGTGGGTGGCGATTACCACCGTCTTGGGCGCGGTGAAACGGGCCAGGTCGTCGACGTGGCCGTGCGTATCATCGCCCTCAATGCCTTTTAACAGCCAGATCACGCGGGTGAGGCCGAGATGCTCCTTCAACACCGCCTCGATCTCCTCGCGGGTCAGGTGCGGGTTGCGGGCCTGGATGGGGCTCAGCAGGCACTCTTCCGTGGTCAGGAGGTCGCCTTGGCCGTTGACGTCGATCGACCCGCCTTCGAGGACGAAACGCTTGCCGCGGGCCTTGGGGACGACGCGGGCGCACTTCAGGAGTTTGGCGACGAAGGCCGGGACTTTGTCGTCCTTGGCCCAGTTGGGGTACTTGGCCCAACCGTTAAAGTGCCAGTCGGTGGCGCAGAGGCCGCCGTTGCCGTCGACTGTGAAGATCGGCGCGGTGTCGCGGACCCAACTACGGTCGGTAGGGCAGATGTGGCAATCGACGTTGGCCATGAGCGCGCCTTGGCGTTTGGCGAGGCGGGTGGCGAGGCGGGCCTCTGAGTCCGAGCCGACGAGGATGTGCACGCGTTCGTGGCGGGAGAGGCGGGCGATGATCTTGCCGTAGACGAAGGGGATGGGGGCGAACTTGCCGGGCCAATCCGATTTTTCATGAGGCCAGCCGAGCCAGGTGCCTTCGTGGGGCTCCCATTCGGCGGGCATGCGCCAGGCCCTCATTTGTCGAGCCACCTTTGGGTGATGGCGCCGTAGTGGTCGATGCGGCGGTCGCGGAAGAAGGGCCAGTTGCGGCGGACGGTATCCATCTCCTTGGGGTCACACTCGTGGACGAGGATCTCCTCCTGGTCGACGGAGGCCTGGGCGAGGACCTGACCTTGGGGATCGGCGAGGAACGAGTTGCCCCAGAACTCGATGCCGGTATCGTCGGGGCCCTGTTCGAAGCCGACACGGTTGACGGCGGCGACGTAGATGCCATTGGCGATGGCGTGGGAGCGCTGGATGGTGCGCCAGGCGTCGAGTTGGCGGGGGCCATACTCAGCCTTCTCGCCGGGGTGCCAGCCGATGGCGGTGGGGTAGAAGAGAATATTGGCGCCTTGCATGGCGGTGAGGCGGGCGCCTTCGGGGTACCACTGGTCCCAGCAGACGAGGACGCCGATGCGGCCGTAGCGGGTGTCCCAGGCGCGGAAGCCGAGGTCGCCGGGGGTGAAGTAGAACTTTTCGTAGTAGAGGGGGTCGTCGGGGATGTGCATCTTGCGGTAGATGCCGAGCATTTCCCCATCGGCGTCGAGGATGGCGGCAGTGTTGTGATAGAGGCCTTCGGCGCGTTTTTCGAAGAGCGAGGCCACGATGACGACGTTGTGCTCTTTGGCGAGTTTGGCCATGACGGCGGTGGATTCGCCGGGGATGGGTTCGGCGAGGTCAAAGAGATCGGCATCCTCTTTGCGGCAGAAGTATTGGGAGCGGAAAAGCTCCTGGAGGCAGATGATCTGGGCGCCGGCGCGGGCGGCTTCGCGGATCTTGGAGACGGCCTTATCGAGGTTCTCGGCGGGGTCCGGGGAGCAGGAAGTTTGGACGAGTCCGACGCGAAATGGCCTCTGGGAACGAGGGGTCATAGTAAGATTCTCTCATGTCCTATCGGCACCTCCTTCTTTCCACTGTGCTCGCAGTCTCCACGTTAGCGGCTGCCGTACCGACACCCACCGAGCACCTCGGGTACCAGCCCGGCACTGACTACAAACTGGCGGATTATAACGACATCATCACGTATTACCAGAAGCTGGAGAAGGCCACGCCGCGCCTGAAACTGCAGCAGTATGGGAAAACTTCGTCGGGCAAACCGATGTATGTGGCGCTGATTTCGTCGGAGGAGAACATCCGGCAGTTGGACAAGTACAAAGAGATGAACCGGCGGATGGCGCTGGGCCTGGCGAGCAAGGAAGAGGCGGAAACGATCGCCCGGGAGGGGAAGGTGTTTGTGTGGATCGACGCGGGGATCCACTCGTCGGAGGCGGCCTGCCCGCAGGGGTCGCCGGAGTTGGCCTACCGGATGGTGAGCGGGGAGAGCGAGGAGGTGAAGCGGATCCGGGAGAAGGTGATTCTGGTGCATGTGCCGGTGATCAACCCGGACGGGCAGGATCTGATTGCGCACTGGTTCCGGAAGAACGTGGGGACGCCGTATCAGGAGGCATCGCTGCCGGAGTTGTACCAGAAGTATTCGGGGCATGATAACAACCGGGACTGGTTCATGTTCAATCTGGAAGAGACGCGGCACACCGGGCGGCTATTGTTCCAGGAGTGGTTTCCGCAGATCATGTACAACCAACATCAGGCGCCGGCGTTTCCGGCGCGGATCTTTGTGCCGCCGTATGCCGAGCCGCTGAATCCGACGATTCCGGCGCCGGTGATGGAGGGGATCAACCTGATCGGGTCGGCGATGCGGGAGCGGTTTGCGATGGAAGGCAAGACGGGGGTGTTGAGTTATGTGGGGTTTGACGGATGGTGGAACGGGGGGCTGCGGTCGGCGCCGGCGTTTCATAACATGCACGGGATCCTGACAGAGACGGCGATGCAGCCGTATTCGATTCCGAAAGAGTATAAGTTGAGCGAGTTGCCGGACCGTTTTTCGAACGGAATTCCGACGAAGCAGCCTACGATTTTCTATACGCCGTGGATGGGCGGGAAGTGGACGGCCAAGGACGCCATTGAGTACATGCAGACGGCGGATATGGCGATTCTGAATCTGGCGGCGCGGATGCCGGAGCACTGGATTCACAAGGCGTGGGACCTGGCGCGGCGGAACATTGCGATGGCGGAGACGGCCAAGCCGTTCGCCTATGTGGTACCGCCGGACCAGTGGGACCGTTGGACGGCCTCCGAGATGCTGCGGCGGCTGCAGTTGGGCGGGATTGAGGTGAAACGGGCGACGACGGAGATCCGGATGGGGGATAAGTCGTATCCGGCGGGTTCCTATGTGATGTTAGCCGGGCAGGCGTTCCGTTCCTACCTGGTGGACCTGATGGAGCCGCAATCCTATCCGGAGTTGCGGAGCGGGACGACGGGTCCGACGAAGCGGCCGTATGATGTGGCGGGCTGGACGCTGCCGATGCAGATGGGGGTGCGGGTGGAGCGGATCAACGACCGGTTCGACACTTCCGGGCTGACGACCGTTTCCGAGGTGCCGGCGGCGGCGTGGCAGTTAGACAGCCGGGATAACTCCTCCTACTTGAAGATCGCGCAGATGTTAGGGGCGGGGGAGAAGGTGGGGTGGACGGCGGACGGGAAGTTAGTTACTTCCGGGTATGCGTGGGAGTTACGGAAGCCGAGGTTGGCGGTGTATGAGCCGTATACGGGAAACATGGACCTGGGGTGGACGCAGTGGCTGTTGGATACGTTCCAGGTGCCGTACACGCTGGTACATAACGCCGATTTGCAGAAGGGCGGGTTGCGGGAGCGGTTTGACACGATACTGCTGGCGCAGCAGTCGGTGGATTCGATTTTGCATGGGCTGCGGGATAGCGGCGGTGGGGAAGAGGGGGATATGAATAATCCGAACCGGGGGCGTCCGCGTCCGCGGCCGGAGCATGTGGGAGGGATTGGGGCGCAGGGGGTGGCGGCGTTGGACCTGTTCGTGCGGGAAGGGGGGACGATGGTGGCGTTGTCGACGGCAGCGGAGTTGCCGATGCAGTTTATGCCGTTGCCGGTGAGGAGCGTGTCGAGAGGGTCGGAGACGGGTTTCTACTCGCCGGGGTCGTTGCTGCGGGCGACGGTGGATACGACGAGTCCGCTGGCGTTCGGGATGCCGAAGGATGCGATTGTGTTCTCAAACGGGGGACCGGTGATGGAGGTGGGAGGAGGGTCGGCGAAGTCGGTCGTCAATTTTGTACGGCGGGATTTGCTGGCGAGCGGGTGGTTGAGCGGGGAGAGGTCGGTGCTGGGGAAGAGCATTCTGGTGGATGCGGCTTATGGGAAGGGCCGGGTGCTGATGTACGGGTTCCGCGTGCAGCATCGGGGGCAGCCGTTCGGGACGTTTAAGTTGCTGTTGAATGCGTTGTACTTGGGCTCGGCGCGGAAGTTGTAGGATTGCTACCGGGGAAGTCTGTAAACACAGACTTCTCCGGTAAGCAGCATCCAGGGGAAGTCTTAGGCGATTTCGGCCAGTTCTTCGGGGGAGAGGCGGAAGGTGGCGGCGCCTTTGACGCCTTGTAATTGGGCGGGGGAACGGAGACCGACAATCGCCGCGGTGACCTCCGGGCGGCGGAGGGTCCAGGCGATCGCCACCTCGCCGGGGGTGCGGCCGTGACGGGCGCCGATTTCACGGAGCTTTTCCACGAGCGCCAGGTTCTTGGTCAGCAGCGGTTCCTGGAAGTTCGGGGTGCGCTGACGGAAGTCGTCCGGCGGCATGGCGGCGATGCGCTCGCGGGTCATCGAACCGCTTAGCAGACCGGACTTCATGGGGGAATAAACCAGGGTTCCGATGTTGTTGGCGCCGCAATAGGGGAGAATCTCGGCCTCGATTTCGGGCGAAACCAGGCTGTAGGGGGGCTGCAGCGAGGTGATGGGAGCGATGGGGGCAATGCGCTCCATCTGGGACTTGCTGAAGTTGGAGATGCCGATCCAGCGGACCTTGCCCTCGGCCTTCAACTCCGACATGGCTTTCCAGCCTTCCTCGATGTCTTCGTCCGGCTCCGGCCAGTGGATCTGGTAGAGATCAATGGTTTCCATGCCGAGGCGGCGAAGGCTGTCTTCGCACTCCTTTTTCACGGAGGCCGCCTTTAAACGCTTGCCAATCTGGCGATTTTCGTCCCAGACGCGGGCGCATTTGGTGAAGACGTAGGGTTTGTCGGACCGTTCTTTGACGGCTTTGCCGACGACCTCTTCGGCGTGGCCGAGGCCGTAAACGGCGGCGGTGTCGATCCAGTTCCAGCCTTCATCGAGGGCGGCGTGAACGGCGGCGACCGAATCGGCGTCGTCTTGCGGGCCCCAGCCGAAGGCCCAACCGCCGCCACCCATGGCCCAGGCGCCGACGCCGAGGGGGGTGAGTTTGAGGTCGCTGTTACCAAGAGTTCTCGTTTGCATCGTTCTATTGTTATCAGAATCTTGTGTATTTGCGCGATATTGGTAAGAATTCTGGTAGAGCGGCGAAACATGTCCGGTGTTCTGTCGATAAGACAGGAGGAGCATTGTGCGATTCGGGCACGCGATAACCGGCGGAGGCAGGAAGCTGCTCCCCCTACTGTTCGCCATTGGCGCGGCCGCGCTACTGATTGCGGTGGCCGGGTGGGACAGTTGGGATGCGCATTGGCGGGGGCGGCAACAGCGGGGCAGGAGTTATCGCATTGGAGTTGACCACAATCCGCCGAACCACGACTGGGCGGAGGGGAAGGGGGCGAGCGGATTCGCGGTCGAGGTAATGAACGAGGCGGCGCGGAGATCCGGGATCGAGTTGCAGTGGGTGTTCTGTCCGCGGGGATCGAAGGCGGCGCTGCAGGAGGGGCTGATCGACATTTGGCCGGCGGGGTATTACCGGCCCGGTGAATATCTGGATATGCACCAGACGCGGCCGTGGAGCGAGGATCAGCATGTGTTGAGCTGGGACGGCGGGCGATTTGCGGCGCAGCCGGAAAGCTGGAGCGGGAAGCGGATGGCGGTGATGGACCGGGTGGCGACGCGGCGGTTGGCGAATCTGCAGTTTCCGGGTTCGACGCTGGTGCTGACACCCACGCGGAGGGAGGCGCTGCGGGAGGTATGTGCGGGGACAGCGGACGTGGCGTTGCTCGACATGCGGGTTGTCGAAAGCGCGTTACTGGACCGGCCGGAGGGTTGCGCGGGGATATCGCTGCGGATCAAGCCGTTGCCGGAACTGGCCGATCCGATGAGTATCTTTTCGCGATTGGAGTCGGCCGGGGGAGCGGAGGTGTTACGGGACCGGATCGGCGAAATGATTGCTGACGGGACGGTGGCGAAGATTGCCGGGCGGTGGTTTACGTTCTCGGGCGGGTATGTACGGCAGGCAATGTTGCTGCAGGCGCGAGCGCGGCAGTTCCGGTGGCTGGTGGGGCTGTGTGTGGTGATGGCGCTGGTAATCGGGGTGTTGGGGTGGCTGGTGCGGAAACTGCGGACGGCGCGGGCGGCGGCGGACCGGACACGGACGCTGCAAGCAGAGTTTCTGGCCAACGTGAGTCATGAGATCCGAACGCCTATGAACGGGATCCTGGGGACGGCGGATCTGCTATTGGACACCGAGGAGGATCCGGATGTGCGGGAGCAGATCCAGACGATTCGGGAGTCCGCCTATTCGCAGTTGGAGTTGCTGAACCAGATCCTGGACCAATCAAAGATCGACTCCGGGGTATTCCTGCTGGAGACGACACCGTTTTCGCCGCGGAAGCTGGCCGAGCAGGTGGAAAAGACGTTTTTGCCGGCGGCGAGGCGGAAGGGAATCCTCATGGCGACGGTGGTGGAAGCCGGCGTGCCGGCGTTGGTGCAGGGAGACGGGATGCGAATCCGGCAGGTTTTGTCGAACCTGGCGAACAACGCGATCAAGTTTACGGCGGAAGGGGAGGTGACGATCGAGGTTGGGGCGCGAACGGAGGGGGCGTTGACCGAGTTGAAGTTCACGGTGGCTGATACGGGGATCGGCATTCCGGCGGCGTTGCAGGGGACGATCTTCGAGAAGTTCCGGCAGGTGGATGCGTCGACTACGCGGCGGTATGGAGGGACGGGTCTGGGGCTTTCGATATCGCGGGATCTGGTGCGGCTGATGGGCGGGGAATTGACCGTGGAGAGTGCGCCGGGAAAGGGGAGCCGGTTCACCTTTTCGGTGACGCTGCCGGTGGCCCGGATGGTGGAGGCGCCGTCAGGGGCGGCGGCGCCGGGCCGTCTGCTGACCGGAATGCGGGTGCTGGTGGTGGAAGACAACCTGGTGAATCAGCGGGTGGTGCAGGCGCTGTTACGGCGGCTGGGGGCGCAGGTGTCGCTGGCCAAGGATGGCCGGGAGGCTGTGGAGCAGTGCCGGGAAGGAGCTTTTGACGTGGTGCTGATGGATTGCCATATGCCGGAGATGGATGGCTACGCGGCGACAGCAGAGATCCGGCAATTGGAGGGTCCGGCGCGGACGGTGCCGATTGTGGCATTGACGGCGGGGGTGTCCGGGGAGGAGAGGCGGAAGGCGCTGGCGGCGGGGATGGACGGGTTTCTGGCGAAGCCGGTGAACCGGGAGGAGTTGGCGGCGGCGCTGGCCGGGTTGCCGCGGCGGACGTCCTCGCCGCGATAGGGCCTCAGTGTACGGTGCGGGTTTTGCGGTTCATGTAGTCCATGAGCAAATACTGTCCAAGTGTTTGTGGAGTGGTGAAATACGCTTTTCCGCGGCAGAGCTCGGTGACTTTATGGACGAAGTTCACCAGGTCGTAGTTCTGGGCGAGCATGAAGGTATTGATGAGGATGCCCTGGCGTTTGCAGCGGCTGACCTCATCGAGGGTACGAGAGATGACGAGGGGATCGAGGCCGAACGGGTTTTTGTAGATCTGCCCGTTATCGAGGGTGAGGGCGGAGGGCTTGCCGTCGGTGATCATGATGATCTGCTTCATATCCTTCTTTTCCTGCTGCAGGATACGTTGGGCAAGGATCAGGCCGTCTCGGGTATTGGTGTGATAGGGGCCGACCTGGACGCGGGCGAGTTCGGAGAGGCGCATCTCTTCGGCGGTGTCGTGGAAGAGGACGAGGCGAAGGGAGTCGCCGGGGTACTGGGTGCGGATGAGGTGGGCGAGGGCGAGGGCGACGCGTTTGGCGGGTGTGAAGCGGTCCTCGCCGTAGAGGATCATGCTGTGGGAGCAATCGAGGAGGAGGACGGTGGCGCAACTGGACTGGTATTCGCTTTGGTGGACGTGGAGGTCGGGGTATTCCAGTTCGGTGGTGCCGGTGCGGCGGAGGGCGGAGAATAGGGTGGCGTTGACGTCCAGGTTGAGGGTGTCGCCGAACTCGTAGGGTTTGGAGGCGCCGGAGGCTTCGACGCCGGTGGCCATGTCGCGGGTATCGTGGGCGCCGAAGGAGGAGCGGCCGAGGGAGCCGAGGAGGTCCTTGAGGGTTTTGTAGCCGAGGAAATCGAGGGCCTTGTCGGTGGTTTCGACGCGGATTTCGCCGCCGGCATCGCCTTCGCGGCCCGGGCCTTGGGGAGGTTCGGAGACGTAGCCGTCGGTCATTAGCTTCTCGACGAGGCGATCGAGGAGGGCTTCGAGCTGTTCGGGAGTGAGTTTTTCGTACTCGCCGGGCGGGAGGAGTTCGCCGTCCTCGAGTGCCTGGCGGATGGCCTCGCGGAGCATTTCGAGGGTGTCCTCATTGAACGGGTAGCCGCCGTAGGGGTCCTGAAAGCCGCTCTGGAGGAAATAGTCGGAGAGGGCGCGCATGAGGTCTTCGGCGGAGATGCCGAAGTCGTCCTCTTCGAACTGGGAGTAGCGGATCCAGCGCATGGAACCTCTTATCAATTGAACTGGCGGCGCTTCGGGGGGCGGGCGGGGGGTGTGTCTTCGGGTTCGGGTTCGTGGCCACGGCGGCGGTCTTCGGCGGCGGAGAAGCCGAGTTCTTCGTTGCGGCTGATGCGGCGGTGGGCGTAGAGGCCCTCGAGGATGAACTCGCCGGCGGCGGCGCGGATGGCGTCCGGTTCGTTGGCGGAGAGGCCGAGGGCGCGGGTTTTTTCCATGAGGCCGTCGACCTGCAGGAGTTGTTCGAGCAGGGCGGGGGAACTGGTCGCGGCGTCGACTTTGAGCGATCCGCCGCGCTCGAAGTATTTCACCGTCATGGCGACGTTGACGCCTTCAAAGTAGTTGGAGTAGACGCGGCCGACGGCGAGGCGGATGAGTTCGCGGGCAACCGATTCGGAGCCCTTCAGTTCGCCTTCGTATTCGAGTTCGATTTTGCCGGTGATGGAGGGGAGGGCGGAGTAGATATCGGCCACGCGGGGGACGGCTTCGCTTTCGGCGTTCTGGATGGCGCGGCGTTCGGCGTTGGAGACGACGTTCTCCATGACCGAGATGGGCAGACGCTGGGAGACGCCGGAGCGTTTGTCGATTTTCTTGTCTTCGCGGGCGAGGAAGGCGATGGCTTCGACGACTTCGCGGATGTACTTCGGGACGATCACCCGGGCGGCGGAGGAGCGGGCGGTCCAGGCTTCCTGGGCAGTGATGGCGATACCTTGCTCGAGCGTTGGGGGGTAGTGGGTGCGGATCTCGCTGCCGATGCGGTCCTTGAGCGGGGTGATGATTTTGCCGCGGGCGGTGTAGTCTTCCGGGTTGGCGGTGAAGATGAGGAGGACGTCGAGCGGGAGGCGGACGGGGAAGCCCTTAATCTGGACGTCGCCCTCCTGCATGATGTTGAAGAGTCCGACCTGGATTTTGCCAGCAAGGTCGGGGAGTTCATTGATGGCGAAGATGCCGCGGTTGGCGCGGGGGAGCAGGCCGAAGTGGATGTTGAGGTCGCTGCCGATGTCGTGGCCCTGGCGGGCGGCCTTGATGGGGTCGATGTCGCCGATCATGTCGGCGATGGTGACGTCGGGGGTGGCGAGTTTTTCGATGTACCGATCGTTACGGGAAAGCCACGCGATGGGGGTGGCATCGCCGAGGGAGGCGATCTGCTGGCGGCCGAAGGTGGAGACCGGGGCGAGCGGGTGATCCTTGATTTCGGAGCCGGCGATGTAGGGGGTCCACTGATCGAGCAGCGAGGTGAGCATGCGGATGAGGCGAGTTTTGGCCTGACCGCGGAGGCCGAGAAGGATGAAGTTGTGGCGGGACAGGAGCGCGTTGACGACCTGGGGGATGACGGTATCGTCATAGCCATGAACGCCCGGAAAAAGCTCGGCTCCGGAGCGAAGGCGCTGGATGAGGTTTTCGCGGATCTCGTCTTTTACGGAGCGGGAGGGGGGCGACTGATCAGCCCAAGCGCTCCGCTTCCACTCTCCGAACGTCAATGGTTTCGAATCGGCGGCCGTCACGAATAACACCCCATGGTCGATTGTAGCAGCCGGAAGGGGATTACCCGGAACGAGCCAACACCTGATAGAATCCGGCATACACCTCGTAACGGTGGCAGCGGCTGCGTTATCGGACTGCTGCCAGATGGAATAGGAAAACGAAACGAATGCCTACAGACCTCCCGGAAGTTGAGTACCAGCGATTTTGGAAGCGCTTGCAGCAGATTGGCTTGAACGCCTATGAGGCGCGGAGCTATCTGGTGCTGGTAGGCCATCCGAAGTTCAAAGCGCTGGAACTGGCGGCGCGGGCCCATGTGCCGCGGCAGAAGATCTACGAAGTGCTGGATTCGCTGGTGGAAAAGGGCTTCGCGCAAGTGGTGCGGGAGAAGACGAAGCTGTTTTCGGCGGTGGAACCGTCGCTGGCGATTCCGGCGTATTTCGCGCGGCGGGCGCAGCATTTGCAGCAGGAGCTGACCGAGCAGTCGCGATTTGCCACCGATCTGGTGGAGGATCTGAACTCCTCCTATTCGGAGGGCCAAGGCGGGCGCGGGACGCTGGACTTTTTGCGGATCGTAAGCGAACCGCTGCAGACGGCGGCCGAGTACCGGCGGATGATTTCCGAGGTGCAGCACGAGTACCTGGAGTTTTCGCGGCCGCCGTATGCGGTGGATCCGTTGAATGACGATCTGGTGAAAGCGGCGCGGCAGCGCGGAGTGCGGTGCCGGCTGCTGGTGGAAGTGGGGACGCTGGACGATGAGCACCGGCGGCGGCTGATGGAGTTCATGGACATCGGCGTGGAGGTGAGTCAGGTGCCGTCATTGCCTTTGAAGCTGGCGCTGTTTGACGGCAAGCGGGGGATGATTGCGCTGCTGGACCCGGTGATTACGCGGCCGACCTGGACAGCGGTGGTGTTCGACCACGGCGGGCTGTCGGAGGCGATGCAGGGGTTGTTTGAGGATTACTGGCGGCGGTCGATTGCGATGCCTTCGCGGGGGTAGCTACCAGGAGTCCGACAGCCGGGCGGTGCCGCAGAGTTTTTCCAGCGCCGCCTTGGCTTCCTTGAGCCGGGGATAGAGCTTTTCGGCATCGCGGAACGCCTTGGGGTGGATGCGGCGGCGGGCTCCTTTGGTCTCGACGGGAAAGCGGAGATGGAGCATCTCGTGGTACATCACGTATTCGACGGCCAGGCGGGGGGCGTTGGGTTTGTCGAGCAGGCGGGAGAGGATGATGGCGTTGTGGGAGGGGTCAAAGTGGCCAAGGATGGTCTTGGAGGCGCGGCGGCTCCAGCCGAGCGAGGGTTGGGCGAGCAGGCCGTTGAAGAACTGGGCGTTTAGCTCCTGGAAGATCTCTTCCAGGTTGAAGCGTTCGCCTTGGGGGCCGGAGATGTGTTTGCGGCCGCGGGTTTGGCGGAGCAGGTGGAGTTGGCGGCGGATGTCCTGGCGGTTGAGATAGAGGTTGTAACGGTGGCGCTGGGCGGCCGGGACGGGCTTGCGATAGAGCTTACAGATGAGGATGTAGGCAAGAGCCTCCAAGACCGGCGCCGGGGCGCTTTCCAGGGCGTCGGTGATGCGGAGTTCCAGGCGGCCGGCCTCCAGGCGAATGTGGGAGTTGGCATTGGCGAAACGGCAGAATTCCACCGAGAACTCCGGGAGCGGGGTGCGCGGGCGGAGGTCGCGGAAGACGCGGCGGCAGATCTCCACCGGGGTTTCAAAGAGGACGGCGGCCGCGGGCAGGGAAGCAGAGGGCGGGTCGTCGTCATCGAAACCGGGGAGCCGGGGCTGGCCTCTCTCGACTTGCATGTCTCTCGAACGGTACCATATTAGTTTGCGACATCAATCTCGTTCCGTGTTGCGACGGGGGTCTATTTGGAAATAGCTGGGAAGTCGAAAAATCCCTACCGGGCCAAGATATCCGCCATTGGCGGTTACGTGCCCCCGGGGGTGTTGACGAATCATGATCTGGAAAAACTGGTGGAGACGAACGATCAGTGGATTACTGAGCGCACGGGGATCCGGGAGCGCCACATCCTGGACAAAAATTTGGCGACCTCCGACATGGCCGTGGAAGCGGCGCGGGTGGTGCTGGCTTCCCGCGGGCTGGATCCGCGGGATCTGCACGCGATCATCGTGTGCACGGTGACGCCGGACATGCTGTTTCCGGCGACGGCTTGCCTGGTGCAGGACAAACTGGGCGCGACCGGGGCGTGGGGCTACGATCTGATTGCCGCCTGTTCGGGCTTTGTCTACGGGTTGACTACGGCGGCGCACCTGGTATCGGCGGGACCGCCGAAGAAGGTGCTGGTGATCGGCGCCGACACGATGTCGCGCATTCTGGACTATACGGACCGGGCGACCTGCATCCTGTTCGGCGATGGGGCCGGGGCGTTCCTGGTGGAAACGGCCGAGGAGGGCGAGGACGGCTTCCTGGATTACATCAATGAAGTGGATGGGTCCGGTGGGCAGTTTCTTAAGATGCCGGCTGGCGGCAGTCGCATGCCGGCGTCGCATGAGACCGTCGACGCGCGCCAGCATTTCGTTCATCAGGAAGGGCAGCAGGTATTCAAATACGCGGTCCGGAAGATGGCGGAGATGTCGTCGATCCTCCTGGAGCGGAACGGTCTGCGCGGCGAGGATGTGAAGCTGCTGATCCCGCATCAGGCCAACCGGCGGATCATTGAAGCGACGGCCAAGGCGCTGGATATGCCGCTGGACCGGGTGATCATCAATATCGACCGGTTTGGGAACACGACGGCGGCAACGATTCCGCTGGCGACTCGCGATGCGGTGGAAGGCGGCCGGCTGGAAAAGGGCGACCTGGTGCTGTTTGCGGCCGTCGGCGCCGGCTATACGGCCGGGGCCAATCTTTGGCGCTGGCAATGTTAATGTTCGGTTACAACAGCTAGGAACCGGGGCTCGTTATAGTGTAGTCTTCAGAATATGGGAACTACGACGAACGGGCCTTTGGAATCGCTGGACCAGTGGGACGATCACGTCCGCGCGCGTTACCGCGCCGACCGGAAGAAAGAGGAGTTTCGCGTCTACGACGACACGACTCCGCAGGTGGTGCGCGATTTCTATCGGGAAAACCATAAGCTGCAGACCTTGGACTTCGTCCGGGCCAAGCGGGCCGAGTATGAGCCGCTGGCCAAGGGCGAGATGGGCATCTGGGAGGCGATGGAGCGTCTGAACACGCTGGTGGACGATTCCGACCCCGACACCGATCTGTCGCAGATCGACCATAACCTGCAGACGGCCGAGGCGATGCGCGCCGACGGGCACCCGCGCTGGTTCGTTCTCACCGGTTTTATCCATGACCTGGGCAAGGTGTTGACGATGTGGGGCGAGCCGCAATGGGCCGTCGTCGGCGATACATTTCCCGTAGGTTGCCGCTGGTCGGACAAGATTGTCTATCCCGAGTACTTCGCCGCCAATCCGGACTCGCAGAACCCGGAGTTGATGTCGCGCTACGGGATCTACAGCGAACAGTGCGGGTTGGACAACGTCCACCTGAGCTGGGGGCACGACGAGTACCTTTATCACGTCACCAAGAAGTACATGCCGGAACCGGCGCAGTACATGATCCGGTATCACTCCTGGTACTCGGCGCACCGGGAGATGGACTACCAATATCTGATGTCGGATCACGACATGGAAATGATGGATTGGGTACGGAAATTCAATCCGTACGATCTGTATTCCAAGTCGGCAACGAAGCCGGATATGGCGGAGTTGCGGCCGTACTACGAAGACCTGGTGGCGGAATTTTTCCCGGCGAAAATTCGTTGGTAGGGTGAGCCCTTAGTTCTAAGGTAAAACAGGTAGTGTACTAGGACTATTTCGAAGTTGAGTCAATTTGTCTCGTCCGGCAAGATGGATGTAGCAAAGCTGTACGCCGCAGAAAGAGACGAAAAGATGAGGCTAACAATCACCCAAGGCTGGAATCGCATAAAGCGGCGCACCGCCGTGATCTCCGTTTTATGTCATTCACGGATTGTGTCCCACCAAGGGGGGCAAGATCTGATTGAGTATGCGTTAATGGCAGCCACCATCGCGGTGGCAACCGCAGCGATCTTTCCGCAATCCATTGCACCGAACATCTGCGCGATCTTCTCGAAGGTCAATTCGACGCTGGGATCGGCCAACAACTAAGCTCTGGCGGTGACAACCGACCGGGCCCGGGTTCGTCACGACGCGGGAAAAGAAAAAAGGCGAGTGAGCCATCGGAGGCACTCGCCTTTTTCCTATTTATGGGGAAGCTTAGTCTAAGTATTTCTTGAGGTCCGGTTCCAACTGGGCCTTGATCTCCGGCGTGTCCAGATTGGCTTTGGTCACCAGGCGGGGCGGCATAGGGCGGTTCTTCTCCACCGGTTTGCCGTCCAGTTTGTTGATGGCGGCCATGACGGACTCGTAGCCCATGTTGAAGGGGTCCTGGACGACGAGGGAGTCGATCAGGCCGTCTTTCAGGTCGTTGAGCAGCGTGGGGCTCCAATCGAAGCCAACCATCTTCACGTTGGTCGATTTGCGGCCTTTCAGGGCCTGGGCGGCGCCGACGGCGCTGGATTCATTGGAGGCGAACAACCCGGCGACATCGGGGAAAGCGCTGAGCATGTTCTCGGCGACCTGCAGGGACTTGGCGAAGTCGGCCATGCCGTATCGTTTGTCGACGATCTGGATGCCGGGGAACTTCTTAATCGCATCCTCAAAGCCCTGTTCGCGGGCCATGGTGGAGGCGCCGCCCGGTTGGACGGCGACGACGATCACTTTGCCCTTGCCGCCGAGGATCTCCCCCATACGGGCGGCGGCCATTTGGCCGGCGGCGTAGTTGTCGGTGGCGACCATGGAGACATAGGATTCGGTATCGATGCCGGAATCGAAGATGACGACGGGGATGTTTTCTTTGGCGGCACGTTCCACCACCGAGACCAT
Source organism: uncultured Solibacteraceae bacterium (assembly GCA_964430625.1). Lineage (GTDB taxonomy): Bacteria > Acidobacteriota > Terriglobia > Bryobacterales > Bryobacteraceae. Next base: position 219,128 of record CAYSFR010000005.1, read on the forward strand.
CACCTTCTTGTCGATCGGGGCCAGGGCGATGGCATTGACGCGCTGGTTGATCATGGCGTCGACGATCTGAATCTGGCCGTTGTAGTCGGTTTCGGTGGCCGGGCCGTTCCAGACGATCTCGACGTTGTGTTCGCGCGCTGCCTTCACCGCGCCGGCGTGGACCGACTGCCAGAAAAGGTGGGCGCGCCCCTTGGGGACGACGGCGACGCGGCGTTTATCGTTCTTGTTGCAGGCGGCAATAGAAAGCGCGGCGACCCCAAGGGCGCCGCGCAGGAAGGTTTTGCGTTCCATTATTGAGGAAATTCCTTCGGTTCGGTGAGTTGTTGCCAGCCGGTACCGGAGAGGGCTTTCATGAAGGCCACCAGATCGGCTTTGTCCTGCGTCGTGAGGTTGAGCTTCTTGATCCGCTCGTCGAGATTCTTGTTCGGAATCCCGCCTTTGTCGTAGTACTCCACCACCTCTTCGAGCGTCTTCAGGCTGCCGTCGTGCATGTAGGGGAAGGTATTTTCGATTTCCCGCAGGGTGGGCGTCTTGAAAGCACCGAAGTCGGCCGGATTCTTGGTGACGGCGAAGCGACCGGGTTCCGGGTTGGCCTTGTCCTGGCCGACGCCGAGGTTGTGGAAGGAGTTGAGGGTGAAGTTGGCCCCTTCGTGGCACTGATCGCACTTGGCCTTGTTGAAGAAGACGTCCATGCCGCGGATCTGGGAAGCGTTCATGGCCGCCTTGTTGCCAAGTTTGTACTTGTCGTAGGGAGCATTGCCACTGAGAACGGTCCGTTCAAACGTGGCGATCGCCTTGGCGACATGATCGAGGGTGAAGTCCTCGGTCCCGAAGACCTGTTTGAAGCGGGCCCGGTAGCCGGGGATCTTCTTCAAGGTTTCGACGACGACAGGATGGGTGTTGCCCATCTCAATGGGGTTGGCCATGGGGCCAACGGCCTGATCTTCCAGCGAAGAGGCGCGGCCGTCCCAGAACTGGATGGCGCCAAAGGCGCGGTTGATGACAGTGGGGGAGTTGATGCCTCCCACCTGGCCGCGGATGCCGGTGGAGAACTTCGCCTGGTCGGTGAAGCCCTTCGCCGGGTGGTGGCAGGTGGCGCAGGAGAGCGTGCCGTCGCCGGAGATGCGCTTATCAAAATACAGGAGCCGGCCGAGTTCCGCCTTGGCCGGGGTGTACGGGTTGTCCTTGGGCCAGATGATGGGGGGGAGGCCACGGGGAACGACAAAGGCCGCCGGTTTGGGCTGGGCCTGGAGGAGGATGACGGGAACGGCGGCTAATGCCACCGCTCCCAGCCAGAGACTTCGACGCATGGGATCCTTTCGTGGGTTACTTCTTGGCGTAACCCTGCACGTAGATGGCACGATAGCCGCCGAGGGAGGCCAGGGTGCCGGTAACTTCCATCACGTGAGCAGTGTGTTCCGCGGCAGCCTTGCGGAAATCGCTGGTGGCGCCGTCGCGGCGGGGGTCATGCTCTTCTTCCATCAACATGTACAGCGAGCCGTCGGCGGTGACCAGGCCGATGGGCTGGCCGGCGTTGATGCACTTCTGTCCGCAGGCGCGGTGCTTTTCGCCGTGTTTGCCGAGTTGGAGGTAGCAGGAGAACTCCACGATCTCGCCGACCACGGTAGTGGCTTTGCCGGCCCGGGGCTTGCCGTCGACACCGGCGGTCATCGTCGTCTGGGTCCAGGTATCGCCCTTGGTACCCATCGAGCCCATGGGTTTCTTGTAGGTCGGATCGCCGACCGGAGACATGGTGGGGTTCAGAGGACCGGTGGCGGCTTTCTTGGCGGCTTCCTGGCTGAAGGCCATGGCGGAGGCCGTGAGTGCTACGAGAGCGAGAGTTTTCAGTGTCATGGTTTTTGGTTTCCCTTGGAGTATGGTTTAACCGCGGACGCTGGCCGCGGGAATTTTTCTGAGCAGATCTTCCATCTCGGACCGGCTTTCGCTGCCGATGGTGAAGCAGTCGAGGACGTCTTGGGCGAGGGCGAATTGGAGAGCTTCGTCCACATGGTTGCGCAGCTTGCCAGCGCCGAGAATCTTCATCCCGATGACGCCCTTGCCGGCCGCTTTCATCTCTTTCAAAACACCAATCACGGTATTGGGATCGGCATCCATGGCGGCCCGCGCCGGGTTCAGACGGGCGAGATCGACTTCCACCCACGGCTCGGCGGCGGCGGTTTTCAGGGCTTCCAGCGTGTGGCAGGAGACGCCCTTGGTGCGGACAATCCCTTTGGCCTGCGCCTCCTCAATCACGTCCATTGCGCCGCGCTTCTTCACATTCCAATCCTTGTCGAGCATGCAGTGCAGCAGCAGGATGTCGATGTAGTCGGTCTTCAATTCGCGGCGGAATCGGTCGAGATCGGCGCGCATCTCCTCCGCCGTCGAAGCGCGGGTCTTGGAAAGCAGCACCACTTTGTCGCGGGGGACCGTGGTGAGGGCACGGGCGACGTGGGGGTGGGTGCCGTACTGGTCAGCGGCGTCGAAAAAGTTGATGCCCTGGTCGTAGCCGGCACGGAAAAGCTCGGCAAGACCCTCCACGCCCAGTTTCTTGGTCTGGTTGGAACTGCCGCCCACGCCGTTGGTACCCGAGCCCTGCGCCAGGCGGCTGAGCACGATTTTGCGGGGGCCGAGTTCGACGCGGTCGATGGCGGTTTTCGGTTTGTCGCCAGCGAAAAGGTGGTGGGGGAATTGGCTGAGCGTAACGGCGGTCCCAGCGGCGGTCCGGAAAAAGCGGCGTCGTTGCATTTTTGGTCCGTTCAATTGGTACGATATCACGGCACGGTTAACATTTTGATGCCGACACTTCTCTTCTTGATTGTATTTTGCCTGGGGGCGACGGCGCAGGAGCGCTGGCAGGCGCGATCCATGGTGATCACCCCGCGCGGCATCGCCGCCACCAGCCAGACACTCGCTTCGCAAGCGGCGGCCCAGATCCTGGCCCGCGGCGGGTCGGCGGTCGATGCGGCAATCACCGCGAATGCGGTGTTGAGCGTGGTGGAACCGATGATGTGCGGAATCGGCGGGGACCTGTTTGCCATCCACTATGACGCGCGGTCGGCTAGCTTGACCGGCATCAACGCCAGCGGATGTGCCGGCAAGGGCCAGACGTTGGAAGCCTATAAGGCCAAAGGGCTCTACGGGGTGCCGTCGACCGGGATTCACACGGTGACAATTCCGGGCGCGGTGGACGGATGGTGGCAGATGCACCGGAAGTTCGGAAAGCTGCCGTGGGCGGACCTGTTCCAGCCGGCGATCTATTACGCCCGGAACGGCTACCCGGTCACCGAGATCATTCAGGAGGACTGGGAAGGGACCGAAAGCAAACTGCGCGGCGATGAGAATGCCCGCAAATTCTGGCTGGTAGACGGCCGGGCGCCCAAAGTGGGGGAGCTTTTTAAGGTCCCGGCGCTGGCCGCTGCTCTGGAGTTGATTGCCCGCGGCGGGCGGGATGCGTTCTACCGGGGGCCGATCGCGCAGTCGATCCTGAAAACCTCAAAACGCCTGGGCGGGACCCTGGAGGCCTCCGACTTTGCCGAATTCACTTCCGAATGGATCGTGCCGATCTCGGTGGACTACCGCGGCTGGAAGGTCTACGAAATGCCGCCCAACGGGCAGGGAATCGCGGCGTTGATGATGCTGAACCTGATGGAGAAGTTCCCGCTGCCGGAGATGGACCAGCGGTCGGCCGAAGCGATGCACGTAAAGATTGAGGCCCAGAAACTGGCTTACCGGGATCTTTACGCCTACGTTGCCGATCCGCGCCAGGCCAAAGTGCCGCAAAACGGGATGCTCTCCAAGGCCTACGCCGCGGAACGGGCGAAAGGGATCCGCCCGGACCAGGCCACCTGCGACACCCGTCCCGGCGAACCCGACAAAGGCCACACCATCTATTTGAGCGTCGTCGACAAGGACGGGAACACCCTTAGTTGGATCCAGAGCATCTCTGATATCTGGGGCTCCGGCGTGGCGGTGGATGACTGGGCGTTCCACCTGCACGACCGGGGTGGCAACTTCTCCTCCGATCCCGCTCATCCCAACGTCCTGGCGGCGCGGAAACGCCCCTTCCACACCATCATTCCCGGGTTCATGGAGAAAGGCCCCGTCAAGATCGCCTTCGGCATCATGCGCGGCGGTAATCAGGCGCAGGCCCATGCCCAGTTTGTCTCCAATGTGGTCGACCACAAGATGAACATCCAGGCGGCGCTGGAGGCGCCCCGCTTCACCCGCCGAAGCGTGGAAGGGTGCTCGGTCATGATGGAAAATCGCATCGGCGACTCCGCCAAGGACAAACTGAAGGCGCTGGGCCACTACATCGACTGGCGCGCCGAGTACTCGGCCCAGATGGGCGGCGGGCAGGCGGTATTGCTGGATGGCGTTACCCGGATGCATTATGGATCGTCTTCCCCCAGGAAGGACGGCGCGGCGGTGCCGGAACCGGACCCCTACTTTGAACCCACGATCAGAAAACAATGAAACTCTCACTTACCTTGTTAGTAAGCGCCATGGCGCTGATGGCCGCCGATCCGGCGCAGGAACTGGTGCAGTTGGCCAGGAAACCGCAGTCGCCGGCGTTCAAAGAAATGCTGCTGGCGCAGACGAAGGAACCCGACCGGAAGGCAGGCCGCGCCTGGGTAGGCTACCTGGGCGATTTCGTCTTCGCGGTGGACACCGCCAAGACGCCCTCTTTCTTCTTTGACGAAGCCCCCGGCGCGAAACCGGTGCGGCTGAAGGGCTCCGACACCTGGGTGGTGACGGCCAGCGGCAAAACCGGCCGTTCCCACAACTTCTACTGGCAGGTGGACGGTCAACCGTTGTTGCCCGGTCCGCTGCGGCTACCCTTCGATGTGCCGGCCTTTGGCCCGCTCAGCTACGAGAAGCCGGGCGTACCGCAGGGAACGCTGTCGGAAAAGATGGTCCACACCAGCCAGATCTACGACGGGATGAAGGCCGATTACTGGGTCTACGTGCCGGCCCAGTACAACGCCTCCCAACCGGCGGCGCTGATGGTTTGGCAGGACGGCGCCGGCCTGGCCAACCGCAAGAGCACTTCCCGGATGTTGAACGTGGTGGACAACCTGATCCACGAGAAGAAGATGCCGGTGGCCATTCAGGTAATGATCTCCCCCGGTATGCTGGGCGAGCGGCGGATGCGTTCGGTGCAGTATGACTCGGTGGACGACAAGTATGCCCGCTACCTCCGCGACGAGATTCTGAAAGAGGTGGAGGCGAAGTACAACATCCGCAAGGATGGCTACTCCCGGTTCATTTCCGGCCAGTCCTCCGGGGCTATCTGCGCCCTGAATGTCGCTTGGTTCCACAATGAACACTTCACCCGCGTTCTGTCCGGCGTGGGCAGCTTCACCAGTATTCAGTGGGCGCCCTGGAAGAAAGAGGGCGGCAACATCTACCCGTTCCTGCTGCGGAAATCGCCGCGGAAGAACATCCGCATCTGGATGTCCGACGGCCACAACGACCTGGAAAACGAGCACGGCTCCTGGCCGCTGCAGAACATCGCTATGGCGAACTCCCTCAAACGGATGGAGTACGACTACCACTTTGATTTCGGCAACGCCCAGCATGGCGGCGTGCATCTGAACGCGCAGTTGCCCGAGGCATTGACCTGGATCTGGCGCGGCTACGATCCGGCCAAGACCGCGGAAACCTATGTGATGGACCCGGCGGAAAAGACGAAGCCGTACTGGCGGGTAACGGGGCTGAACCGGGAATAGTGCATTATCGAGTGGACATCCCGCTGGCCGGCCGCGAGAGCGAGGAGTTATGCGCGCGGCTGGCCGATTTTCGTGTGGAAGGCATCGAGGAGCGGGACGACTCGCTCCTCGCCTATTTTGCGGACGGGGATGAGGCGCTGCAGGTGGCGGCCGAGTTGGGCGGCGGGCCACCCGAATGGATGGAAGATCGCAACTGGTCTGCCGCCTGGCAGGCCGAATGGGCGCCGCTCTCCGTAGGCGAACGATTCTTCCTTTGTCCGGGTTGGGTGGATGCGCCGGCGCCACCGGGCCGCATCCGGCTGGAGATGGTGCCGGGCAACGTCTTTGGCGGCGGGGACCATGCCACCACGCAGTTGTGCCTGGAGTTGCTGGAACGCTGGGTAGTGCCCGGATGCCGGGTGGCCGATGTCGGCGCCGGCACCGGCATCCTGACGCGCGCCGCGCGCGCCCTGGGAGCCCGCGCGGTGGGTGGCGACATTGACCCGGCTTCGGCCGGGCTGGTGGATTACCTCGGCTCGGCGGATGCCCTCGCCCCGGGCCGGTTTGACGGCGTGGTGGCGAATATACACCTGGGCGTCCTGCGCGAGTTGAAGGACGAGATGCTCCGCCTGCGCAAGCCCGGCGGATGGCTGTTGTTGAGCGGGTTCCTCCCGGAACAGGCAGCGGATGTGGAGGAACTGTTCGGCCCCGCCAGGGAACGGCGGGAGCGGGACGGCTGGTGTGCCGCGGTTTATCTCGATCGGGAGTGACTATGCGAACTTGGTTGTCGATTGCCTTTGGGTGCGCGGCGCTGGCGGCGGATCTCAACGTGGTTTATACCGGCCGGCTGATCGGCTACGCCCGATCCTGCGCCGAGGAGCGCTTTGTCCCCCTAAAAGCGATGGACGGGTTGCAGTACTACGAGCGCAAATGCGTGGGGCAGGGAAGCGGGTACGGCGACGCTCTCCGGGGGCTGTTGGATAAGGCACGCGGTCCGCGGGAAAATTCGCTGCTGGTGGGCGTGGGCGACCACTTCTCGCTCGACTACCGGGCGCGCAATGTCGTGGTGGAGACGAAATCCGGGCCGCGCGCGGTTGGCAAGGATGAACTGCTCTTCCGCGAGTCCCACGGCTGGATTGTATTGAGCGATGCCGATCCCAAGAAATTCGACGGGATTGCTGAGATGCTCGGGGCGGCCAACTCAAAGATCGAAGGCGACGCCGGGGCGCAGTTTGTCCTCGACGCCGGCTACGACGCCCTGGTACCCGGTAAGCACGACTTCTACTTCGGCGCCGAACGGCTGCGGCAGGTCTCCCGTCTCCTGGCCGGCGGCGAAAAGCCGGTGCAGATGCTCGGCACCAATTTGGTAATCAACGGCCGCCTGCTCGACCCTCCCAACCGCGTTCCGGACCGCTTTCGGACCAAGAACTTCGACCCGCCCGGCGCCGCGGTGCGCTTCGTGTTGCCGTCCACCGTCCTGCCCTGGATGCGCACGGTTACCGCCACCGGCAAGTTCGACCGCCTGGTGCTCTGTCCGGTGGCGAAGGATGGCCGCGATAAAGCCTGTCCAAACGAAAAAGAAGTGCTGCCGCTCGAACGGCACGACAAGGTCTACCGTCTGCCGAAATCGGCGCCGGAACTGGCCGAGATTCGCGCCTACCACCTGTGCGCCCAGGGCGTTGCCGGGGCCAGGAACGGGCAGGTCTGCACGGTGTTCGACGTCGCTCAGCCCTACTTCCAATACGGTTCGGAGAACTCCGGCGCCGTTTTCCCGCAGCCGTACTTTGTCGATGCGAAAAGGAATGTGGTGGTGATGGGTGTGGTGGCGCCAGGCCTGGAAAAGCAGGTGGGACTGCTGAACATGGTGTGGCTGGACCGCCAGGCGAAGCACGAGGTGCGTGCCGTGGCCATCGACGCCATTCAATCCATCGAACAGCTGCTTGACTACTGTGCCGACAAGGGCGATTGCGTGGAGGGGCGGCAGATGATCCTGCTGGCGCAGATGCCGGCCGAGGCTGCCGCCGCGGTGCAGCGCCGTACCGGGAGCCGTTTCGATCTCGTGGTGGCGGAGGCCAATCTCTTCACCTACACGCCGTTTCCCCGCGTCGAGTACCCGGCCGGCTATCCGGCCCTCGTGGTCAGCCCGCGCCCCGTATATTCGTCGAAAACCCCGGAAGAACTCGCCCTGCACGCGCAGACCGTGAAGTTGGCCGGCCGGCGTCAGGCGGCGGTTTCGGAGGCCGTCACGGCTAATCCGTTCCCGCTGCCGCTGGAACCCGGCGTCGACATGAAGGCGAAGGTGAACGCGGCTCTTCGCTCTCTGGACCGGTTCGAAACCGGGAACCTGGAAAACGATTTCCGCCAACTGGTGCTGGAAACCATGCGCGAGCGGGTGAAGGGCTCGGTGGCCATCCTGCAGAAGCGCGACCTGTTCGCCGTGAAACTGATGCTGGAGAAGGTGACGCCCGGAATCAAGGAACCCGACGACAAACTCCGCGCCGCCGTGGAGAGCATTCTGTGGAAGGGCGATTTCCTCATGCCTCGCCTGGTGAAGGGCTCGGCCCTGCAGCGGGCCATGGAACGGTCGCGCGAGTTCGACCTGCTCGATAACGACGTCTACGAATACGAGCCGGAGTATAACCGCGGACTCTTCGTGGTCGGCGCCTTCTTTGACCCGGAATCCCGGCGCCTGATCGTCAACGGTGCGCCCGTCGAATCGGAGAAGCCGTATCTGGTGGCGATGACCGATTTCCTCGCCTTCGGCGACACCGGCTACCCGGAACTGGCCCAGGAACTGGTCGGAGCGCCGGAGCGTCCGCACGAACTGAAGGTGCAGGCCCGCATCAGCGAACTGGTGCTTGACCGCCTGCGCGGCCCCGAGGTCGCTCGCGCCGCCCGCGGCAACGGCACCGCCTTCGGCACCTACATGGACTACATCGATTGGCCCGGCTTCCCGGTAGAGCAGGAGGCGACTCTGGCCATGCAGTTCCGCGAGTACTTTCACTCCAATGCCTCCGGTTCGCCCAAGTTCCCGGGGCTGAAGCAGGGCGAAACGAAGGACACCGAAACGCTCACCCAAACCCGCCCGCGCTGGCGTCTGGTGCTCGAGCGCAGTGAGGTGGCCTGGACCGACTACTGGCACAATCAGGCCAGCCAGGGAGCCCTGTTGTCGGCGTTTGAAGGGATCACCGAGAGCCGCGTGGCCTCCCCGGAGAACCACTCGCTCAGCACCGCCTGGGCCGTCGAACTGCGGCGCGAAAAGATCGGTTCCACCGATTTCCTCCGCAGCGAAGGCCGCCTGCAGAGCCAGCGCGTCGAGAATAGCGAATCCCGCTTCGTCCACAGCTATCCGCAGAACGAAGTGTCGCTCGAAGCCGGCTGGCGCAAGGCGCTCGGCCGGTCCATCTTTCAGCGGCCCTGGTGGGGAGCCCAGATCTCCGGAATCATCAACTCCCAGCCCCTGGTTCCCTTGTTTGCCGCCCGCGTGGCTTACGTTCCGGCCGGTGAGTGCCCCCAGGGCAACTGCCGCGCCACCCTCGCCTACGATGCCAATCTCGGCCGCACCTCCCGCATGCTCGCCAAGCTCGGCCTGCGCCGGGAGACGCGCGACAGCTGGGCGGAAACCGGCTTCTTCGCCGGAGCGGTCCGCCGCCCCAGCGAATACCAGGTCGGGAGCCTGGCCCCCTGTCAGCTGCAGTATGAGAACCTGCGCAGTTGCCTCGACAACCCGTCCCGCATTCTTCCCTCCCAGCCCCGCCAGAGTGACTTGGAACAGCGCACCACGGTCGGCGGCGGCATGGAGTCCGGCATCTTTGCCAACTTCAGCTGGCGCGTCCCGTTAACCCCCACCAACGCCGCCCAACTGGTGCTCGAAAACCGGGGCCGCTGGTACTTCAACCACGGGAAGGACATCCCTCTCGACACCCGCCTATCCAACCTCTTCAGCGTCGGGCTGGCCATTCCCATTGCCGGACGCCTCGCCCTGAAACCCTCCTGGACGCTCTTCCACTACCTGAACAAGTCCGGCTTCCTCTTCGCCCGCCTTCCCGCCACCGGCTTCGTGCGCCGCCCCGGCGTGCTGCTGATGGGCAATACCTTCGACATCAAGGCCGAGTACCGCTTCGATTGGACCGAAGGCCAGGCGTGGCTGAAGGTGCTGCGCTACGGCGGCGGCAGGTAAGCTACGGTAAATGCCGCTTGGGCGCGGCCTTCCGATACTGCTCTTTCCAATAGAGCGCCCGGGCCGGTTCCATCTGCGCCAGCAGATTGTAGGCCTGCTCCAGCAACGGTTCCAGCCGGATCGCCTCCATCGCCTGCGCCTTGGCCTCCTCCGTCTTCCCGTTATTGGCCAGCGCCGCGGCCAGTTGCAGCCGCCGCATGGTGTTGCCGGGCTGGTCGGCCACCGCCCGCTCCAGCCACGGCTGGGCCAACTCCGGCGACTTCTGCCGCATGTATTGCAGCCCCGCCGCCAGCGAAAACTCGCCGTCCCGGTGCCCCTCGCCGGCCGTTATGTTCAACAACTGCAGCCCCTCCCGCAGCCGCTTCAAGCTGCGCGTCCGGTCGGCATTGTTCAAATAGGCCAGCGCCAGGTTCCGGTTCCGCAGCGGCGCCGGCGGCTCCCGCCACGCCCGCAGCAACTCGCCCCGGTCCAGGAACCGCGCCTCGCTCTTCGCCGTCCGGATCCAGTGATCGGTCCGCGAAGAGTGGCTGCCGTCGTAGGGCCGGTGGCGCGGCATGTGGCAGCGGACACAGTCGTCCCCCTGCTTCTTCCGGTGGGATTCGGCCGGCTCCCCCTTGTGGCACTGCTGGCACTTGCCGTTGTACCAGGCCGGTTTCTCCTTCTCCGCCGGTTCCCGGTGCGAGTCGTGGCAGGTGCCGCACCACAGCTTTCCTTCGCTGGCAATGGAGCAGCGGCTGGCGGCCATCTCCTCGCCGTGGCTCCGCGTCTTCAGCACCGTGTCCTCGGAGTTCTTCCGCGCCACGTAGATGGTAAAAACATCCTCCATCGACATTCCCGGCTGGTAATCGGTAAACTTCTTGCCCGGATTGTAGACCCGCGCCTCCCCCTCCAGATGGCAGGCGTCGCAAACGGCGTCTCTCCGCCCGCTTGCCAGTTTCCCCGGGTTCACGATGTTCCCGGCGCGCGGCGTGGCCAGGTGCGCCGAGGCGTCCCCGTGACAGCGCGCGCAGCCGATCGCCGGCTCCGGAATCGCCGGGTCCTGGAATCGGTTCTGCGTCCCCGCCAGCGGCGCCGCCTGCCCCGCGTGGCACTCCAGGCATCCCGGCTGCACCGGACGGTAAAAGGTGGGATTCGCGTCAATCGCGTACCCCGGCGCCATCTCCCATATCAGCCGGCTGGCATACCAGGCCAGCGGCGAGAGAAACAGCGAATCGGCGATCCGGACGATGTAATTCTTCGCCTCTTTCCCGGATCCAATCGCCCATTCGGCCTCGTAGCTCTCCACCTCGCCCTTCGTTTCCATGAAGTGGGTCAGCTTCCCTTGCTGCCACACCACCCCCATCCGCCGCCCGGAAAAGTCGTGCAGCCACTGCCGTTGCGGCTGCGTTTCCGCCTTCGGTTTCCCCACGCTCCGCGCCTTCCCGCTACGCTGGTACGATGCCACGATAGACTGGTGGCATTCCCCGCACCGCGGATCGGCCCAAATGGCCAACGTGGCCAGGAAGAAGAGTGCGCGGGGCATCACTGGTATTAGACACCGGATGCCGGCGGGACGCCAATTATGGTATTCTCTATCGAGAACAGGGAGATTTGAATTGCTGCAAGATCCAAACCTCAACACACGGCAGGCGGTGGAGGCCGAATACGACGCCACGGTGCGCGAGGACATCGAAAAGTTCCGCGACGCGGCGAACGGCTACATTGCCGGTGAGTTGACCGACGACCAGTTCCGGGCCCAGCGCCTGCGCCGGGGCGTCTATTCGCAACGCCAGGCCGGCGTGCACATGATCCGCACCAAGGTGCCGGGCGGTATTTTGACGGCTGATCAGATGGATGTTCTGGCCGCCGTTGCCGACGAATTCGCCGAGGGCAAGGGCCACCTGACCACCCGTCAGAACATGCAGTACCACTTCATTCCGCTGCCGAAGGTGGCCGACCTGTTGCATCGCCTGGCCGATGCCCGCATGACCACGCGCGAAGCCTGCTACAACACGGTTCGCAACGTCACCGCCAGCCCCCTTTCAGGCCTTTTGGCCGATGAAGTTTTCGACGTGCAGCCCTATGTGCGCGCCGTCTCGCTTGCCTTCCTGCACAACGAATTAACCGACAGCCTGCCGCGCAAGTTCAAGATCGCCTTCTACAGCGGCGGCAAGCAGGACAATATGGCGCTGGCCATCCACGATTTCGGCGCCACCGCCGTCATCCGCGACGGCAAGCGCGGCTTCCGCACCGTGATCGGCGGCGGCCTCGGTCCGCTGCCCAATGAAGCGGCGCTGCTCGATGAGTTCCTGCCCGAAGAGAACCTGGTCTCGCGGATTGAAGCCGTCATCCGTCTCTTCAGCCAGCATGGCAACCGTCAGAACCGGAACAAGGCACGGCTGAAGTTTGTCCTGCGCGAACGTGGCCTTGAGTGGGTGAAGCAGACGATTGAAGCCAACTACGCCGACATCCTGGCCAACGGCGGCACCCGCACCCCGGAGATCGTCCCCGAGAACTTTGGCGGCTACCGCCGTGTCGATCCGCCCTTGGGCGAAGGCGGCCAACTTCCCGTCCTCGGCGCCACCCCGGCCGATCCCGCCTTTGACCGCTGGCTGGAGTCCAACGTCCAGGAGCAGAAGCAGTCCGGTTACGCCATCGTCACCGTCCGCCTGCCGCAAGGCAACATGGTGGCGTCCCAGATGCGTGCCATGGCGCAGATTGCCCGCGATGCCGGCGATTCCATCGTTCGCGTCGATATCGACCAGAACCTCCACCTGGCCTTTATTCCGGTTCACAACCTGCGGCGCGTCTACGCCGCCCTCTCCGCCCAGGGCCTGGCCTTGGCCGGCGCCGGCGAACTGGTCGACACGGTCTCCTGCCCCGGTGCCTATTCCTGCAACCTGGCGCTGACGAAGTCCATGAACCTGGCCGCGGCGATGAGCGATGCAGTCTCCGGCTACACCGATAAACAGGTGCGCGGGCTTTCCGTGAAGATCTCCGGGTGCCCCAACTCCTGCGGGCAGCACTGGATCGGCAGCCTGGGTTTCTATGGCAATTCGCGCAAGGTGGAAGGGAAGGAAGTGCCCTACTACCAGATGATGCTCGGCGGCGGTTACGACCGCGAAGGCATGCTGCGCTTCGGTCTGGCCATCTCCAGCCTCCCGGCCAAGTTGGCGCCCGTCGCCGCCCGCCGCGTTCTCGACCACTTCATCGCCAATCGCACCGAAGGTGAGTCCTTCCGCGAGTACGTCGTCCGCCACAAGGTGGAATTCTTCCGCTCCATGGTTTCCGACCTGGCCAAACCCGCGCAGTACAACGCCGAGTGGTTCATGGATTGGGGCGACCAGGAGAACTTCAGCCTCCAACTCGGCCGCGGCGAGTGCGCCAGCTAACAGCTTTCCCTTCAATAACCTGTGCTTCGGGCGCCGTTAACCATGCGGCGCCCGGGTTTTTTGCCGGGAGGTTGTCGCCGAGGGGGGAAGAGCGATATCATAAAGGGGCAGCACACGTAAGGTAAGCGGGAGTAACTCAGTGGTAGAGTCTCAGCCTTCCAAGCTGTTGGTCGCCAGTTCGATCCTGGTCTCCCGCTCCAAGTTTTCAACAATTTGCCGTTGTGCCACTGGTACGACGGTACGTCGCGAATGCCTCGCGGCAATCTGGGGGCGGTGCTCGTAACACCGCCCCCTCCTTCATTGAGCCTCGCGTTTTCGGTTTCGGGATGTTGGCGGGGGCCGACGCCGGCGCCTATCTCTCCCATGTGAAAGTTCTTCATTGCAGCCGTTCCCGGTCCATCCGTTGAATCAGTTCCTGACGCTGTTTCTGCGTCGACTGGCGGTAGACCTGTTCATGGACGGCGACGGTATGGCCCATCAGGTCCGCGCGTACCTTTGCGTCCGGTTCGACATCGGCGGAGTCCGTGGCGTACGTCGCGCGCATGGCCTGGAAATTGAATCGGGTGAGGCCCGCGGCTTCCAGCACCGGTTGTAGACGCCGCTGGTAGAGATTCTTGTAGGCGATCGGCGTGGATCCCGTCTCGGACGGGAATAGCCAGGCGTCCGGCCGTTGGTCCGGCAAGGTGCCAATGTGTTCGGCGATCAGGCCCGCCAGGGTTCCAATCGGAATCTCCCGGAGTCCGCGGCGGGATTTCGGCTGATCGATCACGCCCATGTACACGCGCCGAGAGACAATGATCTGCCCGTCCTGTATATCCCCAACCCGCAACGCCGCTATTTCCCCTGGCCGCATGCCGCGCCAGGCGGCGAGCGCGACGAACAGGCGATCGCGCACTCCTAATGCCATCATCGCCTGGGCGAGCTTCTCCGGCGCCCCCAGCTCGGGCGCGCGGCGCTCCTTCACACCCTTCGGTGTCTTGAGTCCGTTTGTCGGATTCACAACAATGGCGCCGTCGCCGGCGGCCAGCTCGAAAATCGCTTTCAGTTGGAACCGGACATGATTGACGACGCTGGCGGATAGCCCGGCTGCCGCGAGTTCCGTGAGGAGGTCCTGGAGTTCGCGGCGGGTGATTGTCGTCAGCAGACGTTCACCGATTCGCGGAAGAATATGCCGCTCGATCAGATCGACGGTTGTGGACTCGGTCGACCTCTTCCAGATCAGTGAACGGGAGGGGATATACTCCCCGTTGACGAACGAGGCGAACGTTACAGCCCCACCGGGTTGTTTAGCGGCGAACGGCGCCACGATCGCCCTCAGCGCCTCCTTTGCGGCGCCCCTTCCCATCTCACGGACGGTTCCCAGAATGCGGGTGCGGCCGCGGCCGTGTTCGCGCCACTGTGCTCGCCATACCAACTCGCCGCGCCGATTCTTCACTTTCTGCAGGCTGCCTGTCACGACCTCGCCTCCGGAGAACGCGTGCACCGGCAATCCGAACAGCGGTCTCTATATGGCATGGTCATGCTTCGTGGTCCTTCGCCCACTGCATAACGGCCTCGGGCCTGAACCGCTCCACCCGCCCGTAGCGGATGCATGGAATGGGCCTAAGACGGTCCTGTTTGCCGTTTTGGATCCGACTCAAACCAGCCGGCGAGATGCCAAGAATGCGGCAGACGTCCGCCCTGCGCAGGAAGGCTGGATGGCTGATTCCGGAAATCTCCACCTGGTCGTGATTCATTGTTGAGAGCCCGCCTCTAGCCCACCGCCCAGCTTTCCGGCGCGGATAAATTCCTCCAGCCTCTCCGCGGGATATCGCACTCCGCCAGTTGGCAGTTTGATGAAAACTGGGCCGCGCTGAATGAGTCTCCACTTGCGCAGCGTGCTCTCCTTCATCCGCAAAACGATGGCAGCCTCCCGATCGGTGAGGAGTCGCCCATGTGATATCTGTTCCTCTGTTTTCGCCATGAGTAAATGATAGGGCCGCTTTCGCGGAGGACGTGAGGCCAAACGAATGCCAGAAACCGGCCAAACCGGCCAAACCGGCCATTTGTTCGGTACCAATTGGGGTGGCTTCCCTACAAATACAAACGGTAAGAGGCATTCCGCGATCACTCATACGTGGTGCCGTCTTTAAGGTATTGTCGAATTGCGTTCGGGGCCACATTCAGTTTTTTGCCAAAGAACTCTGCGTAACAAGCCAGGTGATCCGGCCTCAGAGATCTGACCTCCCTTTCATGGCGGCGAACAGCCCGCAAGCTATAGCCAACACCTGTGACAACGTCCTCCTGGGTTAACCCGCACCTCTTCCGAAGTCGCTGAAGGCGCCTAATGCCAGACCCGGTATCTCTGGCTTTCCGCACTGCCGACAAGTTCTCATCAGGGCCGGCAGTTGTGGACGCAGTTTCCCTGTCTTCCGTCAGCTCTTTGCCGTCAAATAACCCCAGCCCGTTGAGCAGTTTATGGAGATCGAAGCTCTCTCGCCAATGATCGTCCACGAGTTGTTCGACATAGAGGCCGGCTGTTTCCCGAACTGAAAACCACAGGTCGTTTACATCCTCCTCAGCAATTCCGCATTGGTATAGCCAAATGACCGCAGAACGCCACTCGTGAGCCTCCGTGTCGGAAATCACCTTCTCCATTCCTCCCCGTAGCCCATCGGCAACCGCACTGTCTGGGAGTCCTTGGCGAATGAGGTTCGCAAACAACGCAACAGCGCGGCGCTTCAGGTAAACACCGAAGATCTCCGTTAGAAGATTCACTGTCCTATACGAAAGGCCGACCGCGGAGCCGTCGCCGGCTGCCGCATCCCACATATAGGGCGGCCGAATTACCGCCCGGAACAGTTTTCGCCTGTCGAACGGATAGAACCTCGGAGGACTATCAAACCGAATTCCGAGCTTCCAGATCTCGGACGGGAGGAGGCCGCGGCATAGGCGAATATCTCGAACAGCCATGGCGTAAAACAGCGGCATGTCTGCACAGCGGTAGGAATGAGCGTCAGCAAGATCGTCCTCAAACTGTACGGCGCAATCCGCGAGTGCTTTATCTTCCATCGTCCCCTTGCGATCCCCTGATTGTTTAAGTGGCCGTCCCTGCGTAGGGGTTCGCAGTCTTTGCTGGCGTTCATGAGGCGCCGGCTAGACGGCCAGGTTGATTGTAACATCGGCGGGTTCTACGCCACGTTGGGTGCGATTATCGGTCAGCCGCAGGAAGGCTGCCGGCGTCAAACTCCGGGGGGCGTGTCCCGAATCCGTTGAGTCTCCACCGGTGCCGGGTGGAACTCGCCCGGCGGCCCGCGGCCTTCGCGTTGCGGGTTCGCGCCTGGCGCAAATGAAGCGCGCAAAGATCTCCATTCGGCGTGGCGGGCGGCCGCCCGCACTTAGAGCAAAATCGGTCAGGTTTCATCTGATCTCTCTCTCTGAGCCCCGCCGCGGTTTCACGGGCCGGTCTATGGTCGAATGGTACTTCGTTTTGCAAATGAAGAAGAGGAGCGGCGGCCGCCCCTGGCCGTTTGAGCTCGCGTCCGCCGCGCCCCCATCGAATTCAACGACCAGTCAGCCGCAAAGCTCCTCGGGATCATCCGCCGCCCAGGAACGCCGAACGTCGTCCTCGAGCTGAACCTGGCGGGAACTCACCCACGGCGAGTAGTGCCGCTCGGTGATTCGGATCGATTGATGCCCGAGGAGTACCGACACCCGTTCCAGCGGAACGCCGGCAAGGAGCAACTCGACAGCGAACGTATCCCGGAACCGGTGCCACCCGGCATTCGGCACTCCCGCGGCCTCCGCCGCCAGCTTCAACCGCCGGCGCCAGACTTCCGCGGTGGCATCGATCCCAGATCGGCCATTCCAAAACCAGTACCCCTCCGGACGGCGAACCACGGCGGCGAACTCCCGCATGACCGCGTCGGGAACCGGAACGAAAACAGGACAGCCTGTTTTGGCCTGGTAGAGCATCACTCGATTCCCATCGAAGGACTCCGCCCGCAGCCGGAGGAGATCACCGATGCGCAAACCTGTGAACCGGGCGAGCAAGATCATCAGCCGAAGCAGCCGGCGGTTCGGAATGGACTCACTGGCCGCGGCTGGCGAGGACGGGTGCGTCGACTTCAGGAGCTGCCGCATCTCCTCCCGCGTATATGGCATCGTCGGCGCCGCCCTGCCGATCGGCGGCCTGAGGTGCTTGGATGGGTTCGCCGCGAGCCATCCGTGCGCCACGCACCAATCGAGAAACGCCCGCAGCCGGTCGAGGCGCTTCCGGGCAGTCACCGGGCCGTCCTTCCATTCGACCCGAAAGGATTCGAGAAAGCCAAGGGTGATCGCCTGGACATAACGGACGCCTCGGTTTGCGGCGAAGGTCGCAAGCGGGACGGTGTAGCGGACTTCCTGACGACTTCGGGCCTCGCCCGGCGTGCCGAGCAGGAAGGCCCGATACTTTTTCAGGGTCGCGGCGGAAACGTGCTCCGCCGCGAGTTTCTTGAGGAACTCCTCGCACGCTGCGCGCAGTGGCTTCAACCCGGCCTCTCCGCTTCCGCCGGCGTCCTCGCCCCGCTCCAGGGCGCGCGCCTCTAAGATCGCCATCGTCCAATTGGCGGTCTTCAGTGAGTAGTTCAGCCGATGGCCGTCCTGCATGGCATCGATCCAGATCGGGCAAGAGCATTTTGTATGGTCCCGACCCTCCGGACGGTGGGGGCATTTTTTTGTGTGCCGACGATACACCCCGACGATCATAGACCCTCCACCATCTGCTGCCGCAGCCACGCCTCGAAAACGGATTCAGGAACCCGGATAGACTTCCGCGGACCGTCACCGATCACCAGGACCCCGGGAATCTTGCGAAACCGGTTGCGGACGACGTCGACGGAAACCCCGAGCCGCTTCGCTATCTGCTTCGGACTCAGAAACTGCTGATCGATCGGTACCGCTTCAATTGGCATCGTACTGGACGGCCGGCGTCCCCCGTCCCTACGCGGCAGCATCGCTTCCCTCCTCTTGCATCGACAGCCGATTTATTTCCGTACCCAGTCCTCCGAAAAGGCCTTCGATCCGTTCAATCTCAGCCTGCAGCTTTCCGCCCTCGTAGTCGAAAAACAGGATT
This sequence comes from uncultured Solibacteraceae bacterium, assembly GCA_964430625.1. Taxonomy (GTDB): domain Bacteria; phylum Acidobacteriota; class Terriglobia; order Bryobacterales; family Bryobacteraceae. Next base: position 237,482 of record CAYSFR010000005.1, read on the forward strand.
TTGTCCGCAGGAATCGACTCCGGTTCTAAGTGGGCAAGTGTATTCGCGAGATCGCGCAGTTTGGGTTCAATGGTCAGGAGAATGGTCAGGCAACGTCGGGCAACGTGAATTCTCTTTGCCGCAGCCATGCGGCATTCACGCCACCGATCCCAGGCCGCCTCTTCGACCGCAACTCTGCGCCGCAACTCATCCCTCAGCGGGCGAAGTGACTTTCCGCCGAGGACATATTCCGCGTGGGACTTCGCCAAGCGCTTAGCGACTCCGAGATTAAAGATTAGATCGTCTAGATCACTGGCCGCCTTCTCAGCGGCCAGCCATTCACGGTTGAGACTGGAGTAGTGTTTCGGGTCTACATCCCCCAACGTCAAAAAAATGGCTTTCTTCAATTTTTGATGAAGCTCTAGCAAGCTTTGCTTCGGCTTAGGAATGGGCGCGCTGGCGCACGAAGCGCCCGCTATCGCTGCTTTCCCAGAATCCATAGAACTGTTCGTTCGCATTCAGATCTCCTCTGCGCTTATTGCGGCTCACGCCGCTATAACGGTTATAACGGTAATACTGGCTCACGTCAATAGCGGTAATCACGGTTATACTGGTTTTGATGCCTAGTAGTAAGCCGTTCCTCTCCTTCGTCGTCCCTGAAGAGCTCCTCAAAGCCCTTGACGACTTCCGGTTTCGAAACCGTTTTCCAACGCGGGCCGCCGCCATTAAGTGGCTTTTGATGTGGGCGCTGGAGAAGAATCCGACCGTGGCCGATCCTAAATAGAGACCCCAGATTCGAAGGAGACCCAGCATGCAATCGACGACATTCCAAGAGTTTATGGGAAACCTCGCCGGCGATCGCCGCGTTCGGCGCCTGGTCGAGCGAGGCGTCTTGCCGGCAGACTTCGCAACAAAAGGGCCTGAGGTTGCGGTACTGATTCTCGCGATGCGCCTCGCAGACCGGGAGCTATCAACGCCTCACCGGGAAGGTGATTCGAATCGGGCCGCCAGGCCACGATTACACCGGGTCTTTTCTCTCGACTCGCCGCGCCTCCAGGAACTGGAGCCTGTCGACTGATCCGATCAGGCGGCGGCAGCGGCCCCGGCAGGAAGCGATGGCGCGCCGGCGGCCGCGCATCACCAGATGGATCCGGCGGCAGGTGCCGGTAATCCAATCGCCGAAGAGTGCGACAACGGGGCGGCCGCGGGGCGGGCGCTGAATGGAAACACTCGAGTTTCCCGAGCAATTCGGCCACGGGTGGAGCTCGCCGCCGCCTCATCCCAACCGCGGCGCCCCCGCCGTCCGGAATTCGCGAGTGTCAACTAGTTTTTTCGCCGAAAAAATGGCCAAAGTCAGCGACGATACCACCTGCCGTCGAAATGTCCCAGGAAGTACCTTGATACGGGGGGGTGGGGGGCGATTCGGGAACCTTGTGGCAGGGGAGATGTCACGCCGATCTTAAGGCTTTATATGCAATGGGTTGCAACACAATCGATTCCCGCAGGCATGCCGTATCGGGTCACTGGAATCACTTCCGGTTGCGATCCGACGCGCAAGTCTATGGGCCAGCACGGCGTACTGAACTCCGTTCGACCTGATGAAGAACCGGCCGTAGCCTCCGTTCGTCGTCGCCCCAGTCCACAGCCAACACTCGGTTTGCCCTCGCCTATCTACCTTTTCCCAGAATCTTGCGATATCCCGCTCTGACACTGGCGGCACTGGCTTCGGTGCGTGCATAGACGGTCATTATATCCAGCCACGCTAACGCTACCCCTGACGGAATTCAATGCTCCGGGCGCCGCGTGGCAGCAGGAGCGGGACTCTCGCCCGCCAGCGCCTTCTTGTACTGAATGTCGGCCTGAGCGAAGTGCTTAAGAGCCTCGGCGGTTCTTACCTGCTCAGCCTGGAACTCCCTATCGGACAGAGGATGCGACGACATCGCCCAAACGCGCTCCTCTTTGCAGCGCTGCTCCCATAAGTTCTCGTACGCGGCATCCAGTTCACGCTTCAATCGGGCAATCTCGGACATGAGACCTCGATCATACACCCTCGGAAATCCGGAGTAGTTCCATTCTGGAACATTTCCTGCCCATTCTGGTTCAAATTGCTGTGATATCATCGAGTTGCCTTAAGGAAGACACAGATCGATGGCGGCAGAAAACATCGGCGTTAGCGTCCCAGATCAGCTAAAACAGAATCTGGATTGGTATATTTCACACCAACAAGAGCTGTCGGTGCAGTACTCAGGCAGGATCCTTTTAATCGTTAATCAGAAGTTGATCTCCGTTTTCGACGATTTGGGAAGCGCGTGGGAGAAAGCATCGCAGGATTTCGAACCCGGAACTTTTACCCTTCAGCCTTGCTCTCCGGGCCCAGACAGCTACACGTTAATGTTGTTCAGCCCCGGGTACGCTTCTTCGATATGAAGATCGTTCCTCTCGAGCGGGCGCACAGGCCGCAGGCCTTTACCGTACGTTACGGCCGTCTCGTTAACAAAATCATCACTTCCGTTACGATTTTTCCAGCCTTCAACCACAAGCGAGACCCTATCCCTCCAGGCATGGATTTTCCGGCACTCTACGACACTGGTGCAACTCACAGCTCTATATCCCCAAAAGTAGTCGCGGCGTTGAATCTGCCTACCGTTGGCGCAATCAAGGTCGGCGTTGGTGGTGGGCACCTGGAGACCACTACCCACCTCGTCGCGATCGGCCTACCGAATAAGGTGATGTTTGGCACGCAACAGGTTGCCCAAATCGAACTTCACGGTGGAATCGATGTTCTGATCGGGATGGACATCATTGGTCGCGGAGATCTGACGATTTGCACATTTGGGGGAAGAACTACCTTTTCATTCTGCGTACCATCTCGGAGCGAGATCGACTTCGTCAAGGAGCTTCAAGGTTCTCAGCCTGAAGCGCCGATAGCGTCGGCAGTCGCACCCAACCCACCACCCCAACAGGGTCGAAATAGTGAGTGCAAATGCGGAAGCGGAAAGAAGTATAAACGCTGCTGTGGCGCTTAGCCGGCACAGTAACAGCTTGCCGACAGGAATCATTTTCTGGTAGGCCTTGAGATCTACTGCCCGCCCCCGGTTGAGCGTTTCCCCACCAAGTCCGGCAGGAATCGCCGGATGTATTCCTCCGCTTCAGCCTCGGTATCGAATCGCGGCCGGTAGCAGTTCACCTTCCCGGAGGCGTAGGTGATCTCGATATGAACCTCGGTATGCTTGGGCAAGTCGCGCGGCGCTGGCCGCGGTACAAGGCGATAAAACAATCGGACAGCCCCCATAGATTTCCAAATTTATCACCGGACCGTTGGGCCGGAAGGCCTGGAGCCCCGGGGAATGGGGCGGGGGGGCGCGCTACCGTTTCGGCCGGGCGCCGTTTCCGTTTGGTGGGTTGTGACGTTCCCGAGCTTCGGCGACCGCGGCGCGAGCCCGGGCGAACACTTCTTCCAGTGGAAGGTCCTCTAAAGGGCTGAATCCAGTGATTCTAAAGTCGTCGAGTCGCCATCGGCCAGCTGGTCCCTGCGTGCGAAATCTTCGGGCGATTCCATTCAGGCGGACAGGCCCACCTGAACGCAACTCACGCAAGCATTTAGCCATTTGGGGCGTGCAATTACAGAATCGGACGGTGCCAGTGTTCTCCTCCAGTAGCACGTGAATCGTCGAACCCGCTTCGACGATCTGTCTGATGACGCCGTGCAGGCTCTGATTTTGAACCACTGGCCCGATCTCGATTCGCGCAATCTCTGGGAATGTCAACATACAGGACCTCTTCAATGTTGGTTACCTCGTCCTTAACGCCCGCGAGGCGGAATCATCGGGAGGTTTCGCTGCTCTTGTTCCGTCAGCGGCCGTCGAACTTCGTCGTAGCCGCAACCTGGAACCTGCGGGCCGTGCGCCAGTTGGCGGCGGATCAAATCACGAAAAGAGGCATCGAGCTTAAGGCGATCGCCCACCCAAACCGCCTTTCGAGTCTTTACCCACTTCGCCGCGCGCTTCAGACCAACAAATGGCGCCTGTCCAGGAGCTGGGTTCGTGATTCGTATCCGTACCAAATCATTCTTTGCGCCACCCGGCGCTACCTCGGCCGCCCGCCTATTTCCGCCGTTTTCGTCGCCCATGCCGCCCCCCAGGGTTTATCGGGGCCGGCCCGGGTTCGTTACGGATCTTTTCGATCGCCAAGTCCTCAGCCGCGGCGATCCGCCCGCAAGCTTCTCCCAATTGCGCCTCGGTAATGGTGCCGATTTGCGCGTGGGAATCAGCCAGCGCCGTGAAAACCGGACTTAGCCGTTCACGAGCCGTTGCGAGATCGGATTCCTTAACCAGGCCCTTTCGGATCAGTGCGAGGTGGAGAGCCGAAATCTTTTCGTCGACCGTTCGCACGTAATGTAGGATCGCCTTCGCCGTTTCGTGTTCCATTTCATCCTATGTAGAGAGAAGGCCCGGCTTCAGCCCCAGCAAAGTGTTCTCTCGCCGGCGGAAGTTATCCCTGGAGGCGTTTGCTCCGGCCTGAGCCACCAGGCGCGGATTGTCCTGAACCACCTGCACCGCCTCGCCCCGCATTACCCGCGTCGTCGCCTGGCCGTCGAGCTGCAGATTGATCGTCACAGCCCCCGCCGACACCCCGCCCTGCGCGATCGCGCCGCCGAGCCCGGCGAGTTGCTGCCCGGACCAGCCATACTGCGGAATCTGAGTAAGCATGCCGTTACGCTGGGAAACCATAGCCATCGCCGTCTGCGAGCTGACACCGCCGTACTTCTGGCCCGTGCTCATCGCGTACAGCTCGATCAGGTCGCGAATCTGGGGCGAGCGGATACCTGCCTCCATGTCCCCGCCGAAGCTGCTCTTGATCGTCGACAGGATGTTCCCGAGCAGGGCTTTATCGGCCATGCGCACCCCGTACATACTCTGGATCTTGTCCTTCAGCTTGTCGTGAGCCCCTTTAATGAACAGCCGCACCGTGCCCGCGGCCGCTCCGATCGCGCCACCGATCAACGCCCCCATGGGCCCGCCGAACTTGGCCCCGATCAACGCGCCCCCGGCCGTGGTCTCCGCCAGTCCGACCACACCGCCGCGGCGAAGTCCGTCAAAGGCCAGAATTCCTCCACCGACCAGCATCGCCCCACCCTTCGCTCCATAGATTCCTCCACCGGCCTGAGCCCCACCACTGGATCCAGGACCGAGCGCCGGCGCCCCGATATTGCCGAGCGATGAAAGCAGACCGAGGGAATTTGCCTTCAAGCCGGCCAGGCCTAGCGCACCACCTGCACCGCCGCTCTGCCCGCCAGCCACGGTACCGAGCGTGCCACTCACGCCCCCTACCGGACCGGCAAACCCAGGAGTGCCGCCGGGGGCGCCATCGCTTACGATCCTGCCAGACGTCAAGGCACCGAACCCGAGCCGCGCGAACAACCCGGCGCCGCCGGTCCCCTGGTTCGGATTGCCGCCCGTCAGAATCGTGGCGATCGCCGTGCTCGATATCTGTTTTGCCATCGTGAGGAGCGGCTGCAGGATCAAGACCTTTAGGAGATCGCCCAGGCTGCGCACCCGGGTAGCCAGGGCATCAAACACCCCGTCCGCGGCCTGGCGGACCGTATCGAATGCCTTCTCCTGCTCAGACCGAACCAATTGGATTTTGCGGACCGCCGCCGACTCCTGCGCCGCATCCATTGCCAGTTCCGTCCGCAGCGTCAATTCCCGCCCGGCCAGTGCGTACTTGGCATTGATCGCCGCCCGTAGTTCCGCGTTTTGTTCGGCTGCCGCCAGTTCCCGATTCTGATCAATTTCCAGCAGCCGAGCCCTCAGTTCGAAGCTCTTCAGCAAGTATTGCCGCTCGATGTCCGCCTTCCGCTCCTCCATGCGCAGTTTCTCATCGAGGGTACGCGCCCCAAATGCCTCAAGTTGCGCAAGTTGTTTCTCCCGGCCGGCGTCCATCAGGAATTCTTCCTGCGCGAGGCGCTCGCGAATGTTCGACAGCTCCATGTCCGCGATATCACTGGAAACCTTCTGTGCCGCTTGGAATTGGCGCTCGTATTGCTCCGAGAGGCCGGACTCTGCCAGGTCTTTAATGACATCCACCTTGAACCCGCCGGCCGCGCGCTGCGACATGATCTCGCGGGATTTCGCAATGCCACGCTCCATCTGGCGGCGCCTGGCTTCTGCCTCCTGCACCGCCGCGTTCATTTCATTAACCTTCGCGGTGAGAGTGTCGACCTCCGTCTGCCGGGCCCGAAGCTCCTGCGCTAGTCCCTCCCCGAGCAACGCGCCCTTTTCGGTCCCCACCAGTGCCAGCGCCTTGCTTCGCGCCGAAATGGCCTCACTCAGCGCCTGCTGGATCCCGGGAAGACTCTCCCGAAACTCCCTGGCAAGCCGGCCGGATTCCGCTGCGCCCACGCTGGGCACCTTCGGCGATAGGTTCGAAATTGCGTTCTGCGCGAATCCGCCGGCGATCTCGGCAAACTCTGCTTTCCCGCGGCGAGACTCGCGGTCAGCCTCTGACCCCTCTTCCGGGAACATTCCCGATTTCACACCGAACTGCGGGAGGCTCTTGCCTCGCCGATACGCATCGATCGACAATTCAGCCACCATGGACGAGAACCGGGTCCGGATTCCGTCGATTGCTCCCTGCGCCGAGTCGCGCATCCGACCAAAGGCATCGCCGATGGCGTCCACCCCCTGTTTGAACTGCAGAAGTTCGCGAGCCTCCACCTCCGAAAGGACGCCGCCAAACTTAACAAACGACTCGCGGACACGCTGAACCCGGCCATCGAGAAAGCCGATATTTGCGCTTGCGTCGGTACCGAAAAGCTTGACGGCAAGTCGCGCCTTTTCGAATTCGTTCAACCCTTCCGCCGCCGCCCCGATTTCGCGCAGCATGTCGGCTGACTTGAGACCGCGGGCCCGCAACAGATCGAGGTCGACGCCGAATTCGGCGAGTCCGTTCCGGCCGATCGAGTCTAGCGAGCGCTGCAGCCGGTTGCCGGCTGCGACATATTCATCGGTCTCGATGTTGAGTTTCCCGAGCGAAAGGCTCATCAGCCGATAGCCCTCGAACGCCTGGTTCTGAAAAACACTTTGCCGAGCCAGGACCGCAACGCGCTCGGCCTCAGCTGCCGTCAGCCGAATCGTCGCCTGAGCGAGGACGCCAACCGCGACCGCCGCGCCCGTGAAGATCGTCGGCGAAACGACCAGCCGCGCAGCGCGCCAAGCGTCCGCCACCTTCTCGATTGCCCCCCTCTGGGCGTTGAGCGTGGAAACAACCGAAATCCCAAGTTTAGCGGCGGAGATCACTGCCGCGCCGGCGTCCAGAGCCAACCGCGCCTTGGACTGCGCTGAGGCAATCATCCGCTGCATTGCGGCGGCGCTCCGTTCGGCAACCGCTGAGATTCCCTGTGCCTGTGCGTCCGTGGCCTTCGCGATCGCCACGCCCGCCCGCTCGGCCGTCTTCTCATTAGACTCGATCGCGCGATTCGCCTTCTCCGCCGCGGCCAGGGCCTCGCTCGGGTCATAGTCGAGAACGATCCGTTCATCGGGCATTTCGTTGAACCTCCCAGGTGTTTCCGTCGTGGCAGCAGGTAGCCGATGTTTTGGCTACCTGCCGCTCACGTCGGCGGCCGCGAACTGTTGAATTTCCCTTTTAAGGGCACGCTCACATTCCAGCGCTCCCCGGTGGCGCTCAAAAAGAGCGAGGGCCGCCGGATCCTCGCGCCAAATGGGTACGGTTTCGGTGGCGCCAGTGCCCATGCTTCCACCGTTTTCGTTGTATTGAGAGCGGGAGACGTTCAGGATCGAACGTTCCTCACCCGGCCAGAAAATTCGATTCTCACGGAGCGAGCGCCAAAGTGGATTCCCTTCAAGGTCGCCAACAGCCTCCGAGAGCGCATATAGCTTCCGAATTGCTCCGGACATCGTTTCCGCTGCCTGCCGGTACTCTGCCTCAAACGAGCAAAGAACTTGCGCCCGCCACTCGAAGCGGGCGGCCTCCACCTCAGCGAGGCGTTCCTTCAGTTCCTGGATGGCAGCCGCCTCCGACCGTTCAAGCGCCAGTAGCCGCATCTCCCCGGCCTCTGCAATCGCCTTCTTTTCGGCAAACTCCAGCGCATTGTCCGTCGAAGGAAGCTCTGCGGTTTCCTCGATTTTCTGCCGAACACGCTCCGTTGCCCGTTGTGCCTCCGCGATCGCCTGGCGCGTTTCGCCAATGCGCGCCGACAGCGTGGACCGAGCGCCCATACTCTTTTCGGCAGCCGCCAACGCGGCGGCAAGTCTCGGTGTTGGCGGTACTAGAAACTCCCCACCACCGCCGGCCTTCTTTACAGGCATCAGCCCCATAAACTGCTCCCTCTCGTCGCGGCCGCCGCCGAGGCTTCCCGCTGTTTGTTGACTCGCTCCGCTCGTTCGCGGGCGTCCGCGATCAGCCGTTGCGCCGCCGGGTTCTGTGCCACCTCGTCAGGCGTCACTTTTCGAGAAAGCCGCTCCAACGCCGCATCCATCGCCTGCTGCGCCGATAGTCCAGCCTTGATGAATCTGACCAGCTCCTCCGGTTGTCCTGCATCCTCGCAAAGCGCCGCCACCGCCGCGTAGTCAACACGGCCGCCATCGGATTTACCGGCGATCCCGCGCAGGGTGGACTGGTCTCGAACGGCTGCCTGCAGGGCTTCCTCAGCCTGCTGTCGGCTGCCGAAGTGATCCGCCAGGCCGGCGGTGATCACGTGTTCGCCGCGGAAGATCCCCGCTTCCGTCGCCCGGATGCTTTCCCCGGGCACTCCTCGAGCCTGCGCCACGCTGGTGACAAACTTCTGCATCACGTCGTCGACGTCCGCCTGAATAGCGTTGCGGGCCCCCTCGCTCAACGGTTCGCGGGGGTTTCCATCGTTCTTCCGCGCGCCGGCGAAGATCGTCGTGTACTTGATGCCCGCCTCAGCATCCCATGCTGACGTTTCCATGTGCTGGGCGATCACACCGATCGATCCAGCCAAGCTGCTCTCCGTCACGAAAATCAGATCCGCCTGTGCCGCCAGCAGGTAGGCCGCCGAGCACGCGCAGTAGTTCACCACCGCATACATCGGCTTGGTGACTGCCGCGAGCGCCCGTGCGCACTCGAACATGCCGGACACCTCCCCGCCGGGCGAATCAATCACCAGCAGGATCCCGCGTACCCGGGCGTCCGACTCCGCCGCCGCCAGCTGCTGCGCGATCGCGTCGTACGAGACCATGCCGCAGTAGGCGTCCAGCCAGGACGACCGCTCCACCAGCGTTCCGCAGATACTGAGCTGTGCGATCCCATTCTGGGAAATCTCCAGCTCCACCGGATCGGATCCGTCTTCTTCCTCCACCGAAGCCGCCAGGCTCTCCCCGCCGATCCTTGCCGACAATACAGCGGCGATGACCGCCGCCTTATCCGGCGCGATCGCCAGCGGAGTGTTGAAAACGCGAGACGTTAACCTCGAAAGTTCGCGCATGTTCCCCCTTTTTTTGCGGCCGCGGCTGCGGCCTCGCGAAATGTGTTCTGCTCAATCAAATCCAGCGCCAAATTGATCGTCTCCAGCGCCATACCGTCCACTAACACTGGTTTGATTGAGCGAAGATCGTCCTGCCACCGTGGACCCAGTTCAAGCCCGTCTCGGAAAATGTACTGATCGCGCCGGCGCTGGAACTCGATTCCGAGTTCGGCTCCGCTCCGGGCGGCCCGGATGTCAGCCCGGCAGCTCACGAAAAAACGCATCGCCGCATCACGAAAGAAGTCCAGAGCGACCAACGGGCCGGAGACGACGAAGGATTCGGCCCCGATCCAGCCAAGATTCTCCCGAACCGCCTGCCGAACGCTCGGGGATGCTGCCACGCGAGACGCCGCCAGGCCAAAGCGATCATTCCTGATTTCAGCCGAGATGTCGCGGCCAGAGACCGAAACAAAGCCATCGGTCGCGACAATCGGCGCCTGGCGCGCGATCTCCCCCACGTCCGCCTCGGCGTCGAGGTCAATCCGCATCTTCTCCGCCAGCCAGGCGATCGCTCGGAAATGGTCGCCGACCGAGAAATGCCGGAGTTGCAATGCCGCGGCGATGCCGGCGGCGAGGACTCGTTTTCCCGCGCCCGCCTGTCCATCCACCGCTACGATGAAAGGCCCCGGCGGCAGGGCGAATTGGCGGATCGGCGGCGAATCAATCACGTTCACCACCGTTCATCAGTCCAGCTCGCCCTGCAGTCCGAGACCCGGCCGCGGAGATTGTCGGGCGCCGCCGCTGACTACCCATGCGCAGCAGTTCCGCCAGGAGTTCGCCCGCCTCTTGACCCGAGATGACGTGTCCTTCCTGATCGCCGCGACCGGACGGCCGGCGGCGAGCGGTGAAATCGAGACGAATTGAAACGGAAAGTTGCGACATTTTTCCAGCGGCGAGCGCCGCTCTGATCGATGATGCGGGTAAGCCACCCCCATCGATCAATACCCGAACATCAGAAAGTAGCGGGAATTGGGGGGACGAACTTCGTTTCAGCGGTCGAACCAAACGGAGTTTCTCGATGAACCGTTCTGGGGGAAGTTGGAGGACGGTTTCAAATCTGGCCGCGCATCCCGCGGATACATGCCGGCCGCGCTGCCATCTCTCAAACATTGTCGCCTCGCGATATCCCGCAACTCGCCAAAAATCCGCCCGCGTTACCCGCCGCGGCAACGCCTCGGCCAGGCGACGAAGGTAGTTGTCGATTCGCGTTCGGTGGAGGAGTCCAATTGGAACGCTCTCGCCGCCGGTTCCCCGCCGCGCAAACAGCCTCCTGGGGGGAGTCGATTCGCTCATACGGCATCCCGCCCACGTGGAGTGCACCGCGGGCAGGGGACGCGGCTGGCCTCCACCTGCTCGATGATCTCGTCCGCCCCGAGCGGTCCGTCAAGGACGGCGGGAGCGATTGGGCCAGCAATCTTCCCGCTACCGCCACATGATAAACATCGGCGGGCCGGGCCCGGTACCGACCGCTCCCCCATTTCCACGAATCCGCGAGCCATTTCCGTCTGAATCGCCAGCAGCACTTTCCGGAAGTCCTCGGCCGACACCCCGGCCGCGCGCGCCAGTCGCTGCCAGTTTGTCTTGTCGTCGACGATCTTCTGCAATTGATCAGCCACGAGCCCCCCCAGCAGTCGCGGCCGGCTCGCGCTGAATCGTTGGCAGGTCATCGGCGCCGAAATTGTTCGCGAAATGCTCTCTCCACCTGTCCCCCGCAGCGCACCCACACAGCCGCCCGCCGGCCCGCACCGCGCGCACAACCCACTCAGGGCTGACGCCCTCCACCCTTCCGCCGACGACCCCAGTCTCGCGACATGACACGCATAGAGCGGCCATTGAGGGCGGCGGCTCGGCCGGCGGCTGGATTACACGAAACGCCTTCCGCGTACTCGGGGCGAGGGCATTTTGCAGATACGTCACCAGGTCCCCATACGAGGCAGGAACGCCCTCCTTCTTCCGGCTCACCACGGCCGCCATGAGCTCCGACATCGTCGCCCCCCGCAATATCTTCGCCACCTGGTCGACAATCTCAAAGTCCGGGAGTGGAGCGCCGAAACGCATTCCCATGCGCAAGATTGTGGCGATCTGTTGACCGGCGGCGCTCGGGGCCGGTGAGTTTTCCGCGGGCGGTTCCTTCGCCGGCGCTGAATCCAGCGCGCCGCCCGCGGAAATACCTTCCGGGTCCGTTTCCCGCTCCGCGCTAATCTCCGCCGACTGAACAACCGACTCAGGGGGCGCCGAAACCGTGCCCTTCTGGTTCTGCACGTTGCCATTACGGTCTCCCGATTGGGACTCCGTTCGGTTGTTTGGTTGGTTTCCGTGTTCTATAGATCCGTCGTAAATATGCCAATCCAAGACACTTAGAACCGAAAATCTATTTGTGGCTTCGATTGTGCAAAGGCGTGTTTCTTGCATATACCTGAGCGCCGATCTCGTTTGATCGACGGAGACACCGACGCTGCGCGCCAGGGATGCCAAAGAAAACCCGAACTGCCCAGGCTGCAGAGTACGGTCCCGAAACCGTCCTCGCCGCCGGGTCGCGTTCACTAGAATGTGCACCAGGACCGCTCGCCACGCGGCGGGCGTCGCCTCCCAGGAGGAGTAAACGCGGCGCGGAATGAAAGTGACATAACTTTCCGATTCGTCAGCGGGTATTTTGAACTCTGAATCGGCGTTCTCCTCGGATCTTCTACGCTTCATGACGCGGACCTGCCTTCTTTGGACGCTTCGGGCGTGCGACCTTTAGTCGCCATGCCAAATCGTCGGAAATTTGCTTCCGCAGTTCAGGTTCTGCCGACTTCATGCGTTCGCCGAGTGTCTTGATGGCGGATTCGTCGAGAGTTCGCGGCATCGTCTTTGTCCTCCGCCCTACCCAACCGACCGCACCGAGATACTTTGGGGTGTTCCCAATGCGCGACATCCGCACGCCTTAACAACCTGGCGGCAGCGTTCGATAACTTCCAGCGCACTGAGCCCGGCCCGCTCCAACTCTGTCCAGTGCGAAATGTCTGGGGCCTCCACTACTCCAGTTCCACCGCATCGGCGGCAATTCGTCCTCGACCTGGCGCCGCTCGCCCCTGATGTCGACGGCATCTCCAGAACCCGCGAGCGGTCCGGAAGGGGAACCCGCGGCGGGTCTGGATCCGGCAGGACCGCTGCCTGGTCCGAAATCACGACGGCCGGCGGTGGTGGGGGAGGCGGCGACGACGGCAGATCTTCCGAGGCCGAGCGCTGGCGTTGCGGGCGGCGTCCCCAGCTCCGGCGGTGGAAATCGTCGTCGAACCAGAACTTCGCGTCCCGATGCTCCTTCCCACGCATGGCGCCACAATAGGCGTCAAGGGCTCGAAGCACCTCGCTCCACCACTCGGCTACTGGAACATCGGCCGTATCCCGCCCGTACGCTGCGATCGCCGCGTTTAACGCGCCTGGCTTTCCACCTCCGCCCGGGTAGTGGTCGAGAAACTGATGGAGGTTTGCGGCCAGGAACGCGCGAACCTCCATCTTCGGAGTTCCGGAGGAGGGGGGGGCCTCCACCGCTGAACCGATAAACCGCTCCTCCTCCTTCAATGACTCGCTTCCTGTTTCCCTCTTCATGAAAGAGGGTGGCGCGGATGTCACCCCCGAGGGTGACACTGGCGTCGTGGGGTGGGTGACACTGGCGTCATCCTCCCTGGTGGGGAGGGTGACAGGTACGTCATCCTCCCTTTGTGGGTAGTTTTGCTCTTCCTGTCCATCGAAAATGGCGTGCCAGAGAAACTCGAAACTGTGGCTCGTTGTACGGCCGGATGGATGCCGACGTGTGGTTTTCCGGACCAGCTTTGCCGCCTCCAGTTCCCGAATAAGCCGAACGCAATGCCGCTCTGAGCATCCAACGTGCAATGCGATATCGGAGGTCGAAGGAAAACACATTCCGGCATCGCCAGCCCGCCGGGTGAGGTGCCCGTAAACGATTTTCGCGGCCGGGGTGACAATTCGCGATCCGGCCAGGGCTTCAGGTATGAATAGACCGATGAACGCCTTGTATGGGTTGAATGGTTGCCCGATTGCCCGACGTGTCGCCGTTGCCATTAGGAGCGCCCCCTGGCCGCACAAATGCACGCGTGTTTGAAATAAGGAGGGTGCGCCATCACCCCGACAAGCGGCCGGCCGCATGCTCGGCACTTTGGAGATTCATCTCGCCCATTGGCAAATGCCGCCGGTGTTAGAATCGAAGTTGTCTCGACCATTTTTTGCCTCGCGATAGCGCCGCCGCCAGCGGCGCTTTTGCTTTGTGAGGCCCAGTAAAGTCGGTACGACGGTACGACATTCCGGTGGAGACGAAAGGCAAAGTGCTGAAACTACAGAAACGGCCAGAAACTCAGCCGTCACCCTGGAAATGTGCAAGTCGTTTAGAATCAAACGCGCCACAATCTTCCAAGCTGTTGGTCGCCAGTTCGATCCTGGTCTCCCGCTCCAAGTTTCGCCGGACAAACCGGTAAAGAAAAAGGGTCTCCCAGGGGAGGCCTCATGCCCGGGCCGCCAGCGCCTCCCGCACCCGGCCCGGGGTGAACGGCACCTGCCGGATCCGTGCCCCGGTGGCGTCGAAGATGGCGTTGGCAATCGCCCCCGCCACCACCGTGATGATGGTTTCCCCCGCGCCCATATGCGGCTTGTCAGGCCGGTGCAGCAACACCGTTTCCACCACCGGCAACGGATCTCCGAACCGGAAGACAGGGAACTGGCTCCAGTCCCTTGACGTGATCCGGCGGTCGTCCCAGGTGACCTCCTCAAACAGCGCCCGGCTCATCCCCTGCAAGGCTCCGCCCTCCACTTGGGCCCGCAGCCCATCTGGATTCGACACCGGCCCCGAGTCGTTGGCGGCAACCAGTCGTTGTACCGCCACCTTTCCCGAGGCTTGATCCACCTCTACCTCAGCCACCAGCGCGCCGTAGCCGTTGTTGCCCTCGTAGAAGACGATCGCCACGCCGCGACCCCGCACCACACCGGTCCGGGCGTTGCCCGGCCGTGGAGATGGGCGGGTTTCCCATTTCGCCGCGCGTGCCGCCGCGATCAGCACCTCCTTCAGTCGCGTATCGGTCAGGTGCCGCAATCGGTAGGCCACCGGATCCTCGCCTAGGGCCGCGGCCACTTCGTCCAGAAAGCTCTCGTTGGCAAACGTGTTCTGCAAACGTGCCGGCGAGCGCAGGGGCCCGGTATAAAAGGGCGCGGCGATGGTGTGCGTCAGGCACCGTTCGCTCCGCACCGTACCGGTGCCTCCGCAACTCTCCCCCACGCATCCTGCCCCGTAAGGGGGCGCCGTGTTGCTGTTGTTGCCATACCGCGACGGACGGGCCGGAGCCGCCGTTGGCACCACCGCCGGGGCCGGATAGCCCAGCAATCCGCCGGAAATGATGTTTCCGGGCGTGGCCGCACCCGGCCGGCTACCCTTACTGAACGTCCACGCTTCGTAGTCCCAAGCCGTCAACTGCCCCTTGTCGTCGACACCCGCTTTGAGGTCGATCACGTAAGCCGGACCAAAACTCTCACCGGCCGCCATCTCGTCCTGACGGGAATACTGCAGCCGAACCGGTCGGCCCGTCGCCTGGGAGATCACCGCCGCGTCATAGGCTACCGAATCAGCCCCATTTAACCCATAACAGCCCGACCCCTCCACGAAAATGCAGCGGATGTTCTCTTTTGCCGTTCCCAGAATGAGCGCCAGGCTGTCCCGTTGAGGGTAGATTCCCTGTGAAGCGGACCACACCGTCGCCGTCATTCCCGCCCCGGTTCCCCGGACGTCGGCCACCGCACAAGAGGTTCCCATTGAACCATGCATCTGGAATGGATGGAGGTAGGTCGCGCTGAACCGGCGCGCCGAGTCCCGGAGCTTTTCGTCTACATCGGCCGCCACCACCAGATAGGCGTCCCGCGAAGGCATGCGGCGCATGGCGGCGTACAGCGTCCGTTGGCCGGGCAGCGCGTCGCCCGCGCTCCATTTCACCGCCAGTTTGCCGGCCGCCTGTATGGCCTCCCACTGCGTATCGGCGGCAACCGCCACAAAGTCCCGCCGAACCACTACCTTTACATTGCCAGCGAGGCCGCGCACCGAACTTTCGTCCACGCTCACCACCTTCGCCCCGATCTCCGGCGGCCGGACCACCTTCCCGTGAAGCATCCCTGGCAGGCGAACGTGATGAATGAAGGTGAACTCGCCGGTTACCTTCGCCGGTACATCCAGGCGCGGCACGGAGGTTCCCAACACGCGATAGGTCGACGGATCCTTTGGCACCGCTTGCGGGTTGACTGCCAGGTTGATCTGTTTGCCGCCCGTCAGGCGTCCATAGCTGACGCGCTTCGCCCGGTCGGCACGGGAGTAGATGACCCCATCCTCGACAACCAACTGCTCCATCGGTACGCCAAGGTGTCCGGAGGCCAACTTCAGCAGCGCCTCGCGCGCCGTCGCCAGCGCGGCCCGCAGGGCGCGATTGCCAAACTGCGTCGGATGACCCTGGCTGCCGGAACTCACCCCCTGGTCCGGGCACTGGGCCGTGTCGCAGAGGATCATCTTTACCCTCGCCAGCGGGACCCCGAGTTCTTCGGCCACCAACTGGTGCTGCACCGTGCGGAACCCCTGGCCAAACTCGCATTTGCCCGAGTAAGCCGTCACGCTGTCATCGGCTCCAATGGCGATCCAGGAATCCACCTGACCCGCCGCCAATGGCTGCGCCGCGGCGGGGGCGGCCATCTGGAACCGAACCACCAACGCGCCACCGGCAAGGAAAAGTTCCCGGCGCGACAGTCCCTCGCCGTCCAGTGCCGCCCGTGCGTCTTTGGTCATTTCCGGCCTCATGCCTTTGAACCTTTCCCGTACCGCACCAGCGCCTTCAACATCCGCGGATGGGCGTGGCAGCGGCACAAAAGCCCGTCCAGCGCTTTCAGTATCTGGGCTTCACTGGCTCCCGGGTTCTTGTCGAGAAACGCCTTCCCATAGAGCACTGGGCCGCTGATGCAGAAACCGCACTGGAGCGCCTGTTCGTCAATAAATGCCTGCTGAATCGGGTGCGGATTGTCCACCGTACCCAGTCCCTCCAGCGTGACGATCTTCCCGGAGGCCGCCGAAACCGGCAATACGCACGACCGGTAGGGCTCTCCATCCATCAGCACGGTGCAGGATCCGCACTGTGCCATCCCGCAGCCGAACTTTGGCCCTTTCAGACCGTAGGTGTCCATGAGCACGTACAGGAGCGGACAACTCGGGTCCACCTCTACCGTGTTTGTTTCGCCGTTGACATGCAAAGTGACCGCCGCCATCGTGACCCCTACCTCCTCCCGCTCGCCTGATTGATCTGCACCCGCAGCCGCGCCTTCGCCGATGGCTGCCCGGCACGGACGTCGCTCTCCCGGAAAACGGCCATCAGAATCTGCCGCGCCTTGGTCCGTTCGAAGTCGTAGATGATCCGGATGTTCCCCTGCCGGTCTTCCACTCCGTCCGGATACGACACTCCCACCCGCTCGTCGATCATCATCCCGCCCGTCCACGTCTTCCCGTCGTCGTCGCTCACATAAGCCGTCAGATGGGAGCGTGTCTTCCGGTCCGGCGGGTTGTGCCGCACCAGCAGCATCGCCCCGGACCGCAAACGGCGGATAAAGAACCGTGAATTCACGTGAGGAATGGCCGAAGGCGCCGCCGGCGTCCACGTCTTTCCTCCATCGGCCGAGGTGCTTTCTGCGATCCCCGAGCGCGTCCGCAACAGCATCCATAGCGTGCCGTCCCGCCGCTCGAGAATCGAGTGTTCATCGAAGATGCTGTCGACAGCCCGTGTCTGCCCGTGGTGCACCAGCGTCGCGCCCCGGTCGCGCGAAACAAACGCGTTCGCCCCCACCATCGGCCCCAGATCCCGCCGGTGCTCCGGCCGCGTGCCCTCGCCCGCCTTCTGTGCCCAAACGGAAACCGGGAACAGCCAGTCGCCATTCTTGCGCGCCGCCGGTTTGTTCATCATGATCCCGTCGGAGAGCCGCCGTGGCGCCGACCATTGGGGGGACTCGTCGCCCGAGCGGTCCGTATGCATCGCCCACACCCCGCTCCGCCCGTCCCATTTGTGGCTCGATTGGGCCCAGAACAGCCACAGCCGCCCCTGCGGGTCATGCCAGAGCGTCGAATCGTAGGCCCGTACATCTCCCGGCGGATCGATCACCAGTTTCGGCCCCGACCAGGTCCGCCCATCGTCTTTGCTCGTCACCACGACGACGTAGTTCCCCGGACCCTCGGTGGGTTCGTCCGGCCCTCCGGCATACCAGACGGCCCACAGCCGTCCGTTCCCGGCCCGCTCCAGCCCGGGAATGCCCTGGAACAGCCGCGTGTTGTCAGCGTACTCTGGACCGGGCGCAAAATTCGGCCTCACCGGCGTCAGCGGATCGTGTATATCGGCCGCGAAGCCCGCGGCGCAACCCAGAAGCAGGAGCGCTAGTCTCATCCGCCGCTGATTGTATCAGCCTAGGCGCACACCGCCAGCCGTTTCACCATCGTCACCCGGCCGCCAGCCGCACCCGACTCGCGAAAACCCTGCTTGGCGTAAAACTCCGCTACCGCCGCCGGACACTCGGCCGTCACCATTTCCGCTTCGCCAGCCTTCCCAATCTCCCGCATCCGGTAGAACAGCAAAAACCGCCCCAGCCCCTGCCGCTGCCATTCGCGCCGGACCATCCCCCACTCCAGTCGCGCCGCGCCCCCCTGCAGCGCAAATCCGCCGCAGCCGATCACCGCGCCGTCATGTTCAGCCACGAAAAATCGCTCGCCTGCGCCGTCCAGAAAGGCTTCGAACTCCTCCCGGCCAGCCCCGGCCTCCACGGAATCCCAAACACCCAGGCACGCCTCCCGGTCACTGGCCGCGTACGGACGGATCTCCATACCGGTTACCTCTCCCCCCGCCAGCGCTGCAACAGCGGCGGCGTCAACTTGATGGCTGAGTAGGCAACAATCAACCCGAATAGGGTGAGGCTGCTGACGATCGTGTAGAGCCGCCGCTGCGGCTCCAGTCCCCGGGCGGCCGACGGCGGCGGCGCTTCCGGCTTGGCCCCGAACACCAGCGCCACGTCCACGTCCACCAGGGCGTGCCCGAGCCGTTGCCGCAGATTCTCAATCTCCACCCGGTACTCCCGCTCCCGACCCAGCGGCGCCCGCAAGGCCCCGGTCAGTTCGTACCCGGTCGCCACCAGCGGTTCCCGCGCGCCGGCTTCAAAAACCGCCATTCGCACCCCTTCGCCGCCACGTTTGGAGGCGAATTTCACCTCCAGCTGCGCATCCTGCTGCTCGAGCGGAAAAAGTACCACGGTTTTGCGCTCCATCGCCTCCAAACGGACCAGTTCTTGCACTAAAACCACCCGCTGCGGCTCCGCCACCGCCGCTGCCGTCGCCAAAATCGCCAAAAGCAGCCGTTTCATCGATCGCTCATCACTGTTTCTCCGGCCACGAACGTCATTTTGACCTTCACTTTGGGCAATTCCTGCATCGGAATCGTCATAATATCGCCCGAAAGTACCAAAAAATCGGCAATTTTACCCGGTTCCAGCGTGCCTTTCCAGTCTTCTTCGTAGGCCGCGTAGGCGCCCGCCCAGGTCCAGCTTCGCAGCGCCTCGGCCCGGCTGAACCGTTCCTCGGGCCGCCAGCCGCCGGCCGGCATCCCTTGCGCGTCCTGGCGGCTCACCGCCGCATAGAACCCCATCAGCGGATTCGGCTCCTCCACCGGGAAGTCGCTCCCATTCGCCACCACCGCCCCGGCGTTCAGCATCCGCTTTTGCGCATAGGCTCCCATCACCCGGTCCGGCCCCAGGCGGGCCAGCGCCCAGCGCATATCGGAGGTCGCGTGGGTGGATTGCATGGCCGCGATCAAGCCGTACTTCTTGAAGAGAGAAAAGTCGGGTAGGGAAATCGCCTGGGCGTGCTCAATCCGGAACCGCCGCTTGTTGTTCTCGCCCAGAATCTTGCCGTAGGCGTCGAGTACCATGCGGTTCGCCCGGTCGCCGATGGCGTGCGTGTTCACCTGGAAGCCCTTTTCCAAAGCCTGTTTGGCCACCCGCTCAACAGTCTCCTGCTTCAGGATCATGAGCCCAGTGTTGCCCGGGTCGTCGGCATAGGGCTGCCAGAACGCCGCTCCGCGCGAACCCATTGCCCCGTCGGCCATCAGCTTGATGCTGCGCACCGTCAGCCGTTCGTTGATCTCCGGACCGGTCTCCAGGAACCGGGTCCACATCCGCCCCTCGCCGCCGATCATGGCGTAGATCCGGATAGGAAGCTGCTTGGCGGCCAGCAACCGGCGGTAGGCCCGCAACTCCTGTTCCCCGATTCCGGCGTCGTGCACCGTGGTCAGCCCCAACCGCGCGCACTCCCGTGCCGCCGCCCGCAAACGCGAGAGCACCTCATCGTCGGTCGGCGGGGGAATCTTCGCACCCACCAGCCCCTGCGCCCGGTCGATCAGAACGCCCGTCGCCCGGCCGGCCGAATCGCGGATGATCTTCCCGCCCATCGGGTCCGGGGTCTGGTCGTCGATGCCGGCCAAGTCCATCGCCTTCCGGTTCACCCAGGCGGCGTGGCCGTCCACGCGCGTTAAAAAAACGGGATGTTCCGGCGCTGCCTCCGTCAAAGCGGTATGCAGAGGAAACTCTCCCCCCCAGTTGGTCTGATCCCAGTTCCGGGCGCGGATCCAGGTGCCCTTGGGCGCGCGGGCGGCCCGCTGGCGCACCATCGCCGCCACTTCGGCCACCGTTTTCACGTGCCGCAGATCGGCCGTCTCCAGCAGTTGCCCGAGGCCGTGCATATGGACGTGGCTGTCGATCAGCCCGGGGATCACCGCGGCGCCTTTCAGGTCCAGAACCTGCGTTTTCGGCCCCGTAAAAGCGCTCATATCGTCGCCCACCGCGACAACGCGTCCTTGCCGGATCGCCATGGCTTTTGCGAGCGGTTGGGCCGGGTTTACGGTGTGAATCCTGGCGTTGTTTATAACCAGATCGGCGGGCTCCCCCGCCATGGCCATCCAAAGCATCGCTAGAATGGGGATCATGCAAGACAGTATGGCACAGGCCTCTCCGGAAGCCGCCTTCATGGACCTGCCCGCCTGGAAGAACGTGGTCTCTTGGATTTGCGCCGTGGCGATCGGCATCTTTTTCATCGGCGCCGGGCTGTGGAAACTGACCGACCACCTGGGTACCGCCACGCGCATGTCACAGATGCTCGTTCCGGCGTCTTTGAGCGTCTTTGCGGCGCTTTTCTTCGGTGTTACCGAGGTTTTGGGCGGAATTCTGCTCCTGGTTCCCCGCTACCGCCGCTGGGGGGCGTTGCTGTGCTGCGGGCTGCTGGTGGCGTTTATGGTCTACATTGGCTGGCACTATACGGCGCTGCAGGGCATGGACTGCACCTGTTTCCCGTGGCTGAAGCGGGCCGTTGGCCCGGCTTTCTTTTGGAGCGATGGCCTCATGATCGTGATGGCCGGAATCGCCGGCTGGTGGGCCCGGGCGAGCGACGGGTTCAAGGGGGCCGGGTTGATCCTCGGCTGCACCCTGGTCCTGGCCGGGGCGGCCTACGGCATTACCGAATCGCGCCAGTCCGGCACCGTGGCTCCGGCCTCCATCACCGTTGACGGCCAGCCTTTTTCGCTGCAGCAGGGCAAGATCCTCCTCTACTTCTATGACCCGGAATGCTCCCACTGCAACCAGGCGGCCAAGGAGATGAGCAAGCATGTATGGAAGGAGACCAAGATCATCGGCTTGGCGACGCGCGTGCCGCAGTTTGCCCAGTACTTCATGGATTCCACCGGGCTGAAGGGCAAGAACTCACCGGATCACGTCTCGCTCAAACAGATCTTCCCCTTCGGCGACCCTCCCTATGGCGTGCTGCTGGAGCACGGCCGGATGAAGGCCGGGTTGCAGCGCTTTGACGACGTGGAACCGGCGGCGACGCTCCGCAAGCACGGCTACATCGAGTAAGGAATGAGCCGGGGCTTCTACCGTCTGGCGCAGGGCATGCGCCTCAGTTCGCTTGGGATCGGCACCTATCTCGGCGCGGCTGACGATGCCACCGACGCGAGCTACGAGGCGGCGATCCGCGCGGCGGTGGCCGGCGGCATCAACGTCATCGACACCTCGCGCAACTACCGCGGCGAGCGCTCCGAACGGACCATCGGCCGGGCGATCGCCGGGCTCAACCGGGACGAATTGGTACTGTGCACGAAGGCCGGGTATTTCATCGATCGGCGCGGGCACTCGCTGGAGCCCGGCCACCTGGAAACGAACCTGGCCGCGAGCCTGGAAAATCTGGGCGTGTCGCAAGTGGATGTCTTCTACCTGCACAATCCGGAGACGCAGACGGAGGACTTCTACGGCAGTGTTCATCGGGCTTTCGAGCGTTGCGAGGAGATGGCGGCGCGCGGCTTGTTGCGATTCTATGGCGTCGCGACATGGGATGCCTTCCGGCGTGAAAACGAACCCAGCAGTTTGCACCGTTTGGTGCAGTCGGCGCGGGAGATTGCGGGCCAGCGTCACCGCTTCCGTTTCGTCCAGCTTCCGTTCAATCTGGCGATGCTGGAAGCCTTCAACCGGCGGCAACAGCAGGGCGGGACGTCGCTTCTGCAGGCGGCCGGGGAACTGGGCGTGACCGTGGTGGGCAGTGCCACGGTGTACCAGGGGCGGCTGACGCGAGGCCTGCCGGAGGCGCTGGCGGCAAAGTTCGCCCCCCTGGCTACCGACGCCCAACGGGCCATTCAGTTCTCCCGCTCGACGCCGGGAATCGCCGTCTCGCTGGTGGGAATGTCGAACCCGGCGCATGTGACCGAAAACCTGGGAATCAAGGACGTACCGCCGCTGACCGAGCGCGACTATTACGCGATCTATGGCCGCTGAGCCCATCTCGCTCCCCTTACCATCGCCCGGCGCGGGGCTGGACGCGTTGCTGGCCGAATTGCCGGACACGCCGGCGGTATTCCGGCTGACGGCGGCCGGCGGGCAGATCTATCTCTCCAAATCGGCACTGCTGGGCCGGCGGGTGCGCCGGTTGCTGCAGGCGAACGAAAAGAGGCGGGCGGCGCTGAACCTGCGCGGCCTGGTGGAGCGGCTGGATTACTGGCCCACGTCGTCGCGTCTGGAATCGGCCATCGTCTTCTATTCCCTCGCCAGGGACCACTTCCCGGACAGCTACCTGAAGCTCTGCAACCTGCGGCTGCCCTCTTATGTGCGGCTGATGACGCGGATCGAGTTTCCGCGGACGCAGGTGACCACCCGGCCGGCCGGGCGGGGCCTCGCTTTTGGTCCGTTTCGCTCCCGGGCCTCGGCCGAGGAGTTCGAGAAGGCCACGCTTGACCTGTTCCAGGTCCGCCGGTGCCAGGAGGATCTGGTTCCTTCGCCGGATCACCCGGGCTGCATTTATGGAGAGATGGCGCAGTGCCTGCGGCCCTGCCAGGAAGCGGTCGGCCAGGATGAGTATGCGAGCGAAGTGGAACGGCTGGTAGAGTTTCTCTCCACCGAGGGCCGATCGCTGGCCGAAACGGTCGAGCGGATGCGGGACCGTTTCAGCGAGGAGATGGAGTTTGAAGAGGCGGCGCGGCAGCACCGGCGGCTGGAGAAGATCCAAAGCGTCTGGCGGTTGCGGGACGAATTGGCCGCCGACGCCGCGGCCCGCAACGGCGTGGCGGTGGTCAAATCCCGGGAAGCGAACGCCGTTAAGCTCCTTTTCCTGCTGGAAGGCGCCTGGCTTCCGCCGCTGGAGTTCCCGCTGTTGCCCGCCGATGGAAAGCCGGTATCGCTGGACCGGCGGCTGCGTGAGATTCTGCAGTCGCTGGAGCCGCGGCCGGCGACGCAGAACGAACGAACCGAACATTTGGCGTTGCTGGCGCGCTGGTTTTACTCCTCCTGGCGGGACGGGGAGTGGCTCGGATATTCTTCCACCGGGGAGGTGGCCTACCGCAAACTGGTCAACATGGTTCATCGCGTCTCCGGCGTGTAATGACGCCGAAACCTACGCGTGCTAGCCTGTTGAGAACATGTCTCGCAAACTAGCATTTTTGTTGGCTATTTCTGCGGCGGCCTATGCCCAATCCACCTTTGGCGTCATCCTCGGCGAAGTCAAAGATGGTTCCGGAGCGGTCGTTCGCAGCGCTAAGGTCCGTCTCACCAATACCGCTGAAAATTCCAGCCGGGAAAGCGTGACCGACGCTAACGGCAACTATGAGTTCCAAAACGTGAAAGCTGGTCCTTACACGGTTTCCGTCAGCTCCACCGGCTTCCGCACGTTCAGCACCACCGAACTGGCGCTGGTCGCCCGGCAGACGCTGCGTGTCGACGCCACGTTGCAGGTGGGTGACGTCACCCAGACCGTGGAGGTCACCACCACCGCTGGTGTCATCGCCACCGATAATCCGGCCATTTCCTCGACACTGACCCCGGAAAAAGTGCTTAACCTGCCCTCCAACGTCCGCGGTTCCGGTTCCACCAGCCCTTATGGGCTGATCCAGACGCTGCCGGGCGTGCAGTCCGATAACGGCGGCGGCTATTCGATTCAGGGCGGACTGCCGGCGCAGTCGGAAACCTCGGTGGATGGGATCGCTATCACCCAGTTGACCGGCAACTCGGCGAACCGCAACCAGTTCCTGTCGGTGGAATCGATCGGCGAAATCCGCGTACAGGGTGTGGGCAATACGGCCGAATTCGGCCAGCCTGGTGACATCACGGTGACCTCCAAGAGCGGCACCAATGACTACCATGGCGCGCTGTTCTGGTATCACCAGAACCGGGCGCTCGATGCCCGCAGCTTCGGCCAGGCGACGCTGCCGGCCAAGATCGGCAACACGTTCGGCGCCACCATTGGCGGCCCCATCGTTCTGCCGAAGATCTACAACGGAAAGAATAAGACCTTCTTCTACTTCACCTGGGAATCGATGCGCTATCCGCGCCAGGGCACGGTGCAGAACACCGTTCCCACCAGCTTTGTGAAGAATGGCGACTTCAGCCGGGAAGGGGTCACCATCCGCGATCCTTTCACTTCCACGCCGTTCCCGGGCAACATCCTCCCGGCGAGCCGCATCAATGCCGTGGCCAAGGCGATTCTGCCGTTCTATCCGGAGATCAACTTCGGCGCGACGGACCGCCGCTCCAACGGCAACTACCGGAACAACGTGGCGACCAACGTGGAATCGGACCAGATCGATTCTCGCGTGGACCACAACTTCAACAGCAAGCACTCGATGTACGCCCGGTTCAACACCAAGTCCAACCCGCAGTTGGGCGCCAACAACCTGACGTTGCCGAGCGACACGATCAGCGCCAAGTACTACCAGGGCACGGCTTCGTGGACCTGGACGGTGAAGCCCACGTTGTTGAACGAGTTCCGCTTCGGGTCGGTGGTTTCCGACGAAGCCACCATTTTCAACTTTGATGGCCGCAGCTTTACGAACGGCCTGAACCTGCGGGATATCCAGAAGGACATCTTCTTCAATGGCCTGCCGAGCTTCGGCGTTACCAATTATACCGGCTTGAGCAAGGGCCGCCCCGGCTTCGGTGTTTCGTCGAACCTGCAGTTCATCGACAACGTGACCTGGATCAAGGGCCGCCATACCTTCAAGATGGGTGTGGACATCCGCCGCCTTGTGGGTCAGTCGGCCCTCGGTTTCACGACCGGCAACAATTACGGCGACTTCAGCTTCTCCGGCAACTTCGCCGGCGAGCCGTTCGCCGACTTCCTGCTCGGCACCCCGGTTTCGAGCTCGATCGCGATTGTGAGCCGCGACAACGACGGCCGCGCCACGCACTATAAGACGTACTTCCAGGACACGATCCGGGTGAACAAGAAGCTGACGGTGGACGTGGGCGTCCGTTATGAGTTGCACCCCGGCTATGCCGATAGCGGTCTCAACATCGGCAACTTCGACCGGACGGTGCCGGTGACGGGCCGGGTGGTGATCATGTCCGATCCGAAGGCGAAGGAATTTTTGGCTCCGGGCGCGCTGCTGAGCTTCAACGCCTGTCCGGGCGCCGCGATCAACGGTGTTCCCTGTACTCCGATCGTCACTGCCAAAGAAGCCGGGTTGCCGGAAGCGCTGCGGAATACCTACAAGACGCAGTTTCTGCCGCGCCTGGGATTGGCGTACCGCCTGAACGACAAGACGACGATCCGCTCCAGCTACGGCATGTACAACATGATCCTGCTGGGGAGCATCTTCTTCTCGCTGACCGGAACGGTTCAATCCGACGTTCGCAACTTCAACAATGTGGGTTCCGATGGCCGCCCGATCTTCTCGCTGCCCGACACCCGCACTCCGGGTTCCGGCGTCCGTTCCGGCGCGCAGGGCACCTTCGAGTTCCGGACGGCGAACCAGATTGACCTGAAGCCGCCGTACATGAATCAGTGGCAGCTCTCGATTGACCGGGAACTGGCCAACAACATGGGTCTGCGAATCTCCTATATCGGCAACAAGTCGACGCACCTGCCCTGGGCTCCGGACGTGAACCAGATGCAGCCCTCGACGCGTTTCTATTCGCAGCGCACAAGCCTGGACCGGCCGTTCCCGAACTGGGGCCTGATCTTCAGCCGCGACGCCGGTGCGAACGCTCTGTACAACTCGCTGCAGTTGGAACTGAACCGCCGGTTCTCGAACGGTTTCAGCTTCACAACGGCTTACACGCTGGCCAAGAATCTGGCGGACAACGCGGGTCCGGCGCCGAGCGGTTTCGCGGGCGAAACCGGCGGCGGACGCCTGACGAATTCGCTTGATCGCCGTTCGGATCGCGGTGATGTGTACGCCACCCGGCGCCATCGCTTCGTCTCGACGATGGTCTACGAACTGCCGTTCGGCAAGAACCGGAAGTTCCTCTCCGGCGCGAGCCGCGCTGCGGATATGGTTCTCGGCGGCTGGCAGCTTTCCAGCATTCTGACGCTGCAGTCCGGCCCCTATTTGACGCCGGTGTTTGCCGGCGGTGATCCTTCGGGTACGAACGCCTCCAGCCGTGGTTCCTCGCGGCCGGACCGGATCGGGAACGGCTCGCTGGCCAGCCCGACTCGGGACGCGTGGCTTGATCGCAACGCCTTTGTCTGCCCTGGCCGCGAACCCGGTCCGCTGCAGTTTAACTGCGCAGTTGGCGTGGTGGCCGGCCGCGATCCGGCCCCGATCGGCCGTTTCGGCAACTCCGGTGTCGGCATCGTCACCGGTCCTGGCACCTTCGGCCTGAACGCCGCGCTCAGCAAGCAGTTCCAGATTGCCGAGCGGGTACGGATGCGGGCGGAAGGCAGCTTTACCAATGCTCCGAACTGGACCAACCTGGGTGATCCGGTGATGGACATCGCCAACTCGAACTTCGGGCGCATCACCGGCTCCCGCGGCGTCGACTTCGGCGGCGGCCGCACGGGCCAGGTTTCGCTCCGTCTGGAGTTCTAAAAAACAAACCGAAACGAACCCACGCGCCGCGAACCCCACCGGGTTCGCGGCGCGTGGCATTTACACCCGCCTACGGCTCTGATAAGCATGAGGGCATGAACAGACGGGACATTCTCCAAGGAGCGCCGCTCGTACTGAGCGCCTCCACCGCCTTTGCTTCGCAGGCGAACTCGGCGATCCGCTTCGGCGTGATCGGAACCGGGGGCCGCGGGCAGTACGTGGGCACGCTGATGACCAAGCACGCCAATGCGCGGATTACCGCGATTTGCGACAAGTTTCCGGACCGCATCGACGCCGGAAAAACGAAGATACCGGGCGCCGATTCCGCCAAGGCCTACCGCGACTACCGCGACCTGCTGAACGATCCGAACATCGACGCGGTATTGATTGCCACCCCGGTCTTCCTGCATCCGGAGCACTTTGAAGCCGCGATTCTTGCCAAGAAGCACATCTACTGTGAGAAACCGGCCGGGGCCGACGTGGCCGGGTGCAAACGGATGCTGGCGGCGTGGGAGAAGCGCGACCCGTCGAAGCGGATTCAGTTTGGATTCCAGCAGCGATTTTCTTCGCAGTATCTGAAGTCCCACAGCTATCTGACCAGCGGCAAAATTGGCGAGATGAAGCTGATGATGAGCTATTGGGTGTTGGGTTACCTGCCGCCGAATACGGATAGCGGCCAGTACAAGGACCATACGCCGGAGGACCAGAAATTGCGCCGCTGGGGGAGTTGGACGGCGCTATCCGGCGGCCCGATTGTGGAACAGGACTGCCACGGCATCGACACGATTAACTGGTTCGGCGGGGACGTGCGGCCAATGAGCGCGGTGGGCCGCGGGGGGCTTCGTTATCCGCTGCCGTACGGCGACTGGGGAACCGATCACCACGACGTGATCTACCAGTACCCGGGCGGGCTGGAGGGGTGGCTGATCTCCATTAAACATACGGCCGGTTACCGGGACGTGAAAGAGCAGTTCTTCGGATCCAAGGGGATGCTGGAGACTTCCCGCAGCTATATGAAGCTGCACGGAATGACGCCGGATGTGCGGTACAAGTCGGCGGACGACCTTCGCGACACCAGTCTGATGGAAAAAGAAGAGTCCAAGGCCGACATTACCAATGAGGCGACGCAGGCGTTTTTCAACGGCATTCTGAAGGGCGAGCGCTACGACATGACGAAGACGGCTGTGCAGAGTACGCTGACGGCGATTCTGGGCCGGATGGCGCTGGAGACCAAGCGGGAAGTGACCTGGGACGAGATGATGCGGTCAACGGGGAACGCTTAGCGGACGGTGATGGCGATTTCGGGCGCCGTTCGGGCGCCCGAGGCGACCTCGACGGTATTGGGGCCCACGGGGCAGGTGGCGGGGATGCGGACGTTCACCTGCCAAAGGCCAGCGTTGGTGCCGCTATAGACCACTTCCGCGGGGACGCCGCACATGCGCGCGAAGGTGGGCAGTTCGGCGCCGGCGCCGGTGCCCCAAAGCTCGACGATATCGCCACGCCGGCCGGCGGGTTGGGTGGCAAAGAGGCCGGGGGCGGCGGGGGCGACGGGCAGTTCGACGGATCCGACGCGGTCCATGGCCAGTTCCACGGTGCCGCTGGTGCGGATGCCGGCCGGGACGAGGACGTTCCACTGGCCGGGCGTCTGGATGACGGCAGTGGCCTGTTGGCCGTCGATGGTGACGCGGGTTCCGGTGAGGCCGCGGCCGAACAGGGAGATGACTTCGCCGGGGGCTATGCTGCCGGTGCGGAAGCTGGCGGCATTGACGACGCCGAGCGGGGTGAGGGGCGCGGCGTCGAGGCGGAACCAGGCGACGGCTGCGTCGTGGTCGGAAACGCGGGCCGGGCTGGCGGCATCGGCGCGGAGCGATTCGGGGGAATCGGCGTTGCCGCCGGCGTAGGCGGCGCGGGTGAGCCAGGCGCGCATGGCGGGGCTGACCAGGATGTGATCGAGCGCCTGGGTGGCGCCGTTGAAGACGTAGGAGTGATTGTCGCCGTCGGCGAGGAGCGAATGTAGGTTTGTCAGATTCAGTCCGTTGCCGATGAGGCGCAGCATGTCGGCGTAGCCGTCGTCGAATGGGAAGGAGTTGAAGTCCCCGAGGATGGCGAAGGGCAGGTTTTCGGCGGCGATGCCGCGAGCGAGGATGTTGATGGACTCGGCCTGGGCTTTGCGTTTGGCCTGGACGCGGGCGTCGGTGATGTCGGTGAGGGACCGCACGTGGACGCAGAGCAGAACGAACTGCTGGCCGCGGATGCGGACGTCGATGCGGTAAGGCGGGCGGTCATGGATCAACTGATTGTCGTCGCCGAAGCGGGCTTCGATGGCATAGGGGGCGGCGGTGAGGATGGTAACGGTTGCCGTCTTGACGAGGTAGCCGGGGGCGATGCCCGAGGGGTCGGCGGTGGCGCCGCGGAGGGCGCGATATCCGCCGAGTTCGGCGGCCAGTTTGTCGAGCGCTTCCGGGGTGCCTGCTTCCTGTACGGCGAGGATATCGGGGGAGCGGAGCACGTCGCGGATGTAGAGTTTCAGCTTGGCCAGGCGGGTGGGGAAGGCTGTTTGTGCGTCGAAAAAGCGCTGCAAGTTCAGGGTGGCGACGGTAAATTCGCCTGTTGCCGCGGCGGGCACGGGGCGGAGGGAGGGGGGAGAGGTAAAGGCGAGCATGCCATCGCGGAGGATGGTGTAGGTGCGGAAGCCGAAGTCGAGCGGCCCGGAGAGGCTGGCGGTGTCGCCGGGGGCTAGATCGGCGCCGTTGCCGCCAAGGGCGCGGGTGTCAACGCGAACCTGCCCGGTGGTATCGTCGCCGGTTAGGCCCGGGCGGCGGAAGGGGCGGGGTCCTTCGAGGACGGCCCAGAAGACGCCGTTGGAGGTGGAATCGCCGCGGGTTTCGTTCAGAGTGCCGCCGGTGGGGCCGGTGACGGTGACGTAGGCTTGCACGCGCATGCCTTCCCAGCGTTCCCAGTCTGTGCCGCGGAGCCATTCCGGTTCCGGCAGCGGTTCACCGGTGCGGAGGACGGTGGCGACGGGCGAGGTGAGTTCGGTGAGCGGGGGGCTGGCGGGATCGGCGGCGGGGCGGAACTCGGTGACCACTCCTTCGACGTCGACGACGGCGCCGGGGACGATGGCGGCGGGGGGCGCGGTGCTGGTGAATACGAGCAGGCCTTCGCTGGTGGCGTCGTCGTTGTCCCACTCTTCGCGGAGGCTCTGGATGTAGTAGCCATTGGTACGGCGGGCGTAGACGACGCCGCGGGTGACCACGGTTTTGCCCACGTAGGGGGAGACGGCGCCGCTGCCCTGGATTTCGCTGATGCGGAGGCGCTGGGCGGGCTCGGGGACGGCGCTACAGTCGTTCCTGGCGGTGGCGCGGTTGCGGGGGGTCGGAGTGCCGACGGTGAAATCGGCGGCGTTATTGGATGTGTCGATGCAACCGGCGCCGCCGCGGATGGCGGCGGTGGTGTTGGAGAGGTCGCGGGTGGGGCCGGCGCCGCGGAAGTCGTTGGCCGTGGATCCGTAGCCGACCAGGTCCTGGACAAACGGGCGGTTGGCGGCTTCGTTGAGCGGTGTGGCGTTGCGGACCAGGGCGATCTTGCCGGCGGCGGCGCCGAGGGCGAGGGTACCGGTGGCGTCGGGTGTGGGCAGAGCCTGGGTGCCGCCGGTGCCGGCGGCGAGTTGAATCAGGAAATACTGGCCGGGCTCGATGGTGCCGTCGAGAGCGGCCACCTGCCAAGTGGTGCCGGTGGCTGAGGCGTACTGCACGCTCCAGCCGGCCAGAGATGCGGGGGCGGCGCCACGGTTAAACAGCTCCACAAAGTCGTTCCGCCAGGTTGCCCCGGTGTTGCCGCCGCCGCCGTAGATCTGGCTGATCACAACGCTCTGCGCCGGCATCATCGCCGCCGCTAACAAACCCACCAGAACCAATTTCATCGAATGTACTCCGGAGTCACGCCGCGCAAATGCTTCCAAACCCGTTCGCAGACCTTGAGTGTGGCCGGGTCGAGGGGACCTTCCTTGCAGGCGGCGATATTGGCGCTGAGATGCCGCATCTGGGAGGCGCCGAGGATGAGCCCGGTGGCGGTGGTGTGGTGCAAAATCCAGTTGAGCGCGATGCTGACCAGGCTGCGGTGGGCCTCGCCGGCGGCGAAGGACAGTTCCTCGACGGCGTCGAACTGTTCGTCGTGCCAGTAGCGGTCCCGGTACATTTTGTTGCCGTCGAAGCGGCTTCCTTTGACGGGTTCGTCGGCGCGGTGCTTGCCGGTGAGGAGGCCGCCGGCGAGGGGGTTGTAGACGAAGGTCGAGACGCCGTGCTTTTGGGCCATTGGCAGGAGTTCGGCTTCGATGTTGCGGGCCAGCAGGTTGTACATCGGCTGGCAGATATGGACCGGTTTCCAGCCGTTGGCGGCGGCCATGTGCTGCATGTCGAGGATTTGCCAGGCAGCGAAATTAGAGACGGCGGGGTAGCGGACTTTACCCGCTTTGACGAGCGAATCGATCGCCTCCAGCGACTCCTCGATAGGCACATCGTGGTCCTGCATGTGCATGTAGTAGACGTCGATGTAGTCCGTCTTCAGACGGCGGAGCGAGGCTTCGCATTGTTTGAGAATGGCAGCGCGGGAGAGCCCCTGATCCTCGGGGCCGTCGCCCAATTTGCCGCGGACTTTGGTGGCGAGGATGAACTTATCGCGGCGACCGTCCATGGCCTTGGCCATGATCTCTTCGCTGCGGCCGGCGTTGTAGACGTTGGCGGTGTCGAAGAAGTTGATGCCGCGGTCGAGGGCGAGGTCGACCATGGCGAGGGAGCCGGCTTCGTCGACCTGGGAGCCGAAGGTCATGGTGCCGAGGCAGAGTCGCGACACCTGGAGTTCGGTTCCGGGAAGGGAGGTGATGGTCATTTCTTCAGTTGCTCCTCGATGGCCTTGGCGACGATGGCGGCCAGTTGCGCCGAGCCGTCCTTGGTGAAGTGGACGTTGGCTTTTCCCTGGATTTCAGCCAGTTTGGGCTTGGCGAATGCGTAGAGATCCACCACCGGGATCTTGTGCTTTTTCATGACGCGCAGGGCGGCGGCGTTGAACTCCACCTCGTCGCCCGGCTTGCGGAGGGGGTTCAGTTTGCCTTCCGGCACGGGCGTGGTGGTGATGAAGAGAAGGCGGGCCTTGGTCTTCTTGAGCCGGGCGGCGATGGTGTGGAGGTTCTTTTCGTACTGTGCCAGGCTCACCTGATGCTGGCCGTTTTCCATGATCTTCAGGTCATGGAGGCCGAAGTTGAAGGTGATGACCTTCCATTTCTCGGTGCCGAGCCAGCTTTCCAGCTTTTCCACGCCATTGTTGGTGTGGGCGGCGTTGCCTTCGTTGTGTTTCACCACGGCTTTGTCGCCGAGCAGCGTTGTGACCACCGGCGTATAGCCGATGGAGATGGAGTCGCCGATCACCAGTACCGGGGGGGCCTGCGCCAGGAGCGCGGCCGTTGCCATTGCCAGAGTCAGAATCAATCGCATGATGTGATCCTACTTCGCCTTGAACAGCGTGCGCCAGGCGAGCCAGGCGGTGATGGTTTTGCCGTCGACGATCTTTCCGGTTTTGATCATCTCGTTCATCTCTTTCGGGGTGAACCATTTCGACTCGATCCGCTCGTCGCCGATGAAGTTGGTTTTGCCCTGTTTCAAATCCTGGGCGACGTAGATGTTCATCTTTTCCGCCAGGAACCCGGGGCTCATGAAGAGGGTGAAGAGCTTGGTCCACTTCTTGGCGGTGAGGCCGGTCTCCTCTTTCAGTTCGCGTTTGGCTGCTCTGAGCGGGGTTTCGCCAGGGTCGAGGCGGCCGGCGGGGATCTCCCAGAGGAAGTCCTCGGCAGGCAGGCGGTACTGGCGGGCCAGGAGGACGCGGCCCTTTTCGTCTACGGGCATGACTACAGCGCTGCCGTCGTGGTGGACGATGGCGCGGTCAATCTCGAACCCGTCCGGGTCGATGGCCTTGTCCATGGTCACCCAGAAGATGGGGGTGCGCAGCAGCTCTTCGCTTTTGATCCGTTGCATTTAGCTCCTCAGTGCGTTTCTGAACTCTTCATAGGGCAGCGTGTTCAACACGTCGCCGGGGGCGAGCCAACCGCGCCGGGCCATGCGCACGCCGTACTGCATGTTGGCCATATGTTTGGGGTGGTGGGCGTCGGTAGAGATGGTGAACCGGCAGCCCTTGGCCTTGGCGATACGGATGAGGGAGGCATGGAGATCGAGCCGTTCGGGGCTGGCATTGATTTCCATGGCGACACCGCGGCGGGCGGCTTCGGCGGCGATGGTCTCAAAGTTGTAGACGAAAGCGTCGCGGTGCAGTAGGACGCGGCCGGTGGGGTGGCCGATGATCTTGACGTAGGGGTTTTCCAGGCAGCGGAGATAACGGTCGGTCATCTCTTCGCTGGTGAGGTTCATGTAGCTGTGAACACTGGCGACAACGAGGTCGAGGGCGGCGAGGGCCTCGTCGTCCAAGTCCATGCGCCCGTCCTTCAAAATGTCGCATTCGATGCCGCTCATGACGCGGATGCCGAGGGCATCGGGGTCCATGGCGCGGACGCGCTCAGCGAAAGCGATGGTACGGGTTTCGTTCAGGCCATTGGCCATGGCGAGGGCTTTGGAGTGGTCCGTGATGGCGACGTAGCCGTAGCCGTGGCCGCGGGCGGTTTCGGCCATTTCTTCGAGGGTGGCGCGGCCGTCGGACTCGCGGGTGTGCATGTGGAGATCGCCGCGCATGTCGGCCAACTGGAGCAGGGTAGGTAGCGTTCCGCGCTCGGCGGCCTCGATTTCGCCCTGATTTTCGCGCAGTTCGGGCGGGATCCAGCTTAGGCCGAGTTTGGCGTAGATCTCCTCTTCGGTGACGGAGGCCACCACGACGCCGCCGTCGACGGTGGTGAGGCCGTATTCGTTCAGCGTCAAGCCCATCCGCAAGGCGCGCTGGCGGAGGGCGACGTTGTGCTCCTTGGAACCGGTGAAGTACTGCAAGGCGGCGCCGAAGTGCTCCGGCGGGAGTGCGCGGACGTCCACCTGAATCCCTTCGATGCCGAAGCGGGCGCTGGCCTTGTTTTCCCCTTTGGCGAGCACTTCCTGCACCTTGGTGTGGGCGGCGAAGCGGTCGAGCGCGGCGGCGGCGCCGGGTCCGGTGACGAGCAGATCGAGATCGCCGACGGTCTCCTTGGAGCGGCGGAAGGAGCCGGCCGGGGTGACACGTTCGACGCCCTCGACGGCACCGAGGTAGGCGGTCAATTCGTCGGCCGTCTGTTGGGCGAAATTGAGCAGGAAGCGGCCGGCCGATTTGCGGTACTGCTCGATACCGCGCAGGATTTTCTCTTCCAGTTTGGCCCCGGCGCGGGGGAGGGTGCGGATCTTCTGCTCCTCGGCGAGGCGCTTGAGGTCATCGAGGGTGGAGATGCGGAAGGTTTCGATGAGGAGGGCAATGGTTTTCGGGCCGAGTCCCTGGATGTGGAGCATCTCAAGCGCCGTCGGCGGGTATTTCTCCAGCAGTTCGTCGCGTTTGGCGAACGAACCGCGCTCCTGCAACTCTTCCAGGACCGAGGCGATGCCCTTGCCGATGCCGGGGATGTCGGTGACTTTGCGGGCGGGGTCAGCCAGGATTGAGGCAATTCGTTCGGGGTGGCCTTCGATTACCGAGGCGGCGTTGCGATAGGAGCGGATGCGAAAACCATCTTCGGCGGCGATCTCCATCAGGTCCGCGGTTTCCGCCAGCGCGCGGGCGAATTCTATGTTCTCCATGCCTATCTCTCCATCATAGGCGCTGTGATAAAGTAAGGCGTTTATGATCCGGAAACTCCTCGTCGTCGGTCTTGTCTCGGGCGCCGCCATATTGTTGATGGCCCAGGCGCAAAAGAAGAAGGGAGGCGACGGCCGTTGGAACCAGCCGGTGGGCTATTCCGACACGCCGGTGATCCCTGAGCAGAAGTGGAAGGTGCACGACATTGACCGGCCGCGTCCGCGCCAGATTACTCCCGGCGCGTTGCCGATGAACCCGCCGTCGGACGCCATTGTGCTTTTTGATGGAACCAACCTTGACCAGTGGAACTTCAACGGCAAGCGCGGACAGCCGCCGTCGAAGTGGAAGTTGGAAAACGGATACATGCAGGTTGCCAATGCCGCCGGCGACGCAGTGACCAAGGAGAAGTTCGGCGATATGCAGTTGCACATCGAGTGGGCGTCGCCGGAAGAGATTCTGGGCAACTCGCAGATGCGGGGCAATTCGGGCGTCATCCTGATGAGCCGCTACGAGGTGCAGGTGCTCGACAGCTGGGAAAACCCGACGTATGCCGATGGGCAGGCCGGGGCGATTTATGGGCAGTGGTCGCCGCTGGTAAACGCGATCAAGAAGCGCGGGGAATGGAACTACTACGACATCATTTTCGAAGCTCCGAAGTGGGAGGGCGACAAGATGGTGAAGAATCCGTATGTGACGGTGATGCACAATGGCGTGTTGCTCCATCACCGGCAGAAGATTGTGGCTCCGATGGCGCATAAGGTGGTGGCGCCGTTCAAGGTGCATGGCGCCGAAGAACCGCTGATGCTGCAGGACCACAATGAGCCGGTTCGGTACCGCAACATCTGGGCCCGCAAGCTGCGTGGCTACGATGAAAAGTAGTCTGGCCTTGCTGCTGCCGCTCGCCGCGCTGGGCGGCGAGTGGGTGGCGCTGTTTGACGGGAAAACGACGACCGGATGGCGGACGCAGAGCAAAGAGGTATTTCCGGCGCATGCCTGGAATATTGAAGAAGGCGCGCTGCACTCCATCCCCACGGCGCCGCGGGTGGACCTTTCCACGGCGGGGAACTATCGCAATTTTGAGCTGGAATTCGACTGGAAAATCGGAAAAGGCGCCAATAGCGGCGTGAAATACCTGGTTTTCAGCATGCGGCCGAATCCTCTGGTGGGCCGGATTGACCCGGAGGTGCCGAAGGCGTTGGGGTTGGAACTGCAGTTGATCGACGATGCGCATGTGGCGGATGCAAAAGTTCACCCGAGCCATGCCACTGGGGCGTTATACCTGTTTAAGGCCGCTACGAACCTGCCGCCGTTGCCTACCGGGACGTGGCACAAGGCGCGGATTGTGGTGAATGGGCGCGTGGTGCAGCACTGGCTGAACGGCGTGAAGGTGATGGAGACGGATCTGGAGTCCGCGGAACTGCGGGCGGCGATGGAGGCGCAGAAGCGTCCGGACATTCCGAAGCCGGCGCACCTGGATGAGCTGAAGGCGAATCCGAAGAAAGCGTATCCGATTGTGCTGACGCACCACGGCGGGCACGCCTGGTACCGCAACATGCGCTTGCGGACGTTGCCTTAGGCGAGGCGGTATTTTTCGAGGGCGGCGAAGTCGAGGTTGACGCCCAAGCCTGGCGTTTGGGGGATTGTGTAACGCCCGTTGGTGACGGTGAACGGCTCGGCCATGCAGTCGTCTTCCAGGACGTGGCAGATGGCAATGGAGTATTGCAGCGCCGGGAAGGCGGCGCACTGGTGCGCCTGGAAGACCTGAGTGATGCCGTTGTCGATGGAGTGCTCAATCCAGATGGGACAATGGGCGGCTTCGCTACGGGCGGCCAGGCCGCTGACATAGTTTCCCAGCTTGGGGGCGGCAACGATCCAGGCCTGGATCAGCTTTTCGCGGGTCCAGAGATCAAGATCGAGCCCGTCGACGTGTTCGGCAACGGGGAGGGCGAGTTTGCCGCGGAGTTTTCGGTAGCCGTCGATGTCGGCGCGGGGAATGGGAGATTCGATGGCGAAGTAGTTCTTGAACTGCGAGAGTTCGCGGGTGAGGGAGAGGGCCCGATCGACGGTTCCCCAGCTGGAATTGGCGTCCACCCAGACTTTCATGGCCTTGGGAATGGCGGCGCAGATGGCCGCGGCCTGGGCAATGGGGTCCTCCCAATCGCGGGCCTTGACTTTGTGGACGCGGAAGCCGAGGGAGGCGCCGAGTTTGGCCTCCGAAGCCATGAGGGCAGGCGGGAAGCACTGGCTCCACCAGGTGGGAACGATCGATTGCTTTGCCTTCGGGTTCAAGAGGCGCGCGATCGGAACTCCGGCCGCTTTGGCGAGCAGGTCGTAGATTCCGATTAACAGGCCGCGCAGGGAGTCCTCGTGGGCGAATTCCAGAACCGGGCGGCCCACCATCGAGCGCAGGCGGGCATTGGCGGCGTCGCGCGGCATTTTGGCCTCACAGATGCCGGACAGGCCATCGTCGGTATGGAGGCGGGCGAAGGTGAGTACGTAGTCGGACTGATCCCGCTTCTGGTTCTTCCAACTGGCCATCCATGCTTCGCGGACCCGTTCGGCGAAGGGGACGCGTACGGTCCACAGTTCATACCGCGTCAGGCGCGACTGCTTCGCCCATGGCGCCATTGCCAGTAATCGGCCCGCGTCTCGTCGTGTCATCGATGGATGCAGTTACTTTAACTGCAGGGAGACGATGTAGTCCACTACTCTGCGCACCCGCACGGGACCGAAGTCCTTGTCGTTTTCCACCTTGCGGAACACGGGTCCCCAGACGGGCATCTCTTCGGAGCCATGGGCGACACGCGACCCTTTGCCGCCGGTGATCATCTTCTCCATCTCTTCGCGGGGGAACTTGCCGTTGTTGCGTTTGGCGATGGTACGCAAGTCTGATAGTTTGTCCCGGAGCGCCGGGGCCACCGGGCCATCGCCCTTGCCATCCTTGCCATGGCAGGAGGCGCAATAGGCCACGTAGAGATCCTTCCCCTCCATCGACGCGATCAATTTGCGAGGCGTCGAGTCCTGCCCAAACCCTACCGCCATGCCCAGGACGATCAACAGTTGGATTCGAAACATGTTCCCCTCCGCCCCGAGTATAGTCCCAATCCCCGATAAAATGAACGCCATGACGCGCCGCTCCTTTCTCGCCGCCACCGGCCTGACGATGACGAAATCGGGGGCACAATCCCGCCGGCCGAATGTGTTGATGATCTCCGTCGACGACTGGAACGATTGGGTGGGCGTGCTGGGCGGGCATCCGCAGGTGAAAACGCCGAATCTCGACCGGCTGGCGGCGTCCGGTTTGCTGTTTACCGACGCCCACACCGCCGCGCCTATTTGCAACCCGTCGCGGACGGCGCTGCTCACCGGGCGGCGCCCCTCTACAACCGGAATCTACGGCAACGACGAGAAGCCTTGGCGGACGCAGCTTCCCGATGTCGTCACGCTTCCCCAGCACTTCCGCAAGAACGGGTATAAAGCGCTGGGCGGAGGGAAGGTGTTCCACCATGGAAAGGGCTTCAACGATCCGCTCAGTTGGGATGAGTACTACTTCTGGAACCCGGGCGGGCGGGCCAACGGCTGGTTCGACAACTACAGCTTTCCGCCCGATCCGGAGCCGAAACGCCCGGTGACGCCAATGCCGTCGGTGAGTTGGCGCAATTTTGACTGGGCGCCTCTCGATACGCCGGAAGAGGAGATGCCCGACTACAAAGTGGCATCGTGGGCGTCGCAGGTACTGCTGGGGTCGCACGATAAGCCGTTCTTCCTGGCCGCGGGAATGTTCCGGCCCCACATTCCCTGGTTCGTGCCCCGGAAGTACTTTGATCTATATCCGCTGGATTCCATCGTCCTGCCGGCGGTGAAAGACGATGACCTGGCCGATGTCCCGCCGTTCGCCCGCCGGGTGGCGCTCAATCAACACTCGCGGCACGATCTGCTGGTGAGCACCGGGAATTGGAAGCGGGCGGTGCAGGCGTATCTGGCCTGTATCAGCTTCTCTGATGCGATGATCGGCCGCATGCTGGACGCACTGGACCGCAGCCCGCATAAGGCGAATACCATCGTGGTGTTGTGGTCTGACCATGGCTATCACCTTGGGGAGAAGTGGCACTGGCACAAGCAGAGTTTGTGGCACCGGGCGACGCATGTGCCCTTTATCGTCAGTGCTCCGAATGTTACCAAGCCGGGGACACGGTGTGACCGGCCGGTGGGGTTGATTGATGTTTATCCCACGCTCAGCGATCTGGCCGGGCTGCCGGTGCCGGAGAAGGTGGACGGCGTGAGCCTGCGGCCGCTGCTGACTGATCCGAAGCGTGGTTGGGAACGCCCGGCGTTGGTGACCTATTCGCGGGGCAACCATGCCATCCGTTCCGAGCGTTGGGCCTATATCCGCTATCACGACGGGAGCGAAGAGCTCTACGACCGGCGCCAGGATCCGAACGAGTGGATTAACCTGGCCGGCGACGCGGCGCACTCGGGAGTGAAGGCCGAGCTGCGGCGATGGATTCCTGCGACCGAGGCGCCGGGCGGCAGCATCCCGACTGGTGTTCCCGACTAGGCGTGCGGGCAGGCCTGGCTGCGTTACACTAAAGGGCTTTCCAAGGAGAATCGCATTGTCAGTTTGGATGACGGCCCCGTGGCCGTGGTGGGTTGCCGGGCCGGTGATCGGCCTCTTCGTTCCGGTGCTGCTGCTTGCCGGGAACCGGCTGTTTGGAGTTTCGAGCAGTCTGCGCCATTTGTGCGCGGCGGCGCTGCCTGGGGCGGCGGGCCACTTCCGTTACAACTGGCGGGAGGTGGGCCTATGGAACCTGTTTTTCGTCGCCGGAATTGCGGTTGGCGGCTGGCTGGCGGGGCAGTGGAACGGCGTCTATTCCATCGGGATCTCCGAGGCGACGCGAACGGCGTTGACCGGGTTGGGGATTCATGACTTCAGCGGTGTGGTGCCGCGGGAGGTGTTTTCCTGGGAGGCGCTGGGTACGGTACGCGGGTTTGTGAGTATCGTGGCGGGCGGGTTTCTGGTTGGCTTTGGTACGGCCTATGCAGGGGGCTGCACTTCGGGGCATGCGATTTCCGGGTTGGCGGACCTGCAGTTGCCGTCCCTGGTGGCGGTGCTCGGGTTCTTTGCCGGCGGATTGATCGGCACGCATTTCCTGCTGCCGCTGCTTTTCTGATTCAGGGTGGATCGAAGAATGGGAATGCTTCTCTATTTCGTCATCGGGGTCTGCTTCGGGATTGTACTGACGCAGGCCGAGGTGTTGAGCTGGTTCCGGATTCAGGAGATGTTCCGGTTCCAATCGCCGCGGATGTATTTCATTATTGCGTCGGCGATCGCAGTGGCGGCCGGGTCTCTGGCTTTGCTGCGGCGTTTCGGGGTGCGGACGCTGGCCGGGGAGCCGATCGTGGTGCCTCAGAAAACCATGGGCCTGGGGGTGCAATATGCCGTGGGGGGAACTTTGTTCGGTTTGGGCTGGGCTCTGACCGGGGCGTGCCCCGGGCCGCTGTTCGCGCTGTTGGGAAACGGCGTTGGTGTGATGGCGGTGGCGATTGGGAGCGCCTTGGTCGGGACATTGGTTTACGGCGTAGTGAAGCCGAGGCTACCGCATTGATCAGGGCCGCGGGGTGAACTGGCCGGCAACGGCGCGGCCGGGGAATGCCTGGGGGACGGTGCGCCCGTCGAGGACGACGGGTACGCCGTTTACGATGACGTGAGGGATGCCCTGGGCGAAACGGGGGCCGGTTTGGTAGGTGCCGGTGTCCTTTACCGTGGCCGGGTCGAAGACGGTGATATCGGCGTCGGCGCCGACGCGCAGGCGTCCCTTGTTTTTCATGGCCGGGGCGAGCGGTTCCAGGCGCTGCGCGGGGAGAATGGTCATGCGGCGAAGGGCTTCCATCAGCGTGGTGACGCGCATCTCGCGGACGTATTCGCCAAGGACGCGGCTGAAGGTTCCGCCGCCGCGCGGATGGGCGCCCGGGGCGTAGGGCATGGTGTCGGAGGCCACCATGACGAACGGCGAGGACATGGCCATGCGGATCCATTCCGGTTTCATGGAGTGGAGGATCACGACGCCGCCGGATTTCCGGTACTTCTCAAACGTCTCTTTTGTGAGCCGCTCGCCGGTGGCTTGCCATTGGAGGTCTTCGTAGGAGATCTCGAGCATCTGTTGCCAGCCGGGATCGAAAATGGCGGACTCGATGAAGGTAGAACCGGCGGTGTAGGGGTAGGCCTCGGTAGTGACGTCAATGCCGCGCTTGCGGGCGCCGACGATCATCTCCAGCATTGCGGGGATGGCGGAGCGGGTGGACGAATTGAGGTGAACGACGTGGACGGAGGCTCCGGTACCGGCGGCGTTGGCAATGGCCTCCTGCACGCCTTCTTCGCCGCGCCCGCGGACGTGGGTGAAGATGGGGACGCGCCAGCGGGCGGCCATCTGGTAAACGCGATAGACCTCGCCCCGGGTGGCGCCGGGTACATAAGCGGGGATGACGCCCAGGCCGAGGGCGCCCTCCCGCAGGCCGCGCTCCATGAGGAAAGCCAGTTGGCTGTACTCTTCTTCCGATTTCAGCCGCAGATCCCGGCCGCGCTCCCGAATCCCTCGGGCGGCTTCGGTGGATTCGGCCCAGGCGGAGGCTTTGGCGGCGAACTCTTTCATGGCCATCACGCGGGCGGCCGAATGGGAAATGGTGGCGCCGAAATTGAGAAGAGCTTTGCCGGTGCGGGAGTCGAGATATGCCTTGAGAGATGGCACGCCGGATTCCAGTTCCAGCGCCGTGGTTACGCCGTCATGGGCTTGAAACTCATTGGCGGCGTTGGTGGTGCCGTGGGAGTGGAGGTCGATGAATCCAGCGGCAACGACGAGATTGGCGGCGTTGATGGTCTGCCGGCCGCTGAGCGGCTGGGCGGAGACGGCGGCGATCTTGCCGTTCCGGATGCCGATGTGGCGGATCGCGTCCAGGCCGCTCTCCGGGTCCATGACCCGTCCGTTGGCGATGACGAGATCGAATTGGGCGGCCAGCGGCAGCAGCGTGGCGGCGAGCAGAGCAAGAACGCGCATCTGGCGATTATAGGGGATTGGGCCGGCGGGCCGGGCGGCATGTCATCGACTTATAACTCCAGTTACACAGACACACCCTTGCCAAGGTGGTGTTTAATTGGTATTCTGTGGTTTCAACACGGCCGAATGCGAGGATTTCGCGGCCGCTCTTCCGGTGGTCAAACGACAGAGCGAAGTTATTCACTTTCTCGTTGCTGGAATGGAGTTACCTTACACGGAACTTATGTCCAGGTGCGACATGACGCCCCGCCTACCGGCGCGGCCTGATGACTGAACACGAAAGCAGGAAGCATGGCTCTCCCCTATCCATTCCTGACGGCCGAAGAGGCCGCCGCGCTGATTTGTGATCGGCAGACGATCGGCTTTAGCGGATTCACCGCGGCCGGCGCGGCAAAGGCGATTCCCCGGGCGATCGCGGCCAAAGCGAAAGCAGAACACGCTGCCGGTCGGCCGTTTCAGATCGGCGTGTTGACGGGCGCGTCGACCGGACCGTCTCTGGACGGCGCGCTGGCGGAAGCGGAAGCCATCCACTTCCGCACGCCCTACCAATCCGACCCGCTGTTGCGCAAACAGATCAACTCCGGGCAGGTCCGCTTTGTCGATATGCACCTTTCGCAGTTACCGCAAATTGTGCGGTACGGCTTCCTGGGCCCGGTGCACTGGGCCGTTGTGGAGGCCTGCGACATTACCGCCGGCGGCGGCATCGTATTGACGGCCAGCGTCGGGGCGACGAACACCTATCTGCTGCGGGCGGAGAAGATCCTGATCGAGCTGAACCGGCGCCATCCGCCGGAACTGCTGGGCATGCACGACATTTTTGAACCGAAAGACCCGCCCGCACGCCACGAGATTCCCATCTATTGCGCCTCGGACCGGGCAGGGGCGGGAATGGTGGTGGTGGATCCGGCGAAGATTGTCGGCATCGTGGAGACGAACCTGGAGGACGAGGCGAGCGCGTTTGAAAAACCGAACGCCGTCACCGATCAGATTGGCCAGAACGTGGCGCAGTTTCTGGTGGGAGAGTTGCATTCCGGGCGCATCCCGAAATCGTTCCTTCCTCTGCAGTCCGGCGTTGGCAATATCGCCAACGCCGTACTGGCGGCGCTGGGCGAGAGCCGTGAGGTGCCGGCCTTTGAGATGTATACCGAGGTGCTGCAGGATTCCGTGATCCCACTGCTGGAAAGTGGCCGTTGTACCTTCGCCTCCACCTCGGCGCTGACCCTGAGTCCGGAGATGATGGGCCGGTTCTACCGCGACTTGCCCTACTTCCGCTCGAAGATTCTCATGCGCCCGCAGGAGATTTCCAACCACCCGGAGATTGTCCGGCGGTTGGGGATCATCTCGATGAACACGGCGATCGAGGTGGATTTGGGCGGTAACGTAAACTCCACTCACGTGATGGGCCGCACCATGATGAATGGCATCGGCGGATCCGGCGACTTTACCCGCAATGCCTACATCTCCATTTTTTCGTGCCCGTCGACGGCAAAAGGCGGCAAGATCAGCGCGATTGTGCCGCTATGCAGCCACATGGACCACTCCGAGCATTCTGTTCAGGTGATTGTCACCGAACAGGGCGTGGCCGATCTGCGCGGGAAGGATCCGCATGAGCGGGCGGAGTTGATTATCAATCGTTGCGCCCATCCCGACTACCGCGACGAGTTGCGGTCCTACCTGCGGATGACGAAGGAAGGGCACGAGTTGATGTCGATGTCACTGGCCTTCGCCATGCACCGGAATTTCCTCCGCCACGGCGACATGCGCGGGATCGATTGGGAAGAGTTCCGATAGGCTGCAGTCGCCGAATCCTGTCCGATCCGTTACCCTAGTAGGTACACCACGATGGGTAGCATTCTGCAATCACTTCCGGCCGGCAAGAACGTCGGCATCGCTTTTTCCGGCGGCTTGGACACGAGCGCGGCCATTTACTGGATGCGGCAAAAGGGCGCGATTCCCTATTGCTATACGGCGAATCTCGGCCAGCCGGATGAGGCCGACTACGACGAAATTCCCCGCAAGGCGTTGGGCTACGGCGCCGAAGTGGCGCGGTTGATCGACTGCCGGACGCAGTTGGTGCGCGAGGGGATCGCCGCCCTGCAGTGCGGGGCATTCCACATCACCACCGCTGGCGTGGCCTATTTCAACACGACGCCCATCGGGCGCGCCGTCACCGGCACCATGCTGGTGGGGGCCATGAAGGAAGACGGCGTCAACATCTGGGGTGACGGGTCCACCTACAAGGGCAACGACATCGAGCGTTTTTACCGCTATGGGTTGATGGTAAATCCAGCCCTGGAAATCTACAAACCGTGGCTGGACCAGACGTTCATCAATGAACTGGGCGGTCGCAAGGAGATGTCCGAGCTGTTGGAGAAGGCCGGCCTTGGCTACAAGATGTCCAAGGAGAAGGCCTATTCCACCGACTCCAACATCTGGGGCGCCACGCATGAAGCCAAGGATTTGGAGTTCCTGAAGAACGGCATCAAAATCGTCGAGCCGATCATGGGTGTGCCGTTCTGGCGCGCCGATTGCGTGGTGGAACCGGAGACGGTTTCGGTGACCTTCGAAGAGGGCCGCCCGGTGGCGATCAACGGAAAATCGTTCGCCGATGATGTGGAACTGGTGCTCGAAGCCAATGCCATCGGCGGGCGCCACGGCCTGGGCATGTCGGACCAGATCGAAAACCGGATCATCGAAGCCAAGTCGCGCGGCATCTATGAGGCGCCGGCCATGGCGCTGCTCTACATCTGCTACGAACGGCTGTTGACGGGCATTCACAATGAAGGAACGCTGGAGCAGTACCATACCATGGGGCGGCGGCTGGGCCGTTTACTCTACGAGGGCCGCTGGTTCGATCCGCAATCGATGATGTTGCGGGAAACGCTGCAGCGCTGGGTGGCCAAGGCGGCGACCGG
Organism: uncultured Solibacteraceae bacterium; assembly: GCA_964430625.1. Classification (GTDB taxonomy): domain Bacteria; phylum Acidobacteriota; class Terriglobia; order Bryobacterales; family Bryobacteraceae. The sequence goes on from CAYSFR010000005.1 coordinate 282,072, forward strand.
TACGGTGACGCTGGAGCTTCGCCGCGGGAACGACTATTCGATTCTCGACACCGAATCGCCGAATCTTACCTACGCGCCCGAACGGCTGACGATGGAATCGGGCAAGGGTGAGTTCACTCCGCAGGACCGGATCGGTCAGCTGACCATGCGCAACCTCGACATCACTGACAGCCGGAAGAAGCTGTTCGTGTACGCCGAAGCCGGGCTACTTTCGCCGGCGTCGTTCCAGGGTCTGCGGTTGCTCGACGAGCCGAAAAAGGAAGAATAGTCTGTCCTGGTGAACGATAATTCATGATCCGTGGTAGGCGGCGTGTCCGCCTACCCTGTCATGCTGCCTTCGAAATTGTGGACTGCCGCGGCCCGTTGTGCCGCCGCGGAGGAGAAACAGCGCGAAAACGAATAGGCCTGCCGAGAGGCCAATGAGGAGCGTGAGGCCCCGGCGGAAGGGCGGCGCGCCAACGATGCCGAAGCACGCGCACAAGCGAGTGCAGCAGGTGAACAACGCCAGACTCGAGATTTGAAGTTCCGGCAGTTCAGCACCGCGCGGAACAACATAGAGTGGACCACCTGGCGGGGATTTCTGGTCGCTGAACTAGGGCAGGATATCTCCAGCGATCAGGGCGGGGAGGCCTTTCGGGAGTTTCTGGCGGGGGCGTCGCAAGAGGGCTGGCTGGCGCCGGGAAACATACCTTGCAGCGAGAGCTTTACCCGTAGGCGGAGTTAAAGGGCAAACCGGTGATGACCGGTGATGTAGTCGCGATCGGGAGGGTGGGGAGGGTAGTTCCCTCTCGGGCGATCAACGCGTCCAACCGGGCGAGATCATGCGGTACACCAACACGGCCTGGAAGCCCACCGAGTACAAGCCGTATTCGGCGATGCTTACCAGCCACACATGGACGATTCGGGGCCGAGTACTGTAAGTTCCAGGGATATCAATTCTCCCAGGTGTTCGAGGGAAACGGGTACGCCGCCGGTACGTTTACCAGTTCGGAGCCGATTTCTCACTCTATGCCCTGCGCCTGCCTGACCAAGTAACTCGTTAGAGTGAGGTCAGCCGCCCCGTGGAGTCCCCGAGCACCTCGGGGCGGACCCCGGCGTGATCGAGCAGTGAGAGATACAGGTTCGTCAACGGGGTTTCCTTCGGGTAGCGGACGTGACGGCCCATCTTGAGCTTCCCGTTGGCGCCGCCGGCAACGACGATCGGCAGGTCGTGGTGGGTGTGGCGGTTGCCATCGGAGAGACTGGAGCCGTAGACGATCATCATATGATCGAGCAGGGAGCCGTCACCATCCTTAGTCGCCGCCAGTTTCTGCAGCCAGCGGGCGAACAAGGTGGCGTGATACTCGTTGATCTTGGTGAGCTTTTCCACCTTTTCCGCGTCGCCGCGGTGGTGGGAGATGCCGTGATGGGCGTCGGGGACGCCGATCTGACGGTAGGTATTATTGGAGCCCTCGCGGCCCACCATGAACGTGGCAACGCGGGTGGAATCCGTCTGGAAGGCCACCGTCATTAGGTCGTACATCAGCGTGACGTGCTCTTCGAAATCGACGGGAATGCCCTCCGGCTTTTCCATCTCAGGCTTGGGCGCTCCGGCCGCCTGTTTCCCAGCCAATGCAATGCGCTTTTCGATTTCGCGGATCCCGGTCAGGTATTCATCCAACTTGCGTTTGTCGTTGGCGCCTAGCCGCGCTTGCAGGCTGGCGGCGTCGTCGCGAACATAGTCGAGAATCGACTTGCGGAACGGATTGGCGGCCCCCTCATCGCCGGTGCCGAACAGGCGCTCAAAAACCAGTTTCGGGTTCACCTCCGGGGGCAGCGGGGTCTGTTCGCTGCGCCAGGAGATGGCGTGGGAGTAGGCGCAGGAGTAGCCGGAGTCGCAGTTGCCGACAATGCGGCCGTGCTCAATGCCAAGTTCGAGGGAAGGGAAGCGGGTGTGACCGCCGATGGCCTGCGCCGCCACCTGATCCGCCGAGATGCCGTTCTTGATATCCGCGCCGGCCGTCTTCCGCGGGTGAACGCCGGTGAGAAATGTCGCCGCGGCGCGCGCATGATCCCCGGGGCCATCCCCCAGCGCGCGACCGTTCACGTGCGCGAGGCCTGACAGCAGCAGCGTCTTTTCGCGGACGGGGGCCAACGGCTGCAGGATCCGTGGCAATTCGTAGGCAGCCCCTTCGGCGGCCGGTGTCCAATGCTCCATGATGATGCCGTTCGGCACATAGGCGAACGCCATTCGCAACGGCGCGGCGGCCGAGCGGGCGGGCGTCATGGCGTCGAGAGCCGGGAGCGCGATAGCGGCGCCAAGGCCGCGGAGAAGAGTTCGGCGGTGCATGGTCATTTTCGGTATTGGAAGGGGAGGCTTTCGACGATTCCGTCAATCAAGCTCGACATGCGGTAACCGCCTGCGGCTAGTTTAGTACAGATCTTACTCACTGTGGGGCGGTCGAAGTTCTCAAGCCCCCGTCCGAGCGCGTAGGTCATTAGTTTCTCGGTCAGGCAGCGGGAAAAGTACTTCGGGTCAGCTTTCAACAGCCCGCGTAGTTCGGCCGGCGTTTTGAAAACCTTGTTGCCCGGCAGCGAACCACCGGGCTCGATGGGAAAGTTGCCGTCATTGGTGCGCCATTGGCCCACCGGGTCAAAGTTTTCCAGCCCGAAGCCGAGAGTATCCATCTTGTTGTGGCAAACGCCGCAACTGGGATTGGCCCGATGTTTCTCCATCTGCTGGCGGAGCGTTCCGGTGGTCCCCACCTCGCTGGTGTTGAGTTCCGGCACGTTGGGCGGCGGGGGAGGGGGAGGTGTGCCGAGGATGTTTTCCATAATCCACTTGCCGCGCAGCACGGGCGAGGTACGCGTCGGGTAACTGGAAATGGTCAGGACGCTGGCATGGGTCAACACGCCGCCCCGCGTCTTGTCCGGTAGCGCCACTCTTCGGAACTCTTCACCGGTGACGCCGTCAATCCCGTAGTGGGCCGCCAGACGCTGGTTCAGATAGGTGTAGTCGGCGTCGAGGAAGTCGAGGATGGAACGATCCTCTTTGAGAACCCCTTCGAAGAAGCGCCGTGTCTCCTGGCCCATGGCTGCCGCCAGGGTGTCATCGAACTTCGGGAACTTCTCCGGGTCCGGTTTGTGGACCTCCAGGTTGCGCAGTTGGAGCCATTGTCCGCCAAAGTTGTCGACCAGCGCCGCCGCCTTGGGGTCGGCCAACATCCGGCGCACCTGGGCGCGCAGTACGGCGGGTTGTTGCAAATCGGCCGTGGCCAGCGCCTCGTCCGGCATGCTGCTCCACAGGAAGTAGCTCAAGCGGGTCGCCAACTCCGGGTTCGTCAGCCGCCGCGGTTTGTCACCGGTGGCCGGCGGTTCCACCCGAAACAGAAAATGGGGGGAAACCAGCATTGCCTGCAGGCTGTACTGCACTCCCTGCTCCAGGGTCTGGCCGGCCTCCATCGCCTGGGTGGCGAAACTGGCAATCTTCTTCACTTCCGCCGCGGTCACCGGACGCCGCCAGGCGCGGCTCAGGAGATTGGCCGTGATCTTTTCCGCGCAGACGCCCGTCGCTTCCGTGCAGACCATGATCCGCTTGTGCGTTGCCGGCAGCCCGAGTTCCTCCTTGGCGAACGGCCCGCGCACCTCGATGTAGTCCACCTGGTAGTCGCCTTCCGGCGGATTGAGGAACACGGGGCGCAACTTGTGCGCGCCGGGAGCGACAGCGAGCGTATGACGAAGTATGCGGTTGGCCACGTTCGGCGCCAGCCGGAACTCGGCGGTTTTGACGGTCTTGTTGTCGATTTGGAGGGCAAGGTTGAGCGGGGGCCCCTCTTTCCGCCGGTCGATCACACGGACCTGGATCTCGTACTCGGCCCAGGCCGGAAAGGTGTGGTTTGGCACCTTCACCTTGTCCGATGGGTAGCGATTCAGCGTCGGCTTACCGGGCTTGGAGGTGATGACGGCAAGTCGAGAGATCCTTTCCGCCGCGGACATGTACTTTTCCATGAGTACCGGGCTGAGGGAGAGAACGTCGCCGATGTTATCAAAGCCGTAGCCGGAGTCGTCGTTGGGAAAGTCGTCGGCGGGCTGGAAATCGAGTCCCAGCAGGTCCCGGATCGTATTGTTGTACTCCACCTTGTTCAACCGGCGCGCCGTCACGCGCCCCGGTTCTGGCGGGGTTTTCGCGTCATGAGCGGCCACCTGGGTGTCGATCCATTTGGCTAGCGCCTGCAATTCCGGCCCTGTCGGCCGGGGCGCCCCCGGCGGTGGCATTTCTCCGCTGCGCACCTTGTCCAGGACGTCTTCCCAAACGTTGCGCTCGGCAAACGCCTCCTGGGGGGAGCGCAGGCGGGCCAGATTGAGATCGGCGTTCTTCAGCTTGTCGTTGTGGCAGCCGATGCAGCGTTTGGCGAGGAACGGGGCCACGTCGCGCTGAAATGCCTTGGCATGGTCCGCCGGTTGGGCGCTGAGGGCGGCGGGCAGGAGCAGAAAAAATAGACGGCGCATGGAGGAATTCTCATCTTACCCGTACCGGCTAGACCTCGGGGGCGAGTCTTTTGGGTGCATCACGTGTTAGTTTTGATTAATATGAATGCGCTGTCATACAGAATTGACCGCCCACAGGTGATCGACGAGAATTTCGACGGGGAAGTGATTGTCGTGAACCTCACTTTGGGGAACTACTTCAGTCTGCAGGGAACCGCCGCCGAGGCCTGGCAGCGGATCGCTGCTGGCGAAACGTCGGCCGCCATCTCGGCTGATTGGCAGGCTCGGTTTGGAGTGGATGCTCAGGCCGACCTTTCCGCCTTCCTGAACCGTCTGGTGGAGGAGCAACTCCTGGCGGAAGGCCCAGGCGAACCCGAGGGCCAAGCGACGTTTCGGGCGGCTGCCTATGCCGCTCCGGCCGCGGAGAAATACACCGACATGCAGGAACTGCTGCTGCTGGATCCGATCCACGACGTCGATCCGATGGGGTGGCCGGCGAAACAGTGACACAGCTCCAGTTCTTTGAAAACGCTTGGGCGGCTGGAGAACAGGCGGCCGAGCGGTCGGGATTACACGTGCTCCGTTACCGGTTAGGGGACGGGCAAATGGAGTTGCGCGCCGCCGGTGAGGCCATGGTGAACCGTATGGGCCGCGCCTGGGCGCACCTGCGCGTCGAAGCGGCCGGTGAGCCGGCGCTGACCGTGCTGGTGTTTGACTCGCGCGAGAGCGGAGTTGCCATGCCCCCGCCCGCCTGGGGCCGGGAGGATTTTCTGCCGCGGAACCGGATTCGCGGCTACGACACCGGGCGTGTTCGCGGCCTCTTCAACATTGGGCTCGAGACGCTCCACATGATGGACCTGGAGACGCGCCGGGCCATCTATTGGATTAAAGGCGGGTCCGATATCCCCTGGTGGGAACAGACCTTTCCCTTCCGCCAGATTCTGCATTGGTGGACCGGATTGGGGCCCTGGCAACTGGCACACGCCGGTGCCGTAGGTTACGCCAACGGGGGAATCTTATTGGCCGGAAAAAGCGGGGCGGGGAAGTCGACGACGACGTTGAGTTGCCTGCGTGGCACGCTTGGCTACGCCGGTGACGACTACATTCTGCTGGGCCTGGGTGGCGAAACGCCGTGGGTCTACTCGCTGTTTGGGACGGCCAAGGTGGAAGCGGCCAATTTGCACCGGGTGCCTCATTTGCGGGATTGGGTGGCCAATCCGGAGCATTTGAACGAGCAGAAGGCACTGGTCTACGTGAATGAACATGCGCCGGAACGGATGCTACCGGCCACACCGCTGCGGGCGATCGTTTTGCCGCGCGTGATCGGCTCCGGACCCACTCGGTTCACCGAAGCCGGACCGCGGGCCGTCGCTGAAGCGATTGCGCCGACGGTCCTGATGCACATGGTAGGCTTCGAGCGCGAGACGATGTCGCGCATTGCCCAGGTCGCCCGGCAACTGCCCTGTTACTGGCTGGAATTGGGTGCCGATCCCGCGCGGACGGCCCCGCTATTGGAGGAGTTTCTAGACAAATGGAAGTAATGCGAGGACCGATGATTTCCGTTGTGATTCCGGTGCACAATGCTGCCCATTTTCTGCCGGATGCGATTGCCAGTATTGGGTCTCAGGGCTACGAACCGTTTGAAATTCTGGTGGTGAACGACCGCTCCAGCGACGTGGCCGAACTCGAGCGCGTCTGCGCCCTCCATTCCAACGTACGCCTGATGCATCTGGAGGGCGCCACGGGTCCGGCGGCGGCACGGAACATGGCGTTACGGGAGGCGCGCGGCGAGTATTTCACCTTCCTCGACGCCGATGACTTGTGGACGTCCTATAAGACGCGCATTCAGGCCGAGCGCCTTCGCCTGCAGCCGGAACTGGACGGGTTGATCGGCCGGACGCGCATGTTGAGCATGAACGAGACCCCGTTGCCCGACCTGCGGTACGAAGACGGCGTGACCTTCTCCTTCGTGCACATGGCGACTGGCCTCTACCGCCGGCGGCTGTTCGATTCCCTGGGCGCGTTTGATCCACAGCTCTATTTCAGTGAAGACTTCGACTGGTTTCTGCGCCTGCTGGAAAGCAATCACGAAGTGATCCGGCTGCAGGAAACGTTCCTGATCTACCGCTACCACGGCACGAACATGACGCTGGGCCTGACCGCGGAACGTTCCGGCATGGCGCGGATCCTGATGCGCAGCCTGGCGCGGCGCCGGGCCAAGGGCATCGCCGCCGCGCGGACCTGGGGGGCGCTGGAAGAGTTGGCCTCGCCGCGAATCAGCGTGGTGATTCCGGCCTATAACGCCGAGCGCCATTTGGCGGCGGCGGTGGCGAGCGTCCGCGCCCAGACGCTGCCGGTTGCCGAAGTGATCGTTGTCGATGACGGATCGTCGGACGCAACGGCCTCGGTTGCCGAGGGGCTGGGTGTCCGGTTGGTGCGCCAACCTAATGGCGGAGCGGCGGCGGCGCGAAATACCGGGGTTCGGGTGGCTACCGGCAATCAAATCGCTTTCCTGGATGCCGACGATGTCTGGAAGCCGAATAAATTGGCGGAACAGTGGGCCTTGTTGGCGGCGGCGCCGTATCCCGAATTGGTGTTCGGGGACATGGAGCAGGTGGCTTTCCCAACCGGTACGGTTTTGTCCCGGCAGGCGGGAATCCATTTCAGCGCCCTTCTGGCCCGCCGCAGTGTGTTTGAGATTGTCGGCGAATTCGACCCCCTACTGCGGGTCGGCGATCTTCTGGACTGGTACGCTCGCGCCCGGGAATCCGGATTGCAAACCGCAATGACCGGCACCGTGGTGGCCGAACGGCGCATACATGGGGAGAACATGATGCTGCGGCAGCCGGAAGGGACCCAGAGCTATCTGAAGGCGCTGAAAGCGAGCCTGGACCGCCGGCGAAAGGCGGCCGAATGAACCCGCACTGGATGCCCACCGAACTGGAGCGCCTGGTCTTGGAAGCGGCTCTGGGACAAGGGGACTCGGCCGTAGCCGCCTGGCGAAAATACTACGGCGAGGTGGCGCTGGAGGGCATGCCCATGTCGACGTTCCGTCTACTGGGCCTCGTACACGCCAATCTTGCGGCACAAGGATATACCGGCGAAGAGATGGGCCGGGTAAAGGGTATCCGCCGCCGCCTGTGGGTGGAGGGCGAACAGCTCCTCTTCCGCTGCCTGCCGGTGTTGCGGGAATTGCCAGGTGTTGCCGGACGCGTGGCGCTTCTGAAGGGCGCGCCCATGGCCGCCGTCTACTACAAGGACTTCGGCCTGCGCCCGATGACCGATATCGACATCCTGATTCCGGAGGACGCCGCGTTGCCGGCGATGGCGTGGCTGTCCGAGCAGGGCTTCAAGTGCACCATCTATCCAGAGCCGAGGCGCGTGGACCGGGAGTTCCTCACCTATCGCCACGGCGCCAACTACGCCAAGGGCGATATAGAGATCGATCTGCACTGGCATGTCAGCCCGCTGGCAACCCGTCCCGGCGCGGATAGCGAACTCTGGCGCGACGTTGAGCCGTTGAACCTGAAGGGCCTGCGATTGGAAACACTGGGCGCCGAGGGCCACCTCTATCATGCCGTGGTGCACGGCGTGCTCTGGAACCCGTTTCCGGCCTTCCGCTGGGTGGCCGATGCGGTCACCATTCTCCGTGCCAAACCGGCGTTCGATTGGGATCGGTTTCTCGGTTACGCGCGGCGTCTGCGGGTCGAAAACTATGTCGCGCCCTGCCTGCGCTATTTGCGCGAAGATTTCGGATCGCCGGTACCGGAGCGCGTGTTAACCGAATTGGAGAGCCGCCGCTTAGGTTTCTGTGCCCGGTCCGAGTTTGCTCGTCAGACGTTACCGGTCACCACCCAGAGCGCCGCGGTGGTTGCCGCCGGAACCTGGCACCAATACCGCCGGACGGGCGCTGGCATCGCCAACCTGCCACGGATCGCCCGCTACTTCGGCTACACCTGGAATCTGCAGGATTGGGACACGGCAAAACGGGAAATCAACCGCTGGCGCCAGAACCGCCGTGCAAGGACAGGCGTGATTTAGAGTACCCTCAATTTGTGGCACTGTTGACACGAAGAGCGATGCTGGCGGCGGCGGCCATCAAACTGCCGCGGAAGTTGCGTCTGGGAATGGTGGGGGTGTTGGGCCATGCCGGCGAGATTCTGACTCCTCTGCCGCACATTCCCGATGTGGAACTGGTGGCCGTTGCCGAAAGTGACCCGGCCGAACTGGAGCGGATGAAGAAGCGTCCGGTGGCCGCCAAGGCCAAGTTCTATTCCGACTACCGGCGCATGCTCGACGCCGAAAAACTCGATGTCGTGGGTGTCTGCACGTCCAATGGGGACCGCGCCGCCAGCGTCATCGCGGTAGCCGAGCGCGGCCTGCCGCTGATTGCCGAAAAACCCCTCGCCTTGAACCGCAAGGACTTCGAGCGTGCCAAAAAGGCGGTCACCGCATCCGGGAAACCCATCTGGCTCATCCTGCCATTGCGCTACGAACCGGCCTATCTCGCCATGCGCCAAATGGTGAAGGACGGCGTCGTGGGCGATGTCGGCATGGTGTCGTCACAGAAGTCCTACAAGGCCGGCGTCCGCCCGCTGTGGATGAAGGAACGGGCCTCCTACGGCAGCACGATACTTTGGATCGGCATCCATATGTTCGACCTGATGCGCTGGACCTCGGGCCGCGACTTCACCGAAGTTTTCTCCTACCAGTCCCAGGTCTCTGCGCCCCCGGGTATCGGGCAAATGGAAAACACCACCACCACGATCCTGAAGATGGATAACGGCGGCACCGCCTCGCTCCACATGGACTACTACCGCAGCGAAGCCGCGCCGACGCACGGCGACGACCGTTTGCGCATCGCCGGCTCCAAAGGCGTCATCGAGTATATGGCCGCTACCGGACTCACCGTCCTTCGTCAAGGGGGGAAAGTGGAAGTGGTCAGTTCGTTGCCTCCGGAGAGAGAGATCTTCGTCGAGTTCCTGGAAGCCGCCTTCAACGGCAAAACGAATGATATGCCTCTTGCCGACGTCTGGAAGGTGAACGAAGTGACGATCGCGGCCCACGAGGCGGCGGTCGCCGGGAAACCCATCCGCATCGGCTAGCCACCGGATCGGCGAAAATGGGACTCATGCGTTTTCTCACGGTCCTGTTCGCGGCGGCTCTGGCACTGGCGGCGGAGGTGGCTTCGCCGTCGTTCGCCTTCCTGGCCGATGGAAGGGTGACACTCGCCACGGCCACCCCTGGCGCCGTCATCCGCTACACGTTCGAGGAGAAGGATCCGGACCGCTCGGCCGGTGTCTATCTGGCTCCCGTGCTGGTGCCCCACGGCCGGGCGATTCGAGCGCGGGCGTTTTCCGCCGATGGTGCCGAGGAGAGTCTGGTCACCGTCGTCGGCGGTCGCGGTGAGCCCTCGACGCTCGTCCCGGTCACCCAGAACCGCGACTGGAAGAACTACGACTGGGTGAAGCGCCACCAGTCCATCCTCGAACTCGTCCGCACTCGCCCGGTGGATCTGGTGATGCTCGGCGACTCTATCACCCACTTCTGGGGCGGCGTGCCGGCCGATGCCCGCCTGCGCGGCCCCGAAGTTTGGGAGAAGTATTTCGCGCGGCGGAACGCTATCAACCTGGGCTACGGCTGGGACCGGACGGAGAACGTCCTTTGGCGGCTTCGGAACGGCGAAGTCGATGGCATTGCGCCCAAAGCCGTGGTGGTGATGATCGGAACCAACAACGCCGCCATCAACACGGTCGACGAGATTGCCGCCGGCGTTACCGCCATCTGTGAGGAACTGCACCTCCGCCTGCCGAAAGCGAAGATCCTATTGTTGGGCATCTTCCCCCGGGGCGCCAAGCCGAATCCGGTGCGGGAGAAGATGGCGGCGGTGAATACGTTGCTCTCCGCCCTAAACGGCCGGAAAAACATCACCTATTTGGACATCGGCAACGTGTTTTTGGAGCCGGATGGCAGCATTTCCCCGGCCATTATGAACGATTATCTGCATCCGACCGCCGCCGGGTACGAGCGTTGGGCGGCGGCCATGGAGCCGCACTTGAAGCGCCTGCTGGCCGAGTAGCCCTTACCGCTCGCTGCGTTCGGCGGGCGAGGCGTCCTTGCGGGCCCGAACTTCCCGTACGGCGTAGATCCGCCGTCCCTGGCTCTCGAAGTAGGTGCGGATCAGCACTTCCCCCAGGAAACCGGTGCAGAACAGGATCAGACCGGCCAGCAGCAGCAAACCGCCCGCCACCATCAGCGGGCCATGCTGTGTCACCAGGTCGCGCTCCATAAACAGCATTTTGTAGACGAACAGATAGGCGAGAATCGTCCCGCCCGTCCCCAGTCCCAGCAGTCCGTATTTCCCGAAGAAGTGCATGGGGCGGGTGAAGTAGGTCAGCAGGAACCGGATGGTGATGATGTCGAAGAAGACCTTGAAGGTCCGGGACAGCCCGTAATGGGACTTGCCGGCGCCGCGGGGGACATTCTTGATGGGCACCTCGATGATCCGCGCACCGTAGAAACTGGCCAGCGCCGGAATAAACCGGTGCAGTTCGCCGTAGAGATTGATGTCCTTCAGCACCTCGGCCCGATACGCCTTGAATGTGGTTCCAAAGTCGTGCAGATCGACGCCGGAGGCCTTCTTCATCAGCCAGTTGGCGATGCGCGAAGGGATCTTGCGGGTAACGGCGTTATCGATCCGGTTCTTCCGCCAGCCAGAGGCCAGGTCGTAGCCTTGATCGATCTTCTCCAGCAGCGCCGGGATGTCTTCCGGCTCGTGCTGCAGGTCACCATCGAGCGAAATGATAATGCCGCCGGAGGACTCATCGAAACCGGCGGCCAGCGCGGCCGTTTGGCCAAAATTGCGCCGCAGGCGGATCACCTTCAGGCGCGCGTCGGTCTCCACCAGGTTGGCCAGCAGGTCGAAAGAACGGTCCGTGGAGGCGTCGTCAATAAAGATGATCTCGTAGGAGCGGCCGATCGATTCCAGTACGGCGGTAAGCCTGTCGTACAGGGGCAGAATGGCCGGTTCTTCGTTGTGAATCGGGATGACGATGGAGAGTGCGGGGGCCGGCATTTTTCGAAGGGTTCTTACCCTTTCAGTGTACCGCCGCCCGCCGGGGCTGTGGTATTCTAAAAGTTCACGCGGTTTAGGGGCCTGTAGCTCAGTTGGTTAGAGCGCTACCTTGACACGGTAGAGGTCTGCAGTTCGAGTCTGCACAGGCCCACCATTTCTTTTCAATCACTTAGCTACAGGAGGGGTTTTTCTGCACGCTGCGATAACGCTGCGTTAAGCGCTGAGCCCTTCCCGAAGAACTCATTTTGTGATTTTTGGTTTCCATTGCATAAAGAGCCATGGACACCAAACTTCCCCCACTGGAAAGATTATTGACCCCCAGAGATGTGGCACATTGGCTGGGTGTTTCGGTTGATTGGGTACAAGATCATGCCACCTCGAAAGAGCCACGTCTCCCTTGCTTGAGGATGGGAAAGTTGCTTCGATTTCGACGCGATGAAGTGGCGGCATTCATTGCAGAAAGGTCACAGGCCAAAGCACACGCTTTCACCCGAGACCTCCGACTGGCGAACCGAGGGCATCGCTGACGTTGATGAGTGCTGGGGTGTGTACGGGCGCCGAAATGCACCACCGAAAGTCATCCAACGCTCAAGTTGAGAAATGACGGCATGGCGCGGCTGGGTGTCTGCAGTCCCCGAGCTTTTTTGAAAATTGTGGTGAGGTTTATGAACCGCTCCTCCTCATAACGGTATGGGCGGGATTACGCATTTTCACCGACCAAAGGCATTTTTTTCCGGAAGCCTGCCGAATGTGGTGCTCTCGGGCCATCGCCTTCACCTTGTCCTACGCGCTTCCTGCCTTGTTTTTGCAACCCTTGTCTCTCTGAATTTTCCACGGCCGGCGCTGGGAATTGACCCGGACTCACTCTTAAAGGAAGCAGATCGGCTGGCCGAACTGGGCAATCTGAACCGAGCCCGAGATCTCTATGCCCAAGCAGAGGCACTTTTTGAGCAGGGTGGTGATCGGGCCAAGATGTTCCACGCGAGGTTTGGTCGGCTTCGCCGTGATGTTGAGAAAGGCCCTTACGACAGCTACCTTCAACTGATTGCTGAGAGCCTCGTCGACCCGGTTGTGGCCGCCGACCCATTGCTTCAGATCCGGGGGCTATCGGTTCAAGGCCTCATTCATATGAACCTCGACGGCAAGGCGGCGAGGAAGGACTGGACCACCATTACGGAGCTGGCGCAGAGAATCGGCGACGAAAAATGGGCCAATCGCGCCCGCGGACAACTAGGCCTCGTCGCCGGCGCCGAAGGTGACTACGCCACAGCCTTAATGAGCCTTGTTACCGCGATTCAGAAAGCGCGAGCGCTGGGAGACCTCACCGCCGAAATCTACTTTCGAACCTTCCTCGGAAACGGCCTCGTGGCGAACAATCGGCCAGAGCAAGCTCTCCCGATGTTCGATGATGCCATTGCGTTGGGAACGAAGTCTGCCGACAGTGGATATCCCATCATGCCCGTTATTGGCAAGGTTCGTGCGCTCCAAGCTATGAAGAAACGAGACGAAGCGTTGCGGTTGATTGAAGAGTCGCTCCGCTACTCCCGCGAGCACCAGATCCTTGGCGCGCAAGCGGAGCTCTTGGTCCAGGCAGGTTTGATCGCATTCGATGCCAAAGACTTTTCGCTGGCTGAGACAGCCTACCTGGAGGCGGCAAAGGTCGCGCGGGCAGCGAGCCTGCCACGCATGCTCGCTGCTGCATTGGGCAACCTCGTTGATGTTTACTCGGCCAAGGGAGATGCGAAGGCTGCTCTGCGAATGGCAGACGAAGCGATTGCAACTGTCCGGCAACCAGGAGAGATCTATGACCTTCCTTCCTACCTTGCCCGGAAGGCGGAACTCGACGCGAAATTTGGGCGCTTGAATGAAGCCAAACTGATCTACGAAGAAGCGCGCCAATTGATTGAAGGGATGCTGGTGAACATGCCGAGTTCCCCATCCAGGAGTTCGCTGATCGCGGTGATGAGCCGGGTTTACATGGGGCAGTTCAAATTGGCTGCGGCCCGCCCGGATGGTGTCGCAAAAGCTTTCGAGATCATCGAGACTGCAAGAGGGCGAAGCGTTGCAGACTCCTTACGCTTTGGAGCCCGTCGGCCGGGCGACACTCCCAGTCCGGCAGAGCTAAAGATTATCGGGGTGCAACGGAGGATTCGCGCCAGCCGGACGCAGGCTGAGTTGCGGCGACTGCTGGTCGAGTTGGAGAAAGCGGAGCTCGAGTTGGCCGGGTTTGAGTCGCCGCGTAATCGAAAAGCATTCCAAGACATGGCGCTATTGGGAAGCAAGCCAGTCTCACTGAGCGTCTTGGAGCGGCAGTTGGCTCCCGACGAGACAATCCTGGAATACGTCTTGGACGAACCAAGCTCCTATTGCATCGAGATCAAGCGATCGGGCAGTAGGATACACAGCTTGGAAGGAAAAGGAACGATTGAGACCGCTGTTGACTCCGTGGTCGGTGCCATCAAGCGGAAGGAATCATTTCAAGATAAAGCTCGTCAGCTTCATCGGTTGTTGCTCGCCTGCTCTTCTTCGACAGCGACGAGGAGACTAATCATCGTTCCGGATGGAAAGCTGCACGCGCTGCCATTTGCAGCCCTCATTGAGAGTGATGGACGGTACCTGATTGAGTCAAAGAGCATCGGTTATTCGCCGTCAGGAACTGTACTGTCTGTAGTCCGGGGAAACGGCCCTGTGGAGGGAGCACTCAAACCCTTGTTCGCGCTTGCATCTTCCCCGGATGTCGCTCTGCAATCCAAGAATGGCTCAACCACGCGCGGGTACTTCGAAGAAGTAGGGAGCAAGCTCGGGCCATTGCCTTTTGCGAAAGAAGAGATTGTCACCATCGGAAACGCTGCCGGGCCTAATAGCGTGTTGTTTGTTGATCAGCAGGCCAACGAAGCCGAGTTAAAGCGGCAAGCGCTGGATCGCTTTAAGATCATTCATATCGTTGCGCACGCAATTGTCAGCGAAAAGGACCCAGAACGCTCAGGTCTTCTTCTTCAGCCTGGATCAGTGAGTGAGGATGGACTTTGGCAACCCAGAGAAATCCGCCGGCAACGGTTGCAAGCGGATCTTGTAACGTTGTCGGCTTGCCAAACGGCAGTTGGCAAAATTGAGGGGCAAGAAGGTGTAATCAACCTGGCCAGGACCTTTCTGGCGGCTGGTGCAGGCAGCGTGGCCGCAAGTCTTTGGATGGTGGACGACCGCTCCACCGCCACACTCATGGGCAAGTTCTACAGCCAACTCTCGAAAGGCAAAAGCGTAAGCGATGCGCTCAGAGACGCGCAGCTGGAGATGATTCAGGATTTCGGAAAGCAGTTTCCGCCATACTATTGGGCGGGTTTCTCGGTAATCGGCGATGGCACAAAGCGAACTCCCCTCGGGCCCTCCGCGGCTATCACAAGCAGAACGCGCTAAGGTCTTCGATAAAGCTTGCTCGAAAGTAGCAAAGCTTTATTTCGACCCTTCATTTCGCGGCGTCGACTGGCTCCAGCACGTGGCCAAGAATCGCGAAAGTGTGATTTCCCGTACCGATCCGGTCGAATTTGAAGCGGGGGTACATGAGCTCTTTCGAGCTCTCGGCACCAGTCATACGGGATTCTTCCACGAGTCCGTTCGTCGTGTACCGTATCGGCTTGCGATCGGGGTAACGTGTACGCGGCAGCCCAAGGCCGATTCAACGTCATGGGTTGTCCGCGATGTTCATGAGCGGGGCCCCGGCGCCGTTGCCGGCCTGGAACCTGGTGATGAACTGGTTGCCCTCGATGGAGAACCCGTTAAGATCGATTCGCCACCCATGTTGCCGATGGGAACATCGGTTTCACTGCAAGTCTTGCGGAGTGGGAATCCAGTTGATCTGAAGTTGGCGATCCCTCGACCACGTTCAACCAAACAACCGTACTCGGAACCGCAGAGTGTGGTCCAGAAGGTCCTTCCTGGCGGCGTTGGATACATCAAGGTCAGCATCCTACCGGGCTTGATTGGAATTGATGTCGCAAACGAAATCGATTCGGCATTTTCAGCAATCAGCGGTAGCAATGCGTTGATTTTGGACTTGCGTGGACATCTCGGGGGCGGATTGGGGGTCTTGCGACTCATGAGCCACCTGACACCGCATCGATTGCCAATTGGGTATACCCTTACCCGAAAGGCGGCCGAGAAGGGGCTGACGAAAGATGATCTGCCTATGCTGGATCGGCTGCCGAAATCGAAAACATGGGGAATCTTGGGATTGGCACTTCGCTTCGGGTGGAGTGACCCTTCTGTGGCAATTGTTAGCGAAGGCCTCGGCCCCAAAAAGTGCCACGGCCGAATTGCAATTCTGACCAACGAAGGAACAGTCAGCGCCGGCGAAATGGTTTGTGCATTCGCTCGGGAACGAGGGTTGGCGACAATCGTCGGCACTGAGACTGCCGGACGCCTCATTCCCGGATCCGGCTTCAAAGTTGGCCACGGCTATGTGGCGATTTTTCCGCGCGCCGCTTACATCACTTGGGAGGGCAGAACATTCGAAGGGCAAGGCATCGCCCCGGATCACCATGTTCCTTGGTCCTTTGAAGAGCATCGCCTTGGCCGCGATAACCAACTCGATGTCGCCCTTCAGATTCTCAGCGAATCGTGACTGACGCGAACATCCAATCGCTCAGCATCGTCCTCACTCCGACTAAATGAGCTCCCGACTTGAGACCTGAAAGGTCGATTGAGACTGACAGCTTGGTGACACCCTGTTCGAGTGTGGCTGTTCCTTGCGACGAGTTGAGCAAGGTGTGGGCATCATTGAAGATTCCCAGTTCGTAGGAGCCTGCCGGTGAGGCTACGGGCAAGACAACCTCCAGCTTGAGAGGTCTTGCAGGTAGAATTGCATCGCGTGAGTTCCGTGCCGGTTCATCTTCGCCCCGGGACGGGGAGATGTGGCGAAGATCTAGCGCCAACAGCCGAGGTTGCGGTCTCTCGGCTGCAGGGCCTTTTTCCTTCTCCTGCGATGGCTGCCGGTCCACTATGGATGGCTTTGCATCGCCTGCTGGACTGCGGAGGACGTTGCGTCCAATCAGCACCGCAACAATAATTGCCGCCGCTGCGCAAATCGCGAAGGCCGCATACCGACGACGTGAACGTTGAATCTCCTCCTCGCGATATCGGCAATACTGCTGATAGCAAGGCGAGCAATTGGCGACGTGGGCAATGGGGGCATGGGCAAGACTCAGATCTCTACTGCGCACTGCCATGGCGCGCAAAGTTTGGTCTGAGGGACAATTCACCCGATCCGGGTTTGGGTTTGCATACCGGGAGCTTTGTTTTCCGAGCTCAACCAGTTTATCCGCCTGTTTCATTGAGACAGGTCTCTCTGCTTCGGCCATTACAATCTTAATCCTCATTCTCTCGGGGCGGCCTGGAATAGCTTTTGATCCGCTTCAGCGCCCGTGAAAGCCCTTTTTGAAACTGCACTTCAGCACTGTGCGCATTGGCGTAGTTCAAAGCCAATGCAATTTCCTTCCATGAGTAGTCGAGGCGTCGATACTCGAACAACGCGAGGGTCTTCGCGTCCATCGACCCTCGGAGTTGAGCAATAAATCGATCTCGATCAAGATGCTCTTCGTAATTCTGGCTTGTCGATCCCGCGAGTATCTCGAGATTTGAAGGTTCCACCAAAACCAGTCTGCCGGCGCGCTTCTTTCTGCGAATAGCCTCCCGGGCGACCGATTTGAGCAGGTAAGACTCGATGGATCGAACGGCCCCATTCACTTCCATGGATCTCGACGTGGCCTGCGCTACCTCTTCAACGATTTCCGCTGCCTCCGAATCTTCGCCCATAAAACGAACAACAACCAGGCGTGCGCGATCCCACGTTCGATGTGCTGCTTCGAGGACCATCGGATGAACCTCGTTGCCGTCATCGTCTGGGCTACTGATCCAGAGCCTCTGATGGCCCGCTCGCTGATCCTCCATGAAAGTGACCTGTGCCTGCCAAGGGGTTCTTCCCCTATTGTGCAAGAGTTTCGCAGCGTGCTGTTCCTCACCCAGAATCTCGCTGAACCAATTGGATTTGGCTTACCCCAAAGGTTGTTGGTTGTCCACTGAGCTTTTGAAGTTGTAGAACCTCATTCTTGTAGGGCTATTCCTCACTGCTCCGAGGATTAGCGCGCCCATGTTGCCGGACGCACAATGCTGCTTCGCCTGAAGCGGCTTACTTGAATCTTCGCCCTTAGTCTGCGACTTCGTTACCCATCCCCCAGGAAGGAGGTCCAGGATGTCAACATTTGTCGATGCACCGGACCTCCGGTTGCCGCGGGCTGTTCGGTCCGATGTTGGTCAGCGTTTGCGAGTCTCCAGTTGGACCACGGGGCGCCCATGGACTGAGGACGATGTCGAGTTGCTGTGCGAGATGATTTCTGAGGTTCCGATCGTTGAGATAGCTGCTCGCTTGAACCGATCAGAAGCTTCCATCCGGACTAAGGTCAAGGCAATCCGCCGGTGCGAAGACAATTTGGGTGGTTTCAAATCCAAAGACCTCGCCGATCTGCTGGGGGTCAGTATCCGGCAGATCCGGCGATGGCGTGAGAAGGGTTACCTTTCCGGCGTGAATGGACGGATTACCGAAGCGTCCTTCGCAAAATTCTGTCGGACTCATTGGGACAAGATTGCATTCGACGGGCTGAGTCCCGAGGTCAAGGTCTGGCTGCGTGATTTGGGATATCCGCGACTGCCGATCCAAGGATGCCTCTGGGGAGGGGGCAAAAATGAGCATTAACAAAAGAAGCCCCCACTCAGTAGGGCTTGCCCAGGTGTCTGCGTACCGCGCAAACCGTTGATGCTGAGGAGCTTACGAGTCGCCGAAAGTAAGGGGTCGTTCAGCTTTTGGGCCATTTGCGAAAATCCAAGGGCCCTATTCTCAACTCATGAAGCAACTGGCTTCGTGAGGACTTCATGAGAAACTGGACAACCAAAGACGTCAAGTTCGTTCTGGATTGGGCGCAATCCTCGGAATCAGATCGCCCCCCTGTCGAACAGATCGCTCGCCAACTGAATCGCACGCCCGATGCCGTGAAGGAGTACATTCGACGATGCCTACCGCGAGGTGCACGGCCCTGGAAGGAAAAACCGCGCTGGAACCCCGATGAGATGGTGGCTTTGGATAGGGGCAAACAGCCGGAGGGCCGGAGCGACTCTGCAATCAGAAAGTTCTTGCGGAGAAGAGAGCGAGCTGCAGAAGAAGTACACGCGACGTTGACTGCAACGGAGGTTGCCGCGAGCTTGGGCGTGTCGAGAATGACGATCCACCGATACGTGAAGCGCGGGCTGCTTCGCCGTTTCAAGGACGGGATTGCGGAAAGTTCGTTCGAGGGGTTCCTGCGTTCGCACCCGGAGATGGTGCCATACCAAAAGTTGAAGCACGAACAGAGGGAATGGCTGGTGCTAAACGGATTTCAAGACCCCTCGATTAGCGTTCAAGGGCCTTCGATTCGTGGGCTGCTGGATTAAAATGAAGATGGACACATCCGATCCCGGTTAGGGCTAAAACCTGGTTCAGAGATGACTTGTTCTCGGATGCTCGGCATGACTTCATGCTCCCTTATATGCAAATTATCTGATTTCACCAGTGTCCAAATTGGCTAGGTTAACAGCCCGTGGCAAAAGTGGTCATTTCCGGGAATCAGTTTCGGGCTGCCAACAAAAGCGGCCCGTGGTCTGCAAAGCACTTGTCATTGCCAAGCAGCCCCCACCGACGGAAGCCAAGCCATCCTCGCCCCGAACACGCCACTAAAGCGGCCATCCAAGCGCAGATACTGCTCATAACCTTGCGCTTCCGCCCCTGGAACCCTCGCGGTGTCCCCATCTTGAACATCCCCCGCAACACCAAACTCAAATTGAACCCACTGGCGTGAATCAAGATCCGCTTCCGGATGTTATCCCGCCCGCATAAGTGCGCCCGCCGTATCGCCCCCGTCTCATACAGATGCGCAAACCACCGCTCAATGTTCTCGCCCCGCCTCCGCATCAGCCGCCTGCCATGCTCTCCCCGCACCCGCCGCCGGTTCCCGTAAACCGCCTTCTTCTCCGCCGCCTTCCCCTGCCACTTCCGCCGTCCCCGATCCGGTTCCGGAATGTAACTCCGCACACTACTCTCACCCAACCTCCGCAGCACCGCATTACTGTGATAGCCCTTGTCCGCCACCACCTCCTCCGGTCCCTCTGGGTTCACCCGCTCGCCGTCCGTGTCATCGTTGACTGCCGCCGCCGTCTCGGCGATCCATTCGCCCGCTTCGGCCACTGTCTCGATCATCGTCGCCATCTCGCCCTCATCAGCGCCCTGCACCGTCACGGCAATAATCGCGCCCGTCTCCAAATCCACCGCATGCTCGGCTTTATGCGCCTGGTGCTTCGAGCCATCCTTCATCTACGCGATCCGTGCATCTGGGTCGTGCGGATGTTCCCAATCCTCGTTTGACATGCGCTTCTTACGCTTCCGGTCCAGCTTGTCTAACTGCCACCGCGTCGGAGTTTCGATCCCCTACTCCTTGGCCAACCCGGTCAAGAACTCCTGGTAGTTGTCCCCGGTGTCCCGGTGCATGATGCTTCTCATCGCCGCATTGGCCTCGAGAGTCATGGCGTCCACGCCCACCGTTCGTCCTTTCAACAGACCCCGTGCGGCGATGACGCGCAGTACGAAGCCGAACACCTGTTCATGGGATTCGAGCGCGATCAGTCTGCGGGTACGCGAGATGGTCGAATGATCGGGGCTGCGTTCATCGAGTCCGATACCGAGGAAGTGGCGGATGCCCAAGGAATCGGCGGCGCGCCAGGCGATGCCGCGTTCGGAATCAATACCTTCGAAATAGCCAACCAGGAGGGCGCGGAAGTAGATGGCTGGAGTGAGACTGGGCCGCCACATTTTCTTGGCGTAGAACTGTTGGCAGGCGGCTTCGGCGAACTCGTCAGGCTTTTCGGCTTCGAGCAGTTAGTTGAGTTGTGAGTAGAACGGATGCGCCGCCGAGCCCGGCAACTCTTGGTTCGCGATCCACAGGGTCTCTTGGCGGACCCTTTGCTTGCGGGTGCCCAGCGCCATCCCCAATTTTAAGGGGAAACATTTCCGACATCAATTGTCCTCAGCAGGAGCACAGACTTTAACCACGGACTGTTAAGTCCCTGAAGGGCTAAGTCCTGATTCGGTATGGAGACGTTTCCTGCAATATTCGACTTCCGCCCAACGAGGACCCCGCGCCTGTCTCAAGTATCCAGTGTCTTCAGCTAGGTCCTCCACTTGGTGCTTCGACCGCTGTTAACAGAAATCGTCCGCCGCCGCCAAGGCGAACGCCATGCCCGCGGTTTCCATTGCTGGCACAGTTCGTCGGCATGCTCTTCTGCTAACGCGGCCAGGCTCAGGGCCTCCGCGAGATCTAATGAGGTCTTCAAGCCCGAGCACTGAGCGCACAACGGCCGGAAAAACCAGTTGACGCACTGCGCTCGATCGAAACCGCACAATCGAACACACTCGGCGTGTCGGAGAGACCGACGTTTGAATAGTTCCCATCAACGGGACTGGGCTGGGATTCAGGTGAGTAGGTGTGAGGTCATTCGCAGACCAGCAGTGCCGGAATTAATACAGCCTAATCTCGGGCGAGCCAATTGCAGAACGTGATAAACTTTCCCTCTCGAAGTATGTCGTTGATACCGATTGAAGAACTCGTTGCTCTGACGAGCCCTAAGCATGGGTTGGAGGTGATTCCCCGGATGTTGGATCTCTTCAACCGTGCGGCGGACGCATACGGGTGCATTATCTGGGAGCCCACAACCGGCAGCGATCTGGAGAAGCAGCCTGAGTCGGCCTTCCTAATGCCGTTCGCGCAAAAGTTTGACGATGGCGTGGCATGGCTGCGAACTAACGTTCCTCTTTCTAAGTCGCTTACAGGTCGGGCCATTCTCGAAAGCAGAGCCTTATCCACGCCGGATGTTTTGCAGGATCCGCTCGCTTTCAGAGACGATTCTTGGCTGTCGGATCACAACATCGGTCCAGCGGTCTCTTTCCCTATTCTAGTCGAAGACATTGATGGGGCCATCCGGGCGGCGATCAGTTTCTATCGCAAGCGCAATCAGTGCCCTTTTACTGAGACCTTCGTTGGTGAGTTTCGCCAATGGACCGCACTCCTTCCGGCTGCCGCGCAAGCCGTTCGAAGCAGGATCGCGTTTGAAACGCTTCGTCAAACGGACCAAATTCTTGATGGTCTCAATGACCGTTCGAACCAAACAGCTTTCGACGAGGCCCTGAAGAAACTCGCGTCCGAGCTCGGGAAACGTTTGCGTTGCAGGATTGTAGACATTTTTCTAGGTCGCCCTTCAACACCAGGAGTCTTTCGTAGGGTCGCGGCTTGGGGGAACCACAGTGAGACGACTTGGCAGAGCGGTGAAGTGGCGCTGAATGAGCGCAATCTTTCGTCTCGGGCAATAGTGGGAAGCGAACCGCTTTTGGTGTTCGACATAGCGTACAGAAGCAACGCCGAAGCATCGGCCAATGCTGAGATTGAAGAGTTAGCGGCGGCGGAGCTTAACCTTATCAACAGAGTGTTCCCGGACATCGAACTGCCCCTCAGCTTCCTGGCCGCACCTCTTCGCTTAGGAGGAGAGCCGATAGGGCTCATCCGTTGTATCGGAATTGATGGTGAGCCGAAGTATTTCACCCAGAGAGACTCTAAGCTCCTTGAGCTTGTTGGGAATCGCGTCGAATCCGCTGTGGAACGGATGACGGCCTACAGTCAGCTGAGACAGGAGAACGAAGCTTGGCGGACTTTGGTCACAACGGTTCGGGAGCTCAACAAGCTCGTTGGTCGAAAGGACTTACCTTCAAATTTCTCTCATCAGTCTGAGTTTGTTAACAGTGTCTCCGAGCAGATAAAAGTTGTCGTGAAGGCCGTTGATGAAGCCCAAATTGTCTGGGAGAATAAAGACGCTCAGATTAGTTCCCGACTCATCGGACTTCTTGATGCAAATACTCGCTCTGTCAAAGTTGATCCTGAGCAGATTGCTTCGCTTCGAAAGCACCTGCCAATGCTTGACCCGAAGACGGTTGACCTGATTGTTGCTGAGATCAGTTGTGGCAATCTGTGGGGTTTTCTCCTTCTTAGCTCTTTGCACCAACAAATGGCCGGACATGCGACCTCGTTTGCAGATGTGGTCGGACAGGTAATTGGTATCTATCGGTCCCTCGGACGGCAGATGGAATCGGTCGAAGAGAAGAGCCTTCAGCAATCCCAGGCATTTAGTGATCTTCGACATCAAATTAGATCCCCGATTCTGTCCGCCTATCGTTTTGTTATCCAACTGCTTGGGGCAGATCCCGCAGACGAGTTTAGCAGACGGAGGCTTAATGCAATCAGGGGATTGACAGCTAAGAGTTTAAATGTTGCTAATTGCGTGGGGTTGTATGCAGATCTTGCTGGAGGGAGAAGGCCGGACCTCCAGTTACGGCCGGTTGAGGTCGTTCAGTTGTGCAAGAGGCTAATTGAAGCGGCGATTGACAACGAGATTGTTTTTGGAGAACGCAAGAAGGTCCGATTCAGAGTTGATCGTGAGTCCTTAGAGTCGCGCTCCAGTATTCTTGTGGATGAGGATCTGTTCATGCAGTGCGTGCATAATCTCTTGGAGAATGCCGGAAAGTACTGCTGGTTCGACACTGTCATCTGGATTAAAGGGGACACGTCGAAGAAGAAGATGTTCAGCCTTTCGGTCAAGAACATTGGGATTCCATTGACAACCGAGGAGGCTGAAATCTGTGTGCTTAGGGGATGGCGGAGCGACTACGTCAAGAAGCAGATTCGCGACACTGGCCACGGGATAGGCCTTTGGATCGTGGACGAGGTGATGAAAAGTCACAATGGCAAGCTTGTTATTATTCCGACAAATGACCGTAACGAAACAGAATTTCAACTTCATGTGCCATTTCAGAAATAATAGGGGAGCGCTCTTGTGGACATTATTCTAATCGAGGACGACGTGTTCCAGTATGAGTGGATGGAGGCTGAGTTGGCCAAGAAGCTTGACGCCTCTGTTTTAACTCTTAAGTCTGAATCAGAGGTTATTCGGCGGTTCGCGGAGATTGAAGCGAGAGCCCCCGATTGTTTTGTAGTTGATGTTATGCTGCCGTGGACAAACCCCGACGAACTCTCTCCGGAAGGCGTCACCGAGGCGCCAGAGGGTTGCCTTGATGAGAGGACAGCGGGCATAAGGATTCAGCAGTTGATTCTTAATAGCGCCCGGTTGTCAAGACGCCCTGTAGTTCTTTACACGGTACTCGATCGAGTCGATCTGCCAGACGGAACATTTTTTGTGCCAAAGGAAAGCACTATTGATCGGCTTGTTGCCGAATTGACTTATAGGCTTCGACGGAGCAGATAGCGTGCCAACTCCACCCCTCGACTCTTGTTGGCCTATTGGACGTGCGGCATCCTCTATTCGAACTGCTCTAGGAAGTCTGGACCATTTGTCCCCTAAAGACCGGGCTATGATTGAGAACTTGGAGTCGGAGCATCGGGTTTCTGACGAGCGAACAAGAGTGTTTTTGGCAAGCTATGGGGTTCCCAGAAGCGTTTCTCAAATGGAACGGAGCGTTGTCAACTATCTGAATCGATCTGTACGGTCTGACGCGCTCGGCTCATTTCTCAAGCCTCAGATCAATGGGGCTAATTTTGTTGTCGGGCACGGGGACATTACCCGGGCAGAATTGCCGTCGGGATTTCACTTGGCACACGTCTTTAGCATCAATCGGCAACATCGCGCCATGGCTTGGGGAAAAAGTTTCGGACTTCCTAGACTGCGTGATTTCCCACAGGCTGGTGGCATGGAAGAAATTGATGCATGGCTCGATGATCAAATTTATCGGCGCGGCCACGATTCAACGGAGGCATTCATTGATGACCTTATTGCGGCAATGAATGGGCATCGTATCCATAGTCCATGGCATCCGGTTTGGGTTGCTGGGTGGGATCAGTTTAAGCACGTCGCGTTAGTTGGAGCAAACCGGTGGACGGAGGTTGTAGGGGTTCCCAGAGACAGCAATGGCGAATGGCTATGCGTCCTTCGGTACGAAGTGAGAGAAGTTGGACTCTTGGCGCGTCCTACTGTGTTGGAGGCTGGATGGTTTCCTTGGCACTGCCCCTCCCCGAAATCGTTAGCGGTCCTACGTGGAGGCTTGACGATGGACCTCTGCACATCAAATAGCCCCGGAACCGTCAGTGAATACGTTCATGCCCAAATGGACTTTAAGCTTTCACATTGGGTTGAAGGGGGACGCCTTTTGGGAAAGACTTCGGGCCGGGTGTGCCCGAACCTAGATGCCTGTCGGAAACGTCACAAAGAGGAACTTGCGAGGATGTGGCCGTAAAAAAATAACGCTTGCGTTATGGCCGAGGTCGCGCTATGATCACATGAGAAGAAGCTTGTACGATTTCACAACTGAACGCGGAGAGAGCGTCATTCAACGATGGGCTAAGGGAGAGAACTTGGGCGCCCGAGATCGCGCAGCGTTAAACGAGAAACTCGACTGGCTCAGCCAGATCGACTTCGATCTAGCTAAGGGCACTAGACTTCTCGTCGGCCCTGTTTTGCCAGAGATCTATAAGCTGCGCGTCTTTGGATCTGTTATGTTGCGACCCTTTCTTTGCCGCGGACCGAAACTAGTTGAGGTCGAGTATACGTTGCTCACCGGTGCGATTGAACGCAATAATGCTCTTCGGCCCTCGGAGTGGAAGCGAGCAGCCGACGGTAACCTTCGGCTACTCAAGTCTGATCAATCTAGGAGATCACCTCATGTTCGGCTCTGAGAACACAAAGCTCAACGAATTTCGCGACCGGGACTACCGTGAAGCTTATGCCGAGAGCTTCCTTAATACTTGGATTGCAATGCAGATCCAAGCGATTCGCAAACAGCGTGGCTGGACACAGGCAGAGTTGGCCGAGAGGTGCGGGACCAAACAGCCAGGCATAGCACGGGTGGAGAATGCTTCGTCGAAGAAAAGCGATATTGAGTTCCTCCAGCGCGTTGCTCGCGCTTTCGATACCCGACTGCGAGTGACTTTTGAGTCCTATCTCTCGTTGGTCGAGGACTCTTCGGATCTCTCAAGGGAAAAACTCGAGCGTGTTTCGTTTGATGTCGATCCAGCTTTTTGGTCGCCTGATGACGTTACCTCACGAGGCGCTTCATCCACATTGATTGGCTTCGAGCAGTGGGTAGAGGCCGGAGCAGTTTCCTCACAGCTATTGGACTGGCTGGACGGGATAGGAGTCCCGAGTGATGTTGTTGGGCGGGATACTTTCCGATGGGTCGTATCTGAACTGAATTCCAGTCCGGATCGTTCGGTGGCAATGAGTCGTCTTGGCGGGGCTGTACGCACCGCCCTAAATAGCGAGATTGATCATCCAGCTAACCATCGACAAGATGGTACCTTGACGAACTTGTTGCTGCTTGGAGCCGCTCTCGGCACCCCAGAGGTCCTCGCTCAGCCTCTCAGCGCACTTTTGAGCCGGTTAAAAAAGCAAGATCACCTATCATTTGATGAGCGCAGCGCGTTAGTTTCTGCACTAATCAACAATCAGGTTGACGATACGCTTGACCTGGTCTGGTTTGAGTTTCTACAGGAGGGGAGACATCCATGCCTTCCCGGAAACGAATTCACTGGCTGGGAAGGGATTTTACGCAGACTGGTGCTGGCTGGACCTGACAAAGGTACACCAGCGTGGGATCTCTATGTGAAGGCGCTGGGATTACTAGCCGAGCGGATATCCGATGATCCGGACCGCACAAGGCTATTCGAGAGGTGCTTGAAGTCCCTGGAAAGACTGTATGGTTTCACTTCTGAATCCCTTCGGCTTCTCCTTTTGGGTGCGTACAACCATCACTGGCCCGATTGGGCGAAGGGGCTTGCGCCACAGCTATTCGTTCAGGAGCCCACGTTGCAGGGCCCGGGTAGCTACTTGATGGCGGTGGTTCCGTATCTTTTCCGCGTAAGGTGGTCGGATTCCAGCCGCCGTGGCAGTCTTGAAGCCATTGTCGAGCCGGGGCAACGCGTCCCATCGGTTCATGCCATGGAACGAGCACTATTGGACCGCCCTCCTGAGAGTAGTGTCTGCTTTTATAACTGGCTTCGAATGAGAATTCAACAGGTCTGGAAGAGCACGCCAGAAGGAGATCTTCAGCAGCACTGGAGACGCCTAAATCAACAGATGGTCCAGGCGGACAATCATCTGCCACACGCTCCAAGAACAGTTGTGTAGCTAAGTGCGGGCTTCCTCGAGATATCCCTGTCCTACGTAACCATGTCGGATCTTCTCCGCCTGATGCAGCGTCTCGCGAGCCTAGCCTAAGATCGCGGTGCCCTTCAACCAAGCGAATTGGCCATTAGATCTGTCCTTCACTTGACACGTGGTGCAGGTGTTCGTTCGACGTTCGGAGCTCCAATCTATTACGGCGATTGGGCGGTTTCAAACTGCCGCCCTGTGTGCCAGTGTGCAATGCCACGGGCAGTTGCGGCCGCGTGTTCTACGGCTCGTTTGGCTCGCCAATCGTTTGGACTTGGAACGTGGCTTGGACTCTTCATTTCAATTTCCCTGCTTGAATACTTGTTTCCGAACAAACACCGATTCGCCTAGTGGTTCGAGCTCTGACGAGCGTGTGTTGCCTAGGCTGCTTGCTTTCAAGAGATGACAAATCTTTGCCAGAGGTATAGACATAAGGCGGCAACATGTAGCGTCTGCGGCAACTGGGTTGTCCGAGAATACGAGGCATCCCAGGTCTTTCTGGCGGCCATGAAGCGGTCCGTTGCCCTCCATCGCTTCTACACCATCGGCAATCACATAGTGGATCGGAACGGTCGATGCCAACTCAACGATCGAATTGTCGATGCCTTGCCAATGCAGAATGTTCTTGGGCCAACCGTAGACCGATCCGGGCACGACTCCGAAGAGGTTCTTCAGGCTGAGCGTTACGCCGGCCCAGTGGTGCGTCTTGATCTTCGGCATCGAGATCACGACGTCTGCCGCGAGCAGAGTGTTCGGTAGCCATAGTTCCTTGAGCGTCGTGAGGGAGGTCGTTGTCTTGACTCGGCTCGGAGTGTCGAAATTGAGGTCGACAAATCGCGTCCGCCCGACCTCCTTTAGCAACTTCTTCAGGCCGCACTCTTCGATCAGCATCTCAGTGTCGCGAACGTGCCCCGGGCCTTCGGCAACGACTACCGACGCAGCTCCCAACCGGTACAACGAATCAACTGCGGCAGCAATGACCGTGGGATGGGTGTTGATGCAGGTATTGGGCGAGTATTCGACAAGGTTGGGCTTGAGCAGTACACTCTTTCCCTGGACGGCTGGTTCGATGAGGCGGAGTCCCTCATCCACTACCTTGTGGGCGGATTCATAGCTTGAGCATTTCAGAATCGCCACCTTGGATTTGGCCTTCCGTCGGAATGGGACCGAGGGCCGCAATTGCTGATGCAAGGAGATGGCGGCCGTAGTTGCAAGTGCGCCGGCAGAAAGCAGGTTCCGCCGGTTCATGGATTGTTAGCTCCAAAACTGTTCGCGGCAAGGGCGAGCTTGGCCAATGCCAGTTCACGTGTGGCAACATTCGGGAGCACCTTCACGAGGACACCAGCCAGTCCGTGATTTAAGCGGTCGGCTCTTGGGTCAGAGTAGGCCCTCAACGCGATGACGCCGAGACTCAGCGAGTAAACCGAAGTCGCTGTCGAGAGGCACTGCCATAGGTAATCCAGCGAGGATGCCAGCAAGGCGGCGTGCGACAACCTCTCGTGATGCAGGGCCATCACTGCCATAGCCGTAAAGTCTGGATGGGGAGTCAATGCAACCCCGAATGCCTTTGCGTTTCCTGCATTCCAGCCACCCCCCTTACAACAGCGATCCAGCAGCATTTCTCTGGCCTTTGCAGTTCGAGGGGAAGTACGCCCCCACGCCTCGTGCGCAAGCAGCGAGATCGCCGTCGGGGCCACCCAGCTCAAAGTGCCGGGAATCCAAGGCCAGCCTGATTTCGAGGGATCGAACCGGACCTTTGTATCGAAGAAGCGAAATTTCCACTTCCAGAGCCATTGCGACTCCACTCCAACAGTTTTCGAAAGCCATCTAAAGCCGTTTTCGACACTGGTCGGCTTCGTGTTTCTTGAACGTGAAAGGGAGAGCAGTGCCAGACCAGTGCTGTAGGCGTTGGCTAGTGGTACGGCAACATGCTCGGCCCATCCGCCGTCTGGCAGTTGCCGTTTGATGATCGCCTCTGACAAGTGCGGCTCGCCGGGTAGAGCGAGGGTTTTGAGGGCGAGTTCTTCCAGCGTGATCGCGGGCCGGGTGCGAAGAATGTCGGCCAAGGACGCGGGGGCCATTTGCTGAGTCATGGGACCAATCTAGTCGCCAACCGCGATTCTTCAGAGCGAGTTTGACGATCTTATGGGATGGCTGACCATAACAGAGCGCTGTTTTGTGGGATGGCTCAATGTTGGGGTTGAAGAATGGCAGAAGAACCGCTTTGCCATTTGGTGGCCAAGGAGTGTAACAGCAGGTGCCTAGCAGGTGACTTCTTGCAACCCAGAACCTGCTCTACGCTGCTTTCATGTTCTCAGGACCTGAGGAAGTAGCAATCGGACTACGATCAGCGGGTTATGCAGCCGACCCGGTGTTGATTCAAATCATCTGGCTTGCTACGGAAATGCAGAAGCCCATTCTGATTGAGGGCCCACCCGGCACGGGGAAGACATTTCTGGCGCAGGCATTCGCCGCAGCAGCACGGACTGACCTCATTCGGCTCCAGTGCTTCGAAGGCATCACCGAGCGACAGGCAATAGGCTCCTTCGATGAAGCGCTGCAGCGGTTGTATTTGGAAACTCAGGCCGACGCCATCGATCGTCAATGGGAAAGCCTTCGCGGCCAGCTCCATTCCTTGGACTTCTTCACTCACGGCCCGCTGCTACAGGCAGTGCTACAACCTCGCCGCGTGGTGCTGTTGATTGACGAGTTGGATAAAGTTGACCAGAAATTCGAAGCTCTTTTGCTGGAAATCCTCTCTGACTGGCAGATCACGATTCCCAAACTCGGCACGGTTAAAGCCACGACCGTTCCATTCGTTGTGATGACGTCCAATCAGGAGCGCCGGCTGGGAGATCCTCTCAGGCGAAGGAGCCTTTATCAACGCATCGAACATCCCGATGTGAAGAAGGAAGCCGAGATTCTGGATATCCGAACCGCGAACGCTCCGCTGGAACTGAAGGCACAAGCCGTCGGTCTGGCGCAGGCGTTGAGGGGGTACAACCTGGTTAAGCCGCCGTCCATCGATGAGATCGTTCAGTTTGTCCGAGCACTTCAACTTCTTGGAAGGGCTGAGGTGAGAGTGGAAGATCGCGATGTTCTATTGCCGTTCCTCGCCAAAACGGAGGAAGACGTGAAGCGCCTGTTGCTGAGGGATGGCTTCGGCAGTCTGGTTGCGACCGCGCGGGAGTATCAAGAGCGGGCGCTGGCGGTGATGCGAGACGGAAAGACCATTTTGGAGGCGCAACTTTCATGAGGCTGATTTTCATCTCTATGCTCCTACCGTTGTGCTGCCTTGGGCAGCCACCTGAGCCGAAGCGATGCGCGGACCAATGGGCGACATCGTTCGCGATTGATCGGCAGCTTGTCTACGCCATTATTGAGGCTGAATCCGCTTGGAATCCCCACGCTGTTTCGGTGGCTGGCGCCGCAGGATTGATGCAGTTAATGCCGGCCACGGCTGCTTCCGTTGGCGTGTGGAATCGATTCGAGCCATGCGAGAACATTCGTGGTGGAGTCGCATATCTGGCATCGCTTAGGGCAATTCTCGGAGAGGACCTTCGGCTTATTCTGGCGGGGTACAACGCCGGCCCAGGAGCAGTACAGGCGAAGGGACTTCGATACTCTTCAGAGCCGGTGACCGCGTACGTGCGGCGCGTACTGGCGATCTATAGACGAATTCAGCGGGAAGCCCCATTCCCAGGAGGTTCAAACTAATGCGGCCCATTTGGAGGCGTTTTGCAGCATTAATGGCACTGTCCTTGCTGGAAGTTCATGGCCAGGTGAAGCCAAGTCTCACCCTACGCGAGATCACTGAGAAGGTGCAAGTGATTCGGTTGGCGCCGCGGTTCGCGACGGCCATTCGCGTACCCGAAGCCATCAGTTCCGTCATCATCGGCGATCCCTCAAAGTTCCTTGCCGAGCATTCAGACAAGGAGCCCTCTCTTGTCGTCGTGAAGCCGATCACGGAAGATCCGTGCGAGTCGAACCTGCTGTTGATTACGTCGCGCGGCCAACAAATCAGTTTCGTCTTGAAGAATGTCGGGGCAACAGGTAGTTCGGTTGATTTCGCGGTGCGATTTCGAACGGCGGGGAGCTTTCTGGTGCATGAGATTGGACAGGCGACGAATGAGGTCGCCGGAACCGAGCCATTGCGGAAAGTCCGGATGGATGAGGCACCCAAGTCGGCCAATGGAACCGGAACCGCCAATCCTCTGGAAGCATTGCTTGAAAGGCAAAGGCGGACCGTATTGCCCCCGCTCTACGGGCAGCGTTCGCCATCGCCAGAAGAGAAGCATGACTACGTGAAGGCGGGAGTTTCGGAAGTAATCGACCAGGGGCGGCAGGTATTGGTGCTTTTCTCGGTTGTGAATCCGCAGAGCCAGGCCATCGAACTACTTGCCCCTCAAATTCAGCTGGCAGGACGCATACAGTCTGGAACTCTATTCAAGCGAAGGCGCTGGGGCAGCAGTGAGCAACTCGCCGTCAAAGAGTTTCGTCTCAGCCGTCGACGACTTGGGGCAGGCGAAAGGGCGGACGGCGTGGCAGTTTTCGACAGGCCGAACTTCAAGCAATCGAATGAGGCAGTATTCTTGCAGATCGCGGAAAGCGGAGCAGTGGATAGGCCTGCGCTTGCGCCAATCGGATTTGGGGTGTCTTCCATTCGTAAGGAGGTACGTGGCGATGAGTAATCACGAGGAGTTCCAGCAAGAGCGAGATGCGAATCTTGAAGCATCCGCCCACCAGGAAACAGCAGGCCGGGAGGGTGTCTTCGGTGATGCCGCAGATGGCCCCAATACGGCTGACGATCCAGAGACCGAGGAACAAAGGGGCTGGTTCTCACGGCTTACCGAGCGGCTACAGCCAAAGGAAACGCCGCAAAATCGAGATGCAAAGTCCACTGAGAAAACACGAGGGCTGGTGCTGCTAGGGCTTACTGCGATTGGTGGGATTTTCCTGTTCTTTGGCTTGTTCACTACGGACATCGATTCGTCGAAGAAGGCGCGCCCGAGTGGGCCGAGCCTGGGTCGCCCTGCTCAACCGCAGGCTGATGCTGATGCGGCCAATCGCTCCACTGTGCCGCAGCTCAGTGTGAATCCTTCTCAAGGGGAAGAGTCCGGCGAACTGACTGAGAAAGATGTCCTTGGGACGATGCGAAATCAAGGCACCGAGTCGCCGATGACGAGAGAGTCAGTGCCACGAGCGGCCGGAACAGCGCAGGAACTTGGTCAGATTGACGTGGACGATCCGGCACTCGCCGATGCATACCGCCGGACCGGGACCACGCCACCCAAACGTGTGGTCCAGCCCACGGATTGGAATAAGGCCATTGCTGAGCATCAGGCGAGTCAACAGGTCCCTTCGAAAATGGAGCCACCGGCAAAATTGGCGCAAACTTCGGCGACAAACACCACCGATCTCCTCAAGAAGTCATCCATCGTCTTCGTACGAAGCAGCACAACAGTTCCCGGTGCTGCACCCGTTTTCCGACAGGACGGGCCTCAAAGCGGGCATCCTCTATTGCCGCAAGGCAGCGTCCTGGTTGCCCGATTGCAGCATTCTGTCAGTTCGGCAGCTAAAGTGCCAATCGTGGCGGTGATTGAGTACAACTACGAGCAGGATGGAGAGGTGGTAGTCCCAGCGGGATCAAAGGCCTATGGCGAGCTATCGCAGGCTACTCCGCAAGGCTGGGTCAATTTCAAATTCCACACACTCGAATGGCCTGATGGGCGGCAGGAAGAGATTGCCGCTTCGGCATTGAGCATGGAGCGCGGACTATTGAAGGGCGAAGTGAACGGAAGGAACAGTGGGCGGAAGTTTCTAACGCGGGCCTTAACGGGCGTCGGCACGATTGCCGCCTACGCTGTGGGTGGCCGCGGATTGGGTAACGGCGCTGCCGGAATCGACAGTTCTGTCTTGCTCAGGGAAAGACTCGCGTCCAATATCGCGATGGCTGGGGAACAGGAACTTGCATTGCTCGCCTACCAGCAAAACATCGTGATCACGGTCCCGGCGAACACGCGCTTTTTTCTGGTGCTCCATGCACAGGACAGGCGGCAGTTCACCGGCGCAAATCGCACCATCACGACAAACGGGATGGCCTCAAGAGCTTCGAACGCCGGAACCCAAGAGACTCTAAGCAGCGAAGAGATTCGGGACCTGCGGCAGTTTCGCAACGAGATGCGCCAGATGAACAGGTTCCTGGAGAGTTCGCCGGCGTCGCCGGCTATTCCCACTCCGGAGAATCGATAATCCTGCGCTACCGTTACAAAAAACAACGCCTCCTGAATCACTTTGGAGCGGCATAGAAATCAGATACTCTGGGCTTACCTGCCCAGGAGAGCGTCCATGCCGCCTTTTGGATTCAATTCGAGTGATCAAAGCAACGTCCCGCGAGTACGGACAGGCAGAGGTGTGATCGATGCGGCAGGCGACTTTTGGGGGCTTGGCGGTCAGCGGAATCTGCTCATCGGTATCGGCGTTGTGGTGGCCACTTGGTGGCTCATGGGCTTGCTGGGCGCTAACCGCTTTGCAGCGCTGGGTGTAAGCGTTGCCGGCCTTTTGCTTCTTCCTCAATCCACTCCTAGTTTTGTTCTCTTCTCTTCCAGAATGACCGTCGCTGTGATGGGTACAATGTGCTTGACGATTGCGACGGGTTGGCCATCAACCGTTTTCCCAGGTTCGGCGAACCAATGGGACAAAATCATGGCGCTTCCGTTTTGGCTGGGTTGTGGCGCGCTTCTTCTCTGGCCATTTTCCACCTTCATGCGGCGCAAAGGGCAGGAAGCGAGTCCCTCTACCGCCAACGATTCAAATGACGACAAGTGGGCTCAGGTGCCCACAGTTCGGTTCGAGGACGTCGGCGGTTTCAACCAACAGAAGTCGGAAATCCGAATCGTCGCGGAGAATCGGTTCTTAGTAAATACCAATGGCATTGTCCGCAATGGAGTGCTTCTATATGGTCCACAAGGGACAGGGAAGAATTTCTTGGCGGAGGCTACGGCTGGCGAGTTTGGGGCCAATTGGTATCACGTTCGATGTCCGCAGCTTTTGGGGCCGATGATCGGCTCGACAACCACCGAGATTCGAAGAGCATTCGATTGGGCGCGAGCCCATCGACCAATCGTGATGTTCCTCGATGAGATTGACGCTCTCGGTAGCAAGAAGGCGTTACAAGGCGGTAGCGACTCGGGCGGCGCCGGCCGGGAGTACAACACGATCGTGACCCAGTTGATGCAGTCGATCGACGAATGCCGGAACGTTGAAGGCTTGTTGATCGTAGCCGCCACCAATCATATCGACACATTGGAACCCGCACTGATCCGGGACGGCCGATTCGACGCAAAGCTGAGGCTGGATTTGCCCGATGAGGAGGGCAGGAGAGAGGTGCTCCTGTCGCTCCTAGAAGAGACCCGCTGGCGATCCCACGAACTCTCACGGATAATTCGTCGGACCGTTGGCTGGAGCCCGGCGCGACTCAAAGCCATGGTGGACCGCTCTGTTTTGATGTCGAATAGCCAACCGTTCAGCGAGGAACATTTGCTGGCGACCATCGAAAGCATCGGCGGGAATGACCGGCCAAATCTCGATCCACTCTTTTGGGATGATGTCGTCTTGCCGGACGACGTCGTTGAGGAGATTAAAGCACTGATCCGATTGATGGAGCCTGGCGAGGCGGAGCGGTTGTCAATCCCACCACCGACTGGGCTGATCCTAGTGGGTGCTCCGGGCACGGGAAAGACGATGACTGCACGCTTGATCGCCTCCCAGGTAAGACGGAGTTTCTATGCGATTACTCCGGGGGAGGTGCTGTCAGGGGAGGTCGGTGGCTCCGTCAGAAGGCTCAAGGAAGTGTTTGCCCGGGCCAAAGAGAATGCCCCGTCCGTTCTCTTCTTCGACGAGATGGATGGCCTCTTTCCAGCTCCTTCTATCGCCACTGGGCAACACGATATTCAGTTGGTAGAACAGGGGCTCATCGAGATTAGCCAATTGCGACCGGAAAATAACGTCTTCCTGATCGGAACATCGAACTATTTGGAGCGAATCGACCCAAGAATTCTGCGGGGAGGACGCTTCAGTGAGAAGATGCACATCGGCTTGCCAGATGACGGCGGCTATCGGAAGCTAATCGCCCGATATCTGGGCAGCGCGAGACTCGATCCGGGCCTCGAAATTGGCATGGTTACTAATCGAGTCCGGGGCCTTAGCCCGGCCGACCTTGAAGCGACGATTCAAGGTATGAAGCGACTGGCTATGCGCCGGATGACAAGCCAGCACAGTGAGTTGCCGCCTCTGACCATCGAAGATTTTGAGCATGCACTGTCACGAGTTCGCCCCCCGATGTAGGGTTGGTCGTTGATCGCTGCCCGCTCCGGGTTCTGAGAATGGTGGGGTGCCCGCGGTTCCTTATTAGTTGCGCCTGGAACAATGATTACAGAGCTGGCGTTTCCGGAACGGCCAACTTCCGTGTGGCGCGTGATCAGGGAACTATTGAAAAACAGCTCTTTCCTCCGCGACCATTCATTGTCATCTAGCGCATATGGGGAGCATAGTGCCCTCGTCCGGGACCTGCTTTCAATTCCGATTCGGCAGTTCGCTCAGTAAAGAGAGGCTGATTCTGTTGGAGCCGAACTCAACGCTGGTTTCGCGCAGCGGATAAAGTTGGCAGACCATTTCCTGCAGACCAATCGTCGGTAGAGCGTCTACCCACTTTTGGTACAAATTGGGTAGAATGTCTTCTGATAATGCCAAAAGACCAGACTGAGCGCATCGACCTTCTTCAGGGAACCTTGGATATGTTGATCCTTCGCACACTCCAATTTGGGCCGGCGCACGGGCACCAGATCGCTAAACACATCCAGCGAACGACGGACGACCTGCTCCAGGTCGAGCACGGATCACTGTATCCGGCACTCCACAGGCTGGAGCGCAAAGGCTTGGTGAAGGCGAAGTGGGAGCCCGCCAGCAAGGACCTTAAGCGCGAGTTCAAATACTATCGCTTGACGCAGTCTGGGAAAAAGCATTTGGTAGCCGAGGAATCGAAGTGGAAACAGATGACCAGCGCGATCGCTCGGATCATGTGGCCAGCTGCGGAGGAGTCATGAGTTGGTTCAGTCGTCGTCGCCGTGAAGAAGATCTTGACCGTGAGATAAGAGCGCATCTTGAACTGGAAGCCGAAGAACAGCGTGCATCGGGTCTGCCGGACGAAGCCGCGCACTTCGCCGCACGCAGAAGTTTCGGAAACGTTGTTTACATCAAAGAAGAGGTGCGCCTTATGTGGGGATGGACACAATGCGAAGCGATGTTGCAGGATACGCGATTCGCCATTAGAGCACTGCGCAAGCATCCAGGATTTGCGCTTTCTGCAATACTCACTTTGGCCTTGGGAATTGGCGCCAGTACGGCAGTCTTCACAGTTGTCAACTCAGTCCTTCTCAAGCCCCTCTCGTATCCCGAGAGCAACCGGCTGGTCGTGATCTAGGAGCATGTGAAGTCCATTGGCGGTGGTCCTGTCGGCCCTAATCCTAGGCACGCCGAATTGTGGGCACGAAGGGCGGACACCCTCGCTGGGATCACAGCCTATCAGAGCGGAAGAGCTGCTGTCGCGTTGGGGCCGGAAGGCTCGAGCATGCTTGGCTCGGTACTCTGTCAACCCAACTTGTTCAGGATCCTCAAGGTGTCTCCAGTGCTCGGGCGCGACTTCCTTCCTGATGAAGGTCAAAGCGGCGGACCAAAGGTCACAATGCTGACATTCGCTGCTTGGCAGACCTTTTTTCAAGGGGATCGGAGCATAATCGGCAGGGTCATTCGGGTTAACGATGTTCCAACCGAAGTGATTGGCGTGCTACCCGAGAATTTTGGCTTTCCGAATGCTAATGCGATACGGGCCTTCAATGGAACCCAACCGAAGAGTGGGATCCCGGAGCCATCGATGTTCTTCCCGAACCGGATTGATATCGACAAGTTTCCATGGGACGGAAACTACGGAAACTGGGTGTCGCTTGCGCGCCTCGGCCCCGGTGTCAGCATTACTTCAGCCGCTGTTCAGCTGAATAGCATTCAGGACCAACTATGGCGGGAGATGCCGAGCGGCAGCGACAGAAGCCCTGACGCTTTCCGCGCGTCGTTGCAGCCGATGCATGAAGCCATGGTGAGTGAATCTGGCGCGGCCATCTGGCTTTTGATGGCAGCCGTTGCTGGACTGACGCTCATCGCTTGTCTCAATCTGGCCAACGCGCAGCTAGGCCGGGCCTTAACGCTTCGTCGTGATGCCTCGGTGCGTGCAGCGCTTGGGGCAGCCCGATGGCGTTTGATGTGGAGCGCACTCGCCGAAAGCCTGATACTTGCCTTCATTGGTGGCGTGCTCGGAGTTCTCCTGGCGAACGTTGGGCTGTCGGCATTTCGTCGCTACTCACCGATTGACATACCGAGACTCGCCGAAGTCCGCCTCGACCTGCCGATGTTGCTTTTTTCCGCAGTTATCACGATTGCCGCCAGTCTCATCTTCGGCTTGCTGCCTGCGATGCGACTCCTCTCGACCGACCCCCAGGCCTCGTTGCAGCACAGCGGCGGCGGACGGTCCATCAGTGGTAGCAAATCCGGACGGCGCTTGCGACTTGGGCTGATTGGGGTCCAAGTGTTCGGATGCACGGCCCTGCTGCTAGTGACAGGCTTGTTTTCGAAGAGCTTGCTGCATCTACTCAACCAGGACAAGGGCTTCGATACGTCAAATTCGGCGATTGCGGAGGTACGGCTGTCGCCCCAACATTACAGCGACTCCGCTAACAGGGTGTCATTCATAGACGGCGTCTTGCAGAGTCTTCGGACGATCCCTGGAGTTGAATCAGCTGGATTCTTCAGTGCGATGCCACTTGAGGGAGACAGTTGGATCGAATTTACGGGCCGCGCGGACAGGGCCAACGAGGCGGGGCCCATGGTCAATGCTCGATGGGCCAGCCCGGGATATTTCGAAGCAACCGGCCAAAAGCTGATTGCTGGCAGGTTCTTTGAAGAGCGGGACCGGACCCTCGATAACGTCATTTTGTCGGAAGGAGTATCTAAAGCGTTGTGGGGTAGTTCCGATCCAATTGGCGGACGCCTCAACGCGCTCGGCAAGACTCTTACTGTGATTGGCGTTGTCAGGGATTCGCGGAGCACCTCGCTGAAGGCGGACCCAGCCCGCATGATTTATGTGCACTACAGCTTTAGGACGCCCTCTCAACTTTACTTTGTTGCGCGCAGCCGCTACGGTGCAGACTCTCTAGTGGTCTGCTTCAAACAGTCTGTCGTTTATTCAGCGTGTCCTGTGCCCGCATGACTTTCGCGAGGATGTCCTGAGCTCTCGCAGTCCAGATGAAGGGCTTGGGTTCTGCGTTGTGGTGGTCGACATATCCGTCGAGAGCCTCGGTGAGTTCCAGGACACTGCGGAAAACGCCTCTCTTCAGCCGGGTCTCTGTGAGGTCCCGGAAGAACCGTTCGACCATATTTAGCCACGAGGCGCTAGTCGGCGTGAAGTGTACATGGAAGCGAGGATGCCGTTTCAGCCAGCGTTGGACTTTGGCGTGTTTGTGCGTGGCGTAGTTGTCCGCGATCAGATGGATCTGCCTGTCTTGCGGAGTCGCCTCATCGATCAGACGCAGAAACTTCACCCATTCCTGGTGCCGATGCCGCTGCTGGCAGAGGCTGATTACCCGGCCCGTCGCCGCGTCCATGGCCGCGAATAGTGTGGTGGTGCCATAGCGCTTGTAGTCGTGGGTCATGGTCTCGGCCCGGCCTCGCTTCAACGGCAGACCCGGCTGAGTCCGGTCCAGTGCTTGCACCTGGCTCTTCTCGTCAACACAGAGCACGATAGCGTGTTCCGGAGGGCTCAGGTAAAGCCCGACGACGGCCTCGAGCTTCTCGGCAAACAAGGGGTCGTTGCTGACTTTGAAGGTCTCGGAGCGATGGGGCTTGAGTCCGTGGGCCCGCCAGATGCGCAGAACGCTGGTGTCGCTGATTCCCATGTGCTTCGCCATACTGCGCGTGCTCCAGTGGGTGGCGTGGGCCGGCTTTTCGAGAGTGGTCAACCGAATGACTTCCGCTACCTTGTCCGGGGCGATCAAGGGCAGGCGACCGGGGCGGGGAGCGTCCTTCTCTAAACCAGGGAGGCCTTTGGCAAGGAATCGCCAGCGCCAACGAGCCGCCTTTTGCACGGAAATGGACAGGATTGCCGCGATCTCCAAGTTCTGCTTTCCCTCGGCAGCGAGGAGAACGACGCGGGCTCGTTCGGCGACCCGGACCTGGGATTTGCGGCCGTTGGCCCACGCCTCCAGGGTGGTTCGCTGTTCAGCAGAGAGTTCGATTGGCGGAGCAACGCGCATGAAAGTCCAGCACCTCAATTGTAGAGGCGTCGGAAATCACATACTGGTTACCATTAACGAAGCACTACACTAGTTTCTGGCATGAGGGAGGCGATTCCGAAACAGGCTCCCAGCGTTGCGATCACTCGCTTGAAGACAATGGATGCGCAGCTTACCGACTCAATATCCCGCGAGCGCTTTCACACCTTCGTACTAGTTGCCTTCGGCGTATCCGCTCTCCTCTTGGCAATGCTTGGGGTTTACGGCGTTCTCAGCTATTCGGTATCGGCACGTAGGCAGGAGATCGGGGTTCGAATGGCCCTCGGCGCGACGAAGAGGAGCGTCTACAGGCTGGCGCTGGCAGAAGCTGCCGGTCCGGTACTGGCAGGCCTGGTTGCAGGATTAGCGGTTAGCTCGGGTGCCAGCCGCATAGTTAAGAAGTTCCTTTTTGGAACCCATGTGCTTGATCCCGCCGTGATCCTGATGGTCATTGGGCTGATTGTCACCTCGGCTGTAACCGCTGCGTTCCTGCCCGCCAGGCGCGCCGCCTCTATCGATCCGATGGAGGCATTGCGGCTGGAGTAGCTGAGCGTAAACAGTTTCGATCCGGATCCCGCGGCAATCGGAGTAGCGTTTACCGATTGTGTGTGAGAAATCGGCAAGCCGGATGTTGGGTCTCCGCGAGGTGCGTGGCGATGAGCGTGTGGATGGACATCGCGAGCAGATTCTCGTTCAATGGACTTGGGCTGAATGTCAGGCGGTTCGACAGCGATGAGCCCGTCGACGATTCCGCGCGGGCTCCAACTTCCGGTCACACCCCAAATGAATCTCTTGCTTCCGTCCGGCAAACATGTCCTTCGGCTTGTTGTCGGCGCTGTTCAGGCGGACGGTGCTTTGTGGCCCGACCTGGCTGTGAGCCAGCCGCTGCCAATACTCGATCAACGGTAGCGTCTCCGGCCGGAGGCACACTTCCAACTCGCTTGGGGATTCCCGCCATCTGCCCTAATCTGCTTTTGAGCTTCGGTCCGGTACCGAAGCCGAATTCAGACTTGGGAGGTTCTTCTCATGCAACAGCAGTTTCGACTGCAGATCAAACAGCGGGTAGCGTTGCTCATTACCGTCTTGCTGTTATTCATTGTCAGCGCGAACGTGGCCGTGATGGCCCAGAATCTGGGCGGCGCGCCGCAGGTCAATGTCGCCGTTCAAGGGCAGACCGGCGCGCAGCCGGAAGGCGCATTTCTTAATCTGGTGAACTGGATCGGCAACGTCATTGCCCCCGTCGGTGCCGGCCTCGCTCTCGCGGGTGGACTGGTCTCCTACGTTTCGGGCCGCGGAGTCATGCGATATGTCGTGACCGCGTTAGGATGCCTTGCCGTGTCGGGCGTCACGCGACTGCTCGAATTCTGGATTCAACAGGGTGGTGGAGGTGTCTCTTAGCCCAACCAACGTACACCACAGTGGGGCGGCTACAAATGTTGCCGCCCTATTGAGGGTGATGGGTACACCGACATGCCACCCCTTCTCTACGACATCACGAGAGTATTCCTGCTGCTTAGCGGGCCGGCGGCATTCATATGCCTAATCCTCGCGGGCATTGCTCTTCGCCGCGAAGGTGGCACCGTGTTCTGGGTTGGTGGCGGGTTTTCCAAGCACATGCTGTGGGCTGTCATCTTCTTGGCTCTAGAGCCAACGCTTGGGTGGTTTCAGTTTCTCGGTATCCCTGTGTTCTTCCCACCTGGCGCAACGATTGGTACGCCATGGCTTGCTTCAATCCAGCAAGGCATCACTTCTTTCGTTCAGTCCTTTGTGGTGGACCGACTGGTGCCGATCTTGGCGGCGTTCTTTGTGATTCGTTCGGTTCTCGATACAGCCAGTGGAACCGGTCCATTGCCGTCGATCCTAAGCGCGATGTTCTTGTTGGCCGTTTCGAACACCCACGCGCTGATTGATGCGTGGACGCCGGGTGGCGACCGATTCTCAATTGTGGTGGGACTGACAGCGATGTGGAACTACCTGGCGAGTCGCATTCTGCCAATCGCTGCGGGATTGGCCATCTGCGGCGCCGTTCTTCAGTTTGCCTTCAATCGGCCCGGGTACTTGCGGTTGATTCTTTGCGCTGCCTGCTTTCTGACAACCAGCGCACTGTGGATCTTGATTCAACGAATGATGTAGGAGCTTATCGTGAACTTTCTCACAGGACTCACAAATCTCACGAACTGGGTCGCGAACGTCATCATGCCAACCCTCGCCGGCTTGATGTTCGTCATCGCAGTGCTCCGTCTTTCGCGCAATGCCCCGTTTCAATACGCGATGTACGGTGGCTTTGCCGCGCTTATGGTTTCTGGCATTCTTCGGGCAGTTGAGACTTTCGCTAGCCAGCGCGCTTGGGATGACCCCGACGGAGTTTGGATCACGTTGTTGGGACTGGTGAACTGGTCGGCCAACGTTTTCCTGCCCGTCTACGGTGTTCTGCAAGTGTTTGTTGCGATCTTGCACTACGGCGGGGCCGGGTTTCGGATCTATCCGGGAGCCCCGTGGGCACGACACGCCTTGTCGGCCATGGCGTGTTTCGGCCTTTCCGGTTTACTGCGCATGGCTGAGTACTTTGTCGCCCAAGGGGCAGGTGGTGTGAGTTGAAAAGGAGGCTGTTGTGGCATTGGAAGTGACGCCGGTTCATCGGAACCTGCACCAGCGGGTTACCTTCTTCTACCTCGAATTCGAGGACTTGTTCGTGGTCATCGGTCTTGCCGCGTTCATGAGCATTTTCGGACGCTTTCTCAACCGCGAGATGAATGGCATCCCGCTCAACGTGGTGCTGCAATACGTCGTCCCCATCGCGGCGATCCCGGTCTTGCTGCTCTTCAAATACGGAAAGCCCCGTGGATACCTGCGTGATCTTTGGACCTGGCACGTCCAACCCAAAATCTACTGCGGCCTTCAGGCTGATGCCGAGTTTACGAAGGAGTTCCTGCGATGAACCCACAATCGAGCAAACGGTACGAGGAGTCCTTGCGGAAGCCAGCGCTGTGCGAACTGCTGCCGGTTCGAGAGTATCTGGATGGCGTCATGGTGCAGGTGGATGGGAGCCTCGTGGCTGGATATGAGCTCACAGGACTCAACAGCTTCTACCATGACGACGAAATGCGGAACCGTTCCAAGCACTCCCTCGAGGCGCTCGTTCGGTCGCTTCCAGAACGGTCGATGCGTCTCCAGATGCGTTTTGAGATAGCTCAAGGGATTGGGCCGGCCCGCACGGAGTACCCCAGGCTTCAGAAGAGCGAAAGTGCAGTCTTGCAGGAGATCGATCGCCACAGGATGAGCCGTTGGGATCGCAGAAGCGAAGAGGGCTACTACCTGCGTCATCTCCTGCACGCCTACTTCATTTGGAATCCCCGAATTCATCATGAACTGGCCGACCGTTTGGCGGGCAGGCGTACTAAGGGTATGTTCAGTCTCTCCGTTGAGAAATGTGTGGAACGGGCGCGGCGAGAACATGAGGATCTGCTCTCCGAATTTTCCAGCTTGCTTGCCGGCGTCGAGCAGACGCTCGTCGCGACGGAAATGGGAGTCCGTCGATTGTCCGATGACGAACTATTCCTAGAGGCGAAGCGGGGGCTGAACCCGGTCTTTGACGACCGGAGCCCTTACCGCCGGGGCGACTACTCGCTGACGTACCGGAGTGCACGAAGCCAGATCACAAACACGAGCATCGAAGACGAACAAGAGAACGTGGTGCGAGTCGGGGGGCTTTTGTACACCTTCGTTTCGCTCAAGGATCTGCCAGACGGGACATTCCCCGGAATGCTCCGCGAACTGATGGTGCTCGATTTTCCTATCGTCGTGAATGCCGAGATCACGATCCCTGATCAGACCAAAATTCTGGAGCATTTCAAAGGACGCCTTCGGCGAATGCAAGCGGCGCAGCGTGACTCGCAAGGCGGATTCAGGGTGAATATAGAAGCCCAGGTTGCGCAGGCCCAGTTGCAGGACATTTTGCAAGCGGTCATCTCTTCATCTTTGAAGGTCTGCGACTACTCCATGGTGATCGCCGTGCGGACATCCTCCCCCGTCAACAGCCAGAAGGAACTGGAGGAGGCACAGCGGATTCTGAATGATCGCCGGCAAAGAGTGGTGCACGCGGTAACGAGAATGAACGGCGCCCGGGCCATCCCAGAATCTTTGGCGCAGCGGCGTCTATTCATCGGCAGC
Organism: uncultured Solibacteraceae bacterium; assembly: GCA_964430625.1. Lineage (GTDB taxonomy): Bacteria > Acidobacteriota > Terriglobia > Bryobacterales > Bryobacteraceae. The sequence goes on from CAYSFR010000005.1 coordinate 325,443, forward strand.
CTTCCTGGGATGGCCAGAGAGAACAAGCGGGAATTGAGCTGCCTCACGCTCCATGCAGCTGACCTGCTGCCAATCGAAATGCCTTGGCAGGGTACTCCCCAGTCTCCGTTGATGCTTCTTGAGACTCCCTACCGGCAGTTGATCCCCTTTTCGCCCTATGACCCCTCCATTGGGGACGCCAACATGCTCTTCATGGCCAAGTCGGGCGGCGGCAAGACTTTTATGGCGCAGTTGTTCCTCCTAATGATGGCGCGTTCCAATCCGCTGATCTCGATCGTGGAACGGGGAGACTCCTACCGTCCGCTCGTCGAATTGATGGGTGGTCGGGTTATCGAAGTGGATCTGGAAGGCGCTGAAACCCTAAATCCATGGGACCTGCCACCGAGCCAGGTGCAGCCCACCAAGGACAAGATTGCGTTCCTCAAGAACCTCACACGGCACATGATCGGTGACTTGGGGCAGACCGATACTTCGCTGCTCGACAACATCTTGTCTGAGGCAATCGCTAAGGTCTATAAGCGTGCGGCGATCAGAGCCGACGTGAAGACGCCTACGTATTCCGATCTGCGCGATGAACTGTCGAACTGGAACGATGAAGAGCGAATCGAGCACATTCGCAAGCTTGCGCAACTTGCTTCGATTGCCCTCAGGCAATGGACTGGCGAAAAGGGCGTGTATTCGAGGCTCTTCGATCGCCACACCACCATTCGCACCGACGCGAATTGGTTGTTCTTCAATATAGAGGGCCTCAGCTCGGACTCGCGACTCGAAACCGCCATGAGCATGTTGATTGCACAAGCCATGTCAGAGCGGGCGTCAGGGAAGTCTGGTCAGCCATCGATCACCGTCCTTGACGAGTGCTGGGCGTTGCTGGACTCCCCGGTTCTCGCTGACTGCGTTGTGCAGCTGTTCCGCACTGCCAGAAAGCGCGGCGCCAGTGTTTGGGGTATCTCTCAGACGCTCGAAGACTTCGTCGGCACCGCCCAGCGACCGAAGGAGCATGGCGCAGGAATCCTTCGCAACAGTTCGGTCAAGATCATTGGCCAACAGCCGGGCGATGTCGTCCCGTTGGTTGACCACCTTGGTCTCAATTCTGTGGCCGTGAACGAGATCAAACGATTCGCTGCCCCTCGCAAGGGAAGGTCGGCCGAAGTACTGCTTGTCTTGGGAGAGAAGTCCGATACAACGCAGACGATCCGGCTGGTGCCGACGCCAGTTGACTACTGGGTGGCTACTACATACCCCCGAGAGCGCGCGTATCGCACGTACTTCCTCCGGCTTGATCGCAATCGAAAGCGCCCCTTGATTGAACTCTACTGCGAGCTTGCCGAGCGCTTTCCAAATGGTTTGGCCGATGTGGATGTGCTGCCTGAAGAAGCCACTGGCGAGGTGCAGCAAACTGTCAGCCGGCGGGAACATCCATTGGCTGCGGGGAAAGGAGCCTAACAAAATGACGACGAAGCTAGTTCTGCTCTTGCTTACTTTAATCCTGCTTTGCGGAATGGTTGCCCCGCAACCTGCCTATTCCCAGGGCTTTGGGGGACTCACGGCGATTTTCGACGTGATCAATGGTGTCGCCAGCAACATTTTGAGCTTCATCAACAACACCATGCGCCCATTGCTTGATGGGATACGCACTGCGTCAAACCAGCTTCAGTCATTCCTTGGCCAGTTGAGAAATCTTTGGGAGCAGATTGTTTGGCCCATTCGCGAGATCAACCGCGCACGGGCGCTGGCACAGCAACTGATCGGCACCTTTCGGGCCCAGATGAACTCCTTGTACTTTCTCGGAGTGCATAGCGCTCAATTGCCAAATCCGGCAAGCCTTGAAAGTGTGATCAGGAATCGGCAAATAGCCGACCATGCTTCGCTGGTTACGGCCTTTACGCGAACCTATGGTGCGGTCCCTGCCGCGGGTGAAGCCCATGCCGAAGAGCGCAATCTCGTTGATGTCGACGACGCCATGGCAATCAATCAGCTCATGGCGCTGAAACAGGCTGACGCTGGGGCAGACCAGACACTTCGCGCCGCGGAGGCGATCGAAGAAGAAGCAACTCGAATGGCTCCGGGTACAGCCGCATATGCCACTGCAGCGGCATACATCGCGGCCGTGCAGAGCCAGGCCCACATGCAGAAGATGATCGCTGGCCAGCTGCGGCAGGAAGCGGCTCGACTTGCTCACGAAACGATGCTTCTCAAACGTGGGGCGTCGTTTGCGAGCGAGACCAGAAGCAAGCTTACTCAAATGAATCGGTAACGAGGATTCTCATGCTGAACCTGAAGACTTTTTGGACGTTCCTTCGCTCGCACAGAGTGCACATCATCGCCCTGTTGCTCGTGGTGATGCTTTTTGCACCAACGCCGGCGAACGCACAACTTGGATTCTTGACGTCGCTGCTCAATCTGGTGAGCAGCGGCCTCGGATCTCTCAACAACGTCATGGCTTCGGTTAATACCGCACTGCGCAATGTAATCGGGCCAATTCTCGAAGGTATCCAAAGCACGATGGCAGCCGTACAGCAAATCATGAACGCGATTTTTGATTTCCAGCGCAACGTGATCTACCCCGAGGATGCCATCAATCGTGCTCGGGGATTAGTTGGGCAAGTGATGGGAATCTACAACTCCATTCGAGGGATTTGGGCGACCGCCGTTCAAAGCGCAACGCTCCCCAATCCAAGAGGTTTGGAAGCCATAATTCTCTCCAAAAATCCCGGTCAAATAGGTGGAGTGTCAGCAAGCTTTGGTAGCGTCTACACGGCCCTGCCGGCTCCGAATGAGGCCCATAGTTCTCAGCGGGATTTAATAGACAGCGCCGACGCTGCGGCTCAAGCTGCCATGAAGCGTGCAATTGCGATTGATGCGATTGCCGACCGTGAATTAGACGCCGCCGAGCAGATGCTCAGCGCCTTAACTGGGACGGCCCCCGGAACGGCGGAGATGATTGGTGCGCAGGCTGGCGCGTGGCTGGTGAGGTCGAATGCCTACACGCAGCAGGCGCTGGCCGAAGTCATGCGATTGCGTGCAATCGAACTGGCTGGGCAGGGGGCGCGCGTCAAGGAGGCGGCTCGATATACCCGCCAAACCCGCGACAAGCTAACCGAACTCAACAGAAGGTAGGGTCACAGATGTTTCTCTTCGAGGAAATGTTCAATATGGCATTGAGTGGGATCGCAAGCGCAGGGTTGATGAGCCTTGTTCTGACGACAGCTTACGGAATCCTGCTGGCGTCGTTGCTCTTTTCAGCCTACGAATCCTGGGTTCGTGGGGGCGACGTTCGATCTCTGGGCATCGCTGCGATCAAGTACGTCGCGATAGGCATGTTGTTTCTGAACAACGGAACTGTTTATCAATCTGTTTTCCAGGGGCTGGTGGCAGCGTTCAACTCCTTGGCTCACAACATGGCAGGTGTCGGCCCCGGCGATGTTTTTGCCGCCTGGATCTCCGAGTTAAGGAGCGCAGCAAGCGGATCAACGACAGTGCTGAATTGGGTCACAGGCCTTACTGCCGGAGTCCTCAGCAGTCTACTGCTTCTGGTAGCCATGGTCGTTTATCCGGTCTCCTACTTGATATTCGCGATCCTCTACTCGCTGTTTGGAACGATCCTCTATGTAACCGGGCCACTCGTTCTTGCCCTACTTCCCTCGATTGGCGTCGGAAGTTTAGCCCGCCGTTACGTCGTGAATCTGTTCGTTTTTGCCTCATGGGGATTGATTTATGGGATCTTCTGCCGGTTGCTGATGGCTCTCAACATCAACAGCATGACGGCCATCACCAGTGCGGGGAGCTTTGCCGGTGCGCTGAGCGGTGCTTCGGCGGAGATTCTCCTGGCTGTGGCGAGCATCCTGTTCTCCGTCTGCATCTTGTTGATTCCGATGCTGGCGAAGCGAATCGTCGAGGGCGATGTCGGCAGCAGCATGTTCGCAGTTCTTGGCACCGCGGCACCCATGGGGCAAGCAATGCTCTCGTTGGCTGCAGGGCCGGGAGACGGGTTCGGCGCTGTTTCTTCCGCTTCTGCAGGCAAAGGTGCCTCCGAATCTAGCGCCGGAGGAGCGGCTTCAGCTGGACCACCTGCCGGCCCGTCGTCTGCTGGCGAATCGTCTTCAGGCAATGTGAGTGGTGGTTCGAGTGCGAGTTCAGGCGCAAGCGGCGCAGCGCCAGCAGGTCCCTCGGCTGGGGGGAGGGGGATGGGGCAGTTCCGCCCACCCAACGTACCTCACGCAATTGGCTGGATGGCCGGAGCTGCTGCGGCTCTGGGCGTTCAGGGCGGTCGGCAAGTTGCACAGCGGCTTGGGCGGTATGGCAAGTCAGATTCAGAGTAATGCGAGGAGGCAATTCGGCTATGTTTGGAACCAACAAGACGTTGCGGAGCGATCTGCCCGAAAAGGCACAGGTGTCAAAGTACTACGAGATGGATGGCGCCCTCCGGGCGTATGCAAATCGAATGGCCATCTTGGGCATCACCTGTGGCGTCCTTGCCGTCGGGGCGCTTGGGCTATTTGCCTATGTTCGGCTTCAGCCCCCGATCGTGATCCGCGTGGATCAGCTGGGCGAAGCGACGGTTGTTGGCGGCGAGTCATTGCACCTGAGTTCGGGACGGCTCAATCCCGTTCGAGTGGCGGCGAACGGATTGGCCGCGGCCGCCCCCTCTGACGTGGAGGGCCGCGCCGTCGTCCGCAAATTCCTTACCACCTATCTGACATACACGCCGGCCAACGTCGAACGGCAGTATGCCGAAGCCCTCAACATGATGACCCTGAACTTCCGAACTCTTTCGATGAACAAGTTCCGGGAGGAGGACACGATTGGGAAGGTGAAGGCTGACTCGATCACCTCCAGCGTGAGAATTCGCTCGATCGAACCCGCAGTCGGAATGCCATGGACCTATCAGGTTTTTGCCGCTAAAGAGATCCACCGGCTCAACAACCAGCGCATTGAACAGACGGAACGAATGGTGTGCCGCTACCAGGTTCGGCTTGTTTACGCGGGCCGGACCCAGTCCTACCCGAGTGGACTGCTGGTCGGGGAGTTTTGGGAACAGCAAATGGTGGGTGAACGGAATATTGATCTGGAGCAACGAAGTGCCCTGATTGAGCGGGAGTCGAAATGATCCACCCATCTGTGCCAACGGGCGCTACTGTCAAGCGCGACATTGAGTTCACGCCCAACTGGACGCCACTGGAGTGCAGACTCCCTCCGGTCCTGTGCGCAGAGTTCATGTGGATGTTCCGGCAGGCAGGCGTCGAGCACTACAAGCACAGGGATACGCGTCGCTACCTCTTGCTGGGGCAGAGCGGGGAATGTGTTGCGCGGACGGATAGCGGCTTCGAGGAGGTTGATTTTGAAGAAGAATGGCAGCGCGTTAGTGGACGCAGAAAAGGAGAAGCAGATGGCCATCGCGAATGAAGAAGTGCTGAATGGCGCGACGAAGCATGTCGGCAAGAGGAAGACCCAGACTAAGCGTCAGCGCGCCAATAGTCCTTCCGAATCAATACGCTACTTCGTCGGAAAGCCTGGAGGAGCCAAGCCGAGTTTGGACCAAGAAGTTCCGGGGGAAGCCGAAGGCCTTGTAATCGGATTCAAAACGGACGCCCGCCTTTTCGTGGTCCACGAATATGAGGTCGGACAAAAGATCGAAAGGGGAAGGGTCTGCCTGGAGAAGACTCCGGCGGCCGGAAGTCAACGAGTTTCTACCACCAACGAAAGTTGAGTAGAAGGCGCCCACGACTTTCGTGGGAGTTCGCTTGTGATGATCTCCACGTTCATCCAGGCAACCTGTTCAGTCTCGGCTGAATAGGCAACACAACGGAAATGGTCGGTCTCCCAACTGAGGCCTGGCCCAAACACCTATGTGTTTCGGCAACAGGCCAATCTGGGGACCCAGGTGCGTGAGCTAGCCCTCGCGATCGGCTTGTTGTCTACCTCGACTAACCGATTCGAAAGGACAAACTCATGACGCCCCAAACAACCGTTACTAAGAACTCCGGCCTGAAGGTTCTGAACCTGATGGTCACCAAGGAAGGAACAATCGAACGCAAAATGCCCAACGTGAGTCCACAGGGACAGTTGAATAACACGCTGCTGGAAGCCCTACACCCAGGGATTCAGGTGGCCTCTGTCACTGTTACGCCGGAACCACTCGATCAGGTTGAACGTGCCCGAGTCGAAAGCGCCCTGTCACGTTTCCAGATCGATGGAACGGACTTCAGACTCATCGGCGCGTCAGGGTCGGCGAAGAACGGAAAGTTCTATGCCGTTGATGCCCGCCATGAAGCCCCGCTTGCGGAACGCTTCTCTGGCTGGCCTCAAGCTGCTGTGACGTACTTTGGGATCCTCATTTCACCTTGCCAGGTGCGAATGCAGCTTCCCCATGGTCGCGTTACAGTAGTCCCCGATCATCAATTGGGAACGAACGATTGCCGCGGATGGTTGCGCCGGTCTCTTTTTGACCAGCTCAATCTCCCGAGCGGTCGTTTTTATCAATTCCGGCTCGCGTTTTCAAACACACAGGCCAAGGGATCGTTCAAGGTCATGTCGGATGAGACGGCTGATGCCCTCGATACTGACATTGTTCTGCCCGTTTCCTCGGTCAAACCAGAATACAAAGGACCCTCCAAGCTGATCGCTTGGCTCACTGGTGAAGCTCGTACCTTCGCCGGGGAGATCATCCTTGGAATTCGTGAATGTTCGCGGCCTTTGAAATTCGAGAGCTCGTACACGGTCATCCAGCACGCTCCGGAAGACTCGTTCGAACTTGAGATCAAGCCGCACGCCCTCGCTCAAACTGCACGGCTCAAGTCGCTCTTGGAAGAGAGAGACTTTACCGGGCTTTTTGAGCTGCTTGGCATTTCAGAGACCCAAACCGCAATAGAGAACGAAAGGCCTGCCGAAGAAGACGATGCGACTTCGGTGGAGCGAACTGTTCTGGAGGCGATTCTGAAAGCCGATCCAACCGGCTACCTCGTCCAGCATCCGTGGGTCAACAACCAATTGGAGCGGACGTTAGCCAAGTGGGCGTTCAAGGTCTGTACAGCAGGTGGATTTGAAATGCCGGCATTCGCGCTTGCGGATGACGGCTATCTGTTTTTGTACAACGGAAAAGTGTGCGCTGGGTCCGACTGGCTCCCTCTGGATCGCGCTATCAATTCTCTGGCCACAAGCCGAGGACTGGTGGTGCGTTATCCGGTACGGATGAAGGAAGATCTGCTCCCGTACACAAAGATCAACCCTGCAGAGTTGCGCCAATTGCTCATTCAGGATCTGAAGCAGCAAGGCGTTCCGGTTCCCGAAGCACTTGTCGATCAAATTGCCCAGGAACAACTCGAATTGGTTGGCACGTTCACCCTCCATTCGAAGACAGCGGCGAAGAACGGCGGAGATTTCGATTTCGACTTCGTCTGTGTGGTCGAAGACGATCGCTTCCCTCGATTCGTTAGAGATTGCTTCTCTCACCGCGGAAAGGGTGCGATTGAAAAGATCAAAGCCAAGAAAGCTCGATCTCCTTGGTGGAACTTGCCCCAAGTCGCTATTGGTGCGATGGGAAATCAGATCGGCTCAATCACCGATCTAATGACCCAATGCACCGCGGCTGGGCGTGAGGACCTTCATCGAGAGTTGGTTGAGCAACTGCAACTGGCCTTGGATCAACTGAAACATGGCGTCACCCCCGACCAGGAAAAGATCCGTTCCATCCGCGAACTGATCAAGGAAACACCAGCCGCGCAGTGGCTTCGTGCGAAACGCGTACGTTCCGTAAAGGAACTGCCCGAACGCTTCGAATGCCCTGCGTCAGACCGGATCGGGTCGATGTACAACCTGGTCCGGAAGGAACTCACCGACTTTTTCACCAACCGGATGCCGATCGCGCAATTCCGAGGTCTTGTCCAGGGAAACGACTTTACCCAGGAGATGGCTGACGAATGCCGGCGACTGAATCGGTCTTGGGCTCTCACGATCCAGGCTGGAATCGAGAAGAAGAAATTGCTTGCTGGCAACGTGCAACAGGCGCAGACGGCGTTCGAGTCTTTCAAGGACGACAGAGACAAGGAACGCCGATCGAAGCTTCTGCACTCGCTATGCCAAGCACGGGCAGCTCTGTCCGCATATGACCAACAGTGGCAGGAAGAGATCCGGTCATTGATATGGCTCGTTCGGACATGGGCCGCACGAAAAGAAGAGAACCGCATGGGATGGTTGCAGGCGCTTCATACGATCGTTTGCGGCACTCGGTCAGATCAGGCGTCTGGTGCACTGCCGTTCTATGCGTTTCCCAACGAAATGCTGAAAGCCATTGTCGAGCGAACTGGAGGGCGACCGGTACAACTGGCCGTCCCAAAAGTTCGCGACGGGATGGTTGAAATCGACGAGGAAGGCCGTTGCTTCCTGGTCGAGAACATCATGAGCGAAAACGGGCCAAGCTACGTGAAGGCGACTTTCCTGATGGCTGTCACACCAGATGGAAAAGTCGTTTACGACAAGGGCCGAGTACAGTGGGTGCATCCGTTCCCCTACGCTTCGGGTACGGGTGAGATCCGCGACGGAAAGCTTCTGCTTCCGAATACTCGTCAATTGCCTCAGGTGGTCGTACCCAAGAAGGTCATGTAACCAACGAGCCCGCGCCTCACTCGCCGTGAGCTCACCAATGTACTGGAAGCAGGATCCTCCAACCGGAGGGTCCTGTTCCAGTCGAGCGCTTGCTTTTTCGCAATCGCCAAGGAGACCAACGCATGAGCCGGACTGCATTCGCCATCCTTCCAGTGGCTTGCCTCACCTTCCTTTTTCCTCTCGCTGCCCAAAAGCTGCAATCCCAGAAGCCAGATCACACGTCGGTCACCCGCGTGGAGACCATTCCGGATCACCTCACGGTGATCGAGTTCGGGGAACCCGTACTAATGGTTGCCGTCGGCAACCAGAATGCATACCAAGTGGAGAGACGCGAGAACAAGGTTTTCCTTCGTCCCCTGGAGGAGGGCTCGCAAACCAATCTCTTCGTCTGGACGCCTGCTGGCCGCTACGTCTACGAGCTCTCACCGGCCAAGGCCATTGCGGAATCGCACTTTGCAATCGATCAAGGCGCCGCGCCAAGACCGGCCCCGCCGCCAATAGCCAGCAACCTCCCTGCTGCTCCATCTCTGCCGGAAGAAATGCTGACCGATGCTGTCCCGGTGGCACTGTTTGGAACACGCGAATCAAATGGTCGGACCGAAGTGACCGTGCGGGATCTCTATCAACGCGATGGCCGCCTCTACCTTCGATACTCACTTGTCAATCGCAGCGCCCGACGATACCAACAGGGTCAGGTCGCCGCACTTCATCTTGTAGGAGCGAAATCTGCGAGGTCGCTGCTCGCTCTTGATGGACATCAACTAGGCGAACGGATCAGCCGTGGCCTGCGCTTCGAGGTCGCTAGGCAGGTCTCAGTGGTCGATCAGAGCCCGGCGCGCGAAATAGAAGCCGGCGGACAGGCAATGGGGTGGCTTGCCGTTGAACTTCCAGCCGTGGATGAAGAAGACGTTTCCGTTTTGAAAGTCCAGTTCGCGGCAGATCGAACCGCCGACGTATCAGCGGTGCTCGTGGTGAAGCCCAACAGGGCGAAGGCCAAGGAGAGTGCGGATGTTCGACAAACAGCCGAAACCGCTATCGGTCGCTGAAGTTCACGCCGAGTTGGAAAAGCACTTGTCGGACAGACGACATATGGGGTTTCGGAATCTCGTTGCGGACCTGCTTCTGGAACCTCGAGATCCTTTCCGCATCGGAACCCGCCGACAGCCGAAGCGCTGGGTCGGCCTTCTGTTCGGAGTGACATCGCTCAGCGCCCTCGTCTTTTACTTCTCACATCTGCGATAGGGAGATGCATACATGCCTGAAGAAACCAATCCGCAGTATCGACCCTCCTTGATCGAGGAGAATCCTGTCATCCTGATCGGACTGCTGGTCGTCCTCGCGTTCGTTCTTTTCGCCGCTGTGGCGAAGTACGCTTGGTACATCCACGATCGGCAGTTGGTGGAAGGAGTCTTGTGGCTCCTGCTTGCGGCCGTTGTTTTGTACTTCGCCGTCTACCAGTTGACGCAATCGAAAAGCGATCGCGAAGCGGCGTGGCCAAAGCAATTGCCGACGATTCCGGTTCGCGGCGAGAAGGACATCGTCGAGAGCGCCTGGCGTCAGAATTCCGTCGTGCTCGGATATGACATCCATGGGAGGCCGTGGCTCTGGAACGATGACACCCGCGTCATGCAAGCCCTTGTCCTTGGCCAAAGCGGCACGGGGAAGACAACGTTGCTCCGCAACATCATTAGCCAGGACCTGATGCGCCAGATGGGGCCGGCGACGGATCGGCACAAGATTCCGATGATCATCTTCGACGGGAAGGGCGATCTTGAGTTCTTCGAGTCGCTGTTACCCTACATCAACCGCGCCGGACGAATGAACGATCTCCGCTTACTGAATCCGTCGCGGCCGGATCTCTCCGTTCAGTACAACCCCTTCGCCTCGGACGACGACAACTACGCCGCGCAGGTCTCCATGATCTTCGGAAGCTTCGATCTCCGGGACGAATTCTTCGCCAAGCATCAGCTCAACTACATGGGCGACATCGTCCGTGTCCTTCACTACACCGGTAAGCGATTCAACTTCTATGACGTGATGGTGATGGCGCTGGATCAGGCTGTGATCGAAGAGCAGGTGGCCGTGGCGCGGACCAACATCGCTCGCTTGCCGGAAATGACCACCCAACGGCGTCTCAACTTCGAGATGTCTGTCAAGAACCTCTATCAGTCGTTTCAAGATCGCGACCGCGTCCCAAAGATTCAAGGTTTGATCAACGAGTGCATGACCTTCCTCGATGACGAACTGAGCACCATCACTGGTCCCTACGACAATCTGCTCTCGATCAACGAAGTCATCGACCAGGAGCTTATTCTCTTCGTCAGCCTGAATATCAACAAGAACACTGCGCCGGTGCGCGCTTTGGGGAAAATGCTCCTCCAGAATTTGCAACTCGTCGTAGGCAAGCGCTACGAGTCCCAATCGGAACGCACCCGCAAGAATCGGCCTCTCTTTTCGGTGGTGATGGATGAGTTCGCGCCGTTTGGATACCGGAACTTTGCGCAGATCCTCAACACCGCGCGCGGAACCAACACTGCCTTTCTTTTCTCCATGCAATCTCTGCCGCAGTTGCTTCAAGTGGGGAAAGGATTCCAGCAGGATGTTTCCTCGGCCCCGGGAACCACAATGTTGCTCCAAACGCGAGATGAGGAGACTGCCAAATACTTCAAGCAGGCGTCTTCTCAAATCCCGGTGCAAAAACGCACGCAGCAACTTTGGCGGAAAGACTTCCTGGGTTTCGAAAACTTCCAGAAGGCGATGAACGCAACTGAGCGCGAGCAATTGGAATACCGCGCGCTCGACCATCACATAAAGAACCTCGGCAAAGGAAAGATGGAGATCCTGATGACCGATCCAGTGCAAGGCACTTTGCACGGTCGTCTCCATGTGCGGCCACCGGCCGAGGTGCGGGTTCCATGTCTGGATCTACCGCTGTTGCCAAAGCTTCTGGGTTCTCGCACCGACCAGGCCGGCGCCCATCTTCGTTTCAAGGACCAAAAGCTTGCGGCCACGATTGTGATTCCGCGGCGATAGGAGGATTTGTGCGCGCTTCAATCACCATTGCGCTTTCCGTTGTGACTCTTCTGTCGCCGGCCACCATGTCGTCGCAGGAATCAACGTCACCGAAAACAGAAAAGAGCAGATCGGTCAACAAGCAAGTTGCTGTAACCGCGGATCCAGCCCGGCCATATCGACCGATTCCTGTTGGCCCTTCGCGGCCGCAGGAGACAATCTTCGAATTCTATTTCAAGGCGTTGAACCCCCGGAAGATTCATTGGGGCGATGAGATCGACAGGCGAATTGAACAGTTCATCGAACAATCCGTCCGAAATCCCTACTTCCGGTTCTGCGCGGTGCAGATGGGAGTCATCCTGATTCTTCTTGCTCTCTGCTGGGCTTGGTGGGACAAACTTCGCCAAACGAATTGGATTACCGCTGAATGGCTTGCCGATGCAATCAACGCCAAGCGCATGTCGGACCAACGCGCAATGGATGCTATCGCGGCTTACAACCGGCACATGGAGTCATGCAACCGGGTAGTGGAGGAGCAAACGTCAGGCATTGGCAAGTCGATTGGCTACGGTCCCAAGTTCGAAATGGAAAAGCTGCAAAACGATTTGGCGGCGTCTCGCGCCGAAGTGGAGCGGCTTAATGCTCAAATTCAGGATCGAGATGCGAAGCTGCAAAGGCAAGAAGCCCGCATTCAAGCCATCGAAACGAAAGTGGCGCAGGCGCACGATAGCTCCAAAGCGGAATTGATCGCCCGACTGGAACGCGCCGAAGCGCAATTGAACAACCAGGGGCCTCGAAGGGCTGCGAAATGATTCTCCAAATCGTTTCCCTCGGCAGCCTCTGGCAAGAGAGCGCTCGTCGCCATGTGTTCAACACTACGGGAATTGAAAGCCGTGGTCGAATCGTGAGCCGCGCGAAGGTGTTCGGACACATCCGCTTCGAGTGCGTCCCGCTCCACGGGCTTGTGGCCAAGGGCAGGTTGCTGGGCTCGAAGTGGATCGTGTCAGATGCTGACGAGCGTCTCGGCGCGAAACCGATCCACTGTTCGGTAGTCGCCTCGCGTCGCGACGTGCCGGATCTGTACGTCGTGACCATCTCGGAGCAGTTGGTCGGTGCGCTGGCCGCAGGCTCCATCGCATCAGCTCACGTCCGCTTAATTTCGCTCTCCCAGTTGGGCACGCGACAGGAATCGATGTTGCTAGTTCGCCGGTTTGCATCCGTCGCCGGTGAAAATGCCTCCGCCGTCTTCGCGCCGGGACAAATCGATGATCCATGGAAAGTCCAGCGGTGGTAGCGATGCGTTTTCTCCCGGGAACAATCTCCATCTCGACCGAAACAGACATTCCACTGTTGCGCAAAGTGCACCAAGCCGGCCACGCAACAGTTCGACAACTCTATCGGGCGCTAATGCCGCAATTCGACAAGAATCAGTGGGACAGTTTCAACCGTCGTACCCGGATCTTGGCAGCTCACGGATTTTTGGTGCGGCAGCCGTCGGTCGCATTGGACAGCCATGTGATTTCTCTGGGTGAAGCTGGCGAGGATCACTTGCGATCGAGGTCTCGAACGATGGTGGAGGCGATTTCGAGAAGTGCACGGAACGGCAAGCGCGATCAAGTTCTGCACGACGTGGAGTTGTTCGATTTACATCTTGCCTTGATGCAGTCTGGGATTGTGACTGGCTGGCAATTCGAATCAGAGATTCGCGCAGACAATGACTTCACGACCTATGGCTACGCGAAAGATTACGACGCGGTCATGACGATCCAGTGCGGGCAACAATCAGCCAGGATTGCAATTGAGTACGAGCGGACGCCGAAGACCTCGCGAGAGTACGGACGAATCGTCGCAACAGTGAACAGGGAGACGCGTGTGGCTGGCGTCATCTACTTGGTTTGCAATCTGCATATGGAGTCCTTTCTTGCCCACGCATTGCGCGGTGCATCGCTTCCCATGTTCGTCGCGCGTGCCAGCTCGTTTGCAGCCGATCCCCAGAACGCCAGTTTGCTCGACACACGACTTCGACGGCAGTGTCGTTTGGCGGATGCATTCTAGTCGCATTTTCCTAATCGCGGTCTTGGTGTCGCTTTGATGTCGTGAGGGTGTCGCATTCATGCTTTGCTCCGTTGCTAACAACTCGTCTTTTCTTCTTCTTACGAGCAGACATCCCGTGAAATGTGTTTGCTGGCAAGCTGGCCAGGGTTGTTCGATATTGCCATGCGGATGGAGTCGGCGGCATGGGGCTTGGGTGTGTAAGTGGGAGGTGGAAGGACGGACTGAGTAGGTGTGGGGCCGAGTCCAGGCGCATGGCTGTGAAGCCAGTTTGCGGATCGAATTCTAGAAAGGGTGATGGTGGTAGCAGGCATGTGAAGTGGAGAAGTGGCCACAGGATGGGTGATGTGGAGCGGTGCCAGTGAATACTCCAGACCGATGCCGGGAACCTCAAAAGAGCTGGATGTGTCAAGGCTCAGCGTGAAGTGAGAAGCGCGTGCAACCTGCTAAACGAGGCCGATGGCATTCCTGGCACGCCAGCTTGCACATCCGACAGAGGAGCGGTCGTGCACTACAACTGGTTTCGAAAAAGAGATCAAGGATGTTTGCCTGATGGTCGGCAGTTCACCACAAGTTGCGAGAAACGTGACAGGTGGCTTCCGATGGACCCATCGCCTAACGGGATGATCGGATCAGCGACGGGCAGAGGCTTCTACGATTTCGTCGACCGGCCCGTTCCAGGCCAAATCTTTCAGCCGAGCTTCCGGGATGCCTACTACTCGACCCAGAACCATCCTTGCGAAGAAAGCGTGACTTGGCCTTCGCCAGGAGGCCATCTCTGTAAGGGAATCTAGCGCCGCTGAACGAATCTTTCTCAGAAGAATTGCATCTCTCTCAGCTGTCAGTTCCAAAAGGAGCGAGGTTGCCTTGTTCCGGTCAGTCCATTTGCCCGAATTCAACATTTCAATGAAAGTGTCTGGTGGAATCTCGGCGGCCAATGCTGCCTTGGAACGAACCAGGACGCCAAGAGCACGAGTCGCATTATTGCGTACCTCGTCATCGGGGTCACGCGCAGCTCGCACCAAAGCGAGGATCTGCTCCCTCGATCGGCGAGTGTAGCCAATCGCATCGCTGGCCACCCGCCGGTGTGCGGCCGCCGATGAGAACTCCAGTGTTCGCATCAACTCCCGCTCGTATTTAAGAGCCAGCTGTCGAACTGCCAATTGAAGAGACCGGGCAGCCGGGTCCTTTACAAGCGCATAGCCGCTGGAGTCATCCTCCTCCGCAGCATCACCGCCTCGACGTACAGCCGCCTCAAGTGCGTCGTCAAGTCGGCCATAGACCACCATTATGTCTGAGGGAAGTCGTTCATTTCCCTTCGGCTTGGGGTTGTAAGCAAAGCTCTTTTTCGACGTTCCCGCTAGACCGACAAAAAGGAGGCGGTTCCCCTTCTCGTCGCAACAGATCGCAGCTACGTCAGTTGGCCCTTTCCCGATTGCGGCGGCCACTGCTTGCCGCACCTGGTTTTTCGTTCGATCAGTATATTCGTCACCTTCGTGTACAGGGATGGCTCTACGCATCTTTGGGACATCAATCCCGTAGTACCCGAAGAATTCAATAGCTCCAATATGATCCCCTGCGATCGCTGGTGCTGCGCCGATGACAACCAGAAGAAGCCAGCATCCGAACAAACAGATCATGTTCAAAGCGTAACGTGCCGACAGTCTCCTTCTGTCGAATCCTCAGTGACAAGGTTTTGGCGGACGGTGTCTGGGATAGGGGTTGTAGAGATGCCTGTGATTCCAGGCAATGAAGCGGCGAGGTTGCGCGCACAGACGACAACGGCGGCAGCGCAGAGGCACTGTTGCATGGTGATTTCACAACAACTTTCAACGAAGGAGAAGAACGAGATGACTTATGTCAATGGCGCGGTACATGAGACCGCAGAGATTCCGCCGGTGGCGATGAACCAATTCGCTGACGGAAACGCACAACCTGAGAAGTTTTCCCCAGAGCGGCGCGCAGAGATTAAGCGCGAACTGGAACAGCCGTTTGATCCCCGAGAGATAAAGTGGCGTGTGACAGCGACCTCGACGCAGCAGACGAAACGCGGGCCTCAGAAGCGCGGACAGCTGATTGCCTACGCCGACCAGCGGGCATATACGGACAGATTGAATGCGATTTTCGGAGAGTGGGGCTGGACTCGCGCCTACGATGTGCAAGTCGCGCAGAACTTTGAACGGAAACCTCACAACGACAAATCGCAATCGTCAATCGCCGCGAAGGTGGTCGTTGTGTCGCGCGTGACGATCCACGAGCTCGGAACGCACACGGGCGTCGGCGAAGAGTGGGCAGACGACGAGAATGCCGCGACGCGCGCAGAAGCCCAGGCATTCAAGAGAGCGTGCGCTTGTTTCGGTCTTGGTCGATATCTCTACGACCTGGAGAAGATGTGGGTGGATCTTGACCAGAACAATCGACCGCTGGAAACGCCTCGCTTACCGGAGTGGGCGTGTCCATCTAATAATCAGAGCGGACGGACGCCGGCAGCCTCGTCTTCGCCGGCGCAGACAAAGCGGAGTCGGGAAAACCTTGTGCAGCAGGAATTGCTTCAGACGGTGAAGAAGCTGTGCGCGGAAGTGGGCTACAGTTTGTCCCAGTTCGCACTCAACGTTTACGGAGGCGTTTCAGATCCGGCGCGGCTCGGCTTTGCGAAGCTCACAATAGTTTGCGAAAAGCTCAACGATCTGGCGAACGGCGTGACGCGGCTGAAGAAGGCACAAACCTCACTTGGCCCCGAACGCTACGCGGAGATTTGTCGGCGGCTGGAACTCGCCAGCGATTCATTGGATGACATCCCGAATCGACAAGTTCTGCGGCAGTTGCTGAAGGAAGCAGAGAATTCCGGCGCCAGCAGTGAGCCAAACGCCGAGAAAACTCCTCCCGGCTCTGGACGCATTGGTGAATCTCGCGGTCGCCTACTTCAGGCCGCGCGGAAGGCAGCGGAGAATCCTCGCAGCGGTTGGCCGCGGAAGTTGGGAGAAGTGATTCTTCGGGCGTCGGGCGGAATGCTGACACTCGAAAAGCTGAAGGACCTCACTGACGCCGACGCAGCCACCGTCGACGCCTGTGTGTCAGTCATCGAGAGCGGCCCCCGCTAGCTCTCGTGATCGGTGTGTTGTCAGCGCACATTGCCCCGCGATGTGCCAAACAACGAACAATTGCACGGCTGGCAAAAGATGCAGTTCGGCTTCTCGCCCAGACCAGATTGACGTCAGCCAAGTCCCACTCTTTCCTCTAGTCAACCTTCCGGTTGGCATCACCCACCCCTCAATCCATGCAGGTACCCGCCGTGTTTCCTCCACGGGAAGGCGACGTGTGCCTGCTTTCTATTTTTTCAATCCAAAAGGAGTCACAACATGCAACGGAACACTGTGTGCGCGAGTGAAGTACTCAGCACGAAAGACATGAACATGCGGCCTAGCCAGGATCTGTGCGAAATCATTGGCCGTTTCCTGGTCGTCGGGGAGAGCGTGGTCGCCCATTGGGTCGAGTACGCAAAAGGACTGCTGCTCTTCGTGATGGCTCCCGGCGACGATAAATCTGGTGAGTTCTACGTTTACGACCGGAAACGGGGAAGCTTCTGGTTGCTCGAACTGCCCGACTGCGTATTCGGCGGATACTCAACCGAGCAAATGAGATCCAAGATCCGCGAGTTTCAGTTGCTCGAACTCGCCGAAAACCCGGCGAGGCTGGCGATGCCCGGCAGGGTGCCAAACTCGCTTTGCGATCCGCGGCAAGCAGTGTAAGGAATGGTTATGGCCGATTTGGTAAAGCCGACCATTGAACACATTGAGGAGTATGCGCGATGGTTCGTGAACCGCCGCGCATACACTCGGCAGTCGGATTCGCCGCATCCTGAATCAGGCCGTCATTATTACTATCGGCCGCGGAGATCGGATGGCCAATCGATTCCTCTTTCGGTGAACGACCTCAGCCGCCACTTGACGGGGGAGATGACAATCGGTCTGTACGCGATCAATCCTCAGACGCAAAAGTCGAAATGGATGGCAATCGACGCGGACTATAAGACCGCGCTCGAAGACCTGCTGAAACTCCAGTACGAACTCGGCCAGGCCGGGATCCAGGCAGCGCTGGAGCAGAGCCGTCGCGGTGGACACTTGTGGCTCTTCTTTGATGAACCTGTGCTCGCCGTACACGCGCGTCGCTTCATATGCCACTTGGCCTCGCGACTCGCAGTCCAGATCAAGGGCAGCGGCCTGGTGGATGGGATCGAACTCTTCCCCAAGCAGGATCGTCTGGATGCCGGCCAGTTCGGTAACGCCCTACGCGCTCCCCTTGGGGTTCATCGTGCCGCCAATCGTCGGTACTGGTTCTACGGCGCTTCCTACGAACTGCCTGCCCAGATGGATTACCTGCGCAGCCTTCGGCGAGTCACCCAGTCCCAGCTGATCGAGCTAGTGTCAGGACTTCCCGCCGACCCGGCCCCTCGGATAATTGCCGAGCGGCAGCCAGTTGATGCTCTGCGTCGGAAATTCCGGATCGGGGACTATATTGATTTCCAGAAGTGTCGCCGAGTCGGGCGAAACTGGGTCACCCAATGCCCTTCTTGTGGCGCAGAAGGACGTGATCGGGCAAAGGACAACTTGGCCATTTCCGTGGCTGAGCCTCACAAGTACCTGTGCTGGGCGGGTTGCACCAAGGATCAAATCCGCGTCGCTCTCGGTGCGCCGGCATCGGTGACAAATTCGCAATCAGGGAGATGAGATGGATCAGCCGACTCGTTTGGTTCTGCCAATGGCGATGCTTCGAAAAATGGATGCAGCCGGAATCTATTGTCAGACCTGGGTGACAGTAGAGAAACAGGCACGCGCAGATCGATGGGTGTTGCGCGGAGTGGAGAGCGGTGGCAGCACCAGAGAGGTGGGACGATACATTTCCTTCTTCGGCATAGACGGCAGTCGGCTGCCTTGGTTGCAAAAGATGGATCGTATCGGGTCAAACGGGGTCCATGCCGCAATCGTTGCTCCGGAATTCGTGAGCATTGAGATGGCGCGCATCGAGCAGACCTATCAGTTGTTGATCACTCGCCACTCGCTGGGCGAGGTGCAGAAGAACAAGAAACCGGCGATTCAAGCGGCAGTGCTGTTCCGCGGTATCGATGGGCAATTGTCGGATGAACTCAGGCGGCAAGGCTTGGCGCCTGAGTTCTTCTCCAGAAGCGGCGAAGTGAGGCCGATTCCTGATCCCTTCGGTAGCTGCGTCAAGTTGGTTACGGCCGGGGTCACGTGCTTGAATTGCAAGCATTGTCACGGATTGATCGAGCGGCAGGTGAGTGAAGCGGCTGCGCTCGCAACTACCGCATCCTGAAAGGTAAGCGCAATGAATACACTACTTCGCACTTGCCTTCTCACGGCTGCGCTCGCCTGTGTTGGAATCGCCGAGGATTTTGCTGGAAGAGTTGTTGCCGTCATGGATGGGGATACGATTACCGTGCTTGTTGGGCGTGAACAGCGACGGGTCCGGCTGGCGGGAGTCGATGCACCTGAGAAGGGGCAGGCTTTCGGTCAACGGTCAAAGCAAGCGTTGAGTCAGATGGTCTTTGGCCGGGAGGTGACCGTCGTCAGCACCGGTCGGGACCGCTACGAGCGGACGCTGGGGATTGTACGCCTCACGGACGGCAGTTCCGTGAATGAGCGCCTCGTTGAGAATGGATGGGCTTGGCACTATACGAGGTACTCGAAAGACCGCCGCCTAGCCGAGTTGGAATCGAGGGCTCGGGCGGAGCGCCGCGGACTATGGGTTGATCCGCGCCCAGTTGCGCCTTGGGATTTCAGGAATGCCCGCCGCTCCAATGGGATCAACAACTAGTAGGAGACACCAGCAGATGAGACAGCTTGGACTTCGAATTTGCCTTTTTCTGTTCTTGGCGGTCGTACTATCCGGCCGCACGAACGAGTTGGGAGTTTTGATCGGAGCCGCAACAGGATCTGTCTTGCTGTGGCCCATCTATTCCAGATATGCGTCGACACTTGCAGAAACAAAGCGTCGGCCAGCCACGGTGGAGGAAGCAGAAGCTGCATTTCCTCCCCACTAAGGAGGACTCGGTGACACTCGGGACGAAAAGTCTACTTTGGGGCGCTCATGCGTTCTATTTGCACCCCTTCATGGTGGCCTGGGGCTGTTGGAGCCTATGGGGCGCCCCGCGCGACCCCAAACTGTGGATTTGCTTCTTATTGCACGACATCGGCTATCTGGGCCTCCACGAAATGGACGGCGAAGGAAGCGAGAACCACGTCCGGTTAGGCGCCGAGATCGTTCGCTGGCTGTGCGGGGATCGGTGGGCTGATGAGTGCTATCGCCACTCACGGCTATGGTGTCGACTGAACGGCCGCACCACAAGCCGCCTCTGCCTGGCAGACAAGATGGCGTTCGTTCTCACTCCGGCTTGGCTTTACCTCCCGATGGCGAAGGCTTCAGGCGAATTGCCGGAATACATGGATCGTTCGAGAGATCCAAAGCAGTTGGCCTCCTATTCTGCCGAGGAACTGCGCTTGATTTGCAGCGGTCGTCCATCTGAATGGCTGCGGGGATTGCAGATGTTCACAAATCGCTGGGTAAAGGCGCAGGTAATGACAGATCGCGTTGTTTTCGCTCCGTCTAACGGCCGCGAGGAGAATCCGCCACCCAAGCCAGCCGCAGGCTGATGCCCTCACACATCTTTGCAATGGAAACGGATCCTGGAACCCTCACGGGTTGATTCATCAAAGACGCAAAAGCCACGAAGTCCTCAAACCAACGATGGGTGGGGCTGAAGGAATGGACGAGCATCATCGCGTGCCGGCAGCGATACCGCTTTGCTTCGTAGATGGCTGAGGCCGTCCGATGGAGCAGTTGATATCGAATCCCACCTACATTGGCTACATCCAGTCCCAAGGTCTGGGTGAGTCGTTCCAAACGGACTTGTTTGCCCGGGGTCCTATTCCAGTCTTTGACCAATTCGCGAAAAGTCTCGTTCACCTTGCCCTCGACCGCAATTATCCCGATCTCTTGGCGTAATCCAGCGAGCACCAGAATGTCAGCTTGGCTGTTGCGGCCCGGCGACCCAAGTTCAATCTCTCGCTCAAAGAAGCCATCCACGAGTTCAGCGTCTGAGTACTCGGGCACCGAAGAAAGCACGGCGCGCACAGCAGGTGGGAAGACGGTCGAAGACTGGGACCACGCGATGGCAAGTTCCTGAGCGGAATGGCCGCTCTTCCAATGATCCGCTTTAGCTAGGTGGGGAATCACGTCTTCGGGCTTCAGAAGGGGAACGTGGAGTCTGCGGATCATGGATGTTCTTTTCAGGGGCGGTCGACCATTGTTGGGCACTGTCTGGTGGCTGAAGCAGATCAGCTTTGGCTGCTGCCGCGCGCCCATAGAGCGGAGATCGGCCAAAACTCTCGAAATCAATAGTCCGACGGGAAATCCGCCGGCCAACACCAATCAATCAAGGAGACACACTCATGCTCGGATTTAGCAAAGTCCAAATTATTGGCAATCTTGGCGGAACGCCAGAGATGAAATATCTACCCAGTGGCGATCACGTCGTCAACTTCAGCGTGGCCGTGAATCGGCGGTTCAAGGACCGGGAAGACAATCCCAAGGAGGTCACGGACTGGTACCGAATCTGCGCGTTCAACGGTGTCGGCGCTGCCTGTGCCAACCATCTTCAAAAGGGCGATGCGATTTTCGTGGAGGGCCGGCTTCAGGTTCGAACTTTCGAGTCGCGAAACGGCCAACAGACGTCTGTGGAAATCGTGCCCACGCTGGTGCGGTTTCTGGGATCTCCGGTCGGCGGGCCGCACTCGGATGGCGATCAACAACCGGCCCCCCGGAACTCGCGGCCACGCAACAATGCCAGCGGAGGCCACTCCGAAGGCGCAGACGGGATGGATCCCGATGATGATCTGCCCTTTTAACGCGAAGTTCACTCCTCGAGGAGCCGCTGAGCGACCTGCCGGCGGCTTCTCATCCCATAGCGGAGGACCACTCAAATGACCTGCATCTGCGATTTCTGTTCCAGTCCTGACGTTAAGTGGCGATACCCGGCAAAAACGTTCTTGGCATACGTCACTGATTCTGTGGCGGGCGAAAGTTTGGGCGACTGGGCCGCCTGCACAAAGTGCCACGACCTGATCGAGCGGGACGATCGCGCGGGCTTGGCCGCTTGGTCGATCGAATCCCTGATTACTGTCCACCCGGAGATGGCTGAGATCAAAGAAGACTTGCTTCGAGAGATGGCCGTGCTTCATCGATCATTCTTCGACAGCCGAATCGGCCAGGTGATCCAGTTCAATTAGTCCGACGACCGACGATGATGACTCGGATGGTCCTTGCAGGGTGTGTGACTGCAGTATCGCGACCCGCGCGGCATCGTGTCCCCATCTGATTTGTACCCACTCGATACTAAACTTCCAAGGCTTTTCATTGAAGCGGATCTATGTGGTGCGAAAACTGTGGGAGCCGACGTTTGCACTTGCTACCGCTCCTAGTGCGACAGCTAGGCAGATGATCGACGCTCCCCCCTTCAGGGTTCTCATCGCGCGTAATCCACTCTGAGCTGCTGAAGGCCGGTCACATGGCTGACGCCATGCAGCCCAATTGAGACTCTGAAGAACTCGCCGGTAAGGCGGAGGGCGGCAGAGTCCTTTCCAACCTTGAGGGTGCCACCGCGCGCTTTGCATCTAGCAGGTGAACGACCAACGCCGAGCGCATTAGTAGCCATCGCGTTGCGGTGTGGTTACAGTTCCTTTAGTGCTGAATCAATGACAAGAGCTTCTGGAACTATAGAGAACTACTGCACCAGAACCTTTCCCGCGAGGTCGATCCGCTACACCCACGCCGTCTTGCGCTCGGCTTTGAAGCAGGCTGTGTTTGGGACCGACTGCTCACTGGGCCAGCGAATTCCGGGATCTTCCTAGTCAAGAACGTGCCCGTGCGGCTGTGTTTTCCTAGAAGGCGAGAATGTCCGTCAAGGCCATCACGGGCAATCCGTACAAGCCGCTCCTCGCCCTTGCGTGACCACTGGAAAACGGCCAGTGAATACCTGGAAACCACATGGAATGAACTCGACGTCAATAACAGGACCGGCGTCGTCCTTCTCGGACTTAACATGGTCAATGAGCCCTTGCCACGTCCGTCCGAGAGAAGCTCAACCTCCAAGAAGGTCAACGCATTTCCTGGCGTGTGGCGCGCCGACGGTGTCTAGGCTGATTCGGGCTCGCGCGGCGAGTTCCAATGGCGAGAGTTTGTCGATGTACCACGCGTGAGCGATGCGGTCCATTCCTGCTCCTACCAGGGGTGTTACTGTACGGAGGCTTGCGCGGAGAGCGACGCTGTTGGTAATTCCGCCGTGGAGAACCAGATTTCGTTGCCGATACAACCGTCGGAAAGCTGATGTTGTATATCCTTCGATGTCTTTGAGTGCCGGGTGCGGATCGGTCAGCAATTTCTTTAGCCGGAGGTAAGCGGCTCGATCGGAGTGATCAGGCAACGTAATCGTCGGCTGCGTGGTGATTTCGTCCGCCATCAAACTGGCGCGGTCACGGTTTGTCGGGCAAGGATCGAGACGAACACGTAGTGCTGCATCCGCTTTGGCGACTTGATACGACAAGACGGTGAGCTCTGCCCGTGGAAAAGAGCATGCAACGATAGCCCCCATACGATCAGCGACCACTGCGTGATTGCCAGGCTCGCTCAAGAGCGCCTCGAACGCCGCCCAACCCGTTGCCACAGCTGTTGGCGGCGCTGCCGATGCGAGAGGTTCAAGAAGCTCGATGCCAGCATCGACACGACTGTATGGCTCATTGGTGTATAGCTGGTTCGTGCGATCAAGCGAGTGAACGTAAACGTCTCGACCGTCGTCAGCCAGCTTGAATGCTTTCACTTCCCCATCGATCCACGCCGTCTCCAGCAATTCGAACTCACGACTTGACCCGACGCGGACCCGCGCCGCCATACCCTCTAGTCGCTCTCGCGTGCACTCTATTGCGGCGTGTGGATCACGAGCCGCGACGCGCAAGAGTAGGCCGCCCTGCTGCCTGATTTCGGTGACGTCGAAGTTCCTTGTTTTGAGCCAATCAGAAACTGCTGACGCGCTTTGCCAGCCCGCAGGCATCCCATCCCTGCGTTTGGTGAATGCGCTGAAAGCGACGAGGACCTCGTACTCCTTGATTGGTGACATCGCGAGCGTGTGAGCGTCGTCAACCATGTCCGCAAGCGGTCGCGTGCCTGGTTCGTAGCGAAGCTTGTAGGACCACCAGCGATGGAGGAAGCTCTGGCTGAACCCGCTATCGAGCAGGTAGCTAGCGATTGCTCGTGCGGTCCGCTCGGGTGCAGATCGAGCAGGCGTCCGAAGTGATGCTGCCCAGCGCGTAAGGTACGATAAGGCGATCTCGGCGCTGAGTTGATCAACGACCATATAGTCCATCCCTTGATAGCGGACTTCTGATCGGAGGGACCGTTGGAGGGATTCGAGTTGCTGCTTTCCACCCACGCCAGGGTCACGGCCGGCAAGCGCCATTGCGGACCGAGACAGATCTTCTACAGAATTCTGGAATAGTATCGACGAGCGGACAGCACTTGAGACCTCCAGGAGCTCTTTGAGTGTCAGGACAAGCCCGATTGTCCAGAGTCGGCGATGCCAATGCGTTCTCGTACCGAAGAAATCAAGCAGGCGAGCGCCTACCAATGCGTCATACTGGTCATTGACATCGATCATTCAGGTCTGCTATTGTTTTGATCAGGACAACAAGTCCGCGATCTAACAAGGGGCACGTCCTCCAAAGTAAAGCCTCCAAGCTTGAAAGCGAGCACAAGCCCCTTTTTCCATTTCCAGTAGATCGATCCTAGCACAGAAAAAAGTACTTGCCGGGGCCAATGCTGTCGATATCCGAAATTGGCGGCGTTTTCGAAGGATGCTCTCGAGGCGAGATGTGTTCTGCCTGCCTTCAGGCCCATCAGACGATTCCGCGCGCGCTGAATCGCGTGACCGACAAACAGTGCTTCCTCAGGAGATCGACCCGCGTTGGGTCGGCATGAAAAGCACTTGTGTGATGCCTGTCCGCCTTGACTATTGCACGATGGTGACGGTCTGCCCGTTGTGCATGAGCCATTGGGTGCTTCGCCGTTGGTGCCCTTGCCATCACTCGCGTCAAGTCCATTGTGTGTGCGGTGTCGACTGAACTGAGCGCCGGACCTCTCTCTAGTGGATGATCTCAGTGAAAACAGCATGCTAGCGCGGAGGCGGTCAATCCAGCGTTTGCCTGATTAACGTGCGGTACTCCGTCCGGATCGTCGCCGATCCGTCACTTTACGAATTGCGGGTCATCCGAGAGTAAGAGCGACTCGGACAGTCCAAACGATCGAATTTGCGATTTCTCACGCATCTGCTGTGGTATTCATTTGAAACATGAAGCCAGCAATAGTGGGATTACGCCTACCAAGATCGGTCTCATTCTGGAAGCCCTTATCGATATCTAGATCTCAGCCAGCCCAACTTTCCCATACATTTACCGCGTCAAGATCGTCGACTGGAATCACATCTTACTTGACCGTTAAATCAACTTCGAAACAAAGCGAACAAGCGTCTCAAGAACCTAGCACGACAAAGATGGGCCACTTCAGCCGGTCGCTCATCGCCCGAGCACCAAGCCTCACGGTGTCCTAGATGCCACATCCCTGGTCGTTCAATCCATCACTATACAAAGTCCGGCGGGATTTCATTCCGGTCGATAGCGTGGATTCGTTGGTCCTCGAGCGGGATCCGACGTTTGAGCAATATCTGTTTTTCCACAATCTTCTCGACAAGCTCTGCTGGTGCGCGAAGCTCCATTACTCAGACCGTGAAACTGTCAAGCGGAAGCGATATCGCCTCGACACGCTGTTTCAATTCATCCTGCGGACGGAGGCGGTCACTCTGGAAAAGGCAAAGACATGCATCCACCCCAACGCGGACTCAGATCGCCTTGAATACCACATCACAAAGGGTTGGCTGAATGAGCTTGTGCGGAGCCACCCACTGCACTCCGACTACTTGTCTATAGGCACAAACCTCGGTCAATGGAGCACGCCAGGCGCGGGTGGCTTTGCCTCGTGGAACATCATACAGAGCTACTATTCGTTCTATGAATACACGGCAGCCGTTTGTGCTGCGCTGGACCCAACTGCCAAGGCAGACGGTCACAAGGTCGTAGCGCGCTTCTTCAACAACCATGGCATTGGCAAGGCGGCAGGCCGACTGCTCTTCTATCCGTTCACCCTCACCAGCTCCACATCGGCCTTTCCCGAGCATCCACGACACTGCGGCTTTCATTACGCAAGCTATCCCCGCGAAGTCGGCCGCTCCATCAATGAACTCGAGCAGGAACTCGTGCAGGCGTACAAGCTTCTGAGCTCCGAGAAGCGGGGCGCAAGGACATCGGTCTTCGACTTATTCTACGAGTTGCGACTCTGGTCAAACTACACGGGAGTGCAGTCGGTTATTGCATTGTCGGATGGTGGATACCAAAAGTTTCTGTCTCGGAACTTGGCGACGCTCGTATTTCTGGCAGGCGGCATGGCTGAGGTTTCCTATTTAGCGGCATTCGGTCCAGCGAAGTACCTGGGGATGCTCAATCGTTTTTCTGCCGGATACATCGAGAAGCATGAGACCTTCGCACAGAACAAGTTCCTCATCCCACAGTTCGTCCGCCTACGAATATTGAAGCATCTTGGAATCGTGCGCAATGGAATTGAATTCATTATTCCCCTTCCAATCGATCCGGTCGTCCTACTGGAACTGTAAGCACGTGGTGTGCGGTGAAACCTGATGCCTCGCTCGACCGAACCCTCTGCTGGATCCAGCACAGCGCACACAACAGGCTGAGTATGCAGTTGAAATCACTTGGTCTTGCCGGATAACGCAACATGAAAACGACACAATTGGTCGGCTCGCACACTCGCGGATTTGCCTTCTCCCGAATCGTCGCCCATCCGGAAGTTGAGTCTTGACCCGACCGGATGATCAATTCGCCTTTAACGAGCCCGACTCTACAGAGATGTAGCGAAGGATATCCGCTAGACGCTGACGAAGCCATCGACGAGATGGATTCATGCGATTCCACGTGCCGCCGGGAGCCCTCGTCTGCCTAAACACTTCCCAGCTATTGGAGGGGCATTATGCGCCAACAGGCGAAACTGAAGCTGGGATATTATCCCCTTCCACCAATTGAAGCTCCGCGGATATCGAGCGTGCTTCTGTTTCCAGATTCGGCCTCGTCTCTACTCGATCCTTGCGCCGGCACTGGCGCTGCTCTCTCAGTAATTGCGCCGCACGCCAATCTTCGCCGCTACGGCATCGAACTTGATGCCTTTCGAGCGAACGAGGCGAAATCCCGATTGGAGGAGACCATCCATGGAAGCGTGTTTGACTGCCATGCCCCAGTCGAGTCCTTTTCTCTCCTGTATCTGAATCCCCCGTATGACTTCGAAGTAGGGCAGGGTAGAAATGAGCGGATGGAGACGATCTTCCTCGAGCACTGCTTCCGTTGGCTCAAGCCAGGTGGCGTTCTGGTGATGGTGATTCCCCACGATCGCGTGTACGGTTGCCGATCCGCGCTTTCCTCTCACTTCAAAGAAAAGTCGATTTATCGGCTCACCTCACCGGAGAGCGTGCGTTACAAGCAGATCGTGCTCTTCGGGATTCGACGAAACCGCCAGGAGCGCGAACGCCTGACCGACTCGGCGGTGCAAAGTTCAAACCGCAAGCTGCACGACCTGACGTGGAAGTATGAATCGATTCCGCCACTCGGCGAAGTGCCGGATCGAGTTTACCCTGTTCCCGCGAGTCTTCCCGCGAAACTCGAATTCCGCGGCCTGCCCCTCGATCAAGTCGAAGACTCGTTGGCCAAGTCACCGGCGACACTCCAGGCCCAGCGGGTGACACATGCCCGCCGGGTTGTTTTCAGTGGACGGCCGCTAACGCCACTGCATAAAGGGCACGTCGGTCTGCTTTGTACCAGCGGGCTTCTAAACGGGATCTTTGGTTCCGGGGCGGATCGCCACCTCGCGTATTGGGACGCCGTGAAGGTTTCGGACCGGATCGAAGAAGCGGACGATGACGGCGCGACTGTCATTCGAGAGAAGGACCGATTCTCCCAGCGGCTCACGCTGCTCTACAGTGACGGCCGCTACGCTTTTCTCTCGGAGAGCCCACAAGGAAAGGAGAACCCGGATGGAGAACGCGCACCTGCGGATGGGCCGATTGAAGTTCATCCGGCAAACCAAGGATCATGCGACGAATGTCAGCCTGTATCTCAATCAACTGGTGGCCGAGAAGGCGACGGATCGCTACTCTAGCGCCAGTTTGCACCTGGTCTCGGTATTCGGCGGAGATCAGGAAATTGGCGCGATTGGTGCTGCCGCTGCCGAAGAACAACGTTTCCATGTGGAAATGTTCGGCGAAGAGTTCATAGGGACTCTGGGCGAGAAGCCCATTTCGTACCGTGCTTCAATTCCCGTTCCGGGCTGGAAACGCCCAGTCAGGCATCTGGTCCTCATCTCCAAGGCTTTCTTCGAGACGACCCTCGGCAGCGATGCCTCAGCCAAGCGAACCGTGCTCTATGACGACTCGCCGGACTTCGTGCTGCACCGGCTCGCGGTCCGTTTTGGGCTTCCTGTTCTTCCGGAATGGGCAAACTGGTTTCACGCTGAATTGCGACGGAGAAGGCTCATCGACGAACTCACGGGACTCAACTGTTCCCCGGTCGCGGTAAAGGGCGACAAGACGCTTATGCTGCGGATACTCAGCCAGGGATTGCGCCGAAGGCAAATCCATTTGCCCGCGGAGGCGCTACCACTGCCCGCCGAGGTAGTCGACGCGGCATAGGGCGTGTTTTCGCTTCAGGCGACCGCCTAAGGTCACTCAAAAAGGAGGCTAGCCATGAGCGCACCTGTTTGCATTCATTCGTACTTGCGCCTTTACGGTAGCGAGCTTGGGGAGAGAGTTCTCTCGCAGTTTCCGGCCTTGCATCACCCATCGGACCCAGTCTGGCCGGCGTTGGCCCTTCTCAAACGGCGCCCCTTTCCGGCGCAGCAACTCGCCATCATGGGAATCGCGAAGCGCTGGAATGAGGCACGTTGCGCCGGTGCCGTCGCAGAATGTGGCACGGGCAAAACGCTCATATCTTTGGGCAGCGTCTTCACTCATGCCAATGGTAGGCCGTTCACCGCACTCGCCATGGTCCCGCCCCAGTTGGTGCTGAAGTGGGCTCGCGAAGTATTCCAAACCCTCCCCGGGGTTCGCGTCTTCGTGATCGATGGATGCAGGAACGGCTTGGGCTCCAACGGACTCAGCGGAGTGAACGAGGTCCGTCTCCGTAACGGTAACGTAGTGCGCGAGGGGTTGAGCACCTCACTGTCTGAACTGCGACTTTCGCGTACGCACCGTTCTGCAAAAGCAAGATGGAATGCCATGGTTGGGGGCCCGTCGGTCTTCGTGATATCGCGCGAACGGGCGAAGTTGGGCTATTTCTGGCGGCATAGTGTTCGTGTGCCTCGCAGTGGGCCCTACCTCGGGAACATCGTGAACCCCGACACCGGGCTACCTGTCGTCCTCGGTGACGATCAACTCCGAAGGGCTGATCTCCGGAAGGTGAAACACTCGCAAGTTGTCGCGCCTGAGGGAACGAATTCTCGCCGGAGCTACTTCAGTCCGCTGTGGCAGGCCGACAACCAGAAGGTTCAACGCATGGCGCCGATCGAGTTCATCGGGCGGTATCTCAATGGCTTCTTCGACTATGGCATCGCCGACGAAGTCCATGAACTGAAGGGATCGGATACTGCTCAAGGCAACGCCCTGGGAACGATCGCATCGGCTTGCGGACGGACCGTAGTGCTGACCGGAACGCTTCTCGGAGGCTACGCCGACGAGCTATTCTCCATCCTCTACCGCCTTGATGCCAGGAGTATGAAAGCCGAAGGCTTCGACCATGGAGAGGCTGGCGTTCGGCAGTTCTCTGAAGCCTATGGAGTTCTTGAGAAGGTGACCACGATTGAGCCGGCGCAGAACGCGTGCTCCAAAGCGAAGGTCACAACCAGCATTAAGCGAAGGCCAGGCGCCTCTCCGCTCCTGTTCGGCAAGTACCTGATGAATCTGGCTGCATTCGTGTCGCTGGAAGACATTTCTGATGCGCTGCCAGCCTACGAGGAAGTGGTGATCTCAGTCGAGATGGACGAGCCGCTTCAGGCGGCATACTCAAAGCTGGAAGACGACATCAAAGCAGCCATTTCCTCCCATCATGGCAATGCGTCGGTGATCAGTACGGCCATGAACGCGCTGCTGCTCTACCCGGATCGCCCCTTCCAGATGGGCACACTCTTTGGCTATTGTCGAAACGAAGAGACCGGAGAGCGCGAGCGTTTTGTGATCTCTGAACCAGCAGAACTGGACGAAGCCTTCGTCTACGCCAAGGAGCGGCGACTGGTAGAGGAATGCGAGCGGGAGCTTGCCTCCGGCAGGAGAGTTCAGGTCTTTGCGGTCTACACGCAGAAGCGGGATGTCACCCGCAGGTTGCAGGATCTGCTTCGAAAAGAGGGGATACGCGTCGAAGTTCTCCGGGCTGAAGTTCCGCCGGAACAGCGAGAAGCTTGGTACGAGCGCCAATTAAAAGGTGGGATGCAGGTCTGCATCTGTCATCCGAAGCTGGTTCAGACTGGGCTCGACCTGCTCGACTTTCCGACTATTTTGTTCTACGAGACGGGGTACTCCACCTATGTCCTTCGTCAGGCGAGTCGGCGCAGTTGGCGCATTGGCCAGAAGCATCCGGTTCGCGTCGGTTTCCTCAGCTATGTAGGGACCGCCCAGGAAAGCTGTCTGCGGCTGATGGGAAAGAAGCTGCTGGTCTCATTGGCAATGGAGGGGAAGCTCCAATCCGATGGGCTCCAAGCCATGGAGGATGACGGGGACCTGCTCACGGCGATGGCTCGCGAGTTGGTGAATCGCCAGGGCGTTGGGCAAGAGGCGGCCGCCGTTTGGAAGGCCCTTCAATCTCAGCGTGAGCCTGTCGCGCGTCCGTCGGACGAATCCGCGTCGCTGGGCGATGCAGAGGAGTGCGCGGCAGAGCCTTCGACGGAATGGCGTATTCAGCCATTGGGAGCCATGCAACAAATGTCGCTCTTCTAAAGAGCCTTGCTTTTCTGGAGGTATCTGATGAGTTCGCTGTATGATGTCGCAGGCGGCCCGCCCGCAGAGTCGGTATTCGACCTTGGCGCGCGATTGACCCAGCTCTTGGCCGATGCGTCGCAGGAGGCTGTCAATGGACAGCTTCCTATGGCGATTCGTGACCGAGTTGCAGACCTTGCCGAGTGCATTCGTCGCCGAACAGCCGTCAAGGCGGACCGGGATCCAAGAACGCTCTTTGATCTGGACGAGAGATTCGTCGAATTGATGGAGCGGGCCGACGAAGAGGCGTCAGAGAGTGGTGCCGTCTCGGCTGAATTGCTCCAGGAAATCACGGAGTACCTGGAGGCGTTCCGCGGTAAGGTTGACCGCATCGCATCCTACTGGCGCTGGCAGGAGTCTATTGCCAAGATCTGCGCCGAAGAAGTGGATCGGCTTTCCGCTCGCCGGAAGTCCGCTGAAGCGCGCGTGACCCGGCTGAAGAACATGCTGATCACCTTCATGCTCACGCGGGAACATAAGAGGTTGGACGGCGATAAAGCATCCATTGCTCTCCAACCAAACGGCAACCCATCGGTTGTCATCGACGACCCGCTCCAACTCGCGGACAGTTTTCGAGAGACTCAGCTCAACTTCACGAAGACTGAGCTTCAAGAGATCATCTACCAATTGGCCGAGGGCGAGATTCGTCGTCGGCTGGAGTTTGTCCTGGTCAGTGAAGACTGGCAGATCAACACATCAGCCGTAAGGGCAGCGCTGATTAACGGGGCCGGTTTAACCGGCGCGCGGCTCGCCAAAGGGCACCACGTTCGAATCCGATAGCTGCGAGGTATTCCGTCGCTATCGGCTCTGCGTCACGCACTCAATTCCATTTGGAGGAAGAGATCTATGGTTCGTTCTACTCATGAATTCCGAAGCCTGCTTAGGGCTGCGCGCACGGCCGGCACCCCGCTTCTCGCTGTTCGTACGGCAGATCCAGCCAGTGCCATTGGTCAAGTTCGGTCTGCCGTCGGCGATCAGACCGCTTTGCTGATTTGGGACCTGATGTCTGGCCTTCGTGGACTCAACCACACCGGCAAGCAAGTCGCGACCGATCGCTTTGGCGATTCGACGGCCATTGGACCTTCAGATTGCCTGGCTGCGGCCCGTCGTTTGGAACAAGAGGACGCAGTCCTGTTCCTTTCCAACGCTCATCGGTTCTGGAATGAGCCGGACGTTGTGCAGGCAATCTGGAACGTTCGTGATCCATTCAAGGCGGGCGGCCAATGCCTGGTGATGCTCTGTTCACCCGGCTCCACGCTACCTCCCGAGCTCGAGAGCGATGTGATGGTGGTCGATGAGCCGCTACCATCCGCCGACGAACTGGCGACCTTGACCACCCGTCTCTACGAGGAGGCGGGTCTCGGTGCACCTTCCGAGAGCGATGTTGCTTCGTGTGTGGATGCGCTGATCGGACTCGCCGCATTTCCCGCTGAGCAGGTTCTGGCCCTCGCACTGTCAAAGAACGGGGTGGATCTCGACCGGCTCTGGGAGCGTAAGCGCCAGACAGTAGAACAGACACCAGGTCTCAGCATTTGGCGGGGCGGGGAGACTTTCGACGATATCGGTGGCTGCGACACGATCAAGCGGTTCCTGTCGGCGGTGCTGACCGGTCGTGAAGCGCCGCGTGTCATCGTCTTCGTCGACGAAATCGAGAAGGCCTTTGCTGGGACTGGCACGGACCTCTCTGGCGTGAAGACTGAAATGACGGGAACGATGCTGTCCTGGATGCAGGATTCCAACGCCGATGGAGTTGTGCTGATCGGTCCTCCGGGTGCCGCCAAATCCGCAATCGCCAAGGCTGCCGGCAACACCGCTGGAATCCCGACTGTATCCTTCGATCTCTCGGCAATGCAAAGCGGCATCGTGGGCGGATCGGGCGAACGTCTGCGCGCGGCGCTCCAGGTGGTGGATGCCATTTCTCAGGGGCGAAGCCTCTGGATTGCGACCTGCAACTCCATTGGCAGCCTTCCTCCGGAATTGAGGCGGCGATTCACGCTGGGCACCTTCTTCTTCGACCTCCCGTCTTCGGAAGAGCGTGAGGCTATCTGGAAGATCTACCGCCAGAAGTGGGACCTGGAAGGCGAGTTGCCCAAAGATGAGGGTTGGACAGGTGCCGAGATCAAAGAGTGTTGCCGGAAGGCGTGGCGATTGAATCTCTCCATCGTCGATTCGGCTCAGTACGTCGTGCCGGTGGCGCGATCCGCAGCGGACCAGATCGAGCGGCTGCGCCAACAAGCTTCAGGGCGATTTCTCAGCGCATCGCAGCCGGGAGTTTACGAATTTGGACGGGACATGGCGCCCATTGCTGGCAAGCGGATGTTCCGAGAAGCAACGCAGTAAGAAGTGGAGGTCGAAATGAGCAAATACGAAGAACTCGCCACGGTTTTGACGGAGGAGCGATACCTAGTCGCGGCGCTGGAGCAACTTGGGTATAAGCCCGAAGTCCACCAGGGTGGCGCAGCCCTGTACGGATACCTTGGTGACGAGAGGCCAGAAAAGGCGCAAGTGATTGTCCGTCGGCAGCAACTGAATTCGGCCTCAAACGACATTGGCTTTGCACGCGACGCACATGGGCAGTTTCGTGCCGTGGTCAGCGACTATGACCGCGGCATCGGATTTGACCAAGGCTGGCTCGGACGCGTGGCGCAGGCCTACAAGGAATGTCAGACGATGGCCGTGGCCAAGTCCCGCGGCTACGTTTTCCAAGGGCGCAGCGTCCTCGACACGCCTCAAGGAAAGAAAGTCCAGTTGCGGTTTTCAGTGCGCTGAGAGGGGAACTACCATGGCAGAAAAGACCATCACCATCGAAATCGATGAAGCCGGAAACAGCTCGCTCGACCTGAACGGGTTCCAAGGGAAGGGATGTGGGGAAGTCGCGAAGTTGCTTCAGGGTTCAGATCGTGTTACTAAATCCGACAAGAAGAGGGATTTTCACTTGGCTTTCGAGAAGCAAGACTTGACGCAACAGCAACGACGCTAGGCACACGATCGCTCTTCGGCAGTTGGAGCCACCATGCGAACCATCTGAACTTTCCTCGATGAGGCAGGTAGAGCAACGACTAATGTGACTTCCCAGAACGCCGTTTGGGGCCAACTTCTGGAATAGCCGACGATTGGAGAACTACGCCATGTCAATCAGCAGCGGTATCAGATCATCTCCGTCAACTCACTCTCATTGAGCTGCTGCTGAGAATCGATTTCGGAACTCGTCATTATCTAATCGTCATACTTACTTGACGGACCGTGAGTTATTGAAGTACGCGGTTGCGTGTGACGGCGTTGAACCCAAGCCCGGTCAGGTACATCGGGAATTCCGCAATGAATGCGTCGTTGCACCGGCCGACGAGGAAGTGGAGGTCGTCGATGGTCTTTTGGACGTTGTTAGGCGTGATCCCTTGCAGGGCGAGTTTCGGTCGGTCGCAGTTATGGATGCAGTCGTGCCGTCGCTGGAAAAGTGTCTTGAAGTGGTCTTCCATATGCGTGACGGCTGACTTTTTGGCGTTGTTCTTGTCGGCGGCGGTCAGCGCCCGGTAGTTCGTTGCGGTGATCCCGAACATGCGGCTCTTCGCGTCTCGATGCAGGATAAGCGTCTCGATCGTGTCAATGTTCAGGATCTTGTGTTTATCTCTGAAAAAGTGGTTGAAGAGCTTCTTGATCTTCTCGAGCGAGAGGACGTTCTCTTCTTCGATGAGCTCCCGAGCGGCCATCCGCCAACGCCAGCCCTCGTGCCCTTCGCGGAGCACGGCCATGACGGGAACTTTCAGGTTGTTCAGGCGGTCAGGGAACGTCACATCCGGCTGGATGCCTTTCGCGCGTAGTGTCCGCGCGAGCAAGTCGCCGTAGGCGTCGCTGAAGTACGCGTCCGATGCGCCGACGGCCATCATCCACGATGCGCGGAGGATGTCGTGCTGGAGAGTGTTGGCGGGGAGTGTTCCGGCGTGTACAAGGAGGGAGCGGGCCCGGGCCAGGTCTTCGTCAAAGTGCCTCTTGGCTGTCTGGAGGAACATGGTTCTACTGGGTACTGTACCAGTCCAGCTGGCCATTTCACTTGATGGCGCGACGCCGGACTTCTGGATGGGATGACATTTCGGTGATGAAAGTACCGCGGGACGGATTCGACCACGCCGAGCGCAAGGTAGTCCCACATTGAAACCGTTCTTCTGGAAAACCAAAGGCAAGTTGGCATCTGCCGTGCCTCGTCGCCACCAGAAGCGAGTCAGCTTTGATCCGCCGATGACCCGCTACTTGGAAGTTGGCCACCAAGTCCCGTTCTCGGAAGTTGATCGCATTCCCCAGTCATTTCTGAACTAAATTCCGCTGTTTGGTGACGCCTAGTCATTGGAGGCCTTGGACTGCAATGCCTACCGTTCGCCGTGTCTTACCTTCGAAAGCGGGTCGCGTTTTCGATTCACGAGGCCAAACCTGCCGATGATGAAGTGAAGAGCGCCGCACCGAAATTACCACGTCGAAGGGAGGGTAATATGACGATCCGAATGCATTCCAGGCTGGATCAGAGTCGAGTGAACGGGCCCGGATCCCGAGCTGTGCTCTGGCTGCAGGGGTGTTCCTTGAACTGTCCGGGATGTTGGAACCCACTCAGCCATTCATCTGACAGTGGGCTGGCAGTCGAGATAGCCTCAGTTGCGGAATGGGTAATTGAGCTGCGTGCCAACCGTTTAATCGATGGACTCACGATTAGTGGTGGCGAACCGATGGAACAGGCTGGCGGGGTCTTGGCCCTATTGCAAGCACTGCGCCTCCGTGTCCTGGAAATCAGCATCGGCGTATTTTCCGGCTACACGGAGTCTGAGCTGGCACGCGGCGCCTTTCTGTCGCGCGACGACCACCTTCCCTCACACCAAGCCGATCTCTGGCATGCGATTCGACAGCATCTCGATTTCGCAGTCCTCGGGCGGTTCAACCGTCATCGGCCCTCCCATCAGCCGCTTGTCAGTAGTCAGAACCAGGCCCTGTTGCTGCTTACTGATCGCCACTCCTCCAGCGATTTTTCGCCGCAGAGTGTCGAGTTCAGTATTGATTCCCAGGGGACCACGCAGGTCACTGGGTTCCCTATCCTGCAATAACCTTTCAGGCGCAGACCGGCGCCAAAACCAACCTCAACACACACAAGGAGACGTGTATTCCATGTCGTTTCAATCCAATCTTTTCTCCATTTCCGACACTGCATTGGCACCACATTTACCCTTCGTCCATCCGAGTATGGGCGAAAATCCGGACGGTGGCAGCAGCCCTCCAGGCATTCAGATTCAGGATCCCGGCCTCGATCTTGCCAAGAAAACGGTCTGCATCAAGGTGCGGCTCTCCACCATGGGCAACACCCGCAAGGTGTCGACTTCGCAGATCGAAGCCGATGCGGACAAGGACCTTCTTCGCGTTTCAAAGCACCTGTTGGATTCGGCAGAGTTGAAGGCCATTGGGCGTTTCGATGGAGAGATTCGTCGTTACCTTTACAACCTGTGCCTTCCGTTCGAAGTCGGTATTCATCTCCTTCCGATTGTTGCCCTCCAGATTGTCGAGCAACGCCTCCGGCAATTCCAGACGGAGCGGGAGCAACTAGTCAAAGCATTCCTTGATGTCTATCCCGGCCTTTGCATCGATGCGAGCAAACGGCTCCGTGGACTCTACAACCCGGCCGACTATCCGCCCGTAGACGAAGTTGCGCGCCAGTTCGGATTCACATGGCAATACGTCAGCTTCGGCGTTCCCGATCAACTCCGGGGAATCTCTCAGGAGGTGTGGGATCAAGAGCGCGAGAAAGCCGCCCAACGCATGGCTGAGGCATCCTCTGAGATCCAGTTGGTCCTTCGCGAGTCGATGGGCAAGCTCGTCCAGCACATGGCGGAACGCCTTCAAGACGGCGCCGACGGAAAGCCACTTCGCTTCAAAGAAACCACAGTGTCGAACCTGATCGAGTTCCTGGAAAACTTCGAGTTCCGGAATGTGACGGACGACCACGAACTGCAGCAGATTGTGAAGCAGGCGCGGGCGCTTCTGCAGGGCGTTGGGGCCGACGATCTTCGCAACACGGGTGAGCTCCGCACGAAAGTCCAGTCGGGTATGGCGTCGCTCGCTGCGGAGCTAGAAACGATGGTGACTCGCGCTGGTAGCCGGAAATTCCGCTTTGAAGAGGCGGCTTAACGGCGAATCGAATTCGCCAAAGGAGTGTGAACTTCATGAACCAAACCGACACAACCGGACTGTTTTCCCAACTGATGCCAATGCTTTCCAACCGCACCGTAATCTTAACTGTCGCGGCGACAGACCGAGAGGTGCTGACCGTCAGTATCATCCCGAAGAAGCTGAAAGATGACGAGAACGAGGTATTGTCGGTGCCGCTCTGCGCCACCGGCACCGCGGAAGAACTTGACAGGGATCTGCCCAGTCAATTGAGGGACTTCGTCGACGCCCACTCGGCGACCTCCTCGAATTTGGCCCGGATCAAGCAGGAACTCGATGCTGCGGAGAAGGCGGCCGAAGAAGCTCGAAGAGAAAAGCTCAAAGGGAAGAAACTCCCGGTCGCGGACAAAGCGGCGGCACCAAAGCCGGAGCCACAAGGGACACTCGGGCTTTTCGATGAAGCTGGGAGTGAACCAGAGGATGTTGAGGTGAACGCATGACGGTAACCAAGATGACCCGGGAATTCCGATTTGGGGGCGCAAAGCTTCCAGATCCGAACCCACAGATGGATGCCGAACAGGTGCGGTCGGTCTACGCGACACAATTTCCTGAGATCACGACAGCCGTCTTGACCGGCCCTGAGGCGGTAGGCGAAAAGCTCGTTTACCGCTTCGAGCGAGCAATCGGGGCCAAGGGCTAAGCCTATGCCGCAGGACCCAACGGTCGAAGACATTCTGGAAGAACTTGATGCAATTGCGCGAGGGCTGCACCCAAGTCAGAAAACGATTCTGGAGGAGTATCGAAAATGTCCCGATTGGCAACTTGCGGCGCAACTCGTGGCCAGAGGAATCCAGTGCCTTCACCGCGGCAGCGGCCAATTCCGATTGCTCGATGTTCCACCGGGGTGGCTTCCGCCCACTCTTTAATGGGCACTGGCAATTCGACCGGCTGGAGTCTTCCTCTATTGGATGGAATTCCCGGCCATCATCAAATGCTTCACGGGGAGCGGATCGTAGCGCGCACAGGAGCAAACCTCCTACGAGCAGGAATCGCTCCCGCGGCTGCATGGACCAAGGCCGGCCAGGATCCATATGAATTCCTGCGGATCGCTCTGGAGCATTGCGTTCAGCAAAGCAGTAGTGCAGTCCTTCGAGAGCACTTCTTCATGACGCTGACACTCAGTTCCACTGTCGATCCGATCTCTGGAGGCGAGGGCGATGGAACCAACCTCTACCTCATCGCCGATCCCACGCAATCCGGCTACTTGGTGCTGGGACCAACCATCAAGGCACTGGAACGGGAGCATCCACGTCTACCGGCGACGTTCTACCGGATCTTCACGTCATCGCTCAATCGCTGGGTAAGGGTATTTGACTATCAGGATGCGCTGGAACGGAACGAAATGATGCGGGACTGGTATGAAGGCGATTCCGATTCCGAAAGTGTCGAGCTCCCGGATGTGAATGCTGCGGTACCCTCCGCCCTGAAACGGAAGCCACTAAGCCTCCAGGGTATACGCAAGGTTATGACCCGCGTTCGAGCACCAGAAGTCCGTCGGTGGCTAGACTGCCTTATGGCGCTCGAAAGTAGTTCGTCGCGGGCTCAACCACCCGAACTCGACCCGGAGATCCGAGACCAACTTCAAGACACAAACCCACCGCTACCGGCGATGCTGATCGTCTTCAGGAAACACGACGCCATTGAAGCGGCCTTCGACGCGGAGGCGGAAGGCATGATGGAGGTTTCACCAGAGCCGAATTTGATCATCCCGGTGAGAACCGACGACTTCGGATATGCCCGCGACTCTTTCTACAAACTGAGCTGCTTTCTCAGGACACTTTCTCGGGCCAGTGAGCTGATGAAACTCCTTCCCGAGAACGACATTTGATCGAGCCATGAAAATCAGAAAGTGATCGCCTCGATCCGGGCTCGACAACCACAAAGGAGGTGAATCATGGACTGCCACATCAGCTTGCAGGGCGCAGATACGCTCACGCTCCAAGGCGCCATCCTTATATACAGGGGCGCGCGGGATGTATTTGCCTCCTGGCACGAAGCGACTGCCGGGAAGGGAACCGCACCACAATTGGGACCAGCTTTGCCCCTGTCTACGATGTTCTTGAAGTCGTTGGCCGAGGGGCTGGGCTCCAATCTGCGGACGGAGCTTCTCCCTCCTAACGTCTTGGTTCGAACAACTGACACGCTCGTATGGTGGACCCCGGCAAAAACCCGGCGGATGTTCTTCTCCCAGTTTGACAAGGAACTCGGTTCCTACAGCGGCCGGTGTTTTCCGCACCCCGCATTGGTCTTTAGGGTGTCCGGACGGCAACTCCGCATCCGCGCCATCAGCCAAAGCAGACGCCCCGATGCCGCCACGCCTCTCCTGGTCGCGCCGTACTACAACACTCAAGAGAACGGACTCGTCTGCCAAGGCAGCATGCGATCGCCGGACGGCCCTTTCGTCGAATCGATGACGGCCTGGGAGGAAGCGTTTTTCGCGAGCGAGTTTACTCACCTCTGGGGAGGCGGCCGTATGTGCCGGCACAAGCAGGGAGTGGCAGGCCTCTGGAAATCGGTGGAGGGGGCCAACGTCTTTCCAGCCCGATCGCTCTCAAATGCCCGCCAGACCCTCCAGGAATTCGTCGGGCGCGATCTCGACTGAGGCGTCACATGAAACACAACATCTCTACCCATTTGCTGAGTCGCACTGTAAGCGTCAGCGTCGTGGGCACCGGGGGCAACGGGAGCATAGTCGCCATGGCGCTCCCGTACATCCATCAAGCGTTACTGGTCGCTGGCCACCCCGGCGGGCTAGACGTGACGTTGATCGACGGCGATGTCGT
Source organism: uncultured Solibacteraceae bacterium (assembly GCA_964430625.1). Lineage (GTDB taxonomy): Bacteria > Acidobacteriota > Terriglobia > Bryobacterales > Bryobacteraceae. The sequence goes on from CAYSFR010000005.1 coordinate 365,295, forward strand.
CTCAGAAAGCAATTGCATCCGACAGCCTTTCAGCCGGTCCGAGATCGGCTTGCCCAAGGCCACAGTGCTCGTCTCAAGGATCAACCTGTTCTGGAACCTGAACTGGCGCTCAGCGCCGCAGCGGCTGGCCGATGAGCATAAGCTCTCCGATAGCGACATCGTGATCGGATGCGTGGACACGCGGGAGGCACGTGCCGGAATTGAGGCTCAAATCGCCGGCTCCCGAAGCCGGGTGGCGTATTGGCTCGACTTGGGCAATGGCGCCGAAGGTGGGCAGTTTGTCCTCGGCCAACCGCTGAACGCCCGTAATCCGCGAAAGGCCGACCGGCTTCGCACCATCGCCGAACTGTGCCCGGAGATCGTGAACCCAGCTCTGGACGATAACGCGTTGCCGAGTTGCAGTGCGCTGGAGTCGTTGGAGCGTCAGGAACCATTCGTCAATCAGACACTCGCCAGCCACGCAATGGCCATGCTCGCCAGGCTTTTCCGGTATGGCGGATTGGAACATCATCACGGCGCCTTTGTGAACATCGCGAACCAGAGCGTGCAGCCACTTTTGATTGATGCAGTTGCCTGGAAACGTCTGGCGCGGAGAGGGCGAAGGACGAAAGGCTAGAAGAGATCTTCGGCGACGGCGTTGGCTTCGTGCAACTCCTCGTTCAGCACCAGCCAGATTCCATTCGGTTGGGTCTCGATGATCTCTTCTTTTGTTTCATCTGTGAGAGGCGGAATTGTGTTGGACATGCAGGCTCCTGTTCTGCAGCCTTTTTACCGCAACGGTGTACCGGCGCCTAACCACTCCTGGCCGGCTATTCTGGCGTATTGCCGCGTTCCACCTGCTCACCAGCTCGGGTTAACACCTCATTGAGCCACCGCATCTTGCGACGACCGCGCACAACTCTGCCAATAAATCCGAGCCGGCTCGCTACCTCGTCCCGGTTGCGCCGAACTTCGTCGCGTGCGGTCTTGGCATATTCCTCCAGGAACTCCTCCAAGCTTTGCGGGCGCAGGAAAAGGTACGTGGCATGTCCTAATGAGGGGATCTCCGCGATCAGAATCTTGTGCCAAACGAACAGGTATTCCTCGCGGAACAGGAACCAAGTCTTGCTCCGCTTGCGCAATTCCTCGAAGTAGAAGTCGTCGTAGTCCGGCTGCCAATTGACATGCTGGGGACGCAGTTCGTGTTCCGCGTTGAAGTCTCGAAACCATTTCTCGACAAGGCAATGTTCGGCAGGGCTGGAATCGATCTGTGCAGAGATCTGACGGATCAGGTCCGAGTGCCGGCCGAGCAGATCGTAGAACGCGCGAGCGCACTCGATATCCGCCATCAGGCCTTCAGGAACGGTTACGCGAAGTCGCGATGGAAGCGCCACAGACCACTTGCTGCTGATCCGCGCTCCTTGATCAAGTCTCTCTTTGACCGAGGTTACGAAAGTCGCCTCGACTTCTAGCCGGCTTCGAATCCAATGCTTCCAAACGTTCCAAGATAGGTCCGCTTTAACATCTGCCGACAGTCGAACATCCATAAACACTTGAATACGTCTCCGGGGATCTCGAATCTCAATTCTGTCTTCGAAGAATTCGGCGCATCGCAAAAGGAGGGACAATTTCTGCTCCTTCCTTTCTGGGATAAAGTCCAGAATGCGATGGCCAATGAATGTCCGGTCACCTGCGAGGAAGTGACCCTCAAGCAGTAACGTGCCGGCCCCGCCAAATGGAAACAGTGGCGCTGCATCTTGGTGCTTCAAAAGCTGGTCATAGCCATTCTTTAGTTCCGGTAAGGCAAGAATGTTGAACGCACGTTCTGCTCGACGCTTCTGGGATATGGTGCTTTCACCTATGGTCAGCTCTGCGCGGCGAAGACGCCACGCGACCATCAAGTCACTCATCGTCACTTGCTGGTCCACATGGAGTACTTCGTAGAGCGTTTCAATTCGACCATCAAGATCGTCGACTCCAAAAAAATACGATCGGATTGCCGTGGCTGCGATGGATAGGCTTTGCAGGCGATCGGAGTTTGATAGCCTGGCCTGTAAGAAGCCTTTCTGCTGAACAGTGCTGCCCGCCACGACATTCCTTATTGACGCGAAAAGAAGTTGCGACGATTTCTGTCGGTGAACTGACCGGTCCACCAATATGTCTATTGGATTGCCTGCATGATCATTGGTAATCAAGGCTATTTCCATGTTCGGGCGCAATCGAGTTCCCACGATCTCCGGTACAGATGCCTGAGATCCGTCGTCTAGCGAACAGCAAAAGGCGCTTCCGATACGCTCGATCGCAGAAATCCTTCTCCACACCAACTTCGAATCGTCAATAGGCTTCGACACAGGAAAAGTCTAAACGGGTCCTGATTGCAGCCCAAGGAACATTCAACGCGATCCACCGATACCGAGAAATGGGCTCAAATTGCTATCGTTGCAAATGAATGAAGATTCAGGACGGGACGGTAAGGTTGACGGCGACGGATCTGAGCAACCACCTTGTTTGTGAACACCTCACTGCATTGAATCGCCGCGAAGTGCACGGGATTGAAGTTGCATCCGAGTTTAAGGCGCCGGATCTCGTTGTGCTTCAGCAGAGGGGCCTGGAGCATGAGCAGTCCTACGTGACACACCTACAGTCCCAAGGACTGTCGGTTTTCAGACTGGATGCAAACACCGGAGACAGCGAAGCGGTCGCCAGCACCCTTCGAGCTATGGCGGAAGGAATAGACGTAATCGTTCAGGGTGCATTGAGCGATGCCCGATGGTTTGGACGGCCGGACGTTCTTCGGAAGGTAGTCAAACCCAGTGAATTGGGGAATTGGTCGTATGAGCCTTACGATTGCAAACTCGCGCGCGAGACAAAGGCAGCAACGATTTTGCAACTCTCACATTACGCGGCCCTACTGACGGCGGCTCAAGGCGGTGTGAACCGCCCCGGGGATTCCGGAGGCAAGTTGATGTGAGTTACGCTGCCACCGCT
>CAYSFR010000006.1:0-339465 GCA_964430625.1 uncultured Solibacteraceae bacterium
TTGATTTCACACAGGTTGTCGGCCAATACGAAAACTTTTACCGGACACTAGTGAGGGTGCTCCATTTGGGAGGGCAATTGTCCGCGAGTGCAGTGTATGTCTGCCCAACAGCCAATTCGGGATCACATGTTCGGAATTGAATTCCTCGTTGTTTGGGCTTCTGCCGCACATCAGACACTTCCCACCTCTAACGATCTCGTTCACGAATCGAGTCGGAGAATAGTGGAGTAGCCGTCCTTCAATGTCAAACACGGTGCCATCATCTGATACGCGCATTTACTTCAGTCTATCTCCGCTCCTAAGTCCGTGACGCATGACCCGAAAATCCTCGAACTGCGACAACACTGTCATCGGTCATCAGAAGACGTAGGCTTCTGAGCATGCAGCCGATCTGGGACCGGCAATATCATCGCGCGGGAGGCGCAAATCATCAGTTCAATCGTCGCACGGCGCGTGTATGATCGGTGCAATATCTGCACCTGTCCACGAGCCCATCGAGGGGGAGAGGATTCGCGCCTGTAACGATCCGACGTGTAACGCAATCTTCTCTATCTGCCGCTATTGTGATCGCGGACAGCGGTATTGCAGCGACAAATGCAGACAGCGCGTGCTGCGTGGCCCAGTCGCTGTTGCGGGCCGGCGGGCGCATTGTCGGCGACTGAGTGCGTATCGCAAACGCCCAGCGCGAGCCGACGTGACGCATCAGGGTTCTCCTTCGATTACTCGCCCGGCGATCGCTGAGACAACGGGCCTGAACCGATGCTGTCTCTGCGGCAACGTCATCAAATGGCACCTTCCGCTTGACTGGCTGCCACCAAGGCGGTCCCGTCGGCGGAGAGCTCGCAGTCGGCCACATGCTCATTATCTAAATCCGGCAGTTTGAAGCCGCGTCGAGGGCGACAAACCTGGGCGCACCTAGCGGAAAGCGGCCAAAATCCTGAAAGATGCGCTTCACAATCCGCGGCCAAAATGCCCGTTCTGCCAACTGCTCCGCATTCGGTCTAAGTCCTTGCATCCACGCACTCATCCCACTGAGTAAGTAAGCGATTTTCCTCGCCTTTCCATGCTGGCTCGAAATCGAAAGCTGCGTCTGATTGGCGTGCCGCGTTCGCCGCGCCACCCCATGCTGAAACAGCGGCCGCGTCGTGATGGCCTCCCCATGCTGGCTCCCCCTCGCCATCCGTGTAAAGATACTCCACCAATTGAATATCAACGCCACCATCCGCGCCATCAATTGACTGCGCTTCAGATCCGCCATCGAAAACCCGGTCCAGCCCCACTGGTTCTTCAATTCGTCGAACATGTTCTCGGCGTCACCCCGGTCCCGGTAGATCTGCGCAACCGCCAGCAGTGAGGGCTCGCTCCAATTGGTGACCAGTACCGCATGCTCATACCAGTCGCCTCCTTTATGTTCGATCACCAAGCCAGGCAACGTCGGCCATACCGCTCCAGCCACTTGTACCCGGTCTGCCTCGATATCCCGTATCGCCGGCATAACTCCGCCATGTTTCCCTCGTCCCGTTGCTGCTCCAGCACGAACTTCGCTCTTTCGTCCATCGGACTGCTCGCTTTCCAAGGCATCTCTGCCTTCTATCGGCCCTCCGATCCTCCCCCTAAAGTGTCAACACTCCTCCCGGTCCGTTCTGTCAACACTCATCCCGGTCCGCGCCGCTGACTCAACTCCGGCGTCGCCGCCGGTCCCTTTCGCAACGGTCTCCGCAGCACGATCACACGCCGCTTCCGGCTCCACCCCTGTAACTGCAACTCCGCCTCCACGCCCTCCCACCGCTGTCCAGCGTCCTGCCAGCCGGCCTTGGCTCCGCGCCGCGCCAATTTCTCAATCAGCGTGGCCACCCCTTTGGTCTGCTTCAGCTTAAATACATACGCTAATCCCCGTTCCTCGGCCCCGGCCATCATCTCCTCATTGCCATGTCCAATGTCCCCGCGCGGCAGCGTCGGCCAGTCCTTCTTATTCCGCGCCTCCAGCCAGCCCCACAGCGTCGGCCGCGCGTACGTGCTCGCCATTTGGTTGTCTGCCTGCACGTCCACGTTCAACACCAGCTTCGCCGCGCTCAACAGCATCGCGTGATAAACGTGCGAGGGCCGGCCCGGCGTGGCGGGATTGTAGCCAACGCGCGCTTCTTCCTAGCGTCCATACAAGGTCTTCACCGTCGCATCCAGATCCAAAATCCATTCATGCTCCAGCAACGCGGCATAGCTCTCGTTGGTGTGCCGGTCCATCCACCGCGTCATGGCATCTTCGTGCTGTTTCTCAAACGCGCGCCGCACGCTGTCTTCGCTCCGAAACTGCTCGATTCCCAACAATCGCGGCAACACATCGTCTCCGCGTATCGCTGTGATGTGCGCGTACCGCCGGTACCCGCTGTGAACGCTAAACAGAATTGTCCCCAGGATTGCATTCTTCGCTGGCGCGTTCGGCGAGGTGTACCGCAACGGGCACTCCCTCACAAACTGCTCCCACACACCGCATACTTTCAGGAACTCGACGAAGTAAGTCAGCGGCCCATACATGCTTACCCCGGCCTCTTCTTCCTACCGCACCTGAATCGGCCCGCCAAACGTCTCCACCCGGTGCACCGCCCGAAAGCCCTCAGGCTACCCATTTCCTTCACCCTCTCGGTGAACCTCTTTGCTCTCCTCGTTGCTGCTCATCTTCCTTCGTTTCTAGTACTTCCCGCTCGCAATCCCCAACCCAACTGCCGGATTTAATCGAACAGGTCCCGCCTCCAATCTGCGGTTGCGCACTCGCGGTCAAGCCGAGTAGGGACAGTACCGCGAAGACACTGGGGAACAAGTGCGCCGGGGTTTGATGTGGAACCTAAACACGCTCCCAATAGCTTGTTGCCATCCTATCCAAATGAGGACAATGGCCGAGCGGGTCGCCGTTTTGAGGACGGTGGTGAGGAGTTCTCGTTGTTTCGATTTGGTCGCGGAATCGAAAACCGTCCAGTGACGCGAGCTTGCTAGGGCTTTGGGTTCGGCGCCTAGATTAATTGCTCTCTGATGGCTTTGAGGTGGCGGTCGAAGCCCGCTTTGATTCCGCGATATTTGCTATAGTCATTGCCGGTGGAGTCAAAAAAGCCCGCATCTATAAGGGCTCGCACCTGTGGTGGGCATTGCGCTCCGTCATGCATCTCCATGGTGGCGTCAATTTGGGCTCCGTCAAACGCTGGAGCTTTCCACCCGAAGCGCCCGACGGGCGCGATCAGGCGGTATTCTGGATCGCGCTGCTTAAGGGCATTGAGATCTCCACGGGAAGTCTTTAGATCGCAGTGGGTTAGGCACAATACGTACTCGAAAAAATCGAATGTGCGGTCATAGTCGGAGTCGTTGGGTAGAAATTCCCTCAATGGTTCACGGAGGGCGGCAAACACCCAGTTGCACAGTGGGGTTTGTTGACGCGCGAGCTCAGCCTCTTGCGACTGCGGGCTCAGCACACGGGTGCTATTGATGACAATCGCAGCGGGCCGCTGCGGCTTCGATGGGTCGTCTTCGACGTTAACATGGAGGATTGCATGGAGGAATCGAAAGTTCTGTGCGGCCAACGCTGACAGGCCCATCCCATAGAGGAGGAGGAGTGCCGGGTAGCGCCGCAGCGCAAGAAGCGTTGAATGCCCGCTGCGCTGGCTGAGATCGGCAACGCGCTTAAAGCCGCGTAAGAGGTGGGTGTCGTGATGGGGTTTTGCCCAATATGCGCCGCACGTCATAAGGTAGAGGAGCGTATTCGTACACGTCTCGTATCGCCGGAGACGATTATCCACCCTCGGCTCGGTGATCATGTCGAAGTTTGGTCCGAGCAAGGCTGTCGTGGTTTTGTCGGCCTCTCCAAGGAGGAGGTCGTGGAATTGGATCAGCCGGTCGTTGTCCGCCAGGTAACGTTTGAGGCGCGCGCGTGCCACTGAGGCGGAGATCAGATCCGGCATCCGCAAGTCTTCTAGTGCAGTTACGTTGTCGGCGAGCGTAGTGAAGAAATCATCTGCGTTAGTGATAGGTAACAATTGTGCTTGGCGCTTGTCGGCGATGGCTGCTGCTGTTTGTGAGAGGTCAGTTATAGTTGTCCAGTAGGTGGTGAAGCGGCGGACGGGGCAGCGCTCAATGGCCGCGCAGAGAGCGATGTCCGACGCTCCTGACCAGCCACAAATGACCAATCCGTATTCGTCGAACACTTGGTCGAGCAATTGATTGACGGCGGGGTCGTACGCTGCAAGTTCCCGGCCCGTATTCTTGAATCGCGGGTCGAGATAGTCGCCGTTTACCTTAATAATCGTGCAACGCGTATGGGCTAAGGGAAGCGCTCCGCGCGCTCCATTTGGCGAAGTGATCACCGCACTTTGGATGCCTTCATCGGCGAGCGCGAGTTCCAACAGTCGATCAAAGTTGGTCGTCAAAAGCACCCGCACGTACCCCTTGCTCACCAACTTAGCGATGGCTCGGTGCGCCGGTGTGGGAAGTTTTTGACCTCCGGAACGTTCCTCGATCGTCGGCTCAAAATACTCCCGCAAAATCTGTAAGCGCTCCGAGGCCGTACCACCTAGCTGGCTAAGGAGATCTGAATACTCCGGGGCGCTCCCATACTCGCGCTCGTACCAGTCCGCTGGATCCGCACCAGGGTCCTGCCCGCGCAGCTTCGCGACGCGACGCACGAGGTCCAGCGTAACCTCCCAGCCCGTCGGCATTCCCGAGGAACGAGACACACCAGAGCCCAATAATAAGGCGTACACACCGGGACTCGCCTGCACCGAAACAGCAAGGCGCAAACACGGATCAATCGAGGACATTTCTCTTCAGCATAGTACGCGTGGCGAGAAATGCTTGAAGGATGTTTCTTACGTCGATCCGAAAGCGCTATTTTCCGCCCCCAAAGCGACGCCGACACAATCGGTGAGTAAGTCGGTCTAAAACATGCGGTAAAATGTCGTTCCTCCGGTGTGACGAAGTCGGCATCGATTGTGAGCAGTACCCGGTCTTCTGCGATCGCAAACTCCCGGATCTCCTCATCGGGATTGCCGGATAACCCGAGTTCCACCACTCCGACGGCATCATGTCCTTGCTCTCGTAGAATGGAGGCCTGTCGTGAGGAGAGATTCTCGTCGAGAAGTAGTTTCACGACGCGAGGATGACCTCGTCGCTCGCAAGACTTGCCGCATACTGCAGTGCGGCAATGATATGGCCCCTCGTCACTTGTGGATAGGCGGTGAGAATTTCCACAGCGGTCTCGCCAGCCCCAAGCTTCTCAAGGATCAGGTAGACCGGAATACGTGTCCCCTTCAGGCAAGGTTTGCCCATCATGACGTCCGAGCGGATCTCGATGTTCTCAGGCAGGACCATAGCCCAACTTTAGCAGTCCTCTCTAATGGACTCAACATCACCCGTTCTACCCGGAACTGTGAACCCGCAGCCCTTCGGAATCACGGAACGCCGCCCAGAGACGATTGGCCACTCTGTCCTGCCTTCGTCGCTCGTGCTCGCCCGATGAGCAGTTAGTGGACTTGTACCAGCAACCCGCTAAACGGAGCGCAACGTCCATCTCCCCAAGTGCGCGAGCGTCGGCAACGGACCGAACTCTGTCACCTTGGCCGACGGATCACACTCGATCCGAATCCGGCCGCCGTAGGCGCCCAGTACACCATCCAGCGGTAGCCGTTTTACGCTGTCGTCGGCTTCACCCACAGGGTGATGGCCTAGGTCTGGATCGTTTCCCCAGATCCCTCCCAGTTGCAACATCTTCCGGAAAATGCAGCTGCGTCAGATCAACCAACTGCCGGAAATTGGTTCATGGCGTCATCGGCCGTTTCTTGGAAATACGAGACAACGAGGCTGAAAATCTTTGCGTGCTGGTGTGTATCAAAAAAGATACACTAATCTGTGGGTCATGACCGAAAGCGGTTGCCTGCGCACTTCTAATGCTCCGATAGCGGTAGAGAGCCGGTGCGCGAGTGGCTGAGAAGTCTCGACTTGGCCGATCGGAAAGTGCTCGGTGAGGACATCAAGGATGTCGAGTTTTCTTGGCCAATCGGCATGCCGCTTGTTCGTTCACTCGGCAACGGCCTTTGGGAGCTTCGAAGCGATTTGCCGCAGAGCCGGATTGCCCGCGTTATATTCTGTGTGGCCCATGGGCAAATGGTATTGCTTCATGCGTTCATCAAGAAAACCCAGAAGACGCCAAAGTCGGATATCGACCTGGCAGGGAAGCGAAGGAAAGGAACCCGCCAATGAAAGAAAAGGATATCGGGTCATCGTTTGATAGCTGGCTTCGCGAGGAAGGCATTTACGAGGGAACAACTGCAAACGCGATCAAGCGCGTTCTGGCACGCCAGGTAGAAGAAGCAATGAAACAACAGAACGTGTCGAAATCGGAGATGGCGCGGCGCATGCGCACTAGTCGCGCCGTCCTCGACCGGTTGCTGGATCCGAACAACGGCGCGGTAACGCTCAACACCCTACAGAAGGCCGCCAGCGCTGTTGGGCGCCAGATCCGGCTGGAACTCGTATAGGTGCGTTCTCCGGCGCCAACGCCTCCTTCACCCGGAATCAGGCGCCCGCGGAAGCACTCGCTGCGCGCCCTGGCCAAGCCGCAGACAATCCACCCGGTGCAGGGCGGCCAGCAATCGTGGCTGGATGTCATTTCGCCGAGTGCTTACTCGAAGGTGTTCTCGAATCCCTCTATCGGATTCGCTAGAAGCGCGAGCACTTTCAGGATCCGATCCCGTAGGGCCGAAGGCGCCGAGACGATCGGCCGCTGTATCGTGTCTCGGTCGCCCGCGTTCGGCCGGTGAGCAATTGGCGGACTGGTGCCGGGAACCCGCTAAACGGAGGACAAGGTCCATCCCCGCCCTACGGCGCATGAGCCGCGCGCGGCACCCCGCCGTCACCCGGCCCGAACCCCGGTGTCCCAGGTGGTCGTAAAGTAGAGAAGGGAGAGACCAGTTGCCGAACAAATCATCCGCGCCACCCCAGTCCGGGAAGACAGTCACCCTGGGCGCGGAGGCCATCTGGCGCAAACCGCTCACCGAACGCCAGGAGGAAACATTGGAAGCAGTCGCCGCACGCCAGAACGGCGGCGATGAGTCTTCCATCGACTTCACCGGAATTCCGGCCCTGTCGGACAAGCAGTTGCGTCAGTTCAAACGGTCCCCAAAGAAGTAGAGTTGGGTCGCCGAGACCCACAGGACTCCAAATGGTGCCGCCCCGCCCGCCAAAAACTCGCCCCGCAAAAAAACCAGTGACAAAAAAATAAAAACTATATTTCCCCCATTTTCAATAAATTACATTTTCAGACCAACAAGTTCCCCTTCCCCCCGCTGCTAACGTGAGAGTAGGCAAGGCCCCGGGCGCTCCCCCTCCAAGGAGCCCCCCGGGGCCTTGCTATTTTCATTTCCAGAAAAGGAAGGGCCACTATGCCCATCGACAAGCAAAGAAGGGCCGAAATCGCCCGCCAGAATGGCTCTAAGTCCAATGGGCCCAACACCGCCGAAGGCCGCCTCCGCTGCGCCCAGGCCGCCCGCGACAACCAGCGCCGCCGCGCCCTGCCCCTGTCGTTTGACTGCACCCTGCTGCCCACCGAGTCCCGCGAACTCTATGACTCCATCTCCGCCCAGGAGTTCGCCTATTGGCAGCCCACCACCCCAACCGAATGCCAGTTGGTCCTCGAATTAATCGACGCCAATTGGAAAATAAAAAGAATTCGGTTCGCCCAAACCAACGAAACCATCAGCCACATGGAGGCCCAGCGCCAGCGTCTCGCCGCGCCCGAACTCTCCACGGCCCTCCTCGCCAATGCCGAGGTCGAAGGCGCCGCCCCCGGCGGCCCCCTCCGCAACATGGACCACCGCGCCGCCGGCCTCTCCGCCGTCCGCTCGCGCATCATCCGCGATCTCGAACGCCTCTCCAAGCGCTTCCCGAATCGCACAGGGTCCCAGCCCGTGTTGCAAACAAACCACTTACCCGCCGAGTTTTCGTGGAGGGTCCCAGCCGCTGCCCCCCAGTGCCCGGACGGCGACCAGGACGCCGGCCCCGAAACAGGCCCGGAAAACAGCCCGGAAAACGGCAACGGCCCCGTCCCGGCTCCCGCCAACCCGCCCGAGCCCGCCCCGGAGCCGGAACTCGAGCCCGAACCCGCGCCCGCGCCGGCGCCCGATGCCAACCCGGCCAGCGACGCCGATCCCGGCCCCGCCGCCGCCCAGTCATTTATATATGAGGTCGATCCGGACGCCTACATCGTCCCCCAATTGGACGACGCCCCGGATTCCGCCCCAAATCGCCCAACCAGCGACATCCTCGCCTGGGCCGCGGCCGAACTCGATTTCCACGCCGACTCCCACCAGTCGGCCCTCATGACCACGGATGCCAAAAACGTCCTCATGCTCGGCGGCCGCCAAACCGGCAAATCCACCGCCGCTGCCATTCGCGCCATCTTTGAGGCCATCCAGCACGGCGATGCCACCATCCTTCTGGCCGGCCCAACGGGCCGCCAGTCTGGCCAGATTATGGCAAAGTCTCGCCAGATCGCTCGCAAACTTGGCATCCCCCTCGCCGCCCCGCCACCGGGGTGCGACGGATTCCGGCTCCCTAACGGCAGCTACGTCATCTCCCTGCCCGATAGCGAGCAAACCATCCGCGGCTTCTCCGCGCCTCGGCTAATCATCGTCGACGAAGCAGCCTTCGCCTCCAACGAACTCTTCGCCGCCCTCAAACCCATGCTCAGCGTCTCCAATGGGGCCATGCTCTTGCTCTCCACCCCCAATGGACAGTCGGGCTACTTCTACGAACGCTGGCACGAGCCAGGCGCGACATGGTTCAAGATCCTCTGCCGCGCCTCCGAGTGCGCCCGCATCAGCCCGCAGGCCCTCGATTCCATGCGCCGCACCATGTCCGATCTCGAGTTCCGCCAGGAATTCAACTGCGAGTTCACGGCCTCATCCGCGCAATCGGTGCCCCGCGAACTCTTCCGCCGGTCCCTCCGGACCGATATCAAGCCTCTCTTCGAAGAGGAAAACAACTACGACTCGTAACAAGGAGATCTATATGACACCCATCGACCACTACTTCCTCGGCTTCGACCTCGGCATCGAACGGGACCACTCGGCCCTTTCGCTCCTCGGTAGCCGCCAGATCGAGGACGGCCCGTTCGACGCGGCTCGCTTCGGCCAGCCCATGCGGCCCATCCTCGAGCTCCAATCGCTCATCCGCATCCCCCTCCGCACGGAGTACCTGGAGGTCATGCGCCGCTTCCGCGAAATCGTGACGAAGCTCATCGCCTGCGCGCCCTGGGGCTACAAGCCCCCGCCCATTTATGTGGTGATCGACGCCGCCGGCCCCGGCCAGATCGCCATTGAGCTCATCCGCCAGCAGCACCTGGACATCTGGCTGATACCGACGCAGCTAACCGCCGCTGCCGATTCGCACCATCTGCCCAACGGCAAGATAACGATCCCTCGCCGCGAGCTGATAGCCAACACCCGCTATCTCCTCGAATCGGACACCATGCGCATCGCCGCCGGCCTGAAGTACGGCCCCGTCCTGGAGCAGGAACTGGCTGCCATCCGCCCCCACGGAGGCCAAACGGAGCACGATGACCTGGCCATCGCCACCGGCCTCGCCGCCTGGCACGCCACCCGTCTCCTCCCCCAACTCCTCCGCCAGCGCCGCGCCTCCTAAGGCAACGGCACCACGATACAGTGGAGAGAGGAGCGCGCCCGTGACCAAGACCAACGCCTTTCCCGTTGTCGCGACATGAAAGGACCTGCCGTCCGCTAATCTCCGTCGCGGCCAAGTCGGAACGGTCGTCGACACCCTGGAGTCCGGAGATCACCTGGTCGAATTCGCCGATACCAACGGCGAAGCCTACGCCATAGTCGCGTTGGCCCCAGTCGATCTCCTCGAACTCCACCACAGCCCAGGCTAAATCGGCCCCGGCGCGCACCGTCGCCAGCCACGCCCGCCCGGCCCGGGTCCACAGTCCCAGCCGCGGACCCAAATCCGCCGCGCCAACCAGGTGCCGCATGCACCCAACCAGCCCGTCCCCACCCGGACGGCCACAATCGGCGAGCCCCAGGCTCACCCAAACGGATCCACCAGATCCAGCCCTAACCCGGCAAATGTCCGCGGCCGGCTCGTCACCAGCGCTAACCCGTGCTCGGCCGCCGTCGCCGCCACCAGCAACTCCGTCTCCCGCGCCACCGGCCGCGGCGACGCACCCATCATCTGCCCCCACCGCGCCGCCACCGCCGGCGTCACGGGCAGCAATAGCTCGGAGCCAGGCCCCCGAAAGGCAAAGCTCCACCACGCCACCATCTGCGTCCGGCGACGCGCATCCGCTACCCCGCGGATCGCCCGCTCCATCTCCCCGGCCGTGATGACGCTCAAATACTTCGGCCGCTCGTACGCCCACGCAAACCACGCCTCCACCTTCGGGTCCGGCCGTGGCTCCAGCGCCTCGGCCACGACATCGGTCGCCAGCAGGTACCCGTTCATTCCCCGCCTGCCAGCTTCACGCCACTCCCCACCAGCGGCGAGTTGCGCAAATACTCGTAAAGGTCCGGCCGCCGGTGCCGGCCCGTCAGCCGGTCGTACTCCGCCCGGCTCATCACTACCACTTCCCCGCCGCCCTGCCGCGTCACCAGCTGCGGTCCCTCGGCCAGCGTCTGGCGGAATAGCTCACTGAACCGTGCCTTTGCATCCTGGAGTTTCCACTCCCCGTGTATCGGTTTCATACTAGTCAGACTAGTCAGAGTTTATCAGATCCAGGCGTCCGGGAACGCTAGAATAGAGGAGGCACGCCATGTTCGATAATCTCAGCGATAAACTGCAGAAGGTCTTCAAGAACCTTCGCGGCGAGGGTAAACTCACCGCGGAGAACATGGATGCCGCCCTCCGCGAAATCCGTGTCGCCCTCCTCGAAGCCGACGTTCACTTCAAAGTAGTCAAAGGCCTCATCGAGTCCGTCAAGGAAAAGGCCCTCGGTCAGGAAGTGCTGCAGGCCCTCAATCCCTCGCAGCAGGTCGTCAAAATCGTCCACGAGGAGCTCATCAAGCTCCTCGGCTCCCATGCCTCCCGCCTCCGGTTCGCCAATGAGCCCCCTTCGGTCATTATGATCGTCGGCCTCCAAGGCTCCGGTAAAACGACGTCAACGGCCAAACTCGCCCGCTGGCTGTCCAAGAATCAGCACAACCCGATGATGGTCTCGGTCGACGTCTACCGTCCCGCCGCCCGCGACCAGCTCGCCGTCCTCGCCAAGCAGCTCAACCTGCCCCTCTACCCCGGCGTCGCCGGCGAATCCAAGCCGCTCGAACTGGCCCGCTCCGCCCGCCGCGAAGCCATCCAGACCGGTAAGGACGTCCTCTTAATCGATACCGCCGGCCGCCTCCACATCGACGAAGAGTTGATGACCGAGCTCGCTGAACTGAAGTCGACCTTCGACCCCGTCGAAATCCTCTTCGTCGCCGACGCCATGACCGGCCAGGACGCCGTCAAATCCGCCGCCGAGTTCCATAACCGCCTCGGCGTCACCGGCGTCATCTTAACCAAAATGGACGGCGATGCCCGCGGCGGCGCTGCTCTCTCCATCCGCTCGGTCACCGGCCAGCCGCTCAAGTTCATCGGTATCGGCGAAAAACCCGACGCCTTCGAGGCCTTCCACCCCGATCGCGCCGCCAGCCGCATCCTCGGCATGGGCGATGTCCTCAGCCTCATCGAAAAGGTCGAAGAGACCATCGATAAAAAACAGGCCGAGGAGATGCAGCGCAAGCTCATCGATAACGAGTTCACCCTCGAGGACTTCCGCAACCAGCTGAAGCAGCTCTCCAAACTCGGGCCGCTTGAAAACCTTCTCGGGATGATGCCCGGCGTCGGCATGCTCAAAGAGCTCAAAAACGCCAAGGTCGATCCCAAGGAAGTTTCCCGCGTCGTCGCCATCATCGACTCGATGACACCGCGCGAACGCGAAAACCACATGCTCATCAACGGCTCCCGCCGCCGCCGTATCGCCAAAGGCTCCGGGACCACCGTCAATGACGTCAACAACCTTCTCAAGCAGTACACGCAGGCCCGGAAAATGATGAAGTCCTTCTCCGGTTCCCTGCAAGGACAGGGCTTTATGGGCAAGAAATTGGCCAAGCTCGGTATGGGCAAACTGCCTAACCTGTCCGACTTTAAGTTCTAACTCACATCAGTTAAGGAGTAAGTCTCAACATGCTCGCTATTCGCCTCGCGCGGTTCGGCTCCAAAAAAGCCCCGACCTACCGCGTCGTCGTTATCGAAAAGGATCGCGCCCGGGACAGCCGCGCCGTCGAAGTCGTCGGCCACTATAACCCCTGCGCCGAACCCGCTACCGTCGTCCTCGATCACGAACGCCTCCAGTTCTGGATCAAGAACGGCGCCCAGCCGACCGACGTCGTCAAGCGCCTCGTCAAGAGCAACCCCGCTCCCGCTCCTGTCGCCTAAGGAAAGGACTCGTCATGGCAGCCGTCAAGCAGTTAGTGGAAGACATCGCTCGCGCCCTCGTGGACAATCCTGACCAGGTTACCGTCCACGTCGTCGAAGGCGAACAGGTCACCGTGCTCGAGCTCAGGGTTGCCCCCACCGACGTGGGTAAGGTTATCGGAAAACAGGGCCGTACCGCGCGCTCCATCCGGACGCTCCTCGGCGCCTGTGGTGTCAAGCTGAACCGCCGGTACAACCTCGAAATCCTTGAGTAACGACTGGATCATCCTGGCCGAAATTGTCCGCTCCCGCGGCAATCGAGGCGAAGTCGCGGTCAACGACCTTACCACCGGTCCTGATCGCTTCCGGGAATTGGGCTCCGTTACCCTCCTCGCCCCCGATGACTCCTCCAAAGGAGACGTCGAAATCGAGGAAGCCTGGGAACACAATGGCTTTACGATCCTCAAATTCAAAGGGATCGACAATATCTCGGATGCCGACGCTCTCCGCGGATTCCGGGCCGCCATTCGCCCCTCCCGCCGCCGGCCCCTCGCTCCAGATGAGTTCTTCTTCGGTGATTTGGTCCACTGCCAGGTCGTCGATGCTAACAACCAAACGGTCTATGGCCGCGTCGCCGCGGTCCATGAACAGGGTGGCGCCTCCGGCCTCCTGGAACTCGAAGACGGTATGCTCATCCCCTTCGTCAAAAATATCTGCGTCGGGATCAAGCCAGCCGAAGGCCGTATCGAAGTCGTCCTCCCCGATGGACTCGTCGATCTCTTCCGCGAACAACAGAATTGAACAGCTCTTTCCCGGTCTATGACGTTCCACCTGCTCACCATCTTCCCGGAGTTCTTCCGCGGACCTTTTGAGTTCGGTGTCGTCGCCCGGGCCGTACAAACGAACAAAATCCAGATCCGCATCCATGACCTCCGGCAGTGGACCTTTGACCGCCACCGGAGCGTCGACGACCGGCCCTTCGGGGGCGGCGAAGGCATGCTCATGAAACCTGAACCCATCTTCCTGGCCGTCCAGACAATCCTCCCGCAAAAGAGCGACAATAAAAAGGTCGCTCTCATGTCGGCGCAGGGCCGTCTCTTCGATCAGGCCACTGCCCGGCGCTGGAGCGAGCTCGACGAACTCCTGCTCATCTGCGGCAGATACGAAGGAGTGGACGAACGGGTTGCCCAACATCTGGTTGACGAAGAAACATCCATTGGCGATTTTGTTGTGAGTGGCGGCGAGCTTCCGGCCGCGCTCATCATCGACGCGGTTGCAAGGCTCGTCCCAGGCGTCCTCGGTAACGAGGCCTCCAGCGAAAACGAGAGCTTTTCCTCCGGCCTGCTCGATTGTCCGCAATACACCCGCCCGGCCGATTTCCGGGGCAATCACGTCCCCGAGGTTCTCCTCGGCGGTAATCACGAAGAAATCCGTAAATGGCGCCACCAGACGGCGCTCGCGAAAACGGCCCGCAATAGGCCCGATTTGCTCAAAAAGATCTAACTCTTAAGAGGTATACGAACATGCAACACGCACTCCTCACCAAAGTCGAACAAGCTCAAATGCGCAAGGACCTGCCCACCCTGCGCATCGGCGACACGCTGAAGGTGCACGTCAAGATCAAGGAAGGCGACAAGGAACGCATCCAGATCTACGAAGGGACTTTCATCGCCCGCAATAACAAAGGCATCAGCGAGACCATTACCGTCCGCAAGCTGAGCTTCGGTACCGGCGTGGAAAGAATCTTCCCCCTCCATGCCCCGGTCATCGACAAGATCGAAGTCGTTCGCAGCGGTGAAGTCCGCCGCGCCAAGCTCTACTACCTCCGCGGTCTCCGCGGCAAGGCTGCCCGCCTCAAAGAGCGCGACTAATCCGTCAAGACCGTCCCGCCACCAGGGTATCGGGCTTGCGAATCAGGCAGAATCTCCAACCCTCATCCGCCTCCGGGCGGCAGGCCCGGCGTGTATCCGCCGGGCCTGCCCGCGTGAGGCCACGGCGGTGCAGTCTACAATTCCCGGACCCAACGGCGTGCCCGCAAAACGCCAGTACGGCCGCTGGTCGCGGCTCGCTACCCCATTCGCTCCCGGTTCCTGGAAGGGAGGCGGTGGGATATGGCGGCTGCTAAACGCTCCCGGTGCAACATGGACCTCGAACGGGAGGCCCGCGCCGCGGGTTATTCCGCCATCGCCGGCGTCGATGAGGCCGGCCGCGGCTGCCTCTTCGGCCCCGTCTTCGCCGCCGCCGTCATCCTCGACGCGGATCAGCCCATTCGCGGCCTCAACGATTCCAAACAGCTCGACCCCGACAGGCGCGAAGAACTCGCCGCCCTCGTTCGCGATCGTGCCGTCGCCTACGCCGTTGCCTCCGCCTCGGTCGCCGAAATCGACCGGATCAATATCCTCCAGGCCTCCCGCCTGGCCATGCGCCGCGCCGTGGAAGCCCTCGCCGTCCCGGCGGACTTCCTCCTCGTCGACGCCACTACCGTCGCGCTCCCGCTCCCGCAGCGGAATATCATCCACGGCGATGCCCTCTCCCGCTCCATCGCCGCCGCCTCCATCCTCGCCAAAACCTCCCGCGACGCACTGCTCCGCGAACTCGATCTCGTCTACCCCGGCTATGGCCTGGCCAGCAACAAGGGCTACGGCGCTCCGGAGCACATGGCGGGACTCGACCGGCTCGGGCCTACCCCGGAACATCGTATGACCTACGCCCCCGTCCGCGATCGCGCCCAGCGCTCCCTCTTCGCGGAGGCCGGCCGTTGAGCACCCTCCCCCCTCCTCCTCCCTTTCTGGTGGAGTCCGATCCGCCGCCCCCGCCGCGCAAAAAGTCCTGGCTCGCCATGTTCTCCGGCCTCGCCTGGATCATCCTGTGCTTCGAACTCGGCGCCTTCCTCATCGTCTATCCCTGGATGGACGGCTGGGACCACAACATGTTCGCCAACTGGCGCGAGGGCTGGAACGTCATCTGGCTCAGCCCTTGGTTCCGCGGCGCCGTCAGCGGCATCGGCACGCTGAACCTCATCATCGCCCTCGTCGAACTGTTCCGTTATCTGCGCTATTGGCTATTTGAGTAGAATCAGAAGGAGGTACGTGTCCAGTCCATCCCTACAAGGTGACGCCGCCGAGCCTGAGATGCCGGCTGCTGCCGCGGCGCCCGCGGCTCCCGTCGCGCCCGTTGTGCCAGCGGAGGCCCATATGGAGCCCCCGCGCAACGCCATCGCCGAATGGACCGTGACCATCCTCCTGCTCCTGTTCGGGACCACCACTCTCGTCCAGGCGTTCGTCATCCCCACCGGTTCGATGGAGGATTCGCTCATGATCGGCGATCACCTGCTGGTGGACAAGCTCGCCTACTCGCCGCCCGGGCCCATCAGCAAGTACATCCTGCCCTACAGCGAGGCCAAACGCGGTGACATCATCGTCTTCCGCTGGCCCACCGACATCAAGTTCACTTTCGTCAAACGCGTCATCGGCGTCCCCGGCGACCGCATCAAGATTGAAAACAAACAGGTTTACCGCAACGGCAAGCCGATTGAAGAGCCCTACAAGTACCACAAGAGCGACTTCTTCGACTCCTACCGCGACACCTTCCCCTCGGAGCCCAACACGAGCATCGACGAGGGCGCGCGCACCATGCTGCAGCGCCATGTGGTGAACGGGGAGATCGTGGTGCCCGATAACGCCTACTTTGCCCTCGGCGACAACCGCGACCACTCGCTCGATTCCCGCTACTGGGGCTTTGTGCCGCGGGAAAACATTATCGGCAAGCCGCTCATCATCTACTGGTCCTACGACGCGCCGACTCACCGGCTGCAGTCCTCCACGCCATCGGTGGAACATGTCACCGACCTGTTCCGTAACTTCTTTACGAAGACCCGGTGGCGGCGTACTTTTAATCTGATACAGGGTTATCCTTCTAAAGACTGAATGTTCTTCCAAAAGAAAGCCGCCAAACCGGCGCCCGAGCGCCACTGGATCGCCGACTGGGCGTTCAACATCGTTCTGCTGGTCTGGTTCACCTCCACCGTCGCGCAGCCATTCGTTGTGCCGACGGCTTCGATGGAATCCACCATCATGACCGGTGACCACCTGATTGTTGACAAGATTCCGTATTCGCCGCCCGGCCCCATCACCAAGTACGTCCTTCCCTACCAGGACGTGCGGCGCGGGGATGTGGTGGTGTTCCGCTATCCGCTTAATATCAACATGCCCTACGTGAAACGGGTGATCGGCATTCCCGGCGACAAGATCCAGTTCATCGACAAGAAACTGATCCTGAATGGCAAGCCGACCGAGGAGCCCTACGCGCAGTTTACCGGGCCGAATCTGGACCCGTATGCCGCTAACTTTCCCACCGTCTCTCCCTCCTACGTCTACCCGCGCGGCGCCGAGATGCTGCGGGACAACGTGAAGGATGGCGTGCTGACGGTCCCGCAGGGCTTTTACCTGTGCATGGGCGATAATCGGGAGAACTCCGACGATTCGCGCTACTGGGGGCTCGTTCCGCGCGAAAACATCATCGGCAAGCCGCTGATCATCTGGTGGTCGTTTGAGGCTTCCACCGAGCATCTGGCCAGCTATTCGGTGGACCAGGTGGTGAACCTGGTAACCAATTTCTTCTCCAAAACGCGCTGGAAGCGGACAGGACAGTTCATCCGCGCTTATCCGTTGGGATACTAAATTACTAAGTCATGGCTAAGTCAGAACACTACTACGCCCTCATTTTGGCGGGCGGCCGGGGCACGCGCTTCTGGCCGCGATCGAGAAAGCGCTCTGCCAAGCAGGTGTTGGCCTTCGGGGGGGAGCGGACGCTGATCCAGCAGACGGTGGACCGGTTGCGGCCGGTGGTGCCGCCGGAGCGGGTTTGGATTATCACGAACGACTTTCTGCGGGACGAGATCGTCCGCCAACTGCCGGAAGTGCCGAAAGCGCAGATTATTGCCGAACCGGCGCAGCGGAACACGGCGCCGGCCATCGGACTGGTGGCGCAGATCCTGCAGCAGCAGGACCCGGACGCGGTGATGGGTGTTTTCCCCGCCGATCATGTGATCGAGAAGCCGGCGCGCTATCTGCGGCTGGTGCGGCCGGCGTTTGAAGCGGCGCGGAAAGGGCAGATCTGCGTGCTGGGAATCCAGCCGCGGTGGGCCGAGACCGGCTACGGCTATATCGAGTTTCCCTTTGGCGTGACCAGTGGCGGGACGACCCCGCTCAAGGTGATGCGGTTCACCGAGAAGCCGGACCTGGAGAAGGCCAAGGAGTTTGTCGCGGCCGGGACCTACTACTGGAACGCGGGGATGTTCTTCTGGCGGGCGAGCGTCTTCATGGACGAGTTGCGGCAGCACATGCCGGCGACGGCCGATACGCTGGCCAAGTTGCCTGCCTTCAGCAGCCGGACGTTCAAGAAGAAGCTGGGTGACATCTTCCCGGACTGCGAGAACATCTCGGTGGATTTCGGGATTATCGAGAAGTCGCAGCGGGTGTTCGGGATCGCCTGTGATGAGTTCGGGTGGAACGACGTGGGCAGCTGGAACGCCGTTTACGAACTGCTGGTCCGTGGAGCGCATGCGAACGTGGTGCAGTCGGAGGACGTGATCACGGAACTCACCGAAGGGTGCTACGTGGACGTGCCGAAGCGGCTGGTGGCGCTGGTTGGCGTGAAAGATCTGGTGGTAGTGGAGACTGACGACGCGTTGCTGATTGTGGACCGGCACCGGGCGCAGCACGTCTCCGATATTGTCAAGGCGCTGGAGCGCGCCAAACGAGAGGAACTTCTATGAAGCAATACGCATCTTACCCGGCCATGGTCATCGACCAGGCCAAGAGCTATACGGTGACGATTACGACCAATCGCGGTGTGATCACGCTGGCACTGGACGCGGCGTCGGCGCCGAAGACGGTGAACAACTTTGTGTTTCTGGCCAAGGACGGCTTCTACGATGGGATCGTGTTCCATCGGGTGATTCCGGACTTCATGGTGCAGACGGGCGATCCGACGGGAACCGGCCGCGGTGGTCCGGGCTACCGTTTTGAGGACGAATTCGCGGGGAACCAGAACACGCACAACCGGGGCGTGATCTCGATGGCGAACGCGGGTCCGGGGACCAACGGCAGCCAGTTCTTCATCACGCATGTGCCGTGCCCGTGGTTGAACGGGAAGCATACGGTGTTCGGGAAGGTCACCAGCGGCCTGGACGTCGTGGATGCGATTCAGCAGGGCGACGTGATGCAGACCGTGACGGTGACCGAGAGCTAGGAGATTCGCATGGTGAAAAGGGCCTGTCTGCGGAACGCGGGCAGGCTCTTTTTGTTTGCGGGGCTGGCATGGGCGGAAAAAGTTCCGTTCGTGGGCTGCCCGACGGACGGGCAGGCGGGGTGGGTGGCGGCGCCGGCCCGAGATCCGGTGGAAGTCGCGATCGGCCCGCGAGCGGCCGGTGCGCTCGCCTATTACGGTTCGGCTGGCGTTGGGCTGTTGGCACCGCGGGGTTGGCATTGCCTGGAGGTATACGGGTCGAGCGGCGGGTCGCTAATGGTGCGTCCGGCCCTGATCGACGGAATCAAGGGGTTCGATGTCGAGGGCTCCGCCGTGATTTCCAGTTATGCCGGGGGAGAGGGTTCGGGCCGCTACGAGGTGGCCCAGATGCTTGCCCGGGTGTTTCCGGCGTTCCGCTTCTATGTGGAGCGGGTGCGCGAGATGTTCGACTACCCGGAGAACCAGTTTCCGGCGGGGCCGTTTGCCGCGGATTCGGTACGGTACTTGAGCCGGCGGGCGTTGCGGTATCGGACGCCGGGTGGAAAAGAGGGGCTCGGTACGTTGGGCGGGCTGCGCACGGACAATCAGCCGGTGGAGGGGTTGGTGGTCCTTCAGGGAGAGCATCCGGACCTGGTTCACGTCGTGGTGCGCCTGCCGGAGGGTTTGCGGTGGCTGGCTCCGGTGATACTGGGCGAGGCGGAAAAGAAGGAGTTGAGGACGGCTCGCTGAGGACTCAGCGGGAGTACTTGTAGATGAGGTCGAGCATCTCTTTGTAGAGTTCGCCCTCCTTGTGTTTGTCGCCGCGGGCGATGGCGTCGTGGACGCAGTGTTCCAGGTGGTTGCTCATCAGTTCGCGGCTGACGCCGCGGAGGGCTTGCTGGACGGCGGCGATCTGCATCATGACGTCCATGCAGTAGCGGTCCTCCTCGACCATTTTGGCGAGGCCGCGAACCTGGCCTTCGATCTTCTTCAGCCGTTTCAGGGCGGCTTGGTTGCGCATTATTCGAACCTCCGGAGGCGCAGGCTGTTGGCCAGGACGCTGATGGAGCTCAGCGCCATAGCGGCGCTGGCCAGGATGGGATTCAGCAGGCCGAAGGCGGCGATAGGGATGCCGGCGGCGTTATAACAGAAGGCCCAGAAGAGGTTCTGGCGCATGATGCTGACGGTGCGGCGGGAGAGGCGGATGGCTTGGGCGACGGCGCGGAGATCGTTGCGGAGGAGGGTGACGTCGCCGGCTTCTACGGCGACGCCGGCGCCGGAGGCCATGGCGATGCCTGCGTCGGCCTGGGCGAGGGCGGGCGCGTCATTGATCCCGTCGCCGACCATTGCTACTTTACGCCCGCGCGCCTGATGGGCGCGGATGGCCTCCTGTTTTCCGGCGGGGAGGACGCCGGCGGTGACGTCGTCGATGCCGGCGGCGGCGGCGACTTTGTTGGCGGCGGAGAGGCGGTCGCCGGTGAGCATGGCGACCTGGAGCCCCATCTGCTTCAGCGTTTCGATGGCTTCGCGGGAGGTGGGCTTGATGGGGTCGTCGATGTCAAAAGTCCCGGCGGGGCGGCCGTCGATGGTAGCGGCGACGGTGGCATCTTCGGTGGAGCCGACGAAGGCGGGGCGGCCGGCTTGGACGGCGCGGCCGTTGACGATCCCGCGGGCGCCCTGGCCGGCGGTGGCCTGGAAACCGGTGACGGGGAGGAGGGGGGTGTTGGCGTAGCTGACGATGGCCTGGGCGAGGGGGTGTTCGCTGGCGGCTTCGAGGCTGGCGATGAGGGGGAGGTCGCCGGGATCGCCGGAGAAGCGGGTGACGGTGGGGCGGCCTTCGGTGATGGTGCCGGTTTTGTCGAGGACGATGGTCTGGGTGTGGGCGAGGCGTTCGAGGGCTTCGCCGCCCTTGATGAGCACGCCCATTTTGGCGGCGCGGCCGGTGGCGACCATGACGGCGGCGGGGATGGCGAGGCCCATGGCGCAGGGGCAGGCGATGATGAGCACGGCGACGGCGGCGGAGAGGGCGCGGCCGGTATCGGCGCCGGCGGCGAGCCACGCCAGGAGGGTGGCGGCGGCGATAAGGAGGACGGCGGGGACGAAGACGGCGCTG
This sequence comes from uncultured Solibacteraceae bacterium, assembly GCA_964430625.1. Classification (GTDB taxonomy): domain Bacteria; phylum Acidobacteriota; class Terriglobia; order Bryobacterales; family Bryobacteraceae. The sequence goes on from CAYSFR010000006.1 coordinate 20,783, forward strand.
ACCTTGTCAGCGAGTTTCTGGAGGGGTGCGCGGGTGGACTGTGCCTCGCGCATCATGCGAGCGATCTGGGCGATGGCGGTGGCTTCGCCGGTGGCGGCGACGGTGGCGCGGAGGGCGCCGAGACCATTGACGGTACCGGCGGAGAGGCGGTCTCCGGGCCGCTTGGGGACGGGAATGGGTTCGCCGGTAAGCATGGACTCGTCGACGGCCGACTCGCCAGAGGCGATGAGGGCGTCGACGGGGATCCGTTCGCCGGGTTTGAGGAGGACGGTATCGCCTTTGCGGACCTGCTCGATGGGGGTATCGACGGGTTCGTTGTTGCGCAGGACGGTGGCCGAGCGGGGCTGGAGGTCGCTGAGTTGGCGGAGGGCGGCGGCGGTTTCGCGGCGGGCGCGGACCTCAAACATGCGGCCGGTGAGGACGAGGGCGATGATGAAGATGACGGCCTCATAGTAGACATCGGGCATGAGGCCGCGGGAGTGGAAGGAGTGGGGGAAGAGGGTAGCGGCGAGGGAGTAGAGATAGGCCGATCCGGTGCCGACGGCGATGAGGGTACTCATGTCGAAGCGGCCCTTGGGGAGGCCGATGGCGGCGCGGCGGAAGTATTCGCGGCCGGGGCCGGCGATGACGAAGGTGGCGGCAGCGAGTTGGGCGTAGTTGGTGAGGGGGGAGTCGTGGCCGGCGAAGGGCATGGCGGCCATGGCGAGGGCGCCCAGGGTGAGGGCGACGAAGGCACGGCGGCGGACGGCAGGGAACTCGTCGGTGTCGGGTTTCGAGGTTTCCTGGGCGGTGGTGGGGGCGGGGACCTGATAGCCGGCGTCTTCGATGGCGGCTTTAAGCTGGGCTTCGGTGGTTTGGGCAGGGTTAAAGGTGACGCGGGCCTCGTTGGCGAGGAGATTGGCGGCGGCCTTTTGGACGCCGGGGAGTTGGGTGAGGGCCTTTTCGACGTGGCCGGTACAGGCGGCGCAGGTCATGCCTTCGACGGGGATCGTGAGGGTTTGGGTGTTCGTTGGAGGTCTGGGCGCGGCGGGTCCGATGGTGACCAGAGTGGGCTTGGGTGCAGAGGGCGGGGCGAGTTCGTAGCCCTCCTCCTCGATGGCGGAGCGGAAGGCCTCGAGGTTGGTGCGGGCGGGGTCGAACGTTACGCGGGCGTTATTGGCGGCGAGGCTGACGGCGGCTTCGGTGACGCCATCGATCGCTTCCAGCGCGCGGCGGACGTGGCCGACGCAGTTCTCGCACGTCATACCCCGTATGGGTATCGTCTCTGTCTGGGCCGTCATAGCGCCCCCGTCAGGCGCGGGCGGCGGGATAGCCGGCAGCAGTAACGGCGGCAATGGCGGCTTCGGGGTCGTCGGTTTCGACGGAGGCCGATCCCACTTGTACTTCGAGCACTTTTGCGCCGTCCAGCTTTTCGAGCGCCCGGTTGACGCGCTTCACGCAAGCCTGGCAGTGCATGCCATCGATCTTCAACGCTACGGTAGCCATGGTTTGTATACCCTATAGGGGTATAGTATCGCGTTCGCGGGCCAGCATGCAACCGGCGGTGGCGATGCCGAGGGCGAGCATGAGGATTTCGCTGTCGGCCAGGTTGTGTTCGAAGACGCCGGTGACGAGGACGCCAATGAGGAATGCGGCCATTCCGTGGAGCATCCAGCGCTGGCCGCTGGCGGCGCGGAGGGCGGCGCGGGCGATAGTCCAGAGAGCTACGAGGAAGAAGCCGACGATGGCCAGCATGCCGGGGATACCGCGGTCGGCAGCGAAGTGGATATAGATGTTGTGGAGGTGACCGTACCACCAGGCGCGGGGGAAGGGGCGGGGGATATCGGCGGGGGCGTAGCGTTCGAAGTTGCGTTCGACCTGTTCGGGGCCGATGCCGAAGAAGGGGTGGGCCTCGATGATGGCGGTGCCGGTGCGGAAGAGGGCGATGCGGTGGGCGTTGGAGTCGGTATCGCCGCGGGGCTTGAAGATGGAGATGACGCGGTCCTTTTCCGGCTGGGGCATGACGGTGACGGCGGCGAGGGCGAGGATGGGGGGGACGATGACGAGGACACGGCGGAAGGACCAGGCGAGGTAGACGAGTCCGGCAAAGGTGCCGATCCAGATGCCGCGGGTCCAGCCGAGGAAGATGGCGAGGGCGACGAGGAGGAAGGCGGCAGCGACACGCCAGCGGATGGGTTTATGGAACAGGAGGTAAGCCGCGGCAATGAGGAGGACGGCCATCATGGTGCCGCCGAAGGTCATCCAGTGGGACATGAAGCCGGTGATGCGGTCGGCGATGTAGGCATCGGTGAAGTTGGCGCCGGCGGCTTTGGCGGCGGAGTATTTCTTGGCGTATTGGAGGAGGCTCCAGGCGGCGGAGAGGGTACCGCCGAGGCCGAGGGCGGTGAGGATGGCCTGGGCATTGGCCGGGCCCTGCCAGGCGGCGGCGAGGGCGGGGACGATGAGGAAGACGAAGAATTTGCGAATCTGGGGCCAGGCGGCGGCGGGGGATTGGGAGAGGGCGGCGGCGAGGAGGGTCCAGGCGAAGAAGAAGAGGAGGAGGGATACGCCGGGGGGGTACTTAGCGCGGCGCCATTGGGGGAGGGTGAGGGCGACGGCGATGCCGAGGCAGATCTGGGAGGCGGCAATGGAGACGACGCTGAAGGCGAGGGCGGCGCCGGCGGCGAGGATGGACCAATTGTTACGTTTGAGGGCTTCGTGCATTCGGGAAGAGGCGAGTATGACAGAATTGGAGTGTCTTTCGATCATCCCATGCAGATCTACCTCCTCCGGCATGGCATCGCCGAGGACATACGTCCTGGAAAAGCGGATGCCGAACGTGCGCTAACCTCTGAAGGTGTTAAGAGGCTGCGGGAGATATTGAAGCGGGCGCGGGCGGCGAGTGTGGCGCCATCGGTGATTGTGACAAGTCCGTATGTGCGGGCGCGGCAAACGGCGGAGTTGGCGGCGGAGATTCTGGGGTACAGCGATGCACTGGTGCCGTCCGGGCGGCTGGTGCCGATGGCGTCGCCGGTGGAGACGTGGGAGGAGGTGCGGACGCTACGGGGGGAGCCGAGCGTGATGCTGGTGGGGCATGAGCCGCATATGGGGATGATGACGGGGTATTTGCTGGGGACGCCGGAGCTGCGGGTCGATTTTAAAAAAGGGGCGATGGTGCGGGTGGATGTGATGGAGATGGGGGTGCAGCCGCGCGGGGTGTTGAAGTGGATGATGGCGCCAAAGCTGGCGTTGTAGGGGGGGACGGATGGGGGAACTGACCGTTGGCGAGGTGCTCTGTGAGGTGCTGCCGCGGTTGCGAGGTTTACGGACGCGGGGGATGCCGGCATGGCCGCCGGACGTATTTGGTTTGATGTCGACGCTGGTGCAGCGGGCGGGGCTTTACGGAGCGGTATTGGGTGATTGGCCGCCGGTGGAAGCGTACGCGGAGGATTGCCTGATCGCCTCGGTGGCATGGCGAGATGCGGTGGATCGCGGGAGGGGGGCGCCCCGGGTGGTGAAGGAGCTATGGCGGGAGGTATTGGGGGAATGGGATACGCCCATTCGGGAGTTGGACGGCAGGCAGGGGCGGAACGCGATATTGCGGCTGATGGCGATTGCGGATGAGTGCGGGGCCGGGTTGGGCGGGGCGTTTGCGACAAAGGATTTTGATGAGTACATTTCGCGGGCGGCTATCCTGCTGGAAGAGGGGTCGCTGTGCGAGGAGATTGACGCGAGCCGTCTACGGGTATTGCCGAAGCGGCGGACACCGCCGTCGGGATTGAATGTACGGTCCTTGTCGCTGCACCTGGCCTGTACGCACGGCTGCGAGGTGACACCGCGGTGGGTGCCGCTGGGATCGCTGGACGAGTCGCCGGAGACGATCAACGTGATGGTGATCCCCTATCCGTACGAGGTGGATCCGCTGTGGATCCGGGCGGTGGAGGGGCGGGCGGATGAGCAGCGGAACATGGATCCGAGCCGATTCGGGCTTTTCACGTCGGACCGGCCGGCGGATCCGGTGAGGGTAGGTAATCTCGTGAAGGCGGCGATCGAGACGGGGAGAAAGCGGGTGGGGCAGATTCACCTGATTCTGTTTCCGGAACTGGCGCTGACGTGGGAAGAGCATGCGGCGGCATGGCGGGTTGCCGAAGAAAATGGGGTCATTCTGATGGCTGGCGTGGGGGAAGGGGCGCACAGCGGGGGCGGGCCGGGGGAGAACGTGGTTTCGATCTCCGACCCATCGTTCTGGACGGGGAAGTACCGGCAACGGAAGCACCACCGGTGGCGGCTGGAGCGGTCGCAGATTGGGACGTATGAGCTTGGGGCGACGCTGAATCCGGCGCGGGACTGGTGGGAGTACATTTCGATTGCCGACCGGGAGCAGCATTTTTTGCAGATGGCCAAGTGGCTGCTGATTGCGCCGCTGATTTGTGAAGATCTGGCCCGGCCGGATCCGGCGGGAGATGTGGTGCGGGCTGTGGGGCCGGATCTGGTGATCGCGTTTTTGATGGACGGGCCGCAGTTGTCGAACCGGTGGCCGGCGCGATATGCGACAGTACTAGCCGAGGATCCGGGCTGTTCGGTGCTGACGATCACGAGTTTGGGGATGGCGATGCGGTCGCAGCCGCCGAGTGGCATGTCTGTATCGAGGAAGGTGGCGAGTTGGAAGGATCCGATCGGCGGGTTGAAGGAGATTGAGGTGAGCCGGGACCGAGACGTAGCCGTGGTGCTCACGTTGAATCGGGATACGCGGCGAAATGAGGGGCACCGGCAGGTGTCGGCGGATGGACGGGAGAACGGGGTTTCGACGGGATTTCCGATTTTGTCTCGGGTGCAGTGTTTGGAGTTGTAATGAGGATGGGGAAATGGACGATAAGTGAGGGAGGGGAGTTGGTAACCTTGGGGAGAGGGAGGTAGGCAGATGGCGTCTCCAGCGATGAAGCCGGATTACACGAAGATCAGTCTGTCGACGAAGGATGCGTGGGTGCTGTACCGATTGGCGTATTTTCCGGGGGTGAAGGCGGAGAAGCGGCGGGCGATGCTGGACGAGGCGGGGGTGACGGAGGCGGGGCGGCGGATTGGGCGGTTTTTGTTGGGGGATGAGGTGCCGGAGTTGAGCGAGACGGAGCGGTATTTGGGGGAGCGGTACCAGCGGGCGGCGTATCGGGACCGGTTGAGCTTGCCGAGTGGGCGAGTCAGGCAGGTGCGGGTAGGGCGTTGATTGGGGGTTGGGGTTAGGGTTGGAGGGGCTTGACGAGGGCTCGGGCTTGCTGGGGGGTGGTGATGGTGCCTTCGAGTTGGGCATCTTCGATTTGACGGAGGAGGGCGCCGATTTGTGGGCCTTGGGGGATGCCCATTGCCAGGAGGTCGGCTCCGGTGAGGAGACGGGGCGGGCGGAGTGCCTCGGCGGGGAGACGGGATAGCTCCTCTATACAGAAGTGGTAGGCCTCCATTTTGCGGTGGGAGGAGAGGCAGTCCAAGCGGTGGAGTTCGAGGAGTTCGTCGAAGTGGGGCTGGCGGAGGAAGCGTTTGCGGGTGCTTTCGCGCATGTTACGGACTTCCATGAACTTCAGGTGTTGGGCGACGAGGGAGCGGACGCGTTCGGAGGTTTCGTTGCTGTGGTGGAGGCGGTGGAGGATGGCGACGGCCATTTTGGCGCCGAGTTCGGCGTGGCCGTCGAAGCGGATGCGCTCGGCCTTCCTGAACGTCGGGGGCTTGGCGACATCGTGGAGGAGGACGCCCCAAGCGAGAGGAGGGGAGGGTTCCCGCATCGCTTCCAGCATAAGGAGAGTATGGGTCCAGACGTCGCCTTCGGGGTGGAACTCGGGGGGCTGTTGGACGCCCTGCATGGCCTTCACCTCGGGCAGGATGTAGGGGAGGAGGAGAAGGGAATCGAGGAGTTCGAAGCCGCGGCGGGGGTGGGGTTCGGTGAGAATTCTTGTTAACTCTTCGCGGGTTCGTTCGGGGGCGACCCTGGTGATTTCAGGGCTGTGGAGGCGGATGGCGGCGGCGGTTTCGGGCTCGATATCGAACGAGAAGCGGGCGGCGAAGCGGACGGCGCGGAGGAGGCGGAGGTGGTCTTCGGCGAAGCGGGCGGAGGGGTTGCCGATGGCGCGGATGAGTTTGTGGTCGAGGTCGTGGCGGCCGTTGACGAAGTCGAGGACCTGGTTGGAGCGGGTATCGAAGAAGAGGCCGTTGATGGTGAAGTCGCGGCGGGAGGCGTCGCGGGCGGGGTCTGTTTCGAACTGGACGGATTGGGGATGGCGGCCGTCGGGGTAAGGTCCATCGGAGCGGAAGGTGGCGATTTCGACGCCATGGAAGAGGATGACGCCGAAGTGGGCGCCGATGGGTTCGGCGCCGGGGAAGAGTTGGGTGAGTTCGGCGGGGCGGGCCGAGGTGGCGATGTCGAAGTCTTTGGGCTGGCGGCCGAGGAGGAGGTCGCGGACGCAGCCGCCGACGAGGAAAGCGGGGTGTCCGGCGGCGTGGAGGGTGTGGAGGATATGGGCCGCGGCGGGGGAGGGGATCATCTACCTCTCTATCGTGCCGCAAATTCGGCGCTATCATGGAGCCTGTAATGCCTGATCCTGGTGAGCGGATGGCAACGGCGTCCAAAGTCGTCGTTGCCACGACAGTAGCCCTCTCCTTCATTTCGTTTTGGCGCGGGGCCGCCATTGTACTTTCCGATCTGGCGTCGACCATGTACTATGTCGGCGGGATCACGGAGTATGCCATTGGGAAGTCGGCGCCGTGGTTTGTACTGGCGGTGATGTTCTTCAGTTTCGCGGTGCGCTCCATCTATATGGAAAGCTGCGGGATGTTTGTGCGGGGCGGGGTTTACGTGGTGGTGCGGGACTCGATCGGGCCGTCGATGGCGAAGCTGTCGGTGTCGGCGCTGGTGGTGGACTACATATTAACGGGTCCTATTTCCAGTGTGTCGGCGGGGCAATATCTGGGCCATCTGGTGAACGAGATGGCGGTGCTGGCGGGGCAACCGCTGCATGTTGATCCGAACGGATTCGCGGTATTTTTTGCGATTGCGGTGACGGGGTGGTTCTGGCGGTCGAACATTCGCGGGATCCATGAGTCGTCGGGGCACGCACTGCGGATCATGCAGGTGACGACGGTGATGGTGGTCTCGATGCTGATCTGGTGCGGGATCACGATCGCGATCCGGGGTGGGGCGCCGTTGCCGCCGCTGCCGGTGCCGGAGAATCTGCGAATGAACGAGGAGTCGCTGGGCTGGCTGCACGGGACGTTCTGGGAGCATTTGCCGGCGGTGATGATGGTGGTGGCGTTCGGGCATTCGCTGCTGGCGATGAGCGGGTTTGAGACGCTGGCGCAGGTGTACCGGGAGATTGCGTACCCGAAGCTGAAGAATCTGCGGATTACGGCGAACATCGTTTGTATTTACGCGACGCTGTCGACGGGGTTGTTGTCGATTCTGGCGGTGATGATTATTCCGGACGCGATCCGGCCGCAGTATAAGGACAACCTGTTGGGCGGGCTGGCGATGAGTCTGGAAGGGCCGCATCTGCTGAAGCTGATCTTCCATGTATTTGTGGTGATTATCGGCGTACTGATTCTGTCCGGGGCGGTGAACACGTCGCTGATCGGGGCCAACGGGGTGTTGAACCGGGTGGCCGAGGACGGGGTGCTGCTGAACTGGTTCCGGAAGCCGCACCTGAAGTTTGGGACGACGTTCCGGATTGTGAATCTGATCACGCTGATGCAGATTGCGACGATTGTGGGCAGCGGCGGCAACCTCTACCTGCTGGGCGAAGCGTATGCGTTCGGTGTGGTGTGGAGTTTCTTCCTGAAGGGGCTGGGGGTGCTGGCGCTACGGTTCCAGCGGACCGATCAGGAGTACAAGACGCCTTTTAATTTGAAGATCGGCGGGCGGGAGTGGCCGGTGGGGCTGGCGGTGACGGTGGCGATGCTGTTTTTTGTGGCGATCGCGAACCTGTTCACGAAGAAGATTGCCACCATTTACGGTGTGTCGTTTACGCTGTTGCTGTTCGGGATCTTTCTGATCTCCGAGCGGGTGAACAAGCGGCGGGCGCTGGCCGGGACGAAGAAGGGGCTGGAAGAGTTCAACCTGGACCATCAGCCGCAGGTGGACGTAGCGCATTTGAAGGCGCGGCCGGGGTGTGTGCTGGTGGCGTTGCGGGACTACAACAACATGTCGCATTTGAAGCGGGTGTTGGAGAAGACGAACTTGCGGCGGCACGATGTGGTGGTGATGACGGTGCATCCGATTTCGGCGGGGGCGGGCGAGTTTGAGCTACAGGAAGAGCAGTTGTTCGGTACCTACGAGCAGGAGCTGTTTTCGAGGGTGGTAGCGGTGGCCGAGCGGGAAGGGAAGCCCGTGGAACTGCTGGTGGTGCCGGCGAGCGATCCGTTTGGGGCGATGTGCCAGGCGGCGGCGACGTTGAAGGCATCGCGGCTGGTGACGGGGATTTCGGCGCGGATGGCGAGCGACGAGTTGGCGCGGCGGATCGGGTTGGCATGGGAGCAGTTGCCGGAGCCGCGGCATCCGTTTTCGCTGGAGATCATCAGTCCGGACCGGAAGCCAACCTATGTGAACCTGGGGCCGCATCCGCCGCGATTGTGGCCGGAGGATGTGGACCGGTTGCATGACATCTGGCTGACGCTGACCGAGCGCGAGGGGTTGGGAAGCAAGCTGCATCATCGGGATGTGGTGGGGGTGGCGTTGCGGCGGCTGGAGCAGGAGTTAGAGGCGCCGGCAGAGAAGGCGGAGATTCTGAAGCTGATGAAGGACGAGATGGGCCGGGGGTAGGCGGGGCTTTATACTCGTCGGTATGCGACTGACGATTGCCTTGCTGGCGGGCTCGCTGTTATTGGCGGGCGGGACGAAGAAGTTCACGATGGAGGATGTGCTGGCCGTGCGAACGGTGGCGAATCCGAAGTTTTCGCCGGACGGCAAGCGGGTGTGCTATTCGCTGACGAGTTGGAACCGGGAGAAGAACCGGACGGAGGCGCACCTGTATCTGGTTTCGGCCGGGGGCGGGGATGCGGTGCGGCTGACGAACGGGGAGAAGGGGGAGACGGCGCATGCGTGGTCGCCGGCCGGGGGGCGGATCGCGTTTTTGGCGGACCGGGACGGGGTGGCGCAGGTATGGGTGATTGGGGCCGACGGCGGGGAGGCGGAGAAGGTCACTTCGGCGGAGAACGCGGTGACGGCGTTCAGTTGGGCACCGGACGGGAAGCGAATAGCGTATGTGACCAAGGATGTGCCGAAGGACAAGGCGGCGCGGGAGAAAAAGAAGAAAGACAAGTTTGACGCGGTGGTGGTGGAGGAGGATTTTCAGTACGCGCATTTGTGGGTGGTGGAGCTAGAAGGGAAGAAGTCGACGCGGGTGACGGAGGGGGCGTTCACGGTGCGGACGCCGAAGTGGTCTCCGGACGGGAAGTGGATTGCGTATGCGGGGGTAGCGGCGGGGGTGACGGAGACGGCGTATGGGGACATCAGCCGGGACAGTTTGACGGACATTTACGTAGTGGCGCCGGGCGGGGGGCGGCCGCGGAAGTTGACGGAGAATGCGGGGGCGGATATGGGGCCGGAGTGGTCGGCCGACGGGCGGGAGATCGCGTATCTGGCGCGGACGGACGCGAGGTCATGGGTGTCGCCGTTTGCGGTGGCGGTGGTGGGAGTGGACGGGGGTGCGGTGCGGGTGTTGACGGGAGGGATGGCGGAGTCAGCGGCGGAGTTGGCGTGGGTGGGGAAGGATTTGTATTTTACGAGTCCGCGGGGGATGTGGACGCAGGTGTTTGCGGTGCCGGCTAGTGGGGGAGCGGTGCGGGCGGTGACGAGCGGGGAGCGGAGCACGGGGCAGATCGATGTGCACGGGGGGCGGATGGTGAGTGTGGTTAAGAAGCAGGGGGAGGCGGGGGAGGTGTATCTGGACGGGGCACGGCTGACGCGTTCGAATCCGCAGATGGAGGAGATGGCGGTGGCGGAGACGGAAGTGATGCGGTGGAAGGGGCCGGACGGGCTGGAGATTGAAGGGGTGCTGACGCGGCCGGTGGGGTATGTGGCGGGGCAGCGGGTGCCGCTGGTGCTGCAGATTCATGGGGGGCCGTATTCGCGGTTTGAGAATGTGTTTCAGGGGAAGGCGCAGATTCTGGCGGGGAAGGGGTATGCGGTGTTGCAGCCGAATCCACGGGGATCGCTGGGGTATGGGAACGGGTTTGCGGTGGCGAATCTGGGGGATTGGGGCGGGAAGGATTTCGGGGATCTGATGGCGGGGGTGGATGCGGTGATTGCGCGGGGGGTGGCGGATCCGGAGAAGTTAGTGGTGATGGGGGGCAGTTACGGGGGCTTTATGACTTTCTGGACGATTACGCAGACGAAGCGATTCAAGGCGGCGATCGGGCATGCGGGGATCTCCGACTGGTACAGCTTTCACGGGCAGAGCGACATACCGGGGCTGATGGAGTTCGGGATGAAGGGGTATCCGTGGACGGCGGAGAGTTACCGGAAATGGTCGCCGATGACGTATGTGGACCGGGTGGCGACGCCGCTGCTGATTACGCACGGGGAGCAGGACCGGCGGGTGGCGATTGCGCAGGCCGAGGAGTATTACCGGGCGTTAAAGAGCCGCGGGGTTCCGGTGCGGTTTGTGCGGTATCCGCGGGAGGGGCACGGAATTACGGAGCCGAATCACCAGTTGGACTTGAACGAGCGGGAACTGGAGTGGCTGGGGAAGTACGTACAGTAGGCTTATTTGGCCTTCTGGGCTTCTTTTTCGGCCTCGGCGGCGAGTTGCATGGCTTTGAGCTCCCGTTTTGTGGGCGGGACGACACAATTCGTGAAGTCATGCTCCTTGTAACAGGAGCAGCAGCGGACTTTGGCAGGTTTTTCGTCCATCAGGGAGACGATGGCGTGATTGGTAAGCCGCTTACATTTCACGCAGTAATCGTCGATGATATCGCCAAGTCGAACCTCACGCATGCATTTGCGAGTATACCATCTGGGTACCGGCGAGGGCGGCGGCGGCGAGGATCCAGAGGGAGTCAAATTTGCGGGAGAGGAAGGCGGGAAGGGCGGCGGCGGCGATGAGGGCGAGGGGCCAGGACTGGATGGCGTATTGGGCGATGGGCCAGGCGTTGGCGAGCATGAGGGCAGCGGCGGCGACGGTGAGGCCGTCGACGGCGGCGCGGGCGCGGGGGTGATCGGTACGGCCTTCGAGGAGGCGGAGGAAGGCGATGGCGAGGAAGGCTGGGGTGATCATGGCGAGGTAGCCGATGGCGGCGCCGGCGGGGCCGGCGACGTAGTGGCCGAGGCAGATGAGGTAAGCGCCGTTGGGGCCCGGGCCCATGCGGGAAATGGCAACGGCGGAGGAGAGTTGGGCATCGGTGAGGACGTGGCGGGAGAGGACGAGGTCCTGGCGGACGGAGGGGAGGGAGGTGCCGCCGGTGAAGGAGGTGAGGGTGGCTTTGAGGAGGATGAGGTAGAGGGAGAGGAGGGTCATGGGAGTTTGGGGGTGCGGAGGGCGTTGGCGGCGGCGGCGAGGAGGAGGATGGTGACGGGGCTGGCGGAGTTGGCGAGGCCGGCGTAGAGGGCCACGAGGAAGAGGGCGAGGAGCGGGAGGTCGCGGCGGTAGGGGGCGGCGAGTTGCCAGGCGGAGGAGAGGATGAGGGAGACGACGGCGGCCATGGCGCCGAGCATAGCGGCGGCGACGGTGGGGTTGGAGCTCCATTTGTCGTAGGAGACGGTCATGCCCCAGATGACGAGAGACGCGGGGAGGGAGCCGGCGATGACGGCGAGGACGCCGCCGAAGGGGCCGCGGATGCGGGCGCCCATGGCGGCGATGAAGGCGAGGATACTGGTGCCGGGGGTGATGCGGGCGATGGAGTAGAGAAGGCCGAAGTCCTGCGGGGGAAGCCAGCGGCGCTCGGTGATAACACGGCGCTGGAGTTCGGCGATCATGGGCTGGCCGCCGCCGAGGGTAAGGTTGCCGGCGCGGGCGAATTCGGAGAGGAATTGGACCCAGGAGACCATAGACGCCGCTACTGTACCATGGGTTCATGCGCGGCAAATGGGCACTTTTTGGCGGCATCGTGATTCTGCTGGCAGTGGCGGCGGGGGCGATTGCGGTTTGGAAGAAGCAGAGCACTCCGCCGGTGGCTGCGCCGGCGCCGGTGGTGGCGACGCCGGAGTTGGCGGCTGGGGCGGAGATCAGTTTGCAGGGGAAGGTAGAGGCGCGGGAGGTGGTGGGGGTGCAGGCGCCAAGCGACGGGACGATTGAAGAGTATCTGGTGATGGAGGGGGAAGAGGTATTCGAGGGGCAGTTGATTGCGCGGATCGCGAATCCGACGCTGCTGGGGGCGCAGGAGAAGGCGAAGGAGGTAGCGGAGAAGGCGCAGGAGCGGGTGAACATCCTGGAGAGCCAGATGCTGGCGGCGCGGCTGGATGCATCGCGTGGGCAGGCGGAGATGGCGCGGATTCAGGACGACTATTCGCGGACGGAGCGGGCGGCGCGGCGGCAGGAGATGCTGCATGCGCAGGGGGCGACGCCGCGGTTGACCTACGAGAAGGCGCAGAAGGAGTTTGCGACGGCGAAGGCGGAGTTTGAGAGTTCGACGGCGCGGGCGAAGGGGGCGGAGGCGCGGGTGGCTTCGTTGACCAAGGATATTGAGGCGGCGAAGAAGACATTGGAAGAGAAGAACGCGGAGTTGGAGGACGCCGAGACGAATCTGCAGGCGACGCAGATGCATGCGCCGGTGGACGGGGTGGTGCTGGAGCGGAAGGGGGAAGCCGGGGCGGAGGTGAAGATGGGCGAGGACGGGGTGTTCCGGATTGGGACCGATCTGGGGCAGTTGCAGGTGGTGGCGGATGCGCCGCCGCCGGTGCTGGCGAAACTGGCGCCGGGGATGGCGGCGGCGGTGATACTGGCGGAGTTTGCCAGCGAGCAGTTGAACGCGGAAATCAGCCGGATCGAGAACGGGAAGGTCTATGTGATGTTCGGGAGTCCGGATCCGGCGATTAAACCGGGGATTACGGCGCAGGTACGGATCAAGCTGCCTTGATACGATAGCAGCATGGAATTCCTGTTCAACAGTCTGGTGGAATTGATAACGCAGACGGCTACGAATTTGCCGCCGGATGTACGCGCGGCGATGGGCCACGTCCTGGATACGGAGAAGACGGATACGCAGGCGGGGCAGGCGTTGAGCATCATCGCCAACAACATTGATATGGCGGCCGAGGACGAGCAGCCGATCTGCCAGGACACGGGGATGCCGACGTTTCTGGTGCACACGCCGGTGGGGGTGAACCAGATTGCGCTGAAGAAGACGATCCGGGAGGCGGTGGCGGAGGCGACGCGGCGCGGGAAGTTGCGGCCGAATTCGGTGGATTCGCTGACGGGTAAGAACTCAGGGGACAATCTGGGGCACGAGACCCCGGTGATCCATTGTGAGCAGTGGGAGAGCGATGAGATTGAGGTGAAGCTGATTCTGAAGGGCGGCGGGTGTGAGAACAAGAACATTCAGTATTCCCTGCCGGCGGAGTTGGAGCATGTGGGGAAGGCGGGGCGGAATTTAGAGGGTGTGAAGAAGTGTCTGCTGCACGCGGTGTGGCAGGCGCAGGGGCAGGGTTGCGCGCCGGGCGCGATCGGCGTATGTATTGGCAGCGACCGGGGGCACGGGTATTTTCTGGCCAAGGAGCAGCTGTTCCGGACACTGGACGATGTGAATCCGGACCCGGTGCTGGCGGAGTTGGAAGCCTCGGTGATGAAGGAAGCCAATGAAATTGGTGTCGGGGCGATGGGTTTTGGCGGCGGGGCATCGTCGTTGATCGGGTGCAAGATCACGGCGGCGAACCGGTTGCCGGCGTCGTTTTTTGTGAGCGTGGCCTATGACTGCTGGGCGTTCCGGCGGCTGGGGGTGCGGCTGGACGCGACGAACGGAGCGATCACGGGGTGGCTGTACCGGGATCCGGAGCGGCCGGTGGCGAAGATGGCGCGGAGCGAGGGGTTCCCGTTGACGGGGCGGGAGGTGGTGTTGACTCCGCCGCTGACGAGCGAGGCGATGCGGCAGTTGAAGGTGGGAGACGTCGTCATTATCAAGGGCGAGATGTATACGGGGCGGGATGCGGTGCATGCGCACCTGATGCACAATCCGCCGCCGGTGGATTTGAACGGGGCGGTGTTGTATCACTGCGGCCCGGTGATGCTGAAGCAGGGGGAGGAGTGGTTTGTGAAGGCGGCGGGGCCGACGACGTCGTCGCGGGAGGAGCCTTACCAGGCCGAAGTACTGCGGCGGTATGGGGTCAAGGCGGTGATCGGGAAGGGCGGCATGGGGAAGAAGACGCTGGCCGGGTTGCAGGAGTGCGGGGCGGTTTATTTGAACGGGATTGGCGGGGCGGCGCAGTACTATGCGCGGACCATTAAGAAGGTGCTGGGCGTGAACTGGATGGAGTTCGGGATACCGGAAGCGATGTGGCACTTGCAGGTGGACGGATTCGTGGCGATCGTGACGATGGACTCGCACGGGAACAGTTTGCATGCGGAAGTTGAGGCGGAAACTGGCGGTAAGCTGGCGGGTCTGGTAAAATAGAGAAGTTCGTGGCCAGGTAGCTCAGTTGGTAGAGCAGCGGACTGAAAATCCGCGTGTCGGGGGTTCAATTCCCTCCCTGGCCACCACAAAAAATCCACCCTGCAAAGGGAAAAACCCCGGAAGAGCCGTATGGGCGCTTCCGGGGTTTTTGTTGTTTGGGGGAGCGGGATCAGGCGGAGCGGCGGCGCAGGAGGATGAGCAGGGCGGTGCCGGCGCCGACGAGGGCCATGGAGGCGGGTTCGGGGACGCCGGAGTTGGGGACGTCAAAGGCGCCGTTTGTGCCGTAGTCGGAAGGCACGTTGATGCCGGTGCTCCAGTTGCCGTTCGGCAGCAGATTGAAGAAGATTTGCTCCTGTGTGGTGCCGGCGGGCACGGGGTTGCCGGTGCCGCCGAAGCTGGTGAACGATCCGGTGCCATAGACGTCGAATTCCACGGCGGAGTTGTGGGTGTAGGAGGTGCCAGAGAAGGGGACGTTGTTGACGTAGACCAAGGCGGACGGGAGGGAGTAGGAGATCCAGTCCGAGTTGTAGCTGAAGCTGAAGGAGACGACATTGCTCGATGTCGAAGCGGTGAGGGTGGCGAAGCCCTGGTCGGGGCAGTCGGTGCAGGTGCCGGTGAAGTTGTAGGTTTGGATGAGGGGGACGGCCGAGAGTGTGGCGGCCAGGAAGAGCGAGAGGACCCCGCATTGCAGCAGTTTTTTCATTTGGAAAAGATCTCCGATCTCGAATTGGGCTGGCGGGTGAGGCCAGCCGAGTGATACGCCGAACCAGAGGCGCAAAGGGCGGGAAACAGGGTTCAAAAAAGCGTGTATGATTCCGGGGATGCGACTGATTTGCCTGGCAATGGTGGTGATGGCGATGTGGGGGGCGGACGTGCGGCGGGAGTTGGAGCGGCACGACCGGGCGGTGTGGGTGAAAGGCGGGTGGGTGCGGGATCCGTATATCGTCCTGGCGCCGGATGGGTACTACTACTACACGGGGACGACGCAAACGCCGGGGAAGCCGGGCGACGAATTCAACACGGGGCTGGGGCCGGGGAGCCAGGTGGGGTATCAGGTGCAGGCGTGGCGGAGCCGGGATCTGGTGGATTGGGAGGCGTTGGGGACGGTGTTTTCGCTGGAAGACGGGGTGTGGTTCGGGGCGCAGCGGGAGAAATTTGATGGGATGCCGCGAGAGCAGTGGCGGCTGTGGGCGCCGGAGTTGCACTGGATGGACGGGAGGTGGGGGCTGATCCACACGTCACCGGCGCCGGTGGCGGGGGCGAATTTTGCGTTGACGGAGGGTGGGACGTTGCGGGGACCGTGGCGGCAGCCATTGGGGACGGGGATTGGGCGGCGGCACGATCCGTCGCTGTTCCGGGATGATGACGGGACGTGGTGGATGATCTGGGGGGCAACCGAGATTGCGCCACTGGCCAAGGATCTGGGTTCGTTTGCTGGGGAGGCGGTGAAGATCGGGCCGGCGGGGGCGTTCGCGAAGATGGGGCACGAGGGGTGTCTTATCCGGAAGATCGGGGGGAAGTACGTGTTGTTTGGGACGGGGTGGTCGACGGGGAAGATGCGGAAGGGATCGTACAACCTCTACTACGCGGTGGCGGACAAGATTACGGGTCCGTACAGCGAGCGGAAGTTTGCGGGGCGGTTTTTGGGGCACGGGACGCCGTTTCAGGACAAGAAGGGGCGGTGGTGGTGCACGGCGTTTTTCAACGCGAACGTACCGCCGCTGGACGGGGCGGGGATCGAGAGGCGGGACCTGAGCGAGGATGCCCAGACGATCAACCGGCAGGGGTTGACGCTGGTGCCGCTGGAGGTGAAGACGGTGAAGGGAGAGTTGGTGATCCGGGCGAAGGACCGGCGGTATGCGGCGCCGGGGCCGGACGAGGCGCAGCCGTTTCCGGCCGCGGGCACACGCAAGGCAAAGTGAGTGGCAGGCGCGGTGGATTCTCAGGATGCGGGGGCGTAAGGGAGGCTCCGCTGCGGGGAGCCTCCGCAGGGGTTAGCGGGAGAGGCGGCGGCGGGAGGCGAGGGCGGCGAGCCCGAGTCCGATCAGCGCGAATGTGCCGGGTTCGGGGACTTGCGGGGCGGTGTCCATGACGACGGTATAGGAGAGGGTATAGGTGCTATTGCCGGCGAGTTCGACGCTGGGGATGAAGTAGGGCGAAGAGGCGGTGAACTCGAAGGAGCGGCCGGGGTTGTTGAAGACCGAATCGCTGGCGCCGGAGAAGAAGCCGGTGCTGGCACAGCCGAAGGAGGTGAAGCAGGCCAATTGGGGGTTGGCATTGCCGCCGGGGTCAATGCTGGCGGAGAGGAATCCGGAGGAGATGTTAAAGCCGGCGGGTAGGACGAGGGTGAAGTTGTCCTGGAAGTCGCCGCCGCAGTTGGGGCAGCCGGAAACGCTGCCGCTGATGGTATTGACGCCGAGATCGAGGGTGTAGGTGGAGCCGCCGGAGCCGGGGTGGTCGGGCGGTTCGGTGATGGTGAGGGGGGCGGCGCGCAGGGCGGCGGCCAGGGTGAGGGCGGCGAGCAGTGTCTTGAACATAAGTTCCTCCGGGGGGACGGTGCGGGAATGGCGGGAGGAATTGATCATGGAGGGGGGAAAACGGTACCTGATATGATGGCGCGGAGATGAATCGCCGATCCTTTTTCCAAGCATGTCTGGGCGCCGCGGGCGCCGTATCGATGGCCGAGCGGGCCGACGCGGCGGGGTTGCCGAAGACGAAGATTACGCGGATCCGGTATTACAAGACACCGACGGACGCGGCCGGGCGGCCGAATGTGCGGCAGCCGCTGTTTAATCAAAGCACGAATGTGGTGATGGTGGAGACCGATTCGGGGCTGGTGGGGGTGGGAGAAGGCGGGTCCGACAACACGATGGAGCAGTGCGCGGGGCTGCTGATCGGGGAGGATCCGTTCCGGACGGACCGGTTGTGGCAATCGATGTACCGGGCCTATTTCTATCCGGCGGGGCGGGAAAAGGTACACGCGCTGGGGGCGCTCGACGTTGCGCTCTGGGATCTGAAGGGGAAGGCGCTGGGGGTGCCGGTGTATCAGTTGTTGGGGGGGCAGTCGCGGGACTATGTGGAGTGTTACTCGACTGGTTACCCGGCGCAGGGAACGCCGAAGGAAGTGGCGAAGGCGTGCGTGGACGCGGGATTCCGGGCGTACCGGATATCCACCGATACGCGGGGCCGGGTGATGGACCGGTTTGAGACGGTGAACCGGGTGCATGAGCTGTGCAAGCAGGTGCGGGAGGGCGTGGGGAAGGATGGGGCGTGGTGCATTGACTTCCACACCGAGCTCGACATGCCGGACGCGGTGACGCTGGCCAACGCGATTGAGCCGCTGCGGCCGTACTTTGTGGAAGACCTGGTGCGGAGCGAGAACCCGGGCGTTTACCGGACGCTGCGGCAGCAGGTGAAGGTTCCGATCGCGGTGGGCGAGCAGTTCGGGCCGAAGTGGGAGTGGAACGAGTTGATTGAGCAGCACCTGACTGATTACGCACGGGCGACGATTCCGAACGTGGGTGGTATCACGGAGTTCCAGAAGATCGCGGCGATGTGCGAGACGCACTACGTGGGGCTGGTGCCGCACTTCACCGGGCCGATATCGGAAGCGGCGATGGTGCACTGTTCGACGGTGTTCAGCGGGCCGGTGCTGATGGAGATGGTAATGGGCGGGACGCGGCCGTGGCCCTATTTGAAGACGCATTACGACCTGAAGAACGGGAAGCTGTGGCCGAACGAGCGGCCCGGGCTGGGAGTGGAAGTGGACACGACGAAGCTGCAGCAGATCGGGGACTATAAGGAGGCCTATTCGCTGACGCCGATGTTGCGGCGGCCGGATGGGTCGTATACGAATTGGTAGGAAGGCGATCGGTAGTGCTGGCGGGCCTCGCCGCGGGATGGGCGGCGGGGCAGGAGGCCGGGGTACGTACGGCGATCCGGCAGAAGATGGAGCGGGCGCTGCACGGGAACATATTGGGGTACTGGTATCCGCATTCGATTGATGGGGGGAACGGCGGATACCGGGTGGGGCGGACGAAGGGAATCGTGGCGCAGGCGCGGATGTTGTGGTTCTTCGCGCGGATGGCCCGGAGCGGACACCGGAAGGGGGAGATGCTGGCGGCGGCCGAGCAGGGGTACCGGTTCTTGCGGGACCGATTGTGGGATGGGCGGTATGGGGGATTCTACTGGGAAGTGGACGCGATAGGGCGGCGGCTGCACCCGGGGAAGCATCTGTACGGGCAGGCGTTCGGGCTGTATGCGCTGAGCGAGTATTATCTGGCGAGCGGGAAGGGGGAGGCGAAGGAGTTGGCGTCGCGGCTGTTTGCGCTGTTGGATCAGCGGGGCCACGATGGGAAGTACGGCGGCTACCGGGAGAGTTTCCGGGAGGATTGGGCTGCCGACACGGGGGCGGGGATTATGAGTCCGCCGGCGCTGAAGCTGATGAATACGCATCTGCACCTGATGGAGGCGTTGGCGTGGTACGTGCGGGCGACGGGGGCGGCTGTGGCGCGGGAGCGGCTGCTGGAGTTAATCGGAATCGAGACGAACGCGGTGGTGCGGAAGGGGGTGACGGCGTGTACGGACAAATACAATGCGGACTGGACGCCGCGGCTGGAGGGGTCCTATGGAGTCGTCTCTTACGGGCACGATCTGGAGAACGTGTGGATGGTAATGGATGCGGCGGAGGCGGCAGGGATTTCGGCGCATCCCTATCTGGAACTATTCCGGGCGTTGTGGGCGAATGCGTTGCGCTTTGGCTATGACGGGGAGAAGGGCGGATTCTACGACACGGGGCCGTTAGGGAAACCGGCGGAGAGACGGGAGAAGGTGTGGTGGGTGCAGGCGGAGGCGATGGTGAGCGCGCTGCGGATGTGGCGGATGACCGGGGAGCGGCTGTACTGGGACGTTTTCGCAAAGACGTGGGCGTTTGTGGACCAGCGGCAGATTGACTGGGCTGGGGGGGAGTGGCACGCGACGATTCTGCCGGACGGGAGCGTGCGGGGGGCGAAGGCCGACGCGTGGAAGGCGGCGTATCATACGGGGCGATCGATGCTGGAGTGTATGCAGCTGTTGGGATAGGCAGGGCGCGGTAAACTGGTGTTAATGCTCCGTCTGCTGTACGTGGCGCTGCCACTTTTGTTGCTTGCGCCGGTTGCGCAAGCCGATGCCACGGTGGCGTTGCCGCTCTATAACCTCTCGAACGACCGAACGGTCGACTGGCTCGGCGAGTCGGTGGCCGAGAACATCATTGAGGCGCTGCATAGCGAAGGGCTGGTGACGCTGGACCGGATTGACCGGGCGGAGGCCTGTGAGCGGCTGTCGTTACGGCCGAATGCGTCGCTGTCGCGGGCGTCGGTGGTGAAGATTGCCGATGAGTTGGACGCGTCGCACGCGATCTTCGGCAGCTTCGAGTTGAAGAGGGAGACAGGCACCAAACCGGTGGTGAAACTGGTGGTGCGGGTATTGGATTTGAGGAAGCTGCGGCAGACGCCGGAGATCGCCGAAGAGGGGTTGCTGGAGGATCTGGCGACGATTCAGAACCGGGTGGCGTGGCGGGTATTGAACTCGATCACGTTGAAGCCGTCGTCGAGCGAGGCGGATTTCCTGGCGCGGCGGCCGGCGGTACGGGTGGACGCGATGGAGAACTATGTGCGCGGGCTGATGGCGAAGAATGAAGCAGCACGGCACCGGTTTTTCACGCAGGCGGCACGGCTGGATCCGCAGTTCTCGCAGCCGTGTTTTCAACTGGGTCTGCACTATTGGGAGAAGGAAGACTACCAGCACGCGGCGCAGTGGTTCCGCCGGGTGGCGCGGACCGACGCGCACTACATGCAGGCTACCTTTTATGCGGGGATCTGCCGGCACTACGTGGCCGAGTATGCGGCGGCGGAGACGGCGTTTGCCTCCGTGGCGGCGGAGGTGCCGCTGAACGAGGTGTACTCAAACCTGGGCAGCAGCCAACTGCGGCAGGGAAAGCTGGCGCCGGCGATTGAGAATTTTGAGAAGGCGTTGGACGGGGATCCGGCGGATCCAGACTACCATTTCAACCTGGGGCTGGCGCTGTGGCAATCCAAGCGGTTTGACGAAGCGGCGGACCGGTTCCGGGCGGTGTTGGAGCGGATTCCGGACGACAAGGACGCGACGACGCTCTTGGGATATTGTTTGAAGAAGGAAACGCCCCGGCCGGGCGATCCGAAACAGGAAGGACTCGAACGCGTTAAGGAGGAGTACGAAGAAACCGTGTTCCGCCAGCTCAAATCGATGATCGAAAAGAAGTGAACCGAAGATTCCCGTTGTTCTTTTTTGCCATTGTGACGATGGCGCAAACGCCGGCCCCGCAGCCGGCTCCTACCACCCCTCCGGCGCCCGCGGCGGCGCCGGCGAAGCCGCAGCAGCGGATGGGCTCGACGGCGATGCGGAACGAGAATGTCGCCGTGTATCTGATCGACACGAATGCGGCGAAGGAGGTGGCGATTCGCGCCGGGAGCCAGGTGGCACTGGTGACGGAGGCAGCGGTGGAGTCAAACTTCTTCGCGGCGGACCAGGGGCGGGCATCGTCGGGCGGATTCACGTTCAACCCGCCGGCACGGCCGAACGGGTGGCACGGGGAGCTCTACCACCGGCACCAGAACAGCGTCCTCAACGCGCGCACATTTTTTCAGGTGGGCAGTGTGCAGCCGGGGCGGCAAAACGCCTACGGCGGGCGGGCGACGGGTGACCTGGGCAAGGCGGGGTATCTGACCGTCAACCTGGGGCAGCGGAAGGTGCGCGGGATGGTGAACGGGAATGTACTGGTGCCGCTATTGAGTGAACGGACGAGCACGTCGCCGGACCCGGCGGTGCGGGCGGTGATCAACCGGTATTTTCAGGCGTATCCGGCAGTGGCGCCCAATCGCACCGACTTCGATTCGCGAGCGCTGAACACCAATTCACCGCAGCGGATTGACGAGACCGACTTTAATGTCCGCTACGACACGGCGGTGAAGACGCGCAACCGGCTGGGGTTCTACTATGCGGTAAACCACCAGAACATCGACGCGTTTCAGTTAGTGGCGGGACAGAATCCGGACACGGACCTGAAGAACCACACGGCGCGGGTGACGCTTGTGCGCGGCGGGTTGCAGATGACGGCGCAGTTCCAGCGGTCGCTGTCGCTGCTGGTGCCGGAGCCGAACGCGGTGGGTCCTCGCATCCGGTTTGGCTTTCAGATTGAGGAATTGGGGCCGGACTCCGGGTTTCCGGTGGACCGGGCGCAGAATACGTTCCGCTACGGGTTCGCCTATACGAAACCGCTGCGGGGCGGGCGGCACCAGCTTTACGCCGGCGGGGATTATCAGCGGCTGCAGTTGAACGGCATTGAGGCGAACAATATTCGCGGCTACTATCAGTTTCAGAACAACTTCGGACGGACGTCGATTGAGAATTTCCGGTTCGGTACCCCTTCGGTGTATGAAGTGGTGCTGGGGGATATGGCGCGCGGGTTCCGGCAGTCGTCGGGGAATCTGTATGTGGCCGACCGGATCAAGCTGACCTCGACGCTGCAGCTTTATGTGGGTCTTCGCTACAGCCCGGAGGGAAGCCCGTACGAGGTCTCCGGTCGCGGGGATGTGCCGTATGGGTGCGACTGCAACAATCTGGCGCCGCGGGTGTCGCTGGCCTGGCGAATGAAGAACGGGTGGACGTCGCGGGCGATGTACTCGTTGAACTACGCGCCGATTCCGCCGGTGACTTATCAGCAGGTGCGGTCCAACACGCCGTATGCGCGCAACATCACGATCAACAATCCGGACCTGCTGAATCCGTTGCGGGATCTGGCGGTGTCGGCGGCGAATCAGCAATCGGCGATCAACGTGCTGTCGCCGGATTTGCGGACGCCGTATTCCCACCTTTACTCCCTGGTGGTGGAGCGGCAAACGGCGTCGCGGGGGATGCTGCGGATCGGGTACACGGGAAGCCGGTCGATGAAGTTACTGACCGGGGTGGTGTTGAACCGGGCGCTGCCGCATCCGACGATTCCTTATACGACGGCGACGATCAATGAGCGGCGGCCGGACCCATTGGTGGGGGAGGTGCGGTCAGTGCAGAATAACGGGATTGCCTATTACGACGGCGCGCAGGTGAGTTACGACCTGCCGTACCGGCGCGGGTTCACGGCGAATGTCTCCTACACCTTTGGGAAGGCGATTGATACGGGCGTGGACTATACGGCGACGGCGGCGAACCGGGACATGTTGAACGGCCGGGCACAGTATCAGTACAACCAGATCGGGGACCGGCGGGGGCTATCGAACTTTGACGCCAAACATGCGGTGGGGTTGCGGTGGCTGTATGATCTGCCGTGGCAGGGACTGCAGTTATCGGGTGTGTCGGCATTCCGGACGGGGACGCCGTTTACGCTCTATATCGGGTCCGACGCGCCGGGGTTCGGGAATGTAGACGGATCGGGCGGGGACCGGCCGAACATTCTGGACCCGTCGATATTGGGTTTAACGATCGGGCATCCGGACACGGCGCCGCTGATTCTCTCGCGGGACAAGTTTTCGTATCTTACGCCGCCGGGCCAGCAAGGGAGCCTGGGGCGGAACGTGATGCGGAAAGCGCGGATTGCCAACTGGAACCTGGCGGTGCAAAAGGCGTGGCGATTGCCGACGGCGCGGGAAACTACGCTGCAACTGCGCGGAGAGGCATACAATGGGTTCAATACGCCCCAATTTGATGAACCGCAGCGCAACCTGTCTTCACCGGCGTTTGGAAAAATCACAAATACTTTGAATGACGGGAGGGTTTTTCAGCTTGGTTTACGCGTTATCCTTTAGGGCAGTGTGCCATTTGCATACCAGTCCCGGGAGTTACTCCATCCTGACGTATAATCGGAAAGTTCATGCTCGAAGCTTTCGGTCTCTCTGACCCGGGTTGCGTGCGGCCCAACAACGAGGATTACTATCTCCTCGCGCCTTCCCTTGGTCTGTTTTTGGTGGCGGACGGAATGGGAGGCGCCCAGGCAGGGGAACACGCGTCTCAACTGGCCGCGGAAACGGTGGGCGAAGTGGTGTGGCGGTCCAGCGAGCTATCGTCGCCGGAGATCTTGATCTCGGCGCTCGAAGAAGCCAACCGCCGGGTGCTGACGGCGGCCAGCGCCGACACGAACCTGGAAGGGATGGGGACGACGCTGACGGCCGTGCTGGACACGGGAAGCCAAGCCTACATCGCCAGTGTCGGTGACAGCCGCGCCTACATTTATCATCAGGGCCAGTTGCTGATCATCACCGAAGACCAGACGTGGGTGCAGGAAGTAGGCAAGAAGCTGGGCATCGAGGAAGCGCAGTTGAAGACGCATCCGATGCGGCATGTGCTGACGATGGCAATCGGCGTGAGCGACCATTTACGGATCAATTCGTACGTGGTGGATCTCTCCGAAGGGATGCAGTTCCTGCTGTGCAGCGACGGGTTGCACGGTGTGGTGGGCGATGACGGGATTGCCGAGATTTTTGCGACCGACGCGGAACTGGAAGTGAAGGGGAAGACCCTGATCGACCGGGCGCGGGCGGCGGGCGGGCCGGACAATATTACGGCCGTACTGCTGCGGGTCGTAAATGAGCCTCGCGTTCCGCAGGAAATCGTGGAAGAATAAAAGCAGTTTCCGATGTACCCCCGGCAGCGCGCCGCGGCCATTCTGTTCATGATTGGCTTCGCGGCACAGGCCGCCCACCCCGGTTCGCCAGTTTCCACGGACGGGGAGCAAGAACAAACCGAGTCCGTTCCCGCGATCCTGCGGATGCGTGTGCTGGAGGGAGAGGGCGCGATCCACACGGCGGGTACGCGATCGAACCAACCGATTGTGGTGGTGGTGACGGATGAGACGGGGCGGCCGGTGGAGGGCGCGTCGGTATCGATGCGATTGCCCGACGAAGGGCCGACGGGGCTGTTTCCCAACGGGATGCGGACGGAGATCGCGGTGACGGGGCCGGACGGGCGAGTGGCGATACGGGGAATTCAGTGGGCGCGGGTGGCCGGGCCGGCGCAGGTGCGGATTACGGCGAACAAAGGCGAGGCGCGGGCCGGGATCCTGTCGACGCAGTACATCACCGAGCCGGCGGGAACGCAGGCGCGGCGGGCGGGTGCGGAGGGGGCGAAGGCGCCGGCGCGGGCACCGGCACGTCTGGAGGCGCCATCGCGGTCCAAGTGGATTCTGGTGGCGGCGCTGATTGGCGGCGCGGCGGCCGGGGGCGTGGCGGCAGCGGCGCGGGGCGGATCGACGGCACCGGGCGCACCGGTTGCGGCGGCGCCTCCGGCGGTGACACAACCGGCCACTACCATTGGTGTGCCGATGATTACGATAGGACGGCCATGACACGACTTCTGCTACTTCTTTCGGTCGCCGTATCCGCTCAGCAGGTGCTGGATCTGCCGCCGCTGGCGCATGTGCTGGATGGGGAGGGGCGGCTGACGGCAGTCTACGGGCTGGCGGGAAACTTCGTTCCCGGGGCGCCGGGGGAGACCTTGCTCGCCTATGCCAATGACGGGGAGTATGAGTGGCGCCTGGCGGCAGGCGAGTTGGTGGTGACCCATGAGGGGCAGACGGCGAGGCGAGCCACCGAGGCCACGCGGGCGGAGTTTCGCGGGGCGTTCGCGGTGCTGGGGGAGGAGCGCGAGACGTTGCGGTTGGAGGGCGGGGAACTGGTGGCCGCCGAAGCGGCGCCGGCGGCGCTTTCACTGGCCGGGCGGACCGTTGTCTGGGCGGACGGGCAGTTGCGGATTACACAGGCAGACGGGAGCGAGGAGACGGCCGAATGCCCGGTTGAGCCGGAGGCGATGACGGCGGCCGCGGCGGATTGGGTGCGCCTGACCGTGGGGGGGCGGCCGCATCTGCTGCGGGTAACGCCGGGAAGAGTGGCGCTTTACGTGTTGCCGAAACGGGTGGCGGTTCCGGTGGATCGGAGGCGGCCATGAAGGTGCTGCTGATGCTGGCGCTGATCGCGCTGCCGACCGTGGCGCAGTTACAGGTGCTGGCGCTGAACGGGTCCGGGACGGCGGCGGTGGGGGCGAGCGTGAACCTGGGCTCGGCGGCGGTGGGTGACACGGCGGAGTTCCGTTTCCGGGCGTTGAATGGAGGTACGGCACCGCTGGCGCTCACCGCGATTACGGTGGGCGGGACGGCGTTCTCCCTGTCCGCGCCCTTTGTTCCGGTAACGTTGGCGGCGGGGCAGGGATTCGATTTTGTGGTGCGGTTTGTGCCGGCGGCGGAGGGAGCCTATAGCGCCAGTCTGGTAGTGAACTCCTTCTCCACGCTGCTGCGGGCGACGGCGGTGCGGGGACCATCGCTGCTGTTGACGAACGGTTCGCAGACGACCGAGTTGACGGCGCAGAGCATGCAGGTGAATGTAGCGCTGGGGCAGACGTTAACGTTGGCGATTTCGGCGGGAAATCCGCATTTGGTGCCACTCGTTTTGGACGCGCTCTCGCTCACTGGCGCCGGGTTTGCGCTGCTGAATCCACCTGCGCTGCCGCTGACGCTGGCGCCCGGGGAGACGCTGGCGATTCCGGTACGGATTACGGCGTCCGCCGAAGGGGATGCGGCGGCGGTGCTGACGGTGGGCCCGCGGCGGTTTTCGATCCTGGCGGTGGTATACCGTCCCCTGCTGGCGCCGCCGGCGATTGTGTTGCCGGTGGAGGGCGTGCCACGCAACGGGCAGCAACTGCGGATCCGTTTGCGGCTGGCCGAGCCGGCCCTGGGTCCGGGGAGCGGGACATTGCGGGCGACCTTTGCCGCGGAGGCGCCGGACCCCGCCATTGTGTTTCCCAACGGGACGAGGGAGGTGAAGTTCGAGGTTGCCGCCGGCAGCCGGGATGCCACCTTCGACGGCGCGGCGGAAACCGTATTGCAGACGGGCACGACGGCGGGCACGCTGCGACTCGACGCGACGACCGAGACCGGGACGACGACGGAGAGCTACCGCTTTGACCGGGCGCCGGTGGTGGTGGACACGGCGACGGCGCGGCGGAACGGGACGGCGCTCGAGATCGACATTGTGGGCTTCGATAATACGCGCGGGGTGGGTTCGGTGAACTTCCGGTTCTTTGACCGGGCGGGGAATCCGCTGGGCGGGGTGATCTCCACCTCGCCGGGGGACCAGTTCAAGACCTATTTTGAACAGAGCGGGCTGGGCGGAGTGTTCCGGCTGCGGGCATCCTTTCCGGTTACGGGCGATGCGACAATAGTGGGTTCGGTGCTGATTGAGATGGCCAACGCAGTGGGCCGGACCGATCTGCAGCGGCTGAACTTTCCATGATGCCAGTGGCCCTCACCGTCGCAGGCTCGGACCCCAGCGGCGGCGCGGGGATCCAGGCCGATTTGAAGACCTTTCACCGTTTTGGCGTCTACGGCGAGGCCGTGATCACGCTGATTACAGTGCAGAATACGCGCACGGTGAGCCGGGTGGAGTTGCTGGACCCGCGGTTGGTGGGGGCGCAGATGGCGGCGGTGATCGGCGATATCCGGCCAGGGGCGGCCAAGACGGGCGCATTGGGGTCGGCGGCGATTATTGCGGCGGTGGCCGGGGCATTGGAGGAGGTGCCGCTGGTGGTGGATCCGGTGATGATCAGCAAGCACGGGGCCCCGCTGATGGCGGCGGAAGCGGCGGAAGCGTTGCGCGAGTTGCTGTTTCCGAAGGCTTATCTGGTGACGCCGAATTTGCATGAGGCGGCGGCGCTGACGGGCCTGGTGGTAGAGACCGAGGCGCAGATGGTGGAGGCGGGGCGGCGGTTGCTGGGTATGGGGCCGCGGGCGGTGCTGGTGAAGGGCGGCCATCTGGCCGGAAGGGCGAGCGACCTGCTGCTGACGGCGGAGACCGAGGACTGGTTCACGGCCGAGCGGGTGGAGACGCCACACACGCACGGGACCGGGTGCACCTATTCGGCGGCGATCACGGCGCTGCTGGCCGCCGGGCGGCCGTTGCGGGAGGCGGTGGCGGAGGCGAAGCGGTTTATTGCCGAGGCGATTCGGACGAACCCGGGGCTGGGGCACGGGCACGGTCCGGTGAATCATTTCGCGGTGCCAGGAGAATAACCCAGCCGTTGCGTTCGGGAAGCCGGGCGCGGGTGTTGTCCGGGGGGACGCGGTGGAGTGGGAGGAGGAAGTCGCGGTCCGGGGCGGCGTCGAGAAGGGCCGGGAGGCCGGCGGGGTCGCGCAAGAGGAGAACGGTTTCGGCGGGTTCGGGCCGGTTGGCGAAGTGCTCGGCGGGGGAGATGATGCCGCGGCCGGGGAAATCGATGTTGGTGGGGGCGAGGGTGCGTGCGTCGCCAGGGAGGATGTACTGGACGCGGGGGAGGTGGAGGGTGGTGGCGACGAGTTCGTCTTCGACGCCGTCGATGACGAGGCCGTTGGACCGGCGTTGGGCCTGATATTCGGCCAGCGCGGCGGCGGGCGGGACAGCTTCCGGCGGAGCGTGGGAGATGGCGCCGGTGAAGAGCCGCGCGGCGAGAGGGAGTGCGGCGAGCGCGGGGTGGAGGCGGGGGCCGGCGGCGAGAGCGGCGGCGGCGAAGACGGGCAGCAGATAGGTGGCGTTGCGATAGCCGAAGGCGAACAGGACGGCGGCGCTGACGGCCAGCCAGGCGGCTTCCGTGTAGCGTTTGCGGGAGAGGCAATAGACGAGCGCCAGGGGAGCGAGCAGGGTGAGCAGGGGGTCGATGGCCCAGGCGCGGCCGAGGTAGAAGATGGCGTGGGGATCGGCGGCGGCATTCTCCGGGGTACGCAGGCCCCATTGGAGGTGCTCGTCGAGGATGTGCTCGCGCCAGTACCATTCGCGGTTGGCGAGGAGTTGATAGAGGTGCCAGGGGGCGATGAGGAGGGCGGCGAAGGCGACGCGCCGGCCCCAGCCGTGCCAGAGAAACAGCGCGGGCACCACGCCGGCGACGCTTTTGGTCAATACGCCCCAGGCGAGCGCGGCACCGGCGCCCCGTTCCGAGCGGCTCCATAAATAGACCGTCAGCGCGACGGCGCACAGCACGGGTACGTCGGTCATGTTGCGCCGGGCGAGCAGGAAAAAGAGAGGATTGGCGGCCAGAAGGAGGGCGGCGGCCGGGCCTTGCCAGCGCCAGAGGAGCGTCAGCACGCCGGCGCCGCAGAGGACGGCGAACAGGCGCAGGCTCCAGAGCGAATCGCCGAAGAGTTTGACGGAGATGGCCGTGGGGAGAAAAGCCAGAATCGGCTTCACAAACGCCAAACGGCCGAGGAAGCGGGGGGTGAGCCACTCGCCTCTCTCGGCCATTCCGATGGAGATGCTGCTATAGAGCGCTTCGTCTTGCGGACGCACCTTCTGCACCGGGTCGGTGTAGCCGGAAGCCAGCGGCACCGACCACACGCCCCAGCCCAGATAAAGGGCCGCGGCGGCGAAGACTAGTACTTGGGAACGGAAGGATCGACCTTGTCCGCCCATGCGAGAATCCCGCCGGTCATGTTGCGGACCCGGGTGAAGCCGCTGGCGCGGAGCAGGTCGCACGCCTTGGCCGAACGGCCGCCCATCTTGCAGTGCATGACGATGTCGGCGTTCTTGTCGAGTTCGTTGAGCCGCTTGGGCAGGTCGCCGAGCGGGATCAACTGCGCCTTATCGATCTTGCAGATCTGGTATTCGTGGACTTCGCGGACATCGACGAGAACGAAGTCGGCGCCGGAATCGATCAACTGCTTCACTTCCTGGGGCGCGATATCGGTGGAAGAGACGGGAGCGGGCAAAGGGGCCTCCTGGTGCGGGACACCGCAGAACTGCTGGTAATCGATGAGTTCCTTGACCACCGAACACTTACCCTGGCACTCCGGATTACGCCGGATTTTGAGCTCGCGGAACTTCATGGCGAGCGCGTCATAGAGCATCAGCCGGCCTTGCAGCGGCTGGCCCTCGCCGAGGATCAGTTTAATGACTTCGGTGGCCTGGATGAGGCCGACGACGCCGGGAAGGATGCCCAACACGCCGCCTTCGGCGCAGCTGGGAACCAGGCCCGGGGGTGGCGGTTCCGGGTACAGGCAGCGGTAGCAGGGGCCGTCGTCCTTGCAGAAGACCGTGGCCTGGCCCTCAAAACGGAAGATGCTGGCATAGACGTTCGGCTTGCCGAGCAGTACGCAGGCGTCGTTGACCAGAAAACGGGTGGGGAAGTTGTCCGTACCGTCGGCGATGATGTCGTAATCCTTGAGGATTTCCAGCGCGTTGGCCGATGTCAGCGGCTCTTCGTACTTGACGATCTCGATGAATGGATTGATATCCTTCATCGTCTCTTCGGCCGAATCCACTTTCTTCTTGCCGACGTCCTTGGTGCCGTGGATTACCTGGCGCTGCAGGTTGCTGACGTCGACGGTGTCGAAGTCGACAATGCCGAGCTTGCCCACGCCGGCCGCTGCCAGGTACATGGCCACTGGAGCGCCCAGGCCGCCGGTACCGATAAGCAGCACCTTGGCGTTTTTCAGCTTCAACTGCCCGTCCATGCCGACTTCCGGCATGATCAGGTGCCGGCTATACCGGCCGATTTCTTCTTTGGACAGCGACGTGGCCATGGCGCGTTACCGCCCGCCCGCGATGGACGGAACAATGGAGATGGTATCGCTCTCGGCGACGGCGGTTTTGTCCTTTTCCATGAAGCGGATGTCTTCGTCGTTCACGTAAACGTTGACGAAGCTGCGGAGCTTGCCCTCGTCGTTGAACAGGTTCTTCTTCATGTCCGGGTGGGCTTCGGTCAGCGCGGCGAGCGCTTCGCCCACCGTGGTTCCGGTCACTTCCACGGCGTCTTTCTTGCCGGCAAACTGCCGCAAGGGCGTCGGGATCAAAATCTTAGGCATGGGGGTGTTCTAACTCCTCTTTGGCCGCTTCGGTCTGCTCCATGTTGGGCAGCCAGCTGTTGGCGTGATGAAATTGGCCCTTCTGGATGGACAGCACCACAAAGGAATACCAGGGGCACGAGTTTTCCAAATCGGTTTTGGAGAAATAGGCGTCGCAGTCCGGGTGGCTATGGAAGATCCCGATGAGATCCATGCCGTTTTTGCGCGCTTCCCGTTCGGCGAACAGCAGATCTTCCGGGCGGAGTTCGTAGCGCTCGCGCTGGGCGCCGGGGTAGGCGTTCTCCAGCGGCAGGGCAACCCGCACCGTCTTTGTCTCTCCGTCAATGGGGCCGAGCATGGCGCCGCAGCACTCGTTCGGATAGGTCTTCTCGGCGTGCGCCACCATCAGGTCCCAGGCTTCTTGTTCTATCTTGATCATTCGTTCCAGAACGGCTCGCTCATGTATTTGGATGCGCCATCGCACAAAACGGTGACAATCACCGCTTCGCGCCCTTCGGCGGCCAGTCGCCGGCCCAGGCCGAGCGCGGCGTGGACATTTGCCCCGGCGCTGATGCCGACCAGCAATCCCTCTTCGCGCGCCAGGCGGCGGACCATGGCGTAGGCGTCTTCCGTTTCAATCCACAAATTCTCGTCGGCCAGGCCATCGTCGTAAATGTTCGGCACGATGGCCGTCGGCATATGCTTCAGGCCTTCCAGCCCGTGGAATCCGGTGGCCGGCTGCGCGCTCAGGCAGGCGACGCTTTTCTTTTCCGCCCGCAGGCGCCGCGTTGTTCCCATGAAGGTGCCGCTAGTGCCCAGCGCCGCCACGAAGTGCGTAATCCGCCCGCCGGTTTGCTCGAGAATCTCGACGCCGGTGGTGTTGTAGTGGGCTTGCCAGTTGGCCGGGTTGGAATACTGATCGGGGTAGAAGTAGCGGTCCGGGTCCTCGGCGTAAATGGCGTGGCAGCGGCGGATGGCGCCGTCGGAGCCTTCGCCGCCGTCGGTCAACACCAGTTCGGCGCCGTAGGCACGCAGGATGCTCTTGCGTTCCGGGCTGGCATTGGACGGCAAACAGAGTTTTACCCGGTAGCCGCGTGCCGCCGCCACCATGGCGTAGGCGATGCCGGTGTTTCCGCTGGTCGCGTCGAGGATCACCTTGTCCGGGGTGAGCAGGCCCATCTGCTCGCCGGTGTTCAGCATGTTCAGCGCTGGCCGGTCCTTTACGCTGCCGCCCGGGTTGAAGTACTCCGCTTTGGCGTAAATTTCGATGCCGGGGAGGCCTTCGGCGATCTTTTCCAGCCGGAAAAGGGGCGTATTGCCGATGGAGGCAAGCAGGTTCCCCGCCGCCGGCGGCGTCCGCTTTCCCGCCGCGCTGGCCGGTGCGTTCATCCCCTTAGGCTAACAATCTCCCTAATCCCGGTCAAGATTAGGCTGTTTGTACCTTTGCCTGGAAACCGATGATAAGAACGGCCCGGTTTCCGCGCATTGGACTATAACGCCGCTTCGGCTCTCCAGCCGCGGGCGGCGCCGCTGATTCCTCCAGCGGAATACGCCCAGTGGGCTCCGGGTGGCGGTCTGCTCGCTTTTCCAGCGCACGGCAGCCGTCATCCGGGTCTTCGCAAAGCCAAATGAATGTCTTATCCTCCATTATGGACCCTTTGACAGTTCCGGGCCAGGTCACACAACTGCTGCGGCAGTGGCGGTCGGGCGACGAGGCGGCGCTGGAAGCGCTGACGCCGCTGGTCTATTCGGAGCTGCGGATTCTGGCGCGGTCGCGGCTGGCCAGTGAGCGGCGGGTGGGGATCAGCCCGACCGAACTGGTGCATGAGGCGTTCCTGCGGCTGGTGCGGCAGGATCATCCGGAGTGGGCCAACCGGTCGCATTTCTACTACATTTCGGCGCGGCTGATGCGGCAGATTCTGGTGGATTTCATTCGGGAGTCGCACGCCAAGAAGCGCGGCGGAGCGCAGGCGCCGCTGTCGATTGACGACGCCTTCGACGTGGCGCAGCCGTCGGATCCGAGCGTATTGCAGATTCATGAGGCGTTGAACGCGCTGGCGGAGATGGACGAGCGGAAGGCGCGGGTACTGGAAATGCGGTTTTTTGGCGGGATGACGGCCGAGGAGATTGCGGAAGTGGAAAATCTTTCGCCGGTTACGGTCACCCGTGATGTGCGCGCGGCCACGGCGTGGCTGCGGGCTTGGCTGACGTCTCCGGAGAAGGCATGAACGCGCAACAGTGGCAAATCGCCGAATCGCTCTTCCATTACGCGCTCGATCTGCCGGAAGCCGAGCGGGCGGCCTGGGTGGCACACTCCTGCCCGAACGATCCGGCGCTGGCCGAGGCTGTCTTGCGCATGCTGGAGGCCGACGCCCATCCGGGGGACGAGATCCGGCGGGCGGTGCGTTCGGCGGTGAAGCAGTGGATGGCGAGATAAGTTAACGCTCGCGGCGGGCTCGTGACATCTGTATCGGGGATGACGCGCGTACCCCTCCTGCTCTTCTCCCTTACCCTCGCTGCCGCCGATGCCGGCTGGCCGCAGTTTCGCGGCCCGGAACGGTCCGGATCCGCCCCGGGCGCGCCGTGGCCGGCGACGCTGCAGTCCCTGCAAACGCTCTGGCAGGTAAAGCTGGACAAGGGGTATCCGGGACCGATTGTGGACGCCACGCGCGTCTATGTGGCCGAGACCGCCAACGCCGAAATGGAGATTGTCCGGGCGCTGGACCGCAAGACGGGCAAGGAGTTGTGGCGGGCGTCGTGGCCGGGCCGGCATTCGGTGCCGTTTTTCGCCAAGAAGAATGGCGACTGGATCCGGGCCACGCCGGCGTTTGATGGGCGCACTTTATTCGTTGCCGGTATGGAGGAGGTGCTGGTGGCCCTGGATGCCGCCACCGGTAAAGAACGCTGGCGCGTTGACTTCCCCAAGCGGTTCCAAACGCCCAAACCCGACTTTGGCTTCTCCAGTTCGCCGCTGCTCGATGGTGATTCGCTCATTGTGCAGGCGGCCAACTCCGTCATTCGCCTGAACAAGAACACCGGGGAGACGGAGTGGCGGGCG
This sequence comes from uncultured Solibacteraceae bacterium, assembly GCA_964430625.1. Taxonomy (GTDB): domain Bacteria; phylum Acidobacteriota; class Terriglobia; order Bryobacterales; family Bryobacteraceae. The sequence continues at coordinate 54,208 of CAYSFR010000006.1, forward strand.
CTGGCCCGTACGTCTGACATCATGGACAGCGGCGCATTTTCGTCGCCTGCCATCGCCACGCTGAACGGCCGCCGGCAGTTGCTGATCCAATCGCGCACGAACCTCTTTGGGCTCGATCCGGCGAGCGGCGCCGTCCTCTGGTCCCAGGAAGTACCCCACTACCGCGGCATGAACATCCTGATGCCCACCGTCTGGGGCAACAAGGTCTTCACCAGTTCCTACCGCATGGACTCCTACCTGTTTGAGATCGCGCCCGAAGGCGGCAAGCTGGCCTCCAAAGAGCTGTGGCGGAACAAGGCGAAGGGCTACATGTCGACGCCTGTGTTGCTGGACGGCTATGTCTATCTTCACCTCGCCAACCAGCGGTTCACTTGCATTGACCTGCGAACGGGCGAGACGAAATGGACCACCGAGCCGTACGGCATGTACTGGTCGATGGCCGTGCGAGGGGACAAGATTCTGGCCCTCGACGAGCGCGGGCAACTGCTGCTGCTGCGGGCCAATCCGGAGAAGTTCGAACTGCTCGACACCCGGGAGATAACCAGTTCCCCGGCCTGGGGGCACATCGCCGTGGCCGGCAACGAAGTGTTCGTCCGCGAGTTGAACGCCATTACCGCCTACCGGTTTTAGCGCCACCGGGCGAATAATGAGACGCCCGGTCAACCCCGTCCGCCCCGATCGCTGCTACATTTCCATTGAGCGATCATGGACGCGCCCACCGACAAACTGACCCGCACCGTCACCGCCGCCCTCGACGAGCCGAAGGCGGCCGGCACGCTGGCGCGCGACGCCCGCCACAGCCGCTCCCACTTCTTCCGCCTGTTCCGCGCGCTGCACACCGAACCGCCCGCCGCCATGCGGCGCCGCTTGCTGCTGGAGCGTGCCGCCTGGCGCCTGACCCACACCGCGCAGAGCATCACGGCCATCGCCTTCGACGCCCACTACAACTCGCTCGAAGCCTTCACGCGCGCTTTTCGCAAGGCCTACAAACTCTCGCCCAGCCTGTACCGCCGGCTGGCGCCTTCGCATTTCTACCTGCCCGCGCCCAACGGCATTCACTTCCACACTTCGAAAGGAAACACCAACATGGATCTCTTTGACCGTTTCGCCGTCACCGATTCCACCCATATTCGCGAGTTGCTCGGCCACGCCTGCCGGCTGACCGACGCGCAACTCGACCAACCGATCCACACCACCGTTAAGCTGCTGCCCTGGGAGCAGCCGGAGAAGAATCTGCGCGAGGTGCTGGAGCGCCTGGTGTTCACCAAAGAGGTCTGGGCCGCGGCCATGGGCGGAGACGAGATGCCGCAGGCGCCCTCCGAACCCTGTCCGCCGGCCCGCTTACTGAGCCGGTTCCAGGCTGCCGATGCCCGCTTTCACGCCATCCTCAGCGATGTGCGCAACCGGGGGGCCTGGGACGATACCTTTGTTGACGCCCTCTGCGAGCCGCCCGAAAAGTTCTCTTTCGGCGGCACCTTCGCCCACGTCATCACCTTCAATACCTACCGTCGCCTGACGGCCCTCGATGCCCTCCGCCGCCTGGGCGTGGACATCGAAGGCTTTGGCTGTCCGATGGAGTACGAGACCGCTAACGCAGTCGCACCGTAAAGGGCTGTGAGGTGCCCACCGAGTTGGTCACCGTGACGATCACCGTGTCGATATCGGCCAGGGACCCGCTGACGTTAAACGGCATAGTCAGGCGGAACTGGCCGCCGAACGGAATCGAGGCGGCGCTCTGGTAGTAGGTGGTGAAGGCCGCCGCCACTTGCACCGGGACATCGGTGGTCTGCAGCGGGGCACCCGTCACCGGGGTGAGCCGGAAGGTGGCCGAGAGGATCTCGCGGGTATTGCTGAACCCGTCGATCAACAGCGTGAACGTTCCGGTACCCAATTGCGCCGTTCCGGCGGTGATCACGGGAACGCTGCGGGCAATGGAGACAACCGTCTCCGGCACCGGTGTCGCCGAGGCCGGAGAGGTGGTGGTGAGGATGCGGATGCTGCCGGCCACGGTGCCGGTGAGCAACCGGAGCGGATTGACCGGGAAGGTGCCCACGGTCTGTCCGGCCGGGATGGTGAACGTAACGGTGCGCCCGCCGCTGGAGAACTGCACGGAGGGGTCATCGGCGTTGTTGGCCGCGTTGGGCTCGAAGATCAGCGTCAACGTACCGGTGACATCCACCGGGAACGGCTGAGCTAACTGAATGGTGATGTTGGTCTGCGCCCCGGGCGGGAGTGTCTGCGGCAAGCCGAGCACGGTGATGGGCGGAACCGGCGGCAATGCGATGGCGATGGAGAGTGCCCGCGTGGCTTCCGTGTTCACGCTGTCCACAATTCGAACGGTGAAGTTCGCCGGGCCGGCGGCGGTGGGGGTACCGCTGATGGTGCCGTCGGCGGCGAGCGTGAGCCCGGCCGGCAGGGACCCGGCCGAGAGCGACCAGGCACCGAGCGGCGGTATCCCGCCCGCAGCCGCAAGGCTCGCTGTGTAGACAGCGCCCACCGTTCCCGAAGGCAGCGACGCCGTCGTGACGGTTAACGGGCTCACCACGCGCAACGTGGCCTGTTGCGTGGCGGTGTTGCCCGCCGAATCGGTCGCCTGCACCGTGAACCCGAAGGTCCCGGGCAGCGTCGGCGTGCCGGTGATTTCGCCGCTTCCGCTGAGCGACAGGCCGGCCGGCAGGCCGCCTCCGGAGAGCGAGAAGCTGACCGGTGCCCTGCCGCCGCGTGTGGTGAACGCGAAGTTAAACGGCGTCCCTACCGTAAGCGGCGTGGCCGCCGGACTGTTGGTGATCACCAGCGGTTCAAAGACCGTGATGGAGAATCCGACGCTGGCTGTCAACTGCTGCGCGTCCTGCACCTGCACCGTGAAGGCGAAAGTGCCGGCCGTGGAGGGAGTTCCGGCGAGCGAACCGCTGGCGCTGTCGAAGCTCAGGCCCGGCGGGGTGTTGCCGCTGATGCTCCAGGTGTACGGCGGCCGTCCGCCGCTGGCGCCGAAGGTGACGCCGTAGGCGGTGCCCACCAGTCCGTTGGCAAGCGGCGGCCGGGTGGTGATCGCCAGGTTGCCGGCGATGGTCACCGAGTAGCTGCGGCTGGCCCGCGTCTGCAGAGCGTCGGTCACTTCCACCGTGAAGGTGAAGGTGCCACCCTGCGACGGCGTGCCGCTGAGCAGGCCAGAGGAGTTCGTGCTCGTCCCCGGCGGCGTGTTCCCGCTGAAGGAGAACGTATAGGGCGCCTTGCCGCCGGTAGCGCCAAACTGGGCCGAGAACGGCTGGCCGATCTGCGCGGTGGGCGGGATGGACGACGGTGTGACCGACAGCGGCAGCAGCGCCGCTTCGATCAACACCGCATAGCTGTTGCCGGCCACGCGCCCGCCCGAATCGGTCACATTCACCGTGAAGCGGAATGTGCCTTCCTGCGTAGGCGTGCCGGTGAGCGCGCCGTTCACCATCGACAGGCCGGGCGGCGGCGCGCCTTGGACAATGGCGATGGTGTAGCCGGGCGTGCCGCCGTTGCCGGTGAACAGGGCGCTGTAGGCCTGGCCCACGCGTCCATTCGGCAGCGAATCCGGGCTGATGGAAAGCGACGGCGGAGGCGCCGGAGCCACAGTGAGCGCCAGCACCTTGCGGGCGGTCTGGCCGCGCGCATCGCGCACGACCACCGTTTGCGGCGCCGGGCCTTCGGGGCCCGTCGGAGTGCCGGCGATGATGCCGGTGGCCGGATTCAGAATGAGCCCGGCGGGCAGTGCCGTGGAGGTGGACCAGGTGTAGGGTGCCCGTCCGCCGGTGGCCGTCAGGTTTGCCTGGTAGGTTCGCGTCAACTGCGCTTCGCCCAGTGACCCGTTCACGATGCTCAGCAACGGCAGCACGAGAATCGAGAACTCCTTGGAGAGTCGCGAACCGGTGGAACTCACCACCTGAACGGTGAAGGTGTAGGTGCCGGACTTGCTCGGCGCGCCGCTCAGGACGCCGGTTGGCGCGGTCAAGGTCACCCCGGGAGGCAGCGCCCCGTTGAGGATGCTCCAGTTCAGGCTGCCGGTGGGAGCGCCGGTGGCCGTGAACTGCGCCGAATAGGCCTCCTGCTCGCCGCCTTCCGGCAGCGAGGTGTTGACGATGGCGATCGGATCCACCACCGAAATCCGGTAGCTGCGCGTGGCCGACTGCAGTTCCGTTGTCACACGGACTTCGAAACTGGCCGGGCCCGCCGCTGTCGGGGTACCGAGGATGCGGCCCGTTGCGGTGCCGAGCGTTAACCCGGCCGGCAGCGCGCCGCTGCTGATCGCGAACGCCGCCGGCCCAACCGCCCCGGTGGGCGTGATGGACTGGTCGTAGGCCGTGCCGAGGGTGCCGTCCGGCAGCGTGGCCGGATTGATCACCAACTGCGGAATGAGGTTCAGGTTGTAGGAGCGCTGGCCGGACTGCCCCTGCGCGTCGGTGACCTGCGCCACGAACGGATACAAACCGGGCGAGGCATTCGTTGTCCCGCTGAGAAGGCCGGTGGCCGTATTCAGGGTCAGGCCGATGGGCAGGCTTCCGCCCGCCACCGCCCATGTCAGTGCGCCCGCTGCGTTTGCCGCCGTCAGCGTCTGGCTGTAGGCCTGGCCGCTGGTGACGGCCGGCAGCGTGGCCGGGTTGATGGTCAACGAGACGCCAATGGTTACGGTGTAGCTGCGCGACCCGGTCTGGCCCAGCGAATCGAGAGCGTTCACCGTAAAGGTGGATGGGCCCGCTGCCGTCGGCGTGCCGCTTAGCAGGCCCGCCGGAGTGAGGGTCAACCCGCCCGGCAGCGTGCCGCTGCCCAGGCTGAATACGACGTTGGTGCCTGCCGGCGTGGTGGTGAGTGTCTGGCTGTACGGCGTGCCCACCGTGCCATTGGGCAGCGTGGCAGGATTGACGGCCAGCGGGACGCCGATCGTCAGCGTGTAGGTTCGCGAGCCGGTCTGGCCCTGGGAATCGAGCGCGTTCACCGTGAAGGTGGACGGGCCCGCCGCCGTCGGCGTGCCGCTCAGCAGTCCGGCCGGAGTAAGGGTCAACCCGCCCGGCAGCGTGCCGCTGCCCAGGCTGAAGGTGATGCCTCCGGTGACGGCCGCCACCGTGAGGTTCTGGCTGTAAGGCGTGCCCACCGTTCCGTTGGGCAAGGTGGCCGGGTTGATCACCAGCGGTTGCCCGATGGTGAGAGTGTAGCTGCGGGAACCGCTGGCCGGCTGCCCGTCGGTGGCTGTGACGGCGAATGAAGCCGGGCCTGCCGTGGTGGGTGTGCCGCTCAGCAGGCCGGCGCTGGAAAGCGTAAGCCCGGCCGGGAGCGAGCCGGTGGTGACGCTCCATGTCACTGCGCCGGTGGCGCCGGTGGCCGTGAGCGTCTGGCTATACGGCGTGCCGACGGCGCCATTGGGCAGCGTGGCCGGCGCAATGCTCAGTGTGCCCTGCACCGTCAGCGTGTAGCTGCGTGTGCCGTTGGCGTTTTGCGAATCGACAGCCGTCACGGTGAAGGGCGTGCTGCCCGCCGTGGCAGGAGTGCCGCTCAATAGGCCCGCGCTCGAAAGAGTCAACCCCGCCGGCAATGTGCCGGAGGTGACACTGAACGTCACCGCGCCTGTGGCGCCGGTGGCCGTCAGCGTCTGGCTGTAAGGAGTACCGGCGGTGGCATTGGGCAGGGAGGCCGGGGCGATCGATAGCACGCCGAGAATTTGCAGCGTGTAAGACCGGGCACCGCTGGCCGACGCCGCATCCACCGCCGTCACCGTAAACGTCGAACTGCTCACGGTGGTGGGGGTGCCGCTCAGCAGGCCGGCGCTGGAAAGGGTCAGGCCGGCCGGCAGCGTGCCGTTGGTGACGCTCCACGTCACCGCGCCGCTGGCGCCGGTGGCCGAAAGCGTCTGGCTGTACGCCGTTCCAACTACGCCATTGGGCAGCGTGGCCGGGGTGATGGGCAGTACGCCCTGCACCGTTAGCGTGTACGCCTGCGCGCCGCTGGCGGAGGCGGAATCGGCGGCCGTCACCGTGAAGTTGGAGACGCCGGCCGTCGTCGGCGTGCCGCTCAACAGGCCCGCCGGGGAGAGCGTCAGCCCCGCCGGCAGCGTGCCGGAGGAGACACTCCACGTCACCGATCCGGAGGCGCCGGTGGCCGAGAGCGTCTGGGTGTAGGTGGTTCCTACAGTGCCGTTGGGTAGCGTCGCCGGGGCGATGGGAAGTACGCCTTGGATGAGGAGCGTATAGGACTGCGTCCCGCTCGCCGTAATCGAATCGACCGCGGAAACGGTAAACGCGGACGATCCTGCCGCGGAGGGCGTGCCGCTCAGCAAGCCCGCGCTGGAAAGCGTCAATCCGGCCGGCAGGGTGCCGGCGGAGACACTCCAGGTCACTGCGCCGGTGGCATTGGCCGCCGTCAGCGTTTGGCTGTAGGCCGTGCCCACCGTGCCATTGGGCAATGTCGCCGGCGTAACGCCAAGCACCGCCAACACCTGCATCGTGTAGGACCGCGTGCCGCTTGCCGTCACCGAATCGACGGCGGAAACGGTGAATGTCGACGGTCCCGCCGTGGTCGGGGTGCCGCTCAGCACGCCGGCGCTGGAGAGCGTCAATCCCGCAGGCAACGTGCCGGTGGAGACGCTCCAGGTGACAGCGCCACTGGCGCCGGTGGCGGTCAGCGTCTGATTGTAGGCCGTACCGACGGTGCCATTGGGCAGTGTGGCCGGGTTCACTCCGAGCACCGGTAGCACCTGTACGGTATAAGACTGCGAGCCGCTCGCCGTTGTGGAATCGACCGCCGAAACGGTGAACGTCGACGATCCCGCCGTGGTCGGTGTGCCGCTCAGCACGCCGGCGCTGGAGAGCGACAATCCCGCCGGCAGCGTGCCGGTGGAGACGCTCCAGGTGACCGCGCCGGTGGCGCCGGTGGCGGTTAACGTCTGGTTGTAGGCCGTGCCGACAGTGCCATTGGGCAGCGTGGCCGGCGTGATCGGTAGCACGGCCAGCACCTGCAGCGTATAGGCGCGCGAGCCCGGCGTGCCGACAGAATCGACCGCCGACACCGTGAAGGAGGACGATCCGGCCGCGCTTGGCGTGCCGCTGAGGACGCCCGCGCTCGACAGCGTCAGGCCCGCCGGCAGCGTGCCGGTGGCGACACTCCACGTGACTGCCCCGGTCGCTCCGGTGGCGGTAAACGTCTGGCTGTATCCGGTGCCGACGGTGCCGTTAGGCAACGTGGCCGGATTGATCCCCAGCGGATTCACCACTTGCATGGTGTAGCTCCGCGAACCGGTACCCGCCGCCGAATCCGTCGCCGTCACCGCGAAAGAGTAACTGCCCGCTACCGTCGGGTTTCCGCTCAATACGCCTGCGTTGGTAAACGCCAACCCGGAGGGGACAGCACCGCTCGTGACGGCCCAGGTTACTGTTCCTGTTGCGTTGGACGCTGTGAACGTCTGGCTGTACGCGGTTCCTACCACGCCGTTCGGTACCGTTGCCGGAGAGACCCCCAGTTGCGAGAGGACGGTCACGGTATAGAGACGCGATCCGGTTGCGGTCAACGAATCGACCGCGGTCACGGTGAACGAGGCGCCTCCGGCCGTCGTGGGGTTTCCGCTCAAGAGGCCCGCGGGCGATAGCGTCAATCCGGCGGGCAACGTCCCGCCCGTCACACTCCACGTGACGGCGCCCGTCGAATTGGAAGCCGTCAATGTCTGGCTGTACGGGGTTCCCACCTGCGGGCTGGGAAGCGTTGCCGGCGAAATCCCGAGCACGCTCAGGATCTGCACCGTATAGGCGCGCGTTCCAAAATTTCCGACGCTGTCGACGCCGGTAACCGAGAAGTTAAAGGTGCCGGCGGTGGTGGGTGTCCCATTCAGCAATCCACCTGTGGATAGCGCCAACCCGCCCGGCAATGTCCCGCTGCTTACGCTCCACGTCACCGCCCCGGTGGCCCCGGAGGCGGTCAGCGTCTGGCTGTAGCCCGTACCGACGGTTCCGCCCGGCAGGGAGGACGGGGAGATCCCCAGTGCGTTCACAATGTTCATCGAGTAAACCTGCATGAAGGTCTGCCCGGTCGAATCGGTGGCGTCTACCCCGAAGTGGAAGAATCCGGTAGCCGGCGGTGTACCGCTCAGCACGCCGGTGGTCGGATGGATGGTCAGCCACGGTGGTGGCGGGTATAGCGATGTGCTCCAGGTGACGGCTCCAATGTTCCCCGTCGCCGTGATTTGCGTCGAGTAGGGGACCCCTACCTGCGCCGCTGGTATCGAAGCTGGGTTGATGGTGATGCCCGGCCCGATGGTGATCTGTTCGGCCTTCGTCGCTTTCCGGCCCTGCGAGTCCTCGGACTCCAGCGTGAAGTTGTAGACTCCGGGAACCAGGGGCAGCCCGCCAAAGGATGTGCCTTCGCTGTTTTCGATGCTGAAGAGCGGCGGCACGTCTCCTGAGGTGACTCGGAAGAAATGAAATCCAGTTCCCCCTGAATAGCTCAGAGACTGCGAGTACGTTCGGAGTAGCGCGCCGGGCGGCAGTGGGGCCGGACTGGTGATGACCGGCGCCGCCGCCACATCGATCGTAAACGACAATTCTTCGCCACGGCCCGCCGCATCCGCGGCAAACAGCGTAAAGTTCGCCGTCTGCGTCAGCGTCGGTATCCCCGTGATTGCCCCAGTGGGAGAAAGCGTCAATCCCGACGGCAACGATCCGCCGGCCATCGACCAGGTGTATGGCCCGCCCAGTCCCAGGGATGCCGTCAGCGGCTGGTTGTAAGCCACGCCAATCGTCCCTGGCGCCAGTGTCCGGCTCGTGATCCGCACCTGCTGCCGGACATTGATGGTATACGGGATCGACGTCGATCGCCCGTCGGCATCGGTCACCTGAATCGTGAAGTTCGACGTTCCGGGTACCTTTGGAATACCGGTAATCGCCAGCGGTGCCAGATTCTGTAGATACAGTCCCTCCGGCAACGTGCCGCCGGTGATGCTGAGCGTAACCGGTCCCCGCCCGCCTACCGTCGAGATCGGCAGGCTGCCGCTGATTCCCGGCGTCACTTCCCAGGGAGAAGTCGCCACGATGGCTGTCATCGGGTTTGCCACGTGAATCGTGAACTGCTTGGTGTCGGTGTCGCCGGTGGCCGCATGGGCCAGCCGCACTAAAAAGGTGTAGCTTCCCGCTGTGTTCGGCGTTCCGGAAAAGACGCCGGCCGAACTCAGCGAGACGCCCGGGGGCAATCCGCCGCCCGGATTGCTCCACGTCGGACCGGAAGCCCCGGACTGCGTCAAGGTCGCGTTGTAGGGCGTCCCAATGGTCCCTCCCGGCAGAAAGGTCGTCGTGATTCCCAACGGTCCGCCGATCCCAATAAAGAACGACCGGTTGGCCGATTGCGACGCTGCATCAGTGACCGTGACTGTGAACGGAAATGTCAGTCCGCCGATTCCGGCGGAGGGTGTCCCCGTAATTGCCCCGCTCGTTGGATTCAATGTCAATCCGCCCGGCAGGCTTCCCGCCGTCACGGAATAACTGAGCGGTGTGAACTGCCCGTTCTGTACCGTCACCAGCGCGTTGTAGCTAACGCTGGTCCGCCCGTTTGGCAACTCCGTGGCGCTGGAAATCGCCAGATTGCCTACAACCTGATAGGCCGGCGCATTGAACACCACCGCACCGCCCAGGGAGTCGGTGCCCAGGACGATGGGAGTAAATGTGCCGGGTGTCGGCATCTCATAGAATGTGTCCGCTGTCGTCGGGTTCACGGTGATCCCTGTGTCCCCCGCGCCGCCGATGATCGCGTATTCTTTCCCGGCTGCCCCTTGCGACAGGACATAAGGAATGGCCATTCCCATGTTATTCACGCGCACCGTCGCCACCGAATTGATACTTCCCACCAGCCGCAGCACGCGGTTAATCGTGAACCCCTGCGCGCCGGTAGCTCCGGTTGCATCGGTCGCAGTGACGGTGAACGACGTTCCGAGCGAGCCCACGGGCAGTTCGCCGGTAATGGCTCCGGTAGTTGTATTCAGCGTCAGGCCAGCCGGCAGGCTTCCGGAGGTCAACGCGAAGGTATAGGGCCCCACGCTCCCTTCGGCGCTGACATAGCCGTTGTAAGCAAAGGCCTCTTCCGCGTCGTTCAGGTGGCTGATAATCGTAATGGGGCCGCGCACCCGGAGCCGGTAGCTTCGCCAGGCACTGGTCGTTCCCACGGTTTGCCGGACGGTGAAGCAGTAGTCGCCTGGGGTGGTCGGGGTGCCTGCGAAGACGCCATTGGTGTCCATCGTCAATCCCTGCGGCAGGTTTCCCAGCGCGATGGCGAACCCGGCGGCGCCCAGCGACCCGTCAATGTCCAATACATATGGGGTACTCGCGACGGCTACCGGAATGGATGTTGTCAGCAGCCGTCCCGTCGGAAAGATCGTATAGGGGCTTTCCACGGTGTTCGGAACGCTCGCCGAATCGGTCACCCGGATCCGGAACTGGCTGCCGGAAGCCGGCATCGTCCCGCTGATCGTCCCCGTCGACGGGTTGAGAACCAAACCGGAGGGCAGCGAACCTTCCACGACCGAAAACGTGTACGGCGCTATCCCGCCCGCCGCCAGAATCGTGTCCGTGTACGCCTGCCCGGGTGCGCCCGAGGCGATGGCCGCTGTCTGAATCTCCAGGGGATGATTGCCGTACAAAACAAACGATTTACTAGGGATCTTGTAGGCCGTGTCGATGGCACGGATTGCAAATACCTGCGTTCCCAGTCCGTAGGCTGTTCCGCTCAACGTCGCCGTGCTTCCGGAATACGTCAATTCCAGTCCCGGCGGCAGCGTCCCCGACACCGCCGCCTGAAAGCGCAATGGCGAGCCGCATCCGCTGGTGGCAATCGTCACCGAGTACGCCTTTCCGTATACCGCTGGCGGCAGAATCGACGGCGTCGTGATCTGGCAACCTGCGTCCGGATTCGGAAACGCAAACGCCGCCCCGGCTGTCAATAGGAAGAGTCCCGCCAGACGGTTCCTCACTGCTGGCCTCCCTTCTCAATCGCCAATGCCGGAATCACCAGAAATGGGTCCTCTCTCTCCGGGTCCAACACCCACAGTGGCCGCGCCGGGTCGCGCGTCAATAGAAAGGTCTCTCCGCCGCGCAATGCCTCCAGCCGCGACGCGCCCTCCGGTACATCCACCGTCCGTACTGCTCCGCCGGCCACCGGTACCAACACTGCCCGCGTGCCCAACAGCACCGCCTGCCGCCCGGATGCCGTTACCGCCAGTGCCTTCTGTTCACCCTCTCCATCCAGCTTTCGCAACAAAGTCATCCCGCCCTGCGACTCCAGCCAGAACAGCGAGTTCGCCGCCGGATCATACGCTATCGCCCGCTCACCGGCGAACGCAAAACTCCACCACCGGCTTGCCGCCATCCGAAACTCCACCTTCCCCTCCGCCGTCCACATCGCCAGACTTTCGTCTTCCAATAACGTCAACACCCGTTCTCCGCTCGCCGATACCCGCACCGCTGTCGCCGCCGCCGGCAGCCGCAACCGCCATGCCGCCCGTCCGCCTGGCGCGACCAATAGTTCCCGCCCCGTTGCGTCCACAAATGCACCGCCGTCGATCCGCGCCCATTCGCCTTCGAGCCTCGTTCCGCTCCGCAATGCCGTCCCGTCCCGCAACAGGCTCAACTCTCCCCACGCCTCACGCACCCCTTCCCGCACCGTCTCGCCGACATGCGCCGCCGCGGGCATCCCATACACCGCGTGCATGCGCGCTTCACCGTCGACCACATAGGCCAATACCGGTCCGCCAACGCTCTGCGCCGCCATTGCTCCCGCCGCCGTTACTCCCAGAATCCACTTTTTCATCGAGGTACTCCCACGCCCGGCGTTCCCGGCGTTACCGTTGTCGGCGGTCGCGGCGTTGCGCCCCCGCCTCCGTTCCCATTTCCTCCCCCGCTGGTCGCTGCTACCGTTCCCGCTGCTACTGCGCCACCCACCGCGCCCAGAATCAGCAACAACTTCAGGGACAGCCCCGCCGCCGCCGCTCCCGCCACGGCCGCGTTCGTCATATTGATGGTCGTGCTGACCGTCTGGCCGTCCTTCGACGCCGTTACGTTCACCTGGTAACGGCCCGCCACCCGGTTCGCCTGAATCCCCCGTGCCACGGCGTTCCCGTTCTGGTCCGTCAACGTCGTCAGCGTCTTCGCCCCATTCAGGAACGACGCCCCCGCTCCCTGGTTCGGCAACAGGAACACCACCGCAGCCCCGGCCACCGGCTTCCGGTTTTCATCTGTCACCTGCACCATCGGTTCCCGCGCTATCCTTTGTCGTATATTGTTGACGGCGCCTTCGCCTTCCACGATCTCAATGTTCAGCTTCTGGATTTGTCCAGTTGCCTGATAGCCATAGCCAACGGTTTGCGCTAATAAAGATAAGAGCACTACAGAGGCGACGACGGGTTTATTTGCCATGCGATTCCCTTCCTCAACCCCCGAATAGTAGCACAAACGTATTCTCAGGAGTCACCGAAAAAGGTCTGTAACATTATGAAAACGTACCACTTGTCAGTTTTTTTACTGGCCTCGTCGCTGTCTGCCCAGGACCTCACGCCGCGCGAGCTTTTTTTCGCCGCTCCCGCCATCAAAGCCAAGGCCTCCGCCCCGGCTGCCAAACCCGCCGCTCCGCGTCTTCCCTCCGCCCCCGCCACACCGGTTGAAACCGCCAAAGCCGCCACTCCCGCTCCCGTCCCGTCCCCCGGCCCAGCCCCCGTCCGCCCTGCCCCGAAGGCTCCCCAGTCTCCCCAGGCTCCGGTCACCTATCCCCCGGTGATCCCCGCGGCCTATGTCAGCACCCAGCCTCCGCTTGGCCTGCGCTACAGCCTACTGCTCAGCCGCGACAATAACCCATACTCCGAAGTGGACGCCGCGTCCACGTTCCGTTCCGGCGATCGCCTCAAAATCACCGTCGAATCCAACGACGATGCCTATCTTTATGTCATCGCCCGCGGTTCCTCCGGCCTCTGGAAGGTGCTCTTCCCGGTCAGCGAGGTCGCCAGCGGCGATAATCTCATCCAGGCCTTCCGCCGCTATGAAGTACCCAACGGCGGCCGCTTCTATTTTGACGAACAGGCCGGCGAGGAGAAGCTCTTCCTCGTCCTGTCCCGCAAACCCGAAAAGAACTTCGAAGACCTGATCTATAGCGTCACCCAGCCGGCCGTGGAATCGGTCAAACCTGCCTCCGGCACCGCCCCCCGCCCTCCGGCCAAGACCTTTCAAATGGCTGGCCTCACCCGTCCGATCGATGACGCCCTGGTCAACCGCGTTCGCAGCGGCCTCATCTCCCGCGATCTCGTCTTCGAAAAGGTGGATGACTCCAAGCCCGGCCCCTCGCAGCAGAAAGAGACTGCCGTCTATGTCGTCAACAAGAACGCCGGACCCGACGGCAAAGTGATCGTCGACCTGAAAATGGAGCACAAGTAGCATGCGCCTCGCGCTCGCTCTCCTTCTTTCCCTCTCTGCGTTCGCCCAGCAACGCCTGGAGATCACTATCGAAAAACGCGAGGCGGGGACCTGGAAATCCATGGACCCCTCCCATGTCTTTCACGAAGGCGACCAACTGCGCTTCCGCTTCAAGTCCAACCAGCCCGGTTTCCTCTACGTCGTCAACGAAGGTACCTCCGGCGAACAGGCCACCCTCTTTCCAACCGCCCAGGCCGGGACCGACAACAAAATTGAACCCGGCCGCGAGTACATCATCCCCTCTACCGCCGGCGCCTTCCGCATCACCGGCCCCAAGGGCTTCGATACCGTCTATTGGGTCCTCAGTCCGGTCCGCATCAGCGAACCCGCCAAATACCGTCCCCTTCCCCCTCCTCCCGCTCCCAGCCAGGTGCCGGCGAACCTCTCGCCGCGTTGTGACGACACCGTCCTCAAGGCCCGCGGCGAATGCATCGACAACTCCGCCGGCCTTAAGCCCAACAACGTCCCCGGCCTTACGCCCCGCGAGCTTTTCTTCGTTCGCAAGGGCGACCAGTCCATCGTCTCCGTTCCCCCGGTGAAGGTCTCCGCCAACGCGCCCGTCACCTATCAGTTCCGTATCGCGCACCAATAAACCCGAAGGACACCGCATGCGTAGGCTACTCCTCTTCTCCCTCGCCGCTTTCACCCTCTGCGCGCAGGAAGCCCAGAAAAAACAGCGCGATCTCAAGTTTGAAAAAGATCCCGTCGTCACCGAACCCGTCGCCCCTCCGGGCGGCAAATCCATCCCCCGCAGCTACGCCCTCGTCGTCGGCGTTGGTGACTACAAGAACCTCCCCGCCTCCGCCAAGCTTGCCTTCGCCGAACGCGATGCCGAAGCCATCTACTCGGTCCTCATCAGCCCGGAGGGCGGCAACTTCCGGGCCGAAAATGTCCGCAAACTCACCGGCCCCAAAGCCACTCTCGCCAACCTGAAAAAGGAACTGGAAACCTGGCTCCCCGCTGCCGCCAAAGCGGATGACCGCGTCCTCGTCTACTTCGCCGGCCACGGCTTCGTCGACCCCAAATCCGGCAAAGCCTTCCTCGCCCCCTACGACCTGGAACCCAACAATATCTCCGGCACCGGCTACAGTATGGACCAGCTTGGCAAGATCATCGGATCCACCGTCCAGGCCAAATGGAAGGTGCTCCTCACCGATTCCTGCCACTCCGGCGCCATCAGCCCCGAACAGGGCGAGGTGGTCAACCGGTCCCTCCTCGACCTCAATCGCTCCATGTTCTCCATGACCGCCTCCCGCGCCCGCGAGCGGTCATTTGAAAGCAAGGATTGGGGCGGCGGCCACGGTATCTTCACTTACTACGTCGTCCGCGGCATGGAAGGCTACGCCGACGAGAATAAGGACTCCATCGTCACCGCCGACGAACTCGCCGAGTACGTCCGCCGCAACGTCCGCGAAGCCAGCAAGGGCCAGCAGAATCCTACCGTCGACAAAGGCAACTTCGACCCCCAGATGCTCCTCGCCTTCCTCCCCAGTCGCGTCAGCCCCGGCGAAGCCCCCGCCCCCAAGTTCGGTACCTGGATCATTGAATCCAATATGGATAACGTCGAGGTCTTCGTCGACGGCGCCAGCAAAGGCGTCATCTCCAAGGGCAGCCCCCTTCGCCTCCCCGGTCTGCCTCCCGGTACCCATACCATCCGCGGTGTCCGCATGGGCTATGAACCCGACGGCCCCCGCGAAGAAACCGTCTACCCTGGCCAGGAATCCACCATTTCCATCAAAATCTCCATCCCCCGCCGCCGTACCAAAGCCGCTCTGGAACCCTTTGAAAAAGGGCTCGAACTCTACAACAAGGGGAACAAGGAGGCGTATACGAAAGCCCTGGGGGAGTTCCAGGCGGCCATCGCCGCCGACCCCAAGTTTAGCCAGGCCTGGCTCTACCTCGCCCGTGTCCAGCGCGATCTCTTTCAGATGGAGGACTCCGAAAAGTCCTTCCGCAAGGCGATCGAAATTGACCCCGACTACCTGGAAGCCCGCGCCAACTTCGGCGGCATGCTCCTCGATAACGGCAGCGTCGACGAGTCCATTCGCCAACTCAACGCCGCCATCCAGCGCGACCCCAAACACGCCCTGTCCCTCTCCCTGCTCGCGCAGGCCCTGCGCATGAAGGAACTCTACGCGGACGCCATTGAGTCCGCCCAGAAAGCTATCAAACTCAATCCCAGGAACGCGGAAACCCACTTCTGGCTCGCCGAGAGTCTTCGCATGTCGGCAAAGTATGCGGAAGGCGTCAACGAGTACCGCCAGTATCTGCAGTTGAGCGATTTCGACTCGAAACTGGCCGGCAAGATGAACTACTACGTGCTCGGTTACCTGGCCGGTATCGGCCGGAAAAAACGCGCCGCCCAGCGCGACGTCTGGAGCGATATGCGCTCGCTTGCCTACTTCGGCCTCTGCGACTGTGAACGCAAACTCGAACACTACGACGAAGCCATCGCCTACTGCCAGCGTTCCCTCCGCTACGACAGCCAGGAACCCTACGTCCACTACGTCCTTGCTCTCTCCTACGCCCGCCGCGCCCAAAAACTTCAAAGCGTGGAACAGTTCGCCGCCGCCCGCAGCCACTTCCAGAAAGTCCTCGACATCAACCCCGACCTCGCCGAAGCCGACTTCGCCCGCAAAAATATCGCCTCGATTGACGCCGCCCTCCGCTAAGTTCTATCCTGTTCTCTGCGCGGGCTTCCGCGCCTTGATGCGCCTCTAGACCATACCTCCGTCCCCTTAAGATCAACACCCCGAACGGGTCAAGACTAGAGTTATGTCTATTTTGCAGGCCCGTGGCCTTGCGCTCCGCTTTGCGCAGGAGCATCCCCTTTTCCACAACGTGGATTTTGATATCAACCCCGGCGATCGCATCGCCCTCACCGGTCCCAACGGGGCAGGGAAGTCCTCCCTCCTCCGCCTCCTCGCGGGTGAACTTCCTTTCGATGCCGGCACCATCGTCCGGCGCCGTGGCCTGGTGACCGCTTCCTTCGCCCAGTCCAACCCCGGCGCACCGGATGCGGCTATTTGGGAATGGCCTGAGGACGTCGAACCCCTCCTCCGCGGCCTCGGCTTCGATACCGCCGATCTCTACACCCCGCTCGCCCACCTCTCCGCCGGCCAGCGGAGCCGTGCCTTCCTCGCCCGCGCCCTCGCCCAGGCGGCCGATCTCCTTCTTCTCGACGAACCGACGAACCACCTCGACTCCCGCGCCCGCCAATGGCTCGAACACCACCTGCTCCGCCGCCAGACCACCTGCCTCTTTGTTTCCCACGACGAAGAGTTTCTGGCCCGCGTCGCCACCCGTGTCTTTGAACTCCGTCGCGGCCAGTTCCACGTTACCAACGCCGCCTACGAAACCCACCTCCACCACACCGAACTCCAGTCCCGCCAATCCTGGCAGGCCTACGAGTCCGAGCAGCGCCAACTCGCCCAACTCGAACGCGCCGCCCGCCGCCGCGATGTGCTCGCCGCGAAAGTGGCCCGCATCCCGCCCGGCGGTTCCGCCAACGCCCGGGCCTTCTATAACGCCAAATCCGCCCGCGTCGCCCGCACCGCCCGCCTCCTCCGCGAGCGCCTCGCCCCGGAATCCCGCATCGATAAACCCTGGGAAGAACAGGCCATCCCTCAACTGGACTTCGCCTCCACCCCCCGGCCCTCCGATCCTCCCATCGCCATCGAAAACCTGACGCTCGCCTATACCCCGGCCGCCCCTGTCGTGCAAAACCTGAACGTCACCCTCCGCCGCCACGACCGATGCCATCTCCACGGCCCCAACGGATCCGGCAAAACCACCCTCTTGCGCGCCATCCTCGGGGATCTCTCCCCCGCCGCTGGCGCCATCCGGCTTGGGCCCAATGTCCGGCTAGGCTACTTTGCCCAGGAAGCCGAGACCCTCCGGGGGGACGAAACGCCCCTCGATGCCTGTCTTCGTTTCTGTCCTGACCGCACCTGGGTGCAGACCATCCTCGCTTGCCTAAAGCTCCCCCGCGACTACGTACAGGTCCCCATCGCCCGTCTCAGCCTCGGCGAACGCGCCAAAACCGCCCTCGCCCAGGTCCTGGTCTCCGGCGCCAACCTCCTGCTCCTCGACGAACCCACCAATCACCTGGAGATCGAGGCCCGCCACGCCCTGCTCGATACCCTCGATCAGTTCCCCGGAGCCATCCTCTTCACCAGCCACGATCCAGGCTTTGCCGCCGATCTGGCCACCCAGTCCCTCCCGCTGAGTCGTGCCTAGGCCCGGAAGCGGTCAGGGCCAGGCATCGGTTCGTTCGCTGCCTTCCTCTTACCGCTCTCCCGCCTCACTCACGTCCCCATAAACCTCTTCCCGGATGATCCGGTTCGTCGCCTCGGACAAATACTCGTCCAGCGCATCCCGCAACTGGCAGTACTCCGGCCAGATCACATAGTCCATCTGGGACCGCTTCACTCGCACCATCAGCGTCGTCAGCCGCTGCCGCTTATACCGGAACGGCGTCAACCCGTGCCGGCGGCACAGTGCCGACAACAGTCGCCGTTGCCACGGATCGGGCAGGGAAAACTGCATCTCCACCAGCGGTTCTTCATAAAAATAATGCGCCCGCGGTTCCGGCCCCGGTTGCGCCGTCTTCAGCGCCTCTTTCACCCGCGCCATCGCTGCCGCCGCGGCTTCCCGCTCGCCCTGCGTCTTGGCCCCTTCGAACAGCGCCGCTATCTTCCGCAGCCGCTCTCGCAGTTGCTGCTCGGTCATCGCCACGATCGCACCACTATTTCACACCTTCCACTCGATTCAAATCCCGCACCGCCGGCAAGCGCGCCACGTCTTCTAATTTCGTCTCCTCGTAACTGCAGAAACGCGTTGTCAGTGAATCCCCTCTCTTCAAGATACACTCCGGCGGGGGCGAACCAACAGGCAAGCATCGCTTCGCTATTCGGCGGTGCCGTCCTCTCGCCATGGGAGAGCTTTTTCCGCAATATGCCCCGAAACGCGCGTCCCGCCTGCCGCGCCGTCGCCCCGTGCGCCAGGGCTACGGCCGGACCGTACACACAGCCACTCGGTCCTGTCCGCCAGAATCTGTCCCCCGGACCCCTAATTCCCCGCACGCATCGGCGAAACCCGCGTCTGCCCGCGCGTCAACTCGAACTGGAGCACCCAAACCCGCGGCCCATCTCCCGCCGGAAACTTCCACCTCCGAGCCGCCGCCACCACCCGGTCGGTGAAGTACTTGCTCGCCGCCGGGGTTTCCAGCGTCGCCTCACTCACATCCCCCGCGCCGTCCACCTGCACCCGCACGTTGATCCGTACGCGCCCGTTGATCGTGTTCAGCGCCGCTGCTGGAATCTCTGGCAGCACCTGCGTGATCCCCGCAACGGTCGCCGGACGCAACTCTCGCACCACCCCCCTTCCCCCATCCGGTGGACCCAACGCAGTTACCTTCGGCGCGGGGCCCCGCTCGGCCTTTCCCGCCGCAGGCTCCTTCCGCTCCGGTGCCTTCGCCGCCGGAACCGCTGCCACCTGCCGATCCGGCGTGCCGCTCTTCACCCCCTCCGGTTCTTTCCCGGACGGCCAAAACAGGACCGCTGCCGCAATCGCCGCCGCCACACCCAACCCGGTCAGCCACTTCCCCTTGCCTACTGCCGGCACCGAATCCCCACGCAGCAGAGCCTCCATCTCCTCAACTCCCGCCGCCCCACTGCTACTTTTCACGATCGCCGCATACGGCTCCGGCAGCCTCCCGTTCTTCCCCGGCTCAACCGCCGCTTGCAGCAACGCTCCCACCGCCCGCCGGTCAACCCCCGCATCCCCTCCTTTTACTACACCGTCGATCGAAATCTTCACCTGCTCACCCTGCGCCATCACGTTCGCCGCCCGCAAATCTCCATGCGCAAAGCCCTGCTCATGCAAATACCGCAACGCGCCCAGTACCGGACCCAGCATCTCCCGCGCCTCGTCCGCCGTCAGTTGCCGCTCCGCCAGCACCTCCCCCAGGTTCTCCTCCGTCCATTCCATAACGGCGTAGCCGCACTGCGTCTCCCCCAGTGTGCATCTGCCACAGGTAAAAATCGCCACTAGGGCCGGATGGGAGAGCGTCGCCGCCGCCTCCCAGTTCGTCACCCGCGACCCAATCTCCTCCGCCGAACCAGTGACCATCCGGATCACCGCCGGCCGTCCCTCGAACTCCGTTTCGAAAACCCCGTTACCCACGCAACGCTTCAGCAGATACCCCGCATCCACGCTGTGCCCTTCCCATCGTTTCCAGAATGCAAGATCGAATGGCATGGCTTTCTCCTTGCGTGCGAACCCTCTCATTGTAAGCTCCCTTCTCCCCTCGTGAGATCATCCTCCCCCGCAAACACCATGGCGGCTTCCTCGCCAGTCTCGGCCTCCATGCCCTCTCCACCGTCTCCTGGCGCAGCGCAAACGCCACACCCAAAAATATCTGAGCCACTTTTTCCGCCCGCTCCGCGATTCCCCTCGACATGATGTCGAAATTCCTTTTCCCCACACTCCTCGCCTGCACCGTCGCAGTATTCGCGCAGACCCCCGCCGTCCAGGTCTCCAGCTACCTCTTTCAAACCACCCTCGAAGCCCAGCGCCCGGGAAGCCCTGCGCTCACCCCCACCGACCCGCTCGGACGCAATACCTTCCGCCGCGACAACGTCCTTGGACAGGAACGCTTTGTCTACGAAACCGGCGGCACGGCCACTCCTCTTGCCAGCCAGGCCGGCCTCTCCTACCGCGCCGCCGGTCTCCTCCCCCGCGAGGACTATTCCATCGAAATCCTCTTCACCTTCCTCGGCGCCGAAAACATCTGGCGCCGCATCTACTCCCCCGATAACCGTGCCGCCGCCACCGGTCTCTACCTCGACCCCTCAGGCTGGTTCGACTACTACTCCGGCGTCAACACCAGCAATAAGCACCAGCCCATCCGCAATGGTGTCTATTCCCACATCGTTATCGTCAAGCGTCCCGGAGAAATCTTCCTGTATCTCAATGGCGAACTCGTCGGCTCCCGCGGTTCCGGCACCCTGCTCGGCCTCATGACTCCCGCCCTCAACCCCGACCAGATCATCGCCCTCTTCCTCGACGACAATAACGAGTACGCCAACGCCCGTATCGCCCTCTTCCGCACCTACTCTGGCAACCTCACCGCCGCCGAAGTCGCCGAAATCTACAAAACCCCCTTCACCTCCACCATTGGCCTGCCCAAGCCCAATGTCACCAGTTCCGGCATCGTCAATAGCGCCTCCTATTCGGCGACCAATGCCATCTCCCCGGGCGGCTTCTTCTCCATCTTTGGTGCCAACCTCGGCGAGGACACCGGCGACTGGGGCCAGTCGTTCGTCAATAACTCCGGTCCCAAGCGGCTCAACAACGTCCGCGTCCTGGTGAACGGGTTGGAATCCTTCGTCGTCTTCACCAGCGCCGGCCAGGTGAATGCCCTCGCTCCGGACAATCTGCCGGAAGGGCCTGTCAATGTCGTGGTGGAATACGGCAACATCCGCTCCACTTCGGTACAGACGCAGTCCCGCCGTATCAATCCCGCGATGTTCCGCTTCTCTCCCCAGGACAACCGGTATCTGGCGTGTACCGCGAACGACGGCAGCGCCTTCATCGCCCCGCCCAACCTCTTCGGCACCAACGGTGTGTTGAACGGTCTCGCCATCCGCCCGGCCCGTCCCGGAGAGTTCATCGTCCTCTACGCCACTGGCCTCGGCCCCACCACGCCGGCCGTGCCCGCCGGTCAAATTCCCCCGCCGCTCGCCACCGGGTACCCGCTCGCCAATCCTGCGGAGGTCCGCCTCACCGGTCCGGACGGCCAGACCCGCACGGTGCGCCCCGCCTACGCCGGACTCTCGGGTTTCCCGGGCCTCCACCAGATCGTCTTCCAGGTCCCGGACGTCCCCACTGCCGACTACGAAACCACCATCGCCGTCAACGGCCAGTCCTCTCCCACCCGCGTCTTCCTGCCCATCGTCCGGTAGTGCGCCCGCTCCTCCCGGCCGGCCACCCAAGCTAAACTATCCTTCGGTGCCCGGCCCCGACGAAATCACCCAACTCCTCGACGCCTGGCGCCTTGGCGATTCCGCTGCCTTCCACCGCCTCTTCCCCCTCGTCTACGACGAAATGCGCCTCATCGCCCGCCGCCAGATGGCCCGCGAGGCCCGCAACCATACCCTCCAGGCCACCGCCCTCGTCCATGAAGCCTACATGAAGCTCGTCGACCAGCGCCACGCCAATTTCGCCGGCCGCGCCCACTTCCTCGCGATCGCCTCCCAAACCATCCGTCGCATCCTCGTCGATCACGTCCGCGCCCGCAATGCCGAAAAACGCGATGCCGCCATCACCGTCTCCCTCCACGGTATCGGCGAACCCGGTTCCCCCGCCGCCGCCGAACCCATCGATCTGCTCCAAATCGACGCCGCCCTCGACGCCCTCGACCGCAAACACCCCGGCAAAGCCCGCCTCGTCGAACTTCGCTACTTCGGCGGCCTCACCATCGAGGAAACCGCCGGCGTCCTCGGCCTCTCCACCGCTACCGTCAAACGCGATTGGCTCACGGCGAAAGCCTGGCTCCTCCGCGCCCTTGCTCCCGGCCGAATCCCTTCCCCGGCGGATTCTTGATCCCAGCCTTCTCCGCCAATTGCAGGTACAGCGGATAATCCCCCTCCGCCGCCCGTATCTCCAGGAGATCCATCAGAATCAGCCGCTGCCGCTGATTTACCCCCGCTCCCGCCAGCTCCGCACTCCGCGCCCGTAACGCCCCGTCCGCCAGCGCCTTCCCCTCCGCTACCCGCCCCGCCAGCACCAGCAGCCGCGCTTTCCGCGCCTCCGCGCTCAACAGCGCGGTCTTGAAATTCTCGTCCGCTCCCCGGTTTTCCCCCTCCGCCCGCCGGATCTCGAGCGCCCGATCCAGCGCCGCCAACGCCGCTTTCCAGTTCTTCCGCTCCTGTTCGATCCAGGCGATATCCACGTAACACGTCGACGCTCCCATCCGGTTCCCCTCCCGCTCGTGCAACCGCAGCGCCTTTTCGTACAGCGCCAGTCCCGCTTCATGCTCCCCCGTCTTGCCCTCCACCGCCCCCAGCCGCTTATACGCATACGCCGCCCACTCCCGCAGCGCCTTCTCTTCCGGGTACTTCGCCAGCAGCCTGTCAAATCCCCCCGCTACCTCCCGGTACTCCTTCCGTGCCGCCAGATACTCCCCCTCGCTCTGCCCCGCCTGTGTCGCCTCAATCCGCGCCGTCAGCCAGCGCATTTGCGCTCGCGGATCCTCCGGATTCTCCTCCGCATCCGCCCGGAACAACGCCACACTCTGCTTCGCCCGCTCTTTCTGGCACCGTTCGTCCCCTACAGCAAGACACGCCACCGACAGCTTATCCACCGTCCGCGCCAGCGCCCCCCTCCGCTTCCGGTCCCTCGGATTCGCCCGGTACAACTCCTCCCAGATCGCTACCGACTTTGCATAACTCTTCGCCGCCTCCCGGTGTTGCCCGAACGACTCCGACTGCGTCGTCAACGAACCCTGCACCTCCCCGACCCGCGCATACGACTCCGCCAGGTCCATCTGTAGCTGCTCGTCCAGCCGGGAACTCTGCGCCAGCCGGTCCAGATACTCCAGCGCCTTGGAAACGATCACCCGCCGGCTCTCCAGCGTCCCGGGCGTCTTCGCCACCTCATCGTGAATCTCAAACAGCAGCGCCCGCGATAGCCCGCGCAACTCCTCAAACCGTTGCGCCGCCACCCGCGCCTCCAAATAAGCCCGCCCGAATCCAAATCCGATCAGCGCCAGCGCCGCCGTCCCGGCCGCCAGACGCCACCGGTGCCGCCATACAAACTTCCGCGCCCGGTATCCCGCCGTCGCCTCCACCGCCCGCACCGGTTCCCCTTGCAAAAACCGTTCCACATCGTCGCTCAGCGCCTGCGCCGAACCGTAACGGTCCCCAGGCCGCTTTGCCATCGCCTTTAATACCACGCTCGCCAGTTCCGCCGGACACGCCGGCACCCCCACCGCCTCCTCGCAAATCGCCCGCGTCAGCGCAACCCCGCTCAATCCCGCATACGGATGCCGCCCGCTCACCAGCTCATAGAGAATGACCCCCAACGAATACACGTCTGTGCTCGTCGCCAGCGGTTCTCGCCGCACCTGCTCCGGACTCGCGTACCGCGGCGTCAGCCGCATGTCCACCGTCTCGGACTCGTCCGCCATCGACTTCCCGATCCCGAAATCGATCAGCTTCGGCTCCCCTCCGCCCAGCAGCAGAATGTTCGAAGGTTTGAGGTCCCTGTGCACGATCAACGCCCGGTGCGCCGATTCCACCGCGTCGCAGATCTTCCCGAACAGCCGCAGTTTCGCCTCCAGCCCTAACCCCGCCGCCCCCTCCAGCAACGGCTTCCCCTCCACGAACTCCATCACCAGATACGGCCGCCCGTCGGCCAGTTGCCCCGTGTCCAGCAACCGCGCAATGTGCGGATGCTCCAGCCGCGCCAGCAGACTTGCCTCCCGCATCGCCTCCTGCCCGTGCCGGATTCCTGCGTGCCATACTTTCACCGCCACCCGCTGTTCGGTCGTCTCCCCGTCGCCCAGTTGCAGCGTCCGCCGACCCTCGTAAACCGTCCCCATCCCCCCTTCCCCGGCTACTCGCAACAGCACGCAATTGCCGGCCCGCCGGCCCAGCAGCGGATCCCCCGGCAATTGCGGTAGCACCCCACGGTCGAACGACCCATCGTCGGCCGCCTCCGCCGCCAGTAGCTCCATCACCTCACTCCGCACCCAATCGTTGGAAGCGTTCGCCCGCACAAACTCCCGCCGCTCCCCAACAGGCAACCCCGCCGCCTCTTCCACCAGGCTCGCAATCTCTTCCCACAGCGGATCGCTCGCACCGCTACTTGGCTCAGGCCCGGGCTGGGAAGAAGGTATCACGCACCCCTCCCCCTGAGCCTACCAGAGCCCGCCGCCCGTTCATAGGTAGAGGTGCTTCGGCCACTCGGCCACCGGCAACTTCCGCCGGATCGCCGCCCGCGTCCATTCCAGGTACAGCATCGGATATAGGCACGAACACACCAGCCACGACATCTCCAGTGTCTTCCCGCCAAACAGCGCCACCATCGCCCCGGCCACCGCCACCCATTTCACCGCGCGGTACACCCGCCCTCGCCGCATTGTGTAAACCGGCAGGAACGGGCCCGCCAGCACAACGCCCATCCCGATCCCTCCGGCCAGCGCATTCCACGCCGCCGTCCGCCACCCCGCCATCAGCAGCGGAATCGCCGCCCCGGCCAGCAGAATCGGAGCCCATACCATCAGCCGCTTCACCCAGCCGTGCCGGCAAACCATCCGCGCCTCCCGCTGTCCCTCCCGCAACGCCTTGGCCTCCCCCGCCGTCAACAGCACCCGCCGGTACTCCCGGTTCGCTTTCCTCGCATCGCCCAGCGCCGCCAGCGCCTCCCGCCGTGCCTCAGCCTCGGACGCGCCGCTTCCTACCGCCGTCTCTATCGCGCACTCGTAGTGCTCCCGGATCTCCCCCTCCACCCGCGCCGCGGACTCCGCCGCCAGGCACCGCGTCGCCTCCCGCAACCAAGTCGTTAGCTCGTTCACCTTACACCTCCCCCAGTATCATCGTCACCGCCCGCGACATCGCCCGCCACTCCTCGCGATCCTTCGCCAGCATCTCCCGCCCCGACGCGGTGATCCGGTAATAACGCCGCGAACGGCCCTTCTCGATACTCTCGAAGGACTCCACCATCCCCTCTGTCTCCAGCTTGTGCAGCGCCGGGTACAGCGTCCCCTCCTTGAAGTCCAGCACTCCCTCGGACCGCTCTTTGATCATCTGCGCAATCCGGTATCCATGCCGCGCCTCGGTCCGCAGCGCCTCCAGAATCAGCGCCGGTAACGTCCCCTTGAAATTCACTGAATGCCTCGCAATCCTATGCATAGGATATGTTTGCTTGGCCGGGCTGTCAATAGAAATCTTGCGCTTCTAAATGACTCCACGCGCCTTACAGCTCCGCCCCACCCAGTACGACAACAACGCGAACGCGATGATAAACCCCGTCAGCCCCGGATTAAAGAATCCCGGAGGCGGCGGGTTCGTCACATATACCAGCTGATTGACCACAGCCCCAAACAGCGAAGCGGCAAAAAACGGCACAGCCAGCCCTTTCCGTAACAGCAGCAGCACACACCCGGCCAGCCCACCCAACACCCCCAGCCCCCACGTAATTGAGCTCCAAACCGGCAGGCTTGCCACGTACACCCGCTGTGCCTCCGGAGATCCCGCCAGAAACGTCTCCGGCTGGAATGTCGTGCCCCCCCATAGCACCACCCCCATCCCGTTCCACAACACCCCTACTATCCCCACTGCCCACAAATACCAGGGCGCCCCAGCCGTACTCTTTGCCATCTCACTCTCTCCTTGTCGCAGCTCCCGTGGTTCCGCCGAAAACTCTACCACACTCCCTCCCCTGCGCGTTGACCCCCGCGCCGCCGGATGTTACATTGACCCGAGGCAATTTGCCGTCGCCGAGGGCCGGATTCCTAGACGTTTTATGACACTCTTCGCGCGCCTGCTGGCGGGACTCGGGCTGCACTCGGCCGCTGTCCCCGCCCCCGCGCCCCCGTCTCCCCCTATGAGCTTCGAACACCAGCTTTGGCGCGCCCATCACGTCCTCCGCGCCACCATCGTCACCCGCGACAACCGCTCCATCTACCGCGTCGAAAAGGTCTACAAAGGCGATCCCGGCAAGCTCGTGTCCCCCCCGGAAACCCCGCCCTCCCCACACCAAGGCGACGTCATCATACTCCTCCACGGACCCTCCGCCACGCCCGGCATCTATCCCCTCAACTTCTTCCGGCGCTTCACCTTTGCCCCCAATCGTGTCGTCTCCCTCTCGGAACTGGAGCGCATCCTCAACCTCCCACCCTTCAACACCCGCTCCTGCCACGCCACCGTCACCCGGGGCGACTACGTCCTTTGCACCGAAATCCTCCACGCCGGCACCCGTAGCCAGGGCCGGCGCGGCACCCTCTACCATGCCGGAGTCGAGGTCAAAGGCGACAAGAAAGGCCAGACCCTCGATCAATTTCTCTTCCTCGGCAATGAGCGCCCCCACCTCTGGTCCGTCAGCGGCTGGGACCTCCAATCCAATCCCCGCCCCCCGGGCAATTGAATTCCTATGAACCAACAAGACCCTCCTGTGCGTTTCGACAACCTGAAAGACGCTCTCAACCACCCCGAAGACGCCTTCGAGCTGATCCTCGCCAATCGCAACCTTCGCGCCCTGTCCCCAAAGATCGCCGAACTGCCCAACCTGGAACTCCTGGATATCTCCAAGAACCCCCTCGGCGAACTCCCCGATTGGCTCTTTGCTCTCCCCTCCCTCCGCCTCCTCTTTGCCGATGCCACCGGCATCACCCGCGTCCCCGATGCCCTCGGTTCCCTAACCGATCTCGAAGTCATCATCCTGGGCGGCTTCGACCGCTTCACCGCACTCCCCCCATCTCTCACCTCCCTCCGCCACCTCCGCATCCTCGATCTCACCGATGCCACCCACCTCGCCGCCCTCCCCGACCTCACCCCCTTGACCGAACTCGAAGCCCTCTTCCTCGTTCGCACCCGACGCCTGGAAAATGTCGCCGAAGCGCTTACCCGCGTCCCGCCCCTCCGCCGCCTGATGCTCGACAGCATCCCCTTCACCCAACTCCCGCCTAAGCCCGGCCCTCTCTCTGAACTCCGCTACCTTCACCTCACCGGCTCCAACCTCACCCAGCTTCCTTCTTGGATCGGCGACCTCCAACACCTCGAAAAGCTCTACCTCGAGGACAACATGTCCCTCGAATCCCTCCCCGACGCCCTCGGCAACCTCACCTCGCTCAAAGAGCTCTACATTGGCCTCTCCCTGGACATCCCCCTTCCGGAAACCCTCGGCAACCTCCGCAATCTCGAAAAACTCAGCCTGGTCAGCTGCCGTCTCGATTCCTTTCCCGAATGGATATTCCGCCTCGAAAATCTCCAGTCGGCCTATATCGCCCTCAGTTCTGTCACCGCAATCTCCCCCGAAATTGCCCGCCTGAAGAACCTCAAATCTCTCGACCTCGGCTATAACCCCGAACTCTATCCCCAACGCGCCCAACTGCAGGCATGGCTCCCCAACTGCGAAATCTACCTCGAGGGCGATGACCAACCTGCCGCCCCGCCCCCGCCGCCTCCACCACCCGTCGCCCGCCCCTCTTCCCGCGACGCCTCCACTGCCCCCGCCTGGCCCGAGCTCCTATCCCTCGCCGCCTGGACCGCCCTTCCCGCAACATCGCAAGCCCGCGTCGCCCAGGCCCTCGCCCAAGCCCTCGGCCCGGACAGCAAGGTCCTCGAGCCCCACGGCGCCTACCGCTTCCCCCGCCTCCACCACCCGGCTTCCGGCATCACCTGGATCGCCATCGCCGGCGGCGAGTTCCAGATGGGCCTCTCTCCGCAAGACCAGCAATCCCTACAACGCATCACCCGCAAAGCCTCCCCGGAAGCCCGCCTGCATGCCAGCGCTCTCCAGGAAATCGCCCGCCCCCTCCACGCCGTCCTCCTCCCGCCCTTCCTCTGTGCCGAATCTCCCGTCCAGGACTCCTCCGAACCCGTCACCCTCTTCCCCCCAGCCGCCGCCCTCGATTTTGCCCTCTCCCGCAGCGCCCGTCTCCTCTCCGAAGCCGAGTGTGAATACCTCCTCCGTCACGCCTCCTCCGATCCCTGGCCTCCCCCCGGCCAGGGCCTCCGCTCTCTCGCCACCCTCGCCGGCAAAACCATCGAGGCCGGCCTCGATGCCGAACCGCCAACCCCCTGCGGCCTCCGCGGCCTCGGCTGGGGTTCCTGGGTCGAGGACTCCTGGCATCCCGACTACACCGGCGCACCCGCCGATGGCTCCGCCTGGGAACCCGTATCTCCCCCGGAACTTGTCCGCGGCGGCGCCTTCCTCTCCTTCCCTTGGCAACTCGACGCCGAAGCTCTCCTCCTCCATCCCGCCCATCGCGAGTCCCTCACCGACGGCCGGTTCCCCCTCCGCCTCGCCCGCAATCTGCCCCCGCGCCCAGGAGCCTCTGCATGACACCCACCCGCCGCCACTTCAACGCCGCCCTCCTCTCCTCCGCCGCCCTCGCCCAGTCCCCGCCGCCCCGTGTCATTGACGCCCACACCCATCTCCCCTTCCGACTCCAGCCCGGGCCCGTCGATGCCGACCGCCAACTCCTCGATGCCGCCGCCAAACTCGGTATCGATCAACTCTGCTGCTCCATCCTCTCCCCCGAACGCCCCGTCACCCTCGATGGCTTCCGCAAAGCCAACCGCGCCCTCGCCGCCGTTACCAAACTCCACCCCGGCAAGATCTCCGGCTACTGCTTCGTCAACCCCGGCTACGGCGCCCTCGCCCTCGAAGAGATCCGCCACTACGTCGAAAACGAAGGCTTCATCGGCATCAAGATCTATAACGATTACCTCGTCACCGATCCCATAATGAGCCCTCTCCTCGAACTCGCCGCCAAGCTCCGCGTCCCCGTCCTCCACCACGCCGGCCACACCTCCTGGCTCCCCTCTCCCCAGCCCAACATCAGCGATGGCGGCCATATTGCCGAGGCCGCCCGCCGCTTTCCGGAAACCGTCCTCATCTGCGCCCACCTCTGCGGCGGCGGCGATTGGGAGTGGACCGCCAAGGCCCTCCGCCATGCCCCCACCGCCTTCCTCGATACCTCCGGCTCGGTCGCCGATGAAGGGACCGTCGAAATGGCCGTCCGCATCCTCGGTCCCGATCGTGTCCTCTTCGGCACCGATCTCTCCATGACCGCCTCCGTCGGCCGCATCCGCGGCGCGCAGATCTCCCCGGAGGCCCGCCGCAAAATCCTCGGCGCCAACATGGCCGGCATCCTTGCCCGGAGGCGCGCATGATCGACGTCAACGCCTATCTCGGCCACTTTGCCTTCCGCCAACTCCGCTACAACACCGCCTCCTCCCTCCTCCGCTTGATGGACCGCGCCGGCATCGAAAAAGCCGTCGTCTCGTCCGCCGCCGCCATCACCTACCGCAACGCCCAGGCCGGCAATGAGGAGGTGTTCGAACAGGGGAAGAACCACCGCGACCGCCTCATTCCCTTCGCCGTTCTCAACCCCGCCTACGCCGGCTGCCACGACGACCTCAAAATCTGCCGCGAAGAGTTCGGCGTCGGCGGTCTCCGCCTCTACCCCAACTGGCACGGCTATAAGCTCTCCAGCGCCCGCTGCCTCGACCTCGTCAACGCCGCCACCGAACTCCGCCTCCCCATCTCCATCCCCTTCCGTGTCGAGGATCGCCGCCAGCAGTCCTGGCTCGTCGATATCCCCGATGTCGCCCATCGCGATGCCGCCGCCCTCGCCCGCGCCTTCCCCTCCGCCCGCTTTATCTTCGGTAATGGCAGCGGTTTCGCCGGCTCCGAACTCGGCCGCCCCGCCGGCGCTCCCGCCAACTATTGGATCGAGATCTCTCTGCTCACCGCTCTCCTCACCAACGAGATCGGCCAGCTTCTCCAATCCCTCGGCCCGGACCGCATCCTCTTCGGCTCCGGTATGCCTTTCCACTACCCCGAAGGCGCCGTCGCCAAACTCGAAGTCCTCGACGCCCCGGCCGCCGTCAAGGAAAAGATCGCCCGCGCCAACGCCCGCGCCCTCCTCGGCCTGTAATCAGAAGCGTGCCTCAGGCGTGCGAAGCAAACAGCAGCGTGTTGTCCCGCGACGAGTCCACAATGTCCACCGCGCTCCGCCCGTTCCCCTGCTTCCGAACCCGCACCTGAACCGCAATCCGGTCCATCATCGCCGCCACATGGGTAATCACGCCCACCCTCCGGCCTGAACTCGGCAGAATCTCCAGCGCCCCCATCACCAGGTCCAGCGACGTTCCGTCCAGCGAGCCAAATCCCTCGTCGATGAACAGTGTGTCTACAAACGCCTCTTTCCCCTCCAGCCCGGAAAGGGCAAGCGCCAGCCCCAGGCTCGTCAGGAAACGCTCACCGCCCGATAGCGTTGCCACCGGACGAATCGCGTCAGCCATCTCACAGTCGACAATCTGGAGCGTCAGGTCCTCCGTCCCCGCCCGTGCCAGCCGGTACCGCGGCGCGAATGTCCCCAGATGGAAGTTCGCCAAATGGACCAGATGGTCCAGCGTCAGGCTCTGCACAAACCGCCGGAACTTGTCGCCCTGCGCCGAACCGATCGCCCGGTTCACCTCTTCCCACAACTGGTACTCCGCCTTTGCCGCCTCCGCCCGCTTCTCCACTTCCGCCGCCAGCGCCCGGTTGGCGTCGTCCGTCTGCAACTGCTGCCGCAACCCGCCAATTCGCTGGCTCATCTCCCCGCGCCTGCCTTCGGCTTCCCGCAGCAATTCCCCCAGCGCCTCCGCCGGCGCCAACTCCCTGCAACCCTCCTCGGCCGCTGCCGCATCCGCCGCCGCCTTCTGCCGCAACTGCTGCTTGGCGTGCTGATTCTGTGCCAGTCGCTGCATCTCCTCCCGCAACGCCTGCCGCCGCGCCGCCGGAATCCGCAGTAGCGTTTCCACTGCCTCCGCTGCCATCCCCACTCCCGCGCACGCCTGCTCCCATGCCGCCTCCGCCGCCGCTAGCGCCGCCTCGCACCGTTGCACGCTCTCCCGCGCCCGCTGCAGCTGTTCTCCACTCTCCCGGCACGCCGCCTCCGCCCCGGAAAGCGCCGTCGCCGCCGCCAGATGCACCCTCTGCGCCTCGCTAAATGCCCCTTGCTGCCGCTGCCGGTGGCTCGCTACCGCCTCTCCCCCTAATAACTCCGCCCGCCGCCCTCGCACCGCGGTAAACTGCCCCTCCTTTGCCTCCGCCTCGGCCAACGCATCTCGTTCCGCCGCTTCCCCGGCCTTCAACTCCGCCGCCAACCCGGCCAGCCGCGTCTCCGCCTGAACCAGTTCCCCTTCCACCCTCTGCCGCGCCTCCCGCTGCGCCACAAACTGGCTCACCGCCCGCCGCAGCGCCGCCACCACCGGTCCCGGCTTGGCATCGAAAGCCGCCAGGGAAAGCGAAAACGGCGCCAGCAGCGGCGTCAACTGTTCCGCACTCCCCGCGTGCCGCACCTGCAGGTTCTCCAGGCTGGCATCCTTGGCCGCCAACTCCGCCATCAACTCTCCGTGCCGCGCCTGCCGTTCCTGTAGCGCGTGCAGCCCCTGGCTCTTCCCCTTCTCCAACTGCAGTTGCCGCGCCAGCAGCCGTGCGTGCTCCGCCTCGTGTGCCGCATGTGCCTCCAACTGCCCGCTCAACCCGGCCAGCCGCTCGCTCAACTCCCTTTCCGCGTCCCGCAGCGCCCCCAGCGCCGCCTCCCCCGCCGTGGCCGGAATCGACCCCGGCAGATGCGTCCAGAGCGCCCCGTACTCCTCCCTCGCCGTGGCCAGCAACGCCCCCGCCGCCTCGCCCGCCTTCTGGTGAAACGCCCTCTGGGACTCTGCCGCCGCCTGCCGCCCTGTCGCTCCCGTATGCGCTCTCTCCAGCCCGGCCACCGCCGCTGCCAGTTCCCGCCGCCGCTCCTCGGCCTCCCGCGCCATCCGCGCAAAGTCCGGGTTATGGTCCAGGAACGGATGCGCCATGCTGCCGCACACCGGGCATGGCGCCTCGGCAACCAGTTGCCGCCGCAGCGCCTCCGCTTGCTCGGACGCCGTCTGGTTCGCCCGCTCGCTCACCCGCGATGCCTCCGCCAGCGCCCCTCTCGTCTCCGCCAACTCCACAAATAGCGCTCCCGCCCGTTCCCCCTCTTCGGCCGCCGTCTCACTCGCCAACTGCGCCTGTGCCCGATGCGCCTCCTGGCTCTGCTCGTGGCTCAGCACCGCCAGGCAGGTTTGCACACCCCGCTCCACCCACTGCTTCGCCCGCGTCGCCTCGTCTCGCTGCCCCTCCATCCCCACCCGGTCAAACGCCTCGGACTTTGCCGTCGATTCGCTGATAGCCGCTTCCACCCCGGCCAACTCCGCCTCCAGGGCCCCCAGCGCCGCCCGCTGCTTCTCCACCCGCTCCAGCGCCTCCGCCAGTTGCACTACCAGCGCCGGGCGCGTCGCCGCCAACGCCGCCATCTGCTGGTTCAACTCGTGCCGCGCCTTCAGCAGTACCTCCGTCTGTGCCGCGGAATCCGCCGCCGGCCCCTGCGCCGCATTCTCCGTTAGCCACTGCTGCAACTCGGCCAGTTGCTCGCCAAGCCGGTCGCGCACCCCCGTCTGCTCGGCCCGGCTCAGAGTCAGCGCCGCGCATTGCCGCCCCCGCTCCGCCAGGTTGGCCCGCGCCGCACTCCACTCGGACTCGGCGTGCCGCAGCGTCACGTCCAGCGCCTCGGCCTGCTGCCAGATGGGCGTCCACGCCTCCATCTGCGCCTTCTGTACCTCCAGGTCCGCCGCCGCTGTCCCCAGCCCGCTCCGCGCCGCGGTCAGCGCCGCCTCCTTCTGTGCTAACGCCGTCTCTCCCTGGACTGCCGCCGCCATCGCCTGCCCATGCTGACTCGCAGCATTGGCCCGCGCTACCGAAAGCGGACGCACCGGTTCCACGACATCTAACTCCCCCAGCAGAGCCGCGTCCGCCGCCCGCCCCGCCAGCGCCTCCGCCGCCTCCGCCTCCGCCCGCTCCGCTGCCGCCAAACTCCTCCTCGCCCCTTCCAGGGCGACCCACGCCGCAATCTCCACCTGGATCCGCCCTATCTCCCGCGCCGCCTGCTGTTCGGCCTCCGCCAACTGCCCGATCTCGCCTTCCATCTCCGCCCGCCGCTCCGCCGGCAGTAGCGCGAACTGTTCCACTTGCGCCTTCAGCTTCTCGTAAGCCGTGCGAAACTCCCCGGTCCGCTGAAAAACCACGGTCGAGATCCGGGAGTAAATCTCCGTCCCGGTGATCCGTTCCAGCAACTGCGCCCGGTCGTTCTCCTTCGCCGTCAGAAACGCATCAAACTGCCCCTGCGCCAGCAGACAGGTGCGGCAGAACTGATCGAACTTCAGCCCCGTCAACTCCTCCACCGCCCGCCGCACCTCCGTTACCTTCGCCGCCAGCGTCGTCCCGTCGGAGAGCCGCGTCAGGCTCGCCTTCTCGGCCTGCAGTTTTCCTCCTGGCTTCCCTTTCGAACGCCGTACCTCCCAGCGCGCCCGGTAGTTCCCCCCGTCGGAGCCCTCGAAATCCACCTCCGCGAAACCCTGCCCCGCGCCGCGCCGCAGGATGTTCCGCGTATCCGTCACCCGGATCGCATCCCCGCTCGGATCGAAAATCGTCTCCCCGCTCGAAAACGCCAACCGCGGGTATTCCCCGTACAGCGCCAGGCACAGCGCGTCCAGCAGCGTCGACTTGCCCGCTCCCGTCTCGCCCGTAATCGCAAACAGCCCGGCGCCGTCCAGCGGCGAAACCGTGAAATCCAGCACAAATCCCCGCGAAAGGCTCGCCAGGTTCTCTCCGCGCAACGCCAGAAGCTTCATGCCTGCTGCGCCTCCTCGCACGACCGCTGGAAGATCTCCTCGTGCGCCGCCGATGGCTCCTTCTGGTTCGTGCGTTGGAACGCCAGGCGGAACAGCACCGCCGGATCCACCGGAATCGGCGCCGGTGCCGCACCCCGGCCCGCCGCCTCCTCCTGCCCTGTTCCCGCCAACTCCTCCAGCCGGATCTCCAACACCCGCAACCCGCAATCGGAGGCCAGTTGATCGATCTCCTCCCGGAACGCCGGACTCAACCCCTCCCGGCTCAGCCGCACGTAAACAAACGGCCGCTGATCGATCGGCGCATCCTGGAACCCGCGCAACGGGGCAAACAACCCGCCCAACTCCGCCTGCCGCGCAAAGCCCTTCCCAGGCACCCGGTGAAACGGCACCGGCCGCGCCAGCGGCACATGTTCGATCTTCGCCGTCCCCCCATCCAAATCCACCACCGTTACCCCATGCTTGTAGTCGATCTCGCTCGCGCTCAGCGGAATCAGCGAGCCGCTGTAGCGGATGTGCGCCGAGCCCGTGGCTTGCGGTTTGTGCAGGTGGCCCAGCGCTACGTAGGCCGCCTCGCCGGGGAACCGGGAGGCGGGAATCGCGTTCTCCCCGCCAATCAGGATCGACCGCTCCGCTCCCTCGCTCTGCTGCGCGCCGCTCACGTGGAGATGCCCGGTCAGGATCAGCGGCAGCCCCTCCCACCGCGAACGCGTCTGCTCCACCAGGTCGGCGTAGAGTTGCTCTACCGCGGTCACCAGGTGCGAGCCCCCCTCCTCCGCCGCTACCGCCGGCAGGCACGCCGCCGTCGGGTAGGAAACCGCCAGCACATGGCCCAGCGCCTCGCCGTTCCTGGAACGGACCGGGATCAAATGCCGGTCCGTGAGCGTCCGCCCATGTAACCGCCGCACGTTGCCCACCACGTGGACGCCGATGGTGGAGAGGAGATCCCGCGGCGCCTCCAGCCGGATCGCCGCGTCATGATTCCCCGCCGTGACAACGATCGTCATTTCCGGGCATTCCTCGTGCAGTCGCACCAGCGTCCGGAAGAACAGCCGCTGCGCCTCCGCCGACGGGTTCGGCGAGTCAAACACATCCCCCGCGAGCACAAAAACGTCAGGCCGCTTCTCCGCCGTCACGCTCACCAGCGCGTCCAGCGCCGCGCCATGTTCGAAGTCCCGCGAGTACCCGCGTAGCGACTGACCAAGATGCCAGTCGGCCGTGTGCAGCAAACGGAGGGGCATTATCGAAGGATACACTCCCCCCCGCGGCCCGTGCCCCGTCTGGCGTTTCCCTGCCAATCTCCCACCGCTCGGTGCAGTGGCCCCGGGGAATCTCGTTGGTTCCACCAGGCCGCCGGGTAACGAAAATGCATGCCGTTTGTGAAATCATGCATAAATGAGTCGGCAGTCGGATCCTTCCCTCGTCCACTACACAGTCCGTGGCATTCCATCGGAAGTCGATCGCGCCCTTCGCCGCAAGGCCGCTCAACAGAAACAGAGCCTGAACCGCGTGACTGTGGACGAATTGACTCGAGCCCTCGTTGGAGGGCAGCGGAAAGCCGATTTCTCGGATTTGGTCGGAAAGTGGACCCCCGACCCGCAATTCGAAGAGACAATGGCATCCCAGCGCCAAATCGACGCCGCAAAGTGGCGGGATGAATAGGGCCACGAGCAGAATTCGCAGAAAACGGGAAGCCTGGAGTCCCGATGAGAGTTGCCCTCGATACCAACAGGTTGATCGATCTATTCAAAGGCGACAGGGAATGGGCGGACTTTTTGGCACGATGTGACGAGATTAGGATTCCTTTCATCGTGCTTGCGGAAAGGAAAGCTGGCTTCGCCGGCGGTTCCCGCCAAATCCAAAATGAGGCCCTTCTCCTTAGTCTCTTGGGCCGTAAGACGGTTTCGATTCTCTATGCCGGCCGCGAGACGACAGAGCAGTATGCCCGTCTATTTGTTCAACTCAAACGCTCCGGTACCCCGATGCCGGATAGCGACCTGTGGATCGCCGCTCTTGCCTTGGAACACGATCTCGCCCTGATCACCCGCGACCGCCATTTCGACAACCTCCCCCAATTGCGACGCGCACTGACTCACTAGCCGCCCCGTCCCGGTCCTAATCCGAATCTCCCTCGTTCCTCCTCTTGACATATATCCGCAACGGATATATTCTCAACTCGTGGCGACAAAAAATCCGGCTCCTCTCACCCCCGCCGTCCTCCACATCCTCCTCGCCCTCTCCTCCGGCGAACGCCACGGCTACGGCATCATGAAACAGGTCCAGGCCGACTCCCAGGGCATCGCGAAAATGGGTCCGGGAACGTTGTACGGCTCCATGGGGCGGATGATGGACGCCGGTCTCATCCGCGAATGTGACAAGCGCATCGATCCCGAAATGGGCGATGAACGCCGCATCTATTACGAACTCACCCCCGCCGGCCGCGCCGCGCTCGAGGCAGAGTTGCTGCGCTATCGCAGCGTCGTCGCCGTCGCCGAAGGACGCCTGGCACATGGTTGATCCACTCGCCTACCGGCGCTACCGGACGGTCTACGCCCGCCTGCTGCGCCTCTACCCGCGGCCCTTCCGCGACCGCTTCGAAGAGGGGATGGCCCAGACCTTTCACGACATGTGCCGCGAAAACAGCGCCGCTGGCCGCAGTCCGCTTGGGTTCGCCCTCTGGACGTTTCTGGAAACCTCACTGCAAATGGGAAAGGAAAATCTTCGACATATGCCGGAACTGGGAAAAACTGTCCTGCGCGTCGCCCTCGGGGCGCTCGCCGCTCTCATGGTGCCGCTCGTCGCCTCGCGACTCGTTCCGGGCTGGAACTGGAATCCCGGCGCTTTCGTCTTCGTCTTCGTCTTGTTCTTCGCCCTTGGGATGGCCTACTCCGTCGTCGCCAATCGAATGTCCGCGTGGTCCTACAAAGCCGCCGTCGGTGTGTCCCTGTTCACCGCGTTTGTCCTCGGCTGGTCGAATATGGTCCACGTCACCGGCACCGAGAATCCGACAAACTTCATCTACTACACCGTGCTCGCCGTCGGCGTCGTGGGTGCCGCCGTGGCTCGCTTGCAGGCCCGCGGATTAGCTCTCACGCTGTTCCTCATGGCATCCACCCTCGCCCTCATTTCCATCCTTCTGCCCACCGGCGCCCCGCCCGATCTCGCCCGGAATATGCACATCGGGCACACCGTCCAGGTCCTGCTCTTCGCCGCCTCCGGCCTGCTCTTCCGGCACGCCAGCCTCTCCCCCGCCCGGTAGTCGCCGGCGCCCGCGATACTACGGCTTAGCGCCTTCCTCTCCGCCCCCGGAAATCTGCATCGGAACGATCCCCGCCTGCTGATCGCCGGCCAACTCCAGCACCTCCCGGAATGACTCCTCGATCATCCGGACCGCGTTGCTCAATTGGTGCAGCCACGCCCCCCAGAACTGCGGAATCGCCGGTACCTGCCGCGTCTGCCGGATCTCCCGCAGGACGTCTTTCTTGTGCGAGGCCATGTCAAATCCCCGCAGCATTGCCGCGCCGATCTCGGTCAGATTGATCCGGTCGTTCAAATCAAACCGCGCAATGTCCCGGCGAATATTGCGCTCGTTCCCGCTCTTGGTAGTGACCGTGATGCACTCCTGAAACGTCAGGCCGCCGCTCACAATCCCCGTGTCGGCCGTTACGTCCAGTAGCGTCGTCGCCATCGCCGGGTTCCGCACCCCCACCGGCGGCGCTTCGTGGTGCAGCCGGATCCGCGCCGGCCCCGAAATCCCCACCCACATTCCGCTCCGCAGCTCCGTCATCGAGAAAAACTTCGCGACGATCCCCTCCATCTCCCGGTCTTCCAGCTTCTCGATCTCGCTCTCTTTGAACCGCTTCACCTCTTCGGCCCGCTTGGCAAATTCGTCCTTGAACTGCGTCTTCTCGTACAGCCCGTTCAGGATCGCCTGCGTCCAGTTCGCCACCGGGTAGTTCCAGGCCACCGGCACAATCTCCGCGCCCAGCCGGCTCAGGCTTACAATCACCGCGTGAATCTGCTTCTTGTTCGTGCTCTCGATGTACGCCCGGCCGTGATGGAAATCAAGCAACACCGGAACCTGCGTCCGCGACACCACCGTCGCGTTCATGGTCTTGTCGTCTACCGTCCGCTTGTCGGTCGCCTGCAGGAACTTGTACGGCCGCTCCAGCAGGTCGTAGGACCGCCCCTCTTTGATCGACGGCAAATCCGACGCATTCTTCCACTCGTTGGCCACCGCCCACAGCCCGAACCACGGCAACTCCCCATGGATTTGAAAGCTCTCTACCCCGCGCCCATACCCCGCACCTTCCAGAATCTCCGCCGGCAGCGGATTCTCCGCCCCGTCTTCCTGTTCGGCAATCGCGTGCCGGGCCAGTTCCGTCTGCTGCTCAACGGTCAGTTCCTGCCCTTCGTCCAGGCGCGGCGCGCTGTACGGGTTGATCCCCATCGCGTCGCTGCCATACAGCCGCGCTACCGCCGATGCGGCCAGCTGCGACGATGTCGCCATCCGCGCCGGATCCCCCAGATTCCCCGTAAACGCCTCGAGCGACTCCTTCACCAGTCCGACAATCGCCCAATTCCCACGTCCAAACATTCTTTACTCCTGCTTTCTCACTGCCGGCTTCCGCCCGGTCCGGGCGCACAGGGAGTTGCCGCCCGGGACCCAGCCCCGCTCTCACTCCCGGCAGATTCCGCCCGCCGCCCGCACCGCCCGGCCGCCGTTAAGCGGACCAGGGAACAGAACCTCTATGATACCGTCCGCGCCCGCCGCGCCCAACCGTCTCACGCCCCACCGCCCCGCTACTTCTTCTTCCCGCCAGCGAATGGAATTTGCGACGCCTGCTTCATCCACGCTGCCAACTGCGGTTCGTCGATCTCGGCAACGGACGATAATTCCACTCCGCGCGTCGCCTTCCCCATCCCGATCGGCGTCACCGGCGGCTCCGGCTTCAATTCCGTGCCCCGGATAAACATCACCTTCAGGTGGCCGGTGAAGGCGCCGGAAGTGAAACACCAGCCGCCGTCCACCCCGTAGTACGCCATCCCCCACTTCACCGCCCGTTGGAGCCCCAGCACACTCTCGGCCGCCAGGGCATCAATACGCTCGGCGATGGCGCGCTGCGGCTGCGGCAAACTGGCGATATAGGCGAACACCGGCTTGTCGCCCGCCGCCCTCTTCGCATCGCTTGCCCGGCCCGTCATGGCGTCGCGAAGCTTCCCCTGTGGATCGTTCGCCTTCGTCATTCCGCCCCTCCCGCCAGGCTGGCCAGCAGTTCGTCAAGCTGGTCGAACGCCTCGGGCATCGCTCCTGCCGATCCGGTGTCAACCGCTTCCTTCGACGGATACAGATCGTGCACCACCACCCGCGTCTTGCCGGCGGCTTCTTCGAAGGTCGCTGTCGTCACCGTCGTGCCGCCGTCACCCTCTTCGTTCGTCCAAACCAGCCGCGAATTCGGAGTCACTTCGACGTACGTCCCGAAGAACTCCATCGTCGAACCCTCATGGAGAAACACCAGACGGTACTGCCCCCCCACGCGAACATCCATCTCGCAGGACAGCAGGTTCAACCCGTACGATTTGGGTACCCACCACCTCCGGAACAGTTCTGCCTTCGTCCACGCCTCGAACACCAGGCGTGCCGGGCCGTTCACCGTCCGCGTCACCACCACTTCGCGCTCGGAGGTCCGCTCCACCTTGGTGCGGTTCTCCGCCGGTGTCGCCTCTTCTTCTCTACGTACGTCCATCGGCCTTCTCCTTTTGTTTCAACTCTTCCACCACGTTGTCCAGCTCATCGAACCGCGCGCTCCAAAGCTGGCGGTACCTCTCGATCCACGCCGCCTCTTCCTGCAATCCCCGCACGCCGAGCCGGCAGGTCCGCACCCGCCCCACCTTCTCAGTGGTGACGAGCCCGGCCTGTTCCAACACGCCGACATGCTTCTTCATCCCCGTAAGCGTCATGTGGAACCGCGCGGCAAGGGCCGTGATCGAAGCGTCCTCCCGCCCAAGCTGTTCCAGAACGCCTCGCCGGGTGGCGTCGGAAAGCGCGCCGAACGAGGCATCGAAGCGAGTTTGTTCATACTGAACCATGTGGTTCAGTATATGGCGGCCTGACCTGAAAGGAAAGCGATTTCCGCTCCGAACGCGACTTTTTCTTGAAGATCGGCGGACCGGTTCCTGGGACCTTCCGACTCTTCGGCAAGGTCCGCGCCCGGAACTCCTGGCCGAACCTCGCCGATCTGCTCACTGGCAACGGCCTCAGTCCCGCGTCCCCTCCGCATCGGGCACGCGAACCCGGCGGATCGCCCAAGCGCCATCAGTGCCGGTGCCGGAACACCCGCCCGTACTCGTCCCGGTGAGAATGAAGCCGGTGCCCGCCCGGGTGGCGATGCTCATAAACCCTCGGAACGCCGCGAGAATAGCCGGGCCCGCCCCGCGGCGGTGGATACCGCGACGAATAATGTCTCGCGCATCCCAGGAGAAAGAGCGCGCCGCAAATCAGCAGAATGATCGGGAACCATTGGATTTTCATAGATCCTCCACCCGTTCTGCCAGCATGTGGCTTGCCACGGAATAAGGTGATGGAAATCAAACACTTGCAGGCGATTTGTCGAAACCGGGCCCGGCCGCCTTTCACCAATCTGGTGCAGAAGCACCACGCGGGCGATTGCCCTTCGTCTCAATCCCGGAACCGTCGGTCACAGGCCCCAGAATCTTCCTAACGGATTGATAACAAAGAGAGAGTAGGCGCCGCGCGTGCCCTTGCTCCTTGACAGCTTGGTATAATGGAAGAGTAAGGGCTTGTCCGCTTCACCGTGGCAGGCCCTTTTTGCTTGCCCCGCCACCCCGCCCCTATACCCCGGGTGCGCGGAACCGCTTCCCGGCCCCCGGCCCGCCCCAAAAACGTGAAAATGATGGGAATAACCCACCAAATATTGAAAGGAAAGGACTTACGAGTTGGAATAACCCAAGAGGACTCCCAGTGGATCCCAGTCGAGGGCCCAGGGCAACCCAATAAACCCACCGAAACCCAACTTCCCTCCGCCCTGCCTGCTGTATCATTCCCTTCGTGACCACTCCCATCTCCCGCCGCTCCCTCCTCGCTGCCGCCCTCCTCGCTCCCGGCCGCTTCCGCCACGCCGAACTCATCCTCGAAAAGGCCACCGCCTCCGGCCTCGTCAAAGCCGCCGTCCTCCACGTCACCCACAAAGGCGAAACCTTTCAGCGCGCCTTCGGCCTCGCCCAGCCCGACTCCCCCTTCCTCATCGCCTCCATCACCAAACCCATGACCGCCACCGCGCTCATGATCCTCGCCGACCGCGGCCTCGTCCAGTTCGAAGACCCCGCCTCCAAATACCTCCCCTCCTTCACCGCTGGCGACCGCGCCAAAATCACCATCCGCCACCTCCTCACCCACACCTCCGGCCTCCCCGACATGCTCCCGGACAACATCGCCCTCCGCCAGCGCCAGGCCCCCCTCTCCGCCTTCGTCGACGGCGCCCTCACCACCCCCCTCCTCTTTCCCCCCGGCACCCG
This sequence comes from uncultured Solibacteraceae bacterium, assembly GCA_964430625.1. GTDB lineage: Bacteria > Acidobacteriota > Terriglobia > Bryobacterales > Bryobacteraceae. The sequence continues at coordinate 95,636 of CAYSFR010000006.1, forward strand.
CACCAGCTACCAGAGCATGGGCATCCTCCTCGCCGCCCGGATCGTCGAACGCGTCGCCCGCCAGCCCCTCCCCACCTTCCTCGCCAAGGAACTCTTCCAGCCCCTCAAAATGTCCCGCACCGTCCTCGGCAACTCCCCCGGCGCCGTCAAGATCCAGGTCGAACACGCCGACCCTCCCGGCGGCACCCCCGAAACCGCCTCCTGGGACTGGAATAGTACCTGGTGGCGCTCCCTCGGTGTCCCCTGGGGCGGCGCCCACTCCACCGCCGCCGATATCGCCAAACTCCTCCACGCATTCCTCCACCCCACCGGTACCCCGGTCAAACAGCAGACCGCCCGCCGGATGACCACCAACCAGAACACCGGCCTCGACAAACCCTACGGCATCGGCTGGGCCATCACCCCTGGTGGCTTCGGCCACGGCGGCTCCACCGGTACCTCCTGCTGGGCCGACACCGCCAACGACGCCACCTGCGTCCTGCTCACCTCTCTCCCCGCCAAAGCCTCCCAGAAACCCGTCATCGATCCCGTAAACAAAGCCGTCCGCGCCGCATTGTGATCCCGGTCACCAACATTCCGCCCCGTCCGGATGCATAATCGGGCCATGTACACCTTCGTTCCCAACGTCGACCCCGCCGCCGTCGTCCCCGCCGCGGGCATCCTTAGCCGTACCCTCCACAACGACGACCAGAACAAGGTCGTCCAGTTCACCTTCTCCCCCGGCGCCGAACTCTCCGCTCACACCGCCCCCTTCCCCGCATCCATTTACATCGTCCGCGGCGAAGCCGAACTCCGCCTCGGGGACGACACCGTGGATGCCGCCGCCGGCTCGTTCGCCCAGATGTCCGCCAAACTCGAACACGCCATCCGCGCCCGTACCGAAGTCGTCATGCTGCTCATCATGAATAAAGGAGCTCGCGCATGATCTCCATCCGCCCCGCCGCCCCCGTCTCGACACTGGACTCCCCCGTCGATCACCTCTACGCCTGCCACCGCCGCATCGAAGAGCGTCTCGACACCCTCGAACGCGTCGTCCCCCATCTGCGCACCCGCACTGCCGACGCGCTCAGCGCCATCCAGTCGGTCTTCTGGTTCTTCGATTCCAGCGGCATCATTCACACCGCCGACGAGGAGGAGAGCGTCTTCCCCCGCCTCTCCCCCCACCTCACTCCGGAAGAGGTCCAACTGCTCAATGACCTCCAAAGCGAACACCTCCGCGCCGAAGCCCTCTACGACGCCCTGAAGCAGCAGGTCGCCAGCTTCTCCGCTCCGCCCACCGAGGCCGAAGCGCAGCGCTACGTCGAACTCGCCACAGCCCTCTGCTCCCTCTACCGCGGCCACATCCAGGCCGAGGATTCCCGCCTCCCCGCCATCGCCGCCCGCGCCCTTACCCCCGCCGATCTCGCCGCCATCAGCCGCGAAATGAAGCAGCGCCGCAGCGCCTGACACGCCCCCGCGCGGTTCCCTTATATAATGGCTTTCCGCGCTCATGTCCTCCCTACATAACTTCATCGCCGGAACCTGGACCCCCTCCTCTTCCCCCCACACCCGCCCCGTCCACAACCCGGCTACCGCCGAAATCCTCGCCACCGTCCCCCTCTCGGAAGGCCCGGAGGTCCACGCCGCCATCGCCGCCGCCCAGAAAGCCTTCCCCGCCTGGCGCGCCGTCCCCCTCACCGAACGAATCCAGTTCCTCTTCCAGCTCAAAGCCCGCCTCGAACAGGACTTCGACGAACTCTCCAAAACCATCACCATCGAGTGCGGCAAAACCCTCGCCGAATCCCGCGGCGAAATGCGCCGCGCCATCGAAAATGTCGAGGTCGCCTGCTCGGCCCCCGTCCTCACCCAAGGTCTCTTCTCCGAGGACATCGCCCAGGGCATCGACGAGTTCACCATCCGCCAGCCCCTCGGCGTCTGCGCCATCATCGCCCCCTTCAACTTCCCCGGCATGATCCCCTTCTGGTTCCTGCCCTACGCCCTCGTTGCCGGCAATACCGTCGTTCTCAAACCCTCCGAGCGCGTTCCGCTCACGATGACCCACATCTTCCGGATTCTCGAAGAACTCCGCCTTCCGCCCGGTGTCGTCAACCTCGTCAACGGCGGCCGCGAAGCGGTCGATGCCCTCCTCGATGACGAACGCGTCCAGGCCGTCAGCTTCGTCGGCTCCTCGGCCACCGCCCGCTACGTCTACGCCCGCGCCGCCGCCGCAGGCAAACGCGTCCAGTGCCAGGGCGGTGCCAAAAATCCCATCGTCATCGCCCCCGACGCCCACCTCGAATCCACTACCCAGGTCGTCGCCGATTCCGCCTTCGGCTGCGCCGGCCAGCGCTGCCTGGCCGCCTCCATGGCTGTCCTCGTCGGCGATGCCCGCGCCCCCTTCCGCGACAGCCTCCGCCAGGCCGCTGCCACCCGCGTCACCGGCTTCGGCCTCGACGCCGTCCAGATGGGCCCCGTCATCTCCGCCGAAAGCAAAACCCGCATCGCCGGCCTCATCGCCAATGCCGAACAGGAAGGCGCCCGCGCCACCGTCGACGGCCGCGATTCGCTGGTCCCCGGCTACGAGAACGGCTTCTTCCTCAAACCGACCATCCTCGAAGACCTCCCCGTCGACAGCGCCGTCGCCCGCACCGAGATCTTCGGACCCGTCCTCAGCCTCCACGAAGTCGACGACCTCGATCAGGCTCTCGCCATCATCAACCAGGGCCAGTACGGCAACATGGCCTGCCTCTTCACCTCCTCCGGCGACCTCGCCCGCCGCTTCCGCTCCCTCGCCGATGTCGGCAACGTCGGCATCAACGTCGGCGTCGCCGCTCCCATGGCGATGTTCCCCTTCTCCGGCGCCCGTGGCAGCTTCTTCGGCGACCTCCACGGCCAGGGCCGCGACGCCTTCCAGTTCTTCACCAAACAAAAAGTCGTCGTCGAACGCTGGCCCCGCGCCATCTCCCGCCTCTTCTAATCTCAGGAGCCCTCCCCAATGCCCCGCCAAGAATCCGCCTTTGAGATGGCCACAAGCGCCATCCGCTTCGGCCCCGGCGTCACCCGCGAAATCGGCATGGACCTCGCCGAACTCGGTCTCCGCCGCGTCCTCCTCCTCACCGATCCCTGGATGCGCAAACTCCCCCCCGTCGCCATCGCCGAGGAGTCCCTCGCCGCCAACGGCATCGCCTGCACCGTCTTTGACCGCGTCCGCGTCGAGCCCACCGACGTCTCCTTCCGCGAAGCCATCGACTTTGCCAAAACCGTCGAATTCGACGCCATCGTCGCCGTCGGCGGCGGCTCCACCATCGACACCGCCAAGGCCGTCAATCTCTACACCTGCCATCCGCCCGAAGACTTCCTCGACTACGTCAACCCGCCCATCGGCAAAGGCAAACCCGTCCCCGGCCCCGTCAAACCGCTCTTCGCCGTTCCCACCACCGCCGGCACCGGCAGCGAAACCACCGGCGTCGCCATCTTCGACCTCGCCCACCTCCACGCCAAAACCGGCATCGCCCACCGCCGCCTGAAGCCAACCCTCGGCTACCTGGACCCCGATAACACCCGCACCATGCCCTCGCAGGTGGCCGCCGCCACCGGCCTCGACGTGCTCTGCCACGCCATCGAGTCCTACACCGCCGTCCACTACTCCGAACGGCCCGCCCCGGAGCGGCCCATCCTCCGCCCCGCCTACCAGGGCAACAATCCCATCAGCGACGTCTGGTCGCTCCAGGCGCTGCGCATGACCGGCGCCTATCTCATCCGCGCCGCCGAAGACACCTCCGACGACGAGGCCCGCTCCAACATGATCCTCGCCAGCGCCTACGCCGGCGTCGGCTTCGGCAACGCCGGTGTCCATCTGCCCCACGGCATGTCTTACCCCGTCTCCGGCATGGTGAAGGGCCGCGGCTATCAGCAGTCCGGCTACCCCAACTCGCCCGAGATGATTCCGCACGGCTTCAGCGTCATTCTCAACGCGCCGGCCGTCTTCCGCTTCACCGCTGCCGCCTGCCCGGGGCGCCATCTGGAGGCCGCCGCCGCCCTCGGCGTCGACATCTCCGGCGCCGCCGAAGCCGATGCCGGCCGCATCCTCGCCGACCGCCTCGTCGCCATCATGGAGCGCCTCCGCGTGCCCAGCGGCCTGAAGGCCCTCGGCTACTCCAGCGCCGACATTCCGGCGCTGGTCGAAGGCACCCTCCCCCAGCACCGCGTCACCAAACTCTCCCCCCGCCCCGCCTCGACGGACGACTTGGCGAAGCTCTTCGAAGAGACGATGCAGGTCTACTGAGCCTCGCGCTACTCCGGTTTGTGGGCCGCGCCGTCGCGGGCGGCCTTCCGCCGCTCTTCGCTCAGCGCCGTGTTGAACGAGGCCCCGAACCCGGTCGTCTGCCGGTACGGGTACGCCTGCCACGGATCCCGCCCTTCGATTCGCGGATCCCCCGTCGCCTGTAAATCGGTCTCCAACAGCCCGCGCAACTGCTCCAGCGCCGCGGCGTGCGTCCCCTTCACCGCCAGATTGTCCACCTGGTCCGGATCGGTCGCCAGATGATACAACTCCTCGGGCGGCCGCTTGCCCGTGCACAGCGCCAACTCGCGGGAAAAGCGCTTGGCGTTCTCCGGCGCCAGCAACTCATCCTTGACCGGTGCCCCGTCAATGTCGCCGTGAAATGTCTTGTTGCTGGAGACGAACTCCGGCCCGCCGGTCGGCCAGCGGTCCGGGGCGAAGTTGCGGATGTAGAGGTAGTCGCGCGTCCGCACGCTCCGCGCCGGATACGTCGCCCCGTCCGGACGGCAGTAGGTGTGGCGCTCCAGACCGGCCAGCACGTGCGGCCGGGCCACATCGGACTTTCCCTCCAGCACCGGCAGCAGACTCTGTCCCGCTGCTCCGGGCAGGTTCGGCAGCCCCGCCGCCTCCAGCAGCGTCGACGGAATGTCGATGTGGCTCACCAGTGCGCTCGCCGTACGGCCCCCCTGCAGGCGGCGGCCCCAGCGCATGGCCAGCGGCATCCGCAACCCGCCGTCGTAAAGGTTCACCTTCGCCCGCGGGAACGGCATGCCGTTGTCGCTGGTGACGACGATCAGCGTGTCGTCCAGCAGTCCCCGGTTCTCCAACACCGCCAAGACTTTGCCGAGTTGTTCGTCGTACCACTCGATTTCGGAGTAGTAGGCGGCGAAATCCTTCCGCGTCGTCTCGGTGTCCGGCAGGTAGAGCGGCACGCGGATCCCGTTCAGGCTCCGGCCCATCCGGTCGCTCGCCTTGGGGTCGTAGACGCGGTGCGGTTCGGTGGAGCCGAGCCAGAAGAAGAAGGGCTGTTCGGCGTTGCCGTCGTCGAGGAATTCGGTGAAGTTGGCGGCGTAGTCGCGCTCGTCGATCCCGGCGGCCACCGGCGCCGCATGTTTGCGCTGATTGAACTCCTTGCCGTTCGGATGGCGCGTCAGGCCGCCGGCCCGCCAGTCGCCCGGAGCCCAGCCCTTGCCGGTGAAGCCCGTGCGATACCCGGCGTCGGCCAGCGCATGCGTCAGCAGCGGCAGATTCGACGGAATGGTGCCGTACAGGACACCCGCCTCCCCGGTTTGCCAGATGTGGCGGCCAGTGAGCAGCGCCGAACGCGACGGCGTGCACGACGGGCAGGCGGAAAAACTGTGCGTGAAGAGCACTCCCTCCCGGGCCACCCGGTCGAAGTGCGGGGTCTGCACGAACTTGTCGCCGTAGGCACCGGCATGGGGAAACGACTGGTCATCGGCCACCACCAGTAACAGGTTCGGTCGTGCCGGAGGACGGCGGCTGCAGGCAAGGGGGAGGGCAGCGGAGCCGGCAAGCAACCGGCGTCGGGAAATGGCCATGGCGAATAGGTGTATCAGTTACAGATGCGTCTCGCAATCCTGTGATTCATTAAGTATGCTGCGTGCTGTAACGGTATCCCAGTTCATCCACTTTGGCGGCCAGTCGCGCCAGGCGCGCTGACATCCGCTCCTGCTTGGTGCGCTTGTAGGCGTACATGCGATGGTCCGCCTCCGCCATCAGTTCTTCCGGTGTGCGGCCGTCGGCCCCGAACTCGGCCAGCCCCCAGCTACAGGAAAGCCGCCCGTCGCCGACAATGCGCACGCCGACCTGCTCGGTCATCGCCTGCAGCGCCTCGGCCAGTTCGATGGACTCTTCGCGCGTCCGGCCAGGCAGCACCGCCACAAACTCGTCTCCGCCCATCCGCGCCAGCGTGCCCGAGCCCGGCAGCAGCAGTTTGGCGCAGTTGGCGATCTCCTGCAAGGCCCGGTTGCCCTGCAGGTGCCCGTAGGTGTCGTTGAGTGACTTGAAGCCGTCCAGGTCCATCACCAGGATCCGGAACGGGCAGTTGCTGGCTGCTGCGCGGTCGCAGGCCTCGCCCAGCGCCGTCACCAGCCAGCGGGAGTTCGGCAGGCCGGTCAATTCGTCGGTGAACGCGTCGCCGTTCGCCTTCATGAAGCGCAGCGAATTCTCCACCTGGAAGGCGAGGCGCGCCGAAACCGCCATCAGAATCCGCAGATGGTCGCGCGTGTAGGCGTCCCGCGTGTAAGAGTAGAGCGCGAGCGCCCCGGTGACGCCGCTGGCGCCCTCCACAGGTACCGCCAGCGCGGCGCGCAGATTCGTGAACAGGCTCGGGTCGGGATGCGTGCCGCGCTCGGCGGCCGGATTGCCGTTCAGCACCGCTTTGTTCTCCTGCGCCACCCAGCCGGAAAGACCCTGGCCGAGCGGAATTCGGAGGCGCCGGAACATATCGCGTTCCCCGCCGGCGGCATACAACGGCCGCAGTGCGTCTCTATCCAGGCGATAGTAGACGATCGTGTCGAACGGAATGGCGCAAATCAGTTTCTCGCTCAGCTTGGCGAACATCGTGTCCGGATCAATCGACTGCGTCAACACCTGCGACACGGAGAAGATGAACTGCGCCTCGGCGCGGGCGGCGGCGATGCTCTGGACGAACTCGGCCCGGTCCGGTCCGGCGCCGCGCAGCGACAGCGGCCGGCCGTCGGCATCCTCCTCGGTCCACTGCTCCTGCACCCGGCGTTCCAGTTCCTGGTAGCGGCGGGCGAGCACCTCCACCACTTTCGGATCGAACGACCGCCCCGCCTCCTCCTGGATATAGGTGATCGATTCGGCCAGCGGCAGCGCGCGCCGGTACTGCCGTTCGCTGGAGAGGGCGTCGAAGCAGTCCACCGCGCTGAGAATGCGCGCCCCGAGCGGAATTTCTTCCCCGCCGATGCCGTCCGGGTAGCCGGTGCCGTCCCACCTTTCGTGATGATGGCGGACAATCGGCACCACCGGATACGGGAATCGCACCCGTTCGAGAATCTCCGCCCCGATGATCGGGTGGATCTTCATCTTCTCGAACTCCTCCGGGGTCAGCGATCCGGGTTTGGAGGTGATGTGTTCGGGTACGGCGAGCTTGCCGATGTCCCGCAGCAGGCTGGCGGCGTGGAGCGCCTGGAGCCCCGCGTCATCCATCCCCAGTTCCCGGCCGATCTCCGTGCAATAGAACCGCACGCGCTGGAGTTCGTTGTACGCCGACTGGTCCTTGGCCTCAATGGCCAGCGCCAGTGATTCAATGGTCCGCAAGTGAAGCGAGGCCATCTCCTTGGCTTGGTTGCGCTCGGCCTCAATCTGGTCCTTTTCACTCTCCAACCGCTCCAGATAGTTCGCATACCAGCGATAAACAAGGAACAGCAGCGGAACCAGAAGGGTGGCGGTCTGCCAGCCCGCGGCCATCTTCACGGACCACAGCAACCCGGAGATCGCCGCGCCGGTAAGGTGGTAGGGAAACGACCACAAAAAGCGTTCTTTCCAGGCGCCGCGGAGCGACTTCCGGTCGCGGAGCGCGTCCAGAATGGAGACCGGAATCGTGCTGAAGATGAAGTAGGCGCTGGCGGTCAGCGTCAGGCGAAGGGCGAGTTGCCCCAGCGAGAAGGAAGGCAGAACAATGTCGTAGGTGAGCGTGGTGATGCGGACCGCAATGGCCATCGCGCCGATATTAAACAGACAGCTGACGAGTCGATTGCCGCCATCGGCCGGCCGCTCGAACAGGGATTGGGCGATCACGGCCAGGATCGCCATCAGCAGCGTCTCCCCGGCGCTCAACTGGGCGGCGGCCACCAGAACAAACAGAAAATGTCCCGACATGGTTCCGCCGGCGCCGGGCAGGGAAATCCGCCAGGTGGCGGTGAGCACTGCCAGCAGCGCGAAAACCGAAAAGCGGATCAGGTCTTCCGAATAGAGGTAACGCGGCAGTTCCGCGACAGCGGTGATGCCGCCGAGGATGATGAGACAGACGTATGCTCTGGAACCCCAACTCATGAAAGATGAATAGACCCGGGCTTGGCACGCGGGTAAGGCTCAGCCCTTTGTCTCCTATCGGCGATTCGGTGCAACCCCTTTAGAGCGGCCCATCAGCGGATAATGGGAAAGTGTCCCCCACTCTTCCTGAAGATCAGGTGTTTGCGGCGATTGGCGAAGAAGGGTTCGCCCGTCTGGTCCACGCGTTTTACCGGCAGATTCCCGGCGACAGCATCCTCGGCCCGATGTATCCGGCGGCCGATCTGGAGGGCGCCGAAGGGCGTTTGCGGGATTTTCTGATCTTCCGTTTCGGCGGTCCGCCGGCCTATATTGAGCGGCGCGGCCATCCGCGGCTGGGGATGCGGCACATGCCGTTTCCCATCGACCTGGCGGCGCGGAATCGCTGGATCTTTCTGATGGACAACGCCTTCACCGAGGCGGCGCTCCCGGCCGAGGCCGAAGCGGTGCTGCGCGCCTTCTTCGAGCACGTTGCCACCTTCTTAATCAACCGAAAGGAAGCCTAAACCATGTCTGACCCCCGTTACCCGATCGGTCCCTTCCGGTTTGCCGGGCCGCTGACGCCCGAGCAGCGCGCCGAGGCGATCGAGGCCATTGAAAACACGCCGCTGGAACTGCGCAAGTCCCTGCGCGGTCTGGCCGACGCGCAGTTGGAGACGCCTTATCGCGAGGGCGGCTGGCGGGTCCGGCAACTGGTGCATCACGTTGCCGACAGCCACATGAACGCCTACTGCCGCTTCAAACTGGCGCTCACCGAAGACAATCCGGTCATCAAACCCTACGAGGAACAGCTATGGGCGGAATTGGCCGACGGATCCCGCGCGCCCGTCGGCCTCAGCCTGGCGTTGCTCGACGCCCTGCACGCGCGCTGGGGGATGCTGCTGCGGTCGCTGACCCCCGAGCAGTTCGCCCGGCCCTTAACCCACCCGGCCAGCGGGCCCCACGATATCGACTGGCTGCTGGCCATCTACGCCTGGCACGGGGCGCACCACATCGCCCACATCACCGAGTTGCGCAAGGCGCAAGGCTGGTGATGGAAGGCCTGCGCGGCTAGAGCTGAATCCGCGGATTGCAGACCGGCCACGGGGCAAAGCCGATCACCAGCGTCTGACGGTCGACATAGATGTTTACATCCTGGCCCTTCACCTGCAGCACCTGGATGATCCCCTTGTCGCAGCTTTTCACCTTCGCCCGCTGGATACCGCCGGTGGAGCCCCAGTCCTCCAGAAACCGTTCGAACTTGTAGTCGCGGCAGGGCGTGGCCTCGGTGCATCCCCAGAGGCCATACGCCGCCTTGTAGTCCTTGCGGTCCAGGAGCGACAGGAACTCCTTCACCCGCGACTCTTCCTTGTAGTTCCGGAAGAGGAACCACAGGGCTGTGCCAACGACCGCGATAGCCAGGACGCTGTAGAGAATGCGCTTGGTGCGCCTCTCCCGGCGCGCGTCCACCACGCCGTAGTTGTCGAGATAGTTGCTCATGAAAGTCCCCCTCGCGGAGAACTTACTTGGCCGGGTACGCTTTGTTGTACTCGGCAGTCGCCTCCGCCGTGATTTCCAACGCGGGCTTGAAGTAAACGGCATTGGTCACATCGACCACGACGTCCAGCCCCTTGGTTTCCGACAGTTTCTTCACTACTTCGTTCATGCGCTGGGCGCTGCGGCCAAGGATATCCTGGCGTTCGCGGTCCACTTCTCCCTGCAGGTCCTCGGTGAGGCGCTGCAGTTCGCGCTGTTTGCGCTGACCCTGCACGTTCAATTCCTGCTCCGCCTGGGGCGTGAGCTTGCCGGCCATCGTCTGGAGTTGGCCCTGGATCGTCTGCAACTCGCGCTGCAGCGCTTCCGCCTTATCCTGCCGGGGTTTGAACTTGGCTTCGAGGTCTTTCTGCGCTTTCTGAATCTCCGCCGTGTCGAGCACAGCCTTCTGGAGGTTGATGATCGCCACCTTCACCTGCGCCGAAGCTGAAACGGCGCTAGCCAGCAAAAGAGCAGGCAGCAAAAAACGAGCCATACGAATACCGAACATTTGACAGATCTCTCCTGAGTTCCCGCGAAGCGAAGGGTTTAGACATCAGATTATCACATGCACTACCGCAGCAGCGCCTCAGAGAGGACGCGGCCCATGGAACCCGCGGGTACTTCCACCTCCAAAATTGTAGCCAGAGTCGGGGCGATATCGTTGACGGCGGCCGCCTGGTGATACCGGCCCGGTTTGACGCCCGCGCCCATCAGCAGGATGGGAACGTGGGTATCGTAGTTGAACGGAGAGCTGTGCGAGGTACCGGAGGTACCGAACAGGTAGTAGGGCTCCAGGATCACCACCACGTCGGCGCCGCGGGCGGCGAAATAACCGTTCGCCACGCGGCGGCCCACTGTGTCGTTCCCGGTCTGGCCGTTCATCAACTGTTCCTTGGTGTAGACACGGTAGATGTGCGGAATGTTCCGGACAACTTCCGCGGCGGCGGCGCGCACCTTGGCCGGGCCATACTGGGCAAGCAGCGCCGGATCGAGATAGATCTGTTCCGGGCTCTTGCCGACGTACCACTTGCCGGGGCCGAAGCGGGCCGACAGTTCCGTTTCCACGGCGTTGATCACATCCTTGTCCTTGATCCGGCCGCCGGGCATCTTCCGCGCCGTGTTCACTTCCGGGATGGGCGGAATGCCGTGGTCGGCGGTGAGCGCAACAAGGACGTTGCGCATGCCGATCTTCTTGTCGATATAGGCGAACAACTCGCCGAGGGCGCGATCGGTCTTGATGGACATATCGCGGGCTTCCGGAGAGTCCGGGCCGTAGGTGTGGCCGACAATGTCGTTGGACGAGAAGCTGACGGCGAGCACGTCGGTGGCCGGGTGGGTGCCGAGTTTCTCGTTATCGATGGCCAATTTCGCCATTTCGACGAGGATTTCGTGTCCAAACGGGCTCTTTTCGACGTTGCTGTAGAACATCGTATCCGGCTTGGTGGTCATGGACCGGAGGGCGGCGCCGCCCCACTGCGGCACCCACGGCTTGCCGAGGTACTTGTCGGCCGGCCGGGTGGCGTTGTAGTCGGCGACCCATTTCGGTAGTTCCTTCATGTACCAGGTGGAGGTCACCCAACTGCCGTTTTCGCTGGCGAACCAGTAGGCGGCGTCGGCCATGCGGCCGGGCATGAGGATGGCTGAGCGGTCCTTCAGCGACAGGCCGATGGTCTTCGATTCCCCGCGGCGCGCCATCTTGATCTCGTCGGCCACGGTGGAGACCAGCAGCCGTTTGGGCGTTGAGCCGACGCCGTTATCGCCGAGCAGTTCGCTGCCCTCGTCCTGCACCGACGTGGTGATCTTCCCGATCTCCTTCTCGTACCACTCGTTGGCGACGATGCCGCTCAACGCCGGCGAGGCGCCGGTGAGCATGGTGGCATGGCCGACGGCGGTGACGGTGGGCGCGTGTTCGTAGTTGGCGTTGGTGAAGACGGCGCCCTGGGTGAGCAACTGGGCGAGGCCGGACTTGTATTCGCTGCGGAACTTCACCAGGTAGTCGTAGCGAAACTGGTCGACCGCAATCGTTAGGAGGAGTTTGGGACGGGCAGGGGCGGGGGAGGCGGGCGTCTGTGCCCGGACAGAAGAAAGGCTCGCGAGAAGCGCGAGCCCGGTGAGGAAGTTTTTCATTGCTAGTCGAGCACTACGGCTCCGGTTCCTTGGATTTGATAGATGGTCATGCCGGATTTGATCTTGGCGGCATCGAACTTCTGGCCGCGTTCCTCGGCTTCATGCTTGGCCCAGGCAACGGCCTGCTGCTGATTGAGTTCGATCTTCTTGAAGACGCCTTCGGCCATCGCGGTGCGGCCGGCGCCGTTCTTGGGGAACATGATCTCGCCGTCCTTCACCTTGATGCGAACTCCTTTGTCGCCATCCTGGATCTGCATCCAGCAACCCATCATCTGGCACACCTCGGTGATTTTCCCTTTCACCTGGACGGTTTTACCGACATAGGCGTCGGGGGTGCCCAGAAGGGTCGCCACCGGGGTGACTTCTTTGAGGGTCAGCCCTTTGCCGAACTTTTCAGCGCCGGCCAGGGCGGCAACGGTGAGGGAGAGCAGAATCAAAGTGCGCATACCCACATTATGTCTGAATTTACGGAAGCGCATAGACGACCAGGGAATCGGAATAAGTGGTGTTGTATTTGTTGCCTCCGCCGGCGGCAATGACGATGTATTGCTTGCCGGTTTTGGGGCTGGAGAAGGTCATCGGATTGGCGTGGCCGCTGGCCGGCAGGCGCGTCTGCCAAAGGAGTTTGCCGGTGTCCTTGTCGAAGGCGCGGAAGCGGCTGTCGTTGGAGGCGGCGATGAATACCAGGCCGCCGGCGGTGACGAGCGATCCGCCGAGATTAGGGGTTCCGGTGGGCGGGACGCCGCGTTTGGTCAACTCGTCATACTCGCCGAGCGGGATGCGCCAGCGGAACTCGCCTTTGTCCAGGTCGATGGCGGTCAGGTGCCCCCACGGGGGCTGCTGGCAGGGGTAGAGATTCGGGTCCCAGAAGCGGGAGCTATTGGTGCCGACGCCGCGGTTGCGATAGGCCACCAGCGAGCCATCGGGCCGTTTTTCCTGCCGGAAGACCATGCCGACGTCCATGGAGTTGACGTAGAGCGTGCGGGTGGCGGGGTCGAACGAAGCGCCGCCCCAGTTGGTGCCGCCGTTGGTGCCCGGGAAGAGCACGGTCGTCTTCAGGCCGATGGGGGTGAAGATCGGTTTCAGTTCGGCGTCCTTCAGGATCTCTTCGCAGAACTTGCGCGATTCCGGAGTGACCGAGGTGAGTTCCTCCGGCTTCATGCTCTGGCGGGCGAAAGGTGGGGGCTTCTGGGGGCGGGGTTGGGTGGGCCAGGCCGCTTCGCCGGGAACGGGGGAGGGCGGGACGGGGGCCTCGTCGATGGGAAACACAGGTTTGCCGGTGACGCGGTCAAACAGGAAGGTATAGCCGGTTTTGGCCACTTGCGCGACGGCGTCGATGAGCTTGCCGCCGGATTTGACGGTAACCAGCGCCGGTTGGGCGGGGAGGTCGTAGTCCCAGATGTTGTGGTGAATGGTCTGGAAGTGCCACAGGCGCTGGCCGGTGGCGGCGTTGAGGGCCACCAGCGAATCGCCGAAGAGGTTGGCGCCTTTGCGGCCGGCGGCGTAGTAGTCCGGCGACGGGCTGGTGAGGGGCAGGAAGACAATGCCGCGTTTCTCGTCGAGGGACATCACCGACCAGACGTTGGTGCCGCCGCGGTCGCGCCAGGAGTCGCCTTCCCAGGTGTCGTTGCCGAACTCGCCGGGGCGGGGGACGGTGTGGAAGGTCCACGCCAGTTTGCCGGTGCGGATGTCGAAGGCGCGGACGTCGCCGGCGGGCCCCTGCGGGTCGCCATCGGAGACCCAGGCGCCGGTGATCACCAGGTTCCGGAAAATGACCGGGGGGCTGGTGACGCCGTAGCCGCGGTCGGGGAACTTGTCGGCCACGCCCAGGCGAAGGTCGATTGCGCCGTTGGTGCCGAAGGCGGGGTCGGGTTTGCCGGTAAGGGCATCCAGGGAGTAGAGTTTGCCCGCCTGCGTGCCGTGGAGGATGCGGTGTTGCTTGCCGTCGGACCAGTAGGAACAGCCGCGGGAGATGAACAGGTTGGCGGCCTTGGTTTTGTCGATTTCGGGATCAAAGGACCACAGCTGTTTGCCGGTCTCCGGCTCCAGGGCGACGACGCGGTTGAACGGCGTGGTGAGGTACATCACGCCGTTGACCACCAGCGGGGTCGTCTCAAAGGCGGAGCGCATCACGTAGTTCTTGCCGTCGCCGATTTCGCCGGTGTGGAAGGTCCAGGCGGGGGTGAGGGTGGCGACGTTCGCCTTGTTGATCTGTTTCAGGGCGGAGTACTTCTGGCCGCCGGCATCGCCGTCCCAGTGGCGCCACTGCTGGGCGGGGAGGGCGAGGAGGGTGGCAAGGAGAAGGAGCGAACGCATAGGATTGGTATATCACTACCGTCACGCTGTTTCGGCCGGTGGGCCGATTTGAGTTCGAGAAAATCCAGGCGGCCGGCATGCGGGAGTTTCCGCCGCGCCTGCCGGGGCAGCCGCTTTTTTATCCAGTGACGAGTCTGGAGTATGCCCGGCAGATTGCCCGCGAATGGAATACGCGGGACGCCGCGGGCGGGAACGTGGGCATTGTCCTGCGTTTCCGCGTAGCGGCTGAAGTGGCCAACCGCTACCCGGTGCGGACGGTGGGAACGCGGGACCATGCCGAACTGTGGGTGCCGGCCGAGGAGTTGGCGGCGTGGAACGCGGCGATCGACGGGCCGATCGAGATCGCGGAAATCTGGTTCGGCTAGCCGCTACTTATTGTCTTTGGAGAGGCGCGTTTTGGCGCCTTCCAGTTTCTTCTGGACCTTGGTGATGTCGAGCCCTTCGCGTTCGGCGGCGCTGGAGTTCTGCCAGGCGCGGACCGACTTTTCCCAGGCCGTGATCGCTTCCTTCAGCCGGCCCATCTTCATGTAGACATCGCCCAGGTGGTCCTGAATGGTGGAGTCGCGGGGCACCTTTTCGGTGGCGGCTTTCAGCGACGCTTCCGCCTCGGAATACTTGCCGAGCCGGTACTGCGCCCAGCCAAGCGAGTCGAGATAGGCCCCGTTGCCGGGTTCCTGCTCCAGCGCCTTGCGGATCATCTTTTCCGCTTCGGCGAGTTTCACATTCCGGTCGGCGAACATGTAGCCGAGGTAGTTGAGCGCGGCGGCGTTGTTGGGGTTGCGCTCCAGCACGCGCCGGAACTCTTTTTCCGCTTCGTCGAACTTCTTCTGGCGCTCCATCATGGAGCCGCGGGTGAACCAGACGCTCTCGCGCTCTTCGTCGGTTTTGGCGAGCTTTTCGGCCGCGTCGAGGCTCTTGCCCATCTCGGCATAGTTCTTCATGCGGTCATAAAGCTGGGCCAGTTGGAGATGGGTGTCGCGGTCGTTCTTGCCGTCGAGCATCGACTTGACGTCGTCGACCGCTTCCTTTCCGCGGCCCATTTCCGCCAGGGCGGAGGCGCGAACCAGCCGGATCATACGGTCGCCGGGGGACTTCTTCAGGGCCTCGTCGGATTCGGCGACGGCCTTCGGATAGTCCTTGGCCTGGCGCCAGGTTTCCACGATCTGGGCTGAGGCGCGCGTGGTGGCGTCCTTGTCGAGTTCGCCCACTTCCTTGAAAGCGGCAGCGGCTTCGGCGTACTGGGAATTGTTGCGATAGAGCAGCCCGAGGCGTTCGGTGAGGCGGGCGCGGTTCTTTTTCGCTTCCGAGGAGCCGCCGCGGGTAGAACTGTCGTTGAGCACCTCTTTCATCGCGGAGATGGCTTCAGGGAGTTTATCCTGGGCTTCGTAGAGGCCGACGGCGTTGTAGCGGACTTCCAGGTTGGCCGGCTCGATATCGGATGCCTTCTTGTGGGCTTCCCAGGCCTTCTCCACGCGGCCGAGCTGCATGTGTAACTGGGAGATGCGGAGCCACGACGCACCGTCCTTGGGCTCTTCCTTCACGATTTCTTCGTAGGCGGCCAGCGCGGCGTCGTACTCTTCGGCCTGCAGGAGGATGTTGGCGTACTCGCGGCGCAGTTCCGGGTTTTCCGGCTGCATTTCCACGGCGCGTTTCAGGGTCTGGGCGGCGAGCTTGTATTCGCGCATCTGCTCATAGGCGGCGGCAAGCTGCGTCAGCGTGCGGAGGTTGGGGCTCTTCTCGGCCACCTTCTTGAGGAGTTCGGCGGCTTTGGCGGTGTCGCCCACGTCGGCCATCACCATGGCCAGGCCGCTCAGGGCGTCGATGTTATCGGCGTCGGCCTTCAGGACCTCTTCGTAGGCCTTTTTCGACTCCACCGAGTTCTGCGACATCTTGTACAGCCGGCCGAGCATCAGCCAGGCGTCGGTGTCGGACGGCTCGATTTCCGTGATCTTCTTATAGTGCTCGGTGGCCTGTTCGAGCATCTTCTGATTCATTCCGCGCTGCTGGGGGTCGCCGATGAGGCGGGCGGAGATGCGGCCCAGGATGCGGCGGGCGGTCAGGTCGTTCGGATTGGCCTTGAGGACGTCCTCGGACTCCTTGACGGCTTCACGGAGACGGCCGGTCTGGATGTAGAGGTCGGAGAGTTCTTCGCCGAGGAATCCGGCGGAGGGATCCTCTTTCATGGCCAGTTTGTAGAAGTCGATCGCCTTGTTGAGGTATTCGGCGCGGTTATTGTAGGTAGCGCCGAGGTCGGCATAGAGATGCCCCATGGCGTAGTTGAAGTAAGCCGCCGATTTGTCAGATAGGACCTTCTTTGCCGCCGGGCTTGCGGGCTGCGCGTGGGCGGGCACAAATGCCGTTGCGACGGCAACCAAGCCCGTACCGAGCCAGCGACTGACTAATTTCCGATCCATTCTGTGTCGTCCTTTGTTGTGACCGTACGCGATCACAGGCGAATTTGCTTCTTAGTATACGATTCCCCGGAGGGCGTGTCGGTTCCGGGATTTCGCTGGGGGAACTAAACTGATGGTATCCGGAATGGGAAATCTACCGATATTGGCTGTCGCGGGGCCGACAGGGGCGGGAAAGTCGTCGCTGGCGCTGGCGCTGGCGGATCGATTCGGGGGCGAGATCGTTAATTTTGACTCGGTGCAGGTGTATGCCGGGTTCGACATCGGCTCGGCCAAACTGCGGCCGGAGGAGCAGCGGGGGATACCGCATCATCTGATCGACTTGTGCGCGCCGGACGATGTGTTCACGGCGGGCGATTTTGCCGCCGAGGTGCGGGCGCTGTTGCCGGGGATCGCGGCGCGGGGACGGATTCCGGTGCTGTGCGGCGGGACGGGGTTCTATTTGCGGGCGTTGTTGTGGGGCCTGTCGCCGGGGCCGGGGCGGGACGACGAGTTGCGGGCCGGGCTGATGGAGCGCGAGCGGCGGCGTCCGGGGGCGGTGCGGCGGTTGCTCGGGCGATTGGACCCCGAAGCGGCGGCGCGGATTCATCCCAACGATCTGAATAAATCGGTCCGGGCCCTGGAGTTGCGAGTGCTGGCCGGGCGGCCGGCGGCGGCGCACTTTGCCGGGGCGGGGTTGGCGCCGCTGGAGGGGTATGAGCCGTTCATTGTGGCGCTCGATCCGCCGCGAGAGGCGCTCTATTCCCATCTGGACCGGCGGAGCACGGAGATCTGGCGCGGCGGGTTGCTGGACGAGATTCGCCGGTTGCTGGCGGCCGGGGTGAGTCCGCAGGCGAAGCCGTTTGAGTCGCTGGGGTATAAGCAGGGCTTGCGGTATGTATTGGACCCGGCCGGGACCGATGAGCGGGCGGCGCTGGAAGAGATGAAGATCCGGACGCGGCAATATGCCAAACGGCAGTGGACCTGGTTCCGTGCCGAGCGCGGTGTGGTGTGGGTGCCGGGGTTCGGATCCGAGGCCGAAACGCAACACATGGCGGCGGGGCTGGTTGCGGAATTCTTAAAAAATTTCTGAACGCGCCGGAACATTTTTGCTCCTGATTCGTATATCCAAACAGAGCGCGATGCCAACGAGTCGACATCGCAAAAAACACAGCGCAGTCTGAGCCGAAACGGGGTACAGAATGCGCGAGTACAACCAAGAAAGTAACGGGAAGCGACCGCTTCCGACAGTTTAGGAGCCTGGAAATATATGAAGAAGATGATTGTGTGTCTTGCCGCGGCCGTGTCCCTTGTTTGGGCGGGTGCCATGTCGTCCAAAGTGACGCTGTTTCAGGCGTCGACCCTGAACGGGGTGGACCTGAAGCCGGGTGAATACAAGGTGGTAGTGGACGGCGACAAGCTGACCCTGCAGAACGGCAAAACGAAGGCCGAAGCCGCCGTCAAGAGCGAACAGAGCGCTCAGAAATTTGGATCGACCTCGATCCGGTACGCCAATGGCGACGGGAAGATGAAGATCACCGAGATCCGGCTGGGCGGGACCACCACCAAGCTGGTCGTGAACTAAGAATTCTGCTGTCCTCCGATCCGCCGGCCCCCGACCCTGGGGCCGGCTTTTTTTGTGTTTAGACCGGCTTTCTTTGTGTTTAGAATGATCCATGCGATGGACGGCATTGTGGCTGAGCGTGGGCGCGCTTTGGGCGCAGGATCCGCTTCTGGGGTGGATGGACCGGATCGCGCAGGGGCAATTGGACGCCCGGGACCGGGTGATGGCGCAGGTGCGCACGAAGGACGACGCCGAACGGCGCCGGGCCGAGGTGCGGGCGCGGGTGTTGAAGAGCATCGGCGGGCTGCCGGCATGGAACGGGCCGCTGCAGGTGCGCGAAACGGGGCGTCTGCAGGGCGATGGCTACGTGATCGAGAAAGTGATCTTTCAGAGCCTGCCGGGCATCCTCATCCCCGCCAACGTCTACCGTCCGGCGGCGCCGGGGAAGTATCCGGGGATTCTTGTTCCGTCGGGGCATACGCAGGAGGGCAAGCCGGAGCCGCAGTGGCTGGCGGCGAACCTGGCGCGGAAGGGGTATGTGGCGCTGACCTACGATCCCATCGGGCAGGGGGAGCGGGAGCAGACCTATCTGCCGCTGCTGGGGCGGGCATTTTCCGGCGGGGGCGGCAATGAGCATCTGGAATTGGGGGCGCGGAATCTGCTGATCGGGCAGAGCGTGGCGCGGTATTTCATTCACGACGCGCGCCGGGCGGTGGATTATCTGGTCTCCCGGCCGGACGTGGACCGGGAACGGCTGGCGGTGACCGGATGCAGCGGCGGCGGGGCCATTACGCTCTACGTGGCGGCGTTGGAACCGCGGATGAAGGCGGCGGCGGCCGGATGCTTCATCAGCACGTACCGGACGCTGTTTACCGGGTCCACCCCGGACTCCGAAATGGCGTTGCCTCGGTTTCTGGCCAATGGTTTGGACACGGCCGATCTGTTTACCCTGGCGGCCCCGCTGCCGTGGCTGCTGATGGCGACAACGGAGGACTACTTTCCGCCCGCCGGGGCCAAGCCGGTGTATGACGAAGCGCGGCGGATTTATGAGCTCTACGGGGCCGGGGATCGGATTCGCTATGCGGTGGGGCCGGGGCCGCACGGGACGCCGCGGGAGTCGCGGGAAGAGATTTATGGCTGGATGAACCGGTGGCTGAACGGCGGAAAAGGGGACGCAAAGGATACGCCGGTGAAACTGTTTACGAACCGGCAGCTATGGGTGACGGCGAGCGGAAATGTGGACGGCGAGCCGGGGAGCCGGAAGATCTATCAGGCGATCCTGGATGAGTACCGGGCGGGGCGGCGGCCGCTGGGGCAGGGGGAGTTGCGGGCGGAGTTGGGGCGCCTGGGGATTGCCGCGGCAGGGGCGGCGCCGGAGGCGAGCGTGGTGGAGCGGAGCCAGGAGCGGGAGTATCGAACGGAGTTGCTGCGGTTTGAAAGTGAGCCGGGCGTGACGGTTTTGGGGCGGCTGTATGTGCCGCCGGGGGCGGGGAAGAGGCCGGCGGTGGTGATGGTCGAGGAGAAGCGCCTGCCCGTGCCGCTGTATGTGCAGCGGAGCCAGTCGACGGTGGCGTTGGCTGAACAGATGGCGCGGGCCGGGCGGGTGGTGCTGGAGTTGGAGGTGCGGGATTCGCCGGCGGCCTACGAGGGGCGGCCGTTCCTGGGGAACTGGGTAACCAATGAGCGGGCCGACCTGATCGGGCGGAACCTGGCGGCGATGCGGGCGCGCGATATTCTGGCGGCGGTGGCGGTGCTGGCGGGGCGGGCGGAGGTGGACGCGTCGTCCATCAAGGGCTACGCGCGGGGGGCGAAGGGAATGTGGATGCTGCTGGCGGCGGCGGTGGAGCCGCGGCTGAAGCGGGTATGGCTGGACCGGACGCCGGTGAGTTTCCAGGCGGCGCTGGAGGCGCCGATGGCCGGATTCCTGTTCGACGCCTTTCTGCCGGGGTTTGCCATGCACTGGGAGATCCAGGATCTGGTGCCGCGGGAGCGGATTTACTGGAGCGATCCGTGCAACTGGATGAACCAGGTGGTGGACGCCGGGGCGGGCTTCCGCTACCGGCATGTGGGCGAGGGCGATGGGCCGTTAGTGGAGGAGTTCCTATGAGAAGGCGGCGGTTTCTGGGTTGGGCGGTGTTGACGGCCGGCATGGCGCGGGCGCAGGATCTGCGGACCGTGGCGGTAGCGCACGGATTCGTGTTCGGCGACGACCGGTTGCGGGTGCTGGCTCCGGTGCTGGCGCAGCGGCGGAAGGGGATTGAGGCGTTGCGGGCGTTTGTGGTGGAAGACGGGGTGGGGTTGACCGCCGGGGAGTGGGGCGCGTGATCTGGAAAACGGTGGGGGAGTTGGCGCCGCTGCTGAAGGCGCGGAAGGTGTCGCCGGTGGAGGTGACGCGGGCGTATCTGGCGCGGATTGAGGCGGCCAATCCGCGGGTGAATGCGTATCTGACGGTGACCGGGGAGCGGGCGCTCGCCGCGGCGCGGCAGGCCGAACAGGAGATCGTCCGGGGGCGCTACCGGGGGCCGCTGCACGGCGTCCCGTATGCGGTGAAGGACCTGATTGCGACCAAAGGGGTGCGGACGACGAACGGGTCGCGGGTGACGGCGGACTGGGTGCCGGATTTTGAGTCGACCGTGACGGAGCGGCTGAACGGGGCGGGGGCGGTCCTGCTGGGGAAGTTGAACATGCTGGAGTTCGCCATGGGGAGCGGGCAGAAGGGGTTACAGGGTCCGGCGCGGAATCCGTGGGATCTGCGCTATTCGCCGTCGGGGTCGTCGAGCGGGAGCGGCGCGGCGCTGGCCGGCGGCATGGCGGCGTTGACGGTGGGGAGCGATACCGGCGGGTCCATCCGCGGGCCGGCCAAGAGTTGCGGCGTGGCCGGACTGAAGCCGACCTATGGGCGGGTGAGTCTGCACGGTGTGACGACGCTGAGCTGGACGCTGGACCATGTAGGGCCGATGGGGCGTTCGGTGGAGGATGTGGCGCGGATGCTGCAGGTGATGGCCGGGGCCGACGGGCGGGACCGGACGGCGTCGGGCAAGGCGGTGCCGGACTACGGTCGGCAGATGCAGGGCGGGCTGAAAGGGCTGCGGTTGGGGGTCCCGGTTTCCTACTACTTTGACAAGGTGGCGCCGGAGACCGATGCCGCGCTGCGGAAGGCGATCGGGGTGTTGAAGGATTTGGGAATGACGCTGGTGGATGTCACCGTGAAGCACGCGGAGATGGTGGGGCCGGCGTCGTCGATGATTCTGAGCACGGAAGGGGCGGCGTTCCACCAGCGGCGTCTGAAGGAGAAGGGGGACTTGATGGATCCGCTCGTGCGGGAACGTCTGGAGGCGGCGACGTTCCATTCGGCGATCGACTACATCCAGGCGCTCCGCGCGCGGACCGTACTGACCGAGGAGATGCGGCGCGTATTTACCACCTGCGATGTGCTGATGCTGCCGGCCGGCAATGCGGCGCCGCTGCTGGAGCAGGAGATTGTGGGGACCGACATTCCGCCGGATCCGCCGCCGCCGGGGCGGCCGGACGTGATGAACCTCGCCAACGTGACGGGAATTCCGGCGCTGGTACTGCCGTGCGGCATGACGGCGGGGCCGCCGGCGCTGCCGCTGGGAATTCAGTTCTGCGGGCGGCCGTTTGCCGAAGGGACGCTCTTCCGGGTGGGACGTGCCTACCAGGAGGTGACCGATTGGCACCGGAGACGCCCGGCGGATTAGGTCGCCGCCGGGGCGCTCCACGGGTAGAGATAAAAGTGTTGGCCGCAGAGGCCACAGCGAAACGGACGGGCGAGCCAGAGCAGGGATTCTTCGAGGGGGCCGTTGGCGCCGACGTAACGATAGTCGATGGAACGGCAATGAGGGCAGCAGGCGGCCTTACGCCAGGTCAGTGAGGGCCTCTTTCCGGAGCGGGCAGTCCAAGCATAGCTCAGTTGACGGCCAATTCATCCCGGGCGGGTAGCTTGGGAAACGGATTGTGCGGCTCCATCTGGTACCAGAAGGCGACCGACGCGATGTCGTCCATCAGCGGGAGGTATTTGCCGGTGGAGCCCTTCCAGCCGAGGGCCTGGATGGTGACGCGGAGATCGGCTTCAAAGCGGACGGGGTCGACGAGGTGCCACCGGTAGAGGCCGAAGCGCTGCTGGGATTGGTAGAGGCCGTCGGGGCGGATCACCTGGGCGAGGCCGGAATAAGGCGTAGTGAAGGTCTCGTACTGCTTCTTTTCCTTGTTCTCGAAGTTGTAGGAGCCGCAGAAGTAATCCTCGGTGCCAGTGCCGGCGATGGTGGGAAACTGCTTGTCGCCGTCCATGAAGAACTTGATCTCGCCTTCGCCCCACCAGCCGTTGTTATGGACGCCCCAGGCCATGTAGGTGCCGACGTAGTGGCCGCGTCCCTTGATGCCGTCGACGATGGTGTAGACGTCCTTGTAGGGCAGGGGATTGACGCGGCGGAACTGAGCGTGGAAGTAGGCGGCGTCGGCGGGGACGGGGGCGAGGGTGTAATCGATCTGGTAGTAGACGCGCATGGGGCGCGTGTCGATGTTCTGCATGGTGAGGCGGGCGCGTTTACGGAAAGGCATGGGCCAATAGGAGTTGAAGGCGCTCCCCGGGTTCACGCAGACGGCGTGGGAGGTGATGGGGGCGTACTTGCCCCAGCCCATGGCGAAGAAGTCGCCGACGGGGACTTCGACGGAGGGGGCGGTTTCGTCGTCCCAGAACATGCGGAGAATGGAGTAACGCCAGTTGCCCGTGGGGGTCATCCAGATGTGCTGGATGGCGCCCTGGCCCTGGATGTCGGCGAGGGTGAAGGTGGCGCCGGGGGCGATGTCGATAAAGGGGTTTACCTTCCAGCCCTGGCCGAGTTCGGAGGCGGCGTTGGAGGCCGAGCCTTCGGTGGCCATGGCGCCTTTGCCCTTTTCCCCGGTGAGATTTTCCGGGGAGATGGAAAGGGACCGGGCCTTGGCGACGCGGTAGATGGTTTCCAGGCTGGAGGTGAGGCCGGTGAAGGGTGCCTCCTGGGGGAAGGCGAGGGAGGCGAAGAGGATGAGGGCGAGGGAGAATCGCACGGAGGAATGCTCCTTTCTGGCTCTGAGTGTATGTCCTGCGAAGGAGGAAAGCGACGGGTGGGGATTATGATGAAATGTGAGTCTTTTTCCATTTCAGCGAGGCGCCTGGGGCGCCATAGCGGCGGCGTGTGTCCTGACTTTCTCTGGTTGCACCCGGGAGGGCGCGGCGAAAGTGGCTGGCCCGCCCCCGGCGCAGGCGGTGCGCGCGATTGTGGCCACGGCCGGGGATGTCCCGCTGGAAGTGGCGGCGATCGGGAACGTGGAAGCCAGTTCGACGGTGGAAGTGAAGGCGCGCGTGACGGCGCCGGTGGTGAAGGTGCACTTCAGCGAGGGGCAGGACGTGCGGGAAGGGCAACTGCTGTTTGAGCTGGACGCCGAGCCGTTCCGGCGGCAGTTTGCCGAGATTGAAGCCAACATTGCGCGCGACGTCGCACTGGCGCGCCAGGCCGAGGCCAATATCGGGCGGGACCAGGCGAACTGGAAGAATCTGAATGCGATTGCGCAACGGAGCCTGCAACTGCAGAAGGAGGGGATTCTCTCCCGGGAGCAGGCCGACCAGGCGGTGACGAATGCCGACGCGGCCAAGGCGGCGGTGGAGGCGGGGCGGGCGGCGGTGGAATCGGCCAAGGCGGCCGAGCGGGCCGACCGGGCACGGCTGATGGAGACGCGTCTGCTGGTGGACTACACGAAGATCTACGCGCCGATTTCCGGACGGGCCGGGGTGATCACCGCCAAGCAGGGGAACCTGGCCAAGCAGCACGACAACACGCTGGTGACGCTGCTGCAGGCGTCGCCCGTGTACGTGGCTTTTTCGGTACCGGAGAATTTTCTGCCGCAGGTGCGGAAGCATCAGGCCGAGCGGCCCATCACCGTAACCGCAAAGTCCGAGGGGGACCGGCGGAGCGAGGGGACGCTGCAGTTTATCGATTCGGCGGTGGACAACACAACCGGAGCGATCCGGCTGAAGGCGCAGTTTGCGAATGCCGACCGGCTGCTGTGGCCGGGGCAGTTTGTGAACGTGAACATGCTGCTGGCGATGGAACGGGGGCGGGTGCTGATTTCATCGCAAGCGGTGCAGACGGGGCCGCGCGGGAAGTACGTGTGGATCTACAACCCGGCGGATTCGACGGTGGCGATGCGGGACGTGGTGGTGCTGCGGTTGCATACCCCGCCCGGGCAGGGGGAGCAATCGGTGATCGGGTCCGGACTGGCGGCCGGGGAGAGCGTGATCAGCGAGGGGCAGAAGCGGCTGACACCGGGCGGGAAAGTGCGCCTGCTGGCCGCCGGAACGCCGAGCGCGAGCTAAGGCCATGGACATCACATCGCTCTTTATTCGCCGGTCGGTGACGACCACGCTGCTGATGGCCGGGCTGCTCGGCTTCGGGCTGTTCAGCTATTTCAATCTTCCGGTAAGCGATCTGCCGCCGGTGGAGTATCCGACGATTCAGGTGACGGCAAACCTGGCGGGGGCAAATCCGGACATCATGGCTTCGTCGGTGGCGACGCCGCTGGAGAAGTCGTTTTCCAATATAGCGGGGATTGAGAGCATGTCGTCGTCGAGCACGAACTCGATCACGACGATCACGCTGCAGTTCGATTTGAGCCGGACGATTGACGCGGCGGCGCAGGACGTACAGTCGGCGATCTCGCGGGCGGCCGGGGAGTTGCCGCGGAACATGTTGGGGCCGCCCTCGTTCCGGAAGGTGAATCCGGCGTCGCGGCCGATTCTGTTCCTGGGATTGACGTCGGAGACGATGACGCTGGCGGCGCTGAACGAGTACGCCGAGACGACGATCGGGCGGCGGATCTCGATGGTGAACGGGGTGGCGCAGATCCAGGTGTTCGGCGCGCAGAAGTACGCGGTCCGTGTGGAAGCCGATCCGGACCGGCTGGCGTCGCGGCAGGTGGGGCTGGAAGATATCCGCATGGCGCTGGCGCAGCAGAACGTGAGCCTGCCGGCGGGATCGCTGCACGGGGTGACGAAGGCGTACACGGTGCAGTCGAACAGCCAGTTGAGCGCGGCCGACCAGTTCAAGCCGATGATCGTGGCGTTCCGCAACGGGAACCCGGTGCGGCTGGAGGACGTGGCGAATGTGCGCGACTCGGTGGCGATGGAGCGGAGCCTGTTCTGGGTGAACGGGAAGCCGGGAATGATTGTGGCGGTGCAGAAGCAGCCGGGGGCGAATACGGTGGAGGTGGTGGAGGCGGTGAAGGCGCTGCTGCCGAGCCTACAGCAGAACATGCCGGCCGGCGTGTCGTTTTACGTGGAGTTTGACGCGTCGAAGAACATCCGCGAGTCGATCGCCGACGTGAAGTTCACGCTGCTGCTGACGATTGCGCTGGTGGTGCTGGTGATCTTCGTGTTCCTGCGGAATCTGTCGGCGACGGTGATTCCGAGCCTGGCGGTGCCGTTGTCGCTGCTGGGGACGTTCGCGGCGATGACGCTGCTGGGGTTCACCATCGATTCGCTGTCGATGATGGCGATGACGCTGTCGGTCGGATTTGTCGTAGACGACGCGATCGTGATGCTGGAGAACATCGTGCGGCACATGGAGATGGGCAAGCCGCGGATGCAGGCGGCCTACGACGGGGCGCGCGAGGTGGGGTTCACCATTCTGTCGATGACCATTTCGCTGGTGGCGGTGTTCATTCCGGTGCTGTTTCTGGAGGGGATTATCGGCCGGCTGCTGCGGGAGTTCTCGATCACCATCGCGGTGGCGGTGCTGATATCGGGCTTCATTTCGCTGTCGCTGACGCCGATGCTGTGCAGCCGGTTCCTGCGGCACGAACAGAGCCACGGGCGGGCGTTCCACTTTGTGGAGGCGTTCTTCACCGGGATGAATAACCTGTACCGGCGGACGCTGGCGGCGACGCTGCGGTTCCGGATGGCGACGCTGCTGCTGACGTTGATACTCACCGGGGTGACCGGATGGCTGTTCGTTGTCATGCCGAAGAGCTTTGTGCCGGTGGTGGACACGGGCATGGTCTTCGGCGGGACGGAGGCGGCGCAGGACACGTCGTTTGAGGAGATGGTGAAGCTGCAGAAGCAGGCGATGGGGATTGTGCAGAAGAGCCCGTGGGTGAGCCAGTTCGGGACCGGGGCGCAGAACCAGAACACCGGATTCCTGTTCATGCATTTCAAGGAAGGGGTGCGGCCGCACGCGACGGCGATCGTGGCGGAGTTGCAGAAGCAGTTTGCGCAGATTCCCGGGTTTACGGTGTTTCTGCAGCTGCCGCCGATGCTGACGCTGGGGCAGAACGAGTCGCGGTATCAGTATTCGGTGGCACTGCAGGATCCGGACACGGCGGTGCTCTACCAGTGGGCGCCGAAGCTGGAAGCCAAGCTGCGGACGCTGGGAATTCTCGCCGACGTTTACAGCGATCTGCAATTGAGCAATCCGCGGGTGAACGTGGACATCGACCGGGACCGGGCTTTCAGCCTGGGGGTGACGCCGGAACAGATTGCCAACACGCTCTACGACGCCTATGGGAACCGGCGGGTGTCGACCATCAGCGCGCCGGCCAACGAGTACGACGTGATTCTGGAGGTGCTGCCGCAGTTCCGGCGGGATCCGGCGGGGCTTTCCAAGCTCTACATCCGGTCGTCGAACAACAAACTGGTGCCGATTTCGGCGGTGACGCGGGAGGCGCAGGGCGTGGCGCCGTTGAGCATCAATCACATCGGGCAGTTGCCGGCGGTGAATCTGCAGTTCAACGCGAAGCCGGGGGTGTCGCTGAGCGAGGTGACGGCGCAGGTGGACGAGGCGGCAAAAGAGATCGGGCTGCCGGACACGACGACGTTTACCTATCAGGGAACGGCGTCGGCGTTCCAGAAGTCGATCGGCGGACTGACGCTGCTGCTGGGGATGGCGATTCTGGTGATTTACCTGGTGCTCGGGGTGCTGTATGAGAGCTTCATTCACCCGGTGACGATTCTCTCCGGGCTGCCGTCGGCGGGTCTGGGGGCGCTGATCACGCTGCTTCTGTTCGGGGACGATTTGAACCTGTTTTCGTTTGTGGGGATCATTCTGCTGATCGGGATTGTGAAGAAGAACGCGATTATGATGATCGATTTCGCGATCATGGCGCAGCGGGAGGGGATGGCGGCCGAAGAGGCGATTCTGGAGGGGTGTATTCAGCGCTTCCGGCCGATCATGATGACGACGATGTGCGCGCTGCTGGGGACGCTGCCGATTGCGTTTGGCTACGGGGCGGGCGGGGAAGCGCGGCGGCCGCTGGGGCTGGCGGTGGTGGGCGGGCTGGTGGTGTCGCAGTTGTTGACGCTTTACATCACGCCGGTGATCTACCTGTATCTGGAGAAATTGAAGCCGGGCGCGCGGCGTTATGCTGGGAAGTAGTGAGGCTACAGACATGCGAAAACAGACCTTTGTTTCGCTTCTTCTGGTCTCCGCTCTGAGCGCGATCCCCATAGCCGCGCAGGAGCCGATACAAGGGGAAGAGAGTGACCTGGCGTTGCGGGAAGACCCGTGGACGCACCTGGTGGTGACGCTGAAAGGCGGGAAGCGAGTGACCTACAGCCGGGGGGAGATTGTGAAGGTGCAGTACCTGACACAAAAGGCCCCGGGCGGGGGCGCGGCGGGGGGCGACGCGTGGATGGGGAAGACGTGGCGGATCCGGGAAATGGCGCCGGACGGGCGTTACTGCGACGGGGTATGGACGCGGCAGGGGACGACGAACCGGTTCAGCGGCCGCTGGACGTGTTCGTGGGGGGCGACGGTGTCCGACACGCTGGTGGTGCAGCCGTTGCGGGGGCAAAGCGTGGTGGTATTCCGGGAAGGGCTTCGGGAGAACTATCGTGGGACGCTGAGCACGAACGGGGTGGCGATCACCGGCACGACATGGGGGCCGGGCGGGAAGTGGACCGTAAAGATTGAGTAACCCGCTCAGGCGGACAGGAGAGCGCGGGCGGCGAAGGATTTGAGGGCCGCGGCGGTTTCCTCTTCGGACTGATTGGATTGGGCGGCGAGGGCGGCGAGGGTGCGGGAGCCGTCGCAAAGGGAGAGGAGTGCGCGTTCGGCGGGAGAGAGCCGAACCGGGCGGTGGAAGCGGTTGGTGGCGTCCGCGCCGTTGGCGGCCTGGAGGCGGGCGAGGGGGCAGGCGGTGGGGGTGGCGGAGACAGCAGGGGCAAAGTGGGGGAGAGTGGCGCGGAAGGTCCAGATGCCGGCGCGCCAGCCGTTCCAGAGAGCGGTGAGGAACAGAGAGGCGGTCTGGTCTTCGAGACCGTTGAGGTCGATGGCGGTGAGGACGGCGGATTCGAAGGAGTTTGCCGGGGCGGCGGGTTCGGAGAACTGATGGAGGAGGAGGAGCACCTCAATGGCGGCGGGGGAGGAGATTTCTACCTCTTTTCCGTCGCGGCGGCGGACGCGGAGAGCATCGGGGAGTTGTTCGACGATGTCGACGCAGGGGACAAGGTACCAGGAGAGGATGGGTTCCAGGGCGGGATCGGAGAGGAGCGGGAGGGCGGCGTGGGTGAGGATGGACTGGCGGAAGGTGCGGCCGACGAGCCAATCGAGAGTTGATTCGCGGCGGAGGCGATCGGCGGGGGCAAACTGGTCGAGGGCGGCGAGGGTGTCAGAATTCTGGGCGAAGGAGTTGGCGAAGAGGTAGGCTTCGGCGACGAACTGGAGGTGGTTGGCGGCGGCGTGGCGGGTGAACTCGGCGAAATAGAGGGCGTAGTTTTCGTCGGCGCAGTACTCGTGGGCGACGTAGTAGTCGGGTTCGGTGCGGATGGCGCTCCATTCGTCGCGGAGGGAGTGGGCGTAGTGGGAATCGGGCTGGAGGAGAGATTGGGTGAGGAGGTCGAGGGAGGCGCGGGCGGCGGGGAGTTGGGGGACGAGGGGCTGTGCGGGGTCGAGGACAAAATCAAAGGCGTCGCGGAGGAGGGTGCGGAGGCGCCAGCCAGGGTAGGTGTTGTAGCTGACGTAGGCGATGCCGTGGGGAGAGAGGCAGCGGGAAGTGAGGGCAAGGAGGGCGTCGCGGATGGGGGCGGGGATCCAGGAGTAGAGGCCGTGGGCGATAACGTAGTCAAACGACGCGGGCGGGGCGGGGAAGTCGGCGAGGGAGATGGCGTGGAACTCGACATTGGCGGCGCCGGTGGTGGCGGCGACGTGGCGGGCGCGATCGATTTGTGCGGCGTTGAGATCGACGCCGGTAAAATGGGCGCCCGGGAGGGAGAGGGCCATGGCGATGAGGTTGAAACCGGTTCCGCAACCGAGTTCAAGGACGCGGGCCGATTCCGGGGGAGGGGGCGTGAGGCCGAGGAGGGAAGCGGCGGCGTGGAGGGAGGCGGGGTGGGAGTCGTGGAAGGTGAGATCGCCGTAGAGGAGTTGGTCGTAGGATTCCGGGGGTGGCATAGGGGGAAAAGCCCAGTGTAGACGGTTTGGGTAGAATCCTACCTATGATCACGGTTCGGAAGGCAGAGCGGGACGACGTAGGTTTTCTGGTGGAAGGGAACGCGCGAATGGCGTGGGAGACCGAGGCGCTGGTGCTGGATCTGGAGAGGCTGCGGGCGGGGGTGGAGGCGGTGTTGGCCGATCCGGGGCGGGGATTCTATTTGATCGCCGAGGAGGATGGGGAGCGGGCGGGACAGATGATGATCACCTACGAGTGGTCGGACTGGCGGAACGGGGTGTTCTGGTGGATTCAGAGCGTCTACACGGTGGCGGAGCGGCGCGGGCGGGGCGTGTTCCGGGCGTTGTACGGGGCGGTGGAGGAGCGGGCGGCGGCGGAGGGGAACGTTTGCGGGTTGCGGCTGTATGTGGAATCGCACAACGAAGCGGCGCAGGCGACGTATGCGCGATGCGGGATGCGGGAGACGGTGTACCGGATGTTCGAGGTGGACCGGGTGGTGGTGCGGGAGGAGTGACGGGCGGCGGCCCGAGCGGGCCGCCGCCCGTCGAGAGAGGCGCTAGAACGCTTTGGCGTAGATAACGACGCGTTCGCGCTGCAGGGCGATGAAGGTGCTGGTGACGAGAGCGGATTCGCTTCTGGATTTCGGGACGAAGCGAGCGACATTCGGGTACCAGACCTCGGCGAGGAAGCTGCGGTCTCCGTAGCGGTTAAAGACCAAACGCACCTCGTTCTGCCGGGTTGGTGCGTAGCGCAAGGTCCCGATGGTGAGGAACGCGGACTTGCTGGTTTCGACGTTTCTGAGGAGGATGACGGGTTTTGCGCCGTAATCGGACACTTCATATTCACCGGCGGCAAACTGCCGGTTTGCCATCTCAAAAGAGAAGGGAATCTCCGCGACGAGGCGTGCGGCACCCTGTGCGACCAGGAGAGCCGATCCCGCCAACGCCAACAATGCGAGCCGTAGGGGTTTCATATGCCCACCTTTCTGGAGGTCCCGGTGGATCTCCAGTTCCGTTGTAGGGCAAGCGGGCGGGGAAAATCCTTGGGAAAGTGTTTGAAAGTTCTCAATTTCGCGTTGAGAAGGGGTCTTTGTCGCGGTGGTGAAGGAACTGGTGGAGGGAGACGCGGGCGCGGAGGGCGGCGGAGGCGGCGGACTGGGGCGGGAAGCGGTGCTCGAAGTACCAGAGGGGGGGCGCGGCCGGGTTGTGGGAGGCTTTGACCAGGAACTGCAACTGGCCGCCGGCGGAGAAGATCCGGCCGGTGATGAGGAGTTCGGGGTGGCTGGACTGGGCGTGGAGGCGGTAACGGGGGAAATTGGCGAGTTCGGCGATGATGGCGGAGCGGAGGGATTCGCAGAGAATCTGGTTCGCGGGGTCCCCGGTGAGGTTTTCAAACGGGGAGACGACGGCGACCTCCGGGAGGGGGTGGGAGAGGCGACCGATCCAATAGGAGACGAAGGCGACGACGGGGACCAGGGCGAGGGCGAGAGCGGCGCGCCGGCGGAGGCCGGAAGGGGGGAGGTCGGGGAGCGTATGGACGGGGACCAGGAACCGGTAGCCGGACTTGGGGATGGTTTCGATGTAAGGGCCGCCGGAGGGGGCGGCGCCGAGGGTTTTGCGGAGGAGGGAGATGTGCTGGGTTAGATTGCCTTCCTCGACGGCGACATCGGGCCAGACGGAGCGGAGGAGCGTCTCCTTGGAAACGACTTCGCCCGAATGGCGGAGGAGGACAAGGAGAACTTCACAGGATTTCGGGGCGAGGTGCACGCTAACGCCGTTGCCGGTGAGGAGTCTGGTGGAAGGATCCACGGTGAACGGCCCGAATTGCATCCTTGCGGGCGCCGGTTGCATTGGGACACCTCGTGACGAGGGAGAGGGTATTTCTCTCTGGCGACAGTGTAGGACTGTAAGGGCCGGGAGTAAAGCCAGAATTGGCGCGGGAGGGAGAGCGGCGTGGTATCTTCAACATTCTGCCCTTGCTATGCCGGAACTCTCCTTTCAACTGCTAATTGACATCCTGACGATCGTGCTGATCGACCTGCTGCTGGCGGGGGATAACGCCGTGGTGATCGCGATGGCGGTGAAGACGCTGAGCCCGAAGGAGCGGAAACTGGGCATCGCGTTCGGGGCGGGCGTGGCGGTGGTGCTGCGGATCGGGCTGACGTTTTTCGCGGCGCAGTTGCTGCTGACGCCGTGGATCAAGCTGGTGGGCGGGGTGTTGATCTTCTGGATCGCGATCAAGCTGCTGACCGACGCGGCGGAGGAAGAAGAGACAGGGAAGCACGCGCATAATCTGCTGTCGGCGGTGTGGTACATCCTGGTGGCGGACATTACGATGTCGACGGACAACATATTGGCGGTGGCGGGGACGTCAAAGGGGAACTTCGGGCTGCTGCTGTTCGGGCTGGGGCTGAGCATTCCGTTTGTGATCTTCACGAGCACGCTGCTGTCGCGGATCATGGACCGGTACCCGATTGTGATCTGGATCGGGGCGGCGATTCTGGGGCGAGTGGGGGCGGACATGATCATGACCGATCCGGTGGTGCACGGGGCCTTTCATCCGTCGACGGCAGTGGAGATAGCGGCGCAGATTGCGGGGGCGCTTGTTGTGGTGGGAGTGGGGAAGTATTTGGAGTCGCGGCGGGCGCCGGCGGTGTGATACGTTAGCGGCGCATGCTACGCCGTTCGCTTCTCTCGTTACCGGCTCTGGGATTGATGGCCGGGGCCAAGCCGAAGATCGATGAATACGATCCGGGGAACATCAAGCTGTCGCACCGGATGGTGATCCGGTCGCTCTCCGACGAAGACCTGCAGTTTCTGCAGCAGTTGGGGATCCGGTGGTGCCGGATCGAGTTCGGGGACGCGGCGCCGTACGAGTTTCTGAAGGCGACGGTGGACCGGCTGGCGCGGTTCAACATGAAGATCTTTTCGGGGGTGCATTACGCCTACCGGCATCTGGACGTGCAGTTGGGACGGGGGCGGCGGGACGAGATCATCGAGACGTACTGCCAGTTTTTGCGGGACTGCGGGAAGCTGGGGATTCCGGTGTCGAACTACGACTGGCACCCGGCGAACACGTATACGACGGCGATGATCGAGACGCCGAGGGGTTACCGGGCGCGGGAGTTCTCGGTGGACGATTTCCGGAAGAAGGTGGAGAAGCAGGCGTTCGAGCGGGAGTACTCCGCCGAAGACATCTGGGGCACCTATACCTACTTCATGAAGGCGGTGCTACCGGTGGCGGAGAAGGCGAACGTGCGGTTGGCGCTGCATCCGGACGATCCGCCGCTGGCGAAGATGAACGGGGTGGCGAAGGTGCTGACGCACTATGACGGGTATGCGCGGGCGGAGAAGATCGCGGGGAGTTCGAAGCACTGGGGTTTGACCTTCTGCGTGGGGACGTGGAGCGAAGGGGGAACGCAGATGGGGAAGGACGTGTTCGGGATGATCAAGGACTTCGGGGGGCGGGGGAAGATTGTCGACGTCCACTACCGGAACGTGTCGGGTCCGCTGCCGAAGTTCCATGAGACGTTTCCCGAGGACGGCTACATGGACATGTATGCGGTGATGAAGGCGCTGCGGCAGGTGAAGTTCAACGGAACGATTGTGCCGGACCATGTGCCGGAGCTGGCGGGGGACAAGGGGATGCGGCGGGCGGGGGTGGCCTACTGCATTGCGCAGATGCGGGGGCTGCTACGGCGGGCGAATGAGGAGGTGGGGTAGCCGCTGGATTTCCTTGGGTTAATTTGGGTTAACTCGGGTTATCTTGGGTTAGCCGTGGGTTAAGTTGGGAGTCATTTTGGGTTATTCCAACTTGTAACTCCTTTGTTTTCAATATTTCTTGGGTTATTCCCATCAATTCAATGTTTTCCAGTCTCCCGGATGGCTGGGAAACCGTTCTCTTTGGACAGGGCTCGCCTCTCCCTCCTGTTTTGCGGTCCGGCGGGGGCCAAAGCGGGGGCCAAATATGGAACGGGCCCGGCTGCCGGCGGCAGTCGAGCCCGTATATTTCCATTATACCATCCTGTCAAGGAAAATCGGGGTGATTGGGGCGTAAGTGGTTTGTTTTGTGATAGATAAAGTTTGTGAACGGGTGTTGGCGGGTGGGCGGATCACGCTGCTCGCCGCGGGGGCGGAGGGGTTCTGAATTTCCTCCCCTTTGTAGAATGGGAAGGGCATCGCAGGAGGAAGCACACGAGTATGATGCTAGCCGTAAGAGATGAAACCGCCACGGGTCAATCGCTGTACGAGGTTGCGATCGAGTTTTTGACGGAACGAATCACTGTCAGGGATCTGGTGCGGGAGCGGGTCCGGCAGGAGGTCCAACACTTCCATCGCCGATGCGGGGGAGAGTTTCAGGGGCTCGTTCAACCGGCGGACGCGGAATTGATTCTTAACGGCCGAACTCCTGCGTTTCGGGTGCAGAAGCACCGTCCGCTTGATGTTGACGAGCAGGTGGAACGCGCGCTGGAAGGGTTCGCGCGCAACCGCTATTTCATTCTGATCAACGACCGCCAGGCGGAGAGTCTGGATCAGGAGTTTTGCCTCAGTCCCCAAACCCGGGTCAGCTTCGTCAAGCTGACACCTCTGGTCGGGGGGTGAGGCGGTGGAGCCGGTGGAACGGTATCCCTGCACGGAAGGGAGCGAGAATGAATCCGAACACGCCCTGATCAGCCGATGGATTGAAGAGGCGGTGACTTCCGGGCAGCGGGGTGATGTCGAACTCGGCAGTATTGAAGCCGGCAGGGCGATGCAAGCGAAGAATCCGGCGGAAGCGGCGGGATTACTTCGAGCCGCCCTGGCGCAGTCGCGGTATTGGGAGGAACGGATTGCGCGCCTGAAGCTGACCGAAGGCATTGGCCCGGACGAATACAATCCTTACCCTCACCCGGAGATCGACCGTCTTTGGACGCTACGGCGCCACACGCTTGCCGCGGTGAAAGGAATTCTCCGGCGAACTCTGCCGCTGGAGAGAAAAGACATTGCCGATTTGCTGGGATGGTTTGCCGCGACATCCGCCAACGATCTAGGTGCTTCGTTCGCAAAAGCTGTTCAGCGCTATGTTACGAGGAATGCTCCTGACCCGGAATTGGAGGAGATGATTCGCCGATTTGGAGCGGCGCTGCGGCGGTCGTACCGGAATAAGGAAAAGAGTCTCGGTACGGTGATCGAACAACTACTGCAGGTGGCCGCGGCTGGAAACGATGACGGTCCGGTGACGGTTGGTGCGCCGCCGGTGCCTGCGCCCGCCGGTAACAGCAAAATTCTCTGCGACTATAAGCGTCGCCTAGGTATGCAACCGGAAGATGCAGCCCAAACGCGGGTTACGTCCGGACCGGACACTTTCTCGATGCTCGCCGATTCTCCTCTTGCGGGGGAGCATTCCCAATTGGCCGAGCTACTGCATGAGGTGGCCGGCACACGCGGCTATCACGCGCCTGCTCTCCAGGAGTATGCAGCGGGGCGGGAGATGCTGGCGGCAACTCCGGCGGAGATGGGACGCTACATACTGGCCGCCGCAGAACGCCACTCGTTTGCGCTTTTGAGCAAGTTATCGGATCCAGACGACATCGATCATTGGCGATCCCGCTGCGCCACTTCCGGTGTTGTGACTGCGCTGCTGTTGCGGCCGGCCGCGTTCCAACGCGACCAGCTTTTCGACTTGCTGCTGTATCTTTCGTCGCGGCCGCAAGGCGGTTGTCTGATTGCTTCGGACGGTTTGCTTTGCCGTCTGGTTGAAGCTGTCGCGGCGGAAACAGGGAACGGGACGAACCTGACGCCTGGCGAGCGCTTCGTACTCTACCTATGGCGAACGGCGCGGATTGTGGGCCCCCCGCTCGGGAGCGAGTCGCCCGAAGTGAAGGAATTGACGCAGTGGATCGGCGATCGTTCCCGGTTCTTTCTTATTCCCGGTGAGTATTGGACGGATGCACTCAACGCGGAACTGACAGCGCTACCGGCCAATGAGCGCGGAGCCTGGGTCGCACTTCTGAAGCACGCATTGACGGCGACCTCATCGCGGCCCTCGGCGCGCTGGATCCAGTCGGCCAAGGAATTGATCGCCGGCATTGGGGAGAAGCAAGTTAGCGCGTCGCTTGAGCGTTGGTTGCCACAGGTATCCAAGGGCCGGGCCGTCGCCAAGTTGGCGACGCATGTGTCCGATACCCGAGGTGCCAGCGAAACCATTCCCGAGGAGAACGGTACCGCATTGCGCGGCCTGCTTTGGATGGCTCCATTGCTTTCCGATGGGGCGCACCTATTGCGAATCGTTTCGGCCGT
The DNA here is from genome assembly GCA_964430625.1 of uncultured Solibacteraceae bacterium. Classification (GTDB taxonomy): domain Bacteria; phylum Acidobacteriota; class Terriglobia; order Bryobacterales; family Bryobacteraceae. The sequence goes on from CAYSFR010000006.1 coordinate 131,561, forward strand.
GGCGATCTCGGCGTACAAGAAGGTGCCCGGTGTCGGGCCGAGGGCGGTTAAGGTGGGCAACGCCGCTGTGTACGCGTTGTCGGAAATCATTACGCCTGATTCTGTCGGCTTTCTGGCGATGCTCAAAGTCCGGGTGCGGTTCGGCACTGCACAAAAGGAGATCGAGAAGGCGTTTGATGCGGCGGCCGCCGCGCTCGGCCTGCCGCGGGATCAGATCGAAGAGTTGGGTGCGCCTGCTTGCGGACTGGAGACGGTCGGGCAGCGCGAGGAGGTTCTGGGTGAGTGCCGTGTCGAACTGGTGGTGAATGGCAGCGAGGCGGAGTTGCGATGGTATGATGCCCGCGGCAAGCGTGTCCGGTCGGTTCCGGCACAAGTAAAAAGGGAGCACGCGGAGACCTGCAAAGAGCTACAGCAGGATTTGAAAGATGTTGCCGCCATGTTGCCGGCGCAGCGGGACCGGGTGGATTCCCTGTTCCTTTCGCGGAAGAGTTGGACGGCCGCCGCATGGCGCGAGCGCTATCTGGACCATCCGCTTGTGGGCACGATCGCACGCCGACTGATATGGTGTGCGGGCGGCGTACCGGTGCTGGCCGCCGACGGCCGTCCGGTGGACATTGAAGGCAAGCCACTACAGGTGGAAGACGACGCTCCGGTGACGCTGTGGCATCCCGCCGGGCGTGAGGTGGGCGAGGTGATCGCCTGGCGCAGGCGGATTGAATCGTTGGGAATCGTGCAACCCTTCAAACAGGCGCATCGTGAAGTCTACTGTTTGACCGATGCTGAACTTCGCACGGGCACGTACTCCAACCGATTTGCAGCGCACCTTTTGCGACAGCATCCGTTCCACGCACTATGCGGTGTGCGGCGGTGGAAGAACAAGCTGCGGCTGATGGTGGACGATCGGTGTCCGCCCAGTTTTCGGGAGATGCCGGAGTGGGGGCTTCGCGCCGAATTCTGGATCGAAGGGGTTGGAGAGAACTACGGTACGGACACGAACGAGGCAGGCGCCTTCCACATGGTTGCCACGGATCAAGTTCGTTTCTATCGCATTGGTGCCGCTGGCAACACGGCGCACGCATTGGGTGGAGGCTACACGGCGCATGCAGCGGGGCCGGGAGACGCCAATTTCAATGAGCCCCTGGCGCTTGCTGAGATTCCGGCGCTGGTGTTCTCCGAGGTGATGCGTGACGTGGATCTGTTTGTGGGTGTTTCCTCTATCGGCAATGATCCGGCGTGGCAGGATGGCGGTCCGGGCGGGCGCTACTTCGGCTACTGGCACGGATACAGTTGCGGGGAGTTGACGGAGAGTGCGAATGGCCGCCGCGAGATGCTGGCGAATCTTCTGCCGCGCCTCAAGATCGCGGACCGGTGTACGTTGCTTGACCGGTTTCTAGAGGTGCGTGGAGACCTGCAGACGTACAAGATCCATTTAGGATCCGGGAACACCCTGATGACACCCAACGATCAGTACCTTTGTATCGTGCCTGATTCCCGGGCCAAGGCCCGGCATTCCGCGATCTACCTGCCCTTCGAAGGGGACGATACGTTGTCAATTATTCTCAGTAAGGCGTTTCTGCTGGCGGAGGATCGTAAGATCACGGATGCGACGATTCTTCGTCAGATTCACGGCCGGTAATGGGCGGGTTCGTGGCTCTTGCGGACGGAATTCGGGCGGTAACGGGCCAGGGTGTGGGACCTGTTTCCGGAAGGGGGAGGGATCCGGATTCGAGGAGCGCTTGGCGATCCGCTGGATGGTGTGGCGATTGGCGCCGAGAATTCGCCTGCGGGCGCGAGGGAGACCGAGATCTGAGACAAGGCGATCGCCGGCTTGTGCCTTTTGTTTTTGATTCTGCCGTTTCTTACTCAAAGGGGCCGGTTCCCTATTCTGTCCGCAATCATTTTGGTGGATTTGGGAGTTACGCCGGCTGCCGCGGCATGATGCCGCCAGCGGGAAACGGCCGCTTGTACCTTGGCCAGAATGTGGGGCGCGTCCTTCAGTCCGTGCTCCTTGCCGAGTGCCTTTAGCTGCTCGATGCCCGGGTTCCTGCCTTCGCCCATCACCATGGAGCTCTGTTCCCCGCCGGGACCGTCGGAAAAGGTCAGATCGTACGCCGGAGCGAAGACCCACGGATGGGTGTCATTCCAGAGGAATGAGAAGTTCTTGGCATGATCGTCGCGATTGTGCGCCAACACGTTAAAGCAGGCCAAGGCGTAGGCCTTCTCCACCTCGGCGATGTTCCTGGTCAACACCAAAACTACCCGCAGGATCAGGTTGTAATCGAGTGCAGGGACGCGGTGATCGGCATGAATCAAGCCGGAAAGGCTGTGCATGTGAATCCGCTCTCCGCCCCGTCGGTCGAAACGCTTGACCCCGAAATAGCGGCGCTTTCGGGTCCGAAAGAGATGTGTCTCCGGAACGTCAACGCCAGCCTCCCTCGCCATGAGGCTGTAGGCGTATTCGATCGGGCCGACGTCGCGCGGATCCTGCGACGACGCAAATTTGATCATCCAGTGCTCGAATCCAGGCTTTAGCGTGGAATCGCCGTGAATGATTGTCGCCTTGTTGGCACTCACCTGTGCCACGATCTTTGGACGCGCGCCCGCCGAGGAGCCGTTGAGGCGCAGGAGTTCCTCAAAGACATCTTCGGTCTCTCCGGCGAGCATGATTGATGATTCCTCTGCCAACCGGTCCAGCGCCAGCGGCACGTCGTCGCCGGCGACGTGGCTCCGGTCGGGTTCATAGCTCAGCGCGCCCATGCCGCTCCGTCCGACATAAGCCAATCGATCCAAAGGATTCAACTGCCCACGCCGGACACCGCGCCGTTCGAGAGCCCGCTCCAGAAGGAGGCGGCCCCATCCATCCGGCAAGCTGTCATTGAATACGCCATAGAGACCGTCGAAGATCAAGTCGGGAGTGGTGAAGACGCCCGCCTTCAGTGGCAATTTGAGCGGAGAGATCTCGATTCCGGAGGCGACGAAGGCTGGGTCGTACTCAAAGAAGATCTGCCGCTGCCGGAATGCCAGGCGCCCGACCTTCCGGCGTTCCCCGGAGTCGAGATAGACCGTCAGCAAATCGGTGGAGGGAAAGTTCACTTGAGTCGCCCCTTCCGGCGCGGCTTTGGCTCGCGCAGGATCTCGTCGAGTGATCTCCCGCCGAGACCCGGTCTGTCATCGGCGGCGACCCGGTCGAAATCGCTCAGGCAATCCAGGACCAAAGACAGTTTGAGCATAGAGTCCAGCGCAATCAAGCCGGTGTGTTCAAAGCGCTTCAGGGAACTCCAACTCACTCCCGCTCGCGCCGCCAGCCCCTCCTGGGTCCAGTTCAGCGCGAGCCGGCGCGCCTTGAAACGCATTGCCAGATCCCGCTGCACGTCCCGGGGCGTCCTTAGGTCAAGAGACATCCTGTTGTCCATTCCGGCTCCTGTTTCTAGTTTATAGATAATATGTTGTCTATTTTGAGGGCGAGAGTGGCGGCGTGGAGGAGAATCACCGGATCGGGAGTAGGGCGGGGGGGCAACGACGTAAGCACGCAGCCTGGGGCTGCGCGATGCCTGTCTCTTTCCCGCGCACCGTGCTTTGCGGCCGGCGGGACGAGCGCCGTTGGATGGCCGCCGGGTGGGGCCCTGAGGACTTTTATGAGTGGTGAGCGCGGAAGGAATCGAACCTTCAACCTACTGATTAAGAGTCAGTTGCTCTGCCAATTGAGCTACGCGCCCACTCTGGGCCGCCGGTGACGACCAAATGTCAGGATACCACAGGAGCAGCTAATCGGGGAGACGGGCGGCGGCAATTTGGGCAATATCGAGCAGTTGCGGGGGCTTTTCGCCGCCGGCGGCGGCGAGGCCGTCGCGGAACATTGTGTTGCAGAACGGACAGGCGGCAGCCACAACGTCGGCGCCGGTGGCGGCGAGTTCGCGGGCGCGTTCGTGGTTGACACGGGTACCGGTTTCTTCGCCGAGGAAGGCCAGACCGCCGCCGGCGCCGCAACAGAAACTGCGTTCGCCGTGACGGGGTGCCTCGACGAGACGGCCGGCCTGGGCGGCCACCTGGCGGGGTTCGGTGTAGATGTTCTGGTAACGGCCGAGGTAGCAGGGGTCGTGGTAGACGACGCGCTTGGTGTCGGGTTTGCCGGCGGGGAGGCGGGCGAGGAGGGCACTGTGGTGCTCGATGGGGATGCTGGCGCCGAACTCCTTGTAGTCCTCACCGAGGGTACGGACGCAGTGGGGGCAGGTGCTGAGCACCTTTTTCGCCTTTTCGAGAGCCTTAATGTTCTGTTCGGCGAGGGTTTGGAAGAGCAGGTCGTTGCCGAGGCGGCGGGCGGAGTCGCCCGAGCAGCGCTCCTTTTTCAAGACGCCGAAGGAGATTTTGTGGTGGCGGAGCACCTTTACCAAGGAAGAGACGATTTCGCGGCCCTGGGGGTCGTAGCTACCCATGCAACCCATCCAGAGGGCGTATTCCTGGGAGCCGTCGAAGAGGGGGAGTTCGAGTTTTTTGACGAACTTGTCGCGTTCGGAGGCGGAGAAGCCCATGGGATTGCCATAGCGTTCGAGATTGAGGAAGAGTTTGCCGCCATGTGTGTCTTCCCAGGCTCCGGTATTGACTGCGCCGCGGCGGAGGCCGATGAGGATGGGCAGGTGTTCAATGCCGACGGGGCACTGGTTTTCGCAGGCGCCGCAGGTGGTGCACTGGAAGACGTCGGCCTGGGCGATGTGTTTGCCGAGGAGGGGTTGGTCGCCGGCGACGCCGAACTCATTGAGATGGGCGCGCATGCCGAGGATGACTTCCTTTGGATTGAGGGACTTGCCGGTGTTGTTGGCGGGGCAGTGTTCGGTGCAGCGGCCGCATTCGACGCAGGAAAACGTCTGGAGGGTGAGCAGTTGGGTAACGTCTTTGCTGGCGACGAGGCCAAAATCCTCGTCGCCGGAGAGGGGCGGGATGGCGCTAAACTTGCCGCGGGAGAGGAAGACGGTGGCGGGGCTGAGGAGGAGGTGGAGGTGCTTGGTGTGGGGGATGAGGGGGAGGAAGATGAGGAGGGCGGCGGTGTGGATCCACCAGAGGAGGTGGTAGGCGACGCCTTCGGGGAGCAGGACATAGTCGAGGAGGTAGGTGACCATGAGGGTGAGGATGAGGAGGGCGATGAAGCCGCTCTCATAGCTGACTTTGCCGAGCCACTTGGGGCGGACGACCATGCGGCGGATGGCGAGGCCGCCGATGGAGATGGAAACGGCGAAGGCAAAGCAGGCGGCGAGGAGGCCGTAGGCGGGGCCGAACCATCCATCGTGGAGGGAGAAGAGGGGGAAGCCGAAACCGATGGCGAAGTGGTTGAGGGAGACGATACCGAAGGCGCAGAAGCCCCAAAAGAGGAAGGCGTGAGCGAGACCGGGGAGGGGGCGTTCGCGGATGACCTTGGCCTGGCAGAGGACTTCCCAGAAGAATTCGCGGAAGCGGGGGCCGAGGGGGGCAATGGAAAAGCCGGGGTCTTTGCGGGCGGCGCGGATGAGTTTTGTCACACGTCCGACGCGCAGGGCGAAGGCGGCGAGGGCGGCGACGAGGAGGGGAATGAAGACGTAGGACTCGACGGGATGCAGGCGTTCCATCACTACCACGCTACACTAAGAAAATTGGAGGGACCTAGTTGCGTTTTTTAGTTTCGGGTGCGGCGGGCTTCGTTCCTTCGCATCTGTGCGATCTGATCCTGGGCGATGGGCACGAAGTGGTGGGCGTGGACAATTTCCTGACGGGTAATGCACGGAACATTGCGCACCTGGCCGGGGAGTCGCGATTTCGGTTTGTGGAAGGGGATGTGTCGCGGCCGCTGCCGGATTTGGGCGAGGTGGATTGTGTGATCCACGCGGCGTCGCCGGCGAGTCCGAAGGATTACTACGACTATCCGATCGAGACGCTGGATGTGGGGTCGGCGGGGAGCCGGAACCTATTGGAAGTGGCACGGGCGAACGGGGCGCGGTATCTGGTGTTGTCGACCTCGGAGTGTTATGGGGATCCGCTGGAGCATCCGCAGGTGGAGACGTACTGGGGGAACGTGAACCCGGTGGGTCCGCGGAGTTGCTACGACGAGAGCAAGCGGTTTGCCGAGGCGATGACGATGGCGTATCACCGCAAGTATGGGTTGCGGACGAACATTGCGCGGATCTTTAATACCTATGGGCCGCGGATGAAGTTGAACGATGGGCGAGTGGTGCCGCAGTTTCTGGATCAGGCGCTGCGGGGGGCGCCGATTACGGTTTACGGGGACGGGACGCAGACGCGATCCTTTTGTTATGTCAGCGATCTGGTGCGGGGGCTGTATTTGCTGTCGCAATCCGAGGAACGGCTGCCGGTAAACCTGGGGAACCCGGTGGAGCGGACGATGGTGGAGTTTGCCGAGACGATTCAGCAGTTGACGGGGACGAAGTCGGAGATTGTGTTTGAACCGCTGCCGCAGGATGATCCGAAGCGGCGGCGGCCGGATATTTCAAAGGCGAAACGGGTTTTAGGATGGGAGCCGGAAGTGGCTCTGGAAGAAGGCTTGAAACCCACGATCGCCTATTTTCAATCTATTCAAGCAGGTGCTATCGCATGAGACTCATAAGCGCATTTCTTTTTCTGACGGCCGGGCTGGTGTTTGCCGAGGACGTGAATAAGCCGGCTCCCGAGCTGGAGATCAAGATGGAGAGCGGCCAGGTGGTAAAACTGAGCCAGATGTTGAAGGGAAAGCCGACGGTGATCGAGTTTTTCTCGACGACTTGTCCCCATTGCCAGAAGTCGGCGGAGATTCTGGAGAAGGCGCTGCGGACCTACGGGCCGAAAGGGCTGCAGGTGATCGCGGTGTCGTCGGTGGAGGAGCAGCGAAAGGAGTTTTCGGATTTTCGGAAGAAGTATGGGGCGACCTATCCGATGGGGACGGTTGGGAATCAGGAAGGGTACCGGTTCTTCAGCCAGTCTGTGATGCGGCCGTTTTATGTGCCGACGTTCGGGTTTATCGACAAGAACGGGATCTTGCGGGAGCAGTTTGTGGGCGGTTTGCTGACGAACAATCCGAACGGCGGCCCGGCGGCGGAGTGGGCGGAGATGGTGAAGCACATTGAGCCGTTGCTTAAAGCGACGGCGCCGGCGAAGCCTGCGACGGCTGCTCGTCCAGCTGGAACTCCGGCTCCAGCCGCGGCAAAGCGCTAATCCAAACCTTTTCAGCGGCGCCATTTCCCAGGGGGACGTGGCGCCCGTTGACGTTGAGGGTAACGGTCTGGTCGACGTTGCGGGCGACCATTTGGACCATGGCGCCGGGTTTGATGCCGAGGCTATCGAGGTATTCCAAGAGTCCGCGATCGCGTTCGAAGACGCTGACGACGGTGGCATGCCGGGACGCGGGGAGTTCGTGGAGGGCGATGAGGCCGCGGCGGTAGCGGGCTTCGCGGGACTCGAGGCCGAGGGCGAAGCCATGGGGGCAGTTTTTGTCGTCGCCTAGTTTTTCGGCAAGTTTGGCTTCGAAATCGGCGGAGACGGCATGTTCCATCTGTTCGGCTTCCTCGTGGACCTTGTACCACTCCATGTCGAAGACTTCGGTGAGCATGCGTTCGATGAGGTAGTGGCGGCGGATGAGGCGTTCGGCGATTTCGCGGCCGGATGGGGTGAGGGCGATGTGGCCGTCGCGGGCGACTTCAATGAGGCCGTCGCGGCGTAGGCGTTTGGTGGCCATGGTAACGGCCGGGGCGGAGACGTCGAGCCAGCGGGCCAGGGTGGCGGCGATGACGAGTTCGCCCTCGGCCTGCGCTTCGGCAATGGCCTTGAGGTAGTTTTCTTTCGAGATCGTGATCCGCACGCCACCTTCAGTTTAACTTGCGAGGGCCGTTAATCGTGGGATGGGGGTAGCGTTCAGAGTTGGGTGGCGATCCGCTGGAGACTGGCAGCGAGTTCGGAAAGGGCGGAAGCGGCCTCCTGGGTGTTACCGGCGCCTTTGGAAGTTTCAAAGGCTGCGGTGGCGACGCCGGAGATGTTTTCGACGATCTCGGTACTCCCCTTTGCGGCTTCGTTGATGTTGCGGTTCATTTCGGTAGTGGTGGCAGTCTGCTCCTCGACGGCAGAGGCGATGGAGGAGGAGATGTCATTGATCTGGGAGATGACGGAACCGATCTGGCCGATGGCGGAGACGGCGCCCCGGGTATCTGCCTGTATGGCCTCGATTTTCTGGCTGATCTCCTCGGTGGCCTTGGCGGTTTCCTTGGCGAGTTCCTTGACCTCATTGGCGACGACGGCGAACCCTTTGCCCGCTTCTCCGGCGCGGGCGGCTTCGATGGTGGCGTTGAGGGCGAGGAGGTTGGTTTGCTGGGCGATGGAGGTGATGACTTTGATGACCTTGCCGATTTCGATACTGCTTTCGCCGAGTTTGGTGATGGTGCGATTGGTGGATTCGGCGGCGGCGACGGCGGTGGCGGCGACGCGGGCGGATTCGCTGGCGTTTTTCGCGATCTCGCGGATGCTGGCGGTCATCTCCTCGGTACCGGCGGCGACAGTCTGAACGCTTTTGGAGACCTGTTCGGAGGCGGCGGAGACCATGGTGGCCTGGGCGGCGGTTTCTTCGGCGCTGGAGCCCATGCGCTGGCTGACGGCGTCGAGGTTTTGGGAGGATTCGCCGAGGGTCTGGGCGATCTGGCGCATTTCGATACGGGCGCGAGTCTGACGGGAGACGTCGGTGGCATACTTCACGACTTTGCAGGGCCGGCCATTGAGGTCGAAGATGGGGTTATAGGAGGCCTGAATCCAGACTTCCTTGCCACCCTTGCCGATGCGTTTGTATTCGGCAGCCTGGTATTCGCCGCGGTTGAGGGCGGCCCAGAATTCGGCGTAGGCGGGCGAGTTTCGTTCGTCGGAGGCGACAAAGATGCGATGGTGCTGGCCGCGTATTTCGGCGAGGGAGTAGCCGAGCGTGGAGCAGAAGTTGTCGTTAGCGGTGAGGATGGTGCCGTCGAGGCCGAACTCGATGACGGCCTGGGATTTGTTGATGGCCTGGAGTTGTCCGGCAAAGTCGGCATTGCGGAGCTTTTCGGCGGTGATGTCGGTGGCGTATTTGACCACTTTGAACGGTTTGCCGTTCAGGTCGAGGATGGGGTTGTAGGTGGCTTGGATCCAGACTTCCCTGCCGCCTTTGCCGATGCGCTTGTATTCGGCCGCCTGGAATTCGCCGCGGTTGAGAGCGGCCCAGAATTCCGAGTAGGCGGGGCTTTGTCGATCCTGCTCGGGGACAAAAATGCGGTGGTGCTGGCCGCGGATTTCGGCGAGGGAGTAGCCGAGCGTCCTGCAGAAGTTTTCATTGGCGGTGAGGACGATGCCGTCGAGGCTGAACTCGATGACGGCCTGGGACTTGGCGATGGCTTGGATCTGGCCGGAGTAGTCGGCAAGGATCTTCTTTTGGGCGGTGACGTCGGTAGCGAGTTTGATGACCCTGCGGGGGCGCCCTGCGGCGTCGAAGACGGGGTTGTAGGTGGCCTGGATCCATAGCTCCTTGCCGCCTTTGGCGATGCGTTTGAACTCGGCGGCGTGGAACTCGCCGCGATTGAGCGCCTGCCAGAACCGGCGGTAGTCCTCGGAGGCGGCTTCGGCCTCGCTGACGAAGATGCGATGGTGCCTGCCCTTTATCTCGTCGAGCGAGTAGCCGAAGGTGTTGAGGAAGTTCTCATTGGCGCGAACGACAGTGCCGTCGAGTTCGAACTCGATCACCGACTGCGAGCGCTCGATGGCGCTGACGATTGCGGCGCCTTCGGCAGCCGAAGAGGTTGTGGCTGATTTGGATGGTCTAGGGAGGGTCGTGGGCATGTAGGCTCCGGGGGGAAGAGAAGGAGCCCAATGTCGTCCACCGGGTCCTCCTGCTTCTCTCTATCGGAAAAAAGCGAAGAATCTTGGGTTCAGATCTTGCCGGTAATCAAAATCCAGAGACTTGGTATCGTAAAGCGAGACCTATGCGAACCGCGCTACTGCTTACCGTCACGACCCTGCTTGCCTACCCGCAAGAAAAAGCAAACCTCTACGTTGTGCACCAAATCAAGCAAGAGGCCATGGAAAATTCGAAAGTCATGGACCATCTTTTCTGGCTTACCGATGTAAACGGCCACCGGCTGACGAACTCTCCGGGGTTCGATAAGGCGGCCAACTGGGTGAAGAAGAGTCTGACCGAATTTGGCGTTACGGACGTCCGGTTTGAGAAGTGGGGGCCGTTCGGGCGGGGCTGGACGTACACGAAGTTCGCCGCCGATCTGGTAGAGCCGTCGTATTCGCCACTGATCGGGTATCCGAATGCGTGGACGGGGGGGACGGACGGACCGGTGGAGGCGGAAGTGATTATGGCGCCGGTACGGGTGGAGGCGGATTTCGCGAAGTGGAAGGGGAAGTTGAAGGGGAAGATGATTGTGATGGAGCCGGAGCGGTCGATCGGGCTGCACACGATTGCGCGGGGGCGGCGGTATGCCGACGCGGATCTGGCGGCCGAAGCGATGGCGCCGGATCCGGCGCCGACGGGAGTGTTCGGGTTGCAGGGCGGGCCGGGGCGGATGCCGACGGGGCCGGACGGGCAGCCGCTATCGCGCGACGCGGTGCGGGCGTTCCGGGCGAAGCTCCATCAGTTCTTCCTGGATGAAGGGGTGGCGGCGATCTTTATGCCGGGCTACCGGGGCGAGGCGGGGACGGTATTTGCCGGGAGCGGGAGTTCGCAGGATCTGAAGGCGCCGGTGCCGCCGCCGATGGTGTCGCTGACGATTGAGCACTACAACCGGATTGCGCGGCTGATCGCCAAAAAGGTTCCGGTGAAGATCCGGCTGGATGTGAAGACGGAGTTTTTCGATAAAGGGGCGGATACCTACAACGTGATTGCCGAGATCAAGGGATCGAAGCGGCCCGAAGAGGTGGTGATGATCGGGGCGCATCTGGACTCCTGGCACGGGGCGACGGGGGCGACCGACAACGCGGCCGGGTGCGCGGTGGCGATCGAGGCGATGCGGATCATCAAGGCGCTGAATCTGAAGACGGACCGGACGATCCGGATCGCGCTGTGGAGCGGGGAAGAGCAGGGGCTGTTCGGCAGCAAAGCCTATGTGAAAGACCATTTTGGGGATACGACAAACATGCAACTGAAGCCGGAGCATGCGAAGTTGCAGGCGTATTTCAATCTGGACAACGGCGGGGGGAAGATCCGCGGGGTGTATCTGCAGGGCAACGATATGCTGCGGCCGATATTTGAGGCGTGGCTGGCGCCATTTAAGGATTACGGGGCGACGACGCTGACGATTCGGAACACGGGTTCGACCGATCACGTGTCGTTCAATTCGCTGGGGCTGCCGGGGTTCCAGTTCATTCAGGACCCGCTGGAGTATTTTTCGACGACGCACCACTCGAACATGGACGTTTTCGACTATGTTCCCAAGAGCGACCTAATGCAGGCGTCGGCGATTCTGGCGTCGTTTGTGTATCATGCGTCGACGCGGGACGAGATGCTGCCGCGGAAGCCGCTGCCGAAACCGCAGCCGGAGCGGCGGGGCGAGAGGGGGGCGAATGCGACTGGTTCTACTAACTAGCGCCTTGCTGGGCCTGGCGCTGCCGGTGGCGGCGGAGTTGAAGACAGACATTGAGTTCGCCCGTCCGGGCGGGGTGGCGCTGACGCTGGACGCCTATGTGCCGGAGGGGAAGGGGCCGTTTCCGACGGTGATCATCGTCCACGGGGGCGGCTGGGAGGCGGGGACGAAGACGACCTACGTGCCGCCGTTGTTTGAGCCGTTGTCGAAGGCCGGGTTTGCGTGGTTTTCGATCAACTACCGGCTGGCGCCGGCGCACCGCTTTCCGGCGATGGCCGAGGACGTGGACGCGGCGATCCGGTGGGTGAAGAAGAACGCGAAGGCGTATAAGGTAGACGGGAAGCGGATTGCGCTGATGGGCGAATCGGCCGGGGGGCATCTGGTGGCCTACGCCGGGGCGCGTGGGAAGGGCGAGACGAAGGTGGCGGCGGTGGTTTCCTTCTACGGGGTGCATGATCTGCTGGCGCGGTCGAAGAAGATGGGGGAGATCGGGAAGAACGTGCGGCAGTTGCTGGATGTGACCGAGGGGAGCGCCGATGCCGATGCCAAGCAGCGGGCGGCGTCGCCGATCACGTACGTTCACAAGGGGATGCCGCCGTTTCTGATGATTCACGGGACGGCGGACAAAGCGGTGCCGTATGAACAATCGCCGCAGATGTGCGCGAAGATGAAAGAAGCGGGGGTGCGGTGCGAGGTCTTCCCGGTGGAAGGCGCGCCGCACGGGATCGGGGCCTGGGAGAAAGTACCGGCCCATCAACAGTACAAGGAGAAAATGGTCGAGTGGCTACGCCAGACGTTGAAATAGAGCAATTGTCCTCCACGCAGCAGGTGATTGAGCTGGAAAAGCAGTATCTGCTGCAGAACTACGGGCGTTATCCGCTGGCGGTGCGCCGCGGGAAGGGCACGTGGCTGTATGATTTCAACGGCAAACGGTACCTGGACCTGATCAGTGGTATCGGGGTGAACGCGTTGGGACATGCGCATCCGCGATTGACGCGGGTGATCCGGGAACAGGCCGGGCTGCTGATTCACTGTTCCAACCTGTACTACCACGAGTATCAGGGGAAACTGGCGGAAAAGCTGGCGAAGATGAGCGGGTTGCAGCGGAGTTTCTTTTGCAATTCGGGCACCGAGGCGATGGAAGGCGCGATGAAGATGATCCGTTCGCACGGGAACGGAGTGGGGCCGGAGAAAATTGAGATCGTCTCGCTGGAGAACTCGTTCCACGGGCGGAGCATGGGCGCCTTGTCGATTACGGGGCAGCCGAAGTACCGGAAAGATTTTGAGCCGTTGCTGGCCGGGCCGCGGTGGATCGGCGCCAACGATACGGCGGCGCTGGAAGCTGCGGTAAGCGAGAAGACGGCGGGGATTGTGCTGGAGGGGATTCAGGGCGAAGGCGGGATCTACCCGATGGACGCCGGATTCCTGCGGCGGGCGCGGGCGCTGGCCGACCAGTACAATGCGCTGCTGGTGTTCGACGCGACGCAGTGCGGCGTGGGGCGGACGGGGACGTGGTTCTCCCATCAACTGGTGGCACCCGACGTGCTGCCGGACGTGATGGTGACGGCGAAACCGCTGGCTTGCGGGCTGCCGCTGGGCGTGGTGATGTGCAATGAGCGGGCGGCGGCGTCGATCCGGCCGGGCATGCACGGCAGCACGTTCGGGGGCGGGGCGCTGGCGTGCCGGGCGGCGCTGGAGTTCATCGACATCATGGAAAACGGGCTGCTGGAGCAGGTAGGCCGGGTGGGCGAGTATTTCAGGGCCGGGTTGCGCGACCTGCAGAGCAAGCACTCCTTCGTGAAGGAAGTGCGCGGAGCGGGTCTCATGATCGGGATGGAGTTGGACCGGCCGGGCAAGAACTACGTGATGCGAGGGATTGAAGAAGGGCTGTTGTTCAACGCGACGCACGACACGGTGCTGCGCTTCCTGCCGCCGTACATTTTGACGGAGAAGGAAGTGGACAAGGCGCTGCGGACGCTGGGCAAACTGCTGCGGGTGGTAAAGCCGTAGTTTGACGGATGAGAATAATTCTCATCTAATAAAAGCATGCATCCTGTTCGCCGGCGCCGCATCCAAGCGGGTATGGACGTTGAGCAGAAAATGCAGTGGTTTCGCAGCCGCTGCGTGGAGGCGGGGCTTCCGTGCACCCATCAGCGCCAGGTGTTGTACCGGGCGTTGCTGGAGGCGGCGGATCACCCGAGTCCGGAGATGCTTTACGAACGGGTTAAGCGCGACATCCCCAGCGTTTCGCTGGGCACGGTCTACCGCAACATCAAGACATTCCTCGACAACGGCCTGATAGGGGAGGTGAGCCTGCATCACGGCTCGCTGCGCCTGGAGGCGAATAACGCGCCGCACCATCATCTGGTGTGCCGTTCGTGCCGGACGATGTTCGATCTGCCGGCCGAGCAGGTGGAGGGAATCCGTCTGCGGGATTCGCTGCCGCAGGGATTTCAACTGGAACGATTCGTTGTCGAAGCTCATGGCCTTTGCGCCACGTGCGCCGCGCCGAAAGCGCGCCGCAATCATTTAAAAACCACATAGGAGACTGCAATCATCATGCTTGGAGTTGGAGATAAGTTCCCCGCCTTTTCGGTCATGGCCACGGTGAGCCTGGAAAAGGGCAAAGAGTTCGAGACGATCACGGACGCAAGCTATCCCGGCAAGTGGAAGGTCTACTTCTTCTGGCCGATGGACTTCACGTTCGTCTGCCCGACGGAGATCGCGGCGTTCGGGAAACTGGCGAAGGATTTCGCGGAGCGGGACGCGCAGGTTCTGGGCGGGTCGACCGATTCGGAGTTCGTGCACCTGGCGTGGCGGAACAACCACGACGATCTGCGCGGGTTGCCGATCCCGATGCTGGCCGACAAGAAGCAGGAGTTGGGCAAGGAACTCGGGGTCCTGCACAAGGGCATTGGCATGTATCTGCGCGCCACCTACATCGTTGATCCGGAAGGGACCATCCGTTTTGTGAGCGTGAACGACCTTTCGGTGGGCCGGAACCCGCAGGAAGTTCTGCGGGTGCTGGACGCTCTGCAGACCGACGAACTCTGCCCCTGCAACTGGGAAAAGGGTCAGGCGACGCTGTAATTCCGCTGGAGAAACGGGGGCGGGCTAACCGGCCCGCCCCATCGATTGGGAAATAAAACATGAACCTGGAACAACTACTCGATACGGTCCCGGCGTATGCCAAGGACCTGAAGCTGAACCTCAGCAATTTATTGCAGCAGCCGGACCTGACGAAGCAGCAGATCTGGGGGACGGCCGTTACCTCCGCGGTGACCGCGCGGAACCCGCAGTTACTGGCGGCGATCACGGAAGCGGCGGCGGCGCACCTGAAGCCGGAAGCGATGGAAGCGGCGCGGGCGGCGGCGGCGATTATGGGAATGAACAACGTGTTCTACCGCTTTCAGCACCTGGCGGAGAACAAGAAGTACGGGACGATTCCGGCGCGTTTGCGGATGAATGTGATTCGGACGCACGGCATTGAACCGGTGGATTTTGAGCTGTTCTGCATTGCGGCGAGCGCCATTAACGGCTGCGGCGTCTGCATCGATTCGCACGAAAAAGTGGTGCGGGAGAAGGGCACGGGCGAGGAAGTGATACTGGGCTGCGTGCGGATTGCGTCGGTGATCCACGGGTTGGCGACGGTGTTCGACGCGGCGGCAGCGGCTCCTTCGGCCTAACGCTTGACCCCGAAGCCCATTTCCAGCAGACCGCCGCTGATGAACTGGACGGCAAGCGCGGTGAGCAGCATGCCCATGAGGCGGGTGAGGATGTGGATACCGGTTTCGCCGAGGTAGCGGCGGACGTTATCGGCCGCCTTGAGGACCCAGAAACAGGCGGCGGCTGTGGCGGCGAGGGCGGTGAAGATGAGCAGTAGTTGCCACCACTCCGGGGCCGGGCCGATGAGGACCATGACGGTGGAGATGGCGCCGGGTCCGGCGAGCATGGGCATGCCAAGGGGGATGATGCCGACATCCTCTTTGTGCGCGCCCTCTTCGGCTTCGCCGGGGGCTTCGTTGGTGCTGGGCCGTTTTGCCTGAACCATGTCGATGCCGATGAGCAGGAGGATGAGTCCGCCGGCGATGCGGAAGGCGGGCATGGTGATGCCGAGGAGTTTGAATACCTGGGCGCCGATGAGTCCGAAGCCGCCGAGGACGAAGAAGCAGGTCCAGGCGGCGCGCTTGGCCATGCGTTTGCGGTGTTCCTGGGTATGGCCCTCGGTCATGACGAGGAACGCAGGAATGGTGGCGACCGGATCGACCAGGAAGAGGATCGACGAAAGAGCGACGGCGAAGAATTGCCACCAACTGGCGACGTCGATCGGCATTCCCTCTAGTATCGGTATAATCAACCATTGTTCGCTACTAGCCAGATAACGCCTACCCAGTGGCGGACCTTGATTGCGGCGATGGCCGGCTGGATGCTGGACGCGCTGGACGTGATGTTGTATTCGTTTGCGCTGCTCTCCATGCAGAAGGAGTTTGGGCTGACGGGGGCGCAGAGCGGGACGCTGACGACGGTGACGCTGGCGGCGGCGGCATTGGGCGGGACACTGGCCGGGGTGATGGCGGACCGGTTCGGGCGGACGCGGGTGTTGATGGCGTCGATATTGACGTATTCGATTTTCACGGCGATGATCGCGACGTCGCACTCGTTTGTGGAGTTGCTGATCTGGCGGTCGCTGGTGGGATTGGGGTTGGGGGCGGAATGGTCGGCGGGGACGGTGCTGGTTGCCGAGACTTGGCCGGCGGAGCATCGGGGGAAGGCGATCGGGATTACGCAGTCGGGCTGGGCGATCGGGTATCTGGCGGCGGCGGGGCTGGCGGCGTGGATTCTGCCGACGTATGGATGGCGGCCGCTGTTTGCGATCGGGGCGCTGCCGGCTCTGTTGACGCTGTGGATCCGGAAGAGCGTGCCGGAGCCTGCGACGTGGGTGGAGAGTGAGAAGATTCCGGTTGGTGAGCGGTTCCGGCAGATATTCACAGCGCCGTTGCGGCGGTACACGCTGATCGCCATTTCCATGTCGAGTCTGGTGCTGTTTGCCTACTGGGGGCTGTTTACGTGGGTGCCGGCATACCTGGCGACGCCGGTGGAGAAGGGCGGCGCGGGGTTGAGCATTGTGAAGAGTTCGGCATGGATTGCGCCGATGCAGGTGGGGGCGTTGCTGGGGTATCTGCTGTTCGGGTTGCTGTCGGACCGGATTGGGCGGCGGCCGTCCTTTGCGCTGTTCCTGACCGGGGCGGCGGTGGTGACGATTCTGTATGGGGGCGCGGCGCGGAGTCCGGAGACGCTATTGCTGTTGGGGCCGCTGGTGGGATTCTTCGGGCACGGGTATTACAGCGCGTTCGGCTCGATATTGAGCGAGTTGTATCCGTCGACGGTGCGGGCGACGGCGCAGGGGCTTTGTTACAACGGGGGGCGGGTGATGAGCGCGTTTGCGCCGGCGGTGATCGGGGCGCTGGCCGATCAGCATGGATTGGGGACGGCGCTGACGTTGACGGCGGGGTTCTTCCTGGTGGGCGGGTGGCTGGTGTTTGCGCTGCCGGAAACACGCGGGCGGCAGCTTTACACTTCTTTACCGTCGCGTTAGTGCCATTTGCCGGTAACCCATCGTCTTCTCTACCGTGAGCAGACTGGCAATACTGGCAATGGCGGCGATGAGCATCTGGGCGCAGGGGCGCGTGCTGGGCACGGTAACCGTGGCCGACGCGGCGGGGCGGCGGATCAGCCTGCAGACCGACCAGGGAGAGATTTACGCCGTGCAGGTGCTGCCGGAAGCGAAAGTGCAGCGGATTGCGCCGGGCGTGACGGACCTGACGAAGGCGGAGGCGGCGGAATTGAGCGCGCTGACCAAGGGCGACCGGATTCTGGCGCGAGGGCAGCAGGACGCGGCGGCGAAGACGTTGCTGGCAGGGCAGATTATCGTCATTTCGAAGCAATCCCTGGATTCCCGGGATGCGGCGCGGCAGCAGGAGTGGCGGACCGGGGCGCTGGCGGGGGTGGTGAAATCCACCGAACCGTTGACCATCCAATCGAAAGGGAACGTCACCTGGACGGTGGATACGGCGGGGCTGAAATCGATACATCAGTACGCCGATGATTCGTCGAAATTCGCCAATGCGAAGCCATCGGCGCTGGCGGAGTTGAAGGCGGGCGACCAATTAAAAGTTCTGGGGAGCCGTGACGCCGAGGCGAAAACCGTGAAGGCGGCGGAGATTGTTTTCGGCCGGTTCATGACCATGGGCGGGGAGATCAAGTCGCTGGACGCGTGGAACCAGACGGTGACGGTATACGACCTGGCCACGAAGAAGAACATTACGGTACAAGTTTCCCGGGAGGCGCGGATGACGCGCCTGGCCGGGAGCCCTGGAGGCGGCTCTCCGGGGTTTGGTCCACGAGGGGCGGCGCCTAACGGTCCCCAAGGCGCCGGCCCGCGTGGGCCCGGTTTTCCCGGCGGGGGAGGCGGGCCGGATCCATCGATGCTCTTGGATCGTCTGCCTCCGGCCAAGTTTTCTGATTTGCAAGCCGGTGACGCCGTGGTGCTCACCGTCGGCAAGTCCAATAGTTCCAAACCCGTGGCGCTTTCGCTGGTCGCCGGGTTGGACTTCTTGCTCCGCGCTCCGGCCCAGCAGGCATCCCAGATGATCGCCAACTGGAACATGGACGGCGGTTTACAGTAACCCGCAACTAAGAGACTACCCTCATGACACAAGTACTTCGCGTGCTGACGCTATTCGTCTGTCTACTCGCGAGCGCATTCGCCCAGTCGTTCACGGGCGAGGTGCTCGACCCTTCGGGCGCGCTGGTTCCCAACGCGCAGATCAAGCTAACAGGCCCCGGCGGATTCGCCGGCCAGGCCACTACGGACGACGCCGGGAAGTTCACGATTGGCGCCGTTGTACCGGGAAAATACTCGCTGCAGGTGAGTGCGGCGGGATTTACCGCGTTCCAGGTGCGCAACATCACGGTGACGAGCGCTGGTTACGCCATCAAGATTCGCCTGGCGATTGCCACGGAAAAGCAGACCGTGGAGGTGACGGATCTGGACGCGGTGAGCACCGATCCGACGTCGTCGGTGGGCGCGGTGGTGCTTAAGGGCGAGGATTTGAACGTCCTCTCCGATAACCCGGACGACTTGCAGTCGGACTTGCAGGCGCTGGCCGGTCCGTCGGCGGGGCCGAACGGCGGGGAGATTTTTATTGACGGATTCAGCGGCGGGAAGCTTCCGCCGAAGAGTTCGATTCGGGAAGTGCGGGTGAACATGAACCCGTTTTCGGCCGAGTATGACCGGCTGGGGTTTGGCCGTATTGAAGTGTTCACCAAGCCGGGGTCGGACCGCTACCGGGGTTCGGCGATGTTCGGGTTTGGCGATGAGAGTTTAAACTCGCGGAATCCGTTTGCGGCCAACCGGGCGCCGTATCAGACGCGGAGCCTGGGCCTGAATTTCGGCGGGCCGCTGTCGAAGAAGTCTTCATTCTTCCTGGATTTTGACCGTCGGGCGGTGGATGAGAACGCGATCGTGAATGCGACGATCCTCGACTCCAATTTCCTGGCGACGCCGTTCAGCCAGGCGATTGTGACGCCGACGCGACGCTGGAGCTTTAATCCGCGGGTGGACTATCAGTTGAATGCGAAGAACACGCTGGTGCTGCGGTATGGCTACGGCAAGTCAGAGAACGAGAACCAGGGCATCGGGCAGTTCAATCTGCTCTCCCGCGCCTACAATACGCAGGACGCCGACCACTCGCTGCAGGCCACCGAGACGGCGGTGCTGAGCGCGTCGACGATCAATGAATCGCGGTTCCAGTTCCTGCGCAGCGACACGCAGCAGTTGGGCGATATCAGCATTCCGTCGATTTCGGTGCTGGACGCCTTTACGGGCGGCGGGGCGCAGATCGGGGATGCGCGGACGTTGCGGACGTCGGTGGAATGGACCAATATCACGTCGATCAACAAGGGCAAGCACCTGTGGAAGTTCGGCGGGCGGCTGCGGTCGAGCGCGCTGGAAGACCGGAATCCGAACGGGTTTGGCGGCAGCTTCACCTTTGCCGGCGGCCTGGCTCCGGCCCTGGATGCGAACAATCAGGTGATTGCGGGGACGCAGGTGGCGATTACGTCGCTGGAGCGTTACCGGCGTACGCTGCTCTTCCAGCAGCAGGGGCTGACGGCGGCGCAGATCCGGGCGCTGGGGGGCGGGGCATCGCAGTTCTCGCTGACTTCCGGCAACCCGCTGGCGAACGTGAAGCAGACCGATGTAGGGGTGTTTTTTGAAGACGCCTGGCGGTATCGTCCGAACCTGACCATCAACTACGGGCTGCGATACGAGAACCAGACCAACATCTCTTCCAACATGAACTTTGCGCCGCGAGCGAGCATTGCCTGGGGGATTGACGGCAATAACGGGAAAGCGGCCAAGACGGTGCTGCGCATGGGCGGAGGCGTTTTCTACGACCGGTTCCAGGAGAATCTGACGTTGCAGGCGACGCGGTTCAATGGCACCAATCAGCTGCAATACCTGGTTCCGAACCCGGAGTTCTATCCGCTGATTCCGGACACGGCGGCGCTGGCAGCCTACCAGACGTCGTTGACGCGGCGGGTAATCGCGCAGGACCTGCAGGCGCCCTACGTGATTCAGACGGTGGCCGGAGTGGACCGGCAACTGCCGAAGTCATCGACGATTTCGATCAACTTCGTGCAGACGCGCGGGCTGCATACGCTGCGGGCGCGGAACCTGAATGCGCCGCTGCCGGGGACGACGACGCAGCCGCTGGGGAGTGTCGGCAACGTTTACTACTACGACTCTTCCGGGAGCTTTCTGCAGCGGCAGTTGCTGACCAATTTCAATACGCGATTCCGTTCGAACGTGATGCTGTTCGGGTTCTACTCCTACGGCCATGCGAATGGCGACACGGACGGCGCGAACACGTTTCCGGCCAATACCTATGACCTTTCCACCGAGTACGGGCGCTCGAGCTTCGACGTGCGGCACCGGTTTCTGATCGGCGGCAACGTGCGCGGGAAGTGGGGGGTGAGCTTGAATCCGTTCCTGATGTATTCGACGGGCGGGCCGTTCAACATCACCACGGGCCGGGACAACAATGGAGACTCGGTGTTTAACGACCGGCCGTCGTTTGCCGCCGCCGGCGCGACCGGGCGCGACATTGTCAGCACGGCGTACGGGGTGTTCAATCTGAACCCGTTACCGGGCGAGACGATCATTCCGCGCAACTACGGCAACGGGCCGGATTCGTTCAACCTGAACCTGCGCGTCAGCAAGACGTGGGGCTTCGGGGAGGCGGCCAGCGCCAGTGATCCTCGCGGCGACCGTGGATCGTTCAGCGGCGGCCCGCCGGAAGGGCGCATGGGCGGTCCGGGCGGTCCGGGCGGCGGCGGTCCCCCTCCGGGAGGCGGCATGGGCGGCGGGCCTCGCGGCGGTGGTGGCGGTGGCCCTCGCGGTGGCGGAGGCGGTATGTTTGGAGGCGGCGGGTCTTCCGGGAAGAAGTACTCGCTGACGTTTTCGGCCTCGGCGCGGAACCTGCTGAACCATGTGAACTACGGCACGCCCATTGGAAATCTCAGTTCGCAGTTGTTTGGGATTTCGAACTCGCTGGGCGGCGGCATGGGCGGCCCGGGGGGAGGCGGCCGCGGATTTGGCGGGGGCGGCGCGGCGGGGAACCGGCGCATCGACCTGCAACTCACGTTGAACTTCTAACCTTTGACGGACATGCATCTCCTGTTGATTGAAGACGACATCGAACTGTGTCGCTTGATGGAAACCTACTTCGCCGCCCAGGACGTTCGTGTGACTTCGGTCCACGACGGCCCGGGCGGCCTTGCGTTGGCGCTGACGGAGCCGTATGACCTGGTCCTGCTCGACGTGATGCTGCCGGGATTCGACGGCTTCAGCCTGCTGCAGCAACTGCGGGCAGCTTCGGCGATACCGGTAATCATGCTAACGGCACGGACGTCGCAGGCGGACCGGATTCATGGGCTGGAGACCGGGGCCGATGATTATCTGCCCAAGCCGTTTGCTCCGGATGAGTTGCTGGCGCGGATCCGGGCGGTGCTGCGGCGGGCGCGGCCCGGCACGACGGCACTGGTGCTGGAGGCCAATGGGGTGAAGTTGTCGCCGTCGACCCGCGAGGTCTGGTGCGAGCAGCAGAGCATCGAACTGACCGCGGCGGAGTTCGATATTTTGGAACTGCTGCTGCGAAATGCAGGGCGGACGGTGACGCGCGACGAAATCGCCACTACGCTTTACCAGCGGGAGGCGTCGCCGTATGAGCGCAGCCTGGACGTCCACATCTCGAATCTGCGCAAAAAACTGGGACCGCGGCGGGCGGCGATTCGCACGCTTCGCGGCAACGGCTACCTCTTCGCACCCGCATGAAATCGCTCTATCTGAAAGTTCTGGTTTGGTCGATCGTCACCGTTGTGGTGGCGATGACGGGCCTTATGCTGCATTCCCGGCTGACGATGCGGCGGGGCGGGCCGGGTTTTCCGACGGGCCGGATTTTGGCGGATGTGGCCAGGCGGATTCAGAAAGAGGGGGGCGTGGAGGCGCTGCGGGCGTTTGTCGCAAAGGCATCGGCCGATACGGCGAGCACCTTCTACGTGACCGATGGCACGGGGCGTGACCTGCTTACCGGGGAGGACCGCTCGGCCCTACTGGCACCGCCGGGTCCGCCACCTTCGCGGTTCTTTCCTTTTGCGCCGCCGCCGCCGCGGACGGCGTTCGCCATGCCGTCGTCGGACGGGGAGATTCAGTGGATCCATGTTTTTGGCGGGGATCTGGGCGATCGCCCGTCGCCGGCGGAGGCGTTTGTCTGGATTCTGGCCGCGGTGAGTCTGCTCGCCTATCTGTTCACGTTCTATCTGGTTTCGCCCTTGCGAAAGCTGGGGAGCGTGGTGGAGCGGTTCGGCTCCGGGGATCTCACGGCCCGGGCGCGGACGAACCGGCGGGACGAGTTGGGCAACCTGGCCCGCGCGTTTGACGAGATGGCGGAGCGGATCGACACGCTGGTGACGGCGGAGCGGCGGTTGCTGCAGGACATTTCGCATGAACTGCGGACGCCGCTGGCGCGCATGCGATTCGCGGTGGAGATTGCGCGCACCGATCCGAACCAGAAGGAGGCGCTCGACCGGATTCGCAAGGAGTGTGACCGGCTGGCGCTGTTGACCGACGAACTGTTGGAGAGCAGCGTGGCGGGCGGGGATCCGGAGGGCCGGCAACTGGAGTTGGACGATGTTTCGACGCTGCTGGAGGAGATCACCGCCGATGCTTCGCTGGAGGCGGCTCAGAGACGGATCCGCATCCACCTGAGTGCGCCGGAGGATGTACGGCTCCGCATGGACCGGGAACTACTGCGCCGGGCGATTGATAATGTGCTGCGCAATGCGATTCGCTATTCGCCGGACGATGAGGCGATCGATGTGACGCTGTCCGTCGCCCCGGCGGCGGTGGACATCACGATTCGCGACCGCGGTCCGGGAGTCGGTTCCGAGATGCTGGACAAGATATTCCAGCCGTTCTTCCGCGCCGAAAGCCATCGCGCGCGGGCCGCCGACTCCGGGGGAGTCGGGCTGGGCCTGGCGATTGCCCGCCGTGCGGTGCAGCGCCACCATGGCGCGATCAAAGCCGAAAACGTGGCTCCCGGGCTCTGCGTGGTGCTCACGCTGCCGGCCGCCCCATAGCCAAACGGTCCGCCAGCGGAAATCCGCGGGCGGACCGTTCTACTTGCCGCTACGGACCAGCAGTTTCTCGAGCATCCCCTCGAAACCGCCGGTAACCGTCACCGACCCCACCTTCTCCGTCAGCTTCTCGAGCGTTTCCAGCTCCTTCAGCCGCAGCAAAATGGGCGACTCCTCCATCAAACGCGCGGTGTTCAACAGCGACCGCGTGGCCGCCGTCTCCTCCCGGCGGTGGATCAGGTTGGCCTGTGCCTTCTTCTCCGCCGTCACCACCTGGTTCAAGATCTCGCGGATCTCTCCGGGCAGGACGACGTCCTTCAGCGCCATCGCACCGGTCTCGACACCAACCAGAGCCATCTCCTTGCGAATGGCCTCGGCGGCAGTCGCGTCGATGTCCACCTTCTCCATCAACAGCTCATCCAGGGTGCGCGTTCCCAGGGTGCGGCGAACGGCCAACTGCAGCATCCGGTAGAGCGTCTCCCCGGCGTTGCGAACGGTCCGCGCCGCCAACTCGGGATCCACCACACGGAACTCGGCCGAGATGTTCACCCGCAGCGAGACTTTGTCTTTCGTCAGAATCTCCTGCGCGTTCACCTCCAGCACCTGACGCCGCAAGTCGACCAGGTCCACACGCACCGGGCTCAGCATGGACCAGAAGGCGTGAACACCGGGCTCGACCCGCTTCCACAGCTTGCCGTTGACGAAGATCAGCCCAGCCGTCTGGTCGGCGACCGTCACCAACTGCACCCGGGCCGCGGTCGCGCCGAAGCGCACCAGGGCGGGCACCAGGGCGGCGTCGATGGCGGGATCGGCGACGATGTCGAACTCGCGGACGGTGATCGCCTGGGGTGCCTTCCACACCAGCGCCGACTCGCCAGGCCCGAGAACCCGGACCAGCACGGCACCGGCGAAGATCATGGCGGCGCGACCCTCACCGGCCTCGACACGCAGGAAGTGGCCATCCAGCAACGCCGACTCCGACCGCATCAAGACGGCAGCGCGCGCCGACACCAGCAAGGCGCCGAGCGTGGAATGCATCTCCACTTCCAGGTCCCGGTTCCAGGTGAGCCGGCGGTGTACGCCGGGCGTCAGCACTTCCTCCAACCGGCCCCGGACAAACACCAGCGCCCGCTCCGTTTCGCGCACAACAATTCGCTTCCAAATCATTTTTCTGTCCTCCTCTCTCTTCTGAAATCGAGACCTTCCAGTCCGCGTCAATCCCCGCCGTCACAGCGGGCCGTGGCCAGGAGCCGGCGCGTAAACCGCGCGAGCCGGCATTTTCCGCCAGGCGCATAGCCGTGCCCCGGAATGGCGGCGGCCCAGAAGGTCTCCGTGTTACCCAGACAGCGTTACAGGCTGTAGGTGCATGAAGCAGGATTCGAACCTGCAACCTCGGATTGATAGGATCCGTGCTCTACCCTTGAGCTATCCATTGTTGGTCGGTTAACGGGGATACCGGCCGCCGGTACGCAGTAACTGAATCAGTCTGCGCCGCGCAGTAAGAACACTGCCGCCTCAGGACGGGCGGATCCATCGATAACACGCTTGCGAGCTACGCCGGCGGCGTAGCAATTCCAATATGCCGCGTCAATCGCGCGGCAGTCAGCCCTGAATCGGGCAGGATGGCCGCGCGAACCTGACTTCAATTTGAGTTAGTCGGTTCATGCCATTCATTCGTGTGTCGTCCTCGACGACTTAGTCAGACTAACATGGAGCAAGCACCACTTGCAAGAGGTTCTTTTGCGATAATTGAAAAATGCCGCGCCTTGTTTTGCTGCTGGCCGCCGTAGCCGCCTTTGCCACCCCGTCCCGTCTTCTTCGGAACCAGGACCTGCGCCACGAATGGTTGTCCGGTGTTGCCCGGTTCAGCGGGGGGCTGACGTGCACCGCGTTTCTCATTCAACCCGTGGCGTCGGACGATGCGCCTGTCTATGCGCTCACCAACGGACATTGCCTGGGTTTGAGTGGAAATCAGGTGGTGGCGCCGGCGCCCTTGCAGCGTGGTTCGGCGCTCACTTTTCACTACTTTTTTGACACGCCCTCGCGGCGCATCTCCGTTCCATTGCGCGCCGCGCCCTACGCCACCATGAAAGGGCTGGATGTTGCGGTGGTGGAGTTGGAGACCACCTGGGCCGCACTGGCGGCGGCCGGCGTGCGACCGGTGACACTAAGCCGCACGGCGCCGGCGGCCGGAGACACCGTGTTCACGGTGGGGGCGCCTGTGAGCGGCGTGCCGGATGCGGAGAGATGGCTGCGGAAATCGGAGTGCGCGATTGCCGCGCAGGCGCAACTGGCCGAAGGCGTATGGAAGTTCCACGACGCGCTGCGCCTGCCGTGCGGCGGTGTCTTCGCGGGCGCGTCCGGCTCGCCGGTGTTCGACGCACGCACCCGCGAAGTGATTGCGATCATCAATACGTCGACGCAGGGCGCCGGGGCATCGAGCGGCGATTTTCCGTGCTTCACCAACTACCCGTGCGAGCTCACGCAAGCGAAGGGCGAACTGGTCCCGGAGGCCGCCTACGGGCTGCCGCTGACGGGTATCGCGAACTGTTTTGACGCGAGCGGACGATTCCGGTTCACGCTTCCGGCGTGCCCGCTCGATCCCGGCCTGGAGCCATTGCTGCGCGGCGCGCCGGTTGCCAACGTCCGGCCCGGCGCGGCCTGGAACGTGTCCGTTTCCGGCGCGGGGTTCACGGAGTACCGCTACAAGACCGGGCCCGAACACGAGACCGATTGCCGCCGGGAGAGCGGGTACAGCGCGCCGGTGGATATTGCCACGCCGCTGCGCGAGCCCATACCCTCCGCCGACGGCCGGTACATACTCTGCGTGCTTGGCAACGGCCAGCAGGCGCGCCACGCGACATTCGCGCATACCGCGGTTGACACGGTTCCGCCGGCGTTATCCCCCCGATGGCTGGTGCGCGGCGACGGGCGCGGCTTCAGCGTCCAGATGATATTCATCGTCCCGGACCTCTCCGACTACCGCTACAAGTTCGGGCCGGAACCTGCCACTGACTGCGACAATCCCGACGGCTATCAGATCTATCGGCGCGTGCCGATCAATGTGCCGGCGGCAACCGCGCCGTTGATCCGCTTCTGCATTCTTGGCGGCGATCGCAACGACAACTTCACCCGGCCGGCGCAGATCCTTCTCGGCGAAAGCCAGCCTCTGCCATCGGGCGTTGTGAATGGCGCGGGATTTGCCCAGGGGCCGCTCGCGCCCGGCGCCTGGGCGTCGATCTTCCTGGCCAGTGAAACCGCCGACAAGCTCGGGCCGCTTACTCTTCGTGACGCCGCCGGAACGGAACATACTTTGCAGCGCTCCAATTGGGGATCGCAGATCAACGTCCTGATCCCACGCACCGCCGCGTTGGGGCGCGCGGAGCTCCGCATCCCGTCGCCGGTGCCGGCGAGCGTCAGCGTGGACCTACAGCCCGCCGCTCCCGGGATCTACCTTGGCGCGAATGGGTTGGCGGTTGGGACCACCGGCTTCGTCCCCGCGAATGGTCTGGCGTTGGTGGACGGTACTCCCATCACGGTGCTGCTGGCCGGGCAACGGGTGACGGGAACGGTGAGCGGGTTTGTGGTCCGCTACAACCTCCCGCCGAACTTCGCCTATCGCGGCTATGTCCCCATCCAACTGGAACACAGCGGAATCCGCTCCAACATCGCCTATCTGCTGCTCCCCGACGAAGGGATCTAGAGCCGCACGAACGAGTCTCCGGTTTTGGAAAGCCAGTCGTTCATCAGCCGCCGGTGCGCCTCGAGTAGTGTCCCGCCGCTGCGAGCCAGGTTGAAGGTCTCGCCGGGGTCGGTGTCGAGATCGAACAGTTGCTCGGCCCGTGCGCCGGAGTTGAAGCGGACGTACTTATGGCGCCGGGTGCGGATCATGCGGCCTTCGCGCCCCGGGTCGCCATAGCGCAGTTCGCTGGCGACAAAATCCCGGGTGAATCCGCCGCAGATATTCACGCCGCGAACATCGGCCGGGGCGGTGATCCCGGCCAGCGCGCACATGGTGGGGACGATGTCGGCCAATGTCGTCAACTCCCCATTCACGCCCGTTGCCACGCCGGGCCCGGCCACAAAGAGCGGGACGCGGAGAGACTCCTCATAGAACGACGCTTTCTGTGCCCAACGGTGCGCGCCCAACCCTTCGCCGTGGTCGCTGGCGAAGACAATGACGGTGTCGCGCTCCTGGCCGGTTTCGCGGAGCGCCGCCAGCACCTTACCGATCTCGGCGTCCACCTGCTCCACCATCCGGTAGTAGTCGTGATGGTAGAGCCGCATGTCGTCGCGTCGCCATTCGCTGGCGATGCCGACGGCCTGCGACATGAGGTCGTAGCCGGCGGTGCGGTGATACTGGATGGCCTCCGGTTCCTCCGGATCGACGGCCATGTTCATCGGCGCGGGCGGCATGACGGCGGAGGCGGGCAACTCGCGAGTTCCCTTGTGCTGCCGGATCCAGTCGCAGATATCGTGGGGATTCATGAACGACGCCACCAGCAGGAACGGGCCGCGCGGGGAGCGGCGCAGCCAGTCCGAGCAAGCGTTGGAAAGGGGCGCGTCCATATCGCGTCCCAAGGCCGAGCCGCCGATGATTTTGGTGAATCCGGTCATTCCGTCGAAGGACTTCGGCAGGTGCCACTTCCCGCCGTAGGCGGTGTTGTATCCAGCGGCGCGGAACAGTTCGCCCATGGAGGCCATGCCGGCCGGAATCGGGCCGCCGTTGCCCATGACGGCGGTCTCATGCGGCATGCGACCGGTGAAGATGGACGACCGGGACGGGGAGCAGACCGGATAGGGGCACACGGCATTGGTGAACACCGTGCCGCGGCGGGCGATGGAATCCATGGCCGGCGTTTTCAGCCAGGCGTTCCCGCAGCCGCTCCAGGCGTTGTGAGTTTGCTGATCGGTGAGGATGACCAGGAAATTCGGCCGGCGCGCGGCGGTGGCCTGTACAAAGGGCGCGGCCAGCATCTCTCGCCGCGTCACGCCTCCACCTTCGAAGCCGCCGCGTTCCAGCGCATGCGCTTGCCGTGTTTCATGGAGAGATTGGCCAACTGCACGACCAGCGCGGCCTGGAAGCCCAGCGCCATCGGCGCCGTGGGGCGTTTGCGCGTCCGCACGCAATCCAGGAAGTTGCGCACATGGAGTTCCGTGGCAAAGCCGAAGCCCTTGGCCGATTTCCGCTCCAGCAGCACCTCTTCCTCCTTCCCGGCCGCGTACACGCGGCAGGTCTCTCGCCCGATGTCCATGCGGGCCTTGTCGCCGTCCAACTGGTTCAACTGGTCGTTACGCGAGGCATACTTCATGGCCGCGTAGTTGATGGAGAAGACGCCCAGGAAGTCCTCCGGGTACTCGGCGGTGACCACGACGCTGTCGGCGGTATCGACGCCGGGACGGTGCGGCCGCCCGCCGGCGGCGGTGACCGACAGCGGATAGGAGGCGTTCATCAGCATGTGAATTCCGTCGAAGACGTGCGCGCCCTGGTCGGCCACAATGCCGCCGGCGTAATCGGAGTAGAGCCGCCAGTGCCGGAAGCGCTGCGGGTCAAGGGAGTGGCGCGCCGCCGGGCCCTGCCACTGTTCCCAATCCAGCTTCCCCTCCAGGGGGGCGCCGGGTCCGCCGGCCACCTGATTGTTCAGCCACCAACTGCGCACCATCCGCACATTGCCCAGCGTGCCGGCGGCGATGATCTCGCGGCCCTGCATGTAGAGGTCATAGGAACGCCGCTGCATGCCGACCTGAATGATCTGCTTCGTCTTCCGCTCCGCCGCCACCAGTTCCACACCCTGCTCCGGCGTCTGGCACAGAGGCTTTTCCACGTAGACATCCTTGCCGGCGGCGAGCGCGTCGAGCACCATGCGGTGATGCCAGTGCTCCGGTGTGGCGATGAGTACGGCGTCGATCGACTTGTCCGCCAGCACGTCCTGATAGCGCCGCACCGCCTTGGCCGATTCGCTCTGCGCCTTCTTCACCACGCCCAGCGCGCGCTCCAGGTTCGGCTCATACACATCGCAGATCGACCCCACGCGCACACCCGCGTCCTTCTGAAACTCCGTCATCACATAGGTGCCCCGGCCGCCCGCTCCGATCAGCCCGAGGTTTACCCGGCCGTCGGCCGCAAACGCCACGCCCGCCGCGCCCATGAAAAATGTTCGTCGATTCATAACAGCAAACCTACCGCATTTTGCGATACGGTAGAAATCAGCAATGAAAGCGCTATTACTCAAGGAATACATGCAGCTTGAGGTGACCGAAGTTCCCGAACCGGAACTCGGCCCCGAGGATCTGCTCGTCCGCGTCCGCGCCTGCGGCATCTGCGGCAGTGATATACACGGTCTCGACGGCTCCACCGGCCGCCGCATTCCGCCTCTGGTGATGGGCCACGAAGCCGCCGGCGTGATCGCCAAGGTCGGCAGCGCCGTCACCCAGTGGAACGTCGGTGACCGCATTACCTTCGACTCCATGATCTCCTGCGGCAAGTGCTCCTTCTGCCGCTCCGGCCACATGAACCTGTGCGACAACCGCATGGTGCTCGGCGTCTCCTGCGGGGACTACCGCCGCCACGGCGCCTTTGCCGAGTTTGTCGCTGTCCCGCAGCATATCTGCTACAAACTGCCGGACGAACTCTCCTTTGAACACGCGGCGTTGATTGAAGCGGTGTCGGTGGCTGTCCATGCCGTGGAAGTGACACCGGTTCACCTGGGGGATACGGCCGTCGTGGTCGGCGCGGGCATGATCGGCCTGCTCACCGTTCAGGCCGCCAAGAACGCCGGATGCACCACGGTCTATGCCGTCGATCTCGACGACGCCAAGCTGGAAATGGCCGTCAAACTCGGCGCCGCCGAAGGATTCAATCCGAAGAAATGCGACCCGGCCGCGGAGATCATCAAGCGCACCGGTGGCCGCGGGGCGGATATCGCTCTTGAGGCCGTTGGCGCCACTGAGCCGGTGAAGACCGCCATCGCCAGCGTCCGCAAGGGCGGCACGGTCACGCTGATCGGCAACGTCACGCCGAAGATCGAACTGAACCTGCAGTCCGTGGTGACCCGCGAAGTCCGCCTGCAGGGCACCTGCGGCTCCAACGGCGAATACCCGGCCTGCATTGACCTGCTGGTGAAGGGGCTGATCAAGGTGGACTCCATCATCAGCGAGCGCGTCACGCTCGACGAAGCCGCCAACGCATTCAACCGCCTCTATAACCATGAGCCGAACCTCATGAAGGTCATCGTCAACCCCTAAGCCATGAGCAACCCTACTCCCTTCTTCAACCTCACCGGCCAAGTGGCCGTGGTGACGGGCGCCTCCCGCGGCCTGGGCCAGTATTTCGGCCGCGCTCTCGCCAAGTCCGGCGCGGATCTGGTGATCACCAGCCGCCGCAAGGACGATTGCGCCGAGTTCGTCAAGGAGATCGAGGCGCTGGGCCGCAAAGCGATTCCCGTGGAACTCGACGTCCGCAACTACGACAGCATCGTCAAGTTCGCCGAGGAAGCCGAAGCCGCCTATGGCAAAATCGACATCCTGGTGAACAACGCCGGCTGCAACGTCCGCAAACCCGCCGTCGACATCAGCTGGGATGAGTACAACCTGGTGCTCGAAACGAATCTGCGCGGCACGTTCTTCGTTGCCCAGCAGATTGCCAAGCGCATGATCCCGCGCGAGTATGGCCGGATCATCAACATCGGCTCGGTGACCAGCGTCTTCGGCTACGCCGGGATTGCGCCCTACTGCGCTTCGCGCGGCGGCGTGAAACAGCTCACCATGGCGCTCGCCGACGAATGGGGCCGCTTCGGCATCACCGTCAACTGTCTGGCGCCGGGATGGTTCCGGACGGAGCAGAACAAGGTGCTCTACGACAATCAGGAGTGGCTGGAGTACCTGAAAGACCGTATCCCGGTGAAGCGTCCTGGCCAGCCGAACGATCTGGACGGCGCCGTGGTCTTCCTCGCCAGCGAGGAAAGCCGCTACGTCAGTGGCCAGACGCTGCTGGTTGATGGCGGCATCTCCACCGGCGCTACCCGCGCCTCGGTCTCGCCGAAATAACCATGCGTGGTTCTCTTCGCCTGGCGGTGTTGGCCCTTGCCATCACCGCCCAGGCGCAGACCGTTTTCGTCTTCTCCCTCGACGGCCTCGGCCACCATCATTTCTCCCGTTTCCCGCTCAAGACCCTCCAACGCCTTGCCTCCCGCGGCGCGACGGCCGCCGGCATTCAGCCCGCCTTTCCCTCCACCACCGCCAACTCCCACGCCGCGCTTTGGACGGGCGCCTACGGCGACGTCTCCCACATTGCCGCCAACAGTCAACCGGCTCTCCCCCGCGCCGCCCACACCTTTCTGGAACGCAATAACGGATTCCGTTCCAATCAACTCGCCGCCGAACCTCTTTGGATCACCGCTGCCCGGCAGGACCGCAAAACCGTCGTCTATCAGGCCCCGCAGGTCTTCCCCTTCACCGCCTTCAACACCCACCCCAATGTCACCGCGCTCAACGGGTACCAATCCCGGCAGGTCGCTCGGCAGGCGATCCTCCGCCGCAAGGATCTCACCTTCGACACGCCCACCACGTTCCACTTTCAGCACGGCCCC
Source organism: uncultured Solibacteraceae bacterium (assembly GCA_964430625.1). Taxonomy (GTDB): domain Bacteria; phylum Acidobacteriota; class Terriglobia; order Bryobacterales; family Bryobacteraceae. The sequence continues at coordinate 163,401 of CAYSFR010000006.1, forward strand.
GTCACGCTGAAAGGCGCCCTCACCAAGACCGGCCTGCTCATCGAAGGTACGTCCGTCCCCTTCGCGCCCACGGAGACCGATCCCCCCGTCCGGCGCCCGCTTGCCCGCCGCTTCAGCGCCGGGCTCTACCTGGAGGATCCGGTTCCCGCCGTCGTCTATTTCCGCCTCTTTGAGAAGTCCGATTCCGATCTCCTCCTCTACGTCTCGCCCATTCAGGAACTGGCTATCAGCCAGGGCACCGCGGTGCCGCTGCTCAAGGAAGCCGGCGGATTCCTGGGCAACACCTACCTGGGTCCGCTTCTCACCGCCGCGCAATCGATGGAGGTCATGGAACTGCTCGCACGCCAGAATGCCCGCCACACGGAGTGGCTGACCAGGCATTTCCGGCCACGGCTCTTCATCGGCTACCTTCCCATCCTTGACGAGATCGGCCACCAGTATCTGGGCCTTTATGAACAGCAGGATCCCGCCGCTCGGAACGCTATGCTCTGGGGCTACACCATTGCCGAGCGCTGGTCGCAGCAGGTCGCCAAACTCCTCACCCGCGACGACCACCTGATCCTCACCGCCGATCACGGCATGGCCCCCACCTACAAACTGGTCAACGTGAATGAGATTCTGCGCCGGGCCGGCCTGGGCCGCGTGGCCACGCATATATACAACTCCGTGCTCATCAACACCGCGGATTGGAAGGACGGGACGGTCACCAATCGCGCCGAGGTCCGCGCCCAGGTGCAGCGCGCGCTGGAGGCGCAGAAGGTGTTTGCCGGCTTCTATACACCGGAGGAGCACGGCGCCCAGTACGGTATCGGCGGCATGGCCGGCAGCGACCTCTACTTCGATCTCCAGCCCGGCTACTACGTCCGCGACGCCGTGGGCGAACTGTTCCCGCCGCTGGAGGCGCCCGCCGGAAATCACGGTTACCGGCCTGATCGCGAAGACATGCTTGCCGTGCTCTTCGCCTATGGGCCGAAGTTGAAAGCCGGAACCAAATGGCCGCGGCTGAAATCCATCGACGTAGCCCCGCTTGCCGCGAAGTTGCTGCAAATCGACCCGCCGCGCAACGCGAAGGGCACCAGCCCGTTCTAGGGGTTCCGGTTTACAGCGGGCGGATCTGTTCCAGATGGTTCCGGTCGTGGCCGGCCATGGTTTCCACCAGCGTGCGGAATGTCATCGTCCCGCGCTCGGGGTGGCTGAGCAGCTTGTCAAACGCCGCCTCCGGTTGGGCCTGGATGAACTGCACATTCCAGGCGCGGACGGTGGCGAAGACAGCCAGCGCCGTTGCCAGATCCGCGCCGGTGTAGCCGCGCGCCCAGGCGTCCTGATCGAACGGCTGGATGATGTGATGGTCTTCGGCCAGCGACTGGCGCAGGCGCATGGCAAAGACGATCTCGGTATCGGCCATGTGGGCCAGCACCTGGCGAAAGCTCCATTTCCCTTCCGCCCGCGGCAGGTCCGTGGTGCCTGCCGCCGCGTGGGTTTCCGCCGCCGCGCGCAGGGCGCCGGCCGTCTCCTGAATGATTGTCACCGGGTCACGCCCGTCGAGCCAAGCCGCGTAGGGGTTCATGCGTCGTTAAAACTCCAGTCGCAGGCCCATCTGGTGGACCCGCGCGCCTTTTGCCGTGTTGATGGTGGCCCCGCCGCGCACGTCCACCTGCGTCAACGGCAGGTTGAAATTGGCGCGATTGGACATGTTGAACGTCTCCCAGCGGAACTGCATGGCGACGTGTTCGGTGATGACGAACCGGCGCGACAAGCTGAGATCGAAGGTGAAGAATCCCGGCCCGTCCAGGATGTTGCGGCCCGAACTGCCGAAGCGGAACGATCCGCGCGAGACCAGCGGGAAGGCGCTGCGGTCGAACCACTGGTCCGCGCCGGGCGCGTCCAGACGGCCGGAGGAGATGCGGTCCGGCCGCACCGCTTCGCCGAGGTCGAGCGAGACATTGGCCACCTTCGGCGTGAACGGCGCGCCCGTATAGGCCCGCGTCGTCCCGGCCAACTGCCACTTGCGCAGAATCACGTTCTTCGCCACGGCCGGCTCCCAGATAAACGCGCCCACCATGGAGTGGCCGATATCGAAATCCGAGCGGCCCCGTTCGCCATGCAGATTCCGTGAATCCTGCGCCGACGGGAACCCGGCGGCAATGGTTCCCCCGGTGTTGGAGCTCTCGTCGATCGACTTCGAATACGTGTAGGCGGCGCGGACAAACAGCCGCTTGCTGAAGCGGCGTTTCACCGTCACCGCTCCGGAGTTGTAGATGGAGTTCGAGCCGTTGATGATGTAGTTGATCGTCTGGAACTGCGGGAACAGGCGGGGGAATGTGCCATCGGCCTGGCGCACCTCCAGGCGACGGTCCGGCTGATTCAGGTCGAACCGCCGCGGCAGATTGGTCCCTTTGGACCCGGCGAACGCCACTTCCAGCACGGAGCCCTTGCCGATCTCCCGCTCCATGGTGAGGTTCCAGCTCTGCAGGTACTGGCTGCGCTGATTCACGTCCTGCCCGTTGGTGGACGTAATGCCGCCCACGCGGCGGCGCGCCTCCGGGAAGGCGTTGGAGACCGTGAGTGCCAGCGGATTCGACGTCGTCGCCGAGTAGGTCTCGTTGATGGAGAACGGATAGGTGTCGCTCGCCTCGTCCAGGCGATAGAGCGAACTGGTGCCGTAGAAGATACCGTAGCCGCCGCGGAGCACGAACTTCGTGCCGCCGCGCGGGCGCCAGGCAAAGCCGAAGCGGGGAGCAAAGTCGTTGCGATCCGGCCGCACCAGGGTCTCCGGCAGACCGGCGTCGGCGGCCATGATGACGTTTTCCTTCACGCCGGAGGCGCTGATCCGCGCGTCGAAGTCGGAGATGATTCCGCGTCCGGCGATGGCGATTTTGCCGAGTGACGGCAGGAAACTCGACCACGCGCCGAACTTCTCCCGCGGCGGCAGCATCAGCTCATAGCGAATGCCCAGGTTGAAGGTCAGCGTCGAGGTCACTTTCACGTCGTCCTGCAGGTAGGCCGAGTAGTTGGACACCAGGTGATATGGCCCGGCGGCATCCAACTGGCGGCGCGACGACTGCGCGTAGCCCATCAGGAAATCCGCAAACGGCTCCTGCGTGAAGCGGCCCAGGAAGGTGAGCCGTCCGCGCGTATCGCCGAATCCGCGGGAGAAGTACTGATAACGCAGGAAGTCGCCGCCGGTCTTGATGGTGTGCTTGCCGCGGATCCACGTCAGGTTCCCCGTGTACTGATAGTTGTTGTAGCTCCAGATCTTCGGCAGATCGTAGGCGTGGCCCAGAATGACGTAGCCGGAGACCTCCATCTGCGGCAACCCGAGCGCCACCGGGTTCTTCAGGCCGCCCGTGAAGCCCACCTCGGCGGCCCAGTCCCGCCCCGTCACCGGCCAGCCCTGATTGTTCGTCCGGCGCGAGAAACTCGCGTTGGCTTCCAGGATGAGCGACGGCGACAGCGTCCGCGTGTAGCGCAGGCCGGTGAGCAGTTCAAACGGCGTGTTCGAGGAGCCGAAGATGGGAATGAACGAGCGCGTGAACGGGTCAAACGACTCCGTCTTCCGCCATAATGTCCGCGCGCTGAACTGGTCCTGCTGGCTGAACGCGTGGTCCATCTTCATGCTGAAGTTGTCCCAGTTGCTGTTCGGATTCCCCTGCACCAGATAGTTCAGCGCCGCCCCGGCCAGATTGGCCTTCGGGTAGTAGGCGGCCAGCTTCAGCGAGACCGGATCGAAGCGGCTGGCGGGAATCTTCTTGTCGGGAAACGGCGTGTTCCGGTTCAGAGGATCGGTAATGGCTATCGACTTGCCGTTGGCATCCACCGCGCCGGTGAAGTCGCCGTTGATCATGCCGTCCAGCGGAACCAGTCCGCGGCGCGTGGCCCCGGAAATCTGCCGCAGCGACTCCCAACTGGCCAGGAAGAACGTCTTGTTCCGGCCGTCGTAGATCTTCGGGATCACCACCGGGCCGGAGGCCGTGGCGCCGAACTGATGGCGGCGCAGTTTGGATTTGTCGACATCGAAGAAGTTCCGCGCGTCGAACACGTCGTTGCGCATGAACTGGTACAGCGATCCGCGCAACCGGTTGCCGCCGCTCTTCAGGATCACGCTCAGCACGCCGCCGGCGTAGCGGCCATATTCGGCCGCAAACCCGGAGGTGATCATCTTGAACTCCTGCACGCCTTCCAGCGGCGGGCTCACCATGGACCCGGTGTTGCGCCGTTGCGTGTTGTTCATGCCGTCGATCAGAAAGCCGGTATTGTCGGCCCGGGCGCCGTTGATGGCAAACGCGCCGTCGCCGTCCTCGCCCTTCGGCAGCACGCCGCCGCTCAGGTAGGCCAGGTCGGCGAAGTTCCGCCCGGCCAGCGGCATTTCGCGCAACTCATCGTTGGTGGTCACGTCGCCCCGCGCGCCGCTCTCCGTGTTCAGCACCGGAGGCGTGTCCACCACGGTCACGCTTTCGGTCACCGCGCCCACTTGCAGCGCGATGTCCAGACGCAGCACCTGGTCGAGTGCCAGGGTGAACTCCGGCCGGCGGTAGAGTTGGAACCCGTCCACGCGCGCTTCCAGCGCATAGCGCCCCGGTGCCAGGTTCGGCGCCGTAAAGTCCCCGGTGTCGCGTGTCGCCACTTCCTGCGATTGATTCGTGTCGAGGTTCGTCAGCTTCACCCGCACCGCAGGGACTACACCTCCAGCGCTATCCGTTACTCGTCCAACCACACTTGCCGAAGGCGTCTGGGCATACACCGCCAGACCGCAGAGCAGCAGGAATGCCGCAATCAGTCGAGGAAACATAGAAGACCTCCCGAGTACCTACTCGCAGTTTACATGCAAAAACACCGGGTGTCGTTACTGCTGTTTCTTCGGCGTGCCGAGAAACTCGCGCATTTTGCCCAGTCCCGCCTGCCAGTCGACGGTACGCAGTACCGGCGAATCCAGTCCCGCGCCGCGCGCATAGAGCAGCGCCCGCCCCTCGCCGATCTCCCGCCGCACCGCGCCCTCTTTGTCCCAATAGTGCCGGGCCCGCGTATCCCACACGCGCCCCAGTGCGTCGGTTGCCGGGGCCCAGTCCGTCTGCACCGCCGCATACCACACCACGTGGGCTTCCAAAGTATCGTTCTCGTACTCCATCAGAAGCATTTGCAGTTGCTGCGCTACGCCCAGGTCGCTGGCCGTCGTTGGGGAAAGCACCACTACCAGCCGGTTTTTCCCCACGCCGGCGCCGAAAGCCTGCCGGAACGCCGCCGCGTCGCCCAGCGGACGCTGCCCGTCGGGAACGCTACCTGGCGAGAACAGGTACCACCAGGCCCCCCCGCCGATCACCGCGATGGCCAGAAACCACACCACCAGAATTGCGCGCTTCATTGTGGATCCACTCCTGCCGTTTGCAAATAGGATCGTATCGAGGCCAGGCACTTGTCGAGGGGCTCCGTGCTGTCCACGGTGATCCCAGCGCCGGACCACGGGTAGGTTTCAACGATCTCCCGCACCCGTTCCTCGGTCAGGTCCAGCCCCGGATGAAACGCCCGGCGCGCCCGGTTCCGCTCCAGCAGAATGTCCAGCGGCGCTGTGAACTCCACGATGTACAACCCCGCGCCCGCCTCCCGGGCCACACGCCGGCAGGCCTCCCTGTCCACGGCGTGCCCGAATCCCCCGTTGCAGATCACCACATCGGTCCACCGCAACAGATGCGCCGCCGTCCACAGCACCGCCCGGTAGGCAATCGCACGGTCGGCCCGCGTGTGCGCGGCGTCCGGCAGCAGCGTCGCCCGCGCGTCGTCCATCTCCAGATGTGGATATCCCAGCGCCGCGCCTACCGTTGACTTGCCCGTGCACGGCGGCCCTCCGAACACCACCAGTTTCTTCATGGCGCGGCGGGCGTCAACGTCAAAGTCGATTTCGTCTGCCATCCCGAAGGGTAGTGCAGCGGATAACTCCGCCCCTCGCTGTAGGCGTCCCATTGGTCCTTCAGGTGGCTTGAAAGCGGATGGCCGCTCTGCCCGAACGGCAGGTTCAACAATCCGCCGCGCGGATCGCCGAAGTCCACCACCATCCGCATCGACGGCCCCATGCGCGGGGTCGTCTGCTTCACCGTGGTCGAGGACCCGCCCACGTTCACTGGCCCCACCTGGAAATAACCGCTGATCCACGGGATATTCCGCACAATCGGATTCGCCACCGTCAGCTTGTTGTACTCGCCCCACTGCCACTTCTTCACATCCTGCCCCTGCCGCCGTCCCCCTTCCTCCACGCCCTCCTGCGCCGCCCGCAGCAACTCCCGGTCCCAATCGGCGAACCATCCCTCCGGCCGCGTCTTCAGCAGCGTTTCCATCACAGCGAAATAGACAAACGGCTCCCACTCCACGTTCGGCGTGTTCGCCGCCTTCGTGGCAATCGCTCGCCGCAGCTGATTCGCCGCATAGGTGACAATCACCGGCGCCGCCGCATCCGCCCGCATCTCGCCGTTCCAACTCCGCAGCAACGCGATGGCGTCGGTCAACTGCGGGTTCGTCGCTTTCCTCCGGTCCCATGCCGCAATGATCTGCTGTGCCAGAAAGTGGGAGAACGGCGAATAGTCGTCGGCCTGCAGCCGCACCATCTCCTCCGGGCTCCATTTCTCCTGCCGCTGCAGTTCGCTCAGGATCCGGTTGGCCCGGTAGTGCGGAGCGAAGTTGCCGCTCACGGTGTAGGGATATGTGGCCGGGAAGGGGTTCTGGTTTCCCGTCACAATCATCCCCGCCGCCGGATTGTAGAATGACGGCAACTCCTCGAACGGGATGAAGCCCTGCCATTCGCAGGTTCCCGCCGTGTTCACCCGCTGCCCCGTGCAGTCCCGCCGCACCGGCAGCATACCGGTCACCTGCAGGCCCACGTTCCCTTCGGCATCGGCATAGGCCACGTTGGAGGCGGCTCCCGGAAACTCCCGCAGCGCGTCCCGGAACTCCTGCCAGTTCCGGGCCCGGTTCAGCTTCACCAGCCCGATGCGGAAGGGCACCTGCTCCGCCGCCGTCCAGCGTAGCGCCACCGGCTTTCCGCCGGGTCCGGGGAGCAGCGGCCCGTGGGCGTTCACCGGCTGTTCAAAAGGCTCTCCGGCCGTGCCGCGCACCGCAATCCGGTCCCGCTCCATCAGCGCCTGCCCGGTCGCCGGCCGGTAGAGATCCTGCACGTCGAAACCCAGGTTCGTGATGCCCCAGGCGATCTGCGGGTTCCGGCCCACCACCACCGCCGGCACCCCCGGCACGGTCACGCCCGTCACGTCCATTCCCGGGCCCTTCAGGTGGGTCATATACCAGACGCCCGGCAAGGACCACGCCAGATGCATGTCGTTGGCCAGCGCGGCCTTGCCGCTCTTGGTCTTCGCGCCCCTCACCGCCCACGCGTTCGACCCCGGCTGATGCTCCGATCCCGTCCGCGCCGGGAATAGCTGCGCGATCTTCTCCGGGTCGCCCTTCTCGTACATCGCCTCCCGCGTCAGATCGTGCTTGAACGAACTGCTCAACGAATTCTGCATCATCAGGCCCACCAGCATGGTGTCCTCAATGCGCCACAGAGCCGGCTTGTAACCGAGCAGCGCAAACTCTACCGGCAACCGGCCGGCATGGGTCTCCAGGTAGTGGTTTACCCCGCGCGCATACGCCGCCAGCACCATCCGGTCCTCACCGCTCACACTCCGTGCCCGCTGCTCGGCCAGCCGAGACATCCGCAGCCGCCGGAAATCCCGGTCGCTCTCGATTGCCGCCGCGCCCACCACTTCCGACAACTCGCCCGCCGTCAGCCGCCGGAACGATTCCATCTGCCAGAAGCGATCCTGCGCCGTGACGAATCCCTGCGCAAAGTACAAATCCTCCAGCGATTCGGCGGTAATGTGCGGCACTCCCAATTCGTCCCGCTCCACCCGCACCGCCTTGGCCAGCGGTGCCGCCAGCGTGCCGGACTCCTTCGGCAGCGGCCGCCAGCCGTACCAATACACCGCGCCCAGCGCCGCCGCCAGCGCGATCCCGATCAACACGTTGATAGACTGAAGTAGCTTCCTGGCGAACACACTTAATTATTAGTATGGCGGACTCGAGTTACGGATACCGATTTCTACTGGTCGGTTTGATCGTTGCAACCAATGGCTTCTTCGCCGCCGCGGAAGCCTCGCTGCTCAGCGCCCGCAAGTCCCGCATCCAGCAGTTGGCCGATGAAGGGGACACCGGCGCCAAGGCCGCTCTGCAACTGCTCGAAAATCCGGAGCGGCTGCTCTCGGTGGTGCAGGTGGGCGTCACGCTCGCCTCGCTTGGCCTTGGCTGGGCCGGCGAGGAGACCATCCACCAGTTGCTGCTCAACTGGATGAAGCCGCTCATCGTGCCCTGGACCGAGAACATCATCCCGGTTGTCGCCCTCGTCATTTCCTTCGGCCTGATGACCTACATGCACGTCGTCATCGGTGAAGTGGTGCCGAAGAATATCGCCATTGAAACGGCCGACCGCTTTGCCGTCCTGGTCGCCCCCATTCTCCTCGTCTTCGGCCGCCTCGCCGGTCCCCTTGTCACCATCATTGAGCGCTCCTCCAAACGCATCTCCCGCAAACTCGGCCTCAAAGGCGAAGGCGAAGGCGGCGGCCACTCGGTGGAAGAGCTGAAATTCATCGTCTCCCTCTCGGAAGAGGAAGGGAAGCTCCCCAAGTTTCAGCAACTCGCCATCCACCGCCTGCTCGAACTGCAGGACTACTCGGCCAGCGAGATCATGGTGCCCCGCCGCAGCATGGTGGCGGTCCCCCTCAGCACCTCGCTCGAACAACTCCTGGTTCTGCTCAATGAGCACCAGTTTTCCCGCCTCCCGGTCTACGAGCAAAGCCCCGACCAGATCGTTGGCATCGTCCATCTGAAGGACCTGATTCAGGTGCTGATGCAGCGCGGCGGACTCAACCGTTTTCACCTGAAGAACGTCATGCGCATCCCCATCTTCGTCCCGGAGACGCGCTCCCTTTCCGACCTCATCGACGTCTTCCGCGCTCACCATACCCACATGGCCGTCGTCGTGGATGAACATGGCTCCACCACCGGTGTTGTCACGCTGGAAGACGTGCTGGAACAGGTCTTCGGCGAGATCGAGGACGAACACGATATCTCCCGCCCCAGGCAGGATCGCGAAGCCGCCGCGCTCGAGCTCGAAGGAACCATCAACATTCCCGATCTCGCCCATCAGTACGGCGTGGAACTGCCCGCCGACGGCGGCTTTGAGACGCTGGCCGGTTACCTCCTCTCCAAACTCGGCGACCTGCCCCAACCCGGCGCCGTGCTGGAAGACGACGGACGCCGCTTCACCATCCTCGAAATGGAGCGGAACCGCATCGCCCGGGTAAAGATCGAACGACTCGCCCCCGCTCCTGCCGCCGCCTCCGAAGGTGCCTCATGACCCCTGCTGAGATGCACGCCGCCATCCGTGCCGAACTCATCGCGCATTCCGAGCCCTGGAAACTCCCCGTCATGCAGCGCTTCTTTAAGGAGCCCATTGACGCTTACTGCACCTACACTGTCCACGTCCGCAACCTCGCCAAGACGCACGGCGCCGCGTTTGCCGCCTTCTCCGAAAAGGAACGTACCGCGCTTACCAAGGCCCTGTGGGAGAGCGGCAAATTCGAGGAGGGCGCCGTCGCCATCCAGCTTTATGCCCGCATGCGGCGGAAGTGCGCCGAGTGCGAGTGGAAGATCTTCACCCGCTGGCTGGAACGCTACGTCCACAACTGGGCCCATTGCGACGCGCTCTGCGCCGATGTCCTCGGCCCCATTCTGATCGCCCGCCCGGAATGGATCGTCGACATGACGGCGTGGATCGCCGCTCCGCACGTGTACAAACGCCGCGCCGCGCTCGTCGCGCCGCTCAAGGGAATTCGCAAAGGACTGTTCCGTGCCGAGGCGCTCGCGCTCATCCCGCTCATCGCCGCCGACCGCACGGACATTATCAAAAAAGGGGTCGTATGGCTGAAAAGAGAATTGGCGCGATAACCCGCCGCCACCTGCTGGCGGGCCTGCCTCTGCTGGCCCAATCGGAATCCGTCGGACGGATTGGCGGCCGCCGGGAACTGTTCGTCGATGACACTCTGGTCGACTCCCTCCGCGGAGCCGAACTCCGCCTCGGCACGCCAGTGGAGCGGGAAGTGGTTCTCAAGCTCGACCGCCCGCACGAAGGCCCCTTCAGCGCCTACTTCACCGTCCTCCACGACAACGGCAAATACCGCCTCTACTATCGCGGCGTCCCCGAAGCCGGCAAGGATGGCCGCCCCTCGGAGGCCACCTGCTATGCCGAATCCGCCGACGGCCGCCAGTTCACCAAACCTGCCAACAACATCCTGTTCCAGGGCCAGGCCCCGTTCTCCCACAACTTCTGCCCGTTCATTGACCGCAATCCCCGCGGCGGCGCCCGCTACAAAGCTCTCTCCGGCATCGCCACCAGCGGCCTGAAAGCCTGGATCTCCGACGATGGCCTCGCCTGGCGCGCCCTCCGGGACGAACCGGTGATGCCGGCGACCAAACTCCCCATGTTCGATTCACAGAACCTTGCTTTCTGGAGCGAAAGCGAGGGCTGCTACGTCGCCTATGTCCGCCAGTTCCGCGACCGCGTCCGCTCCATCGTCCGCGCCACCAGTAACGACTTTGTCCGCTGGTCGCCCTTCGTCCCCCTTGACCTCGGCGGCGCCCCGGCCGATCACCTCTACACCAACCAACTCCACCCCTATTTCCGCGCGCCGCATATCTACGTCGGCATCGCCGCCCGCTTCAACCCCGGCCGCCAGGTGCTCACCCCCGATGAAGCCCGCGCCACCGGCGTCCACCCCGACTACTTCAAGGACACCAGCGACAGTGTGCTCCTTTCCACCCGCGGCGGCGCCACCATCTCCCGCTACTTCCGCGAGTCCTTCCTCCGCCCCGGTCTCGGCCTTCACCATTGGGTGAGCCGCGACAACTATCCCTGCCTGAACATCGTCGAAACCGGCGAAGGCGAGATGAGCTTTTACGTCAACCGCCACTACGGTCAGCCCACTGCCCACCTTACCCGCTACAGCCTCCGCACCGACGGTCTGGCCAGCCTCCACGCCGGCTGGCGGGGCGGGGAACTGCTCACCAGGCCGCTTGTCTTCTCCGGCCGCGCCCTGGAGCTCAACTTTGCCTCCAGCGCCTATGGCGGCGTCCGCGTCCAGGTGCTCAACGAGGATGAGACCGCCATTGAAGGCCTCGGCCTGGCGGACTGCCGCGAAATGATCGGCGACCGCGTCGCCAAAACCGTCGAGTGGCGCAACGGGAATCTCGCCGCGCTCGCCGGCAAGCCCGTCCGCCTTCTCTTCGCGCTCAAGGACGCCGACGTCTACTCGTTCCGCTTCACCGGTTGAACCAGCGGCAGCAGCGCCTGCAGCCGCTCATCGCGCAGATACAACCCGCCCCACAGCAGCACGCCCAGCAACGGTTGCGTGAAGTACGGGTCGCCCACGCGCAGGTGCGTCAGCGTCGCCCCGCCCAGGTAACCGGTCAGGAGAATGGCCCCCAGCACCGCCGTCCGCGGCACCAGATAGATCAGCGTGCACACCAGTTCCAGGATTCCCAGTCCGGTTGCCATCTCCGCCGGCAGTTGCAGGTGTTGGAATCCTTCGGCCAACCCAGGCGCGCCCGCCAGTTTCATCCCCGCGCTCATCACCAGCATCCCGGCCGGTACCACGGTCAATCCCCAACTGACCCAACGTTTCATCCCTTCACCTCCGCGATATGCAACTGCCGTGTCCACGTCCGCGGATCCAGGGCGTCAAAACAGATCTGGTCGCCGCTCGCCTTCCATCGCGGATGCAGATCGCACCGCAGGTCGGTCGTAATGTAATTCTCCCCCGACGGCGTCTTCATGGGGAACTCCCCCAGCACCGAATACGCTTTCCGGCCCATGTGATAGAGCATCAGCCGCTTCGCCGGCACGGCGGAAATGTTGCGGTCCGTCACCAGCCATTCCTTGTCCGGCCCAAAGCTGCAGTGCCCGTCGGCGTCCAGCACCTCCGGCCCCACCACGCGATACTCCGGCCGTTCCACGTCGCGGAACAGGACATGGCGGATCACGCCGTCCACCCGGAACGTGGCCATAATCTCATCGGCGCCGCGCCAGGCAAAGTGCGACACCCCGCGCCCGTACGGCACCACTTCGCGCAGTCCGCTGCCGTCCAGCCCGGCCGAAAACATCGCCGACGTCAGTTGCCCCCGCTCAATCGTTCGCGCCAGAAAGAACATCCGCGTGCTGGCCGGATTGATCACCGTGTGCTGGATGAACATTGCCTTCTCCCGCAACTCCGGATGCCGCGGCGCCAGTGCCTCATAAACGGCCCGCAGCGGCACCGCCAGCCGGCTCTGCCCCGTCTTCAGGTCCAGCACAAACACGCCGTCGTTGGCCGGATGGTTCTCCCCCGGGTTGGGATCCTTTGCCGCCGCATAACCCACCACCGGCCGTAGCCGCGCCAGCCGCCCGTAGGTCACGCAACTCGCCGAGCGGCCGTCGGGTGCCACACTCTCGATCGCCCGGTCGTACACCCTCCGCTTGCCGCTCTTCCAGTCCAGCGACACGGAGACGATGTCGCCGCCCTGCGCGTCGTTGTACAGCAGCGTCGACGCCGCCCGCGGTGCCCAGTTCAGCATGCAACCCTGCTGCAGATTCCACGCCCGCGTCTCGGCAATCGCCCGCGTGGCGCCGCTCGCCGGGTCCAATAGCAGGAGGGTGGCCGCCTCGCCCGGACGCGGCATCCGGTTCTGAAATGCCGTCTCCAGGCACACCATCCGGTCGCCCGCCCGGTTCCACGGCGATACCCCGTAATAGCCGAAAAAGTGGTGCTTCGGTCCTTCCGTGACTACTCGAATCCGCGCCTCGCGCCCACGCGCCGCCAGCCCGGCCAGAAACCATCGCCGGGTAATCAACGGCTACTCCTTCACGCTGACTTCTTTGAAATACACGATCGACTTCGCGTCGTGATTCTGCAACCCGATGTAGCCCTTGTTCGCGCGCGGTCCGCGAATCGGCTCGTACCATTGCTTCCGCTCCGGAACCGCCTGGCCTTCCTTGTACTCGTTCACCAGTTTCCCGTTCAGCCTCACCCGCGTCACCGGCCCCTTCAACTCAATCTCCAGCGTGTTCCACTCCCCGGTCGGCTTCTGGTTCCGCGACGTCACTTTGCTGATCGAATAAATAGCGCCTGTGCAGTGCCACTCGTCGCCGGCCGAATCGATCTGCACCTCGTAGCCGTTGTGCACCCCGTACCAGGCGTCCTTGGGCGCCTCCGGCATGCGGATCACAACGCCGGAGTTCCCCCGCTCGCTGCTCGTCTTGAACACAATCCGGATCGTCGTGTCCCCGAACGCCGCCGGTTCGTAGTACAGCAACCCCATCCCCCCGCCCGTCTTCAACATGCCGTCTTCGGTGGTGAAACCCGGCCACCCCACCTGCTTCCACCCGGTCATGTCCTTGCCGTTAAACAGCGGCTTCCAGCCGGCAAAAGCGGCCGGTGTGAGCAGGGCGAGCAGGAGTATGGTTCTCATGGCGGTTCGCCAACCAGTATGAAACCTCTCGCCCTGCCTGTGTCAAATCGCTACTTGCGCTTGGCCTCGAACGGACGCGCCTGTCCGCCCTCGCGTTCCGCCGTGCCCTTGATCGTGTCCCCTTCCACGGTCCCGCTGTAGCTGGTCTTCATGTCTCCGTTCGGCGTCGACATCGTCGTCGTGAACGAGAACTTGTTTCCCTCGATCTTGCCGTCTTTGATGTCGCCCGGCGGCGGTTCCATCTCGCCAAACTTCAGCGCGAACTTGCCCGTCAGCTTGTCGCCCTCGGCCTTCAGTTCAAACGTCTGAACGATGGTGAACGACTGCCCGTCCCGCTCCATCTTCCGCTCCGAGACCCATTTGCCGTCGATCGGCCCGGCCACGGCGCTCACCGCGGCGAGCACGGCGCTTAGCGCTACCAGTAACAAACGATTCATTGTTGTGTTGACTCCTTCTGCGCGGAGTATATCGGAATCAGGCCCCGCCCTTTCTGAGGAATTTGTAACCCAGTCCGATCGCCGCCCAGGTCGCGCCCAGCAGCAGCGACTTCGGACTCAGGCTCGCCCACATATACAGGCACAGCAGAAATCCGCCCGCCGGTGCCAGCGCCGCCATCGACCGCTCCCGGAAAGCACGCAAAAAAGCCGCCAGATTCACCCCTAAAAACCCGATAAACGCACCAAAATTGAGCAATTCCGCACCCAATTCGTAGGTCAAAGTGAGCGCCCCGGCCAGCGAAATCGCCCCGATCAGCATCACATTCCGCGCCGGAACCTGCCGCACCGCGTCGATCTGGGCAAAAAATCCCGGCGGCAGCACATTGTCCCGCCCCATCCCGTACAGCAACCGCGCCCCGGCCATCTGCCCGCCCGATCCCGACCCGATGGTGGCCACCAGCAGCGTCAGGTTCACGGCGTGAAACAGCCACATCCCGCCCGCCCGCCCGGCAATATGGACATACGCCGTATCCACGTCCGGAAAGGCCTCCCCATGCGGCCACACCACCTGCCCCGCATAGACCTCCAGCGCCGACAGCGCCCCGATCAGCAGACAGACAATCACCGTCGCCCGCGGAATCGTCCGCTCGGCGTCCACGGTTTCCTCCGACAGCGTCGAAATGGCGTCGAAGCCGATATAGGTCAATACCGCCAGCGCCGTTCCAGCCGAAAACGTCGACACCGAGAACGTCGCCGGGTCATAGAACGGCTTCCAGAAATCCGTCGCCAGGTTCGCCTGTACGAACCTGGCCGTCGCCGCCAGCATCCACGCCACCACCACCGACATCGTGATCGCCAGGTACTTGTGCGTCGACGCCGCCGCCTGGATGTTCCGCAGGTTCAGCCACGTGAACACCAGGGCGAAGAACACGGTCCACGCCGGATACGGCACCGCCGGCAGCAGATTGCCCGCCGCCTTCGAGCACCAGATCACGCAGATCAGCGGGTTGATCACGTAGTCGAGCAGCAGTCCCCAGCCCGTCATGAACCCCAGTGTCGGGTGAATCTCCCGCCCCACATACGTGTAGGCGGATCCGGCGCTGGGATAGATCCGCGCCATCCGCCCGTAGCTGATTGCCGTCAGTAGCATCCCCACCATGGCCACCAGAATCGTGGAAACCACGTGCCCGCCAGCCTTATTGCTCACCACGCCGAACAGCGGCATCGGGGCCGTGGGCTGGATAATAATCAGCCCCATGAAGATCAGATGGCGGAGGTGCAGGGCTCGTCGAAGTCCGGGCGCGGTGTCCATCGTTGTATTGTCAACGATATGAGGAATCTTTGGCGCCGTCTCGTCACCGCGTGGCGAAATCGCGTCGATCAACGCATCACCCGCGCCGGCCTCGCCTTCACCTTCGCCATGGTGCTTACCGGCGCCGCGGCGTTCCTGTCGGCCAATAATCTCATCTTCCTCATCACCTCCACGCTCATGGCCACCCTGCTGGTCTCCGGCCTCGTCAACCGCCTCTCCCTGGCGGGACTGGAAGTGGAGTTCCACCCGCCGGAGCACCTGTTCGCCCGCGAACAGGCCACCGCCAAGATCGTCGTACGCAACGAAAAGTCCTGGATGCCGTCGTTTGCCACCCGCCTGCAGTCCATCCACACCGACGGCCTCGTTCAGCCGCTTTACTACTCCATGATCGGCGGCGGCGAGACCCTCACCGAATTCGCCGCCGTCCGCTTCTCCCGCCGCGGCCGCTTCCGCGACAACTCGCTCGAGTTCACCTCCCGCTTCCCCTTCGGCTTCGCCGAGCGCCGCGCCCGCGTCACCCTGCACGCCGACGTGCTGGTCTATCCCGCCCTCTCCCCCCAACCCTACGCCCAGGACTTCCTTGCCCGCGTCGAAGGCGAAATGCAGGCCCGCCGCCCCGGCGCCGGCGACGACTTCTACCGCCTCCGCCCCTATCTCGCCACCGATCCCGCCCGCCGCATCGACTGGCGCTCCTCCGCCCGCCACGGCGAACTCCACGTCCGCGAAAATGCCCAGGAAGACGCCGTCACCGTCCACATCCTCGTCGATCTCTTCACCGCCGAGGCCGGCATCGACTGGCTGGAACGCGCCCTGGAAACTGCCGCCTGGCTCTGCGCCCGCCTGGAAGAAGCCCGCGTCAATTACTCGCTCCGTACCCAGGAGCGCATCATCGAAGTGCCCCGCGACGGCGACCTGTACACCGTCCTGCGCTACCTCGCCGTCGTCGAACCCACCCCCTTCGGTAACAATGACTCGCTGGCGCGCGTCATGCCTCCCATGGGCGATGGTTTTGTCATGGTTTTCACCGCCGACCCCGCTCGTGCCCCCGAAGGCGCCGGCGCCGTTGCCGGGGCGTGATACCCTTCGATTTCGGAATGTCTATGAAAATTTTAATCACGGTCTGCGCCGCCTCCCTCGCCTTCGCGCAGGAGCCGGCCACCATTGAGCCAGTGAAGACCGCGATCACCGTCAACGAAAAGATCGCCGCCGAGGCCCCCGCCTCCATCACCGTCCTCAACAAGATTCAGGTGCAGGGCAACCCGGGCGTTAATATTGACGATCGCCTCCGCTCGGTCCCCGGATTTACCCTCTTCCGCCGCTCCTCCAGCGTCGTCGCCAATCCCACCACCCAGGGCATCTCCCTGCGCGGCCTCGGCTCCTCCGGCGCCTCCCGCACTCTCGTCCTCTGGGACGGCATTCCCGCCAACGACCCCTTCGGCGGCTGGGTCTATTGGACCCGATTTTCTCCCGAGGATATCGACCGCGTCGAGGTCGTTCGCGGCGCCTCCACCAGCGTCTTCGGGGACCGCGCTATCGGCGGATCCATCCAACTCTTCTCCCGCCCCGCCGAACCCTGGCGCGTTCACGCCGCCTACGAAGGAGGCAACAAGAACACCCACCAGTTGAGCGGCGGCTTCTCCCATCTCCGGCCCCGTTGGGCTCTCTCCACCCAGGGCCGCGCCTTTCGCACCGATGGCTACTACATCATCGAAGACGGCCGCCGCGGCGCCGCCGATACCCGTGCCGGTGTCGACTTTGCCGCCGGCGACATGCGCCTCGACTACCTCGGCGCCAAGGACCGCTTCTTCCTCAAGTTCGACGCTCTCGCCGAGGACCGCGCCAACGGCACCGTCCTCCAGCGGAACTCCACCAGCCTCGGCACCCTCTCCGGCCAGTATTTCCGCGAAATGGGCAAGGACAATCTCTCCGTCAGCGCCTGGCACGGCCGCGAAGAGTTCCACGCCAGTTTCTCCACCATCCTCGCCGGCCGCGCCTCGGAGCGGCTCACCATGCGCCAGCGCGTCCCGGCCGACGTAACCGGCGCCGCCGCCATCTATCGCCTCCAGCGCTCCGGCGCCAACGCCCTGCTCGGCGGCGACTTCACCCGCGTGGAGGGCTACAGCATCGAAACCAGCTTCCCCACCGGCTTTTCTGACCGCGGCGGTGTCCAATGGCAGCGCGGCGCCTTTGCCCAGGGCGATATCAAAGCCGGCCCCTTTAAACTCTTCGGCGGCGGCCGCATGCACGCCGCCGGCAAACAGGGCGCCTTCTTCTCCCCTTCCGGCGGATTCGTCCTCGGCCGCAAACAGTGGCGCGCCCGCGGCACCGCCTACCGCTCCTTCCGCGCCCCTTCTCTCAATGAGCTCTACCGCGAATTCCGCGCCGGCAACGCCGTTACCCGCGCCAACGACGCGCTCCTTCCCGAATTCGCCCGCGGTGTCGAACTCGGCGCCGATTTCTCCGGCGAAACCACCCGCGCCAGCGTCACCTTCTTCCGCACCTCCCTGTCGGATCTCATCACCAACGTCACCCTCCTTTCCACCCCCGCGCTCATCGAACGCCAGCGCCGCAACGCCGGCGCCGCGCTCACCCGCGGCGTGGAAGCCAACGTCAGCCAGCGCTGGCGGGACGTCCGCCTGGAACTCGCCTGGCTCTTCAGCGAAAGCCGCTTCTCTAACGGCTTCCGCATCCCCCAAGTTCCCAAGCACGCCGGCAACGCCATGCTCATCTGGTCCAAAGGCAAGACGCTGGTGAGCGGCGGCCTCCGCAGTTTCTCCGCGCAATACGAGGACGAAATCAACACCTTCCGCCTGCCCGGTTACGCCACCGTCCAACTGGCCCTGCGCCACGCGCTCACCCCCCAGGTCTCGGCCATCGCCTCCTGGGAGAATCTCCTCGACCGCCGCTTCTATACCGGCTTCACACCCGTCCCCGCCATCGGCGCCCCCCGCCTGTGGCGCGCCGGCCTCCGCTGGGAAGCCCGCGTTCGTAAGTAAGGCCTTACCGGCCCTTCCCTTCGGCCTGTAACGTCGTCCACGGCCGCGCCGGCATGTCTTTCAGAAATGGCCGTGCCCACTGATACTCCCGGTATTTCGCCAGGTGCCGCGCCGCCCGGAACGGCGGCCCGCACTGCGGACCAATCGCCCCGGTAAAGCTCATCTGCTCGGCCATCGTCCCGTCGGTCACCTTGTTCTGCACCGCTCCGGCGAGTCCGAACGGAGGCACCCACGCCGCCACACCGCGCGGGGAGAGATCGATCCGTCCGCACAACGTCCGCTCATTCGGGTCCACTTTCCCGGTGAAACTGTCCACCGCGTCGCCCAGAAACCGCTGCCCCGCCTTCACGTCGATCCGCCCCTTCCACTCCGCCATCAACTGCTCCCACCGGATCCGCCGTGCATTCGCGCTCACGCTCTTGTCCTTCATCGGAAACGTGGTCTCCTCCTCGGCCAGTTTCTCGCTCACCGGGAAGTTCGACCCCACAAAGTAGCCGTCCATCGTCCGCCGCAGCGTCACGTTCTTCAGCCCCAATTCCAGGCTCGCGATCTCCCCCGTCTTGTTGTCCCCCACCAGCCAGTTGTTCGCGTACCCGCCGTTGTTTCCTTCGCTCATGATCCGCGCAAACTCGTCGATCGACGTCGCATACTGCATCGCCTTCCGCGCCCGGACGAACTCCGGGATCCCGTCCGGATCGAACCCGGAAAACTGGCTGATCGTCGTCTCCGTAATCATCATCCCCGCCGAATTCACCCCGAAATCGTCGGCACTGTGAATCACACCCGGCAACCCGTCCATGAAGATCCGGTTCCCGCGCTCCGGCAGAATGTCGAACGCAATATTCCACCTCTGCCCGTCCAGATACCCGGTCCAGGCGTTGTGCCCCATCACGATCTTCCGGTCCGTCGTGTAGTCGCCCGTCGCAATAAACGCGCTACACCGCTCCGGCACCGGCACATGTTTGTGGGAGTCGGCCTCCGGCTGCTTCTTTTCCCAGAACGGCACGTAGTACGGTCCCAACTCCAGGAACGCGTTCAGGGCCACCACATCCCAGATGTCCAGCCGCACCCCTTGCGCATGCAGTCCTTCCACAATCCCGTTCAACTCGTCCCGGTATTCGGCCTCCACTTTCGGCCACAACACCTCTTCGGACGCTTTCCGGAAGAAATCCCAGTCCTTTTTCGTATCGTGCCCCAACTCCAGCGCGATAATCTTCTGCAATTCCGCGATCTCTTTTGCCAGTAAACTGCCGTGCTGATACCCGATTTCGGCCGGTGTGCCTTCCAGGTGGACCTGAATCCACCCGTTTACCGGACCTTTCCGAAACCCCTTCCGCAATGCGGCCTCCGGGTTTTCTGGAGCGGCGCCCACCGTCAACGCGGACAGGAAACAGCCGGCGACGAATGTGAAAAGTGCGGACCGATACATCACGTTATCTCCTCTGGCTCGTCTCAATAGTATAGGAGGTTCAGTACACTGAAAGAGATGATGATTCGATTGGCCGCAGCGATTTTTATCGCCGCCGCGGCATCCGCCCAGCCGGTCCGGCCTCCCGATACTCGCCAGATTGAGATCGACCCCTCCCGCCCCCGTGAGGTGGTTGCCAATCTCGACGGCAAAGACATTACCGCCGAAGAGTTCCAGCAACTCATCGTCGCCATGGACCCCAAAACCAAGGAAGCCGCCAAGAATAACGCCGCCGAAATGCTGCGCCTGGTGGGCTGGCTCCGCCGTTTGGGTGCCGAAGCGGAAAAGCGCGGCCTGCACACCCAGAGCCCCCTCAAGCTCCAACTGGAGATGGCCCGCATCCAACTGCTCTCCAATGCCGTCATCCAGCAGCACGAGATCGACGAAGTCGTCACTCCCTTTGAACAGCGTGGGTACTATCAGTCGAACCAGAATGCCTATTCCGGCGTCAAGGTGAAGCTCATCTATCTCCCCTTTACCAACGAGACCGAGGAACTGCAGGCGAAGCGCAAAATGGAGGACATCCACAAAAAGCTCACCGCCGGCGCCGGTTTTGTCGCCTCCGTCAAAGAGTTCTCCAAGCACGAAGAGTCCCGCGAGAAGGATGGCGACTACGGCGAAATCCGCATGGCCGACCAGATCCCCCAGGTGGTGAAAGACGTCGTCTTCGCCCTCAAGGACGGCGCCTTCTCCGCCCCCACCCGCCTCCCCAACGGCTACTACATCTTCCAGCGCACCGGACTCACCGTCGATCCCTTTGACAAGGTGAAGGACCAGATCTTCACCGAAATCAAACAGAAGCGCAACCTGGAGTGGGTGGAAAAGCATCGTTCCTCCGTGCAGGTGAAGATGAGCCCCGCCTCCGCCAGCAAGGATCCCAAACGCGTCGTCGCCACGCTGGAGGGCCAACCCGTCACCGCCGCCGATGTGGAAGCTTACCTCTCCGCCATGGATTCCAAACTCCAGTCCAATCTCCGCGATACCCCCGAGGAGATGTTGCGCGGTATCGGATTCATGCGCCGCATGACCAAAATCGCCGAAGAGCAGAAGGTCGATCAGGCCCCGCCCTACCGCCAGCAGTTGGAGTTGGCCCGCCTCCAGGCCCTCTCCAACGCCCTGATGCAGGCCCAGGAGAAGGCGACCGTCGTCTCCGAAGCCGAACTCAAACAGGCCTATACCGACAACCTGAAGTACGTCTCCCTCGCCAAGCTGAAGATCGTCTTCTTCTCCGCCGCCCAGGAAAACGAGGCCGAAAACATGGCCGCCCTCCAACTCGCCAAGGAGGTCCATGAACGCATCAAAGGCGGCGCCGACTTCGTGGAAATGGTGAAACAGTACTCCAAGGACCCCGTCTCCCGCGACAAAAACGGCGACTACGGTCCTCTCAAAATCACCGACGACATCCCGCCCGCCGCCAAACAGGCCATCTGGACCATGAACCCGGGCGACGTCAGCGCCCCCGTTAAGCTCCCCAACGGCTACTACATCTTTAAAGTCATCGCCTTTGAAGAGCCCGGCCTGGCCAAAGTCCGCGACGAACTCACCAAGCGTCTCCGCAACGTCAAGAACACCGAATGGCGCAATTCCATCCGCGCTCAGGTTCAGTTAACCGTCGTCGAGAGGAAGCCGGAACCCGCCAAATGATAGGATAGGGGTTCCGCGGTATGCTGCAAACCGTCCCCGACATCCTCGCCAAAATAGTGGCTCATAAGCGCGTGGAACTCGCCGGGCGGGAGTCCGGTGTGCCCATGCTGGAAGCCGCCGCTGAGGCTTCCATCCCCTCCCGCCGGCCCTTCCGCCGGGCCCTGGAGTCCCACACCCCGGCCATCATCGCCGAAATCAAGAAGGCCTCGCCCAGCAAAGGCCTCCTCAGCGAATCGTTCGACCCGCCCGCTATCGCCCAGCTTTATGCCCGCGGTGGCGCCGCCGCCCTCTCCGTCCTCACCGACGAACGCTTCTTCCAGGGCAAATTCGCCGACCTCCAGGCCGCCCGCGCCGCCGTCTCCCTCCCCGCCCTCCGCAAAGACTTCACCATCGACCCGCTTCACATCGTCGAAGCCGCCGCTCATGGCGCCGACGCCGTCCTGCTCATCGCCGCCATTCTCGACACCTCCCAACTCCGCCGCTTCCGCGAACTGGCCGCCCAATACGCCCTCGATGCCCTCGTCGAAGTCCACGACGCCGAAGAACTCGACCGCGCCCTCGAATCCGGTGCCACCCTGATCGGCGTCAACAACCGCGACCTCCGTACCTTCGAAGTCCACCTGGAAACCTCTCTCGACCTCGCCCGCCGCATGCCCGCCGGCATCTGCAAGGTCAGCGAATCCGGCATCCATTCCCAGGCCGACGTGCAACTCCTCCGCTCCGCCGGCTTCTCGGCCTTCCTCGTCGGCGAGCACCTCATGAAATCCCCTGACCCGGCCGCCGCTCTGGAGGCCCTCCGCTCGTGACCGTCGTGAAAGTCTGCGGCATCACCAGCGTGGCCGACGCCCTTGCCGCCATCGAATCCGGCGCCGGCGCCCTCGGCTTCAACTTCTATCCCCGCAGCCCCCGCTACCTCACGCCGGAATCGGCCGCCGCCATCACCGCTGCCCTTCCTTCGCAAATCACCAAAGTCGGCGTCTTCGTCAACGAATCCCCCGCCGCCATCACGCAAATCGCCAGCACCGCTGGTCTCGATGTCGCCCAACTTCACGGCGATGAAACCCCGGACCAGATCCCCTCCGGCCTCCGCGTCTGGAAAGCCTTCCGCGTCAACGACGCCTTCTCGCTCGATCAACTGGAGGCCTTCCCCGCCGAAGCCTTCCTCCTCGATACCCCCACCGATATGTACGGCGGCAGCGGCCACACCTTCGATTGGAACCGCGCCCGCGGCGCCTCCCGCCGCATCCTCCTCGCCGGCGGCCTCGACGAATCCAACGTCGCCGCCGCCATCGCCGTCGCCCAACCCTGGGGCGTCGACGCCTGTTCCCGCCTGGAATCATCCCCTGGAGTAAAGGACCATGGCCGCATGGCGCGCTTCATCGCCGCGGCTCATTCTGTATGATCACCACATCCCAACCCGATAAAGGCGGCCACTTCGGCCCCTACGGCGGCCGTTTCGTTCCTGAGGTGCTCATGGCTCCTCTGGAAGAGCTCGAAAAGGCCTACGAAGCCGCCAAACAGGATCCCGCTTTCCACGCCGAACTCGCCGACCTGATGACGAACTACGCCGGCCGCCCCACCGCCCTCTGGGAAGCCAAACGTCTTTCGCAAATCCTCGGCGGCGCCCGCATCTTCATCAAACGGGAGGACCTCCTCCACACCGGCGCCCACAAGATCAACAACTGCCTCGGCCAGATTCTCCTCGCCCGCCGCATGGGCAAGCATCGCGTCATCGCCGAAACCGGCGCCGGCCAGCACGGCGTTGCCACCGCCACCGTCTGCGCCCTCTTCGGCATGGATTGTACCGTCTACATGGGCGAAGAAGACATGCGCCGCCAGCGCCTCAACGTCTTCCGCATGCGCCTGCTCGGCGCCAAGGTCGTCGGCGTTACCAACGGTTCCCGCACCCTCAAGGACGCCATCTCGGAAGCCATGCGGGACTGGGTCACCAACGTCGAAAACACCCACTACCTCCTCGGCTCCGCCCTCGGTTCCCACCCCTATCCGATGATGGTCCGCGACTTCCACTCCGTCATCGGCCGCGAAGCCCGCGCCCAGTTCCTGGAGCGCGAAGGCAAACTCCCCGATACCGTCTTCGCCTGTGTCGGCGGCGGTTCCAATGCCATCGGCATGTTCCATGAGTTCATCAAGGATACGGCCGTCGAACTCGTCGGCGTCGAAGCCGGCGGTCGCAACCTGAGCCTCGGCGAACACGCCGCCCGCTTTGCCGGCGGTTCCCCCGGCGTCCTGCAGGGCTGCTACTCCTACGTCCTGCAGAATGCCGACGGCCAGATCGCCCTCACTCACTCCGTCTCCGCCGGCCTCGATTACGCCATGATCGGGCCCGAACACGCCTTCCTCGCCGACGCCGGCCGCGCCACCTACGTCAACTGTTCCGACGCCTCCGCCCTCGAAGCCGCCAAGCTTCTTTCCCGCACTGAAGGCATCATTCCCGCGCTCGAATCCTCCCACGCCGTCGCCGAAGCCATCCGCCGTGCCCCCCACGAGAAGGGCAAGACCTTCCTCGTCAACCTCTCCGGCCGTGGCGACAAGGACATCGATATCTACCGCGAAAATCTAAAGGACCTCGATGAGTAACTCCCGTATCGGCCGCCGGTTCGCTGAACTGCGCGAGAAAAATCAGCCCGCCCTGGTCGCCTATATCACCGCCGGCGATCCCTCTCTCGACGAAACCGTTAAGCTCGTCGCCGCCCTCGAACGCGGCGGCGCCGACATCATCGAACTCGGCGTCCCGTTCTCTGACCCCATCGCCGACGGCCCCGTCATCATGCGCGGCGCCGAACGCGCCATCGCCAACGGCGCCACCCTGAAGGGCGTCCTCGACTGCGCCGCCAAAATCCGCGCCGTCTCCGAAGTCCCCATTCTCCTCTTCTCCTACCTGAACCCGCTGATGGCCTACGGCTTTGCCAAACTCGCTGTTGACGCCAAGGCGGCCGGCGTCGACGGCGTCCTGATGACCGACGCCAGCGTCGAAGAAGCCGAACCCTACGTCAAAACCATCCGCGATGCCGGCCTCGATACCGTCTTCCTCGCCGCCCCCACCTCCACGCCGGAACGCCTCGCCCTCGTCGGCCGCTACTCCTCCGGCTTCGTCTATCTCGTCAGCCGCACCGGCGTCACCGGCGAACAGGCGCAACTCTCCGCCCAGGCGCTCCCGCTGGTCCGCGCCATGCGCGAACACACCTCTCTGCCGCTGGCCGTCGGCTTCGGCATCGCCAAAGCCGCGGACGCCGAAGCCGTCGGCCGCCTCGCCGATGGCGTCGTCGTCGGCAGCGCCTTCGTCCGTGTGATAGAAAAATACGCGGGGACCTCGGAGTTAGAGGAAAATCTGGAAGCCCTGGCCCGTGAGTTGAAGGACGGCGCACTCCAGGGCAGAGGGACGGCTTGATTCATGACAGTGGAAGAGGCAAAGGAAGCTCTCGGCGTCTGCCGCGGCCAGATCGATGACATTGACCGCCGTCTCGTCGAACTGCTCAATGAGCGGACCCGCGTCGTAGAACGCATCGGCGCCATCAAACAAAACGTCAGTCTTCCCGTCTACGAACCCAAACGGGAAGACGCCGTCTATGCCAATATCACCGCGGCGAACCACGGCCCCATTCCCAATGAGGCCATCCGCCGTATCTTTGAGCGCATCATCGATGAAATGCGCACCTTGCAGCGAACCCGTATGGAAGGAAGATAGCGCATGTTAGTCGTTATGCAGGAGGGCGCACCTGAATCCCAGGTGCAGAATGTCATTGACCGTCTGGTGATGATGGGCTTTACCGTCCATCGCTCTACCGGCGTCACCCATACCGTACTCGGCGGCGTCGGCCCGCTCGATACCTTTGACCCCGCCGAATTCGAGGTCCTCGAAGGCGTCCAGGAATGCCACCGCATCGTCTCGCCCTACAAACTGGCGAACAAGCGGTTCCGTCCCCAGGGCACCGTCATCGAAATCGGCGCCGTAAAAATAGGCGGCCCGGAAGTCGTCGTCATGGCCGGCCCGTGCAGCGTGGAAAGCGAAGAGCAGATCGAACTCACCGCCTCGCTCGTCGCCAAGGCCGGTGCCAAGGTCATCCGCGGCGGCGCCTTCAAACCCCGCTCCTCCCCCTACAGCTTTCAGGGCCTCGGCGAAGACGGCCTGAAACTCCTCCGCGCCGCTGCCGACCGCAACGGCCTCCTTGTCGTCAGCGAAGTGATGGACCGCTCCCAGATCCCGCTGTTGAGCACCTATTCCGACATCCTCCAGGTGGGCGCCCGCAACATGCAGAACTTCAACCTGCTGCGCGATCTCGGCCTCGCCCGCAAACCGGTTCTGCTCAAACGCGGCATCGCCGCCACCATCGAAGAACTCCTCCTCTCCGCCGAATACATCATGTCCGGCGGCAACTACCAGATCATCCTCTGTGAACGCGGCATCCGCACGTTTGAAACGGCTACCCGCAACACCATGGATATCTCCGCCATCCCCGTGCTCAAACAGTTGACCCACCTCCCGGTCATCGCCGATCCCTCCCACGGCGTCGGCAAACGCACCCTCGTCCCCGCCATGGCCCGCGCCTCGGTCGCCGCCGGCGCCGATGGCCTCATCATCGAAGTCCACCACGATCCCGACCACGCCCTCAGCGACGGCGCCCAGTCCCTCTTCCCCGAACAGTTCGCCGAATTGATGACCCAACTCCGCGTCATCGCTACCGCCGTCGGAAGGTCCATCGCCGGATGAACACCGTCGCCATCGCCGGTGTCGGGCTGATCGGCGGCAGTTTCGCCCTCGCCCTCCGCCAGGCCGGCTTTTCCGGTACCATCGCCGGCGTCAGTTCCCCGCGCACCATCGCCGAAGCCCTCGAACATCGCATCATCGACCGCGAGATGACGCTCCCGGAAGCAGCCCGCGAGGCCGACCTCCTCCTCCTCGCCCAGCCCATCCAACGCATCGTCTCCCTTATCGAAGAACTCGCACCCCACCTCGGTCCCCACACCCTCGTCACCGACGCCGGCAGCACCAAACGCCTCATCTGCGAAGCCGCCGCCCGCCACCTTCCGGCCGCGCAGTTCCTTGGCGGTCACCCCATGGCCGGCAAAGAGTCCCGCGGTGCCTCCAGTGCCGATGCCGGCCTCTTCCGCGGCCGCACCTGGGTCCTTACCCGCCCTACCGATCACCCCTTCCAGTCCTGGCTCAAGAAGATCGGTGCCAACGTCCTCATCCTCGATCCCGAAGAGCACGACCGCACCGTCGCCTTCACCTCCCACCTGCCGCAACTCGTCTCCACCGCCCTCGGTTGCACCGTCGGCGCCGGCCTCGAACGCCCCGAACAACTGAAAGCCGGCGGTCCCGGTCTCATCGACATGACCCGCCTCGCCCTCAGCCCCTACGACATGTGGAACGACATCCTCACGACGAACGCCACCGATGTTGACGCCGCTCTCCAATCGATGATCGATCGCCTCCAGTCCATGCGTGGCCGCCTCCGCGACGGTGCCCTCCGCGACGATTTCGCCCAGGGCTCCGCCCTCCGCCGCAAACTCGTCAACCCCGTCAACCTCTCCTAGCGCACCCGCCCCTCGTCCACCAGTTCAATCCCGTTCAGCGCCGCATAATTCAGGTTCGGCGTAAACACCAGGCGAATGTTCCCCTGCCCGTCCGGCGTCAGCCGCGGGAACGTCCGCTCCACCCCCCGCCCCGGCCCACCGGCGGCCTCAATAATCGAAAAGTCCCGCGCCAGCGCCGTCCCGTTGCAGTAAATGTCGAACGTCCGCGGCCGCGGATTCACCAGCCCCGTCAACACCCCGAAATACTGCTCCGCCATCCACAGCCTCAACTGATACTGGTGCCCCGGCACCGCCGGCAGCACATACTCAAACCGCCCGAACCGCTCAAACCGGAACAGCTCCGGAAAATCGGAAACCACCGGCTTCACCCGCTCCACCGTTCTCCCGCCCACCACGAAACGGTCCGGCATCCACAGCCGCCCCTTGGCGTCCAGCGTCCCCTGCGTCGCCCCCACCGAGATCCGCGTCGGCAGCATCCGGTCTTTCAGCCCCGGTACAATCTCAATCGCGTTTACGATCGCCTTGTCGTTCCCCAGCGACTCAAACCGCAGCTTCAACTTCCCATCCGCCTCCGGCCGTACGCCAGGGAAAATCTTCATCAGCGCCAGGTTCGGCCCCCCGGCGTCCAGCAGCACATCGAACGGGTTCAGCATCGCCTTCCCGTTCACATACACCTGGAATCGCCGGCTGGACTCCCCGCCCCCACCCAGATTGTCCTTCCCGTAATGCGTCTCCGCGTAGTGCGTCCGCACCTCATAGTCTCCCGCCGGTAGAGGAATCTCGTAGGTGAAGTCGCCCTCTCTCTGCCCCCGGAACAGGGTTTGGTCCGCCGTGTTCAGGATCCGCACCGAGTTGTTCGTCACCCCGTGCCCGCCCGCGAAAAAGCGGTCCCCCTGCCACTCCCTTCCCATCGAATCCACGTACCTGCGCCCCGGAGCCCCGGCCAGAATCCGCACCTCGCCCGCCGGCGAGGCCGCCACTACCGGTACCGCCTCGGTCAACTCCGCCTTCGGCGCCCCCTCGTGCCGCAATCCAAAATACAAGCCGATCGCCCCGACCACCATCGCCGCCGCCACCCACCCCAGCCAGCGCCGCTTTCTCTCGCGCGGCTCCCCCACCGCCACCGCTACCGGCGCCGTTGCCACTACGGCCATCTCCAGCACCGGTTCGACAACCGTCGCCGTCTCCACCGCAACGTTTTCCACCGCCAGTGCATACTTCCCCGATGCCAGCGAGATCTGTACCGCCCGCTCCCGCCCCGGCCCGGAATAGAACGTCTTCAGCGCCCTCCGCAGCTTGTGCATCTCCACCCGGACAATCGCTTCCCGCTTCGGATCGAAGTCCGCTCCCCGCCCCAACGCCTCCACCGCGATCGCGTGCTCCTTCGCCGCGCTCTCCCCGCGTTCGTACAGTTTTCCCAGGTACTGCAGGATCAATCCCTGGTTCGTTTTCCTCCCCACCACGTGCTCCAGCAGGTAGTCCACCTCGGCCAGAATCTCCAACGGGGATGTTACTCGGTCTTTTTCTTGGTTCCCTGGAAGCATTAACGCACCTGTATTATCTATACATTAGAAAATTAACGTGCGCATTAGCCCCATGTTTCTTGCGTACCCCTTGTTGACCCGCGCATGCTTCTGGGATATGTCTCTGTCTCGACAACTAGGGCTCCTTCTCTTCTGTCTCTCCTCCCTCGGTTTGTTCTCCCAAACCAGCACCATCCAAGGCACCATCACCGACCCCTCCAACGCCGCCATTCCCAACGCGAAAGTGGTGGCTGTCGACGAAGCCAAAGGCATCGTCGCCCGCGAAACCGTCACTGCCCAGGACGGCTCCTTCGCACTCCGCCCCCTGCTCCCGGGGCGCTACACCGTGAAGGCGGAAATCACCGGCTTCAAAGCCCTCGAACGCCGCGAACTCGTCGTCGATCAGAACCAGGCCCTCAACCTCGGCGTCATCACCCTCCAAGTCGGACAGACATCGGACTCCATCCTTGTAGAAGCGCAGGTCCCCCTCGTCGAGACCTCCACCGCCCAGAAGTCGTTCGTCATCGACGCCCGCCAGGTCACCCAGCTCGCCCTCAACGGCCGGGACTTCCAGTCATTGATTAAAACCCTCCCCGGCATCGTCTCCAATGACCGTTCCGACTTCCGCCTCGCCTTCAACAACACCGACGCCTTTAACGTCAACGGCCTCCGCGGATCGATGAATAACGTCTACCTCGACGGCTCCATCAATACCGACGTCGGCGCCAACGATGGCCAGTACACCCAGATCTCCCTCGACGCCGTCAGCGAGTTCAAGGTCCAGACATCCACCTTCAACGCCGAATACGGCCGCAACCCCGGCGTCATGATCTCCATCAACACCAAGTCCGGCGGCACCAACTACCATGGCACCCTCTATGAGTTCCTCCGCAACAACGCCATGGACGCCCGCTTCCCCTTCGATACCACCGGCAAAACCCAGAAGCTCCGCTTCAACCAGTACGGCGGCAACTTCTCCGGTCCCGTCGAGTTCCTCCCCGGCCTGTCCACCAGGAAAGAGAAGAAGATGTTCTTCTTCTTCAACTATGAGGGCACCCGCGCCGTCCGCCCCCTCGGCGGTACCTTCGTCGACATCCCCTCCGCCGCGGTCCTCAACGGCGACTTGAGCGGCGTCTACCGCACCGGCTTTATCCTCGATGGCAACAATCAGCCCACCCAGTTCCGCAACGGTCAGGTCTTCCGCCCCGGTACCGTTGTTCGCGGTCCCGGCGGGCGCATCATCGGCGGCGACCCCTATATCAACAATCAGATTCCCCGCGCCGAGTGGTCCCGCAACGCCCCCGCGTTCCTGAAACTCCTCGCCCTCCCGGACCGCTCCTCGGCCTCTCCCACCCCCAACTCCCCCGAACAGGTCCGGCTCCCCTTCCAGAACTCCTACGGCTTTAACAAGGACGCCAAGGTCCTCCGCTACGATTGGGCCATCAGCCCCAAAGCCAACTTCTTCTTCCGCTGGGCCGACGATGCTCAGAACGAAACCAACCTCCTTGGCATCTTCGCCTCCACCCCCTACCCGGTGGCCCCCCAGTTCCGCGCCAAGCCCGGCTCCTCCTGGTCCTGGAACCTCATCAACGTCCTCTCTCCCACCACCACCAATGAGGCCGTCTTCACCTACAACCACCTCACCCAGATCGTCGACATCACCAGCGATACCCCCGCGGCCAACTACGATTACAAGGCCCTCGGCTTCACCTACCAGGAGCCCTATCCCAACTCCAACCTCCGCAACCGCTACCCCCGCTTCAATTGCGGCATCGGCTCCTGTAACTTCGCCGCCTTCTCCTCCGGTTGGCTCAGCGAAGGCAAAACCTTCAGCTTCACCGACAACTTCACCAAGGTGATGGGCTCCCACACCATCAAAACCGGCTTCTTCTGGAACCGGAACGACAACGGCCAACAGCCCTCCTGGACCGAATCGCCCAACTTCAACTTCGGCTCCTCCACCGACAACCCGCTTGACTCCGGCAACACCTTCACCAACATGTTGCTCGGCAACTACACCTCGGTCTCCCAGTCCAACGGACGCTTCTTCGGCTCCTTCCGCTTCTATGGCGCCGAAGCCTACATCCAGGACACCTGGAAGATCACCCGCAACCTCACCCTGGAAGCCGGTCTCCGCTGGCACTACTACGGCCCGACCTTCTCCCACGGCCAGTATCTGCAGAACTACTTCGACCCCCGCCTCTACAAGGCCTCCGAGGCCGCCCGCCTCGATACCACCGCCGGCCTCCGCTTCGGCTCCATCATCGGCGGCAACCCCTTCAACGGCATGATCGAGGAGAACCAGCCTGGCGTTCCCCGCGGCTTCCTCCAGCACCGCTACAACAACTGGGGCCCCCGCCTCGGTATCGCCTGGGATCCCAAGGGCGACGGCAAGATGTCCATCCGCGCCGGCGGCGGCGTCTTCTACGAGCGCATCCGCCAGAACACCATCAACTTCGACGGCCTCGGCAACCCGCCGCTGCTCTATAACCCCACCATCGCAGCCGGCAAGGTCGATAACCTCTCCCCCGCCGTCGTCGCCGGTGGCCTCCGCTTCCCTGTCGGCATCTCCGCCGTCGATGCGGCCGGCCAGATTCCCACCGTCTACTCCTGGTCCCTCTCCCTCCAGCGCGAACTCGGCCGCAAAGCCTCCATCGACGTCTCCTACATCGGCAACATGGGCCGCTACCTCCTCTATCGCCGCGACCTCAACCAGTTGCCCCTCGGCACCACCCTCCGCCCCGGCGTACTCGCCGGCGTCAACAACCTCACCAACGCTCTCCGCCCCTACCAGGGCTACACCAGCGTCAATACCAACGAGTTCGGCGCCGTTTCCAACTACAACGGCCTCCAGGCCCGCGTCTCCCGCCGCTTCGCCAAGTCCTTCACCGGCAATATCAATTACACCTGGTCCAAAGCCATGGGCGACTCCGATAACGACTCCAACTCCATCGGCTACTCCTATGACCGCCTCCGTGAGTACGGCCTGCTCTCCTTCGACCGCAAACACGTCCTCACCCTCGACTTCGTCTACGAACTGCCCCAGTTCGTCAAAGGCTCCAGCTTCGCCAAACACATCGTCAACGGCTGGCAGTTCAACGGCATCGCCCGCATGTGGTCCGGCAATCCGGCCACCATCACCTCCAACGCCAACCCCGGTACCCTCGGCGGCGGCGTCCGCGCCGACTATGCCGGCGGCAACATCGAAGTCTCCAACCAGGACCGCTTCAACTACTTCAACATCTTCGCCTTTACCCGCCCGGCGGAAGGTTCTCTGGGCAACCTCGGCAAGAACACCCTCCGCCTCCCCGGCATCAACCAGTGGGATCTCTCGCTCTTCAAGAACACGAAGATCACTGAACGCGTCGGCCTCCAGTTCCGCTTTGAGACCTACAACTCGTTCAACCACACCCAGTGGGGCGGCGTGAACGTCGGGATCAACCCGCCCAACCCCGGCCAGCCTCTCACCGAGGCCACCCGCGGTACCGCCGGTCAGGTCACCGATACCCGCGATCCTCGCTCCATCCAGCTATCGCTTAAACTGTTGTTCTAATGCTCGTTCGCATCCTGGCCGCCTGTTTAGCCGGCGCATTGTGGGCCCAGTCCCCGCAAGCGCAGTTTGAACAGGCGGCCAATGCATTGCGCCAGGGCAATCTCG
This sequence comes from uncultured Solibacteraceae bacterium, assembly GCA_964430625.1. Taxonomy (GTDB): domain Bacteria; phylum Acidobacteriota; class Terriglobia; order Bryobacterales; family Bryobacteraceae. The sequence goes on from CAYSFR010000006.1 coordinate 195,534, forward strand.
CCCAGGCTGAGCAAGGCTTCACGGCCTTCCTCGCCGCCCAACCCCGCCACGTCGGCGCCTTGGGCAATCTTGGCGTCGTCTACTCCCGCCAGGGCATCCCCGCCAAGGCTGCCGAAACCTGGGAACGCGCCCTCCGTCTCGCCCCCGCGGACCCTGCTCTCCGCACCAATCTCGGCCTGGCCTATCTCCGCCTGGAAGAGTACGCCAAAGCCCGGCAGGTCCTGGAACCCGTTCAGACCCCGCAAGGCCGCGAACTCTTCGCCACCGCTGTGCTCTTCACCGGTGATCCTGCCGCCGCCCTTGGCCTGCTGAGCCCTCTCCCGCCCACGCCCGGCGTCCTCTATCTCATCGCCATCGCCCAACTGAAGCAGGGCAAGAAGCAGGAAGCCGCCGCGACCTTCAACCGTCTGGTGGATACGGCCCTCTCTCCCAGCCAGGTGGCGTTTCTGAAGGGGAAGGCCGAGTACGAATCCGGAGCGTTTGAAGAGGCGCAGGCCAGCCTGGAGTCGGTGAAGGAACGTCTCCCCGGCCTGGCCCTCGAGTTGGGCAAGGTGCATGTGTCGCTCCGCAACGCGGATAAGGCGGAGCAGTCACTGCGGGAGGCCCTGAAGGAGACCCCGCTCGATTCGGAAGCCAACTACTTTCTGGGAGCTCTCCTCACCCAACAGGACCGCCCCCAAGCGGGGATTCCGTTCCTGGAGACCGCTCTCCGTTCCCGCCCGAACTTCTGGGGCAGCCATTTCTATCTCGGCCGCGCGCATCTGGCCTTGAACCGTCCGGCGCAGGCGATCGCAGCGTTGGAGAAGGCCCGCGCCCTCCGTCCGGAGGAGGCGCAGGTAGAGTTCCAGTTGTCCAAGGCCTACACCGCCGCCGCCCGCCTGGCCGACGCCAAAGCCGCCCTGGCCCGTTTCCGCCGCCTCCGCGAATCCACCCGCCAAGCCTCCCAATCCCTCATCCTCAAATAAATGGGACCGGGTGCACCTGACCCCATTTTTATGTGTCGTGTTATCAATGGCTTACGGGGATCTCTCGGGCGGAATTTTCCCCATTTTCTTCCCCTTTTCTTCGCTGGTTCCCAATTGCCCTGTCCCGGCCAGGTGTGACACACCGTCACACCCCCACACCCCCCTCCTCCCTAATCAAATCAACCACTTACCGTTTGGCCCTCCACTTGCCAATAAGATGGCATGCGACGCAACACCCCGTTTGGCCGAATGGTCGCCGCCGTCTTCCTCGCCGGATTCCTATTCGGCTTATTCTCCGCCCGCGCCTTCTCTTGGAACCCGTCGGACGACACCAACGTCAATTCCCGTTACACCGTGGAAAGCGTCGAAATCACCGGTGCCAGCGAAGCCCGCCTCTCCAAATCCCTCCGCGAGGAGCTCCGCCGCTATGTCGGCCAGCGTTTCTCCCCCGAGACCTTCGCCCGCCTCTCCGCCCGCGTCCGCGACGAACTCCGCGCCCGCATCGTCTCCCCCAAACTGATGAAGGGCACCAACCCGGAATCCGTCCGCGTCGTCCTCGACGTCCTCGGCCGCCGCATCAACGTCACCACCGACCAGTCCCGCCTCGCCTGGCACACCCGCCAGGGCTGGACCGGTGACCTCCACATCACCGTCGAAGAGCGCGACCGCCAGCGCCTTTCCCTCTCCGGCTTCTCCGATGGCGACACCGCCACCGAACGCGCCACCGGCGCCCGTGCCGCCTACTCGAAGTCCCTCTTCAACGGCCGCCTCCGCCCCGCCGTCGCCGTCTCCACGGCCAAAGCTTCCTACGATGCCCGCACCCTCTCCCTGGCGGGCACCAACGACCTATACCGCAATGTCGACACTTTCCAACCCACCGTTACCTTCATCCCATGGCGTTCCGACGACCGGGATGAACTCGCGGTGGAGGCCGGCATGCGGTTACAGCGGTTCGCGCTCTTGTCCCCTGAGGCGAACCGCAACGTTGCCTCCCACGCGCTGGTAAATACTCTGCGATACCGGCGCGTGAGAGGTGATGTCTCCAACGGCCGATCCACCTTCACGGCCCTCGCCGCCCTGGCCAACGGCCTCGCCGGCGACTTCAACTTCTCCCGCCAGGAGATCCGCTCCGGTTTCGAATACCACCGCGGCCCCAATCGCCTTACCCTCGACCTTACTGCCGGCGCCCTCCGGGGCAACGCCCCGTTTACCGATCGCTTCGCCGCCGGCAATACCCAGCTCCTCCGCGGCTGGAACAAGTTCGAAATCGCCCCCCTCGGCGCCAACCGCCTCGTTGCGTCCTCGGTCGAATATGGCCGCTCCCTCAAAGGCAAGCTCGAACTCTCCGCCTTCGTCGATTCCGGCGCCATCTGGAACCGCGGCACCGCCGCCACCCCCCGCAACTCCGCCGGCTGCGGCCTCCGCACCCGCGATGGCTTCTACTTCTACGTCGCCTTCCCCCTCCGCGACGGCCGCGTCGAACCTACCCTCATGACGGGAGCGACTTTTTGAACAACCCCACCCGCGCCGCCCTCATCACCGCCCTCTTCCTCACCCTCCCCTTCCTCCGCGGCTGGGCGCCCACCACGCTCACCCTCCGTGCCGATGACGGAACCCTCCGCGTCCACGCCCCCAACCTCCACTTCCTGGAAGGCAAAACCCTCCGCCGCCTCCAGGACGGCGCCGGCCTCGTCTTCTCCCTCCAGCTCTCCCTCTCCACCGACCAGTTCCGCACCATACAGCGCCGCCAGGTGGACCGCTTTGTCGTCAGCTACGATCTCTGGGAGGAGAAGTTCGCCGTCGTCCGCCTGGGACCCGCCAAAGTGCAGGCCTCCCACCTCTCCCGCGAAGCCGCCGAACGCTGGATGTTCGACCACACCGGTCTCCCCCTCTTCGCCCTCTCCCCCGATTCGGCCCATTGGATCCGCGCTGAACTCCGCGCCGACGATCCCCGCGACTCCGCCGGTTTCCTCCTCGACCCCACCGTTACCCTCACCCGCCTCGTCGAATGGTTCGGACGCGCCCAGCGCGGCGAAACCGAACGCTGGAACCTCGAACACGGCCCTTTCTATCCCGGCCGCCTCCCGGCCACCGAGCTTCAGCGCTAGACTGCAACCGTGAGCCTTCGCACCAAGCTCATCCTCGTCTTCCTCGCCGCCACCCTCGCACCTCTGGCCGTGCTCCTCTGGGTGACCTCCCATCTCTTTGAGACCAGCCTCTCCCTGGCCACCACCGCCGAGCTCGACGAGATCTCCCAATCCCTCCGCTCCACCGGCCTGGAAATGTACAAGACCAGCCGCGAGATCCTCAAAGCCGACGCCCTCGCCGGCCGCGCCGCACCCGTCAAGTGGACCCCGAAAAACCAGCCCGACTGGCCCCCGCAAGTCGCCGACTTTGCCGCCTCGGACGAGCTGGAACGCTTCGGGACCGCCGGCCCCGACGGCGAGGTGATGCAGTACCTGGTCCGCGCCAAGGACGGCGAAATCCACGTCTACGAACGCAAGCTCGGCGGCGTCGGCATGCAGCGGCTCACCTCCCAGTTCACCCGCGCCCGCGATACCGTCGCCCGCTCCCGCCAGTATGATCTCCGCCGCGGCTTGAACCTCGCTCTCCTCTCCACCGCCGCCGCCGTCTACCTCACCGCCCTCGCCATCCTCTTCTGGGTGGCCTTCCGCGTCTCCCGCCCCATGCGCGAGCTCAAACGCGGCCTGCAAACCCTCGCCGCCGGCGACCTCGCCGTCCGCCTCCCCGGTGCCGGTCCCGACGAAGCCGGCCAGGCCATCGCCGCCTTCAACGATACCGCCGCCCAACTCGCCGCCTCCCGCGAAGAGCTCGTCCAGCTCACCCGCCTCGCCTCCTGGCAGACCCTCGCCCGCAAAATGGCCCACGAGGTGAAGAACTCCCTCACCCCCATCCGCCTCACCATGGAGGAGATCGGCGCCCGCAATGGCTCGGTCGACGCCGGCTTTCTGAAGCAGGCCTCCCAGATCGTCTCCGAAGAGGTCACCACGCTGGAAAAGCGCGTCCGCGCCTTCTCGGACTTCGCCGCCGAACCCCCCGCCCACCTCACCCCCACCGACCTGAACGCCCTCATCGAGGAACGCGTCGCCTTCCTCCGCCCGCTCCACCCCGCCATCGACTACGAGCTCCATCTCGCCCCATCCGCCCTTGTCACCGCCGACCCCGGCCTCCTCCGTGGCGTCCTCACCAACCTCATGCAGAACGCCGCCCAGGCCCTCGGCCCCGCCGGCGGCCTCATCCGGATCGAGTCCTCTCCCACCGGCTTCTCCGTCGCCGACAACGGCCCCGGCCTGAGCGATCTGGCTCTCTCCACCCTCTTTGAGCCGTCCATCACCTTCAAGAAGGACGGCATGGGCCTCGGCCTCTCCATCGCCCGCCGCAGCGTCCTGCTCTGCGGCGGCGAGATCGAACACTCCCCCAGCCCTCTCGGCGGCGCCTCCTTCCAGGTCACCCTCCCCGCCGCTCAGGAAAAGGAACATGCGCAAAATCTGGATCGTTGACGACGAATCGAACATCGGCCTCTCCCTCCGCCTCATCCTGGAGCGCGAGGGCTTTGCCATTCAAACCTTCACCAGCGCGTCCGACTACCGCCGCGGCCTCAACCGCGAACAGGTGGCCCTCTTTCTGTTGGATGTCCGGCTGCCGGATGCCAGCGGCATCGACCTTCTCCGCGAACTCCGCGCCGCCGGGATCGCCGCCCCGGTCATCATGATCTCCGGCCACGGCACCATCGCCGATGCCGTCGAGGCCGTCCACGCCGGCGCCTACGACTTCCTGGAAAAGCCGCTCCACCGGGACCGCGTCCTGCTGGCCGTCCGCAATGCCCTCGACCAGCTGACCCTGCGAGAGGAGAACAAGCGGCTCAAGGAGGAGGCCGGCAACCCGCGCATGATCGGCGGCTCGCCCGCCTTCCAGCGCATCGTGGAGCAGGCGACCATGGCCGCCAAAAGCGACGTTCGCGTGCTGCTGATGGGCGAATCCGGCACCGGCAAGGAACTGCTCGCCGCCCACATCCATGCCCACTCCCCCTTCGCCAATGGGCCTTTCATCAAGGTGAACTGCGCCGCCATTCCCAACGAACTGATGGAGAGCGAGCTCTTCGGCCACGAGAAGGGCGCCTTCACCGGCGCCGCCGCCCTCCGCCGCGGCAAGTTCGAACTGGCCGACGGCGGCACCCTCTTCCTGGACGAAGTGGGCGACCTGCCGCAGGCCGCCCAGGCCAAACTGCTCCGCGTGCTCCAGGAGGGCGAGTTCCACCGCCTCGGCAGTGAGCAGCCCGTCAAGGTGTCGGTCCGCGTGGTCAGCGCCACCAACAAGGACCTGGCCGCCGAAGTGGCCCAGAACAAGTTCCGCGAGGACCTCTACTACCGCCTGGCCGTGGTGCCGCTCCGCGTCCCCGCCCTGCGCGAGCGCCCGCAGGACATCCGCATCCTCTCCGCCCACTTCCTGGAGGAGTTCTGCGCCCGGAACAACGCCCGCCGCAAGGAGTTCCACCCGGAGGTCTTTGACCTTTTCGAGCGCTACGGCTGGCCGGGCAACGCCCGCGAACTCCGCAACGTCGTCGAGCGGATGGCCATCCTCTCCACCGGAGAACTGCTCGACAAGGAATCGGCTCCCATTGAGCTGCGCCTAGGCCGCGATCCGGAGGCCCACAACTCGGTCGAGGAGGCCCGCCGCAGCGCCGAGCGGGACCATATCCACCGCGCCCTGGAGGAGGCCAACTGGAACGTCAGCGCCGCCGCCCGCGCCCTGGGCATTGAGCGCACCAGCCTCCACAAGCGCATCCGCGCCCTCCAGCTCCACCGTTAGCCGTCCTGGAGCCAGGCCGACAGCCCGCGGGCCTCTCCCAACTCGGAGAGCCTGTCTTCCAGGGCTCCGTGGTTGCCCCAGATCACCTCCGGCGCCGCCTCCGCCATACCCTCAATGCGCCGGCAGCCCAGCACCTTGCCCCGGTCGGCGTAGAAGCCGTAAGCCCGGCAGGCTACCGGCCGCGCGGCGTAGGTCAGGCAGGCCCCGGCCTCCTCATCGAGCAGCGGACACACCCGCCCGTTGGCGTCCCGGATGCGCCCCCGCACGGCCTCGGCCGCCGCGCCGTCCAGCGCCGCAATCGCCGCCGCGATCCCTTCCCACTCGGCCCGCGATACCCGCGGCTCCTCCGCCAACTGCCGGCAGCAATCTCCGCAACCCTTCCGGCAAGGCCAGTCCTCCCGTGCCGCCACGATCGCCGCCGCGCGCCCCGCCGTCTCCTCCTGTATCTGTATTAGGCGCGTCATCGGCACGTACCCGTTTCCCGATATCGTAACGCGAGCCGTATGATAGTTTCTGTGCCGGGCCTCAAACGACTCCTGCTTCTCGCAACAGGAATTAGCGCCGCATTCGGCGCCGATTTCGACAAAGACATCCGACCTATCCTGGAGACCAGGTGCGTGCGCTGCCACGACGCGGCTCACTTCTCCAAACCGGGCGTAATCGCCAAGGGCGACCCGGAAAAGAGCCAACTTTACCAGCAACTGGTCAGCGGAAAGATGCCGATGGGCGGCCCGAAGCTGGACGCCTCCCAGATTGCCGCCGTCAAGGCCTGGATCACCGAAGGCGCCACCTGGAACGGGACCCTCGCCGCGGCCAAGAAGAAGCAGTGGTGGGCCTTTGTTCCGCCCGTCAAACAGACGCCTCCGGCCGCCTCCGGGGCGGCCAATCCCATCGACGCGTTCCTGCTCGCCAAGCTACAGGCCAAGGGCCTCGGGTTCTCCCCCAAAGCCTCGAACCGGGACCTCACCCGCCGGCTCCACTTTGCGCTCACCGGGCTTCCTCCCACCGACGCCGACTACGCCCTCTCCTACAACCAGACCGTGGAGAAGCTGCTGGCCAGCCCGGCCTACGGCGAGCGCTGGGCCCGCTACTGGCTGGACGTCGTCCGCTTCGGCGAAACCGATGGCGGCGAACACAACTTCGAGCGCTTCCACGCCTGGCGTTACCGCGACTGGGTGATCGACGCCCTGAACTCCGACAAGCCCTACACCCAGTTCGTCCGGGAACAGATTGCCGGCGACCTGCTGGCTCCCAAGGACCCCAAGATGGTGGCGGCCACTGGCTTCCTGGTGGCCGGCCCGTGGGACTCCGTCAGCGCCGAGCTGAACAAGGACGCCCTGATGAAGAAGACGGCCCGCATGGACGAGTTGGACGACATGGTCACCACCACCTTCCACTCCTTCCAGGCGCTTACCGTCAACTGCGCCCGCTGCCACGACCATAAGTTCGACCCCATCCCCACCCGCGACTACTACTCGCTGACCAGCGTCTTCGGCGGGGTCGGCTTTGGTACCCGGGAGGTCACCACTCCCGAGACCAGGCAGGCCTACGAAGCCGCCGCCAAGCCGCTGCAGGCTGAGATTGCCCGGGTGCAGAAGGCCCTTGACGCCATTGAGCTGCCGGTGAAGACGCGGATGATGCGCGAGCGCTACCAGGCCCTGGACCAGCGCCGGAAGGCCGAGAAGTTCCGGGTGCCGCTGAGCCCGTTCTTCAATCGGAACGTCTTCCCGGCGGTCACCGCCCGCCACTTCCGGCTGGTGATCCAAGGCCATTCCGGCAAGCTGCCGAAGATCGATCTGTTGGAACTGAAGCCCGCCGGCATCACCATCCGCGACTACACCGGTTCGCAGGCCGGGCCGGTGGTCCTGCCGATCCCGGCGAATGGCCCGGTGACCGTGAGCGAGATGGAGTGGTCGACGGACCGCATCACCGGCAAGAACGACGGCGCGCTCCGCGTCTATTCGCTGGAGGCCTCCGACGATGGCACCACCTGGCGGCCCATCGCGGCGTCGATCGACCATGTCTCGGCGAACGAACTGGAACTGCCGTCGGTCTCCGATAAGGAGCTCGATGAGGCGATCCCCGCCGCCAGCCGCGCCACCCGGGAAGCCCTCCAGAAGGAGCGGGCCGAATGGCGCCGCAAGCTGGACGCGCTGCCGGCGCCGGCCCAGGTATACGCCGCCAAGCCCCACCCGGTGGAGCCAGCCTACCTGCTGGAGCGCGGCTCGGTGGCCAAGGCCAAGGAGGAGGTGTTCCCCGGCGCGCTGTCGGCGCTTGGCCATCGCCCGGCCGCCTTCGGGCTCGATGCCAAGGCATCCGATCAGGACCGCCGCACGGCGCTGGCCGACTGGATCACCGACCCCAAGAACCCGCTCACGGCGCGGGTGATCGTCAACCGGGTTTGGTACTACCACTTCGGCAACGGCATTGTGAACACGCCCTCGGACTTCGGCCTGATGGGCGACCGGCCGTCCCACCCGGAACTCCTCGACTGGCTGGCAGTCTCCTTCATGGAGAACGGCTGGAGCCTGAAGTGGCTGCACCGGCAGATCGTCTCCTCGCAGGCCTACCAGCAGTCCTCGGCGCTGAACGAGAAGGCGTTCTCGGTGGATGCCGACAACCGGCTGTTGTGGCGGATGCCGCTGCGCCGGATGGACGCCGAGGCGCTGCGGGACTCCATGCTGGCCGTTACCGGGAGCCTGAACCCGGAGCGCGGCGGCCCCAGCTTCCTGCTCCAGAAGAAGGGCGGCGGCGGGTCCTACATCTACGACGCGCTGGATAACGACGGCCCGCCGGTGTGGCGCCGCGCCGTCTACCGGTTCGTGGTCCGCGGCGGCGGGCGGATCTTCATGGACTCCTTTGACTGCCCCGACCCGTCGGTGGCCACGCCACAGCGGTCCAACTCCAACACCCCGGTTCAGGCCCTGACGCTGCTCAACAACGGCTTCGTCCTGAAGCAGGCCGAACGGCTGGCGGAGCGCCTGCGGCGGGAAGCCGGCGCCGAGCCGGCCGCGCAGATCCGCCGGGCCTACTCGCTCTTGTATGGTCGCGACCCGTCGGCCAAGGAACTGGCCGCCGGCGCCGCCTTCCTGGGCCAGCACAGCCTGGGCGCTTACGCCCGGGTCCTCTTCAACACCAACGAGTTCCTCTACACGCCATGAGACGCAAACCCACCCGACGCGAGATGCTCTGGGAAGTCGGCGGCGGCGCCGCCGGACTGGCCCTGGCCCAACTGGAGGCCCAGGCCGCGCCCCGTAAGCCCGGTCCCCACTTTGCCCCCAAGGCCAAGAACCTGATCATGATCTCGCTGCCCGGCGGGATCAGCCACATCGACACCTTCGACTACAAGCCGGCGCTGATCCGCCACCATGGCCAGCAGACCAAGGGCGAGAACACCATTACCCCGTTCTTCGGCAAGCCCGGCGCGGTGATGAAGTCCCCGTGGGAGTTCCGGCAGTACGGGCAGACCGGCAAGTGGGTCTCCGACCTGTTGCCCCACCTGGCCAAGAGGGTGGACGACATCACCTTCTTCCACTCCATGGTGGCCCGCTCCAACGCCCACGGACCGGCCATCTTCCAGATGTCCACCGGCTACATCTTCCAGGGTTTCCCGTCGGTGGGTTCCTGGGTGAGCTACGGGCTGGGGAGCGTGAACCAGAACCTGCCTTCCTTCGTGGTGCTGCCCGATCCGCGCGGCCTGCCGCCGTGCGGGGTGGCCAACTGGGGGAACGGCTTTCTGCCCGCCCAGCACCAGGGGGTGATGTTCGGGGACCAGAAGAACCCCATCGCCGACCTGCGCGCCCCGGTACCGGCGAACGTGCAGGCCGCCTCCTACGACCTGCTCTCCGCGCTCAATGAGGAGCATCTGAACGCCCATCCCGGCGACGATGCGCTGGCCGGCCGGATCCGCGCCTACGAGATGGCGGCGCGGATGCAGGTATCGGCGCCGGAGGTGACCGACATCACCGGCGAGAGCGACGCCACCCGGGAGATGTACGGCCTGAATGACCCGGCCACCCGCGCCTACGGCTACAACTGCCTGCTGGCCCGGAGACTGGTGGAGCGCGGGGTGCGCTGTGTGCAGTTGTTCAACGGCGGCCACTTCGGGGCGCCGCGGATCAACTGGGACGGCCACGAGGACTTGCGGGCCAACCATACCCGCTGCGCCGCCTCCATGGACAAGCCGACGGCGGCGCTGCTGGCCGACCTGAAACAGCGGGGCCTGCTGCAGGATACGGTGGTGGTGTGGACCACGGAGTTCGGCCGCCTGCCCATCAGCGAAGGATTGGGGGAAGGGGGCCGGGACCACAACCCGGAAGGGTTCACAGCGTTCATGGCCGGCGCCGGCCTGAAGCCGGGCTACGCCTACGGGGAGACGGATGAACTGGGCTACAAGGCGGCCAAGAACCCGACGACCATCTACGACTTCCACGCCACACTGCTGCACCTGCTGGGATTGGACCATACGGCGCTCTCCTGGTACCACAACGGGCTGCAGCGGCGGCTGACCGATGTCCACGGCCACGTGATCAAGGACGTACTGGCTTAGCCCGCCATGCTGCTGCTGCGGGCTGCCCGGCTGACCACCACCTGGACGAAGGCCGAGCACCGCTCGCCGCAGGTCCGGGAGCCGGTGTTCCGGCCCGGGGACCGGGTGCGGACGGGGCCGGTTACCGCGGGTATGGAGGCCGATGTGCTGCTGGTGGAGGAGACCCCGGCGGCGGCGCCGGTGGTCCATCCATTCCGCTTCCAGCCGCCCGGGGTGGAGCGGGCCTGGGCCCTGTTCGGGCTGCGGCTGGCGGAGGAGGCGGACTCGCTGGAGCTATGGCTGCGGGACGGGCGGGGCTATTTTTACGGGGCTCCGCGGCGCGCCGAGCGGCGGCTGGCGATCCTGCGGCCCGGCGAGGTGACGCGGGTGATACATAATGCAAAGAACGACTTTGCCGCGTCCAGCGGGCGGGAACGGACCTACCGCTGGAACGACTTCGTGATTGAGGCGCTGGGCCGCGTGACCGTCAGCGGCGCCGCCGGAGCGGAGGGCGAGCGGGAGGTCCCGCTGAGCCGGGCCAGGGTCGTGGACTTGCGCGAGAACCTTCTATGAACATGCGATGGATACTGAGCGGGTTGGTGGCGACGGCCGGACTGGCGGCCGGGCAGACGAAGCCCGTGGATTTTCAGCGGGAGATCCGGCCGATCCTCTCCGATGCCTGCTACCACTGCCACGGGCCGGACAAGAACACGCGGATGGCGAACCTGCGGCTGGATGTTCCCGGGCCGGCCATTGTGGCCGGCAAGCCCGAACAGAGCAAGGTATGGCTGCGGATCAACCACGCCAACGCGGCGCTGCGCATGCCGCCGGCGCAGGCCCACAAGACGCTGAACGACGGGCAGAAGGCGCTGGTGAAGCGGTGGATTGAAGAGGGCGCGGTTTACAAAGAACACTGGGCGTTCTCCGCGCCGCGGCGGCCGGAGGCACCGGCGGTGAAGAACGCCGGCTGGGCGCGGAACCCGATTGACCGGTTCCTGCTGGCGCGACTGGAGGCCGAAGGGCTGACGCCGGCCCCGGAAGCCGACCGGCGGACGCTGGCGCGGCGGCTGTCGCTGGACCTGACGGGCCTGCCGCCGGCTCCGGCCGATGTGGAGGCGTTTGTGCAGGACACCGCGGCCGACGCCTACGAGCGGCTGGTGGACCGGCTGATGGCGCGGCCACAGTATGGCGAGCACCGGGGCCGATTCTGGCTGGACGCGGCCCGCTATGCCGATACCCACGGCCTGCATGTGGACAACTACCGGGAGATGTGGCCCTACCGCGACTGGGTGATCGCGGCCTTTAACCGGAATATGCCGTTCGACCAGTTCACGCTGGAGCAACTGGCCGGGGACCTGCTGCCGAAGCCGACCATGGAGCAACTGGTGGCGACCGGGTTCCACCGCTGCAACATCACGACGAACGAGGGAGGCTCGATTGAAGACGAGGTGGCGGCCATCTACGCCAAGGACCGGGTGGACACGACCGGGGCGGTATGGATGGGGCTGACAGTGGGCTGCGCCACCTGCCACGACCACAAGTTCGACCCGATTACGCAGAAGGAGTTCTACCAGATGGCGGCGTTCTTCCGGAATACGACGCAGAAGCCGATGGACGGGAACATCCACGATACGCCGCCGGTGATCACGGTGCCGGCGGAGGCGGACCGGACGCGCTGGGAGGCGCTGCTGGTGGAGGAGCGGGAGCGGCGGGCGCGGCGCGAGGCACACCGGAAGGCGGCGGGGCCGGCGGTGGCGGCGTGGCTGCAGGCGGGGCGGGACAAGGGAATCCGGGAGCCGTTCCGGGGGCCGGCGCCGCGGGTGCGCGAGGCGCGACAGGAGTTGAAACTGCCGGCCAAGTTCTCCCTGCCGCTGCCGAAGGCGAAGGCCGACCTGGACGCCCGGAAGCCGTTCACGGTGGCGGCCTGGGTCTATCTGCCGAAGGAAGAGCAGACGTTCGTGGTGGCTTCCAAGCTGGACTGGCTGGACAAGAAGGAAGGCAAGAGCCGCGGCTGGCTGTTCGAAGTGGAAGGGCGGCGGGCGAAGTTCCAGATGAAGAGCGGGGAGGAGGACGACCTGCTGCTGATTCGGGGTATTCCGTCGACGCGGATGAAGGCGGAGAGCTGGCACCACCTGGCGGTGACCTTTGACGGGAGCCGGGACTATCGCGGGCTGACGCTCTATGTGGACGGGCAGGCGATTGCGAGCGAGACGAATCCGAACGCCGGGGGCGGAAAGCTGGCCGGCGGCACGCTGACCAAGGCTCCGCTGATCCTGGGCGGGGACGGCAATAAGAGACAGGGCAATGGGGCGGCGCTGCGGGAGTTCCAGATGTATGAACGGGCGCTGCGCGACGATGAGGCGGAGTTGCTGGCCGGATGGGACAAGGGCACGGGCAAGGACCTGCTCTACCTGAACCGGGAGGACAAGACGTGGCGGAAGCTGACGGCCGAATGGGTGGCCAGTGTGACCGAGCAGCGGGCGATAGCGCGGCGGGCGCCGGTGACCCACGTGATGAACGAGGTGAAGGGCAAGGACGCCGAGGCGTTCGTGCTGTTCCGGGGCATGTACGATCAGCCGCGGGACAAGGTTCGGCCGGAGGTGCCGTCGGTGCTGGGCAAGCTGGGGGAGAAGTATCCGCGGAACCGGATGGGGCTGGCGCAGTGGCTGGTGGCGCCGGAGAACCCGATGACGGCGCGGGTGACGGTGAACCGGATGTGGCAGGAGGTATTCGGGACGGGGCTGGTGCGGACGGCCGAGGACTTCGGAGCGCAGGGCACGTCGCCGACGCATCCGGAGTTGCTGGACTGGCTGGCGGTAGAGTTCCGCGAGTCGGGCTGGGACATGAAGAAGACGATGCGGCTGCTGGTGACGAGCGCGGCGTACCGGCAGGCGGCGGTGGCCACCGAGGAGAAGCGAAAGAAGGACCCGGAGAACCTCCTGCTCTCTCGCGGGCCGCGGTACCGGATGGACGGCGAGATGGTGCGGGACTACGCGCTGGCGGCGAGCGGGTTGCTGGTGCCGCAGATCGGCGGGCCGAGCGTGCGGCCGTATCAGCCGCAGGGTATTTGGGAGACGGTGGCGATGAACGGCTCCAACACGCGGTTCTACAAGCAGGACCATGGGGAGAAGCTGTACCGGCGGTCGATGTACACGTTCTGGAAGAGGAGCGCGCCGCCGGCGTCGATGGAGATCTTCAACGCGCCGACGCGGGAGAACTGCACGGTGCGGCGGGAGCGGACGAACACGCCGTTGCAGGCGCTGATCACGATGAACGATGTGCAGTTCGTGGAGGCGGCGCGGCACCTGGCGGAGCGGACGATGAAGGCGGTGAAGACGGGGTTTGAGGGCCGGGTGGACTATCTGGCGCTGCAGGCGCTGGCGCGGCCGCTGGAGGAGCGGGAGAGGGCCGTGGTGAAGAAGAGCTACCAGAGCTTTCTGACGCAGTTCGACTCGCGGCCGGCGGAGGCGAAGAAGCTGATCGCGACGGGCGAGTCCGCAGTGGACCCGAAGCTGCCGGCGCCGGAATTGGCGGCGTGGACGATGGTGGCGAGCCAGATATTGAACCTAGACGAGGCGTTGAACAAATGACGAACCCGGTGACTGAAGCAGTCCGGCTGGAGACGCGGCGGCAGTTGCTGCGGCGGGGCGCGCAGGGAGTGGGGGCGCTGGCGCTGCATTCGCTGCTGGGAGCGGCGGAGGGTGGCGGGGCGGCGCTGCCGCACTTTGCGCCGAAGGCGAAGCGGGTGATCTGGCTGCACATGGTGGGCGCGCCGCCACAGTTGGACCTCTTCGACTGGAAGCCGAAGATGAAGGACTGGTTCGACAAGGACCTGCCGGAGAGCGTGCGGAACGGGCAGCGGCTGACGACGATGACGAGCGGGCAGAGCCGGTTCCCGATTGCGCCGACAGTGTTCAAGTTCGCCCAACACGGCAAAAGCGGCGCCTGGGTAAGCGAGTTGCTGCCGTGGACGGCGAAGATGGCCGACGACCTTTCGATCATCCGGACGATGCACACGGAGGCGATCAACCACGAGCCGGCGATCACGTTCATTCAGACGGGATCGATGGTGCCGGGCAAGCCGTGCACGGGGTCGTGGATGGCCTACGGGCTGGGGAGCATGAACAAAGACCTGCCGACGTTCGTGGTGTTGAACGCGAACCACACGCACCCGAAGGCGAACGTGCAGGCGATCTCGGCGCGGCTGTGGTCGGCGGGGTTTCTGTCGGCGCAGTATGCGGGGGTGGCGCTGCGGAGCGGGGCGGATCCGGTTCTCTACATCAACAACCCGAACGGGGTGGACGCGAAGACGCGGCGGACGATGCTGGACGGGCTGGGCGAGCTGAACCAGATGACGTACGAGAAGCTGGGGGACGCCGAGACGCAGGCGCGGATCCAGCAGTACGAGATGGCGTTCCGGATGCAGAGTTCGGTGCCGGAGCTGACCGACCTATCGAAGGAGCCGGAGAGCGTGTACCAGCTCTATGGGGAGGCGGCGCGGAAGCCGGGGACGTTCAGCTACAACGCGCTGATGGCGCGGCGGCTGGCGGAGCGGGGGGTGCGGTTTATCCAGCTCTATATGCGGGGATGGGACGTGCACAACGACCTGCCGGAGATACTGCCGAGCCAGTGCAAGGACGTGGACCAGGCGCTCTACGGGCTGGTGCAGGACCTGAAACAGCGGGGGATGCTGGATGAGACCGTCGTCATCTGGGGCGGGGAGTTCGGACGGACCATCTACTCGCAGGGCAAGCTGACGCCGACGAGCTACGGGCGGGACCATCATCCGCGGTGCTTTTCGATGTGGGCGGCGGGCGGCGGATTCAAGCCGGGGGTGGTGTGGGGCGAGACGGACGAGTTCAGCTACAACATCGTCCGGGACCCGGTGCATGTACGGGATTTCCAGGCGACGCTGTTGCACAACCTGGGGATCGACCATAAGCGGTTCACCTACAAGTACCAGGGGCTGGACCAGCGGCTGACGGGGGTGGAGGAGGCGAAGGTGATTCAGGGGATTGTGAGGGGTTGACAAACGGGGGTCTGCGTTTGTGTAGAATAAGCGCAGCGGAGAACCCCGATCGTGATTCGCAAGATCCTGTCTATCACTACACTCGCCTTGTGCGCACTTTCAGCGGCCACGCCCGGAATTCCTCCGGAGATCGCCGTCGTCGTCCAGACGGACGAGACCTTTTCCCCCCAAGCCTGGCAGGCGATGGAGACCGAGTCGGCGCGGATTGCGCGGCAGGCTGGACTGCGGGTTCGTTTTGTGGAACGTTCCAAGGTGGCCACGGAGCAGTTCGCGGATCTGGTTGTGTTCCGGATGCGCGGGAAGTGCGAGATGGACACGATGCCGGCGCTGCTGGATGAGCGGGGTCCGTTTGCGTGGGCATTCACGGCCGACGGGAATGTGCTGCCGTTCGGGGAAGTGAAATGCGACCGGGTGCGGGAGTCCGTGAAGACGGCCCTGCGGCCGAGCGACTTCAAGCAGGGTGATGCTGTGTTCGGGCGGGCGCTGGGGCGCGTGGTGGCGCATGAGCTGTACCACATGCTGGCGAACACGAAGAAGCACGGGAAAACCGGCGTGGCGAAGCACGCGTTGAGCGCGCAGCAGTTGGTGGCCGAGAAGCTGGACTTCAGCAAGCACGAGCGGGCGGCGCTGGAAGGCACGCGGGACTTCCGGTAGGAAAACGGCGCGCGCCTTCCGGCAACGAGCCCGGGCGCGCGGGCACACTGCGGCTGTGCTGGGTCTGTTGGCGGAAGCGAGTTGTCAAAGAGCGAGTCCGGCCGGGCGGCGATGAGGTGGCTCAAGACCGGGGGCGCGGCGGGTTCGTTTTTGGTGCTGGCGGGGTGAGGGCCAGATTATTCTGCAATTGCGGGTTTCCCTGGTAAGCAGCATCCAGGGGAAGTCTGGGTTAGGCGGCGGAGGGGAGGGGCTCGGGGTCGAGGTCCTCGAAAATGTTGAATTCGAGGTCGTGATTGGGGAAGACGTCCTGGTACATGCGGACCTTTTCCGGGGTCAGCGGGCCGCGGACGTTGATCTGTTTTACCTGTCTAGGAGGCTCGGGTATTTTGTTTTCAACGGGTTGCGGCGGAGGTTCCTGGGTTTGTTCCCCTGGAGCGGGGATGTCGAAAAACTCGCGCTCCTCGACGGGTTTGATGAGATTGCCGTCCGGGCCGGGCCAGTGGCGCTGCATGTGGGCGAGGCGGCGCTGGAGAGCGGCCATGAGCCGGGTGTTGGAGGCGTACTCGCGGCGGAGCAGGTCGATGGTCCGGTTGGAGGCGAGGGCCTCGTGGGCGGCGATGGTGCTTTCGATACTGAGAGTCTCCGGGGCCAAGGGGACAATCTTGCCGGCGGCGCGGAGCAGTTCGCGATTGAGCATGGCGTGAATGACAATGCGGGCGCGCATGTTGGACCATTCCAGATCGGTGATTTCGCGCACGATGCCCAATTCGGCTTCGTCGCGGGGTTTGAACTTGCCGGCGTTGGAGTCGAATAGTTTGTAAAACTCGCGCCGCTCTTCGTGGATGAGAAGAGCCGAATGGGGCGGGACGAGGAAACGGAGGGCTTGGGCGTACTCTCCGTGTTTGATGGCGTTGCGGGCGGACTGGGCCTTGCCTTCGTCCGAGGTTGGGCCGTGGGATTTGGCACCATTTTCGCGGGAGATGCGGGCGCGTTCTTCGGGGGTGAGCGGCATAGTTGGTTCCTCTTTCGGTGGTGAAAATAGGAACGGCCCTCGCTGGGGGGCGAGGGCCGTTCGTTTGGGAGAAGTATTCCTCTCTCACCTTCAGTATATCCGGGGGCGCAATAGTTCCGGCCGCTTTGCGTTAGCAAGTAACTGAAAAGAGGGGGAATAAAGTTGCGGGTCGCGTGTCACCGGCTTTTGGGGGGGCGCGAATTGTGTGGTTTCAGTAGCCATCCACTTCGATCACTGCATCGGCGAAGGCTCTGGGCGCTTCTTGCGGCAGGTTGTGACCAACATCCTTGATGATCCGATGGGTCCGCTTGCCAGAGAACTTCAGGGCGTACGAAGAACCGTTGGTGGCAGGGGCGACGCCATCGGAATCCGCATCCAAAGTAAGGGAGGGGACGGCGATGACTGGACCCTTCGAAAGGCGCTTCTCCAAGGCGTCAAACTGAGCGTCGCCGGCCGCCAGACTGAGCCGCCAACGGTAGTTATGGATCACGATACTGACATGATCGGGGTTGTCGAAGGAAGCCGCCGTGCGATTGAACGTGGCATCGTCGAAGTTCCATTTCGGGGAATTGAAGCGCCAAATCAGCTTGGCGAAGTCGCGCCGGTGGGCAAGGTAGCCTGCCCTCCCCCGCTCTGTGGCGAAGTAAAACTGATACCACCATCCATGCTCAGCGATGGGCGGCAACGGGAGCTTGTTGCGATCGAGATTATTAATCAGGTATCCGTTTACCGAGACCATCGCTTTGCACCGCTCGGGCCAAAGCGCGGCGATGATGTTTGCCGTTCTGGCTCCCCAATCGTAGCCGGCGAGTATGGCCCGGTCGATTTTCAGGGCATTCATCAAGGCAATAATGTCCATGGCGACGGCGGATTGCTGGCCAGTGCGGAACGTATCCGCGGCGAGGAACCGGGTGGTCCCATGTCCGCGGAGATGGGGTACGATCACCCGGTAGCCAGCTGATGCCAGGAGCGGAACGACATCGGCGAAGCTGTGAATGTCGTAGGGCCACCCATGCAGGAGTACGACGGGTGGACCCTCGGCGGGGCCCGCTTCCGCATATCCAATACTGAGGACGCCGGCGTTAATCTGTTTCAGGGAATCGAACGCCGGGGGAGGCGGAAGTGGCGCGGCCGCGGTGGAAAGGGAGGCGAGTGCGAGCAGGCGGCGACGCGGCAGATGTGTGGATTGAGGTGTTTTCATCGCAGTCTCCTAGTGAACTCCGGCTTGTTTGGTCGCCTTCGGGATCACAAAAGTGACGGACCCTGCGTCGAGGACCCGATGATCCGGACTTACGAGTTCAATCAGGATCTTATGGGGACCGGGCGGGAAGCCATTGAGAATGAGCGGCTCGCCGCTTGCGTCGGCCCAGCGCCAAGGGGCGCTGTCCACATTTACATGGATGTGTCCGATGCGTGGAGACACGGCGAGGGCAGCCGGGCCGAAGACCGGGAGGATCCGGAGGTTTTCGGCCCGATACTGGATGACGACTCGTCCGATGGCGAGCGGTCCGGAAAGCGGCGGATCGATCACGAGCTTAGAAGGCGCTTCTGCTGTGAGGGGTACCACGGGTGCAGGACTCGGGGGACCGGCAGTGGACTGGGCCCAAGCGAAGATGGCGCACAAGAAGGCGAAGGCGACGGGGGGTGAGAATTTCATTGGGTGCCTGGCTTAGCGGAGCGACTGGAATGCGGCGCGCAATTCAGAAGCGTAGAGTTCGGGTTGTTCCCAGGAGGCGAAGTGGCCGCCGTTCCGGACTTCGTGGAAGTAAATCAGGTTGTGGTAACTGCGCTCGGCCCAGCTGCGGGGCGCACGGTAGATCTCACCGGGGAAAACGGTGATGGCGGCAGGGAGAGAGATACTGACGGCATTGAAGTTATTGGCGTTATTCTCCCAGTACAACTGGGCGGAGGAGGCCGCGGTATTTGTCACCCAGTAAAGAGTGATGTTGTCGAGCATCTCGTCCTTGGTGAGGGCTTTTTCGGGATCGCCGCCTGAGTGGGTCCAGTCGGCGAGTTTGTCATAGAAGAACGCGGCGAGGCCGGCGGGCGAATCGGTGAGGCCGTACCCCAAAGTCTGGGGACGAGTGACCATCATGGCGGCGTACCCGCCCCCTCTCGTATACAAGTTGTGGAGGGATGCGAAGGCTGCCCTCTCGACGCCGGTGAGGCCAGCGGGGGCCGGATCGCCATTATTGAGTGCCTTGGCGACTTCGGGTGGAACGGTAGCGGGCATGTTGACGTGAATTCCGAGCAATCCGGGAGGCCTCTGGCTGGCCATCTTGCCGGCGACGACGGACCCCCAATCTCCGCCCGCGGACACATACCGTGTGTATCCCAAGCGGTTCATCAGAACGGCCCAGGCGCGGGCGATATGATCGGCATCCCAGCCAGTTAACTTCGGTTTTCCGGAGAAGCCATAGCCGAGCATGGAGGGGATGATGACATCGAACGCGTCCTCGGCGGTGCCTCCGAAGGCAGTGGGATTCGTCAGCGGGCCAATCACCTTCAGGTACTCGAAGACGGAACCGGGCCAGCCGTGAGTGATGATGAGCGGCATGGCGTTGGGATGGCGAGAGCGTACGTGCAGGAACTGAATATCGAGCCCATCAATTTCGGTGACGAACTGGGGCAGGGAATTGAGGGTGTTTTCCGCCCTGCGCCAATCATAATCCGTGCCCCAGTAACGGAGGAGTTCCTGGAGCTTAGCCAGTTGCGCGCCCTGGGACCGGTCCGGGACTGTCTCGCGGCTGGGCCACCTGGTAGAAAGAACGCGCTGCCGGAGGTCAGCGAGGCCGGCATCGGGAACGCTGACGCGGAAGGGACGGATGGCGCCGCCGGCAGTGGCGGGGGATGCAAAGGTGGCGGAGGAGCGGGCACCGCCGGCAGGTGCAATCTGGGCCTGGACGGGGGATGCGAGTACGAGGAGGGCGAGGGTGTTTAGCAGTTCGCGCCTGAGTTGAAGCCGTTTCATGGTGGAGATACCTTCTTGCAGCAGATTCGGACGTATGTTTCAGTGCATGTGTGTATCCGTTTGCATCTGCTTGAAAATAAAAGGCTAGTGTCTCTTTTTGGCGCCGAATTCCCGTCAAAGTGCCGAATGTCCGGGACGATGAACCGCGCGTGGATGTCCGCAACAAAAGCAAATGTGCGGTAGAAGTTCAGCGAGGGCTGGACTGCTACCGCACATGAAGTTGGCGGAGAAAGCGGCTGGGTTGGTGTGGCGCTACTCGCGTTCGATTTGAACGGAGGCGACGTGGATGGTAATGGGCACGAACGCCTGGCCGGCGATGCCGTCGACATCGTGGAGGAGGACGCGTCGTCTGGTGGGAAAGACGAATCCATCAAAGCATGCGTGGTCGTAGGCATAGTGGGCCACGGGAGGATTTCCGGTCACATTCGGAGAGTAGTCCATGCGGCGGAGGAGAAACGCGTCGTCATAGTAGAAGACCTGATCGGCATTATGATTGGCGATGGACTCCGGGAATGTGACGGCGAGCCGGCGCCACGTCTGCCCTTCTTCGATCCACGGCGCGATCTCCCGCGCAATGACATCCGGCCGGGCGAAGACGAAAGGTGCAGTGAGATAGTTCCAGACGGCGGCACTGGTGAAGTACGCCACTTGAACGGCGTCCCAGGCTGTGGCGGCTGGATCAAACGAATCTGGAAACGAGTTACGAGGGCTGAGGCGCTCCTCGATGAGACGGCCGTCGAGGGTTCTGATTGTCATGCGTTCGGGGCCGGTTTCGAAGACGGACATATGGCCGGAGACGGGGAACGGGGCGAAGGTGATGTGCTCGTGGTGGGGATCGATGGTGGCAACGGTATGCCCATACACATCCGGCCAGCCGCGGGCGGCCCAGAACGGACCGCCGAGCGACAATTCGGCGGTCAGCCTTGTGATCCTGGACCAATTCTCCAAGCCGCCATGGGCGGCGAGGACTGCGGTCAGTAAACTGTCTTCGCCGCTGGAGGCGAGGGCAGGGTGATCGACCTGTTCGAGGAGGGTCATTGTGGTTTCCTTTGTCTTGAGTTGGGTTAGCCGAACGAAAACGAAAACGCCGCCACGCCGGAATCGAGGAACTCGATCTCGAAAAGCCGATGAGAAATGGGCCTCTGTTGGCGGATGAGTTGATAGAGCCGCTGCTCGGTGACGACGCCGTTTCCCTGTCCATCCACGTCCACCCCGTGGGCGTCGTGCGGGGCCAGTCCGTCGATGAGCACGCGGAACCGGACAGAACGTCCATGCGCGACTGGTCCGAGGACGATATGAAGGTCGCGGGCGTGAAAGCGATAGGCGATGCGCCCCCCTGCGGCGTGCAGGATCACTGCCTCGCTGGAAAACGTCCATTCGCCAGCGAGCGCCCAGTGATTGAGTTGCAACGCGGGAGGAGAGCTGTAGACGCGGCGGCGAGATAGGGCTCCGCCCGGGGAGGCAAAATTTTCCGTGCGTTGGGATCCGAGATAGTTTTCCGGTGACTGCAAGGAACTCCATTCGGCGGCGGCTTCCACACCCCGGCCATTCACCGCGACTAATTCGCTGTTGACGGAAAGCAGATGCTGAATGACACGTTCGGAGCGGTGATACTGGCCCTCGCCGAAGTGGTGATGCCGAAGCTGTCCCTGGGAGTCCGCGATATAGATTGCAGGCCAGGAGTTGTTCCGGAAAGCGCGCCAGATGGCGTAGTCGTTATCGACTGCGACGGGATAGGCGACGCCCATTTCCAGTGCGGCGCGTTGGACATTATCGATGTTTTTTTCGAAGGTAAACTCAGGGGTGTGCACGCCGATAACGGCCAATCCCTGGTCCCTGTACTTCTCGGCCCAAGCACGGATGTAGGGCAACGAGCGCAGCCAGTTGATGCAGGTGTAGGTCCAAAAGTCGATGAGGACGACTTTGCCTTGCAAGCTGGCGGAATTGAGCGGCGGAGAATTGAGCCAGGCGGTTGCGCCGCGGAGCGAAGGAAGGCTGCCTTCGATGGGCAATTGCGGTGGGGCGAGCATCAGCGCTCCGGCGCCGAGGAAGCGGCGTCGACGGTAGTAGACGATTTCCGGCATCAGTTCCTCCCTGCTAGATCACGTTGAGGACAACGTCGATGTTGCCGCGTGTGGCTTTGGAGTAAGGACAGGTCTGGTGCGCGGCGTTGGCCAGGGCGAGGGCCACTTCGCGGTCCATGCCCGGCAGGCTGATGTTCAGCCGAGCCTGCAGGAAGTATGTACCGTCGACAAAACACAGGTCCACTTCGGCGTCAATGGCGGTGCCCTCGGGGAGCGAGAGTTTCTGCTTTTGCGCGGCAATAGCCATGGCTCCTTCGAAGCAGGCCGACCAGCCGGCGGCGAAGAGTTGTTCGGGGTTGGTGCCCGGGCCCATGGTACCGGGTGCCGAGAGCCTGATGTCGAGTTGGCCGTCGGAACTGCGGGCCGTGCCTCTCTCGCGGCCGCCGGAGGTATGGGTCTTGCCGGTGTAGAGGACTTTGGGGTTTTGGTTCGCGGTGGGTTGGGTCATGAGGTATTCCTTTTCGGGGTTCAGTTTCCGGACGTGGTAGCGGTGATGGCTGGTCAGAGCGACGAGCCATCCGCAGCAGGGCGGTAGCGAAGTGCCGCATGTTTTTGGCTGAAGTTGGGTACCATTGCGTAGCGGGCGGCGTTGGAGGCATTCCATTGGTCAATTTCCGGGAGAGGCGGGATGGTGACGGTTTCCCGGCGGTCGAAGCCGACAAGGGCGGCATCGACGAGTTCGTCGACCTCCATCACAGCGGGCAGTGTATTGACGTCGATGCCGTCATGCTCCCAAATGGGGGTACGTGTGGCCGCCGGAAGGACAGCCTGGACGTAGACGCCGTGTGGTGCGAGTTCCACATGAAGGCTCTGCGAGAAGAAAAGTACGAAAGCCTTCGTAGCGCCATAGACGGTTCGACCGAATTCGGGGGCCAGTCCGACGACGGAACCGATGTTCACAATGGCACCGTTGCGGTTCCGGACCAGGCGGGGGGCGATCGCGCTGGCGAGCCGCATGAGTGCCGTGGTGTTCAACTCGATCATCTTCGCGAGCAGGTCCGGGGACTGATCCAGGAAGCCACCCGGGGCGCTAATGCCGGCATTGTTGATGAGAATGCCGATGCTGGAATCCTGGCGTACACGATCCTCCACCTTTGCCAAGTCCTGTTGGCTGGTGAGGTCCGCGGGCAGCGTATCGACGATCGAACCGGTCTCACTGTGGAGTTGCCGGGCGAGACGGGCGAGGCGCTTGTGGTCGCGGGCGACGAGGACGAGATCGTGTCCGCGCCTGGCGAAGCGGCCGGCATAGGCGGCGCCAATCCCGCTGGAGGCGCCGGTAATGAGAACAGAGGGTAACGATGACGCTTGCTTGTCTTTACGCATTTTGAACCGCCTGACCTGGCCGATACTTGTCGATACCGAACGTTCTGATCTTCGATTCGAGGGTCTGCCGGGGAATCATCAATCTGGCGGCGGCGCCGGCGGGGCCGGAAACGCGGCCACGGCTCTTGCGCAATGCATCCTCAATCAACTCGACTTCACGAAGAGCCAAACCGGCGAGCGACTCTGGCCTGACCGACTCGGGCGAAGATGCGGGCCGGAACCAATCCTCGTCGAGGAAGAGGGTGTCGCCGTCGGAGAGGACAATCGCGCGCTCCACCATGTTTTGCAGTTCGCGAATGTTTCCTGGCCATTGGTAGGCGGTCAGTCTTTGCAGACACACTGTTTCGATCCGGCTGATGGCCTTTCCGGATTTCGCGGCGTAGTGATTGAGGAAATGCTCGATCAGCAGCAGCAGGTCAGGAACTCGCTCCCGAAGCGGCGGTAGGCGTAAGGGAACGACGTTGAGCCGGTAGAACAGGTCTTCGCGAAAGGTACCGGCGGCGACGGAAGCGGCCAGATCCTTGTTTGTTGCGGCGACAATGCGAACATTGACCGAAATGGTTCGAGAACCGCCGACACGCTCAAACTCTCGTTCTTGGAGTACGCGGAGAAGGGCTACTTGCGTTTCTGGAGGGAGGTCTCCGACTTCGTCGAGAAAGAGAGTTCCTCCATCTGCTGCTTCAAACCGCCCGAGGCGCCGCTGGAGGGCACCGGTGAATGCCCCTTTTTCGTGCCCGAACAGCTCCGATGCGAT
Source organism: uncultured Solibacteraceae bacterium (assembly GCA_964430625.1). Taxonomy (GTDB): domain Bacteria; phylum Acidobacteriota; class Terriglobia; order Bryobacterales; family Bryobacteraceae. The sequence continues at coordinate 219,684 of CAYSFR010000006.1, forward strand.
CAATGACTGCGGAATGGCGGCGCAGTTGACCCTAACAAACGGCTTGGCGGCACGTCGGGAGTGGCCGTGAAGAGAGCGTGCGAAGAGCTCTTTTCCGGTTCCTGTTTCCCCGAGAATCAAGACGGTGGCATCCGAGGGCGCAACCTTTGCCAGGAGCGCAAGGACCTCGCGGATTGCCGGGGAGGAGCCGATGATCTCGTCGAAGGTGGAAGAGCGGCCGAGCGTGGCGGGCAGGGGGCGGCTTACGAGATAGTGGACTTCGGCACCTGTCTGGGCGCCGGTTGGGCGAAACGGGGCAGACGCCGTGGCGGTACCGGCAGTGTCGCGAGTCGAGAATACCCGGTCTGGATCGTTCGCGGTGTACATGATTGTTCCTCCAGAGAATCGAACTTCGGTTCGCCTTCTCTACGGATAGTGTGGGCGAGCGGTGGCGGAAAGACATCACGCGATGCAGGTGTATTTCTGTCCCCCTAATCGGCGTCTGCTGGTAGCCCGTTGGAGGTAGCGGAGAGTTACTCCTGACCACGATCAATTGCCGGGTGCCCGGAAGTTTCGTGATACAACGATTTCCCGCATGCCAAAGAGGCGCGCGTCAACGGAAAGCGCGCCGGGCCCGAGCAGGGCGACGGCGGCGGCGACGACGACCAGGGAGAGGGAGGAGGCGGGGTGGCGGAGGGAATGTGGATCCGGCGAAAGGGCCGACAGAGAAATGGCCAGGACGCCATGGAGGGCAAAGAGCACGCAGGCAATTGGGGTGAAGAATCCGGTGAGGAGCAGGATCCCGCAAGCGACGATGAGAAGTCCGGTCCCCCAAGTCCAAGCACTCAGGTGAAGCCCGCCAGCGAGAGCGGCACCGCCCTCCCCGAGTGCTGAGAATCCGAGGAGCGCTCTTAGGAGAAGCAGGGCGGCGCCTGCTCGACCAGACGGAAACAGGGAAAAAAGAGGCCGAAGCTTCTGAGTGGTGAGCCTTCTTCGCATGGAAGAGGCAGGTTAGCCTCTACTATCGAGAGTAGAGGCCAGGAAGGGAAACCGAATCCCGCGATACAGTGCATAGCGATACCCATTTCGAGGTATTTTTATAGCTGCATGATGCCTCGGCGGAGGGCGATGGTGACCGCTGAGGACCGATCGTTTGCTCCGAGCTTACCCATGATGTTCTTGAGATGAACCTTGACGGTTTCCTCGGAAATGAATAGGATCTGGCCAATATCCCGATTGCGGTTGCCGCCAGCGACAAGGCGCAAAACCTCAATTTCGCGCAGGCTCAATTGCTCGTCGCTCATGTGCTCCACCAGGTGGGCACTGACCTCCGCGGGGATACTCCGTTTCCCGGCCCAGACCTGGCGAATCACACTGAGCAGATCCGCTGGTGGCATGTTCTTCAAGAGATAGCTGCGCGCTCCGGCCTTTAGGGCACGCTGAATTTCGACATCTCCTTCCGATGTGGTGAGGATGACGACCCGAGCGGCAGCATCCTCAGTTCGAATCGAGATCAACACATCGATGCCGCTCATGTCCGGGAGCCTGAGATCCAGAAGAGTGACGTCGGGACGGTACTGCCGGAACCTGGCAATTGCTTCGGCGCCCGTGGCGGCCTCGGCGACGACTTGCATATCCGGTTGGCTGTTGATGATAGTTGCCAGACCTACGCGAACGAAGGGGTGATCATCGACGCAAAGCAGGCGGATGGGCTTCGGCTCGGCCATCGGGTCTTCAGCAGTTGTCATGAAAATACTCCCTTACGCGACATCGGTCTCTGACGATCTCCAAAACCGGCGGATTGTTCCGAGAAACGTCGGGCGGCGGGAGCGATAGAAAGCAATCTTGCCGGGGACGGTCAACTCGACCAGGGTGCCGTCCCCGATGCGGCTGAGGAGGCGAAAGTGGGCGCCGATGCGGAGGGAGCGTTCCTGCATTCCCGCGAGGCCGAAGTGGCCCGGTTTCCCGGCGGAGAGGACGGCCGGATCAATTCCTTGGCCATCGTCCTTCACTTGTACCGTCAGATCCCTGGCGAAGATAAGTTTGACGGAGATCCGGGTAGCATTCGAGTGGAGGCAGGAGTTGCGGATCGCCTCGGATCCAATGCGATAAACCTCGTCCCGAACAATGGGGTGGAGTATTTGAACGGGCCCCTCCACGGAGACGACGAATTCGATTGGGTGGTGAATAAGCGATGTTTCGGCCGACTGCCGAAACGCCTCGGAAAGGTCCTGGCTGGTTGTTGCGGTAGAGCTGCGCAAGGCGTTGAGCGCGGTCCGTCCATCGGCTGTCGCCTGGGCAAGCCATCCGGAGAGAGTGGTGATTGCGGTGCGAAGCGCCTCGACATTATGGCCGGATTTATCGCTTAGCGCGTGGTCGGCGATCATCTTGCTGATCTGCACAGATTGCAGAATTGTGTCGTGTAGTTCTCCGGAGAGACGGTTACGTTCCTCGATGCGTTCGTCGAAGCGTGCGCCCATCGCCGCAGTCACTTGTTGTACGCGCATGCGATATGCGCCCCAAAAGGTGAGCAGCGCGAATGTAATGCCAAGTAGGGTGAACCAAAGCGTTTGATAGTAAGCCGGAAGAACCACAAAGGCGAGGCTCGCGCCGGCTTCGTTCCAGACGCCATCGTTGTTGCAGGCGATGACCCGGAAGCGATAGCTACCCGGAGCCAGATCGGTGTAGAAGGCCTGGCGGCGGGTTTCGGCCTCCTGCCACTCGTCGTCGTGGCCATCGAGTCGAAACTTGAACTTCACTTTCTGGGGCACGGAAAAGCTAAGGGCGGTGTAGTCAATTTGGAGGTGCCGCGTTAATGGGGGCAAGCGTAGATTCTCGTGTGGCGGCAGAGTAACGCGATCTGCCACAATCTGTTCGATCCGGACGGGAGGGGCGAGATTGTTGGATACCAGGTTGCGAGGGTCCACAAACTCGATCAACGAGTCGTTGGAAAACCAAAGCCGTCCGTCGATGGACCTAGCCGCCACTGGGCCGAAGGTGCCGGTGGCGGGATGGGTGCCGTCGAAGCGATCGAGCAGGGAAACTTCCACCCGGGCGGACGGGTCTTTCGACCACCGATGCAATTCCGTTGCAGAAATCCTCATGAGGCCACAGGCGGCGTAGATCCAAAGGGCACCGGTGTCGTCGCGAAGGGTCGCAAACAGGTCGTTACAGAGCAAGCCGTTTCGCTGATCCAGAGTGTTGCTGGATGCGCCGCTGCGGCGGATGAGACCTAAGCTGCTTGCTGCCCAGGTTGTACCGTCGGGATCGATCGAGAGATTCCTAACGGGGCCGGATCCATCGGCTGGGACGACGACCGGCGACATGCCGGCCCGGTAGCGCGTCAGCCGTCCGCTGGTGTGCCCGACCCAGATTCCACCGGTCGGGTCGGGGTGAAAAGCTCCGCCCGCCACGTTGTCCGAAACTGGTATCTCTTCCGATATTTTGAAATCACGCAGGCAAAGAATGTGACGTGAAGGCCCAACCACGAGGGCCCAGACGTTTTGGCCGGAATCCTCAGCCAATGCGACAACCATGCGAAGTGGAGTACCGTCCCTAGCGCGGGAAATGGAGCGAAATCTGCCGCTCTCCAGAATGGACATTCCCGCATCGGCCCCAATCCATAGACGTCCGGCATGGTCTTCCAACAGAGCGGTGACTCGTTTGCCAGGCAGACCGTCTTTCGCGGTTATGGAGGAGAGTTTCCCGCCAAAAAAGCGACTGACGGTGGTCATTCCACCGATCCATACATTGCCGCGGTTGGATGTGGCAACGGCCCCGAAGTCATTGGCGGTGAGCCCTTCGCGCCGGGAAAGTGTTCCTACCGGCAAATTGCGGAACTGATCGATCCCCTCCGGCGCAACGGTCCAGATGTTGCCTTCGCGGTCCTCGAAGATGCCTATGACTGTGTCGCCGGAGAGTCCATCCGACTGGCGGAACCGGTCGGTGCGGGCGGCAGAGCCGTGGAACAATCCCCCTTCCTGGGTGGAGAGCCAGATAGCGCCGTCGCGATCCACCAGGTGCGTTTCGACCCAGAGGGAAGACCCAATCCCTCCTGGAATCAGAAAGTCCCGCCACGTATCTCCGGACAATTGCTGTAATCCAAAACCAGACCCGCCCTGGCCGAGTCCGACAAGCGCGGTGCCGTCGGGCATGAGGCTAAAACTGTTCACGCCGGTTGCCCCCGACGCATCCTTGAGTCGATCGGGAAGGAAGTTAGTAACCCGTCCGGGAGTCCAGTGGCACAAACCCTGCAGAGACCCGATCCAGAAGCCGTCGATCCCGTCGCTAACCAAGGTGTGTGCCCAGCGAAAGGGGATGCCATCCGCGGTGCCGAAGCACTTCGTAACGGTGCCGGTTACCCGGCAAAGTGGTCCAGCGTTGTCTCTGGAACGCGAACGGACAAACCAGATGGCACCGTGGCGGTCTTCCCGAATCGCGTTCACCCGGCCACCGTTGCCGCGGTAGGTCACCAGTTGTCCGTCCTTCAGTTGCGCCAGCTCGCTACCGGTGCCAATCCACAGACTTCCATCCCGGGTGCCCAGCATGGATAAGACTTTGAAATCGACGGGAGTCTCGCCGGAGGGGGGGCGCCATGGGACGAAACGTACGCCGTCGAAGCGCACCAGGCCACTCCCTGTGCCTATCCAGATGTATCCATCGGCAGTTTGTGTTATGGATTGCGGTACGTTGGGGAAGTGGCCGTCCTGCACTCTCCAAGAACTATGGCCATACTGCGAGACATGCCGAGCGGGGTCCAGGGCGAGAGATGGAAGGGGCAACAGCAGTGACATGATTGCCAACGGCGCAACAGGGCAACGGCCGCGGACGCGGCGCGCTGCGTTTTCTTCCGGACCAGTTGTCGAGTGGATTGTCAATGGACCCCGAATTGAGTGTACGCGGCTTTGCCACGGAATGGGCCGGAAAACGCGCAGAATACCGCGATTCGATTGGTGGCGAGTACCCCGAACGGGTAACGAGCGGCAGGAAATCAGGCAATCTCGATCAGCATCAGAGTCTGATCATCGGTGCATTGGGCTCCCCGCGAGTGGACACCGAGGTGTTCGATCACCCGATCCTTTATCGACGAAATGTCGTAGCTGGGGAATCGTTCCAGAAGATCCGCCAACCGGGAGAGTCCGAACTCCTCTCCGGCCGCCGATTCCGCCTCAATGACGCCATCGGAGTAGATTGCCAGCCGGTCTCCGGCCTGCAGCAAAACAGACTCCTGATCGTAACTGGTTGCGGCGAACATACCGATCGGAAGATTTGATCGATCGCTGTTTACCGCCGGGATGAGGGGAATCCACCGATGGCTGGTACGTCGATTCAAGAGTATGGGAGGATGGCCCGCATAGGAGAAATACAACTGGCCATCGATGGTGTTAAAGGTGATAAGCGCCGCCGTCGCATTCGCGAGTGATCCTTTCTGATACAGCAACGCGTTCAGAGCTGTAAGGACCCGATTGCCCTCGATGGTATTCACGCTTGCACGCAAGGCACCATAAATCCAGGTAGTCAGTTCGCTGACAAGCATTCCATGACCTTGGACATCACAGAGAATTACGCGCGCGAGCAGTTCCTGTTCGCATACTGCGACGTAGTAGATGTCTCCGCCGACAGTGCCATCTGAAGCCCGACTATATATGCTGAGGTTCAGTCTAGCCGCCTGAAGATCATGGCGAACGTCCTGATTCCCGCCCCATTCGCCCGTACAGCGAGTGGGGGTTGCCAAACCCCGTCGCGGGGAAAGTGAAGAAGTGTCCAACGTCATGGCACCTCCCTCCAATCTGTTTTCGGATTCCTACGTCGCCGCCGCTGAATCCGCTTCGGCTTCCTGTCAATCCCGTTACGGTGATAGAGATGTGCAGTTCGATATCCAAACGTAAGATGCTGAGAGTGGGTAGGTTACGGATTCCCGGGCTGGCGACGACTCGGCAAAAGGACGAATCATCAGCGGCCGGCCCAGCAATGCGGAACGATGGCTCCAGGACGGGAACGAGTAACAGGACGGGAGGCGCCGGTGCGTGCCCGGCCGTTGAGAATAGAGATGGTCAAAAGGAGGGTCTGGAGGACGGCGAAGCCGCTTCCTTGAATGACACCAAGCGGTGCATCGAACTGGAAAGGAGCGCGGCGTCTTCCGCTGCCCTGGGGATGCTCTCTGGCGCGAAAATGCCGTTCCGACAGCGCTACGGCAGGGGCTTGACGAAGACGGTGCCGTCGCGTTCGCCGGCGAGGAGGACGGTTCCGCCGGGAAGCGGGGCGAGGCTGATGAACGTGCCCTCTTCGGCGAGTGCGTTTACGGCTTCGGCGCCTGCCTTTTTCCAGCGAATCGACTTACCCTCGGTCCAAGCGAGGAACGTCCCCTTGGCGGTTTGGGTGATGACCGGTTGGCGTCCGGGACCGAGGAGCGTTTCGCCGGAGCCGTTCGACAGGTAGAGATTGCCCTCTCTGCGCCAAACGGAGATACTCGAACCCTTCGGGCCGAGCACGAGAGACCCGCCGTCCATCGGGCAGGCGTTCAATTTCCAGGTGCCGGCGCCCAGTTTGGCGGCGGGGCCAAAGGTTGCGCCTCCGTCAGAAGACCGCACGAGGTACATGTCGCGATTTCCGTCCAGCCAGTTCCGGAACATGACGCCGATTCCGCCCGCCTCATCGACCACGGCGGTGGGATGACAGCATTCGCAGACCGATCCGGAAGGGGACTGGTAGACGAGACGGTTAGGCGACCAGGTGCGGCCTCCGTCTTTCGAGATGGATCCATAGAGCTTTGTTCCCTTGTCACGCAGATCGAGCCAGGTGACGAACAGGGTGTTTTTGCCGCCGGCGGCGAGGCTATGGAGACCCTCTCTGGCGGAGGCGGCAACGTCGTTGACTCTGGTGGGGGTTGACCATGTTGCTCCGTGGTCGACACTTCGCCAAGACAGTACGTCTCCGTCGGCGCCACGACCCTTTTCTCCCGCGATGGCGGTGATGACGATGGCTTCCTTCGTTACGGCGACGCGCGGCCCGCGACGCATTCCGAGCGAGAGTTTCCCCTGTTCGGAGACGGTTACGGGTTTACTCCATGTCTTGCCGGCGTCGCGGGAGCCTGTGAAGTAGATCGCATCCCCGGCGCCGTAGGTGAGGCCAATCTCCGGTCCCCATGCGGAGAGATGCGGTTGGCGATTGGGCGGGCCACCGGCAGGCTGCGTCCATTCGGCAGCGGGAAGGGCGAGGGCGAAGAGAAGGGGCAAGAGCGATGGGCTGAGAGTTTTCATGCGATTTCCTGGTGGTGGGCAGTGTCGTCTGATGGACCGGCTGCCCGCAGCCACTCAACGATAACAGGAACGCCATTGCGGCGGCGGGCGGGGGAGTGCTGGATTGCGGCTTCCTATTCGTGCTCTGCAAAAAACATTGGGAAAGCACGCTTGCTCAGGCATGAACTGCTTTTCCCTTCGCCTCACCACTGCCTTGGTCTCTCTACTTTGGGCTCCGTCGCTGCTCCTTGCCGAACCGGACGGAGGCCGCGACTTTTCTGTCACGTTCGCTGGTTGCACGGAAACAATTGGGTTTGGCCCTATTCCGGTGGCTCAGGCGCAGCCGTTGGTACCCGCTGGATTTGTCCTTGCGCCGGTTGGTCCGGGGGCTGCCGGGCTTGTTGTCCGGGCGGCGAACTGCCAGTCGATGAGTGTCGATGGGAAGCAGGAGGGAGCGGCGACGGTGGCGCAGATTGGACTCGCCATTCTTCCGCCGGACGGTACGGGCGATGTGAACAACTACACCGTTGTCTACGTGACGGACAGCGAACGGCTGGCTCAACGGCTGCGGCGGGCGGGTCTGCCGGTGACTGCTGACGAGGGATTGGTTCATGAGTTCACGCGCGGTGTTCCTTCCAACAGCGGCGAGATTTATGTAGCGGCGGAACCTGCCAAGCAGCCGGCGTTCTTTTTGCATGGGGTGGTGACGGACCCCGTGCCACCGAGCTTTCCGTTTACGGCGAACTGGTGGTACGGCGATGGCCGGAGCCGCGTCAAGATGTCGACCGTGATCGGACAACTCCGTTATGGGACGGCGCAGTTGCGTGTTGGAACGGGCCGGGCGTCGGTGTTGGGCCGGCTGATCGGGGGCAACAGTTTTTCGAACTTCAGCTTGTTTGCGGCGAAAGGGGAGTTCGTGGCGGGCAGTATGTTGACTACGGTGCGGTAGCACGGCTGGAGCCGGTCTGCCGGGCCTGCTGTTCGCTTGCTGGCCGCAGGCATATGCCTTTGCCGACCGGGACGCACTGGCGAGAGTATCCCCGTGTCAGGCGACGCTGGTTATCCGCAGTAGTCCATAACGGCAGGCCTCCTGGATCGTGGACGGAGTCAATCGCCGTCCGGCGGCGAACCCTGCCGCCTGGCGGATGACTCCGGACATCGTGCCGAATAACCATTCGGACGCGGTTTCGACTTCCTTTGCTGCTTTCCGATGGACGACCGGTCGAACTCTCTCGACCCATTCCGTTCGCAGGTCGTCGAGGCGTGTGCCAAATACCTGCAAGGTGTCGTGAATGTAAAGGATGTCCTTCGCCTGGTCATCGGTGCGCCGGTATCGGTGGATGAGGAGCTTCTGCGCCAGGAACCCAATTGGGTTTGCGACTTGGACCAACTTGGGAACGGTGAGATCGAAGTCGCCGGTATTCAGGGCGACGGTCCAGGGATGGGCGAGCAGGAGCTCAATGTGTCGCAGCTGTTGTGAGTTTACGCCCGCAATCCGGGCCGTTGCTTTCTTCTTGCCGGATCTTGTGTACTCGCTTCCGGCGAGGGGTGTCAGAAACTCTGCGTAGAAGCCGCTGGTGCTGTGAGTCAAATGATAGAGCGTGACCGGGGGCGTGTCGTCGCCGCGGAATTCCTCCTGGAAACCATGCGCGACGAGCGCGTCGCGCATCGCCGGTGAATCATTGGGCAACGTCCGCGGCAGGGCGACGTCGGCGTCGAGGGTCATCAGTGGCGGGAAATCGACGTGCTGTGCCGCGGGATGGAGATGGTAAAGGCGGTGTGCCCAGCCACCAACGATGACAACACGATCGAGCCAGGGGGCGATTGCCGTAATGAGCCGGGAGAAGCCATCGATGCCAGGTGCGAGCGGCATCAACCTCTCCTCAGAAGGGGAGCCAGTGCCCGCCGCGCAATTTCATCTGCCTGTGCCTTGCCGCGGGAGGGGTGTTTGGAAACATCGAACCAGACCTGGAGGATGTCAGCGCAGGGAACTCCGTCTTTGACAACGGCGGCGCGAAAGATTGCCTCCGGGTTGGTGGGGATACGGATCCAAGCATCCGGATTGTGCTCGGCGCCGTCAAGAGTAAGTCCCCATTTTGAAAGGAGTCCCGGTTCGAGCCGCTCCATGTAAATGTGAGGCGCGACACCGTGCACGAAACCGAAGCCGAGCGCATCGGCGGCGGAGAACAGTCCCAGGCACACTCGGGGGGGACGCCGGCGACCGGTTGGCGCGGGGCTGGTGGAGGCGGCTGCGGCGAAGTTGGATTTGAGTAACGCCGAGAGTGCTGTCTGGTGTTGTTTGAGCATCCAACGAACGGGAAACTCCCGGGTTGACTCCCGTGAGGCCGACCAGCGGCGTAAGAGATCGGGAACGCGAATGAGTTCCAGGGACTCGTGGTCCGGATGGATGAACCCATCGTGTTCCAATTGCCGCATCAACCGAATGGCGCTCATCACCGATACCCCGGCCGCCCTCGCCAACCCCGAGGGGGTGGCGAACCGGGAGCGCGGGGCCGATAGGAGCTCCGCGGGGATGGAGCCGGCGAGAAGAATTTTCAGCATCCACTGATTGAGGTCCGAGAACAATTGGGGTAATGGAGGTGGGGCTACTCGCCGGCGGGCCCGCCTCTCTTGGGGAGAGGGAAGGGCGTTCAAGGCTTCCAGTCCGAGACCCCAGAAGGCCCGCAGTCCGGCCGTGTCGACCAATCCGACCCCGACGTGGGGGGCGACGCGCGATGCATAGGCCAGGGCGGAGTCGACGACAGCCGGCGGAAAGTATTCGGCTCCCACGATTGCGACCGGGTTGACCATCTCGGGAAAATCCCGGGCGATCGTCTGGGCTTCGAGGATTGCCTGCGACAGCAACGGAATCACCCGATCGCGGCGGCCTTCCGAGGCGCGCTTGAGCGCGACAACAAACTTGCGGCCGGGGCCGTCCACAATCATGTCCGGCAGGGAGGTGCCTGCCTGGCGGGGCCGGTGGACGCGCCAGGATGCTTGCCGAAATGCTTCGGCCGCAAGCCGGACAAAATCATGCTCGGCGGCAATCAACCCAGTGCTCCTTTCTCACATGGCCATGATAGCAAACATGGCCATGTGAATTATCATGGCCATGGTAATTCCGCTGCCAGCGTACTTCGGCCAGGAATCCTGATTCGGGTGCGGCGGGGTGCGGGCGGCGACCGGCGAACGCGGATAGCGGGGCGCTGGTGGGGGTGGCTGGGGGCGGGTTGGTAGTAAAATACAACGCGTAGTGAATGAACTGAAGCGGATTCCATTTCGGACTGGGATTGGCGGGCTGGCGGTGGTGTTTTTGCTGGCGGCGCCTTGCCGTGCGCAGCAGCGGCAGTTTCTGGACCGTTACTGCGCCAACTGTCACAATGAGCGCGTTAAGAATGGCGGGCTGAGCCTGGACGCGGCCTCGGTGCCCCGGGTGGAGGGGCGGCCGGAGTTTTGGGAGAAAGTCGTTCGGAAAGTGCGGACCGGGGTGATGCCACCGCCGGGATTGCCGCAACCGGCGGCGGGGGAGCGGCTGGCACTATTGACCACGCTGGAAGCTACGCTCGACGCGGCCGCGGCGGCCAAGCCGAACCCGGGACGGACCGAGACGCTGCGGCGATTGAACCGCACCGAATATCAGAATGCCGTTCGGGATCTGCTGGCTCTCGATATTGACGCCTCCTCGATGCTGCCGGCCGATGAGAGCGGGCATGGGTTTGACAACGTCAACGTCGGAGATCTTACGCCGGCGCTGCTGAACCGGTACATTTCCGCGGCTCAACGGATCAGCCGCCTGGCGGTTGGCAGCACGCAGACGTCGTTGCAAAGCGACACGATCGGGCTGCGGGCGGACCTGACGCAGGAGGAGCATCTGCCCGGGATGCCGATTGGGACGCGGGGCGGGTTCTCCACGACGTACACGTTTGCGCAGGATGGCGAGTATGAGATCCAGGTGCTGCTGGCCCGGGATCTCGCGGGAGTGGTGAGCGGGTTGCGCGATTCCCGGCAGCACGAGATGGTGCTGCTGGTGGACCGGGAGGTGGCGCACACGTTCTGGGTTTCGCGGGAGAGCATCGGGATTGAAGTACTGAACGAAAAAGCGCTGAAGGCGCGCATTCCGGTGAAGGCGGGGCCGCATCAGATTGCGGTGACGTTTCGGAAAGAGGGCTCATCGCTGATTGATACGGCGCGCCAGCCGACGCTATCCCGGTACAACGACCGGCGGCACCCGCGGACGGCGCCGGCGGTGGATCAGATTGCGGTGACGGGCCCGTTCCTGCCGAAAGGGGCAGGCGAGACGCCGAGCCGGCGGCGGTTGTTTGTTTGCCGGCCGGCCGGGCCGGGTAAGGCGCAGGAAGAGGCGTGCGCGGTTTCTATTCTCTCCACGCTGATGCGGCGGGCTTACCGGCGGCCGGTGGCGGCGGGCGAAGTGGAAGAACCGATGGCCTATTTTCGTACGGCGCGGGCGAATGGCGATTTTGAACAGGGGATTACGGCAGCGGTGACGGCGGTATTGACGAACCCGAAGTTTCTATTCCGGGTGGAGACGGACCCTGCGAAGGTACCGGCGGGGGGCGTCTACCGGATGAGCGATCTGGAGCTGGCTTCGCGACTCTCCTTCTTTCTGTGGAGCAGCATTCCGGACGATGCGTTGTTAGAAGTGGCCGCGCGCGGGGCGCTGAGCGCGCCGGGTGAGTTGGAGAGGCAGACGAAGCGGATGCTGGCGGACCGCCGGTCGTACAACCTGGCGACGAATTTTGCGGGGCAGTGGTTGCGGCTGCGGAACATTGATGCGGTGGTGCCGAGCGGGAATCTGTTCCGGGACTTTGACGACAATCTGCGGCAGGCGTTCCGGCAGGAGACGGAGCTGTTTTTTGACAGTGTGGTGCGGGAAGACCGGAGTGTGCGGACGATGATCCGGTCCGACTACACCTTCTTAAACGAACGGCTGGCGCGGCATTACGGGATACCGGGCGTTTCCGGGAGCCGGTTCCGAAGGGTGGCGGTGACGCCGGAGAGCCGGCGGGGCGGACTCCTGCGGCAGGGGAGCGTGCTTTCGGTGACCTCGTATGCGACGCGGACTTCGCCGGTGCTGCGCGGGGTGCTGGTGTTGAAGAACATGCTGGGCGCGCCGCCTCCGGCGCCGCCGCCGGCGGTGCCGGCGCTGGACGAGAGCACGGTGGCGGCGAACCTGCCGATGCGGGAGAGGCTGGCGGCGCACCGGAGCAATTCGGTGTGTGCGAGCTGTCACCGGACGATTGATCCGGTGGGTTTTGCGCTGGAGAATTATGACGCGGTGGGGCGGTGGCGGGATCTGGAAGTGGAGGATCAGCCGGTGGATGCGTCGGGGGCGGTGCCGGGGGACCGGGAGTTCCGCGGGGTGGACGGGCTGGAAGAGGCGCTGTTGCGGCGGCCGGAGCTGTTTGCGACGGCGCTGACGGAGAATCTGCTGACGTTCGCGCTGGGCCGGGGCGTGGAGTATTCCGATGCGCCGGCGGTGCGGAAGATTGTGAAGGAAGCGGCGCGGGCCGATTACCGGTTTTCGGCGCTGATTCTGGGGATTGTGGAGAGTGCGCCGTTCCGGATGCGGCGAGCGGCCGCGGCGGCCGCGGTGGCGGGAGTGAGGTAGACGATGGCGACATTTCTGACGAAGAAGGCGATACCGAGACGGGCGATGCTGCGGAGCGCGCAGGCGGCGCTGGCGCTGCCGCTGCTGGAGGCGATGATTCCGGCGGCGACGGCGTGGGCGGCGACGCCGGCAAAACCGGTGCGGCGGCTGGGATTTGTATTTATCCCGATGGGATGCGATCAGGACCGGTGGACGCCGCCGGGGCAGGGGCGGCTGGAGGAGTTGTCGCCGATTCTGAAGCCGCTGGAACCGGTGAAGCAACAGGTGACCGTGCTGACGAATCTGCGGCTGCAGAATGCGTATCCGGGGACGCACGACACCTCCAATTCGGCGTTTCTGAGCGCGGCGAGCGCGAAGCATACGGAGAGCTCCGATTATTATTCGGGTATCACTGTTGATCAGATTGCGGCGGCGGAGATGGGGCGGGATACGCAGGTGGCGTCGCTGCAGTTGGCGATGGATCTGAACCCGCTGGCGGGGGTATGCAATAACGGGTACTCGTGCGTGTATCAGAACTGCTTGTCGTGGTCGTCGCCGACGACGCCGCTGCCGAGCGAGGCGCATCCGCGGGTGGTGTTTGAGCGGTTGTTCGGGGAGGGCGGGAATGCGGGGGCGCGGCGGGCGGCGCTGCAGAACCGGGCGAACCTGCTGGACTCGTTTACGAAAGAGATAGCGCGGCTGAAGCAGCGGGTGGGCGGACCGGACCAGGCGCGGCTGGAGCAGTATCTGGAGAGCGTGCACGCGGTGGAGAAGGAGATTGCGCGGGCCGAGCAGGCGGTGGCGGAGAACAAGACGCCGGACCTGGAGAGGCCGGTGGGGGTACCGGCGGCGTTTGCCGACCATGCGCGGCTGATGTTCCAGTTGCAGATCCTGGCGTTCCAGGCCGATATTACGCGGGTGATTGCGTTCCAGTTCACGCGGGAGCAGAGCAACCGGACGTATCCGGAGATCGGGGTGCGGGATCCGCATCATCCGACGAGCCACCATGGGAATGATCCCTATAAAGTGGCTCAAATTGCGAAGATCAACACGTACCACATTTCGCTGTTTACGGAGTTTCTGCAGAAGATGAAGGCGACGCCGGACGGGGACGGGACGCTGCTGGACCACTCGGTGTATTTGTACGGGAGCGGGATGGGGAACCCGAGTTTGCATGATCACGAGAATCTGCCGATACTGGTGGCCGGGGGCGGGGCGACGGGGCTGAAGGGCGGGCGGCATATCCGGTATGAGAAGCCGGGGAATCTGGCGAATCTGCATTTGACGCTGCTGGAACGGGTGGGGGTGCGGATGGACAAGTTTGGGGACAGCACGGGGAAAGTGGACGGGTTGTTTGAGCGGATGGATGTGGGCTAGGGGGGGACGGATGCGGCGCACGACGGTAGTGATGGTAGCGGCGTTGGCTATGCCGGTGTGGGCGGGCGCGGTGGCCGACGCGGTGGAGAAGCGGGACGCGGCCGGGGTGCGGCGCCTGCTGGCGGGGGGCGCGGACGTGAATGCGGCGCAGGCGGACGGGACGACGGCGTTGCACTGGGCGGCGTATCACGACGATGTGGAGACGGCGACGGCGCTGGTGCGGGCGGGGGCGAAGGTGAACGCGGCGAACCGGTATGGGATGGTACCGCTGGCGCAGGCGAGTGGGAACGGGAGTGCGGCGATGGTGCGGCTGTTGGTGGAGGCCGGGGCGGAGGTGAATACGCCGTTGCAGGGCGGGGAGACGGCGCTGATGCTGGCGGCGCGGGCGGGCAGCGCGGAGGCAGTGAAAACGCTGCTGGCGAAGGGGGCGAAGGCGGAGGCGCGGGAACGGCTGGGGCAGACGGCGTTGATGTGGGCGGCGGCGGAGGGGCACACGGAGGTGGTGCGCGTGTTGCTGGGGGCGGGGGCGAGTTTGGCGGGGACGGTGGACTCCGGATTTCCCCCTTTCTTTTTCGCGGTGCGGGAGGGGCATCTGGAAACGGTGCGCGCGCTGCTGGCGGCGGGGGCGGATGCCAAGGCGCTGCTGGAGGCTCCGGCGCCATCGACGCCGGCGCGGCGGGGGGCGACAAAGCGGGTGGCGACGAGTCCGCTGGCGCTGGCGGTGCAGAATGGACATTTCGAACTGGGGATCGCGCTGGTGGACGCGGGTGCGGACCCCAACGATGTGCGGACGGGATTTCCGCCGCTGCATATGCTGGCCGGGGTGCGGAAGCCGGATTCGAGCGACGGGAGCGATCCGGCGCCGCCGGTTGGGAGGGGGAAGATGTCGAGTGCGGAGTTTGCGCGGGAACTGGTGAAGCGCGGGGCGAACGTGAATCTCCGGCTGCCGAAGGGTACGCCGAAGCTGCCGGCGACGTCATCGAGCATCGGGACGGAGGGGGCGACGCCGTTTCTGTTGGCGGCTGATCGCGGGGATGTGGCGCTGATGCGGCTGCTGCTGCAGATGGGTGCCGATCCGCTGTTGCCGAACGCGAAGGGAACGACGCCGCTGTTGGCGGCGGCGGGGGTAGGAACCAACGAACCGCAGGAGGAGGCGGGGGAGGAGAGCGAGGCGGTGGAGGCGGTGAAGATGCTGCTGGACCTGGGGGCGGACGTGAACACGGTGGACGGGAATGGCGACACGGCGATGCACGGGGCGGCGTACAACATCAGCCCGCGGGTGGTGCAGTTGCTGGCCGAGCGGGGTGCGAATCCGCAGATCTGGTCGCGTCCGAACAAGGCCGGGGGGACGCCGTTGTTTATCGCGGAGGGGTATATCAGCCGGTTGCCGCGGCCGGATGCGCCGACGATTGCCGCGATTACAAAGCTGATGGTGGCGGCGGGGATATCGACGGAGGGAAAGCGGCCGAAGATTGTGGACAGTTATGAGATTCCGGCGGCGGCGCCGAAGTGAGGGAGCGTACCGCGGTGGGAGGTAAAGAATGAGTGTGAATCGTCCGTTGCCCCCTGATTTTCTGACGTATCTGGAGCAGAAGGACCGGGCGCTGATCGATCTGTTTCTGGATGCGCGGCAGTTTCTGCTGGAGATCCATCCGGAGGCCAATGAACTGCTCTACCGGACGCATGCGTTGACGGCGGTGTTCACGTTGTCGGACCGGTTGAGCGACGCCTACTGCATGCTGCCGATTTATAAGAGCCATCTCAATCTGGGGTTCAACAAAGGGACGCAATTGGCCGATCCACACGGGTTGTTAACGGGGACGGGGAACCTGATACGCCATATCGACGTGTCGGCACCGGCCGATTACCGGAACGGGAAGGTGGAGGAACTGGTTCGAGCGGCGATTGCCTTTGCGGTGTCGGACATGGATAAGCCGAGCCGGGTGAAGGGGAAGACGATCTCGAAGATTGGGAAGAAGGGGTGAGGGGGCGGCTTGCGCCCCTCAGTGCCGCGAGTCCCGGCCGTTGACGGCGGACTGCAGAGCGGCGATATCGATGCGGGAGTTATTGCCGGCCGGCGGTACTTCCATGGCTTGCAGGAGTTGTTTGGCGCGGAGTTCGGAAGCCCGAGCGGCGGATTTGCGTTTCAACCCGCGGAGGATTTTGGCGTTGAGTTGGAGGGCATCGACGAGCCTGCGATGTGTGTTACCGGCGCTGGAGTTCATCGCCGAGAGGGCCAAGTCTACCGCGACGGCTGCCTCCTTGGATGAACCGGCTCTCCAGAAGCTGGCTGCGAGGTTAAGCAAGAGGACCGGGTCGAAGTTTTCCGCATTCTGGAGCGCCGGTGTCTCGGCCTGCCATTGCGCCCAGATTTGGCGGCTCAGCGTGAAGTGTTGTGCGGCCTGTGCCGTTTGTCCATTCCGCGCGGCGATCCATCCCAGGTCGCTGCGGACGAGGGCGGCGCGCAGCAGGTAGTGGGAGCCGTCGGGGGGATTGGTGATGCGCAAGAAGTTTTCGTAGCCTTCCTCGGCGGCGGTGAAGCGATTGAGCGCCATACTCAAGACGCCCTGGTTGTAGTAGAGGGTGATGAGGGCTGGGCTGAGGGGTCCCGCGACCTCCCGCTGCAGTTCGGCGGAGCGGACGAGTGCCTTGTGGGCATCGCTGAGCCGGCCGTCGTCCCAGAGTACGGTGGCGAAGTTGTTGAGGCTGGTGGCTGCGTGCAGGCGGTACTTCGGGCCCAACCGTTCCCACTGATCGACGGATGCATTGTAGTGGCGGAGAGCTTCGGGGAAGCGATGCTGGTCCTGACACAGTACGCCGAGGTCGTTGTGAAAGTGGGCGAGCATGGGGCCGGGTGCGTCATCGCCATGGCGGGTTATGAAGTCAGAGAGAAGGCGTTCGGATTCGCTCAGGCGGCCCTGCGCGCGGAGGCGTTCGGCGCGGTCCCAGGTAGCGACTCCTTCGGCGATGACGCCGGAGGGCGGTGGGGGAATATCCGGCGGCAGGCATAGGGCCGTTTGCAGGGAAAGGAACAAGATTCCAATTAGGGTGGCGGGTGGCAGGTGCATGATGAAAAGTCCTCCGCCGTCGAAGGCGGAAAGACCGGGCGCCAGACACCATGCGATGGAAGAAATAGTTTTGACGGTCGCGGGAAGCGCATAGTAGGATACGGGAACATGGACCGGGCTGGTACGGGATGAATAGTGTTACAAGGCTGTTACTTCAATGGGGGGCAGGGGAAACGGCGGGGCGGGATGAGCTATTCGGCGCAGTACATCAGGAGTTGCACCGCATTGCGGACCGGTACATGAAGCGGGAGCGCGCCGGACATCTGCTGCAACCGACGGCCCTGGTGAACGAGGCGTACCTTCGCCTGGTGGATCAACCGCAGGCCAACTGGCAGAACCGGGCGCACTTCTATGCGATTTCGGCGCACATCATGCGCCAGATCCTGGTTGACTATGCGCGGGGCGCCGGCGCCCGGAAGCGAGGGGGGGAGGCGATGCACTTGCCGCTGCTGGCGGAACTGGTGTTTGCGCCGGAGAAGTCGCAGGAACTTCTGGACCTTGACGACGCGCTACAGGAGTTGAGTTCGATTGACCGCCGGAAGGCGGAGGTGGTGGAACTTCGGTACTTTGGCGGGCTGGAGGTGGAGGAAGTGGCCGAAGTTCTGAAAGTCCACCCGAATACGGTGATTCGGGATTGGCGTCTTGCGAAGGCGTGGCTGAAGCGGAAGGTGAAAGGGGCCGTCCCGGAGAGCCGTTAACGGGCGGCGAGTCTGGCGCGGACCAATTGCTGGATGTGCTCGATGTTCTTTTGGACGCGGAAGCTGCCCTTGCCGTCGACGCGCTCGACCTCGAGGGGTGTGATGCGGCCGGTTAAGGGCGGGAAACGGCGGGTCACACCGGCGAGCCAGCTTTGTTGCGATGAACTGGACCAATCCCGGGAATAGACGATGAAGTGGGTCTGGGGCATGGATTTCGCGAGATAGGCGAGGAGCGATTCCAGTTTGTCGCGTCCGATGGTGGTTATGCGGCGATAGAGTACTTTGTCGGTAGCGGGATCGGCCTGCGGGGTAGTGACATTCGGGTTAGGAGCGAACTCGGACTTCAGGGCGTGGACGAAGGCGGAGCGGTGAATGAGGATCAGGTCCGGCCTCTGTTTGAGGATCTGGTCTTCGCGGTTCCAGGCGGCGCCGACGGTTTCCTTCTGGAGGACGGCTTGGAGGCCGCCGAGGGCATTGGAAAGATCGTCGGCATTGGTGCCGCTGTTGTGCCGGGTGTCTTCGTCGTAGACGCCGGAAGGGGCCAGGGTATCCATGAGGACGACAACCGGAGTGGCATTGGTGTAGCGGGTCGAAGGGAACCACGCCGCGGCGCTGGCGATCCCCAGCAGGGCGAGGAGCGCGGCCGCCGAGGCGGGCCAGGTCCATTTGGATCGGGCGGAGGGTTTGGCGCCGCCAGCGGATTGCCGGGCGATCCATTGGAGTTCATCGCACAGGTCGGCGGCGGTCTGCCAGCGCGCGTCCGGATTCTTGGCGAGGCATTTGCGGATTGCGCGATCGAGTGCGGGAGAAACGGCGGGCTGGAGGGAGGAAAGCGCCGGCGGGTCGTCCTTCAAGATGGATGCCATCAAGCCGACGGAACTGGTGGCAGGGAATGCGGTGGAACCGGAGATGGCTTCGAAGAACACCAATCCGAAGGCGTAGATATCGCAGCGGGGATCGGCCGGCTTGCCTTCGAGTTGTTCCGGGGAGAGGTAGCGGAGGGTCCCAGGAATGTGATGTTCGGCGGTCATGGGCGATGGAGCGGCTGGATCGGCGGCAGACGGGGAGGCGAACCTGGCAATACCAAAGTCGACAATTTTGACGCCACTGGCGGTGACCAGGATATTGGCTGGTTTGATATCGCGATGAATGATGCCCTTGGCGTGAGCGGCCTGCAGGGCGGAGGCGGCCTGAATGGCGTATTGGAGCGCAACGTCGACAGGCAAGGGGCCCTGCAACGGTTTTCCGTCGAGATACTCCAGGACGAGGTAGGAGGGGCCGACGTCGTAGAGGGTGCAGATGTTGGGATGGGTGAGGGCGGCGACCGCGCGGGCCTCCCGCTCGAAGCGCTCGCTGAATTTTGCCTGGGATAGTTTTAGAGCGACCGTCCGGTTCAGGCGGGTGTCGCGGGCTTTGTATACGTCGCCCATTCCGCCGGAGCCGATGAGGCTGAGGATTTCAAAGCGTCCACCCTCTCCGATCGAGTCGCCGGGTTGGAGCTTTGATGGGGCCAATCCGGCTAATGGAGAGCTTTCGAGGAAATCAGGATGGGAATCCTCGCTATCGAGGAGTTGCTGGACTTCGAGGCGGATCTGCTCGTCATCGGGGCACTTGGAGAGCAAGTAGGCAGCGCGCTCGTTCGTGGGCAGGGCGAGGGCGGCCTGAAAGAGTTCTTCGATGCGGGACCAGTTCTCCATGGGGAATCTTATGGTATTCCGCGAGCGTGGTGGGTACGCAAGTGTCTTCCTGGACGGGGAGGGGATTTGGCGGTGGTGTTGTGCGGGGGGCGGGCTACGCTTCCAGCGCGCCTTCGTGCAACGCGGACATGGGGACTATTGCGGTGAGGGCGCACACGTTGTCGAGACCGGTGAGGTCGCGGACGATCCCGTTGTCGTTCTCGTCCCGGGTATGGACCTCGACCCAGGGCTCGTCCTGGGAAACGAGGACGAACTGGCGGAGTGACGGCGAGGCGCGGTACTCCCGCACCTTTTCGCGGCGGTCGAGGTTATCTGTCGAAGGAGAGCAGACCTCGGCGACAAAGACCGGATTGGTGACGACGTGGGAACGGCCTGGAACGGTTTCTACCGTTCCGCAAATGACCATTACGTCTGGATAGGAATACATGTTCCCGGTGCCTGTCCGGAACAGTACATCGCTGCCAAAGACGCGACACCCGCGGCCACGGGTGGCGGCGTGCAGGGCGGCGCCCAGATTCATGGCGATGGTCCCATGGCTGACGGACCCGCCTGCCATTGCCGTCACCGTTCCCGCGTAGTAGGTGTGCTTCGTTGCTGAAGAAGCCTCTTTATCCAGATATTCACCCGGGGAAATCCAGGGAATGTGCCGAACTGGCATATCGTTATGCTAGCGTCGGAGGATTGGTGGCGGGTGGGGCGCGGATCAGCGGAAGAGGATATCGAAGGTATAGGCGTGTTTGCCGCGTTTGTAGTCTTCGATGAGAATGACGGAGGGGCCGTCGGGGCCGGGTTTGCGGAGGAGGTGCTGGGTGCCGCGGCCGTCGATGCCCTTGAAGCGGAAGTGGGCGGGTTGCTCGGGCATGGGGCGGTTGCAATCGAAACGGCGCCAGGTGGCGGGGCGGCCTTCGCGGGTGTTCAGGCGGGCGGTGTCGCCGAGGATCTCCACTTCGGTGACGCCATCGACCACGACTTCCAGGGTACATTTCCCGCCGCCGCGGCCACCGTTGATGTTGGCCGTGCGCGTCTGTGCGGGGAGCAGGGCGGCGGAGAGGGTGAGAAGGAGAAAGAAGAAGCGGGTCATGCCTGGTGGATGGGTTACGGAGGGAGTCCGTTACAATGAGAGGGTCGCCTTATCTCCTGGTTTGAGTTGGCTGGATTTCCCTCAATCTCTGGAGAATTGCGAATGGCCATTCGTTTGAATGTGAACGGCAAAGCCGTTTCCGTGGACGTGCCGGGCAACATGCCGTTGCTTTGGGTGCTGCGGGATGAACTGGAACAGTGCGGCACCAAGTTTGGTTGCGGCGCGGGGATCTGCGGAGCGTGCACGGTGCATCAGGACGGGGTGCCGGTGCGGGCGTGCGTGACGCCGGTCTCGGCGGTTGCCGGGAAGGCGGTGACGACGATTGAGGGGCTGGCTGGTGACGGGCCGCTGCATCCGTTGCAGGAGGCGTGGCTGGAAAACGATGTGCCGCAGTGCGGCTATTGCCAGGCCGGGCAGATCATGACGGCGGCGGCGCTGTTGAAGAAGAATCCGAACCCGACGGACGCCGATATTGACCTGGCGATGGACGGGAACCTGTGCCGTTGCGGGACGTATACGCGGATCCGGAAGGCGATTCACCGGGCGGCGGAATTGACGCGGCGGGCACAGAAGACGGACCAGGAGTAAGCCATGCAATCGACACGACGTTATTTCTTACAGGTATCGAGCGGTGCGGCGGGCGCGGTGGTGTTGCAGGCGCAGAGGCCGGGGCGAGGCGGGGGAGGCGGAGCGCGGCCGGCGGTGGTTCCGGGATCGTTTATCACGATTGCGGCGACGGGGATGGTGACGCTGGTGGCCAAGAACCCGGAGATGGGGCAAGGGATCAAGACGGCATTGCCAATGGTGATTGCCGAGGAACTGGACGTGGACTGGAAGAATGTCACGATTGTCCAGGGCGATCTGAATGAAGGGAAGTACGGGTCGCAATCGGCGGGGGGGAGCCGTTCGACGCCGAACAACTGGGATCTGCTGCGGCGCGTGGGGGCGGCGGGACGGCTGATGTTCCTGACGGCGGCGGCGGAGGCGTGGGCGGTGCCGGTGGGGGAACTGACGACGGAGTTGGGCCGGGTGGTGCATGCTGGGACGGGGAAATCGATCGGGTACGGGGAGTTGGCGGGGAAGGTGGCGACGATGCCAGCGCCGGACCTGGCGCAGGTGAAGTTGAAAGACCCGAAGACGTTCCGGCTGATCGGACAGCCGGTGCCGATTGTGGACCAACCGGGGATGGTGACGGGGAAGCCGATCTACAGCATCGACTTCAAGCTGCCGGGGATGCTGTTTGCGGTTTATGAGAAGTGCCCGGTGTTTAATGGCAAGGCAGTGAGCGCGAATCTGGATGTTGTCCGCGGGATGGCGGGGGTGAAACACGCTTTCCTGGTGGAAGGCAACGGGGACGTGAACAGCCTGGCCAGCGGGGTGGCGATTGTGGCGACGAAGTGGTGGTATGCCAGCGAAGCGCGGAAGGCGCTGCAGGTGACGTGGGACGAGGGGCCGAACGCGGCGCACTCGAGCGTGGGCTACGCGGCGAAGGCGCAGGAGCTATTCGGGCAGAAGCCGGCGTTTGCGATCCGGAAGGATGGCGACGTGGAAGCGGCGTTGCAGGGGGCGGCCAAGCGGGTGGAGGCGAAGTACACCTTTCCCTTTATCAGCCACGCGCAGTTGGAGCCGGGGAATTGCACGGCGCGGTTTGCGGACGGGAAGTTGGAGTTGTGGGCGCCGAGCCAGACTCCGGGGCGGGGCCAGCAGATGGCGGCGCAGGCGCTGGGGATTGCGCCGAAAGACGTGACGGTGCACCAGATGCGGACGGGCGGCGGGTTCGGGCGGCGGCTGGCGAACGACTATGTGGTGGAGGCGTCGTGGATCGCCAAGCAGATACCGGGTGTGCCGGTGAAGCTGTTGTGGACGCGGGAGGATGATTTCCGGCACGACTTCTACCGTCCGGCGGGATTCCAGCATATGCGGGGCGGGGTGGACGCGGCGGGGAAACTGGTAGCGTGGCACGACCACTTTGTGAGTTTTGGGGAGGGGGAGAAGTTTGTCTCGTCGTCGAATATCGCGCCCGGGGAGTTTCCGGCGCAGTTTGTGCCGAACTTTGGGGTGGAGGCGACGCTGATACCGACGGGGGTGCCGACGGGGCCGTTGCGGGCGCCGCGGAGCAACTCGCTGGCGTGGGTGATTCATTCGTTTCTGGATGAGTTGGCGCACGCGGCGGGGAAAGACCCGGTGGCGTTCCGGCTGGATTTGCTGGGCGAGCCGCGGGTGGTGGGGAAAGGGATGGAGGCCTACGACGCGGGGCGGATGCGGACGGTGCTGGAGACCGTGGCGGCGCGCAGCGGGTGGGGGAAGCGGAAGCTGCCGAAGGGGCGGGGGATGGGAGTGGGCTTCCACTACAGCCATTCCGGGTATTTCGCGGAGGTGGCGGAGGTGAGCGTGGACGCGGCCAAGCGGGTAAAGGTCCATAAGGTGTGGGCGGTGGGAGATGTGGGGAGCCACATCATTCATCCGTCGAGCGGTACGAACCAAGTGGAAGGGGCGATTGTCGACGGGTTGAGCGAGTTGATGAACCAGGAGATTTCGATCGCCAAGGGCCGGACGGTGCAGAGCAACTATCACCAGCATCAAGCGGTGCGGATGAAGCAGGCACCGGTGGAGATTGACGTCCACTTTGTGCGGAGCAACAACCCGCCGACGGGTTTGGGCGAGCCGCCGCTGCCGCCGCTGTTACCGGCGGTGTGTAATGCGATTTTCGCGGCGAGCGGGGTCCGGGTGCGGACGCTACCGCTGGCGAAGGAGGGGTTCCGGTGGGCCTAACGGCCGGGTGAGGGGATCCGTAACCATTTCGGTTTGATTTCGTCGGAGAGGGAATGCCGATTCTCTGTTTTGTACTTGTGCTGGCGGCGCTGCTGGCGCCGCCGGCCCTCCCGCAGGAGCATGGTGTGTTCCGCAGTGGCGATGGCGGGAAGACGTGGGTGCGGGCCGGGGCCAGGTTGGACGGGACGCAGCGGGTGAACAGCCTGGGGGCGGCGGGGGGACGTGTGTTTGCCGGCACCGACGGGGGCATTTTCTGGTCGAGGGACGAAGGGCGGACGTGGCAGAAGAGTTCGGTTGGGGTGCGGGTGTTGCGCTTTGCGACGGCGGGCGGGCATATCTATGGGGGAACGGCGAACGACGGCTTGCTGGTATCGCGGGATGGGGGCGCAGGTTGGGCGCCGGTCAGCGGGTTGGGGGTGAAGAAGATTCGTTCGCTGTTGGCCGCGCAGGGGGCGATTTATGCGGGGACTGATACGGAAGGCGTGATGGTGTCGCGAGATGAGGGCATGACCTGGACGGCGCAGAATGCCGGGCTTCCGCGGCAGAGCCAGATCTTCGACATGGCTGCTGCCGGGGGAACGGTGTTCGTGGGGTTGTACAACAAGGGGCTTTATGGGTGGAACGAGCGGGATGCGCGATGGGTGGCGGCGGGGGATGTACGTCCGCTGGCACTGGCGGCAGGCGGAGGGAGGCTGGCGATCGGGCATAATCCTGGAGGGATCCGCTCCAGTGAGCGGCCGGGTTCGGCGGAATGGCAGGAATCGCGCGGCGGGTTTGCGCCGGCGGCGCCGGTGTGGGCGATGGCGTCCGACGGCGGGTTGATGATGGCTGGGGTGGCGGACGGGGTATTCCGCTCGGAGGACGGGGGGCGTAGCTGGGTGCGCGCCGTCGACGGGTTGCCGGCGAAGAGTCCGGGCATTTCGTTTCTGGTGCGGGGAAAGACGGTTTATGCGGGCGTTACGATTCCGGCTGCCGGCGGGAAGTAGCGGCAGTAGAGGGATTGATCTTATCCTTTATGGGAGATCTGGAAATGAGCGTCTGCCCCGAAGAATGACCATCGATGCGATCAGCCGGAAGGCAGACGTGGCGGAAGTGCTGCGGCGGGAGTTGGAGTTGCTTGCGGAGGCGGACCGGAGCGGGCAGGAGTACGCCTGGCTGTGGGAGACAAGGGAGCCGGCGGTGGTGGTAGGGCGCACCGGGCGAGTGGAGGCGGAGGTGACGGGGGCGGCGTGCGCGGCGGACGGCGTTCCGGTGCTGCGGCGGGAATCCGGGGGCGGGGCGGTGGTGCTGGGGCCTGGATGCCTGAACTACACGTTGATCTTCAACCTGGAGGAGCGGCCGGAGTTGTGTGACGTGGCGGGGAGCTACGGGCGGATTCTGCCGCGGGTGCTGCGGGCGGTGCAGGTGGCTGGTTGTGAGGCGACGGGGGGCGACCTGACGAGCGGGGGGAGGAAGTTTGGGGGGTGTTCGCAGAGACGGTCGCGGCGGAGCGTGTTGCACCATGGGACGTTGCTGTCCTGTTTCGACCTTACGCTGGTGGGCCGGTACCTGGCGGAACCGGTGCGGCAACCGGCGTACCGGCGGGGGCGCGGCCATGAAGCCTTTCTGACCAACGTGGCGCTGGATAGCGGATTCGGGGAACGGTTTCTGGCTGAGTTTGCGGGTGCGAGGGGGATGGAATGAGCGGCGGGGCGGCGGTGTATCTGGACTGCGCGGCGAGTACGCCGGCGGATCCGCGAGTGGTGGAGGTGATGCTGCGGCATTACACGTCGGCGATCGGGAATGCGGGGAGCTATACGCACGGCTATGGGGCGGCGGCGCGGCGGAGCGTGGAGCAGGCGCGGGACCAGATAGCGGCGGCGATCGGGGCGCGGCGGAGCGAGATCGTGTTTACGAGCGGGGCGACGGAGTCGAACAATCTGGCGATTCTGGGGACGGCGGGCGAGGCGGGACATCTGGTGACGACGGCGATTGAGCATCCGGCGGTGCTGGGGCCGGTGCGGGAGTTGGAAAAGCGGGGGTGGGGGGTGACGCGGGTAGCGCCGACGGCCGGCGGGTGGGTGCGCGCGGAGGATGTGCTGGCGGCGGTGCGCGGGGAGACTCGGCTGGTGAGCGTGATGCATGTAAATAATGAGACCGGGGTGACGCAGCCGGTGGGGGAGATTGCGGCGGGGTTGGGTGATTCCCCGGTGTTGTTTCATGTCGACGCGAGCCAGGGGTTTGGGAAGCGGATGGAGGTGCTGCGGGCGGGGCGGATTGACCTGATGAGCTTGAGCGGCCATAAGATGGGGGGGCCGCAGGGGGTGGGTGCGCTGGTGGTGCGACGGCGAGTGCGGCAGGGGATGCGACCGCTGCTATTCGGCGGCGGGCAGGAGGGCGGGGTAAGGCCGGGGACGCAGGCGGTGGCGCTGATTGCGGGATTTGGGCTGGCGGCGGAGCTGGCGGTGCAGGAGGCGGCGGAGCGGGAGGCGAGCGCGGTGCGATTCCGGCAGATGGTGCTGGACGGGCTGCAGGGATTGGAGTATGCGGTGAACGGGGATTTGGACGAGATGTCGCCCTACCTACTGAATGTGTCGTTCGCGGGGCTGGACAGCCAACAGGTGACCGAGGCATGGGGGGAGTTGGCGGCGGTATCGAATGGATCGGCGTGCACGTCGCAGCAGGTTCATTGCAGCCACGTGTTGCATGCGATGGGGATCGACGACGTGAGGGCGGCGGGAGCGGTGCGGTTGTCGTGGAGTCACGCGACGGCGCGGCCGGACTTTGCGGCGATGGCCGCGGCGCTGCGAGAGTTGCCGAGAGGGGAACATGGCTGAAGCACGGAAGGGAACCATTTACTACAAGCGGTCCCGGTTCATTACGCACCTGCCGGAGGGGCGGCTATATACGCGGTCGCACTGCTGGCTGCTGGAGGTGGAGCCGGGGTTGTGGCGGGTGGGGCTGACGCGATTTGCCGGGCGGATGCTGGGCGACGTGGTGGAGTTCTCGTTTCGCGTGGCGGGCGGGCAACCGGTGACGGTGGGGCAGGAGATCGGGTGGATGGAGGGGTTTAAGGCGGTGAGCGACGTTTACTGTGTGGCGGCGGGGGAGTTTGTGCGGAGCAATCCAGACCTGGACCGGGACATCACGTTACTGGACTCGCATCCCTACGATGGGGGGTGGCTATACGAGGTGCGAGGGAAGGCGGATCCGGAGGCGATCGACGTAACAGGTTACATCGCCCTGTTGGACGCGACTATAGGTAAGATGGTGGAATCGCGTCACGACGGCAAACAGGATGACTAAAGCAAAATACATCATGATCGGCGGCTTTCTGGGTGCTGGAAAGACGACGGCGGTGCTGGCGCTGGCGAAGAAATTGCGGGAAAGCGGGATGCGGGCGGGGCTGATCACGAACGATCAGAGTTTCGGGCTGGTGGACACGGCGATGCTGAGTTCCAACGGGTTCGATGTGGAGGAGATCGGCGGGGGGTGTTTTTGCTGCCGGTTTCAATCGCTGGTGGAGGCGTCGGAGAACCTTTCGGTAGCGAGCCGTCCGGATGTATTTATTGCCGAGCCGGTGGGAAGCTGCACGGATTTGCGGGCGGCGGTTAGCTATCCGCTGCGGAAGATTTACGGGGACGACTTTGAAGTGGCGCCGTTGAGTGTGCTGGTGGATCCGGTGCGGGCGGAACGGATGTTGGGGCTGGCGGAGGGCCGGGCGTTTGCGCCGAAGGTACAGTACGTTTATGACAAGCAGTTGGAAGAGGCGGACGCGATTGTCATCAACAAGACGGACCTGTTGGACGAGGGGCGGCTGGAGCGGTTGCGGGAAGCGCTGGCAGGGCGGTACGGGCAGGCGCGGTTGTTTGCGGTGTCGGTACGGGAGGGGACGGGGATGGAGGAGTGGTTTGCGTACCTGATGACGGCCGGGTGCGGATTGCAGGCGTCTCCGGAAGTGGACTACGAGATTTACGCGGAAGGGGAGGCGCTGTTGGGTTGGCTGAACTGCACGGTGCGACTGACCGCGGCGGCCGAGTTTGAAGGGCACGCGTTTCTGCAGGCGCTGGCGGGGCGGTTGCAGGCGGGGATTGATGGGGAGATCGCGCATTTGAAGATGACATTGACGCCGGAGGAAGGCAACGACCTGGCGGTGATGAATCTGGTGCGGAATGACGGGACGGCGGAGTTCTCGCACCGGTTGCAGGCGCCGGTGACGGGGGGCGAGTTGATTGTGAATCTGCGGGCCGAGTCGGATCCGGAGTTGTTGTGGAGACGGCTGCAGGAGTCGCTGGCGGAGGCGTCGGCGGAGGCTGGAGCGGCGGCCGAGATTGAGCAGCATGAGTTTTTCCGGCCGGCGAAGCCGAATCCCACCCACCGTATGGCGTTTGCATGAGCCGGATCGTCTACTGCCATTGTTCGTTTGCGCGGGTGATTGATCCGGCGGTGAAGGCGCAGGTGCTGGAGGGCTTGGCGGGGAGTGAGGCGGCGTTTGATGCGGTGCCGGATTTGTGTGAGATGTCGGCGCGGAAGGATCCGGCGCTGGTGCAGATTGCCGAGGGCGATGTGACGATTGTGGCTTGCTATCCGCGGGCGGTGCGGTGGCTGTTTGCGGCGGCCGGGGCGCCGCTGGATGGGGAGCGGGCGCGGATTGTGAACATGCGTACGGATGCGGCGGAGGCGGTGCTGGCCGCAGCACTGCCGGGAGGGGCGGCGTGACGTTCCAGGCGGCGCTTTACGAAGGGACGGGGGCCAAGGCGCTGGATGGGGCGCGACGGGCGGCGATCCTGCGGGAACTGTTGGGCAAGGGGCACCGGGTGTCCTCGATCCGGGCGGGGGGCGAGGTAACGAGACCGGCGGCGGGGACGCTGCTGGTGCTGGGCGCCTTTGCGGGCGAGGCGCCGGCGGACTTCGAAGAGAAGGGCGTTTCGGTGGCGTTCGCCGATATTGGAGAGATGGACGCGGCGGCGGTGGGGGCGCTGGTGGAGGAGCGGCGGACGGTATCCGCGGCGCCGAAGCCCGGGGGGTGGAAGCCCTGGTTTCCGGTGATCGACTATTCGCGGTGCACGAACTGCATGCAGTGTTTGAGCTTCTGCCTGTTCGAGGTGTACGGAGTCTCCAAGGACAACAAGATTCAGGTGCAGAATGAGTCGAACTGCAAGACGGAGTGCCCGGCGTGTTCGCGGGTGTGTCCGGAGGTGGCGATTCTGTTTCCGAAGTACCGGCACAGCCCGATCAACGGGGCCGAGGTTCAGGCGGATGATGTCCGCCGGGAAGGGATGAAGGTAGACATCTCGGCGCTGTTGGGCGGGGATGTGTATGCGATGTTGCGGGACCGGTCGGCAAAGTCGAAATCGCGGTTCTCCAAAGAGCGCGACGAGGAGCGAGCGATCAAGGAGCGCCAGAACTGTCTGGTGAGCCTGTCCAAGGAAGCGGGAATTCCGGCGGAGGTGCTGGCGGCGCTGGCCTCTCCGGAAGAGATCCTGCGACGCGCCGAAGCGGCGAAAGCCAAGGCGCAACAAGCGTTGGAGAATACGGGAGTATCGCCCTCATGATTCTGCAGTACGGAAAACGGATGCTGACCGAGGTGGACCCGCGCTTGCTGGGCAAGATTGCGTGGAACTTCGGCGTGAAGGGCGTCCGATCGGTGGAACTGTACAAGAAGCGGCTGAAGCGGGGGGAGCATTTTCCTCCGTTCCTGTTTATCTCCGTGATTTCCAGTTGCCAGTTGCGGTGCCAGGGATGCTGGGTGGACGTGGACAAGCCGTCCAAGAGCATCGCCATCGCCGATCTGCACCGCGTGATCAACGATGCCAAGAAGCACGGGAACTCCTACTTTGGGATTCTGGGCGGGGAACCGTTTCTGTACCCCCACCTGATGGAGTTGTTTGAGGCGCATCCGGACTGTTACTTCCAGGTGTTCACCAACGGCCACATGATCACTGATGAGGTGGCCAAGGAGTTGCGGCGGGTGGGCAATGTGACGCCGTTGATCAGTGTGGAAGGCAGCGAGATTGTGAGCGATGAGCGGCGCGGGCGGCTGAACGTGCTGAACAAGACGCTGGCCGGGATTGAGAACTGCCGGCGGAACAAGCTGATTATCGGCGTGGCGACGAGTGTTTGCCAGACGAACTACGATCTGGTTTCCGAGGCGTGGATGCGGAAGCTGATTGCGATGGGGGTGCACTACGCGTGGTTCCACACGTACCGGGTGGTGGGGCCGAAGCCGGCAAGCCATCTGGCGTTGAGTGCCGAGCAGGTGCTGAAGATCCGCAAGTTCGCGGTGGAGATGCGGGCGAAGTTGCCGATTGCGATTGTGGATGCCTATTGGGACGACAAAGGGGAGGCACTGTGCCCGATGGCGACCGGAGTGAGCCACCACATTGGGCCGGCGGGCGATATTGAGCCGTGTCCGATCATCCAGTTTGCGACGGAGAACATTACGGACAAGCGCGGCGTATTTGAGCTGATGAACGAATCGGGGTTCCTGCGGGATTTCCGGGAGACGGCGGCGAAGGCGACGCGCGGCTGCATTGTGCTGGAGCGGCCGGACCTGGTGCAGGAACTGGTGCACAAGCACGGAGCGCGGGACACGACACAGCGCGGGACGGCGCTGGCGGAGATGGCGGCACTGGAGCCGCGGACGAGTCAACATAACCCAGGCAACGAGATACCGGAAGAGCACTGGGCTTATCGAATCGCAAAGAAGCACTGGTTCTTTGGTTTTGGAGCGTATTCATAGACATGCAACTGCCGATCCTGACACTTCCGAAAGCGATACCGGTGCTGCCGGCGCGGGCGCCGCAAGAGACGATTCCGCAGACGTACGCGGAGCGAGAAGGGATGCGCGTAACGGTGCAACGTTTTGTTGCCGCCAACCGGGAGCGACTGGTGCCGCCGCTGGTGCTGGGAGAGTTGCGTGCGTTTGCCGAGGAACTGGTGGCGCGGACGGGTACGAACCCGAAGTACACCGACTATGCCGGGGTGTTGCTGAGCAATGAGGTGTGGCGGGAGCAGTTGGCGACGGTGCCGTTTGAGCGCCGGTTGTTGCTGTTGCCGAAGTGCCTGCGGGTGGAGGACCGGTGTCCGGCGCCGTTCGACGAATTTGGCTTGCTGTGCAAGCAGTGCGGGCTGTGTTCGATCCAGGATCTGCAGGAAGAGGCGGAAAAGCTGGGGTATGCGGTGCTGGTGGCGGAGGGGTCGGCGCTGGTGATGGCGCTGATTCAGACGGGAAAGATCGATGCGATTGTGGGGGTGAGTTGTCTGAGCGTGCTGGAGCGGGCGTTTCCGTATATGGAAGCGGCGGCGATTCCGGGCATTGCGATACCGCTTTTGCAGGACGACTGCAAGGACACGGGCGTGGACGTGGAGTGGGTGTGGGAGGTGCTGCACCTGACGAGCGGAGACCGGACGCGGCGGATGGACCTGGAAGCGTTGAAGGAAGAGGTCCGGGGCTGGTTTACGGCGGAGGCGCTGGAGGGGGTGCTGGGCAAGCCGGCGACGGCGACGGGGGAGATCGCGCTGGAATGGATGGCGCGGGAGGGGAAGCGTTGGCGGCCGTTTTTGACGGCGTGCGCCTACAAGGCGATGCTGGAGAATCCGGAGGAGGCCAGCCCGGAGGAGTTGCGGACGGTGGCGGTGGCGGTGGAGTGTTTCCACAAGGCGTCCCTGATCCACGACGACATTGAAGACAACGACGCGGAGCGGTACGGCAAGCAGGCGCTGCACGTGGAGTACGGCGTGGCGGTGGCGTTGAACATTGGGGATTATCTGGTGGGAGAGGGCTACCGGCTGCTGGCGAGCGTGAAGGCGCCGGCGGCGACGCGGGCGGAGATGGCGAGGGTGGCGGCCGAGGGGCAGCGGAAGCTGTGCCTGGGGCAGGGCGAGGAGTTGATGTGGGCGCGGCAGCCGCGCGGGTTGCGGGTGGAGCAGGTGTTGGAGATTTTCCGGTTGAAGACGGCGCCGGCGTTTGAAGTGGCGCTGCGGTTGGGTACCTTGCTAGCCGGCGAGGACGGAAACGTGGCCGATGTGATTGCTAAGTTCAGTGAATCGTTGGGGATTGCGTATCAGATCCGGGATGACCTGGACGATATGCAGGCCGGGGCGATCTCCGATCTGGAGGCGATGCGGCCGTCGCTGCCGATGGCGATGGCGCTGGAGCGGGCGAAGGGAGAGGGGCAGGCGCTGGTGCGGAGTTTCTGGACGCGGAGCGCGAAAGCGGAGGACGCGGCAGCGCTGGCGGAGGTGCTGGCTGAATTGAAAGTGGAAGACCGGTGCCGGGGGCTGTTTGAATCGTACAAAGAAGACGCGGTGCGTTCCCTGGCGGCGGTCGAGCATTCCAGCCTGAAGGGATTGTTGCGGCGAGTGATCGGCAAGATATTCAGCGTGGAGATCAAGGGGTGGTGCAGTGAGTTTGAGACTCGAAATGCTGCAGGTAGCGAGACTGTCACCGAAGTTGCTGGGTGAGTCGCAGGAGCTGGTTGCCGGGTTTTTGCGGAGTCAGGAGAGGGACGGAGCGTTTGCGGACCGGTCCGGGGATGCGGACATCTACTACACGGTGTTCGGATTGGAGTGTTTACGGGCACTGGGAGCGGAGTTGCCTGCCCTGACGCCGGAGTACCTGGAGCGGGCAGGGGCGGCAGAGTTGGACTTTGTGCACACGTGTTCGCTGATCCGGTGCTGGGCGAACGTGTCGCGGCAGGTGCCCGACGGGGATGCGCTGGCGGCGCGCGTGGAGCGTTTCCGCAGCGGGGACGGCGGATACATGGGGACGTTGTACGGGAGTTTTCTGGCGCTGGGGGCGTACCAGGATTTGCAGCGGGAGGTGCCGCGGCGAGAGGAGTTGGCAGGGCTGGTGGGGAAGATGCGGGCGGGGGATGGCGGCTATTCCAATCAGGCGGGCTCGCCGGTGGGGCAGACGTCATCGACGGCGGCGGCGGTGGGGCTACTGCGGGCGCTGGGAGAGCCGGTGCCGGCGGGAGTGGCGGAGTGGCTGTTGCGGCAGCGGCATGCGGGGTCGGGAGGGTTCTTCGCGGCGCCGGGGGCGCCGGTGCCGGACCTTCTATCGACGGCGACGGCGCTGCACGCGCTGGTGAGCCTGAAGGAGAACATTGAGGCGCTGCGGGAACCGGCGCTGGATTTTCTGGACACGCTTTGGACGACGCGAGGAGGATTCCTGGGGAGCTGGGCGGACGACATTCTGGACTGCGAGTACACCTATTACGGGCTGCTGTCGCTGGGGTATTTGAGCCTGGAATGAGCTTCGCGGAGAACAGCATCCGGACGTTGCTGGAAAGGCGGACGGCGGAGGGAGTATGGGAGGGGCGGCTATCGAGCAGCGCGTTATCGACGGCGACGGCGATGATTGCGTTAGCGCGGAGCGGGGAGGCGGGCGACGGCGAACTGGTGCGGCGGGGGCAGCGGTGGCTGGAAGAGACGCAGAACGCTGACGGCGGGTGGGGCGATACGATCCGGAGCACGAGCAATATCAGCACGACGGCGCTGTGCTGGGCGGCGCTGGCGGATGGGGCGGCGGCGACGAGGGCGGAGGGGTGGCTGAGCCGGGCGGCGGGAAGCGCGGAACCGGAGGCGTTGCGGCGGGCGATTGTGGCGCGGTATGGGAAAGACCAGACGTTTTCCGTTCCGATTCTGACGGCGTTGGCGATTGGGGGGCGCCTGGGCGGGGAACGGGCGGCGTGGGGGATTGTGCCGCAGTTGCCATTTGAACTGGCAGCGGCGCCGCACCAGTGGTTCCAGTGGCTGCAGTTGCCGGTGGTGAGCTACGCGCTGCCGGCGTTGATTGCGATTGGTCTGGCGCGGCACCGGAGGCGCGCGACGCGGAATCCGGCGGCGCGGGTGTTGCGCAATGCAGTGACGGGGCGGGTGATGCGGATTCTGGGGCACATACAGCCCAGTTGCGGCGGGTTTCTGGAGGCGACGCCGCTGACGAGTTTTGTGGCAATGAGCCTGACGGCGGCGGGGATGCGGGAAGATGCCGCGGTACAGAAGTGTTTTGGGTTTCTGCGGCGTTCGATTCGCGAGGATGGGAGCTGGCCGATCGACACGAATCTATCGACGTGGGTGACGACGCTGGCGGTGAACGCACTGGAGCGGGAGGCGTTGCCGGCAGAGGAGCGGAAGCGGATCAGCGACTGGCTGCTGCGGCAGCAGTTTACGGAGGAACATCCGTATACACATGCGGCGCCGGGGGCGTGGGCGTGGACGAATCTTCCCGGGGCGGTGCCGGACGCCGACGACACGGCGGGTGCTCTGCTTGCGTTGCAGCGGCTGGGAGTGAAGGATGAGGCGGTGCGGCAGGCGGCGGTGCGGGGGATCGGGTGGCTGCTGGATCTGCAGAACCGGGACGGGGGAATGCCGACGTTCTGCCGGGGATGGGGACATTTGCCGTTTGACCGGAGCGGGGCTGACCTGACGGCCCACGCGGTACGGGCGTGGCAGGCGTGGCGGGGGGAGTTGAGCGGGGCCGATGCCGAGCGGGTACGGGGTTCGGTGGCGCGGGCGCTGGGGTATCTGCGGGATACGCAGCAGGCGGACGGGAGTTGGGTGCCGTTGTGGTTTGGGAATCAGCATGCGCCGGCGGAGGAGAACCGGACATTTGGGACGTCGCGGGTGGTGGCGGCGTTGCGAGAGGTGGAGCCGGACGGGGAGACGGTGGCGCGAGGGGTGCGCTGGCTGGTGGCCGCGCAGCATGGAGACGGCGGGTGGGGCGGGGCGGTGGGTGTGGAACCGTCGATTGAGGAGACGGCGCTGGCGGTGGCGGCGCTGGCCGGGACGGGAAACGAGGGTGCGGTGCAGAGAGGAATTGACTGGCTCTCGCAGCACACGGCGGAGGGAACGGAGTTCCCGGCGACGCCGATCGGGTTCTACTTCGCGAGTCTGTGGTACTTCGAGGAGCTATATCCGCTGTTGTTTTGCGCGGCGGCGGCGCGGGTGGCCGGCCGTTAGTTGCCGATGGCGAGGAAGAGGCTTTGGGCTGCGGCGACGCCGCCGAGGGTGAAGGTGAGCGGAACGGCGTCACCGGGCGCTACGGCGGGGACGACGATGTTGGCCTGGTACAAACCGACCGCACCGGGGGCGAGACCGGCGTAGGCGACGGTGGCGCGGGCGCCACCGATGGAGACAGCGAGCGGCAGGGCAAGGGCGTTGGTGCCGGCGGCGATCTGGCCGGCGGGTATGGCCGGCGTGACGGCGCCAAAGCCGACGCCGTAGAGGGTGAGGGTTTCGCCGGCGCGGGCGGGCCGGGAGGGTACGCCGGGGATGGCGCCGGCGGGCAGGGCGAAGGTCAGATTGTCTGGGAAGAGGGCGGCAGCGTACTGGCGTGTGCCCACCTTGAACGCGGCGGGCGCGTTGAAGCCTGGCTGGGTGGCATTTACCTGGACATTGACCGGGGTGCTGGTGCCGGCGCCGGTGGTGATGGTTAAAGGCTGCGTGCCGGGCGTGACATTGGAAGGTACCTGGGCGTTGATCTGGCCGGGGCTCACGTAGGCGACATAGGCCGCCTGGCCGCCGATGCGGACGCTGACGCCGCTCAGGGAGACGGGTGCGTTCACGCCGTTGAAGTCACTGCCGGTCCAACCGCGGGAGGCGGTTGACAGGGCGGAGCCATAGATTTCGATCCACGACCCGGGGGCGACGCTGGGAAAGGCGCCGAAACCGGCGGCACTGATGACGCCGCCGCTAGAGACGGCAGGGGGCTGCGCATCGACGACGATCTGTCCCCACTCCTGGCGGCCGGCGCCGCACTTGGCGGCGTGGACGTAGGTGAGGGTTTGGGCGCCCTTGGTGATGACGACGGAATGGGTGGCAGGGAACGGGTTCCTGGCAGCGACGTGCTGGGGAAATACCGGATCGTTGCGGCGTTTGTGGAAGTCATCGGCCCACTGGCCGGTTGTTTTCCCACTCCGCGGCAGGACGCCGCGAGCAGTGTTTTCGGCGAGCCAGAACATGTCCTCATAGAGTTCAAAGAACATGCCGTCGGAGTTATCCCAGACATTCTGGAAGGTGAGGTCCAACTCCTCGCGTGTGGCGACCTTCTCCTTGTTGACGGTCTGGTAGCCGGTCAGTTGGCCTTCGGCGCCTTCCTTGACGGCCCACCGGTTGGGGCAGCCGCTGCCAACCTCCCAATAGGCGAGGTAGCCGCGATTGGGTTTGGGGTGGACGCCATCGAAGTTGCAGCCGTTGGGCTTGGCCTGGACGCCGTTGTGCTGGACGACGAAAGGAAGGCCGATTTTGGCCTGGCCGCGGTTCATGATTTCGATGGTTTGTTCGGTGCCATCGGGCAGGGCGGCGGCGTTGGAGGAGGCGCCATTGGAGAGTTCGTAGCCGCCGGTTTCGTTGACCTTGGGGAACCCATCGTGGATGAGGGCGTAGGACATGGCCTTCCCGGGGAACAACGATTTCATGAGAGCGGCTTGCTCGTCGTAGAAGGTATAGAGCCCTGATGGGCGATAGCCATCCTCGGCCCAGACCTTGGGCGCACAGATACAGCCGGGGTTGCACTCATTCGGCAGGCGGTTTTCGTGCGAAATCAGGTTGGCGCCGGAGATTTTGATGTAGGCCAGGGCGCGGTACCAGTCGGCACGCGTCTTGATGTATTTGGCCACCTCGGTGAGCATGTTGAAGTAGAGGGTTTTGTAGTTGGCGCGGGTGGGATTGCCGAGGTCCATTTTGTTCCCGCAGTTGGCGCCGCCACCGGCGTCCTCGAACTTCAAACGAGGGACGGAGTTGAAGATCCAATCGGGGGTTCCGTCGTCGCCTGCCTTGATGCCGAGACTGAACACTTTGCCGTTCCGGATGGACTGGTCCATTTCCCGTTTCAGGATGGAAAAGTCAAATACACCGGCGCTGGGGTTGACATCTTTCCACAGCAGGCGGATAAAGACGCCAGTGACGTTTGGGCTTTTCCAGGTGGATTCGAGGGTTGCCTCATAGGCGCCACCGCCGGCGCAGAGGCGCTTGCCGTTGTCGCCGGCGAAGATCTGGCGGGTTCCCTGGGGACAGGTGCTGGTGGTTTCTGTGAATCCGGCGTCGAGCGGGCTGAGGGTGAAGACGCCCGAGGGGGCGAAGAGGGCGGGGCCGGTGATATCGGCGGTATCGTAGGGGAGGCGCGCGTCGCATAGGGCGGGGTAGGCGGCGGTGCCGTTGACCGAGACGATGGAGTCGGCACGGGTGAGGCCCTCCCACTGGACGGTATCGCCCGTTTTCACATAGGCGACCTGCGGGGTAAAGGTACCATCGGCATTCACACGGATGGTGACGGTTTTGGGTTGGGCGAGGGCGAGGAGGGAGAGGACAATCGAGAGGGTGAAGAACTTCACAGAATGAGTCTCGCAGAATGGAGGCTACCGGTATCACCCTTTCCCCGGGTGTGGATCTGCACTACACTGGCGGAGACCGCCATGCGACTTTACACAGGTATAACCGCGCTGTTCCTTTTGGTCCCCTTTCTTTCTGCTCAGGACTACCGGGCGAAGGTACAGGGGTTGGTGACCGACTCTTCCCAAGCAGCGCTGCCCACGGCGAAAGTGGTACTCCGCAATCAGAACACAGGGATAGAGACGTCGCGCGCGGCGGGGCCGACGGGGGCATACCTGTTCGATTTTGTGGAGCCCGGCAGCTACACAATTACGGCAGAGTACCCGGGATTTTCGCGGACGACGCAGCAGAACGTCACGGTTCAAACCCGTGCCGATGTCACGGTGAATCTGATTCTGAATCCCGGGCAAGTGGCGGACTCGGTGACGGTGACGGATGCCGCGCCGCAGTTGCAGTTCAATTCGTCGACGCGTGAATTGACGATTGATCGCAAGATGCTTTCGGAGCTACCGGTGAAGCAGCGGAATCCATTTTCGCTGGCACTGCTGGATCCGGCGGTGGTGAACCGGTATGGGGCCGAGAGAAACCCGTTTTTCATGTGGTCGTCGAGTTCCATTGATGTCGGCGGGTCGACTAACCGGAAGAACGATCTGTTGTTGGACGGGGCGCCGCTGCAATTGAATCAGAAGGGCAGTTACGCGCCGCCGATGGACGCGGTGCAGGAGTTCAGCGTGCAGCAGAATTCGGTGGACGCTGAATTCGGCCATTCGGCCGGGGGAGTTTTGAGCCTTTCGATCAAGTCCGGCACGAACTCGATCAAGGGCTCGGCCTACTACTTTGGCCGCAACCCCGCGTTCAATGCCGTCACCAACTCCTATACGAGGCCGAGAGTGGCGAATCTGATCCGTAACCATATCGGCGGCGGGTCGATCGGGGCGCCGATCAAGAAGAACAAGATCTTCAACTTTGCGAGCTACGAATTGTGGCGGACGCGGGAGCCGCGCAACACCGTGCGCACCATGCCGACCGACCTGGAGCGGGCGGGCGATTTTTCGAAATCGCTGAATCAGTTCGGGGGATTGCGTACCATATACGATCCATGGACCTCGCGGCTGAACGTGGCCAACAACACCGGTACGAGACAGCCGATACCCGGCAACATTATTCCGGCGTCGCGGATTGACCCGACGGCGGCCCGATTCATGAAAGACATCTGGGGACCGAACGGGCCTGGCGACAACATAACAGGCGTGAACAATTTCCGAACGAACTACACGTGGCTATTGGAGAACTGGAACTTCAACAACCGTACCGACTGGAATATCAACGACCGGTGGAAGTTCTTTGCGCGCTACTCGCAGTTGAAGACCAATCTGGATCAGGGGAACTATACACCCAACAATTCGCCGGCGATGCCCAACGACAATGGCGGGATCATGAACTCCCGCAACATTGCGGGCGATGTGGTGTGGACGAAGAGTGCGAGGACGGTGGTGAACTTCCGGGGTAGCTTTGCGTCGCTGGAGGACGACTACAACGCGCCGTCGGCGGCGGTGGGTGAAGCGGGACTGGCGCAATTCTGGGCAAACGACGCCTGGTATAAGCCGTACCTGGAGGGCATTCCGGCGATCTACTATCCGAATCTGACGTTTGCGAGCAATACCCTGGGTAAGTCGAGCTACTGGATTCAGCATCCGCGGAGCTACAACTTTTCGGGCAAGGTGAGCCAGATGTTCGGCAAGCACTACATCAAGTACGGAGGCGAATCGCGGCACTCGCGTTCCGACGGTGTATTCCCGAACCTGATGACCTTCAATTTTCCGGCGGCGTTAACGGCGGCGACGTTCATCAATACCGACACCCGGTCATCGGGCGACACGTATGCGACATTTCTACTGGGAGCGCTTGATACGTCTTCGGCGGCGCGGTTCGTGGCCCCGCAGAACATCAACATGGAGTATTTCGGCGCGTTTTTCCATGATGATTTCAAGATCACGCGGCGGCTGACGCTCAATCTGGGTATCCGTTATGAGTACTCTACTCCGCCGGTCGACACGGAGAACCGCTATTCCCGCTATCTGGATCTGAAGAGTCCGATTGCCGAGTTCCAGCAGAAGGCGCCGGTGATACCGGCCGATGTTCTGGCGTTGCGCACGGCGCCGCCGATCTACAACGGTTCGTGGGTCTTCACGGATTCCAACAACCGGGGCGTGTTTGAGACG
Source organism: uncultured Solibacteraceae bacterium (assembly GCA_964430625.1). GTDB lineage: Bacteria > Acidobacteriota > Terriglobia > Bryobacterales > Bryobacteraceae. The sequence continues at coordinate 258,738 of CAYSFR010000006.1, forward strand.
CAGAAGCTGATTCTGATGCCGCGGCTCGGGCTGGCTTACCGGGCCAACGACAAGACCGCGATCCAGGTGGGATTCGCGCGCTATGTGGTGCCGCCGAATCTGCAGACGTTGACCATTGAGCGGATCAATTTCCCCGGATTTTCGGCCAGTACGACCCCGCTGGGGACGATTGAGGGCGTGCCGCAGGCTGTTCTTTCGCGACCGTTCCCGAGTGACCGGAATCCCCTGCAAGCGGCAGTGGGCAAGGGGTACGGCAAGTACACGAACCTGGGCAACGCCGCTTCCTGGGACTATCAGAAGTTCGAGCCGCAGGTGAATGACCGTGTGAATTTCACCATCCAGAGGCAGTTGCCTGCGCATTTCAAACTGGACGCCACCTACTTTTTCAATGTCGGCCGGCACCTGCCCTACTCGCGGTCGTTGAACCTGACCGATCCCCGGCTGAGCTACACCTACAAGGCGCTGTTGAATGTCAACGTGGCCAACCCGTTCTATAACATCCTGCCGCTGGAGCAGTTTCCGGGGTCCCAACGCAATCCAACGCAGGTAAGCCGGGCGAGCCTGCTCCGCCCGTACCCGCAGTATGGGGCGTTGACGGAGACGGGAACGCCGGGTCCGCGAAACCGTTATCAGGCGTTGCAGTTGCGCGTGCAGCGGACCTACAAGAACGGGGCGAGTTTTCTCTTCAGCTTTAACCGGAACTACGAGCGAACCGAGGGTTTCTTCAACGCTGATCATGAGTATGACCAGCAATGGAGCTGGATTCCGACGACCAATCCGCGCAACCGCGCCAATCTCTCCGGCTCCTACGATGTACCGGTGGGCCGGGGGCGGCGATACGCGGCGCGGATGAACCGGGCAGCGGACGCTGTTATCGGCGGGTGGTCGGTGCACGGGCTGATGTCCTACAATTCCGGCACCTTCCTGCGCTTCGGCAACCTGAAGATGCTGGGGGATCCGCATATCGATCAACCGGGTCCGTCGGCGTGGTTCAACACGGCCGCATTTGGCCTTGCGGAAGCGTTCACGCCGCGCACCAATCCGCTCCAGTATCAGGACATCACGGGGCCCAGTTTCTGGAATCTGGATGCCACGGTGGCCAAGACGTTTTCGCTGACCGAGCGCTATAAGCTGGAGTTGCGTCTGGAGGCCTACAACGCGCCCAACGCGTTTATGTGGAACGATCCGGCGCTGGGGCTGGGGTCGACATTCGGGCGGAGCACAAACCAGTCCAACCGAGGGCGCGAGGTTCAATATACGCTCCGGCTGCAGTTCTAGGGATTTCATGACGCCGTAACGGAACCGGAGATAAAATGAGCCGTGCTTCGACCGCTCCTGATTGTCCTCTTCTCTTTCCCTCTTTTCGCGCAGTTTGAAACCAGTGTGGTGCTGGGAGCTGTTCGTGATGCCTCAGGCGCCGGAGTTCCCAACGCGACGGTGCGGCTGGAGAATGTGGAGACGAACGTTTCGGCGGTGACGCGCACGGCGGGGAACGGGGATTACCAGTTTCCCAACGTTCGCCTGGGCCAGTACCGGCTGACGGCGGAGGCACCGGGATTCTCGATGGCGGTGGTGCCGTCGATCAATGTTGCGGTGAATGCCCGGCAGCGGGTGGATGTTTCGCTGGCTATCGGGAAGCTGAGTGAGCAGGTGGTGGTGACGGCAGCGGTGGAACTGCTGGAATCCGACTCTTCGGAAAAGGGGCAAGTGGTGGACGCCGAGCAGATCCGGAATCTGCCGTTGAACGGCCGTGCCTATTCCGATTTGGCGCTGCTGGCGCCCGGGGTCAGCGAATCCAACCAAAACGGAATCGGATCCACGGCGCGGGAGGGTTCGTTCAATGTCAACGGTCTGCGGAATACGGCCAACAATTTCCAGTTGGACGGGGTGGACAATAACGCCTACGGCACATCGAACCAGGGATTTTCCAATCAGGTGGTGCAGGTGTCGCCGGACGCGGTGGCCGAGTTCAAGGTGCAGACGAATACCTATTCCGCCGAGTACGGCCGGTCCGGCGGGGCGGTGGTTAACGCGGCCTACCGATCGGGCACGAACCGGTTTCAGGGGACGATTTGGGAGTACAACCGGAACACGGTGCTCAACGCCACCGGATTCTTCAAGCCTGCCAGCGGCGTAAAGCCGGCGCTGCGGCGGAATCAGTTTGGATTCACTTTTGGCGGGCCGATCCGGCGGGACAAATCGTTCTATTTCGCCGATTACGAGGGTTTCCGGCAATCGCAGGCGAACCTTGTCTACTCGACGATTCCGACGATGGCGCACCGGCAGGGGATCTTCACGGTTCCCGTTCAGGACCCGTACACGGGCCAAATGTACAACGCTGGAACTCCGGTGCCGATGACGGCGTTCGCCCGAAAGGTGCTGAACGAGTTGCCGGAGCCGAACGTTCCCGGCGCGACGGGGAACAACTATCAGAAATCGGTTCCGAACCGTTCGGTCTACGACAAGTTCAATCTTCGTCTGGACCATAAGCCGTCGGAGCGGCTCACCGGTTTTCTGCGCGTGGGCCAGCAGAAGACCAACACGTTTGAGGCTCCCAATATCTCCGGGCCGTCGGGGGGAGCGCAGAACGGGGTGATTCATGTGCTGGCCCAACAACTGGCGGTGGGAATCACGTGGGTGGCGACGCCTGCTTCGGTGGTCGAGTTCCGGTTGGGAATCTCGCGGACGGAGGCCGGCAAGCATCCTCCCTACGTGGGCGGACCGAGTATGAGAGAGCTATATGGCATCGTGGGGCTACCGGAGGATCCGACGATTACCGGGGGCCTGACGCCGCAGACGATTCAAGGGTATTCGGCGCTGGGCCGACAGGCCACGAACCCGCAGTTCCAGCACCCGTTCGTCACCAATCCCCGATTGACCTACTCGCGTACGCTGGGGCGCCAGACGTTGAAGTTTGGCGCGGAGATCCTGGCGATCAATACCCGTGTGCAGGACACCAACCCGCTCTATGGTGCCGACAGCTACAACAGCCAGGCCAGCCGGCCGGCGGGGCGCGCCAGCAACAACCTCTACAATCTGGCCGACTTCCTGTTCGGCGCGCGCACCCAGTATGAACTGGCCTCGCTGATGGTAGCCAGGCTGCGGCAGCGCAGCTATTTTGGCTATGTTCAGGACGACATTCGCGCCACCAACCGCCTGACGCTGAACATTGGGTTGCGCTATGAGTATGTGACGCCCTTCTCGGAGGCGACGAACCGGCTGTCGAACTTCGATCCGGCGACGAACACGGTTGTACCGGCAACGGCAGCGGACCGTTCGCTGGTGAATCCGGACCGGAACAACTTTGCGCCCCGATTCGGGTTTGCGTACAAGTTGGACCCGGCGACCGTAATCCGGGGCGGGTACGGGGTGGGCTACACCTATTTCAACCGGATGGGCAGCGCGAATCTGCTGGCGACCAACACGCCGCAGGTGACGCGGGCGACGATTACGCAGACGGCGCGGGCGGGGCTGCCGATTTGCGGTGCGAACGAGTACCGCAACTGCTTCCGGCCGACACAGATGGGGTATCCGCCGAATCTGCCGAACGACGTGACGCTCTACATACCGCGTGACTCGCGCAACGGGTACATCCAGAACTGGCAGTTTACGATTCAACGCCGGATCGGGCGGCAGACGCTGTTTGAAGTCAGCTATGTAGGCAACCACTCGGTGAAGCAGGTGATGCTGGTGGATTGGAACCAGGCGCGGCCGCCGCTGCCGGGCGAGATTGCCGACGCGACGCTGAATGCCCGCCGGCCGATTCCTGGATTCGGATCGATTTCCACGGTTCTACCGGTCGGGTTTTCGGTGTATCATGCGCTGCAATCGCGGGTGGAGCACCGGGCGACGCGGCGGCTGAACCTGTTGAACTCTTTCACTTGGTCGAAGGCGATTGACAATTCCAGCCAGGTGCTGGAAGAGCCGAACGGATCCACGGGCACGCCGCAGGACCGATTCAATCTGGCGGCCGATCGCGGCATCTCCGGATACAATACGCCCTACCTGAATACGACGAGCGCGGTGTGGCAACTGCCGTTCCGCAAGAAGCGGCTGAAGGGCGCGCTTGGCGGGTGGCAGTTGAGCGCCATCAACACGATGCGGTCCGGGCGGACGGTGAACTTGCGTTACAACACGAGCGGACCGACGCCGGTAACGAGCGGGCTGCCGACGTTTCTAGGGGGCGTGACGCTGCGTCCGAACCTGCTGGGGGAGGTTCTGATGCCGGAGGCAGAGCGTTCCATTGACAACTATTTCAACCGGGCGAACATTGTGCTGCCCCCGGCAACGGCGCCATTCGGCAATGCGGGCCGCAACATTGCGAGGGGGTATGCGTACTATCAGTTGAGTGGGGGCTTGCAGAAGGAGGTCCGGCTTCCGTATCGGGAGAAGCTGACGTTGCAGATTCGCGCCGAAGCGTTCAACGTGCTCAACAAGACCAACTTTGGGGCACCGAATGGGGACCGGTCGTCCGGGGCGTTTGCCACAATCCGGTCTGCATCCCCGGCGCGGCAGCTGCAGTTTGCGTTGCGATTGGCGTTTTGAGCGCAACTCCAGGGCTGGTCATGTTACACTCATCTCCCAGCAAGGAGCATGCCATGACCGGATTGCGCTGTCTCGCTATTCCTGTTCTTTTGATTACTTTTTCTCTTCCCGCAATGGCCCAGTCCACCTTCGGGGAAATCCGCGGCACCATCACCGACGCCACGGGCGCAGTGGTTGCGAATGCCAAAGTCGAAGCCAAAAGCACTTTGACTGTTGAGTTACGCAAGACCACCACCGACGCCTCTGGAAACTACTCTTTCGTCAACCTGGATGCCGGTAACTATGAGATCAACACGGAAGCCGCCGGTTTCCGGAAGAGCCAGGTGCAGGGCGTTGTCCTGCGCGCCCGCGAGATTGCGCGCGTGGATGTACGGCTCGATGTGGCGACGTCTTCGACCGAGATTCAGGTGACGACGGCGCGGCAGGTCATTCAGACCGACAGTTCGACGATTGTCGATTCGAAGACGTCGGCGCAGATTGAAAAGCTGCCGGTGAACTTCCGCGCGGGGGGGACGAATTCGGTATTTTCGGCGATTTCGTTCACGCCTGGGGTGCAGACCGATTCCGGTGGCGGGAGCATTTCGATTGCGGGCGGCGCGCCATTTCAGGCGACTTCGACGATCGATGGGATCTCCTCCATCAATGTCCGGTCGAACGGCATTATTGCGGAGATGTTCCCGTCCGCGGACGCCATTGACGAGATCAAAGTGAGTTCGGTATCGAATAACGCCGAGTTTGCGCAGATCGGGGATGTGACGACGACATCGAAGGCGGGGACCAATCAATTCCATGGAGCGGCCTTCTGGTATCACCAGAACGGAGCGTTCGACGCGCGTGACTTCTTTTCCTCGCGAACCTCGGCACCGTTCAAGGTTTCGAATGACTTCGGGTTGAGCGGGGGCGGTCCGGTGAAGAAGAACAAGACGTTCGTCTACGGGTCGTGGGAGGCGCTGCGTTTTCATGTGGCGAGCCAGATCAATCAGATTGTGCCGCCGGACAGCTACCGGTCGGGAAATCTCTCCAGCGTGACGGCGGCTATCCGGGATCCCTTGGCGGCGGGGGTGACGTTCCCGGGAAACATCATTCCGGCAAGCCGCATCGCGCCGTCAATCGCCAAGACGCTGGAGTTGCTGTATCCGCGTGCGACGGTTCCTGGCGACTCGATTGCCAACCCGAATCTGCGGTTGCAGCTGCCGGCGGTGAATGAGAACAACCAATACGATGTGCGCGGCGACCACATGTTCAGCGAGCGGCAGAACATTTTCGTGCGCTACTCGGACAAGAAGGTGGTGGGGGATGGTCCGCTTAGCCTTCCCACACTGGGCAACTCGCGGAACACCACGAAGACCCAATCGATGACGGCGGCGTACAACTTCATCATCAAGTCGAACCTGGTGAACGAGTTCCGGACCGGGTTCGCGAACCGGCCGTTTTCCAACGATTTCGGGCCGAACGGGACGAGCCTGGATGGGCCGTCGATCGTGCGGTCGATCGGAATCCAGGGAATCCGGTCCGATCCACCGAAGGTGGCCAGCGTGCCGGACTTCGGCATTACGGGTTTCGCCGGCACGGCGAAGGGACGCGGGTATACGCAGTTGAGCCGGAACATCCAATTCACCGACAACGTGACGTGGACCCGCAACCGGCACACGTTCAAGTTCGGGATGGACTGGAAGATTCTGCGGGCATCGGACAACATTTCGTTCTTCTCCGGGGACGATCTGGGCGAATACCGGTTTAACGGAATGTGGTCGGGAAATCCGTTTGCGGACTTCCTGCTGGGCTTTCCGCAGCGGACGCGGCTGGCCAATACGAGCCCGGACATCGACGGATCGGCGAATCACTTTGCGGCGTTCGCCCAGGACGACTGGAAGATTACGCAGAAGCTGACGCTGAACTACGGTGTGCGGTACGAGGTGCAACAGCCGTTCTGGGACAAAACGCTACAGTTGGCGAACTTTGACCGCGATTTTGCGGGCGGGCGAGTGATTGTTCCGAACGCGGCGTCGCTGGCGCTGACGTCGCCGCAGTTCAAGCAGTCGATTGGATCGACGCCGATTGTGACGGCGGCCGATGCGGGGATCCCGGACCGGTTGCGGTACACGGACCGGAACAATTTCCTGCCGCGAATCGGGTTTGCCTACCGGCCGTTCGGTAATAAGACGGTGATCCGTGGCGGGTACGGGATTTACGCGGTGACCATTCTAGGCGCGGTGTTCTACTCGCTGACGGGGATTCATACCTCCGACACGAGGACCTATGACAACTTCCGGAACGCCGACAATACGCCGGCGCTGCGATTCCCTGCGCCGTTCGGGGCCGGGTTAGGCGCGATCTCCGCGGTGGGAACGGCCGACTTCCGGCGCGGCAATGAGATCCACGGGCCGGTCCCCTCGGCACAGCAGTGGAACTTCACCATCGAGCGGGATCTGGGTTTCGAGACGAGCCTGCGGCTGACGTATCAGGGATCTCATTCGATCAAGCTGTATTCGAGCCCTGACCTGAACCAGGTGCGGCCGAACACGATCGGGTACCAGCAGGCGCGTTTGAACCGGCCGTATCCGAACTGGGCGATTGTGTACAGCCGGGACAACGGCGTTTCAGCGAAGTACAACGCGTTCCTGATGGAAGTGAACAAGCGGTTCTCCCGCGGGTTGGGTTTCCAGTCCTCGTGGGCATGGTCGAAGAACCTGAGCAATGCGACGGGCTCCAACAGCACCGGATTTGCGAGCGAAGCCGGTTCGGTGCCGACCGACCGGTTCAATCTGGGCCTGGACTACGGGAACGTGTCGTCGACGCGGCGGCACCGGTGGCTGACGGTGGCGAACTGGGAGATTCCGTTTGGCCGCGGGAAGCAGGGGCTGATGAGCGGGTCGGCCGGCCAGCGCGTTGTGAACGCGGCGCTGGGCGGTTGGGAGTTGTCGGGAATCTTCCTGGCGCAGACCGGGCCGTTCCTGACGCCGATCACGAACGGGTCGACGGATCCGAGCGGCACCAATGTGGATTCGCGGGCGAACAACCGGCCGGACTATGCGCCGGGAGTGGCTGACTACGGGAATCTGCCGAAGGAGCAGCGGAGCATCAACGGCTGGTTTGTGGACCGGAGCCAGTTCCTGCTGCCGCCGTCCAACATCGGCCGTTTTGGTTATGTTGGGCCGGGGCAGTTGATCGGGCCGGGGACGGCCACCTTGTCCTCCAAATTGCAGAAGCGATTCTTCTTCCGGGAGAGCACGTTCCTGCAGTTGGAGGGATCGTTTACGAACCTGCTGAACCACGCGAACTTCGGTATTCCGGCGCTGGGGATCAATGCGGCGAACTTCGGGCGCATTACCTCCACGCAGGGAGCGGAGTTCGGGAGCGGGCGGACGATTCAGGTGGGCCTGCGTCTGGCGTTCTAATACCTCATCGACGGGCGCCGGGATCTCCCGGCGCCCGTTTTTTTTGCGTTTGCGATCCGAATGGGACGAGGGTTGCGCGTTCTGATTTGGACGATCCGGCAAGGCCCGTATTGCGGATTCGGCAAAATGGGAGGGATCGAATGCGCAATCCTGGGATCATTGCGTTTGTGCTTGCCATGGCTGGCCTGGTTTGGGGCCAGGAGGGAGAAACGGCGCTGAGCCGTGACCCGGAGCGGGCACCGGTAGTGACGAGCGATGTGGGCCTGTTCTGGAAGGCCTGGGACCTGTGGGTGAGCCAGGGGGCAAAGCCGGAAGCGTTGGCCGAGGTGCTGCAGACGCAGTATCTGGATAAGGCCTCCGACGGGGTGCGAGACTTTACGCCGAACCGGATTGAGAGTGCGAAGGCACTGGCGGAACGGATATTGGAAGACCGCGGGTATTATGAGCGGGCGCGGCCGTATGGGGACCGGATCGCGCCGTTGGAGCCTGAGGTGCGGAAGATCTACCGGCAGTTCCGGGAGATGTATCCGGCGGCGCAGTTTCCGGCGCTGTACTTTGTGGTGGGGCGGCGGAACTCCGGCGGGATGAGTTCGCCGCGGGCGCTGATTATCGGGACAGAGATGTTCGGGGATGAGCGGGCGCGCCTGCGGTTCGACGTGCTGCTGCCGATGGTGGCGCATGAGTTGATGCACTTCCAGCAGCAGACGACGGCGGAGAAGGGAAGCGGATTCCTGGCGTCGTGCATGCGGGAGGGGGCGGCGGACTTTCTAGCGGAGCGCTTAGCGGGTCGCCACATCAACGAGTCCATCAAGAGCTACGGAGACGGACACGAGCGGGAGTTGTGGGAGCGATTCCGGGAAGACATCAAGAACCCGAAGGGGCATGCCGGGTGGCTCTACAATGGCCGGGACCCGAAGCGGGTAGGGCCGCCGGATCTGGGCTACTACATGGGCTACAAGATCACACAGAGCTTCTATCAGGCGGCGGCGGATCCGGCGGCAGCCCTGCGGGCGATCATCGAAATGACAGACCCGCAGGAGATCTACCAGGGAAGCCGTTACGGAGAGCGGTTTGGGAGTTCTGCTAAGCCTTGACGCGATCGTAATCGAACGGTTCGTTGACCAGATGGTACTTGGGCTCGCCATCCTTCGAGAGGTAGTAGGTCGGTAGGGGCGTGCGCTGATAGTCGGTTAATTTCCGGCGAACCGGGGTTTTGCCTTCTTCCCACTCGTAAACGGGAACTTCGTGGGGGTTGAAGGTATCGAGCAGGCCGCGTTCCTTGGCGATGCGGAAGAGATTCACATTGCCCGGTTCGTGACCGCCGAGCCACATGCCGATCATGTCGAGGCGAAGGCGGTCCTTGCCGAACATGAGGACGTTCGTCAGGTAGTCGGTGCCGACGCCGAAGCCGTCGCCATCGCGGCCGTAGATGCCTTCAATGATGGACAGTCCGGGGTTAAGGACCTGGGTGTTGTCACAGGTCTTGTGAGCCCAGATTTCCTGGTGAATGGGGCCGAGGGAGTCCTTACTCTGGTAGCGGGCGTAGTCCATTTTTACGTGGCGGCTGAAGAAGTTGTTGACGCGGCGTTCCACTTCCGGATGGATGTTCTCCTTCATGAAGTCGGGCACGCCGGTGACCATCTGCCAGCCAGGGCAGAAGCGGACGTAGGGTTTTACGACGAGGCCCTGGAGGTTTTTGGTGGAGAGCGTCATGCACATCCCATGGGACTTCCACTTGGAGATATTGAGCAGCCAGGTGTCGGGCTCATTGATGGGGGCGTAGTGGGGGATGTGGGTGTAGATGACCGGGTCCGGGACCTTTGTCCAGTTCATCTCGTAGTTGTCGCGGAAGTTGCGGGGGCGGCGGTCGGGTTCGTTCACCTCGACATTGTGGCGGTCGTTGATATCGGCCAGGCCGCGGTAGTTCCAGGAGTGGAAGTTATTGGCTTCCAGGAAATAGAACTTCTTGAGTCCGATCTCCTTGAGGCCGATGATGATGCCTTCGTAGAACTGAGGGTCGGTGCCGGTACCCCAGTTTTCCTCGTGCGGGCGCTGGTTGCGGACGGAGGTGAAGTTGGGCTTGAGGATGACGCGGTGGGAGATGGGGATGCCGTTGGCGGGGTCGGCGGGGACAAAGACTTCCCGAGCGAAGGCGATGCCCTCCTTGAGTTTGGCCGCCTCGTCCATTTTGTGGGGGACCCGGGTTCGTTTGATGAAGACGGCTTTGGGGTTGGCCTCAATAAAGGGATGAACAGCGAAGTGGGCCTTGGGCAGGCGGGAAGGCGCGCCGATGAGCTGGTAGGGCGAAAGCGCGGCAGCGGCGGCGGAAGAAGCGAGAAACTTGCGTCGGCAGATTTTCATGGCGCGGAATCCTTATTCGAACTGTACAACAGCGAGACGGCGGATGGCGGACGGAAAGACCTCCGTGGTGGTGCCGCGGCGGTAAACTTTCAGCGGGAGCGGGGGAGCCTCGGGACGGAGGAGGGTCGCCCGATTGTAGATGCCCTGCATGCGGGCCTGGATTTCATTTGTGATGGGTCCGCCGTACTGGATGATGTGGAGGAGCCGTCCGGAGGTGGCCAAGGGGATGGCCGAGGAGGCGTTCCAGAGGCGGGCGGCGCGGCGGCGGTGGGTGAGGAGGTCGATGCAATCGAGGGCGAATTCGGAGGGATCGCTGATGGTTTCGTGGTAGGCGACCACCTGGCCTTTGCCGACGGAGTAGATGGTTCGATCGGTGTCCTTCTTTACGACCTTCCCGTTTGCCTGGGGGGCGGAATCGATGACGACAGTGGCGCCGGCCTGGGCGTGGGCGAAGACCGAAGGGGGGACTTTCTTCAGGCTGGCGGCAATGAGGACCTGGATGACATTCGGGTTGGGCGCGGGGACGCGGGTGGCCGGGACGAGAGCGGGGCTGGCACCGCGGCGGAAGAGGAGGTTGGCAAGTTCGGCGGTCTCCTCGCCGGGTTCGACGAGTTGCGTCATATAGGGCAGCGTGGGATGGGCGAAGAGGGCTTCATTGGCGCGCAGCCATGCGGCGGTACGGGCGAGAGAACTCCAGGCATCGAGGGCCTTGGGATCGTTCTTGAGGAGCGCTTCGCGGTAGCGGGGTTCGACGGAGAGGAGCATGTTGCCGCCGTTGACGCGGGCCTCGACGAGGGCGAGTTCGAGGGAGTCAAAGGGGACGCCGACGGCCGGGTCGGTATGGGCGTGGGAGAGAAGGGTGGGGAGGCCAAGGGCGCGCTGGAAAGCGGCGAGGAAGCCGGAGGCGTCGATCCAGGGTTCGCGCGAGGCGCTGGCGACGTCGGCGTCGCCGCGGGTACCCGGGTTGCGAATGCCGGGCCAGAGGCCATTGGAAACGGAATCGGGGACCGCTTCTGTGTCAAAGACGCGATCGGGTTTGAGCTGAGCGAGGAGGGGCTCGTGGGCGGGTTGGCGATTGGGCCAGCGGAGGAGGAGAGGGACGGCCATGCAGTTATTCTAAATGCCGTTGAGAATTCGCGTATGGTTACCGCGCCATGAAGAATTGAGTATGCAGAGCGAAACACAGTCGTTTTGGAACCTGATCGCGGTGGGGTTGCCTGCGGTTGCGGTGGTGATTGGGTTGTTGAGCCTGGGGGGGAGCGGGACGGGGGACTGGGCGGGGCGATTGGGGGAGGGCGTTTTGCTGGTGATTGGCGTGGGCGCGGCGTGCGGTTTGGGGGCGATTGCGGCGGCTGTAGCGCTGGCGAGGGGGGAGGCGCGGGTGTGGCTGTCGATTGTGGCGCTGGTGGGAAATCTGGCGGTTGCGCTGCCGGTGGCTGGTCTGCTGCTGCGGCGGTGATGGAATTGGTTGTGGTGGTGGTTTTGCACCACGCCAGGAAAATCACAAAGTATTGATTTTAAGGGAGTTGTTGTTTGGCACGGGGCGTGCACTATAAGAAGGCAGGAGGCAACCCCATGAAAAACATATTGATGACTCTGGCATTCGGACTGGTGATCGCGGCACAGCCCTACGGCGGGCGGCCGGGATACAGCGGTGGATATGGCGACTCGCGCGGCGGGTACGTCACGCGCGGCGGGAACGGATTCGCCGATCGGATCGCGCGGGGAGAGCGGATGGGGTTGTTGACCCGGCGGGAAGCCGACCGGTTATGGGACATGGAGAGGCGGCTGCGGTTTGAGACCGAGCGCGCCTACCGGAGCGGGTTTGGCGTTTCGCCGCGGGAGCGGGATCGTCTGGCGGCGATGTCGATTCAGTTGGACCGGGAGATCTCGCGGCAGATGCGGGATGACGACCGGAGCTATCGCGGCGGGCCCGGCCGGTGGTAAGCTGAAGAAAAAGGGGGCGGCGCGGGCCGCCCCCTTTTTTTCATGGCGACTTACAAAGTGTGAGTAAGTAAGTGGCTGCTTTTGTTGGGAAAGCAGCTGAAAAACACACAATATTCAGGAACAAGCGCAGTCATGTAGTGGTATCATAGGGCTTAAGTGAGATTCAAGATGGCCGATAGCCGGACTATCGGTAAGAAATAAGACGGCACGCCGCATTCTGTCCATCTGTTCAAGTATGCCGAAGAAGATTCACGTCACTGAATTAATTCTGCGGGATGCTCACCAAAGCCTGATGGCCACCCGCATGTCGATGAAAGACATGGTTCCCGCCTGCGCGGATATTGACCGGGCGGGTTATTGGTCGGTGGAATGCTGGGGCGGCGCGACATTTGACTCCTGCATTCGTTTTCTGAACGAAGATCCGTGGGAGAGACTGCGTACTTTCCGTAAGTTACTTCCTCACTCGCGGCTGCAGATGTTACTGCGGGCTCAGAATATTCTGGGTTACCGGCACTATGAAGATACGGTCGTCGACCGGTTTGTCGCGAAGGCGGCGGAAAACGGGATGGATGTATTCCGTGTATTTGATGCGCTGAATGACATTCGGAACCTGCAGCGGCCGATCGCGGCGGTGAAGCGGGCGGGGAAACATGCGCAGGGGACGATCTGCTACACGACCTCGCCGCTGCACACGGTAACGGGATTTGTGGAGATGGCTGAGCGATTGCTGGACATGGGGTGCGACTCGATCTGCCTGAAGGACATGGCGGCGCTGTTGAAGCCGCAGCCGGCCTACGACATCGTGAAGGCGATCAAGGAGAGTTGCGGAGAGCACGTGCGGGTGCATGTCCATGTACACGCGACGACCGGCGTGACGATGGTGAGCCTGATGAAGGCGATCGAAGCGGGGGCCGATTGCGTGGACACCGCGATCAGTTCGATGAGTCTGGGGCCGGGACACAACCCGACCGAGAGCCTGGTGGAGATGCTGGAGGGGACGGGCTACCGGTGCGAGTTGGATAAAGAGCGGCTGTTGCGGATCCGGGACCATTTTGCGACGGTGCGGCCGCGGTACGCCGAGTTTCTCTCCAACATCACGGGCGTGGACACGGAGATATTTGCCAGCCAGATTCCGGGCGGCATGATTTCGAACATGGAGAGCCAGTTGCGGCAGCAGGGGGCGGCGGACCGGATTCGCGAGGTGCTGGCGGAGGTGCCGAATGTGCGGAAGGATTCCGGTTATCCACCGCTGGTGACGCCGACGAGCCAGATTGTCGGGACGCAGGCGGTGTTCAACGTAATGATGGGCCGGTATAAGGTGTTGACCGGCGAATTCGCGGATCTGATTCTGGGCTATTACGGCGAGACGATTGGGGAGAAGGATCCGGAACTGGTGAAGCAGGCGTCGGCGCAGGCGCGTAAGCCGGTGATCAGTTGCCGGCCGGCGGATTTGTTGAAGCCGGAGTGGGAGACATTGCGGGCGGCGGCGATTGCACTGCCCGGCTGCGACGGCAGCGATGAGGACGTACTGACGGCGGCGATGTTCCCGCAGGTGGCTCCGAAGTTCTTTGCCACCCGCAAGGAGGGACCGCGCGACCTGGGGAGAGACCCGGGCGTGGTGGCGGCGCCACCGCCAGCGAAGGATGGAAAAGGCCCGATTACGAGCGCGGTGACCTATGAGGTGCGCGCGAACGGCCGCACAGCCAAGGTAACGGTTACGCCAGTTTAGGCGGCCGCCGCGGCGAGTTCCCCGCCGGCGTGTATTGCGGCAGGCCCCGTGTGCCTGCCCGGACGCGGGGAGACCTGAGTGAACCTATACCAGCCCCCGGCGCAGAAGGCCGGGAAGAAGGGAAAGTGTATGCCGGAGACGATGGAAGAGAAGATTGCGCTACTGCGAAAGAAACGAGCGGCGCTGGAGTTGGGGGGCGGGGAGGAGAAACTAGCCAAGCACCGGGAGAGCGGGAAGTTGACGGCTCGGGAACGGGTGGCTGAGTTGGTGGATGCGGGGAGTTTTCAGGAGACAGGGTTGTTTGCCGAGCACCGGGCGACGCAGTTCGGCATGGCGGGGAAGGCCTTCCCGGCCGATGGCGTCATCACGGGAGCGGCGTCGGTACGGGGGCGGCTGGTGCATCTGGCCAGCCAGGATTTCACGGTGGCGGGCGGGTCGGCCGGGGAGTTGCATTCCATCAAAGTGGCCGAAATCATGATGCGGGCGTTGAAGACCGGTTCGCCGTTTGTGTTCATCAACGACTCCGGCGGGGCGCGGGTGCAGGAGGGGATTGACTCGCTGTCGGGTTATGGAAAGGTGTTCCATGCGAATGTGATGATGTCGGGATCGGTGCCGCAGATCGCCTTGATTTGCGGGCCGTGCGCGGGCGGCGCGGCGTATTCGCCGGCGCTTACGGACTTCGTGATTCAGACGCGTAAGGCGCAGATGTTCATCACCGGGCCACAGGTGATCAAACAGGTGACGGGGGAAACGGTGACCGCCGATGAACTGGGCGGGCCGGACGCGCACATGGTGCACTCCGGGGTGATCCACTTCATTGCCGAAGACGACGCCGAGGCGATTCTGCTGTGCCAGAAACTGCTGAGCTTCCTGCCGCAGAACAACATGGAGGACCCGCCGGTGATCCCCGGCGACTATACCTGCGAACCGGACGAATCGATGGACAGCATTGTGCCGGTGGACGGGAAGCGTCCCTATGAGGTGCGGGAGATCATTGCCCGGCTGGTGGACCGGGCGGACTTCCTGGAAGTGCAATCGGGGTACGCGGGGAACATTGTGATTGGATTCGGGCGGATCTGCGGGCGTTCGGTAGGGGTGGTGGCGAATAATCCGATGCAGATGGCCGGGGTGCTGGACATCAACGCGTCGACGAAGGCATCGCGGTTCATCCGGTTCTGCAATGCGTTCAACATTCCGCTGGTGACCTTGGTGGATGTGCCGGGCTTCCTGCCGGGGGTGCAGCAGGAGTACGGGGGGATTATCCGGCACGGCGCGAAGATGCTGTTTGCCTATTCGGCGGCGACGGTGCCGAAGATCACCGTGATCCTGCGCAAGTCATTTGGCGGGGCGTACCTGGCGATGTGCGGGAAGGACCTGGGTGCGGATCTGACGCTGGCGTGGCCGACGGCGGAGGTGGCGGTGATGGGGGCCGAAGGGGCGGCGGAGATCGTTTTCCGGCGCGAGATTGCCGAGGCCGAGGACAAGGCGGCCAAGCGCGCCGAGTTGATTGAGAACTATCGGGAGACGTTCGCGAGCCCGTATGTGGCGGCGAGCCGGCGGCTGGTGGATGACGTGATTGAACCGGCGGCGACGCGGAAGCAGATTGCGCAGGCGCTGGAGTTTCTGTCGACGAAGCGGGAGCTGCGGCCGCCCAAGAAGCACGGGCTGATTCCGCTGTAGAGGAAGGAGGGACAACCATGATGGACCCGAAAGACACGGCGGCAGAATTGGCGGAACTGCGGGCGCAGATGGCGGCGCTGCAGAAGCGGCTGGATGGTATGGAAAAGAAGGTGGCTGAGGTGGAGGCCGAAGTAGAGGCCGAAGAAGAGGTGGATGAGGAGACGCTGGTGATCCTGGCGGCGGCGGTGGCGGCATATCTGGGCAAGCGGGCGCCGATCCGGCATGTCCGGCTGAAGAGTTCGACGGCGTGGGCGCAACAGGGGCGGGTGAGTATTCAGGCGTCGCATGGGCTGCATGTGAATCACGAACGGTAGGAGCAAGGGACAGTGAAACTCAAAATTACGATTGGCGAAAAAGAGTATGAAGTGGACGTGGAGGCGAGCGAGCCGGAACCGGAACCGCTGCCTTCCATTGCGTTCTCCCTGCAATCGTCGGCGGTGCACGTGGTAGCCGGTCCGGCAACCGGGGTGGAAGCTCCGGAAGAGGGAGTGGAGGAGAGCCAGGTATGCCGAAGCCCGATTAATGGAGTGGTGGTGCGCGCGGTGGCACAAGTAGGGCAACAGATCCAGACCGGGGATACGCTACTGGTGCTGGAGGCGATGAAGATGGAAACTAATATAACGGCGCCGCGGGACGGGAAAGTGAAGCGAATCCGGGTTGAGGCGGGCAAAGGTGTGACTGCCGGGCAGATTCTGGTGGATTTCGAATAGGAGAGGGACAGGATGGAACGGCCGGAGTTTGCGTTTATCGATCACGTGGCGATCTCGGTGCCGGCGGGGCAACTGGACGAGGCGGTGCGGAAGTATCTGCTGCTTGGTTTCACCGAGGTTCACCGGGAGGAGATCGGCGGGGCTCACCAGGTGCGCGAGGTTCTGCTGCGTATTGGGGAGAGC
This sequence comes from uncultured Solibacteraceae bacterium, assembly GCA_964430625.1. Lineage (GTDB taxonomy): Bacteria > Acidobacteriota > Terriglobia > Bryobacterales > Bryobacteraceae. The sequence goes on from CAYSFR010000006.1 coordinate 275,291, forward strand.
CAGAATCTGGTGCAGCTATTGGAGCCGTTGAACGACAGTTCGCCTGTGGCCAAGGTACTGGAGAAGAACGGGGGGCGAGGCGGATTTGCGCACATGGCGCTGCGGGTGAAGGATATCCACGCCGCGTACCGGTATATGCAGGAACAAGGGTTCCACCTGACGCAGGAGCCGGGGCCGGGATCGCGGGGGACGACGATCTTTTTTGTCCATCCGAAGGATTTCAGCTTCTTGATTGAAGTGGTGCAGGAAGGAGGCTCTTCTGTCTAACGAAACGCGGGGGCTGGAATTGGAGCGGGAGTTCCCTCCGGTTCCGACGGAGGTTTGGGAAGCGGCGATAGCGGCGGACCTGAAGGGTGCCGACTACGGAAAGCGGCTGTTGTGGCGGACCGAGGAGGGGCTGGTGATCCGGCCCTACTACCGGCGGGAGGACCGGCCTGCTGCGGGGAAGGCAGGCTGGCGGGCGGGAGCGTTGGAGATTGCCGATGAGGCGGCGCCAGGGGCGGTGGAGGTGTGGCGGTGGCAGGAGAGCGGTGCCACGGCGGTGCAGGAGATCGCATGCGCACTGGCGGAGGGTGTGGCCCGGTTGGAGGCCGGGGAAGCGGCGGAGTCGTTGGTGTTTGTGTTCGGCATCGGGTCGAACTACTTTTTTGAGATTGCCAAGCCGCGGGCAGCGCGGCGGTGTTGGGCGCAGGTACTGCAGGCGTTTGGGCTGCCGGAGACGGCGATGCGGCTGCACGGGAGGACGGCGCTGGCGAATAAGTGCCGGTTTGACGGGAACACGAATCTACTGCGCGCGACGACGGAGGCGCTGGCGGCGGCGATTGGCGGCTACGATGCGGTGACGGTGGTTCCGGCCGGGTTTGACGCCCGGGTGGGGAGGAACGTGCCGTTGATTCTGAAGGAGGAGGCGCATCTGGACGAGGTGGAGGATCCGGCGCGGGGTTCCTACTACATCGAGTGGCTGACGGAGGAGTTGGGACGCGCCGGGTGGAAGTTATTCCAGGAGATGGAGGCCGCCGGCGGGTATGCCGGGGCGCGCGGGTGGATGGAGGAACTGGTGCGGGCGTCGCGGGAGCGGAAGGAAGAGGCGATGGCGGTGCGGCGGAGAACGATGGTTGGTGTGAACCAGTATTCGGATCCGGCGGCGCCGGTCCTGGAGTCGGAGGACCTGGCGGGCGGCGGGTGGCGAATGGCGCGGCCGATGGAGGAGTTGCGGTTGCGGGTGGAACGGCACGCGGCGCGTACCGGACGGCGGCCGCGGGTGGCGCTGTTGGAGCGCGGCGATGCCAAGATGCGGCGGGCACGGGCGGCGTTTTGCCAGGATTACTTCGGGTGCGCGGGTTTGGAGGTGGTGAACTGCGCCGAGATGCCGACGGCCGCGGATCTCGTCGTGTTGTGTTCCTCGGACGCGGAGTATGTGGCCCTGGCCCAGGAGGTGGTGGCGGGAGCGCCGGCGCCCGTAATTGTGGCCGGCAACCCGCGGGAGGGCCGGACGGAGTTGGCGGCGGCGGGCGTCGCCGGGTATGTATATGCGGGTTCCCATCAGCCGGCGCTGATTGGGGAGTGGCTGGACCGATGGGAGGTGTCGCGGTGAAGTGTCGCCCGGATTTTACGAAGATCGACTATCAGGCCGGAGCGAGCGCCGATGTTGCGACGCTGGCACACGAAGAGTACGCGGCCGGGGTGCCGCCATTTCTGCGCGGACCCTACTCGACGATGTATGCCATGCAGCCCTGGACGATTCGCCAGTATGCGGGGTTCTCGACGGCCGAGGCATCCAACGCCTTCTACCGGCAGAATCTGGCGGCGGGGCAGAAGGGGCTCTCGGTTGCCTTCGATCTGGCGACGCACCGCGGCTACGACTCCGATCACGAACGGGTGAAAGGCGACGTGGGTGCCGCCGGCGTGGCGATCGACACCGTGGAGGACATGAAGATCCTCTTCGATCAGATTCCGCTGGACCAGATGTCGGTGTCGATGACGATGAACGGGGCGGTGCTGCCGGTGATGGCGTTCTACATCGTGGCAGCCGAAGAGCAGGGCGTGGCGCGGGAGAAACTGGCCGGGACCATTCAGAACGACATTCTGAAGGAGTTCATGGTCCGGAACACGTACATCTACCCACCGGGACCCTCGATGAAGATCATTGGCGACATCTTCCGCTACTCGTCGGCGGAGATGCCGCGGTTCAACTGCATCTCGATTTCCGGGTATCACATACAGGAAGCCGGGGCGACGGCGGAGATCGAATTGGCCTACACGCTGGCCGACGGACTGGAGTATTTGCGAACCGGGATAGCGGCGGGGCTGACCATTGATCAGTTTGCGCCGCGGCTGAGCTTTTTCTGGGGAATCGGCATGGACCATTTCACGGAGATCGCGAAGATGCGCGCCGGGCGGGCGCTGTGGGCGCGGATCGTGAAAGGGTTTGAGCCGAAGCTGGCGAAGTCGATGGCGTTGCGGACGCATTCGCAGACTTCGGGGTGGTCGCTGACGGCGCAGGACGTCTTCAATAACGTGGCGCGGACATGCGTGGAGGCAATGGCTGCGGCGCTGGGCCATACGCAGAGCCTGCACACGAACGCACTGGACGAAGCGCTGGCGTTGCCGACGGACTTTTCGGCGCGGATTGCGCGGAACACGCAGATCTATCTGCAGGAGGAGACCGACATCCGGCGCGTGGTGGATCCGTGGGGCGGAAGCCATCACGTGGAGGCGCTGACGGCGGAGTTGATGGAGAAGGCCTGGCGGCTGATTGAGGAGGTGGAAGCGCTGGGAGGGATGACGAAGGCGATCGAGACCGGGCTGCCGAAGATGCGGATTGAGGAAGCGGCGGCGCGGCGACAGGCGCGGATCGATTCGGGCCAGGAGGTGATCGTCGGGGTGAACAAGTACCGGCGGGAGGCTGAGGCGGCGATCGAAGTGCGTCAGGTAGACAACACCGCGGTGCGGGAGTCGCAGATTGCGCGATTGCGGGCGGTGAAAGCGGCGCGGGACGGCGCGCAGGCGGAAGCGGCGCTGGCGGCATTGACACGTTGCGCGGAAAGCGGCGAGGGGAATTTACTGGCATTATCGGTAGAGGCGGCGCGAGCGCGGGCGACGCTGGGAGAGATTTCGGCCGCGTTGGAGAAGGTGTATGGAAGGTATCAGGCGGTGAGCCGGACGATTGCGGGCGTGTATGCTGCCGAATCCGGGCGCGACCCGGAGTACCAGAAGGCGGCGGAGATGGCCGAGGCGTTTGCCCGGACCGAAGGGCGGCGTCCGCGGATCCTGATCGCCAAGATGGGTCAGGACGGGCACGATCGCGGGGCGAAGGTGGTGGCAACGGCGTTTGCCGATCTGGGGTTTGACGTCGACATGGGGCCGCTCTTCCAGACGCCGGCGGAAGCCGCCGGGATGGCCGTGGACAACGATGTGCATGTGCTGGGCGTATCGACACTGGCCGCCGGGCACCGGACGCTGGTGCCGGAACTGGTGGCGGAGTTGAAGCGACTGGGGCGTCCGGAGATCCTGGTGGTGGTGGGCGGGGTAATTCCGGCGCAAGACTATGAGTTCCTGTTCGCGGCCGGGGCGAGCGGGGTGTTCGGGCCGGGCACGCCGATTCCGCAGTGTGCCATGGAGATCCTGACGAAGTTGGGGGTGGGCCGGTAACGTGGCGCGGCTGAGCGTGGAGGCGTACGTCGAGGGGATCCGCGCGGGCGACCGCGGGGTACTGGCGCGAGCCATCACGCTGGTGGAGAGTACGCTCGCTTCCGACGCGGAGGTGGCGGCGGAGGTGTTGGACCGGATTCTGCCCTTTACAGGATCCTCGAGGCGGGTGGGCATTACGGGTGTGCCGGGAGCGGGGAAGTCGACGTTCATTGAGGCGCTGGGCCAGCATCTGATGGAGGAGCGGGGAGAGAAGGTGGCGGTGTTGTCGATCGATCCTTCCAGCCCGGTGACGGGGGGCTCGATCCTGGGGGACAAGACACGGATGCCGAAGCTGGCATCGGATGCCCGGGCCTTTGTCCGGCCGTCCCCGGCGCGGGGGCACCTGGGGGGAGTTGCGCGCCGTACGCGGGAGACGATGCTGTTGTGCGAGGCGGCCGGTTACCGCAACGTGCTGGTGGAGACGGTGGGGGTGGGGCAATCGGAGACGGCGGCGCGGGCGATGACCGATTTCTTTGTAGCGTTGATGCTGGCCGGGGCCGGGGACGAGTTGCAGGGAATCAAGCGCGGATTGCTGGAGATGGTGGATTGCGTAGCAGTGAACAAGGCGGACGGGGGCAACCGGGAGGCGGCGGGGCGTGCCCGGTCGGAACTGGCGTCGGCGCTGCGGCTGTTTCCGGCGGGGGCCGACGGCTGGCGGCCGGAGGTGGTGCTGTGCTCGGCGCTGGAGGGCAGCGGGGTGCGGGAGATCTGGGAGATTGTATTGCGGCACCAGGCCACGATGGATATCGCCGCGCGGCGGCGAGAGCAGTCGCTGGAATGGATGCGCGAACTGGTGCAGGCGGGTTTGGCCGAGGAGTTCGGGCGCCACGCCGGGGTGCAGGCCCGGCTGGCGGAGATGGAGCGGGAGGTGGCTGCCGGGCGGGCCAGTTCCCTGCACGCGGCCCAGGAACTACTGCGGGCGTTTTTCGGTCACTCGTAGCGCAGGGCTTCGAGCGGGTCCAGGCGACCGGCGCGGCGGGCCGGGATGAGGCAGGCGGCGACACCGGCCGCTAGCAGCGTGAACCCGACGGTGAGGAAGGTGAGCGGGTCCGTCGGGGAGACCTGGAGCAGGATGCCGCTCATCAGGCGCGTGAGGAAGAAGGCGGCGGTGAGGCCGAAGGCCATGCCGAGGGCAATCTGGAGGAGGCCGCGGCGGAGGACCAGTTGGACGATGGATCCCGGGTTGGCTCCAAGGGCGAGGCGGACGCCGATTTCGCGGGTGCGCTGGCTGGTGGCGTGGGCGATGACGGCGTAGATGCCGACCGCGGCCATACCGAGGGCGATGAGGGCGAAGACGAGAAACAGAGTGCCAAAGACGCGCAGTTGCCAGCGGTTGCGGTCCAATTGGACCTCGAGAGTGCTGACAGCAAAGAGAGGGAGTTCGCCGTCGAGTTGCTGCACCTCCTGGCGGAGGGCGGCGACCAGCGCCGTGGGGCTGCCGGCGGTGCGCAGCGCCACAGCGATGCCGGAGTAGGCGCTCCAGTTGTAAGGGAGGAAGAGGGTCGGCCCTTGCTGCGGATTGCCAGGGTTGGACTGACGGATGTCGGGGACGACGCCGATGATGGTCATCCACGGGCGCGGGGTCCGCGCCTGATCGAAGTAGCGCACCTTGCGTCCGATCGGGTCCTGGTTGGGGAAGTGGCGGGCAGCGAATTCGCGGGAGACGAGGATGGTCTCCTTGCCCGGGAGTCCGTCATCGGCGGCGAAATCCCGTCCCTGAATGATGCGGGTTCCGAGCAGGTCGAAGTAGCCGGGGGAGGCGGTAATCATCGTGGCAACCGGACGGCGTTCGTGTTCCGGAATGGGCTGGTTGTCGATTTCCACGCGCTCGGAGCCGGCGCCGGTCCCAGGGATCGCCGAAATGAGACTGACATTGACTGCGCCCGGAAGCGACGCGAGGCGGGGGAGGAGTTTGTCGAAGAATTGGCGGCGGGAGTCCGGAGTGGCATACCGGGCGGCGGGTAGGTTGATGCGGGCGTGGAGGATCTGCTCGGCGCGAAGACCGGCAAACTCCTGTTGGGCGATCAGGAAACTCCGGATCATAAGGCCGGCGGCCGAGAGGAGGACGACGGCGAGGGTGAATTGGAGGACCACCAGCGCCGCGGAAAAGTAGCCGGAGCGACGGCCAGCGGAGGACTTGGCGCCTTCCTTGAGGGCGTCGTTGAGATCGACGCGGGCGGCCTGGAGGGCAGGCAGGAGCCCGAACAGGATCCCGGAGAACAGGGAGAGGGCGGCAAAATAGGAGAAGACCACGTAGTCCATGTCGAAGTGGATCCAGGCCGGCTTGCCGACGTCCTGGACCGCTGTGGCAAAGGCATCGACGGCGCCGACGGAGAGTGCGAGGCCGAGTAGTCCGCCCAGGAAGGCAAGCAGGACACTTTCCACCAGGAGTTGCCGGATGATACGGCCACGGCCGGCGCCCAAGGCGACGCGGATGGAGATTTCGCGGCGCCGGGTGAGGGCGCGGGAGAGCAGCATGTTGGCGACGTTGGCACAGGCGATGAGGAGTACGAAGCCCACGGCGCCCAACATGAGGAGGAACACCATGCGAATCGTGCCGCCGTTCATGACTTCGTGGAAGGTCTTGACGGCGATGCCGTGATTCTTGTGGGTGTCCGGGAACTGCTGTTGGAGACGGCGGGCGACGATGTCGAGTTCGGCCTGGGCGACGGGAATCCGGGCACCGGGCTTTAGGAGGCCGACCGCCATGAACGCACGGTTTTCCCGCTTCTCGAAGGCTTCGGTCGGGACGAAGTTCACCCAGATGTCTTCATTGGATGGGAATTTGAACCCTTCCGGCATGACCCCGGCAATGACGGCGGGTTTATCGTTGATGCGGATGTTGCGGCCGATGATGCCGGGGTTCAAACCATAACGATCCTTCCAGATGCCATAGCCGATGAGGGCGACCGATTCGGCCCCGGCCTTTTCGTCTTCCGGCGAAAGCGCGCGCCCAAGCACGGGCTGGGTATTCAGGAGGGCAAACAGGCCGCTGGTGATTCGTGAGCCGCTGTAGCGCTCTGGCGGGTTGCCGGATTCGGTGAGGTTGACGGTGAAGCCGGAGAAAGCCTCCAACCGCTCGAAGGAGGAGGCCGCCTGGCGGTAGTCACGCAGGTCCGGGTAGGAGATGGAGATCGAGTTGCGAGGTTCACTGGCCAGAGAGGCGTGGACCATGACGATCCGGTCGCCGCCGGGGAAGGGAAGCGGTTTGAAGAGAACGGCGTTTACCAGCGTAAAGACGGTGGTGTTGACGCCGATACCCAGGGCAAGCGTGCCGACGATGGCGGCGGAGAACCACGGGTTTTGGCGCATCGTGCGGAGAGCGTACCGAATGTCCTGGAGCATCGATAGCCGCTACGCGCCGGGAAGCGGAAATGTTCCGCTGTCCGAAGATTTTTTTACCGCTTCTGCCACCAATGGCGTTTCTTTGCTACAAGAGGGCGGTTGGTCTTCGGATTGTAGACGAGAGGCTTGCGGTTAAACTTCTGCTTTTTGCGCACCGAGGAGAGGCTCGACTGTTTTCCGCTGGGCCGTTTGGCCGGGGCGGCCTTCGCGGGAAGGACGAAGACGAAAAGAAGGAGAAAAAGGGAGCAAAGGTAGCGCATACTGTTCAGTGACGGCTGCCATGCCGCCATTCGGTCTATCGGCACGGGCGGCGGCGAACTTGAGGGTTCCCGATGCGAAATCTGATTCTGCTCCTGCTGGTCCCGCTTTTGGGCTTGGCGCAGGTGCCTGTGATCATCGACACTGACGCGGGCTCTGACGACCTGATTGCACTCCTGTGGCTGATGCGGCAACCGGGGATTCAAATTGAAGCGGTGACAGTGGCAAACGGGTTGGCCCATCCAGCGGCTGGTGCCGGAAGCGTACTGCGGTTGCTGGAGGCGGGTGGGCTGGGAAGGGTTCCGGTGTACCTGGGTGCGGACCGGCCGGTACAGGGGCGGGGCGCTTTTCCGGAGGAGTGGAGAAAGACGGCCGACGGGCTTTTGCGGGATGAGTTTCCGGAGCCCAAGCGGCGCCCGGAGGCGAAGAGTGCGGGCGTGTTTCTGGCCGAGCGGTTAATGGACCCCAGACGCCCGGTGCGGGTGCTGGCCATGGGGCCGTTGACGAATCTGGCGCAGGCAATGGCGGTGGAGCCGCGGACGGGGTTGGGGTTGCGGGAGTTGGCCTGGATGGGCGGAGCGTTGGATGTGCCGGGCAATGTGCCGGAGGCGCCGACGGCGGAGTGGAACGCCTGGGTGGACCCGGAGGCGGCTGAGCGGGTACTGTCCGGCGGATGGAGGGTCCGCATTGTTCCGCTGGACGCCACCTGCCAAGTGCCGATTGGGCCGAACCTGTTGCAGTTGTTTGAAGACGAGGCCCGGGAGTGGGAGTCGACGGTGGTGCTCCGGTTGTTGCGGGCAGAGGCCGAGGCGATCCGCGGCGGGCGTTACTTTGCCTGGGATGTGCTGGCGGCGATGACGCTGACCGAACCGAAGCTGACGGTGCAGCGGATGGCGGCGGTGGCGGTGCGGAAACGGCCGCGGGAGAGGGGGCGCCTGATGCGTGTGGCCGGCGCCCGGCCGAATGCGATGATCGCGGTGAGCGCGGACGCCAAGCTGTTCCAGCGCCACTTCCGAACGCTGCTGCCGTAGACGGGAGGGTCAGTTGCCGAGCAGGCTGAGGATCTTTTCGCGATAGGTGCGGGAGAGGGTAAGCTCCGTACCATCTTTGAGCAGGACGACGTACTCGCCGTGGAACCACGGGCGCAGTTCCTTGATGCGGTCTGCGTTGACGATGGTGGAGCGGTGGATCCGCAGGAAGCGGTGGGAATCGAGCCGCTGCTCCAGAGCGTTCATGGTTTCGCGGATGAGGTGGGTGTCGTGGCCGACGTGCAGGTTGACGTAGTTGTCGGCCGCCTCCATCCAGTCGATATCTTCCTGCCGAACGAAAAACAGCCGGCCGGGGGTTTTTATGGCGAAGCGGGCGGGTTCCTGATTGCGCTGGCGGAATTCATTCAGGAGGTGGAGGAGCTTTTCACTGCTGCGCTCCTCGCTGGAGAGCTGCTTGCGGGCCCGGTCAATCGTCTTCTCAAAGCGAGCCTGGTCGAAGGGTTTGAGAAGGTAGTCGAAGGCGTGGACTTCGAAGGCGCGGAGGGCGTATTCGTCGTAGGCGGTAACAAAGATGACCATCGGCGTGCGGTCCGGCGAGAGGGCTTCCAGAAGGCCAAAGCCGTCAAGTCCCGGCATCTGAACATCGAGGAAGAGGAGCTCAACCGGGTTGGAATCGAGATAGGCGAGGCCCTCCTCCGGGTTCTCGAATTCGGCGACGACGGCGAAATCGGTGTTCTCCGACAGCATTCGGCGGATGCGCTGCCGGGCGAGGCGTTCATCGTCAATGATGACTGTGCGGATAGATGGCATGTCGGATCAATCTCCGGCGAAAGTAGCGGGGACCGGCGAGGGATTGGCGGATTCGCCGGGGACGGCGCCCGGCAGCGCCATGGCGGGACGAATGGGGATGCGGATGGTGACCTCAAAGCCACCTTCGGCGCCGCGGCGAAAATCGATATGGTGATTGCCGCCGTAGAGGCGTTCCAGGCGGCTGCGGGTGTTGTTCAGGCCCACACCTTCGCGCACCGGTTCGGTGAGGTTCACCGGACCGCGACGGGGCACCGGGCCGTTGTTGTAAACCGTCATGGCGAGTCTGCCGTCTTCCTGCTTGCAGGAGATACGCACGAGGCCCTGCGTGGTGTTCCTGGAAATTCCATGTTTCAGCGCGTTTTCGACGAGGGGCTGGAGAATCAGGTTGGGCACGCGCACGTTGGCGGTGGCGGGGTCGATCTCCCATTCGACGGTGAGGCGGTCCTCAAAGCGCATCTGCTCGATCTCCAGGTAGCGGCGGAGGAAGTCGATTTCCTCGGAGACTGGCACCTCCGGGATGCCGACATGGTCGAGGGTGAGGCGAAGAAAATCGCTGAGGCGGACGATCATCGATTCGGCACGGGCCGGATTGTCGTGGACGAGTTCGGAAATGGAGTGGAGCGTGTTGAAGAGAAAGTGGGGGTGCAACTGCATTTTGAGGGCGTGCAGTTGGGCCGTGGCGAGTTTGGCCTCTAACTGGGAAGCGCGCAGCCGGCCGTCCTCATACTTCCGGTAGTACTCCAGCGCGTGGTGGCAGATGATGACGATGAGATAGTGCAGGACGCTGAAATCGAGCGCCCGGATGATGGACTTCTGGAAGGAGTCGAAATCGACCGGAACCAGGGAGGGGGCAACGAAGGGAAGGGCGGTGAAGTCCCAGACGGATTTGGTGAGTATGGCGGAAGCCAGGGCGCCCACCACGTGGACCAGGCTGTTGCGGCGGGAGTGCCCGCGGTCGAGCGGAAAGTGGCGTCCCAGCAGGAGAACCAGAGGAGTAACGGCGGCCCAGATCCACACGTACGACATCTCGTACATGGCGCACTCCACCCAGCCCATGGGCTTGCCATAGAGCGTGGCGCGGTAATGGACCACGATGGTGTTGAAGAGGCCGTAAACCGACCAGATCGCAAAGATACTCCAGAAGCGTTTCGTCACGCTATCGGTCCGCCACCATGATGTAAGTCCGGGAACCATGAATGTGCCTATTGGCAATAGTGACACGACGAGACGGCGAGTTCATGGTCTCCGCAATTTTTGTTAGGTAGCGCTCCCTACAAAGGTTGTCTGTTGGGGAAAGGGTCTCTGCAAGGAGCGCTGGGGTACAATTGAGCCCAGTTTGGCGCGGAAAGCTCGTCCCGGCGAAAGGAATGGGGCGAAATACATCCAGGTGGGGCGAATTGCGGGAATAGGCTTGCGTTGGGGTTCGCGTCCTGCCAAAATATCCATATTCGCGGCCGCGAAACCGAATTTAGTTTTTAGCGCCGCCTGTTGTGATGGGGACTGAAAGGCGCCAGGAGTCAGGGCGCCTTTCGTCGTTTCAGCGCCTTTCGTCGTTTTAGATAGAGTGGGGAGATGCTGAGGCGAGAGTTTCTGGCCGCGAGCGCGGCGGCGACGGCGATGGGGCAGCGGCGCAAGCCAAACATCCTGTTCCTCCTGTTGGATGATCTGGGCTACGGCGACGTGGGCTGTTACGGGCAGAAGAAGATCCAGACGCCGAACATCGATTCCCTGGCGAGAGAAGGTACGCGGTTCACCGATGCCTACGCCGGCGGGCCTGTGTGCGCCCCGTCGCGGTGCGTGCTGATGACCGGCCGGCACGGCGGCCACGCCCGTATCCGGTCCAATGCGGGGACGGCTCCAATCGGGCCGGAGGATAAGACCGTAGCGGCCTGGCTGCGCGGGCAGGGGTACGTTTGCGGCGGGTTCGGCAAGTGGGGACTCGGAGATGCGGGAAGCACGGGCGTGCCTTGGAAACATGGATTCGATACCTTTTTCGGCTACCTGCACCAGGTGCACGCCCACTCCTATTTCCCGGAGTTTCTCTGGGAGAACGACAAGCGGGTGCCGCTGGGCGGAAAGCAATACAGTGCCGATCTGATCGCCGAGAAGTCATTTGCCTTCTTGCGGGAGAACAAGGACAAGCCGTTTTTTCTCTATGCCGCCTACACGGTGCCGCACGGCCGATTCCAGACGCCCCGTCTAACCCCGTACGAGGACCGGGACTGGCCGGAATCGGAGAAGAAGTACGCGGCGATGGTAACGCAAGGCGACACCTACGCCGGGCGCCTGCTGGCGATGCTGCGCGAGTACGGATTGGAGCGGGATACGCTGGTGATCTTTGCCAGCGACAACGGCGGCGTGCGGGGCGAAGGACACGAACTGACCACCTTCGACACCATGAAATTGCCGAATGGAGCGACGCTGCGCGGGCAGAAGGGGACGCTCTATGAGGGCGGCTTACGGGTCCCATTGGTAGTGCGCTGGCCGGGACGCGTCAAGGCCGGCGCGGTGTCGCCGGCGCCGGTGTATTTCGCTGACTTCTTCGCCACGGTAATGCACGCTGTGGACGGGAAGACCACCGCCTATGGCGACGGCGTGTCGGTGCTGGAATCGCTGCGCCGGCCGGCCAAGCGGGCGATGGTCTGGGAGGACCACCGCTGGGTGGCGGCCACGAAACAACTGCGTCCGGACTATGCGATGGCCGTGCGCATCGGCGAGTGGAAAGCGGTACGGGAGAAGCCCGGCGCGCCGCTGCAGGTGTTCCATTTGAAGGAGGATCCCGGCGAACAAAGGGACCTCGGCGCGTCCGCCCCGTTGGCGGAGCAACTGGCCGAGGCCATGCGACAACAACATACCGAACCGTTGCCGCATCTGGGGGACATGCAGTTTGTGAAGTGAGGCGGCGCTACGATGGGGGTATGGCCACCATGAAAGCACTGGTTAAGCGCGAAGCAGCGCAGGGGTTGTGGATGGAGGAGGTGCCCGTTCCCCAGATGGGCATCAACGACGTGATGATTCGCGTGGATCGCGCGTCGATCTGCGGCACGGACGTACACATCTATAAGTGGGACGCCTGGGCGGCGAAGACGATCCCCGTGCCGATGGTGATCGGCCATGAGTTCGTGGGCGAGATTGTCGATGTGGGCAGCAACGTGAAGGACTTCGCGCCGGGAATGCTGGTGAGCGGAGAAGGGCATGTCACCTGCGGCTTGTGCCGCAACTGCCTGGCCGGCCGCCGGCATCTCTGCGCGCACACCAGCGGAGTCGGAGTGAACCGGCCAGGCTGTTTCGCGGACTACATCGTGCTGCCGATGACCAACGTCTGGCACCACGACGAGGGCATTGACCGCGACGTGGCCTGCATCTTCGATCCCTTCGGCAACGCCGTTCACACTGCTCTCAGTTTCCCGGTACTCGGGGAGGATGTGCTGGTGACTGGCGCCGGACCCATCGGCATCATGGCGGCGGCGGTCGCCGTCCATGCCGGGGCGCGGTACACGGTGATCACCGACGTCAATCCCTACCGTCTGGATCTGGCGCGCAAACTCGGCGTGACCCTCGCCGTGGACGTCAGCGCCCGCACGCTGGGAGATGTGCAAAAGGAGTTGCACATGAAGGAGGGCTTCGACGTGGGCCTGGAGATGTCCGGCAATCCGCGGGCGTTCCGCGACATGCTGACCAACATGGCGCACGGGGCCAAGATCGCCATGCTCGGAATTCCCGCCGGTGGTGAGATGGCCATCGATTGGAACACCGTCATCTTCAACATGCTCACCATCAAAGGCATCTACGGCCGCGAGATGTATGAGACATGGTACAAGATGACCGTCATGCTGCAATCCGGCCTGGACATCAAGCCGGTGATCACGCACCGCTTCGCCGCCAAGGACTTCCTGGAGGGATTTGAACTGATGGCGAGCGGCGCCTCGGGCAAAATCATTCTGGACTGGAAGGACGCCGCGGCCTGATCAATCCACCGGCCAGAGGGCGAACGCCTTGGCGGATGGGTCGTACCGGTGCACCTCGCCGGTATGAATCTCGTAGACCCAGCCGTGAATGCGCAGGTCGCCCTTCTTCAACCGTTTCTGCACGCAGGGATGGGTGGCGATGTGGTCGATCTGCGCGATGACGTTCTGCTGGCAGAGCAGCTGTAGTTTCTCGGCGTCCCCCGCGTTGCGATGGTGCTTGCGGATGTGGGCGATGGCTTCGTCTGCCCAGTGCAGCCACCGGTGCACGGCCGGAAGTTTGGCCAGCGATTTTGGAGTCAGCAGCGCCTTCAACGCGCCGCAATCGGAGTGTCCGCAGATCACGATGTCGGTGACACCCAGTGCCGTGACCGCGTACTCGATACTGGCTGAAATGCCGGAGCGGGTGTCGGCGTAGATGGGAACGAGATTGCCCGGGGTGCGCTCCACGAACATGTCCCCGGGGTCGGCGTCGCACAGTTCCACCGGGTCAACGCGGGAGTCGATACAGGTGATGAAGAGGATCTGCGGGTTCTGGTGGTTCGCCAGTTCCTCATAGATCGCCCGGCGGATGGGGAATACCTTCTTCCGGAAACGCAGTACGCCTTGGCGGATGTCTTCCAGTTTTGTCATGATCCCGTGATCTCCTTTACGAGGCCGAAAAAGCCTTTCTTCCGGTCGGTGTCGATGCCCCAGTTTACGGGCGGGGACTGATAGCCTTCAATGTCCAGCAACCCCCAACTGGCATACTCGCTGACGGCGGCAATGCAGTTGTTGCGGGGCTTGTCGAAGTCGAAATGGTCGTCTTCGTTGAAAAGGATCGGCTTCGGATTGTAGCCCGGCTGGCGACGGACCTCGCGCACCATTTCGGCGATGCGCGCCGGGTCCTTCACGCCATTGCCGTGCAGCAGGACGAAGTCGGAAATCTGCGTGATCTCGGGCGTCGGAAGGGTATTGCCGTTGAAGCTGACGCCGACCGGGAGCCGGCGCCGGCGGTAAGTGATGGCCTGCGCGTCGCGAATGAGCAGGGGCATCAGGCCGGGGCGAAGCAGTTCATGATCGTACTTCCTGTTGTTGCACTCGTTGGCCACTTCGATCATCACGTTGCGGTACTCGCGCGACAGTACAAATTCCACCGTGTTTTTCAATGCGCGGCGGATGGCCTTGTCGTCCTCCAGCACCTGGTCCTGGCCGAAGTAGAAGACGCCGAGAATGGGCGCCATGCCCAGTTCGTCGGCGCGGTCCAGGATGGCGCGAAGACGGTTCAGATACTCCGGGATCAACTCTCCGCGCGGCGTAAAGGCTCCGGTGATCCAGGGCTGACTGGGAGCGTAGCCGCGCGGATTACCGCCCTGCATGTTGAGAGTAATGCTCAGCACTCCGTGCCGTCGCCACTCCGGCATCGCCTCCAGGAACTCGCGGTTGTTCCGCGCCGGGTCCCACTTCCGGGTGTCGGAGTAGGTCCAGTTGGAGACCGATTCCGGGTTCCGGTCGTCGAAGATGCCAAGCACCATGCGGGTATTCATCAGCAGGCCCTCCACCTTGTGGCCGCGCCACTGGCGCCCGGCGTAGGTGGGTTTGCCATTGATCAGGAAGCGGTCTCCATCGATGGACAATTCGGTCCGGCGATAGCCGGACTGCAGCGCGGCGGCAAGAAGCGAGCGGCGGGAGAGCATCGAGCCCAGCATACACGCAGAACGCTACACTCAGAGGGATGGTGGAGAGCATCTGTGTGTACTGCGGGTCGAATCCGGGGTTCGATCCGGCGTTCCGTGCGGCGGCGGTGGAACTGGGCAGCGAGATCGGCCGCCGCGGGTTGCGCCTGGTCTATGGCGGGAGCCATCTGGGGCTGATGGGAATGCTGGCTGACGCCGTCCTGGATAACGGCGGCCGGGTCACCGGCGTGGTGCCCCGCCTTCTGGTGGAAAAGGAAGCCGCCTATCTGGAGTTGGCCGATCTGCACATGGTGGACTCCATGCACGAACGGAAACAGAAGATGGCGGACCTGGCCGGGGGCTTTGTTTCCCTGCCCGGCGGCTATGGCACACTGGACGAGACGTTCGAGATTGCCACCTGGGCGCAACTCGGCCTCCACGCCAAGCCGATGGTGCTTTGGAACGTCAGCGGGTTCTACGACGGGCTGTTTCAGTTCCTCGATGGTATTGTTCGCGCCGGCCTGCTGCGCCCCCAACATCGCGCGCTCATTCGTGAGGCGCGCAGCCTGCCCGAAGTGTTCGCCAAACTGGATGAACCCGTCGAGGCGGGCGGCGGCAAGTGGATGCCGGGCGATCTGCGTTAGCGGCTTTCGCAGGGCGGCGCGGGAACTTGCGTGGCGGGCATCGGCACGGTCTCTCCCGGCGTCACTCGCTTGCCCGTGAACTGCTGCGGATCCTTCACGTCCATCTGCCGCAGCGGCACGGCGCACGGCCCCGGTTTCCCGGGAGCCGTCAGCCGGACCTGGCGCGGTCCGCTGCCGGCGCGCCCGATCGTGGCGCTCAGCTTGTCAAAGCTCTTGATGAACTGGCTCCCGGCCGGCGCCTCCGCGGCGGGAAGGGAGAGCCCCCAAACGGTAACGAACACCATACCGAGTTTCATAATCCGCACTTTTCCTTCCGTATTTTGAGCGCCTCCGGCATCCACTCCTGGAACTGCCGGATACGGGTTTCGTGGCTGGGGTGGGTGGACATGAACTGCGCCGGCCCGCGGCCGCCGGAGGCCTGTCCCATGCGTTCCCAGAGTTTCGGAGCCTCAGTGGGGTCAAAGCAGGCCCGCGCCACATAGATCAGCCCCATGTAGTCGGCCTCGGACTCATGCTCCCGCGAGAAAGGCAGCAGCACACCGAACTGCGCGCCCACGCCCAGCGCCCCCATCACCGCCCGCTGTTGGGCCGGATCCATATCGCTCACCGCCACCCCGGCGGCCAGCGAGCCGATCTGCACCAGTTTCTGGTGCGCCATACGTTCGGCGCCGTGCCGTGCAATCGCGTGCGCGATCTCGTGGCCCATGATGACGGCAAGCCCGTCGGCGTTCTTCGCCACCGGCAGAATTCCGGTGTAGACTGCCACCTTTCCGCCCGGCAGGCAGAACGCGTTGGCTTGCGGCGAATCGATCAGGTTGTAGTCCCATTGGAAGCCGGGATCTTCCGACACCGCGCTCAACTTCCGTCCGATCTCCTTGATCGTCTGCGCATTCTGACCGCTGGTGATTACCCTCTCCCTCCGCAGGATCTGCCGGTAGGACTGCAGCCCCAGCGCCGATTCCTGCTCCCGGCTCATGTCCACCAGTTGCTTCCGTCCGGTCAGCGGGACCGTCTCCCGATTGGAGAAGAAATAGTAGATGCCGTAAATGGCAAAAAGGACGAGCGGGAGCATTTTTACCCCGCTCCCGCGCCGTCCTCCGCCGTTGCCGTAAGGACCCATCGGCTGCTACCGGTTTCGCATATACCGGCCGATCATGCCGAGTACGTCATCTGCCACCGAGCCGTCGCGGTTGGAATCCAGCAACGGCGTCAACATTCCCAACAGCCCCTCGGGCTGCGCCGGCGCGTCCTGTCCGCCGAGGAACCCGGCCTGGCCGGACTGCTTGCTGAGCGAGCCCATCACCATGGTGGCCACCAGCGGCAGCATCTGCTTCAAGACGTCCGCCCCGATGCCGGTATGCGCGCTGGCATTGGCCGCCACTTCGCGGCTGGCGTCCTTGCTGCCGAGCAGATGGCCCAGAATGCCATTGCCATCGGCCGTCGTTTCTTCGTTGTTCAGCAGTTCCGGGTTGTCGATGTACTGGCTGTGATTGCCGCCGGACAACGCGCCCAGCAGGCTGTCCAGCCCGCCATCGGCCGCCAGATTCTTCTGCAAGCCATTCCCCAAAGCCGGCACCAGATGTTGTAGCGCGGCCATGGTCTGATTCTCATCCAGGCCAAAGCGGCTGCCCAATTGCCCCACGGCCGCATTCCCGCCCGCGCTGACTAACATATCGAGAAGATTCATTTCTACTTTTCCTTTTGGATGATGGATGCCGCTTCTAATCTAGCTGTTTCCATGTTTTTCCGCCAGGGTGAAGTTTTTTTCGCAGACCCTTGCAACGGTTGCCCCATTGCGAGACTCTACCTATGCGTGGGACGATAAGTCCCGCGATTGCGAGGAGGCGCGAGACATGGATCTCAATACTGTAAAAGCCAAGTATCAGAGTGTTATCGATCTGGCCAAGGCGAAGAACTGCAAGCTGCACAATGTGCACATCGAGAACGAGAAGTTGCTGATTAAGGCCGATGCGCCGAACGAAGACGTGAAGAACGCCGTTTGGACGCAGGCGAAGTCCGTGGACCCGGTGTACGCCGATCTGACGCTCGATATCAGCATCGACTCCAGCCTTCCGCCGCCCCCGCCTGATGTAAAGCACTACACCGTGGTCGCCGGCGATTCGCTCTGGAAGATCGCGGCGAACCAGCTTGGAAACGGCGCGCGCTATCCGGAAATCATTGCCGCCAATCCCGGTAAGCTGAAGGACGAAAAGTCGGTGATCCACCCCGGCGATGTTTTGATTATCCCGTAGCCGAAATTCGGCTAGTCTGAAGGGAAGGGCGGCGTCTGCGCCGCCCTCTTTCTTTGTGCGCTATCTTCTCTTTTACAAGCCCTACGGCGTTTTGACGCAGTTCACCGACTCTTCGGTGCCGCCCCATCCCACGCTCGCCGATTACATCCCGGTGAAAGAGGTTTATGCCGCCGGGCGCCTGGATGCCGATAGCGAAGGCCTGCTGCTGTTGACCGATGACGGCCGGCTGAAGCATCGCCTGCTGGAACCGCAATTCGCTCATCGCCGGACTTACTGGGTGCAGGTGGAAGGTGTGCCCGGCGCCGAGGCGCTGCAGGCATTGCGCGATGGAGTCGTTATCCGGTCGGAGCGGACGCGCCCCGCCGAAGCCCGGTGCATCGAGGCTCCTGCGCTCCCGGAACGCGTGCCTCCCATCCGCCACCGCGCCGCCATCCCCACCGCCTGGCTGGAATTGACCCTCACCGAGGGGCGCAATCGCCAAGTGCGCCGCATGACTGCCGCCGTCGGGTTGCCGACGCTCCGCCTGGTCCGCTGGTCGATGGAGAACCTCACCCTCGCCGGCCTCTCCCCGGGCCAGTGGCGGGTCCTGCGCCCCGGCGAACTCGCCGCGCTTCAGCGCGCCGTCTTCCACACCCAGTCCAACGAGAACCGGGCGACCGATAGCCGCCCCGTGCGAAAGATATTCCGGTCCAGGCCGCCCCGTTCATAGAGGCACAGAATCGTGCCGTCCGGCGTTGCTGCCAAGTCAGAGTATCCGGACAGGCCCGGTTCCAGGACCTTTTTCGCTGTCCACGTTTCCCCGTCGTCCCCCGACCACTGCACGGTGAGATTTTTGCGGTCCCGATTGATGGTTTTCGTCGCATCCACATAGGCCGCCTCCAGATTGTCCGGGTTGGAGAAGAGCAGTCCCCCCTTCGGATGCCGGATCAGGGAGGCCATGCACACCGGTTCCAGCAGCTGACCGTGAAAACGCGGTTCCGTCCAGGCGGTGGCGCCGTTGGCACTCACGCTGATGGCGCGCCGGTGCTCGGTCGACTCGTTGCGTATGTTCAGCATCACGCCGCCGTCCCGCCGTTCCACTGCATACGTCTCGCTCGGGTTGGGCAGGTTTCCTGGCACCAGTTCGCCGGTCTGCCAGGTGGCGCCGTTGTCGTCGCTGTAGAGCGTGCTGACGCGCGACGGCCGGTGCCGCTTGCCACCGGTGGAAAGCCACACCGCCACCAGCAGGCGGCCGTTTTTCAGGCGGATGCCGTGGCCCGGGCCGGTGGCGATGACGTTCCAGTCATACTCGGGCCGTAGCCGTTCGAAGGCGCCCGTGATCTCCCGCGCCGGCCCAAACGTCCGCCCTCCGTCATCGCTGCGGCGATGGTAGGCCCGTGCGTAGTTGACACAGTAGAGGAAGTGGATCTCCCCGGCCTTGGCCCCCGCGATGGCTACCGGATTGTTCACCGTGTCCTTGCCCGCGTCTACCAGCACCTGCATCGGCGCGAAGGTCTTTCCGCCGTCGGTGGAGCGGCGCAGCACGATGTCGATATCGGCCCAGTCCCCGAAACCGTCCCGGCGCGCCTCCGCATAGGCAAGCACCGTCTTCCCCTGGGCCAGTAACCCCGGAATGCGGTAGGTGACGTAGCCGTTTTCCCCGGCCGTAAAGAGATCCTGAATCACCGGTTGGGCCAGCGCCGGAAGAGCGACAAGAAGGAGGAGGAACACGCGCATCGTAGACTGAAATTGTGTCATGAAGATACTCGTTTTGAATTGCGGCAGTTCGTCCATCAAGTGCCAGGTCTTTGAAACCAGTCCGGAGCAGATCGCCAACACCACCGACCGCGTGCTGGCCAAGGCCGTGGTGGAGCGCATCGGCTCCCAGGATGCGATCGTCTCGGTGACCGTCGACGGCCGCCGCACCCGCGCCACCCGGCCGATCCTGAAGATGGATGACGCCCTGCGCGCCGTGCTGGAGGCCGTCTCCGCGCAGGGGCCCATCGACGCCGTGGGCCATCGCGTCGTCCATGGCGGCGAACTCTTCCAGGAACCGGTGGAGATGAGCGATGCCGTGGTGGAGCAGATCGAGGATCTCTACGATCTGGCCCCCTTGCACAATCCGCATAACGTGCGCGGCTTCGTCGCCGCCCGGGCCCTGCTGCCGCTCGCCCGCCACGTGGCCGTCTTCGACACCGCCTTCCACCAAACGCTCCCGCCCCGCGCCTATCTCTACGGCATTCCCTACAGCTACTACGCCCAGGACCGCTACCGCCGCTACGGGTTCCACGGCGTCTCCCACCGCTACATCGGCTGGCGTTACGCGCAGTTACACGGCGTCAGCAAGCACGACGTAAAGGTCATCAGCTGCCACCTCGGCAACGGTTCGTCGATGTGCGCCATTGACCGTGGGCACTCCGTCGATACCTCTATGGGCTTCACCCCGCTCGAAGGCCTGCTGATGGGCACCCGGTGCGGCGATATTGACCCCTCGCTCGTGCTCCACATGATGGCGCAAAGCGGCGAAACGCCCTCGGAAATGGAGACCATGCTTACCCGTAAGAGCGGTCTCTTCGGCATCTCCGGACTCTCCGCCGACATGCGCAAACTGCTCGACCACCGCGCCCGCGGCGACTCCCGCGCCGCGCTCGCCATCGAGGTCTTCTGCTACCGGGTGCGCAAATACATCGGCTCCTATCTCGCCACACTCAATGGCGCCGACGCCATCGTCTTCACCGGCGGTATCGGGGAGAACGCCACTGCCGTCCGCGAGGAGATATGTATGGGCCTCGATGCACTCGGCATCCGCTTTGACGCCGCCACCAACGCCATCACCACCGGGCGCGAAGGCCGCCTCAGCATGCCGGATTCGCCGGTCGCTGTGTGGGTCATCCCGACGAATGAGGAACTCCTCATCGCCCGCGACACGCTTCGCTGCCTGCTCGGCCTGCCGCAGCCGGATTAGTCCCTCACTCGGCCAGCAGCCGCTGATGGGCCTCTTCCAGGGCCAGCTTTTCTTCCTCCGTCACCACCGGGTACTTCAGCTTCAGGTCGGCAATGGCCTTCGTCAGAATGTTGGAAACCAGCACCCGCGCCACCGATTTGTGGTCGGCCGGAATCACATACCACGGCGCCCATTTCGTGCTCGTCGCGTTCAGAGCCTCTTCGTAGGCGCGCATGTAGTCGCCCCAGAACTGCCGCTCGTTCAGGTCCTGCGCGGAGAACTTCCAGTGCTTGTCCGGGTCCTCCAGCCGTTCCAGAAACCGCTTTTTCTGCTCGTTCTTGGAGACATGCAGGAAGAACTTCAGGATGATGGTGCCGTTGCGCGCCAGGTGACGCTCAAAGTTGTTGATGTCGTCGTAGCGCTCCTCCCAGATCTTCTTCGTCACCAGCGGCTCAGGCAACTTCTGCTTCTTCAGATACTCCGGATGCACCTTCACTACCAGGACCTCTTCGTAGTGGGACCGGTTGAAAATAGTGATCTTCCCCCGCGCCGGGCTCACGCGCATGATCCGCCAAAGGTAGGAGTGGTCCAGTTCATCGGCCGACGGCGCCTTAAAGCTGTACACATCGCAACCCTGCGGATTCAGCCCGGAGGTGACATGTTTCACCATCCCGTCCTTGCCGGCGGCGTCCATCGCCTGCAACACCACCAGCACGCTCCACCGGTCATGGGCGTACAACTTGGCCTGTTGGGAAGCCAGTTCTTCCAGGTTCTCATCGAGAATCTTCTGGGCCGAGGCCTTCAGTTCCGTATCCGACAGGTTCTTCATATCCCCGTCGCCACGCCACTCCGGATCCACGTCTTTCAGTCTGAACTTCTTGCCTGGCGTAACCAGGAATTTTTCGAGCGTCTTTTTGGTTAGCACGACGACGATGAAGGTATCACACAATGGAGAAGTATGCCTCCCCTGCCTCCGCCCCCGCCCTTGCCGGCGGCCGTCGATCAGGCCGAAACTCTCGAACAGGCACAGCGCCTTACCGCCACGGCTCCCCGTCTGGCCTTCGAGAAGGCATCCCTCCTGCGCGACCCCGTTCTCCGCGAACGCCTCCGCCGGGACTCCTTTATCGCCGCTGCCCGGCTCCAGCCCAAACAGGCCGCCGCCCTTCTCCCCGCCGTCATCGACGCCCGCTGGTTGCCTGCCGTCCACTTCGCCCAGGCGCTCGACATCGCCGAATTCACTCTTCGCTCCCATCCTGAGCTCACGAAGCGCCTCCTGCTCGCTACCGCCGCCCGCCACCCCGCTGCCGCTCTGCGCGACCAGCGCCAATACATAGACCTCCCCTACGGCCGCGCCATCGCCAGCCTCGCCCGCCAGGCACTCGACGCCGCTCCTCCCCCCGATCTCCGCCTGCTCCAACTCCGCCAGAACCCCACTCTCGTCCGCACTCTCCCGGCCGTCGAACTGCTTCGCCTCGCCGCCGCCGCCCGCACGGAAGAGGAGCGCGAAACCGCCGTCGCTTTCCTGCGCGATCTGGAGTGGCCCGCCTCCGCACCTCCCGAACTGCTTCGCGGCGCCCTCGCCCTCCTCGCTGATTTCGGTGCCCCGCTCGGTGCTCCGCCGGCCGCCATCCGCGCCGCGCTCACCGGCCTCGACGACGCCGAAGACCCGCTTGCCGAAGCCGTGAAAGCGGCCTCGATCCTCGCTGCCGCCCCGCCTGCCGTCGCCGCCACCCTCCCCCCTTCCTCGTTCCTTCCCCTGCTCGCCGGGCCAACCGAACTGCCGACCCTCTCCATCGCCAGCCTCTTCCCCGATGGCCTCTGCCTGCAGCGATACATCTTCCACAACGACGACGACGGCGTCGAATCCTTCGATAGCTTCCTCCGCGCCTACGCCAATGATCCCGCCTGGACCCTCGACCGCCACGAAGCCTACGTCCACCTCACCGGCCGCGCCCCCTCCGGACGCCGCATCGAGATCTTCGCCAATATCCCCGTCGACCTCCAACTCCCGGCCAACTACGCCGCCGCACCCGCCGTCCGCGCCCGGCAGGACGCCGTCACCCGCGCGCTCCCCGCCGCCCCCGCCGTCCTCGTCCACCGCGGCCACGATCATCATTTCCCTGACACCCGCCCGCTGCTTGTGTCCGCCGCCCGCCTCGTCTTCCTTGGCAGTTGCCACGGCATGTCGAATGTGGAGGATGTGGTCACCCGATGCCGCCGCGCCCAGATGATCGCCACCCGCGGTATCGGCGCCACCGCCGTCAACGATACTTTCCTCCGCGCCCTGAACCGCCGCCTGCTCGATTCTGACTCCCCTACGCTCGATTGGGACGCCTTCTGGGCCGAACTCCAGCCCGCCCTCGGCGCCAGCGAACACTTCCAGGCCTACGTCCCGCCGCACAAGAATCCCGCCGCCCGATTCCTCGCCGCCTGGTACCAGCGAGCCCTTTCTGCGCCATAATGGCGGCCATGCCCTACGCGAAACCGATTGAATACGCCGATGCCTCCCCGGAAGTCCGCGCCGTCTTCGATGAGATCAAGGCCGCCCGCAAAGTCGACGACGTAAACAACTTCTGGAAATTCCTCGCCAATGACCCGGCTACTCTCCGTCGCACCTGGCAAAGCATCCAGGAGATCATGTCCGCCGGCGCCTTGGACCCCCTCACCAAGGAACTCATCTATATCGCCGTCAGCGTCACCAACGGCTGTGAGTATTGCATCGCCTCCCACACCGCCGCCGCCGCCAAAAAAGGCATGACCCCGGAGATGTTTGCCGAAATGATGTCCGTCGTCGGCATGGCCAATGAAACCAACCGCCTCGTCACCGGCTATCGCGTCGAACTCGACGAGCCTTTTCGCTAACGGAACTTTTTCCGCGGCCGATTCGTAAAGGAGAATATGCACACGCAGCCGGAGTCTCAACAGCGCGGCCTCATCGGGCCGATCATGATGGTTCTCGTGGGGACCATTTTCCTCATCGGCCGCTTTGTGCCGGACTGGGGATTTGAAGAACTCTGGCCCCTGCTGCTGATCGGCGGCGGCATCGCCGCCATGTTCGACCGGAGGTAATGCGCCCGTTGATCGCATAAACTGTGATCAATGAATCGCCGACTCTTTCTCTCCACCACGGGCGCCAGCCTGTTCGCGCAGGCGGGCGGCAAACCCAAGCGCGTTGGTCTCATCGGGACCGGTTGGTACGGCAAGTCGGACCTCTTCCGCCTCATTCAGGTCGCCCCGGTGGAGGTGGTCTCCCTCTGCGACGTCGATAAGAAAATGCTCGCCGCCGCCGCCGATACCGTCGCCGAGCGCCAGATCTCCAAGAAGCGGCCCCGCACCTATTCCGACTACCGCGAGATGTTGAAGGAGAAGGATCTCGACATCTGCCTCATCGCCACCCCCGACCACTGGCACGCCCTCGCCATGATCGAGGCCGCCAAGGCCGGCTGCGACATGTATGTGCAGAAACCCATCAGTGTCGACATCGTCGAAGGCCAGGCCATGCTCGCCGCCGCCCGCAAGTACGGCCGCGTCGTGCAGATCGGCACCCAGCGCCGCTCCACGCCCCATCTCATCGAGGCCAAACAGCGGTTCATCGACTCCGGCGCCCTCGGCAAAATCGCCTATGTCGAAACCTATTGCTACTACCACATGCGCGCCAAAGAGAACCCGCCCGACGCGCAGCCCCCGGAAAATCTCGACTACGAAATGTGGACCGGCCCGGCTCCCATGCGGCCCTATAACCCCCTCGTCCACCCTCGCCGCTGGCGCGCCTTCATGGAATACGGCAACGGCATCGTCGGCGACATGTGCGTCCACATGCTCGATATGGTGCGCTGGATGATGGGCCTCGGCTGGCCCAAATCCATCTCCTCCTCCGGCGGCATCCTCGTCGATAAAGCCAGCAAGGCGAACATCACCGACACCCAGGAAGCCATGTTCGATTTCGGCGACGTCAAGGTCGCCTGGACCCACCGCAGTTGGGGCCACGCCCCCGATCCCAAGTACCCCTGGGGCGCCACCTTCTACGGCGAAAAAGGAACCCTCAAGGCCAGCGTCATGAGCTACGATTTCCTCCCCATCGCCCGCGGCGCTCAGCCCGTCCATCAGGACGTGAAGTACGAGTTCGACGAATACCCCATCGACAAGGTGGAGCCCGAACTCGAACGCCATGTCGCTCCCGCCATCCGGGGTCACATGCGCGACCTGCTCGCCGCCATCGAAAAGCGCTCCAAACCTGTCGCCGACATCGAAGAGGGCCACATCTCCACCGCCTCCTGCATCCTCGCCAACATTTCCCAACAACTCGGCCGCACGCTCAAATGGGATCCGGCTACCCACCAGGTCATCGGCGATGACGAAGCCAACCGCCTCCTCGCCCGGCCCTATCGCGCCCCCTGGAAACACCCCGACCCGAAGAATGTCTAGCCCCGCGCGCTGGCTCCTCCCCTGGCTCGCGCTCGCCGCTACCGCCGCTGTTCCTCACTACGACGTCAAACTCACCGTCGATTTCGACGCCCAGCGTCTCCACGGCCGCCAGTCCGTCCGTGCCGCCTCGCCGCCCAACTGGGATCGCCAGCCCGATCTCACCGTCCTCTCCACCTCCCAGCCCGCCCCCGGCACCACCGCGTTCACCTACACCGCGGCGCCCACCCGCGGCCTCCGCTGGCTCACCGCCGAACCCGGCCTCTTCACCGCCTTCCACTGCAACGCCTGGATGCTCTGCGATACCTCCCCCCACCAGCGCGCCACGCTCCGCCTGGAAATCGTCGTCAAACAACCCGGCCTTCGCGCCGTCGGCCCCGGCGTCGAACGCAAAACCTGGCACGACGCCGACGGCGACCACTGGCTCTTTGAAACCCCCGCCCCCGCCCAGACATTCCTCTTCAGCTTCGCTATCGCCCGCCTGCAGTCGTCGAAGAAGGGCCCGCTCGAAATCCTCGCCCCCGCCCCGAATCGCGCCGCCGCCCTCGAACACTCCGCCCGCGCCGCCCGGTTCTTCCGCCAGCGCACCGGCGTCGATGCCGTCGCCCGCGGCTATCGCCAGGTCTTCCTTCCCCAGCCCGGCTCTCTCGGCCAGGAGGCCGCCGGCATCGCCCTCATGACCTCCGAATATCTCGCCAAGCTCGAGTCCAACGCCGATCTCCTCCTCATGACCCACGAACTCGCCCATCAATGGTGGGCCGTCTCCGTCGGCATCCGTTCCTGGTCGGACTTCTGGCTCAATGAGGGCGTCGCCGAATACACCTCGCTGCTCTATCTCGAACACGCCAAAGGCCGCGAACCCTTCCTCGCGGAAATCGCCAGACTCCGCGAACGCCTCGCCTCGCTCAAAGCCGCCGGCAAGGATCGCCCCCTCCACTTCGAACACTTCCGCGACGCCGTCGACGCCCTCGGCCCGCTCCCCTACGTGAAAGGCGCCCTCTTCCTCCACCGTCTTCGCGAACACCTCGGCGACGATACCTTCTGGCGCGCCATGGCCCTCTACACCCGCCGCCACGCCGGCACCCTCGTCGATTCCCGCGACTTCCAACGCGCCTTCGAACAAGCCGCCGGCCGCGATCTCTCCGCTCTCTTCAATCCCGATGTCTACGGCCTATAGCAGCTTCACCTGCGCATAGAACGCCCCGCATACGTCGGCTCCCTGCGCGTCCACGAACCATCCGTGCAGCTTCGTCTTCGTCTTCGCCGTCAGCTTCACGCGGAACACCGCTTCGGTATCGCCCGCCTTCGTCGCCGCCGCGAACGATTGGCCCGCCAAGGTCAACCGCGCTCCCCCGATCGGCATCGCCTTCCCCACCGGCAACTGCCCCGCCGTCATCTTCTGTGCCTCGCGTCCCGCCGTCAGCGCCAGTCGCAGGTCCGGTGCCCACCGCGACAGCCGGATCTCGTATTCCCCGCTCCGCTCCACATAGACGTTCCACGGCCCGCCCTTCGGCCCGCCCGCCGCGTTGGAAACATGCCCCGGATTGTCCGCATACACCTCTTCCCAATCGCTCGAACACAGCACCGCCGGATTCTCCTGCGGCGCCCCGATCGAAATCGGCAAAAAGTCCCGCAGTGTCGGCTCAATCGGTGTCCACCACTTCTCGTAGTGCGCCCGCATCTTCGCCACCACCTCCGGCGTCGCCGCCGCCACGTCCTTCTCCTGCCCCGGATCGGCGTGGATGTCGTAAAGCTCCGTCCCTCCCACCAGCCGCCACTTGCCCCAGATCACCGTTGCCTCGAACTTCTTCGGAATCTGCCCGTACTGCACAATCAGCATCCGCTCGCCGATGTCCTCGGCCTTCCCGGTCAGGATCGGCGCCAGGCTCCGCCCGTCGAACGCCGCCCCGGCCGGCTTCTTCAGTCCGCACAGGTCGATCAGCGTAGGCAGGATGTCCTGCATCTGCGCCGGCACCCGCGAATCCACCGCCTTCCGCAGCCCACCCTTTGGCCACCGCACAAAGCACGGCACCCGGTGCCCGCCCTCATAGTACAGCTGCTTCCGCCCCCGCATCCCCGCGTTGAAAACGTTGAATCCCGCCGTGGCGCCATTGTCGGTGAGAAACACCACAATGGTGTTGTCCCGCAGGTTCCGCTGCCGCAGAAAAACGTCCAGCTTCCCCAGGTTCTCGTCCAGGTTCGCAATCATCCCGAAGAAATCCTTCGGCAGTTTCGGCCGGTTATAGGGTTCGGAATACTTCGCGTCCACCCACGCCGGCCCGTGCGGCGTATTTGTCGGCAGGTAGCAGAAAAACGGTCCCGTCTGCGCCCCCATCCAGTTCATCGCCTCCCGGAACCAGAAGTCAGCACAGTAGCCGTCGAATTTCTTCACCACTCCGTTATGCCGGTGCCGTCCGTTGAAGTAGTCGTTGCTGAACTCCGGCGCCGACGAGATGCCAAACCCCAGGTGATACCGCGCCTCGTCGAACCCGCGGTCCATCGGGCGATACGGATAGTTGTCCCCCAGATGCCACTTCCCGAATAGCCCCGTCCGGTAGCCGCTCTGCCGGAACACATCGGCCATCGTCGGCAGGTCCCGCCGCAGCACCGCCCGCCCCGCCGTCACCGACGTTGCCCGGTTCTTCAACGCATCCACGCCGGTCATCAGTTGCCCCCGCGTCGGCGTGCACATCGGCGCCGAATGAAAGTCCACAAACCGCAGGCTCTCGGCATGGATCGCGTCCATGTTCGGTGTCTTCAACACCGGGTTCCCATGGCAGGAAAAGTCGCCATACCCCTGGTCGTCCGTCATAATCACGATCACATTCGGACGCGCCCCCGCTTGCGCAAACGCCGGCACGGCGGCCAGCTTCATGAATTCTCGACGCGATGAAATCGGCATGTTCCCATATCCTATTCCCTATGGATGACAATTTGAAACGGCGCGCGTTCCTGAAGACCGCCGCGCTCGCCGCCGCCCCCGTCCCCGCGCCTGCCAAACCCGTCAACGGCTCCGTCCGCCCCTGGCGCGGCAAACCCACTCTTTTCATCCGCGATCAGCCCGTCTACGCCTGTTTCTACGCCCTCACCGATTGTCCCGGCGGCCGCTTCTCTTTTGAGGAAGGCCCCCGCCTCGCCATCAAACAGTTCGTCGACGCCGGCTTCCAACTCTTCCAACTCGACCTCTTCCTCTCCGATTGCTGGCCCAAACCCGGCCCCCTCTCCGTCGATCTCGCCCGCCGCCAGATTCGCGGCATCCTCGACCTCTGCCCCACCGCCGCCGTCGTCCTCCGCTGGCACCTCAACGTCCCCGAATGGTGGAAACAGCAGTACCCCGGCGAACTCACTCGCTACTCCAACGGCGACCTGGAAAATCCCGAACGCACCGTCCCCGTCCGCTACATCCAGGACGATCTCCGCCGCACCCCCCGCAACAGCCTCGCCAGCGAAAAGTGGATGCGGATGGCCCGCGAAAAAACCGCCGAACTCGTCCAGGGCCTCGCCAAATCCCCCGAAGCCCACGCCCTGGCCGGCATCCACGTCGCCTGCGGCGTCTACGGCGAATGGCACTACTGGGGCTTCATGCGCAATGAACCCGATGTCAGCCAGCCCATGCAGGAACGCTTCGCCGCCTATCGCACCAAACTCGGCCGCGTCGCCGCCGGCGTCCCCACCGTCGAAGAACGCAAAACCCTCGACCACGGCATCTTCCGCGATCCCAAAATCCGCGAAACCGTCATCGACTACTACCGCTGCCAGCAGGAACTCGTCGCCGAACGCATCGTCGAACTCTGCGCCATCGTCAAGAAAAACTGGCGCGGCCCCATCCTCACCGGTACTTTCTACGGCTACTTCTTTTCCATGTTCGATCGCCAGGCCACCGGCGGCCACCTCCCGCTCCACAAGGTCCTCCAGTCCCCCCACGTCGACTACTTGAGCGCCCCCCAGGCCTACGGTACTCTCTACCGCGACCTCGGCGGCTCCGGCATCACCCGCGCCCTCATCGAAACCATCCGCCACAACGGCAAACTCTTCCTCGACGAAATGGACCAGACCCCCTCCTGGAAATGGCTCAACAACGTCGACACCGCCTTCCAACTCACCGATCTCGATGCCGACCACGCCCTCATCCGCCGCAATGTCCTCGAAAGCTTCACCCGCGGCGCCGGCCTCTGGTACTACGACTTCGGCCCCGCCAATCAGGCCGGCTGGTGGGCCGATACCCGCCTCATGGCCGGCATCAAACAACTGAAGGAAATCTGCGAAAAGTACCACCAGCGGACCTATACCCCCGCCGGCGATGTCCTCTTCGTCTTCGATACCGACGTCTTCTACTACACCGGCTCCATCCAGGGCACCGACCCCATCACCGATCCCCTCGCCGTTAACCGCACCATGGGCGAAGCCTGGCGCGCCGGCGCTGCCATCGAAACCATCCATCTCAAGGACCTCGAGTCCATCGACCTTGCCCGTTTCAAAGTCGTCGTCTTCGCCAACACCTGGCTCATGTCCGCCGCCCAGCGCATGTTCATCCGCGAAAAGGTGATGACCCCCGCCCGCCACGTCGTCTTCCAGGGGTTGCCCGCCTACACCGACGGCAATACGCTGAACATCGAGTTCTCCCGCGAACTCACCGGCCTGCCCCTGGAGCCGAACGGCATCCACCTCACCGTCGCCAAGGACAATCTCTCCCGCCACGGCAACGTCTGGTTCGCCTCCGCCCCGCCGCTGCCGCACCCGGAGTGGCGCCGCATCTTCACCGCCGCCGGCGCCCATCTCTATGTCGATGGCGGCGACATCATCCACGCCGGCGCCGGCCTCGTCCTCGTCCACACCAAGGACGGCGGCGCCCGCCGCCTCGCCTTCCGCGGCGGCCAGACTCTCAATGTCCAACTCCCCCCCAAGTCCTCCTGGCTCTTTGACGCCGCCACCGCCCAGCGCTTGCTGTAACGCGCTCCCTACGAAGGCGTAACCTCGAAATCAATCCACTGCCGCGCCGGCTGCTTCCGGTTCCGGTTGTCCGTCACCGTCACCTCCAGCAGGTACTCCCCCGGTGTCATCCGCGGCCCCAGGCGCAGCACCCCCGCGCCCACAAAGTGCCGGTCGTCGAGCTTGGCTTCCATCTGCAGCCCCATCGGCTTCCCGGCAAAGATCTGCTTCCCGTTCCGGAAAACGCGGATCTGCCCGTGCACATCCGGCCGCTTCGGCGTCCCTTTCACCTTCGGATTGATCGCCACGTAGGTATACAGCAGGTCCTGCCCTGGCCGGTACCGCCGCATCGCCGGCCCGCCCTCAGTCCACGCCGCCGCTTCCCCGTCCGCGGTCTTTGCCGGCGCCTCGCCCAGAATCCCCTTCGGCGCCAACCGCAGCAATACCCCCGACATCGCGAACCGGCCCTTCCGCGTATCCGGTACCTCCACAAACTGGCTCGCCGCGCCCATCCGTCCGCTTGCCACATCCCGTACTACCGCCCGCATCAGAAACATTCCCGGCTCCGCCATCCGGTGGTCCAGCAAGTAGAGAAACCCTTCCTTCCGCGCCTTCTGGTACAGCTCATCGGGTAGGCGGATGTGCTCCTGCCGCTCCCGCTGCTGCGCCGTCTGCTTCAGCCCCCGGAACGCCGTTGTCACAATGTCCACCTTGGCGTGCCACTCCCCGCTCTCCTGCTGCTCGAACGTCAAGTCCCGCGCCTGGAAATGCAGCATCGTGTGTACCCGCGCGCCCAGCGTCTCCTCGTGCAGAAACACGCCCGTCAGCCGCACCCCGATCCCCGTCGCCAGAAACGGCGACACCAGCGCGTCCATCAACTGCTCTTCCCGCGTCTTCAACTCGCTCTCTGCCGCCCGCTGCACCTCTTCGTCGCTAATGCCCAGGAACCCGGACTTCCACCGCACCCGCAACCCCGGCCGCTTCAGCCGCACCGTCACCGTGTGGAACCGCTTGGCCTCCTTCGCCTCAAACGTCCCTTCCCGCGGCCGGAAACCCATCAGGTAGTAACCCATCTGGTCGTCCGCCGCGTGCCGTATACACCCCGGAATGTCGTTGTTGTTGGCGTAGTAGAGCCCCCCGGTCTTCCGCGCCAGATACACCAGCCCCTCCTCGGCCGGGTAGGCTCGCCCCAGGGTGTCGGCAAAAACGTCCGCCAGTCCCCCGGCGCGCTCCGGTTCCTTTTCCCTCTCACTCACTTTCAGCCCGCTCGGGTCCACCGTATACAGCGATACCGCCGACCGGTTCGCCAGATCCGTCAGCCGGTCCATCGCCGCCGTCACCTCCGGCGCCATCTCCAGCGCGCTGGCCAGATAAACAATCGATTTCCGCCCCGGTAGCCGCCGCATCCCCCGCAACACGTACTCCAGCGTCGCCAGCGCGCCCACCGCCGCGTCCGCCGCCCCATAGTCCAGATATGCCGGCCCCGTCGCCTCCCCCGTGTCCACCGGGTCAATCGCCTTCAGCCCCGCCCGCCCCTGAAACCGCCACTTCAAGA
The DNA here is from genome assembly GCA_964430625.1 of uncultured Solibacteraceae bacterium. GTDB lineage: Bacteria > Acidobacteriota > Terriglobia > Bryobacterales > Bryobacteraceae. The sequence goes on from CAYSFR010000006.1 coordinate 306,728, forward strand.
GGTCAATCGACGCCAGCAGAAGCCGCTTGTCCAGCGTGAACTGCTCCAGCAGCGCCACGCCCCCGCCCGTGCGCACAATCGCCACCAGGTCCCCGTCCCGCATCCCCGTGTGGACAAACTTGCGCAACGCCTCGCGCGTCCGCACCAGATCTTCAAAGGAGAGCGACAGGTCGTCTACCACCAGCGCCACCGTCCGCCGTACCGTCTTCTCCGCCGGTGGCTCCGGCACATAGGCGAAGTGGCGAATGCTTGCCAGTTCTCCATCCTGCCGGATCTCAAAGTCGTCCGGCCCCAGGTCGCTCACGTGCCGCCCCCGCCCGTCGGTCACCACCGCATCCACCTGCACCAGCGCCACCGTAATGCGGATATCGGCCGCCTCCTGCGCCGTTACCGCCGCCGCTGAAGTTGCCAGAAACTGCCGCCGCGAGATCATTCTCTTGGCGCCAGTGTACTATCGGAATCGATGGCTCGCGGATGGCTCGTCCTCCTTCTCGCCGGCGTTGCTGCCGCTCAGGTGGTCCTCAATACCCCGGAATCGGCCCCCACGCTCCGCGTCGATGTCACCCTCGTCAATGTCTATTGCTCCGTCCGCGACCGCCACGGCGCCTTCGTCCGCGACATGGCCAAAGAGGAGTTTGAGATCCGCGAAGACGGCAAGCGCCAGCCCATCCGCCTCTTCGCCCGGGAAGTCGATTCTCCCCTCACCGTCGCCCTCCTGCTGGATACCAGCGGCTCCGTGGCTCCCTTCATCGAGGCGGAAAAGGCCACCGCTGCCCGCTTCTTTCGCGAGTTTCTCCGCCCCCGTGATTCCGCACTCGTCGCCGGCTTTGCCGATCGTGTCGCCGTCTGGCGTGATTTCACCGCCTCCCCCGATGCCCTCGAACAAGCCCTCGAAACCCAGGCCGCGGCCCTCCCCAGGCGGCCCGGCCGCGGCGGTACCCTCCTGTTTGACGCCGTCAGCCTCGTCTCCCAACAGAAACTCCGCCGTCGTCCCGGCCGCAAACTCATGGTCGTCATCACCGACGGCCTCGATAACGGCAGCATCGCCAAAACCGATGCCGCCATCCGTGCCGCCCAGGAGGCCGATGCCGTCGTCTATGGCATCCACTTCGGCGACGGTGACGAAGGACTCGCTACGCTCGAAGACATTGCCAAACCCACCGGCGGCCGCGCCTGGCGCGTTTCAAGAAAGCAGCCGCTCGAGCAAATCTTTGCCGCCATCGCCGAAGAGATGCGCAGCCAGTACGGCCTCGCCTACCGGCCCCCGGACGGAGCCTCCGCCCCCGCCTTCCGCCGCCTGGAAGTCCGTGCCACCCGCCCCGGCCTCGACGTCCGCGCCCGCCACGGCTACTATCGGTAACGTGAGAACTTCGGCGGCCCGGCAACGCCTGAACCCATAGAGGCTACAAATCAACATGCGACTCCGCAACGCCGGGTGGCTCATCACCGCCGCGCTCTCCCTCGCCGCCCAGGACCCCTCCACCATCTCTGTCAAAGGAAAAAAGGGCGAGGAACTCATCACCATCCGCAACGTCAGCTATGAGGTCTCCGGCGGCCTCGTCCTCCGTAAAACTGAGCACACCTCCCAGGTCACGAATGAAAAAGGCGTCACCGCCGCCACCCTCGTCGAAGCCTGGCCCATCGGTGCCGACCTCGCCTCCAAGCCTCGTTGGACCCTCCGCGCCCCCGGCGTCGATGCCCGCAACTACGACGGCCTCCTCCTCACCATCTCCCATGACCTGGAGGACGGCGGCTGGTGGTCCATCTTCCGCCTGAGCGATGCCCAACCCCTCTTCCATACCCACGTCCCCGTCCTCCGCGTCCCCGACACCGGTGCCTATGCCGGCGTCGAAGTTCCCCCCGATGGCGACGCCCGCCTCGCCAAAAACGATTCCCTCATCGGCATCGTCCACATCGCCGAGTCCAACGGTGCCGTCCGCCACATCGAACTCGAGTGCAAAAACGAAAAACGCGCCGCCCTCCTCCGGTCGTATTGGGACGTCCGCCGTACGCTGACCGCCGCCAAAAGCGCACTCCAACTCGTCTTCCACGACGCCGCTCCCGATGTCACCCTCTCTATCCCCCTCTCCGCCTCCGCCCCTATCCAGGCCTGTGATATCGTGGCGCGGTGATCTGTAAGCAACTCTTCGCCGTCTCTCTCTTTGCCGCTACGCTCTTCGCGCAGCCTCCTGCTCCCGCCGTCAATACGGACATGTACTACAAGTTGGGACCCGATTCGCTCGCCCAGGAAGGCGTGCCGAAAGGCGTTATCAAGGGGCCTTTCCAGCTTCCCAGCCAGGCCTACCCCGGCACCCTCCACGACTATTCGGTCTACATCCCCGCCCAGTACGACCCCGCCGTTCCCGCCGCTCTCATGGTCTGGCAGGATGGCCCCGCCATGATCGCCCCGGAAGGCGACGCCCGTGTCCAGAACGTCCTCGATAATCTCATCTATCGCCGCGAAATCCCGGTCATGATCGCCGTCTTCATCAGCCCCGGCCGCCGCCCCGATCAGCCCGCTCCCACCCCCCGCGAATGGGGCGACCGTACCACCAACCGGCCCACCGAGTACAACACCATCGACGACAAATACCCCCGCGTCATCGTCGATGAACTCCTCCCCGTCATCACCAAGGAGTACAACATCTCCAAGGATCCGGAAATGCGCGGCCTCGCCGGCGCCAGTTCCGGTGCCATCGCCGCCTTCACCGTCGCCTGGTTCCGCCCCGATCAGTTCCGCAAGGTGCTCAGCATCGTCGGCAGCTTCGTCGATCTCCGCGGCGGCCACAAGTACCCCGACCTCATCATGGCTGCCGAAAAGAAGCCTCTCCGCGTCTTCCTCGTCGACGGCCGGAACGACAACCGCGGCCAGCGCCCCGGCGGCGAGTACAACCAGAACCGCGACTGGTTCTTTCAGAACGTGCGCATGATGAAGGCGCTCAGCGCCAAGGGCTACGACCTGAACTACAACTGGGGCATCGGCCGCCATGGCCAGAAGCAGGGCGGCGCCCAGATCCCCGAAATGATGCGCTGGCTCTGGCGCGATCACCCCGTCTCCACCGACGTCAACGACATGGTCGAACGCTCCTTCCGCGCCCCGGCCAAGCCGAAGGAGTAGCGGCCCGCGTTCCGTACTGCCGGCCGGAATGTCCTGCCTTCGCCCGATGATGAGCGCTTCACCGCTAAGGAAAGGGCTTGCACGAACGCCCGTGCCGCGGCCCTCGGCGCGGGCCACTCTGCTGTGTGACGGGACATGATAGGCCGGAACGTCGAGGATCGCCGGGACGGAAAGCACCTCGAGATCCTCTTGGGTGGGACTCACTCCCGCGAGCCCCACATCGTAGTTCTACGCGATTGGACGCCGAGCGCGAAGTAAGCAGGTGCCGGCACTGGTTGTGGTAGCTGGCCCGAATGGTTCAGGCAAAGGTACGCTAACGATCATCGATCCGGACGCAATTGCCAGGACCATGGACGTTGAGCGGCCAGCCCGCGGCGAACCGGCTACCGCCCCTTCCCCCCTACTCCCGCAGCCCAAACGTATACAGCGTATGCCCCACCGCCATTGTCACCCGCTGCTTCCCGTTCACCAGAAACGTCATCGGCGATGCCGCCGCTTGCCCGCCCAAATACCGGTGCCACAGCAGTTTCCCGTTCGTCGCGTCCAGCACAAAGAAATTGCCCTCCCGGTTTGCCGTCACTAGCACGTTGGACGCCGTCGTCAACAGCCCTCCCTCGCTCACGTCCGTCATCCGGTACTCCCAAACCTTCGCCCCCGTCACCGGATTCAACGCCCGCACCGCGCCATATCCCGACTTCGGGTCCCGCCGCGCCAACCGGTCCCGCCGCGTCGACTGTACCTCCGCCTTAATCCCCCCGCCGGCGTACCATTTCCCCTGCTCATAATCCTGGTCCCAGGAAAAATACAGGCTCGAATAGTCGTCCCAAACGTTCAAATAGAACAGGTCGGTCTTCGGGCTATATGACGGCGCAAACCAGTTCGTCCCGCCCTGCACCCCCGGATAGATCACCGTGCCCTGCGGACTCGGACTCTTCCCCGCCACCCGCATCGGCCGCCCCTTATCGTCCAGCCCCGTCGCCCAGTCCAGCTTTACAAACGGCGTCCCCTGCAGGAACTCCCCCGTCGCCCGGTCCAGCAGATAGAAGAACCCGTTCCGGTTCGCCCACAGCAGTAGCTTTCGTGGCCGCCCCCGGAACTCGTGGTCCACCAGCACCGGCGTCTGCACCGCGTCCCAGTCCCACTCATCATGCGGCGTGAATTGGAAATGCCACTTCAGCTTCCCCGTATCAGCGTCCAGCGCAATCACCGAACTCGTGTACAGGTTGTCTCCCGGCCGTACCTTTGCGTTCCAGTCCGGCCCCGGATTGCCGATTCCCCAGTAGGTCAGGTTCAGCGCCGCATCGTAGGATCCGGTCAGCCAGATCGGCCCGCCCCCGTGCTTCCAGCTATCCCCGCCCCACGTCTCGTGGCCCGGTTCCCCAGGCTCCGGAATCGTCTTGAACTTCCAGATCTCTTTCCCGGTCTTGGCGTCGTAGGCCGCCAGATACCCGCGGATCCCCAACTCGCCCCCGGCCGTCCCCACCAGCACCTTGTCCTTGATGATCAGCGGCGCGTGCGATAGCGCGTAGCCTAACTTATAGTCGGCCACCACCCGCTCCCACCGCAGTTGGCCCGTGATCGCGTCCACGGCCACCAGTTTCCCGTCCAGCGTGCCCATGTAGAGCGTGTTGTTGTGGATCGCCAGTCCCCGGTTCACCTTCCCGCAGCAGGGATAAGTGACGTCGGGATTCTTGTGCTCATAGATCCAGAACTCCCGCCCCGTCGCCGCGTCCAGCGCGACGATCGTGTTCGGCGCCTCGGTCAGGTACATCACCCCGTCCACCACCAGCGGCGTCGCTTCAAACTTCTCCAGCGACTGCGCCTGGAACGTCCATTTCAGTTCCAAGTCCTTCGCATTCGCCGGTGTGATCTGCGTCAGCGCCGAATGGTGCGTGCTCGCATAGCTCCCGTGATAGGTGGTCCAGTTGGCTTCCTGCGCCGTCAGCGCCGCCGCGAAAAGGAACAGAGCCCGCCTCATTGCGCCACCCCCTGCAGCGTCGCCAGATACGCCACCAGATCGTGAATCTGTCCGTCGCTCAGCTTTCCTTGAAACGACGGCATCGCCGACCGTTTCTCCAGACTCTGCGTCCGCAGCGCCGCCTTGTCCACGGACCGCAACTTGCCCGCGCTGTCCAGAATCTGCAGCGAAAACGTGTCTTCGTTGAATCGCGATCCGCGAATTGTCTCCCCTTTCACCGTCGTCCCCTGCCACTGCCAGTACTCCGGCGCCACCTCCGCACTCGGTTCCGTCAGGGCGCTGCGCAGTTCGGCCGCCGTCAGCCGCGTCCCGATCTGCGACAGGTCCAGTCCCCGCGCCGCCCCTGCTCCGTTCAAATAGTGGCAGTTCATGCATCGGTTCTCGGCAAACAGCCGCCGCCCCGCCTCGGCATTCCCCGCCGCCCCGCCTCCCGTCCGCGCAATACTCAACGAACGCACAAAGGCCACGATCTGCCAGATCTCCCGTCCGTTCATCGAGAACCCCGGCATCGACGTCCCGGGAACACCCTTGGTGATCACCCGGAACAGCCCCTCATCGTTGGAGGCATGCCGGAAACTTCCCGTCGTCAGCGTCGGCCCGCTCGCGCCCCCTTTCCCGTCTATTCCATGACAACTGGCGCACTGCGAACGGTAGAACGCCCCGCCCCGGGCCCGGTCGTCCGGCGATTGAAACGGGTTCTTCAGCGCCGTGTCGCTGTGCTGTGCCGCCAGCGGCACTGCAAAAAGAACAAGAATGAATTTGCGAAAAGTCATCCGCACGCAAGTATATCTTGTTATACAATTGCCGAAGTTTTAGTCCGCTTGGGGGTGAACCATGAAGTTTTTCTTACTTTTAGCGGCCGCCGTTGCCGGCCTGCATGCCCAGACCGTTTCCGGCTCTATCGTCGGAACTGTCCTCGATTCCACCGGAAATGCTATCGCCAATTCCGCCATCAAACTATTGAGCGAGCGCACCGGCGAGGAGCGGACCGTCAACACCAACGATGCCGGTGACTTCCTCTTCCCCGCGCTCCAACCCGGCGCCTATACCATCAGCGTTGAGCAGGCCGGCTTCCGACCCTTCCGCAAAACAGGCAACATGCTCAGCGCCGCCGAACGCCTCTCCGTCGGCACCCTCACCCTCCAGGTCGGCAGTGTCAACGAGTCCATCACCGTCGCCGCCCAGGGCGTCGCCGTCCAGACCTCCAGTTCGGAGAACTCCGCGCTCATCAGCTCCAAACAGCTCGAGCAGATCTCCATCCGTGGCCGTGATGTCGTCTCCATGCTGCGCATCCTCCCCGGGGTCTCCCAGAATGTCGACACCGAGTTCCTCGGCGGCAGCTTCGGCACCCAGTCGCCCAACATGGGCGGCGCCCGCAGCAACTGGAACAGCTTGCAAGTCGATGGCCTCACCGGCAACGACCTCGGCAGCCCCGGTACCTTCTCCAGCCCCATCAACATGGACGCCATCGGCGAAGTGAAAGTGCTGCTCAATAACTACCAGGCCGAATACGGCCGCAACGGCGCCTCCTTCATCAACATCGTCACCAAGTCCGGCAGCCGCGAGTACCACGGCTCCGCCTACTGGTACAAACGCCACGAAACCTGGAACGCGAACAACTTCTTCAATAACCGCACCGGCGTTCCCCTTCCCATCTATCGCTACTCCACCTTGGGCGCTACTCTCGGCGGACCGGCCCCGCTGGAAAAGATCTGGAAGGGCAGCAAAGAGAAGGTGTTCTTCTTCTACTCCTTCGAAAAGTCCTGGGTGAAGAACCCGCAGGCCGTCCGCCAGGTCACCACTCCTACCCCGCTCGAACGCCAGGGCGATTACTCCCAGACCCTCGACCAGAACGGCACCCGCATCAACATCCGGGACCCTCTGGCCAACGTCAACTTCCCCGGCAACATCATCCCCGCCTCCCGCATCGACCGCAACGGCCAGGCCATTCTCAACATCTTCCCCGTCCCCAATACCCTCGATCGCAACCTCACCCGGGGCAACTACAACCACCAGTTCCAGGAGTCCATTGACCAGCCCCGCAATCAGCACCTCTTCCGCATCGATCTCAAGCCCACCCAGAACGATTCCATCAACGTCCGCGGTTCCACATGGTGGGCCGACAGCCTCGGCTATGCGGTCGCCGCCGGGTCTTCCAACTGGGGACTCGTCCGCCAGCACTACACCTATACCGACAACGGCATCGTCCTCAACTACGCCAAGATCCTGTCCCCACGGATGGTGAATGAGTTCACCGGCGGCGCCCGCCACGGCGTCGAAAAAGGCCCCCCGGAAAGCGACGAAGAGCTGAAGAATGTCCAGCGCGCTCCCCGCGGCTTGACCACCCTCAGCCAGTTCTTCCCCGGCAATAACCCGTTAGGGATCATCCCGCAGGCTTCCTTCGGCGGCGTGCCAGGCGCGGCTGCCATCACCTATGACGGCCGCTTTCCGCTCCGCGGCGCCGATACCGTCTTCAACTTCAGCGACAACCTCACCTATACCCTCGGCTCCCATACCCTCAAAGGCGGCTTCTTCTTCGAACGAACCCGCAACTACGAAGGCGAACAGGGAAACTACGGCGGCAACTTCAACTTCGGCCGCGATGTGAATAACCCCTTCGATTCCAACTACGCCTACTCCAACGCCCTGCTCGGCTACTTCACCAACTACACCGAAAGCCAATCCCGCCCCAGCAACGAAGGCCGCAAAACCTCCACCGCCTTCTTCCTCCAGGACACCTGGAAAGTGAACCGCAAACTCACCCTCGACTACGGTGCCCGCTTCGTCTGGTACAACCAGTGGTACCACGCCCGTAAACAGGCCGCCGGCTGGGACCCCGCCCGCTTCGACCTCGCCAAAATCCCCACCCTCTATCGCCCCATCGGCACCCCCCAGGGCCGCCGCGCCGTCGATCCCAAATCCGGCACCATCCTCCCGGCTGTCTACATCGGCGCCGTCGTGCCGGGATCGGGCGAGGTCTTCAATGGCGCCGTCACCGGCTCGGATGCCTCCTACCCCCGCGGCCTCCGCGACCAGGAGCACATCCTCCCCGAAGTCCGCTTCGGCTTCGCCTACGATCCCTTCGGCAACGGCAAAACCGCCGTCCGCGGCGGCTTCGGCACTTTCCATAACACCGTCTCCCCCGGTGTCCGCGGCTTCAGCCAGAATCCGCCCATTCAGGTCACCCCGCAAATCTTCTACGGCAACCTCGCCTCCTACCTCGGCACCAGCGGCGTCCTGTTCCCGGGCTCTACTTCCACCTTTGAACGCAAGGCCCTCACCCCGGCCATGTACAACTTTACCCTCGGCGTCCAGCAGGATATCGGCTGGGCCACCGTCCTCAACGTCTCCTACGTCGGCAACGTCGGCCGCCATCTCCAGGTCAGCCGCGCCATCAACAACGTCCCCTATGGCGCCCGCTTCCTCCCCCAGAATGCCGATCCCCAGAACCCCGCCACCCCGCTCAATGACAACTTCTTCCGCCCCTACCCGGGCTGGGGAGGCATTACCTACAACGAGTTCTCCGGCACCTCCAACTACAACTCCCTCCAGGTAACCGCCAACCGCCGCTTCAGCCGCGGCGTCTCCTTCGGCCTCGCCTATACCTGGTCCAAAGCCATGACCTACGCCGATAGCGATGGCGACGGCGTCGCCGTCTACCGCCCCATCCGCGTCTGGAACTACGGCAAAGCCGTCGGCTTCGACCAGACCCACATGTTCGTTCTCAACTACACGTGGGACCTCCCCAAAGCCAGCCCCAAGGTCATGAACAATATGGCCGGCCGCTTCCTCCTCGATGGCTGGCAACTCTCCGGTATCACCACCTTCGCCAGCGGCCTCCCCACCGGCGTCGGCTTCTCTACCGTCGATGCCGTCGACCTCTCCGGCGGCGGCGATGGCACCCGCATCAACGTCACCGGCAAAGCCCAGAAGTCCTACGGCGACCGTACCTTCAGCCAGTTCTTCGATACCTCCGTCTTCGCCCGCCCGGCCCGCAACGACTTCGGCAACGCCCCCAAGGACGTCTTCCGCCGTCCCGGCACCGGCAACTGGGATATCTCGTTCTTCAAGCTCTTCCCGGTCGGCAGCGAAAAGCGCAACTTCCAGCTCCGCTGGGAGATGTACAACGCCTTCAATCACACCCAGTTCTCTGATGTCGATTCCACCGCCCGCTTCGATGTCCAGGGCCGGCAGGTGAACACCCGCTTCGGAGAAGTGATCGGCGCCCGCAACCCCCGCCGCATGCAGGCCTCGCTCCGCTTCACGTTCTGAGGCCCCTAGGCCCCCTGAGTACGCAGTATCATTTAGTCCTGCCCGCTCGAAAGCTCTCGGCACCGCCGGAGGGAGCGGAATTGTATTTTACCCGGAGGAAATTATGTGGAGTGGTGTGCAAAAAAGCGTCATTTTGGCGCTGTTTTGGTGCGGAAATGCAGCATTTTCGCAGCCAGAACCGCTTGTTTTTGACATCAATTGGGTCAATCCGCCGGTCAATCCGCCCCGCGGCGTCACCCACCACGTCTTCCCCAGCCAGGCCATGAAACGGGACGTCGGTTTCAATATCTATCTCCCCCCGGACTACCAAACGGCTCAAAACAAACGGTTTCCGGTCATCTACTGGCTCCACGGCGCCGGCGGCCACGAATCCCAGGGCCTCGCCCAGGCCGCCCTCCTCGATAAAGCCATCGCCGCCGGCCTCGTCCCCCCCGCCATCATGGTCATTCCCAACGGCGGAAAACGCAGCGAATATCGCGACTGGGCCGCCCAGAACGTTCTCTCTGAGACCATGATAATAAAGGAGTTAATCCCCTACGTCGACGCCCGCTACCGCACCCTCCCCGCGCCCCTCGGCCGCGCCATCGAAGGGATGTCGATGGGCGGCAACGGTTCGCTCAAATTGGCCCTGAAATACCCCGAAATGTTCGGTTCCGTGCTCGCTATCGCCGGTACTTACGGCCGGATCCGGCTGGACGGGTACTTTTTCCTCGGCGTCACCTCCGATCAGCAAAAATGGGTCTCCAAACTCGCCCAGTGGTACTCGGAAGACGACGATGTGTTCGAATTAGCGAAGAAAAACTACAATAAATTGGGTCATTTGGCGATTCGGCTGCTGATTGGGACGCAAGATGTCTCGTTTCCGGATTCCGAGAAGCTACACGTCCATTTGCGGGACCTGGGGGTGGCGCACGAGTACGAGATCCTGCTGGGGGTGAGCCATAACACGCAGCAGTACTATGACCGGGCGGGGATCCACGGATTCCAGTTCCAGGCGGCCGCTTTTGCCCGGGCGGACGCGGGAGGAACTATTCGGGGGCAAAGCCGGTGATCTGGACGGTGGGGGCGCCGTCGTCGTGGAAGACGAAGGGCTCGTCTCCCCAGTGGGAGAGGCGTTTGCGGCGAAGGAACCCCCATAGCGCGGATAAGGCCGCGACGGCGCCAAGCCAGTGGAGCGGGTTTCCGATGAGATGCTTGATCAGCGCGGCGTTGCCGTAGCCATAGATCGAAAAAGCGGACAGAAAGAAGACGAGGCTGATGGCGGCGGGGCGGTGGGAGGGGGCGTAGGTGGCGGTGAAGGGGAGTCGCTGGGAGTCGTGGAGGGTGTACTCGACGAGGGCGGCATTGAGGAGCAGGAGAACGGGCAGGGCGGCGAGGGTTTTGGCGGGGCCGAGGGCGGCGAGTTGGAAGGGGAGGGCGATCGCCATGGCCGGGATAACGGCGAAGAGGTACATGGCGGTCAGCGACGCCTCCAATTGGGCGGGGCGGGCCGGGGCGTATTCGGTGAAGCGGAAGATCCAGTGGGCGCGCCACTCGTGGGGGATGCGGAAGCTCATGCGGAGGGCGGCGGTGAGGCTGAAGGTGAGCAGGAGAGGCAGGGCGAGGGAGGTTTCCAGGAAAAGGCCGCCGGAGGCGCGTCCGCGGGTCCACTGGCGGATGTAGGTGGAGAGGAAGCCGTCGAGGGCAAGGGCGGCGCCGACGGCGGCGATGGCGGAGAGGATGAGCCGGTGCTGGGCGCTGCGGGCGAGGGTGGTGGCGATGAAGGCGAGGGCGGCGCTATCGTCGCGGCGGGCGAGTTGGAGCAGGGGCGACTGGCGGGGCGACGGGGTGCGGGGCGGGGCGGCAAAGTCACTGAAGCGGCGGTAGAGGTGGAGGTAAGCAGCGGCGGCGAGGAATGCGCTGGCGGCGGTAGCGGTGAGGGCGGTGTTCGACAGGGCATGGAACCAGGGGTCGGGGGAGCCGCGGAGGGTTTCGCAGACGCCGAGCCACCAGACGGGAGGCAGCCAGGTGAGCCAATCGGCGCGGGTATCGAGGAGGCGATAGAGTCCGGGGATATGCCAGGCGATGGGGATGCAGGCGATGGTGAGAGTGAGCAGGCCGGACTGGATGGTGAATGAGGCGGCGGAGCGAAGGCGGTGGGGGAGGAGTGTCAGGCAGAGGCCTTGGAGGGCGAGGACGGAGAGGAAGGCATGGAGGCCGGCGCCGAGGCCGCTGGCGAGATGGGCGAAGAGCCGTTGGGAGACGGGTTCCAGGGGAAACGGGCCGCGGGCGAAGCCGGGGAAGAGCAGGGCCGGGGGGAGACTGAAGGCAGCGAGGAAGAGGGACAGGAAGAGAGTGAGGGCGGTGAGGCGGGAGAGGAAGATGTCGGCGCGGCGGATGGGGAGGGTGGAGAGGACCTGGTGGTCGCGTTCGGAGGGGAAGAGGGCCTGCCACTGAAGGGTGGCCAGGAGGAGGACGAAGAGGAAGCCGGCGGCGAGGTAGAAGAGTTCATCGGCGGTGACGGCGGAGCGGAAGAGTTTTTCGTTTTTGGCGGCGGCGATGGCGCCGTATTTGATGGCGAGGATGCGAGCGAGATGGAGGTGGAAGCAGACGAGGGCGATGGCGATGGAGATGAGCCAGGCGCGGTAGGCGTCGACGCCGGATTCTGAGAGGGCTTCACTGCGGAAGAGGCTCTGGAAGCTATAACGGGTGAGGAGTTGGCGCGGGGTCATTGGGGCCAGGCGGTGGGGATTTTGGCGAGCGAATCGCCGTGATGATGTCGAGGGTGGATGGCGGCGAAGATTGTGCTGGGCGCCGGGTACTGCGATTCGGGAGTCTCCAGAGCGTCCGCGGACGAGTGCTCCGTCGCGCAAACGAATCGACTGTTGGCAGCCATTCCGGCGAACGCGACGAGAAAATGCGCCACCGGCGCTGAGGGCTGTGCCGGCCTTCTGTGCGGGACAGCGCGTGTGCTTTGGATAGCGGGCTCCTGATCGACCGCACGGTGGGTGAATACCGCGTGGGCTGGTGCCGCGGACGATTTTCCCAGCGCCATTGACGAGGGCATGGGGCCGCTGCGCGGGGTTTGCCGGCTGTTTGCGCGGGGTGTTCCTGCGGGGCGAAATGTGTCCAATCCCAGGGGGATCGGCGTTCCGGACGGGTCCCTGCCCGTGGGTTGAGAGGGACTTGGACGGTGGGTCCGGAGTGCTGGTTCGATCCGCGGACGGTGCGTGGCGGGACGGGGGCCGGATGGGAGAGTCTGGGAGAGGCGGAGACGGCGCGCGGTTTGGAGGATGTCGGCGTGCGGCGATTTCCGGGTTCGGCCTGGACGCTGGCAGTGTGGGATGGCTTCCGGCTCAGGCCGCGGTGACAAGAGTCCGAGGGCTGGACGGCGGTCTCCGATTGCGGCTCCTCTCGCCGGCCAGGGAGGGGGCGGGGTCATTGCCGGACCGCGGCGAGGATGGCTCGGGCGACGGGGGCGTAGTCCTCCTGGCGGGTGACCTGGGCGAAGACGTTCTGCAGGTCGGGATTGAGGGAGTTCTTCAGATTTTCAATCGAGTCCTGCAGCACCACCTTCCCCTTGTAGAGAATGACGACGCGGGTGCACACCTTCTCCACGACTTCCAGGACGTGGGAGCTGAAGAGAATCATCTTGCCTTCGGCGGCGAGAGCTTCCAGCAACGTCCGGAGCAGGAGGGCGGCGTTGACGTCGAGACCGGAGAAGGGTTCGTCCAGGACGAGGAGTTGGGGGTCGTGGAGGAGGGCGGAGGCGAGCAGGACGCGCTGGCGCATTCCTTTGGAATACGTCGACATGGGGCTGTTGCGGGCGTCGTGGAGTTGGAAAAGATGGAGCAGATCGGCGGCGCGGCGGGCGGCCGCGGAGAAGGGAATCTGGCGGAGTCGGGCGATGAAGACCAGATACTCGGCACCGGTGAGGTGCGTATAGAGATGGGGTTCCTCGGGGACGTAGCCGAGTTGGGATTTGAAGGCAATGGGGTCGTCGACGAGAGTACGGCCGTGGAGGCGGACCTCGCCGGCGGAGGGGTCGAGGAGCCCGGTGATGATTTTGACCGTTGTGCTTTTGCCGGAGCCGTTGGGGCCGAGGTAGCCGAGGATCTCGCCGGGTTGGATGTGAAAGCTGACCTGGTCGAGGGCGGTGATGCCGCGGTAGCGCTTGGTCAGGCCTTGGACTTGGAGCATTTTTGCAGCCAGTGGATGGAGAGGAGCATGACGCTCGACAGGACCAGGAAGACGGCGAAGAAGAGGAGGGCGTAGAGTTCGGCGTTGGTGCCGAAACGGGGCTGGAGGAGGCGGTAGGTGTGTTTGAGGGTGATGGAACTGGAGAGGCCGACGGTGGCGGCGGCGAGAGTGAGAGCGGCGAGCCAGATATAGGGTCCGGGAGACTTGAGGCGATGGCGAAGGGCGCTGACGGCGATGTCGGCGACGGCGAAAACGCGGTTTGTATCGGGGTGATAGAGATCGGCCTCTATTTGGGGGCCGTAGCGGGTGCGGAACTCCTCGGGATAGAGGCGGAGGAGGAGGGGGAGAAGGCGGTCAGGCATGTTGGGATAACCTCCGGCGGGCGGCGCGGATGAGGGCCTCCAGGCGCTGTGCTTCGGCGGCCAGGACTTTCTTGCCGAGACGGGTGAGCCGATAGTATCGACGCCGCTGGTCCTCATTTTGTTCCGGGCGGCGGGGGGATTCTTCGATAATGCCGGCCGATTGCAGGCGGTCGAGGAGGGTGTAGAGGGTGCCGGGGCCGATTTTGAGCTGTCCGTTGGTTTGGGTGCGGACATCCTGCATGAGGGCGTAGCCATGGCGTTCGCCTTCGGCGAGGGAGAGCAGGACCTGGAACTCGGCGGGGGTGAGCGGAAGGTGATCTTCGGGGCTGGACATAACCACTGTATCGATGATGAGTATATCGATGATCGATATACCGAGCAAGGAAAATCTTCGGGTTTGTGGCGGCGGAGCGTTCGGGGGGCGGCTTATCGGATGGGGGGCGGTCCGGCGCCGATCCCTCTTGCCCCGCAGGACGGCCTTCCGGCAGGGCCGGAGGTTTGCCGCTAATGGCAATGTCAGGTTCTGGCGCCTGCTTGCCACAAATCCGCGGCGATTTGCTGGTGCCCTTTCCTTTGTGTCCGAGCCAGCGGCGTTGCCCAAGGAGCACCGGCGCCATTCTTATCGGCTCCTCGCTCAAGCCGCAATGCCACGACATCCCGCCGTCCCGAGCGGGCGGCAAGGCCTAGCGGGGTTGATTGGAACTCGTCGTCGATCGGGTTGACCGCGGCGCCGTAATTGAGGAGCAGCGCGATCTTCCGCAGTTCGCCTTTGAACGCCAGGCCGTGCAACAACGTCACGCGCCGCCAATTCCGGTGATTGGGATCCATTCCGGATTCCAGGAGGAAGGCGGCGCTGTCGTAGTTCTTGAAGTAATACTCCTTGGCCCATTTGGACATCTCGGGTAGGCGCGCTCCATCTCGAAGCGGCAGTTCCATCATGGGCCGATTCCCGTTCCTGGCGGGCATGGCGAGGATCCCCTCTCCCCAAACATGTCCTCATTGAGCGCCAGGGACGGGTCTTCCTCCAACGAAGACTGTACTGCGTACCGGTCGCCCTGGCCGGCCATCCGTTGAAAGCGGCAGGCGGTCTCACTCTGGCCGCGGTCAATGATCCCAGTGTCCTCCCACGCGCGGGCGAGGCCCGGATCGGCCGCACTTGCCCGCAGCAGCGCTTCGATCGCCGAATGCCCATGATCTCCGGCGCAGATCAACCATGACTCTTGAAACGGGTGCATTTTATAATTCGGGTCGAATCCAGTCTGCCCGACCAGGTAACGCACCAGTTCCAAGTGCCCGGCGCACGCGGTGCGGCACTGGCCTGGCCGCAGCATGAGGTATTTTGGAGCACCACCCGTCTGCCCGGCGAAGGGAATCCCAGGCTGGGGGCAGGCAGGCGAAGCCTGAGCGGCTATTTGACGACTAGTCTTCTCTCAGCACGAGGTTCGGGTCCACGCGGCAGGCGCGCCGGGCGGGAATCCAACTGGCAATCAAGGCTACTGCCGTTACTGTTGCTACGACCGAAGCGATGGTCGGGAAATCCGCCGGTTGCACACCATAGAGCAAGGATACGATCATCCGATTTGCGACCAAAGCGCCTCCAAGGCCGATGAGGATGCCGATTGCGGTGACGTGGAGTCCCTGTTTCATGATTTGCGCGAGCACTTGGGAATGCACGGCGCCGATCGCCATCCGAATGGCGATCTCCCGCCGCCGTTCGGTCACCACATAGGAGAGTACGCCGTAGGTCCCGAGTGCCGCCAGCAGAAGCGCGAGTCCGGCAAACCCGCCCAAGAGTTGTGCGAGGAGGGTTGGCCGGCGAATGGATTCGGCGAAGACCGAATCCATGTCGCGAAGCCTGACGACGGGGACAGTGGCGTCCACCTCCCGCACGGTGCGTTCGATTACCGCCGCCAGCGCGACCGATGGCAGGGTTGTCCGCATGACGATGTTCATACTTGGCGGGGAGACGCCGTGCTGGTCCAGCGATACGTAGACTTCGGTGCCGGCGGGGACCTCCACTCCGTGCTGCCTTACGTCCCTGGCTACTCCAATCACGGTGTGCCAGGCATCCTCGCTGGCTCCAAACAGCCCGCCGGGAGGCCGGAGGCGCTGGCCGATGGGATTCCGGCCGTGCCAGAGTTTTCTCGCCAACGACTCATTCACTATGGCCAGCTTGCCTTGCGAGGCGTTGTCGGCGGGCTCAAATCCGCGACCGGCGATGATGGGGATTCCCATGGTGCGGAAATAGTCTCCCGCGACGAATTGGAAGTAGTCGACGATTTCGTGCTGTTTGCCATCCTCATTGGTGTAGTTTTCGATCGGGGTAGCGATGGAATCCGGATTTCGATTTGGCGGGAGACCTGACATGGCGGCGGTTTCGAGAACTCCGGGAATGGAGCGAAGTTTCCCGAGCAGGCGTTGGTAGGCCTGCGCCCGTGTGTCGGGATCGGAGTTCGCCATGGGCAGAGTGATGGAGAATGTCGCCAGGCGAGACCGGTCAAACCCCGCGTCGATCCTCGTGAGGTTGAAGACGGTCTGAATGAGCAAGCCTGCTCCGATTACCAGGATTACCGCGAGAGCGACCTGGGCAATCACCAGCGCGTGTCGCGTGTAGCCGCGTCTGGCGCCGGCGGCGCCCTTGGCGCCCTCCTTCAGCACTGTCCCCATGTCGCCGTCGGATCCCTGGTGTCCGAGCAACACAAATCCGAAGAGCAATGCGACTGCCGTCGTTAGTCCGAATGCGACGAACAGGATGGGCAGATCCATGGTGAGTTCGCTTGTTCGCGGGATGCTGGCTGGGAAGGCGCGGAACAGGGCACGGAGGCCAGCGCCGGCAAGCCCGAGTCCGAGGATTCCGCCTGCGCCAGCGAGCAACGCACCTTCGGTAATCGACTGGCGGAGGAGGCGGCCCCGGTTGGCGCCAAGGGCAGCGCGGAGTACCAGTTCGCGCCTGCGTGTACCGGCGCGTGCCATCAGCAGATTCGTCAGATTTGCGCAAACGATGAGCAGGACAAATCCAACCGCGGCTTGGAGGATCCAAATCGTCCGGCCGGCACTTCCGACGATCACGTCGTGAAGCGCCCGCAACTGGAGGGTGTGGTCTGCGGCTCTGCGCGGGTGATTCGTGGGGACGTGATCCTGGGCTCCGACCCGATCCCCCCAGTTCTCGAGGAATGTCCTCAGTTCCGTCTGCGCTGCCTCTGCGGAAACGCCACTTTTGCGCCGGGCAATGACGTGGAGAACGTGGAAGCCGCGTTGCTGGGCAGTACTTGGGTGAAGCCAGAGCGGCAGCCAAACCTGGGTTTGATTGTCCATCAGGTCGGCACCGGGCGGCATGATGCCGACGACCTCATGGGCGCGGCCTTCGATTTGCACCTTCTGTCCAACCAGCGACCGTCCTTCGAAAGCCGTTTTCCACAGTTCGTGCGAGAGAATGGCGATCGGGGGAGGGAGCGTTCCCGTCCAGCGCGAGGTTTCCTCGTCCCGGAAGAGCCGCCCGTGTTCTGGCCGAATGCCAATCGCCTCCAGCAGATGCGCATCGACGGCGATTGAGCGCACGCGCAGCGGCCGATCACCGGCGGTGAGATTGACTTCGCTGGTAGAGTAGGCCGCGCCGCTCGTCGAATATGCGCCAATTGCGGCGAAGGAGCGGCTCATCTGGCGAAGCTCGATGTATTCCGGGACGGAAAGCGCACCGCGATCATCCCTGGCTACCGGGGATTCAGCGGTGAGATACATCAGTTGTTCGGGATTTGGGTATTCGAGCGGGCGCAGGAGCACTCCCTGCACGATGGTGAAGATCGCGATGTTGGCACCGATCCCGCCGGCAAGGGTGGCGATGACGACCGCCGCATAACCTGGACTCCTGATTAGAGATCGAATGGTGTAACGGAGATCCTGGATTAAATCCTCGAGAAAGCTGACGCGGCGCATGTCCCGGCACCTCTCTTTCGTAAGGACTACGGATCCAAACTGGCGTCTGGCTTCGCGGCGCGCCTCTGCCGGGCTCATTCCACCCGCCGTCAGTTCCCTGACTAGCTGGTCCATGTGGATGTCGATCTCCAGCGCCAGATCGTTTTCCAGCCTGGCGAGCGAGAACAGGGAGCGCAGCCGGTTCTCGATGATTCGCAGGATGCGCATACTAGGCGTTCTCGATCAGGAGTTCGACGGCCGAGGAGAGGCGCTTCCAGCTGTGCAACTCCCGCTCCAGTTGCTGCTGGCCCTCCTTCGTTAAGGCGTAGAACTTCGCGGGCCGGCCGAGGCCGGAGTCCTTCCATTCAGCCGCTATCCACCCCTGCTGTTCCAACCGGTGGAGGGCTGGATACAGGGAACCCTGCCCGACGGAGAGCACCTCGCCCGAAAGAACCTGGATTTTCTTGGCAATGCCCCAGCCGTGGAGCGGTTCCTGGCAGATGGTTTTGAGGATGAGTAGGTCGAGCGTTCCCTGGAGCAGATCAGATGGTTTTGGCATTGAACACCTCGATCATCATCATACTATGACTATCTACAATGAATCAAATAGCGTCACCTCGAACCGCGGGACGGGTAGCCGAGTGGCTTGCGGAAGGGAGTTCCGATTGGCCTCGATGAAGCGTGTTAAGGGCGAAAATCCTCCATCGCGGCCGAGATGGACGCTGGCATTTCGGTGAGTGTCACCGGCTAGCAGAACATGGGGACGCGGGCGAGGAACCACAGGCGGCGGCGGGCGCGCCAGCGGGGGGCGAGAGTGTATTCCTCGTGCTCCTGGCAGGTGGAGAAGAGCCAGGCGGCGGTGTCGCAGAACGATTCGCAGGCGTAGGCGGGGAAGGCCGTTGGCAACTCGTTCTGGCGCCACTCGTCCTTGCGCAACTCGTCCTTGCGCCACTGGCTGGAGTGGCCGAGTTCGCCGCGGGCGCCGCGGCGGAGTTCTTCCGCCAGGAGTTGTTTCCACTCGTCGCGGCGGGGATTGCCGAGCCGGACCCAGGCGAAGTGGAAGAGTTCGTGGGTAAGGATGCGGGAACGTTCGCGCGGGTTGCGCCGCAGGCTGGGGTGGAGATGGATCTCGCGGCGGCGGATATCGGCGCCGGCGATGGCCTCGCGACCGCCGTCGCGGAGGCCATCGCTCCAGATGACTCGAATCGGCTTACTGTTCGATAGGGAGAGGACCGAAGGCAGGGGCGCCCATGTCGAGTTCATCGTTGAGGTTGGCATAGGGATCGCGGCCGGCGGCGTAATGGACTGTGGCGCCGTCGGGGAGTTTGCCGGAAATGGATAGGATAACGGAGTTGCCGTCGCGGGGATCAATCTGGGCGCGGAAGATGGCGGGGAGTTGTGCGCCATCGGAACCGTGGATGGAGAAGCCGGCGAGGCGGCCCTGGGCGACGAGTTTGCCGTTGACCTCGGCGAAGAGGATGCGGACGAGGTCGCCTTCGCGCTTGGCATTTACGGGACGGGGGCCCCGCTTGTAGGGCCGGAACTTTTCGAGTTCCGGGTGCATGTCGTGGGCCACGAGGTTGGCGATGCGGGTGGCGAGGCGTTTGTGATCGGCGGTGGAGATGTGGATGCCGTCATCCAGGGAGAGATCGACGGCGGGGACCATACCGACTTTGGGGACGCGGGATTCGAGTTTGCGCTGGGCTTCCTGGACGGCGTTCCATTCGGCCTGATTGGTGTAGGCGACATGGCGGCCGATTTGCACGTAGTAGAAGGGCAGATCGGGCTGGAGGAAGTCCTGGCGGAAGGCGGCGATGAGCTTTTCAAACTTTTCGGGGAAGGCGGCGACGACTTTGGGATTGGCATCGGATTCGCCCTGGTACCAGAGAACGCCGCGGATGCGGCCGCCGACGGCGAGGAAGCGGCGGTAGGTGGCGCCATAGAGGGAGTCGCCCATTTTGTCTTTCAGGGCGGGGCTCCACTGGTCCATGGAGGTGCCGCCGTGGGCGCAGGGGAGGAGGCCGATGGGGACGCCGGTGCGCATGAGCATGGCCTTGGCGAAGGGGAGGCCGAGTCCGGCGCCTTTTTTGCGATTGGCGACCCACTGTTCGAGTTCCTGGCCTTCGAGTTTCTTGGGGTTGCCATCCTTATCCTTGCGCCAGTGGACGCGGTCGGCGGCGTTGGGCAACTGGTGGAGGGGTTCGTTGGCGACGACCCAGCGGTCGGTCTGATCGAAGGAGCGGATGCGGTTATCGGGCTGTTCGACATCGATGAGGTTGCCGACGCCTTCCATGTTGGACTGGCCGGCGAGGAGCCAGAGGTCGCCGACGTAGAAATCCTTGATGGCATCGACGGTGGTGGTGCCGGCGACGCGGACCTCGAGGGAGTAGGGACCGCCCTGGGGGATGCCTTTGATGGTGCCGGACCAGGAGGTTCCTTTGACGCGTTCGAGGGCGTTCCAATCGAGGCTGGCGAGGGGTTGTCCTTTGTCGTTGAGGACGCGAACCTCGACAAATTTGTTCAGGGAAGCGCGAGGGGCGGTGCCGGCGATTTTGACATCGGCGCGGCCGTCGTTATCGCGTTGGAGGACGGAACCCGCGGCAGGGCCCAGGTTGATTTTGAGATCCTGAGCGCAGAGCGGAGCGAGGATGAAGGTTAAGAAAGCTATAGCCCGGGGCCACATGCCAAAGATGGTATCACTGGAGTGAAGCTGAGGAGGCTAAGTATTTCCCATGAACAGGCGGACCTTTTTAGGCGGAGCGCTGAGCGCAGGAGCGGCGGCGGGGGCAATGAGCGGTCCGATTCCGATGGGACTGAATACGTACTGCCTGCGAGCATTGCGGTGGAATGACGCGCAGTTGCTGGATTACTGCGCGCAGCAGAAGCTGGACGCCATCTTTTTGCAGGACTCGCTGGACGCGCGGCGGGACGATCCGGCGCATTGGAAGTGGGTACGGGAGCGGGCCAAGGAGCTGGGGTTGCACCTGGAGACGGGGGGAAGTTCGCTGTTGGGGCGGGACGAGGCGGAACTGGAAGCGAAGATGAAGGCGTTCCGGCGGAACATCGAGCGGGCGGCGGGGATGGGAGCACCGCTGGTGAGAACGCTTTTGGCCTCCGACCGGGCGAGTCTGCCGCCGGGGCCGATTGAGAAGCACATGGAGACGGCGGTGAAGATGCTGCGGGCGGCGAGGACGCAGGCGATGGACGCCGGGGTGAAGATTGCGGTGGAGGTCCACAAAGAGTTGCAGGCGCGGGAGCACCGGACGATCATCGAGACGGCGGGGAAGGAGTATGTGGGCTCCTATCTGGACACGGGGAATCCGGTATTCATGATGGAAGATCCGCTGCAGACGGTGGAGGTGCTGGGGCCGTATGCGTTGACGCTGCATTTGCGGGATTCGGTGGTTTACGAGCATCCGAAGGGGATTGCGGTGCAGTGGGTGCCGCTGGGGGAAGGGACAGTGGATTTCCGGGCGATTGTGGCGAAGGCGCGGGAGGTCTGTTCGCCGCTCCACATCTACATCAAGCCGATTACGGGACGGCCGCCGCACGTGCACCCGATTTATGACGACGGGTTCTGGAAGGGGTATCCGGAGGTGAAGGCGGCGGATTTCGCGCGTTTTCTGGCGCTGGCGAAGAAGGGGCGGCCCTACGAGGGGCACGTGGTGGTGGAGGATCTGCAGGGCGTGCCGATTCCGGCGCATTTTCTGCCGGCGATTCAGTATCAGCAGCGGGAGCACATGGAGCGATCGCTGGGGTATGCGCGGAGGGTCTTGGGGCTAGGGGTGAGGAGCTAGGGGTTACTGGGAGCGGAGTTCGCCGCGCTTAACCTGGGCGCGGCGGCGGCCGGAATCGAGTTTGGCTTTGGCGGCGGCTTTGGCTTCCGGGGAGATCTGGATGTTGTTGACGACGGCGCGGGCGCCGGCGGTTCTGGCGAGGCGGGTGGCGGCGCCTTTGTGCTGGACGACGTTGGCTTTGCCCTCAATGGTGGTAATGCCGCCGGCGGTGGTGAACTTGAAGCCGTTTTTGCCGATTTTGGATTTGGCGAGTTTGGCCTGGATGCGGGCCTGAATTTCGGCGTCGGAGAGTTTGGGGGCGGCGGTGGCGCGATTGTGGGTCTGGGCAGGGGGCCGGGCGTGAGGTTGGGCGGAGAGGAATGCGAGGGCTAAGAGGGCGAGGAGGAGTTTCATTCCACAGAGATAGTGCGACGCCGGGGGGAAAATTCTCCATGTAGAATTGAGTTCAAACCATGCGGCACCTCATTTTGCTATTGCTGGCCGGGACCGCCGGAGCAGCGGAGATTCAGTTCAACCGGGATGTACGGCCGATTCTCTCCGATAAATGCTTTGCCTGCCACGGGCCGGACGCGAAGACGAAGGGAATCGCGCTGCGGCTGGATAGCGAAGAAGCGGCGAAAAAGGCGCTGATTCCGGGGGATGCGGCGGGGAGCAAGCTGATGAAGCGGATCACGGCGACGATGCCGGCGATGCGGATGCCTCCGGTGGCATCCGGGGTGGTGCTGACGGCTGCGGAGATTGAGACGTTGCGGACGTGGATTGGGCAGGGGGCGAAGTGGGAGGCGCACTGGTCGTTCTTGCCGCCGGTGAAGAAACCGGGGACGATTGACAGTTTTGTACGGGAGCGATTGGCACGGGAAGGTTTGCGGATGTCCGGGCCGGCGACGCCGGAGACGCTCATCCGGCGGGCGACGCTGGACCTGACGGGGTTGCCGCCGACGGTGGCGGAGGTGGATGCGTTTTTGGAAGACGGCTCCTATGAGCGGTTGCTGGACCGGTTGCTGGCCTCGCCGCGGTTTGGGGAGAGGATGGCGGCGCGGTGGCTGGACGCGGCGCGTTATGCGGATACGAACGGGTATCAATACGACGGGGAACGGGTGATGTGGCGGTGGCGGGACTACGTGATTGCGAGTTTCAACAAGAACAAGCCGTTCCACCAGTTTGTGACGGAGCAGATTGCCGGGGACATGCTGCCGGGGGCGACTTTTGAGCAGAAGATGGCGACGGCGTTCAACCGGAACCACCGCGGGAACACCGAAGACGGGATAGTGGCGGAGGAGTACGCGGTGGAGTACGTGGTGGACCGGGTGGAGACGACGTCAGCGGTATTTCTGGGGCTGACGATGGGGTGCACGCGGTGCCATAACCACAAGTACGATCCGCTGACGCAGAAGGAGTTTTACCAGTTCTTCGCCTATTTCAATAACATTCCGGAGCGGGGGCGGGCGATGAAGTATGGGAATTCGCCGCCGTTGATGGCGGCGCCGACCGAAGCGCAGCAGAAGAAACTGGCGGAGATGAACGCGCAGATTGCGGCGCTGGAAGGGAAGATTCCCGCCGATGCGGCGGGGCGGGCGGCGTGGGAAAAGGGCTTGAGCGGAGCGGCGGCGTGGGCGCCGTATGGAGAGCGGAACGCGGCGTTCTCCTTCGACGATGGGGGCGAGGCGGGACGGATTGGGGGGGCGAAGCTGTTTGACGGGGCGACGGTGGTGCCTGGGCCGGCCAAGAGCGGGCAGTTCGACATTGAAGACCGGTTCACGATGGCGGCGTGGGTGAAGGGGAACGGGACGATTGCGGCGCGGAAGGCCTCGGACGGATTCCAATCGAAGGGGATCGGGCTGTTTGTGCTGGACGGAAAGGTGCATTTTCACATTTCCAGCCAGTGGGAGAGCGATTCGCTGAAGGTGGAGACGGAGACGGCGATGGGGGAGGGGTGGCATCACGTGGCGGTGGCCTACGGGGGGACGCGGATGGCCGAAGATGCGCGGATCTACGTGGACGGGGTGTTGCAGAAGACGAAGTTCGTTTCCGATACGCTGTACCGGCCGTTTGTGAATGCGGGCGGGAAGTTCAACGCGGCACTGACGGTGGGCGGGGGCGCGGGGAAGGAGAAGCGATTCCGGGGGTTGCTGGACGAGGTTCGGGTGTATGGGCGGGAGTTGCGGAGCGAAGAGATTGCGATGATGGCGGCGGGGCGTCCGCTGGCGGAGTTGGCGGGGAAGAAGCAAAAGACGGAGCTGGAAGAGGGGCAACTGCGGCTGGCGTATTTGGAAACGAACGCGGATTGGCGGCAGGCGGCGGAGTTGCGGGTGGAGCGGGAGCGGTTTGAGCGGACCTTTCCGAGCGTGATGATCATGGCCGAGGCGCCGGTGCGGAAGAAGACGCACATGCTGATCCGGGGCGCCTATGACAAGCCGGGGGAAGAGGTGGAGCCTGGGGTGCCGGCGGTGCTGCCGCCGTTGCCGGCGGGGGCGCCGAACAACCGGCTGGGCCTTGCGCAGTGGCTGGTGGACCGGCGGAATCCGTTGACGGCGCGGGTGACGGTGAACCGTTTCTGGCAGTCGCTGTTCGGGACGGGGCTGGTAAAGACGGCGGAGGATTTCGGGCAGCAAGGAGAGTGGCCGTCGCATCCGGAGTTGCTGGACTGGCTGGCGGTGGACTTCATGGAGAACGGGTGGGACGTGAAGGCGCTGTTGAAGAAGATCATGCTGAGCGATGTGTACCGGCAGAGTTCGAAGGCGACGCCGGAGCTGGTGGCGAAGGATCCGGACAACCGGCTACTGGCGCGGGGGCCGCGGATCCGGATGGCGGCGGAGATGGTGCGGGATGCGGCGCTTTACGAGGCCGGGCTGTTGCATGAGCAGTTGGGAGGGCCGTCGGTGAAGCCGTATCAGCCGGACGGGTTGTGGAAAGAGGTCATCATGCAGGACTTCGACTATGTTCAGGCGAAGGGGCCGGATCTGTACCGGCGGAGCCTGTACACCTTCTGGAAGCGGACGGCGGCGCCGCCGATGATGATGAATTTCGACGCTTCGCAGCGGGAAGCGTGCATGGTGCGGGAGAACCGGACGAACACGCCGCTGCAGGCGCTGAACCTGATGAACGATGTCACCTTTCTGGAGGCGGCGCGGTTCATCGGGCAGAGGATGATCCTGGAGGGCGGGAAGGAAAGGGACGGGCGGCTGCGGCATGGGTTCCGGATTGTGACCGGACGGGCGCCGGGGGAGAAGGAGATGGGGGTGCTGCGCGGGGCTCTGGCGTATCACACCGACTACTTTGCCTCGCATGGCAAGGAGCGGGAGGAGTACCTGTCCTATGGCGACACGGAGGCGGCCAAGCAGATTGACCGGACGGAGCTGGCCGGGTATGCGGCGGTGGCGAGTCTGCTGATGAATACGGACGAGGCGATCACGAAGGAGTAATGGATATGCTGACGCGACGGGGATTTTTGTATTCGACGGCGCTGGGATCGCTGCTGGGCGCGCCGATGGCGGGGTTGCCGCACCATGCGGCGAAGGCCAAGCGGGTGATTTTCCTGTTTCAGCATGGCGGACCGTCGCAGCTGGATCTGTTTGACTGGAAGCCGAACCTGGCGAAGGTGCGGGGGCAGGATTTGCCGGAGTCGGTACGGATGGGGCAGCGGCTGACGGGAATGACGGCGTATCAGGCCACGTTTCCGACGGCGCCGACCATTTTCAAATTTGCGCAGCACGGGCAGAGCGGGGCGTGGATGAGCGAACTGCTGCCGCACACGGCGAAGCTGGCCGATCAGCTGTGCATTATGAAGTCGCTGCATACGGATGCGATTAATCATGATCCGGCGGTGACCTTTTTCCAGACGGGGTTTCAACTGGCGGGGCGGCCGTCGATCGGGTCGTGGCTTTCCTACGGACTGGGGAGCGAGAATCAGGATTTGCCGTCGTTTGTGGTGCTGATTTCGCAGGGGCGGGGGAATTCGCAGGCGCTGGCGGACCGGATGTGGGGGAGCGGCTTTCTGCCGACGAAGTTTCAGGGGGTGAAGTTCCGGTCGGGGAAGGATCCGGTGTTGTATTTGTCGAATCCGGACGGGTATACGGCGGGGGCGCGGCGGCGGTTTCTGGATGATCTGGGGCAGTTGAATCAAATGCGGCTGGAGGAGTATCAGGATCCGGAGATTGCGACGCGGATTGCGCAATATGAGATGGCGTACCGGATGCAATCGAGCGTGCCGGAGCTGGCGGATCTGTCGAAGGAACCGGAGTCGACGTTTGCGATGTACGGGCCGGATTCGCGGAAACCGGGTTCGTATGCGGCCAATTGCATTCTGGCGCGGCGGCTGGCCGAGCGCGGGGTGAGGTTCATACAGCTGTTTCACCGGGGGTGGGATCAGCACGGGACGCTGCCGAAGCAGATCCGGTGGCAGTGCGAGGATACGGACCAGGCGACGGCGGGGTTGATCACCGATTTGAAGCAGAGGGGGTTGCTGGAGGACACGATTGTGGTGTGGGGCGGGGAGTTCGGGCGGACGGTGTATTCGCAAGGGGAGTTGAGCGAGACGAATTACGGGCGGGATCATCATCCGCGGTGTTTCACGATGTTTGCTGCCGGGGGCGGGTTCAAGGGCGGATATACGCACGGGGAGACGGACGACTTCAGCTACAACATTGTGAAAGACCCGATGGAGGTGCATGACCTGAATGCGACGATGCTGCACCTGTTAGGGGTGGACCACACGAAGCTGACGTTCAAGTTCCAGGGGCGGCATTACCGGCTAACGGACGTGCACGGGAAGGTGGTGCGGGAGTTGCTGGCGTGAGGCTGGCGCTGCTGGTGCTGGCGGCGGGGGCGGTGTGGGGTGTGGAGAAGTTTGCGGTTGAATCGCAGGGATTTCAATGGGAGGTGCACGGGTGGGCACCGGCGGGGGACGGGGTGCGGCCGCTGGTGGTGGTGCTGCACGGGGCCGGCGGGGACGGATTGGGGTATTTGCAGAAGAACGGGTGGCTGCGGGCGGCGGAGCGGCATGGGTTTATAGTTTTGGCGCCGAACGGATTGCCGGCGAGGCCGCGGGAGAAGGCGAGTTTTCTGACGAATCCGCGGGTATGGAATGCGGGGAATCTACGGGCGGGGTCGCCGCGGGCGCGGATTGACGATGTGGTGTTTATGGGGGCGCTGCTGGAGGAGGCGGGGCGGCGGTGGAAAGTGGGAAAGGTGTTTGTGGCGGGGCACTCCAACGGGGGGGCGATGTCGTTTACGTTGGCGGCGCGAATGGGGAAGAGGCTGGCGGGGATCGCGCCGGTGGCGACGGTACCGCATGGGGAAGTTGGGGTGGTTCGGCCGGCGGTGCCGACTTTGTATGTGGTGGGGAAGTTGGATCCGCTGGTGCCGTATGAGGGAGGGGAGTCGGAGTTGCCATGGGGGAAGAGGCGTACCGAGCCGGTGGAGGGGGCGATGGGGAAATGGGCGCGGGCGATGGGGTGCGGGGGGGCGGTGGAATCGCGGGTGATGGGGAAGGGATTTGAGCGGCGGAAGTATTGCGAGGTTTTTGAGGTGGTGGTGATTGAAGGGCAAGGGCACGGGTGGCCGGGCGGAGGGGAGAGCGGGTTGCGGGAGCGGAGGATCGGGCCGTCGAGCAAAGCGTTCGATGCCACCGAGGAGATCTGGGCGTACTTTCGGGGACTTTTGGGGCGATAGCCGGCCGGGGACGACGGTACTAGGTGGAGCGGTACGGTTGAGAGGATTGTACTGGTCAGAGGGCCCAGTGGCGGGGTAAGAAGGGCCATAAGGGTTGTGTTTCCATGGCGTTGAGGGAGTGACTGCGGGCGGGGCCTTCGGGATAGTTCTAGACCGGACGCATGGGAAGAATGGGCCGATACGCCTAGAAACAGTTGCGAATTTACAGGGCAGACTGACCAACGAGGGATTATTCTGTTTTTCCGGCTTACAACTATGAAATCCGTTAATCGAGTGGCGACCGTGCTGTTCTTGTTGGGGTGTGTGGCGAACGGGCAGGTGAACCAGGTGGGGCGATGGACGTCCTTACTGAATTGGCCGTTCATACCGGTGAGCATTGCGCACTTGGCGGATGGGCGGATCGTGGGCTGGGCATCGACGAGGCCGACGACGTTTCCGGCGGGCGAAACCTTTACCTACGCGTCGATTTACGATCCAGCGACGGGACAGTTCACAGCACTGAATAACACGGCACACGATATGTTTTGCGCCGGCTTGGCGACAACGGGGGACGGAAGGATTATCGCATCCGGGGGTGGCGCGGATGTGAGAGCAACATCGTCGATAGGGATCATTCCGAGGTGGTCACAGAACTGGACGCGATTGCAGGATATGACCGCTCCGCGCTGGTACAACTCGACGGTTACGCTACCGACGGGGAACCTGTTCACGATGTGGGGGCGGAGCGCCGGGACGCTGACGGAGACCTTTAATCAGACGACGAACACCTGGAGTACGCTGCCAGGGATCTCGTTGAACAGTCAGGCAGAGCCGATCGATGGGGTGGATGATGACAACCAGTGGTTTCCCCATTTGCACTTGATGCCGAATGGGAAGATATTGATGGCGGGACCGCTGCTGACGATGCGGTGGCTTGATTACACGGGTTTGGGGAGTTCGCAGGACATCGGGACGCGGACGCCGGACGGGGCGCGGCATCGGAAGCTGGGAGCCTCCGTTCAGTTTGCGCCGGGAAAGATTCTGTTCACCGGGGGGCGGGATGACCGGTATTCGCCGTCGGTGACGAACACGACGCTGATTATTGATACGACGAGTGGGCAGCCAGTGACCACATCGTCGAGTTCGATGAACTATGCGCGGGTGTTTCACAATTTGGTGTTGCTGCCGAATGGGGAAGTAATGGCGCTGGGCGGGAATACGTCCGGGGTTAAGTTCAGTGATTCCGGCGGGGTGCTGATCCCTGAGATCTGGAATCCGGCGACGGGGCAATGGCGGACGATGGCGGCGATGGCGGTGCCGCGTGGATACCACATGACGGCACTGCTGCTGCGGGATGGCCGTGTTCTGGTTGGGGGCGGGGGATTGTGTGGCTGCAGTGCGGATCACCAGAACTCGCAGATCTTTGAGCCCGGGTATCTGTTCAATGCTGATGGAACGGCGGCGACGCGGCCGGTAATCGATCTGGTGTCTCCGGACTTGAAGGCGGGGATCACGGTGGGTTTGAAGGGATCGGACGATATCACGTCCTTTCGGATGGTTCGACTGCAGGCGACGACGCACGGGATCAACTCCGATCAACGATTGGTTTCGATCGCGCATACGAAAGTGGCTCCCGGGAACTACAACCTCACGTTGGAGGCGAACGGGAACATATTGCTGCCGGGGATGTACTGGGTGATTGGGTTGAATGCGAACGGAACGCCATCGATCGGGTATCCGGTGCAGGTTTATACGGCGGCGACCTGGCCCGGGAGCGGAGCTGGGGATACCAACCTGGCGAGGGGGAAAGTGGCAACGCAATCCACGACCGAGCAGGGAGGTGTGGCGAGCCGGGCCGTGGATGGAAACACGAATGGCGACTTTGCGCAGAACTCGGTTTCGCACACCTCGCAGCAGGCGCAGCCATATTGGCAGGTGGATTTGGGCGCGAACGCGCTTTTGAGCAGTGTGAAGATCTGGAACCGGAGCGACTGTTGCGCTTCACGGCTGACGAATTTCCATGTGTTTGTGTCGAAGGCGCCAATCACCGGAACGACGGTGGCCGACGTGCAGGGTTTGGCGGCGGTCACCGACTATGCGTATCCGGGGACGGCGGGGACGACAGCGACCGTGCCTGTGAATGCGACGGGGCGGTATGTGCGGATTCAGATGGAGGGGACCGGTTATCTCCACATGGCGGAAGTGGAAGTGATGGGGACGGTGGTAACGAACACGGCGCCGGTGGTGCAATTGACGTCTCCGGCGGCTGGTGCGACGGCGACGGCGCCAGCGAGTTTCGTAATCAGCGCCCAGGTGGCGGATGCGGAGAACAATCTGGCACGGGTGGAATACTACCAGGGCACGACGAAGCTGGGAGAATCGACGGGGGCTCCGTTTGTTTATAACTGGAGCAATGTAACGCCGGGGACGTATACGGTGAAGGTCCGCGGTGTGGACACTGCGGGGCTGTTCAGCGAGGCGTCGGCGGTGGTGACGGTCAACCCGCCGGTGGTAACGAACCGGGCGCCGGTGATCTCGATTGGTAGTCCGGTGGATGGTGCGACGATGCCGGGGCCGGCCGGGATTGTGATCGACGTTACGGCGAGCGACCCGGATGGCAATCTGGCGAGGGTGGAGTTGTATCAGGGAGCGGTGAAGATATCGGAGCTGACATCGGGGCAGTTCCTGTTTCCGGTGAACAATTTGGGCGCGGGGACCTATGTCTTCACGGCGAAGGCAGTGGACAGCTTGGGGTTGTTTGCGAATGCGACGATTACGGTGCGGGTGCTGACGCGGCAGTTGCAGTCGTTGAAGGGCGTTGGGGTGCCGGAGCCGGCGGCGTTACTGTCCTATGTGAAGAACCGTGCGGCGGCGATCGCCTTGGGTAAGGCGCTGTTCTGGGACACGCAGGTATCGAGTGACGGGATGGTGGCGTGTGCGAGTTGCCATTTTCAAGCAGGGGCGGACGCGCGACTGAAGAACCAGATGAACCCGGGGACGTTCCGGACCGGGTCTCCGGCGATGACCTTTGAGACCTCCCGCACGGGTGGCGCCAATGGGCCGAACTATGTGGTGAAGCCGGGCGATTTCCCGCGCCACGTTCTGAGTAATCCGCTGGATCCGAACTCGACGGTGATTTACCAGTCGAAAGACGTGATGGGTTCGCACGGGGTAATGCTGCGGAACTTTGTTTCGGCGACGCAGGGAGCGCGGGAAGACGCCTGTGCGGTGGCGACTGATCCGATATTCGGGGCATTCCGGCGGACGACGGGGCGGAACGCTCCGACTGTGGTGAACGCTGTGTTCAACGTACGGAATTTCTGGGATGGGCGGGCAAATTCGACGTTTAACGGGGTGGACGGATTCGGGCCTCGGAACGTGGCTGCGGTGATCTACCGTGGGACGCCGCCCGTGCCAGTGGCCATCGCTTTGGACAATGCGAGCCTGGCATCGCAGGCGACTACGGCGCCGTTAAACCCGAGCGAGATGGCGTGTGCGGGGCGGACCTGGCCGGAGATCGGCAAGCGGCTGTTGGGTGCGACGGCGCTTAGCAATCAGTTGGTGGCCGGGACGGATTCGGTGCTCGGTCCCTACGCGGCGCCGGGCGGGGCGAAGGGGCTCGACCGGACGTATGAGGCTATGGTTCGTGCGGCATTTTTTGACGATTTGCACCTGTCGGGAGTGCCGATCAACGTGAACGGGACGAACTATACGCAGATTCAGGCGAACTTCTCGTTGTTCTTCGGGCTGGCGGTGCAGATGTATGAGGCGACGCTGGTGTCCGACCAGGCGCCGATCGACAGCTACTTTGCGAACTATCCGTCGACGACGGTGGCCAACGGGGCGGCGTTGAGTCCTGAGGCAATCGCCGGGCTGAACGTGTTTACGGGTAAGGGCCGGTGCGTGAGTTGCCATCATGGACCGCAATTGACGAACGCCGGGACCCCGGCGCGCGAAGCGGCGGCTATCGGGGCGCTGATTTCGCGAATGCGGATGGGAAATGGCGAGGCGGGAGCGTACGATTTGGGCTATTACAACATCGGCGTTCGTCCGACGAGCGAAGACGTGGGTGTGGGAGCGACGGATCCGTTCGGGAACCCGCTCTCGCTGGTACGGCAGTCCAAAGCGGGTGTGCTGAAGGACGCATTCAGCGTGGATAGTTGTACGTTTGAGCTCGAGCCGTGTGTGTCTTTGAATTCGAGTTCGCGGGATGTTGTTGACGGGGCGTTCAAAACGCCCACGTTGCGGAATGTGTCGCTGACTGGGCCGTACTTCCATAACGGGTCGGTCGCGACATTGGAAGAGGTAGTGGATTTCTACGACCGTGGCGGGAATGCGACGGGGACCACGACGGCGAATTCCACTGGTTTTGGGGCGAACGCGACGAATGGACATGCCGACATCCGGCCGCTGGCGTTGACAGCAGGTGAAAAGGCGGCGCTGGTCACTTTTCTGAAGGCGGCGTTGTTGGACGACCGCGTGGTTTATGAGCGTGCGCCATTTGACCATCCGGAATTGCCGCTGGTGAACGGGCATGGCGGGGGGAGTACTGACCAGGTGTTGATTCCGGCGGTGGGCAGCGCGGGACGCGCCCAGCCAGTGAGTTCGTTTGCGGAGATTGTCGTGGCGGGGGATCTTGGATATTCGATCATTCAACTGCCACCGACGGTCTCGCTGACATCGCCGGCGGCTGGGGCAAGTTTCACGGCACCGGCGACGGTTTCGATCGCGGCGACAGCAACGACGACGCAGGGGACCATCTCGCAGGTGGAGTTCTATAACGGGGCGGTGCTGCTGGGTGCGGATACGACGGCGCCCTATACGTTCGACTGGACGAATGTGGCGGCGGGTCCGTACTCGATAACGGCGAAGGCGATTGGGTCGAACGGGACATCGACGACTTCGGCACCGGTATCGATTACGGTGACTGCTCCGGCGGCGCCGACGGTTGGTCTGACATCGCCGGCCGCTGGGGCGAGTCTGACGGCACCGGCGACGGTTTCGATTGCGGCGACGGCAACGACGACGCAGGGGACCATTTCGCAGGTGGAGTTCTATAACGGAGCTGTGCTGCTGGGTGCGGATACGACGGCGCCCTATACGTTCGACTGGACGAATGTGGCGGCGGGTCCGTACTCGATAACGGCGAAGGCGATTGGGTCGAACGGGACATCGACGACTTCGGCACCGGTATCGATTACGGTGACTGCTCCGGCGGCGCCGACGGTTGGTCTGACATCGCCGGCCGCTGGGGCGAGTCTGACGGCACCGGCGACGGTTTCGATTGCGGCGACGGCAACGACGACGCAGGGGACCATTTCGCAGGTGGAGTTCTATAACGGAGCTGTGCTGCTGGGTGCGGATACGACGGCGCCCTATACGTTCGACTGGACGAATGTGGCGGCGGGTCCGTACTCGATAACGGCGAAGGCGATTGGGTCGAACGGGACATCGACGACTTCGGCACCGGT